>JBCCZZ010000026.1:0-1518 GCA_039186605.1 Planctomycetota bacterium | reverse complement strand
GAGTATCCCCGTGCGGGGATCGGTCAGGTATCAGAAGCTGAAATCGACACCCAAGCGGAGGGCGACGGTGCCGCTCTCCTCGGTGTTGAGGATGCCGGTGGCCTGCGTGGTGCTGCTGCTGAGGCCGTCGACCTCCTCGAGTGCGATGAGGACATCGATGATGCCGCGGATCGCGTAGCTCTCGGGGATGAAGAAGTAGTTGGCGCCGAAGTTGAGGAAGTTGAAGGTGTCCTCGCGGAGCGAGTCATCGTCGAGGTTGAGGCATTCCCAGCCGGCGAAGCCTTCCCAGTTGTCATCGAAGAAGTACGAGCCGCTGACACCGGTTGAGATCGCTGTGGTGTCGTCGCCCATCTCTGGTTCACTGTTCGCGAATGTGAACCAGCCGCCCACCTGCCAGCCGTCGCTCTTGTACTGGCCGTCAACACCGAAGACGGTTACATCCAGATCTACGGTCCCAATGGTCTCGCCGCCGGTCTGATAGTGGAACACGCCGCCAACATACGAAGCGTCGGAGGCGCCACGGAAAGAGCTGGCCTGCGTGAAGTCGTTGACGCCGCCCTCGAAGTAGTAGTTGCCGCGACCTGTTACCGCGAAATCGGCCTCGGCCGAGCTGTCGAACCGCGTGTTCGGCGTCATCATGCCGTCATTGATCGAGCCGATCCACTCGAAGTTGCCGTTCTGGCCGCTCACGAAAACACCCTGGGTGCGTCCGCCCCCGAGCTGCTCGGCACCGACGCTCCGGGAGGCGCCGAGTTGCTTGTTCTCGTCCACGCGGTACTGCGCATGGGTGACCGGCAAGAACGCTTGTCCCGCGGCGATTCTGATCCCGTTGGCGAGCTCGTACGCAATCCATGCATCCTCGAGCACCGCATCGCCCTGCGCATCGTCGCTGAGATCGAGCTGGATCCTGAACGCAAAGTCTTGCAGCGTTCCAGTCGTTGTCAGCTGGGTTTGGGCAAGGCCGAATCCGGTCGCGTTGTCGCGGTCGGTTGTCTCGCTCCCGATGTTTGCGTTGTATCGGAACGCCGAATGGCCGTCGAGGTTGATCCAGTCGTCGTTCGCGTTGAGCTCAAAGGGAGTCTCGCTCAACTCATGCGTTCCCTCGCGCCTCTGGTAATACGGGAAAGCCAGCAGGCTACTGCGGGCCTCGGTGTCCGCGCGGAGCTCAGCCTGGTAGGCCCAATCGATGTCGAGGTCCTGTGCCGAGGTCGTCGCGGTGGTCGCGATCGCACCCCCACAGGCGATCAGTATTCGAAGCGTCAAGGTCATATCTGTGCTCCATGCTATCGAGACACGCTGCCGAGACCCCTCGGCAAAGTGCTTGCGATCGGCCAGCGGGCGTTATCGCGAGCACAAAACGAAAAACGGCCGGCCCCCGGAGATGGGGCCGGCCGCCTGAGTCGGCAAGGAGTATCCCCGTGCGGGGATCGGTCAGGTATCAGAAGCTGAAATCGACACCCAAGCGGAGGGCGACGGTGCCGCTCTCCTCGGTGTTGAGGATGCCGGTGGCCTGCGTGG
>JBCCZZ010000025.1:0-1777 GCA_039186605.1 Planctomycetota bacterium | reverse complement strand
TCGGACGTCATGTCGGCCGTGGATGAGCGCCTGAATGCGATGGGGTGTGACGGCAAGTGGGAGGAGGGGCTCGGCTGCGGCAAGTCGAAGGAAGCCTGCCTCACCCATGCGCTCTGGGAGCAGCTCTCCGCGCATGTCCATGTCTTCCTCTCCAAGGTGACCATCGCGGATGTGATCGGCGACCGGATGATCCCGTGTCCTGCCGTGCCTGATTTCGGCGCGGAGGTGCCTGAGACGGCCGAGTCGGTGGCCGAAGGGACACGCCATTGACAGGCCTCGACGGCCGACGCGTCTATCTCGATTGGAACGCCACGGCCCCCCTCAGGCCGGAGGCTCGTGCCGCCATGCTCGAAGCCATGGACACTCTCGGCAACCCCTCCAGCGTTCACGCGGAAGGCCGCGCAGCGCGGGCAATTGTTGAGCGAGCTCGAGCGGACGTATCGACGCTCGTCAGCTGCGAGCCGGATGAACTCGTGTTCACCTCAGGTGCGACTGAGGCGGCACAGCGCGTGATCTTCGGCAGCGGCTACTATCGGTGCTCAGTGCACTTGATGGAGCATGACGCGGTCGAAGGTGCATCATGGTTCTGGAACGACAGCTACCGGATGCCCGAGAGTCTCGCTGATGACTTGCAGTTATTCAACGGGTTGCAAAACAACGACTTTGCTCCGGATCAGGGGGCGCTCCTGAAGAGCCTGCGCGCCGAGTCGGTTCTGGTTTGCATGCAGCATGGCAACAGCGAGACCGGGGTTATCAGCGATCTCCCACAACACAGAGTTGGAGAACGCTGGACAAAGAATGTCGGCGTTTTGCGAGACATCACTCAAAGCGTCGGCCGCGTCGCCGGACCGTATCATCTTGGCGCCAGCCTTGGTGAGAAAAGCGCGGTCTTGCCACAGTTTCTCATCGCGTCGTGCCACAAGCTTGGAGGTTGCGGCGGCATTGGCGCGATGACGATGATCGGAAACGCCCAACTAAAGCATGTCATCAAAGGCGGCGGGCAGGAACAGGGGCGGCGGTCTGGGACCGAGAATGTGGTCGGGATCGCGGGGTTTGGGGCGGCGGCGGTGGCGGCCAAGCGGGATCTCGAGGCGGGGGTGTGGGATCGGGTCGAAAAACTTAGAAACATTCTAGAAGAAGGCCTTGAAGCCGCCGCGCCCGACCTCATCATATTTGGTAGCGAAGCGTCGCGATTGCCGAACACCTCGTGCTTCGCGGTGCCGGGCTGGAAGGGTGAGACGCAGGTGATGCAGCTCGACCTCGCGGGCTTTGCCGTGAGCGCCGGCAGCGCCTGCTCGAGTGGGAAGGTCAAGGAGAGCCGGGTGCTCCGCGCCATGGGCTTCGACAGCCTCACCGCGTCGAGCGCGATCAGGGTCAGCCTCGGACCCACCACGACCGAGGCGGAGATACGGGCGTTTCTTGCCGCCTGGACGGAACTTTATCGGAAGCGCGCACGCCGCGCGGCTTGAGGTCGAAGGAGACGGGCTATGACCGCACTCGATGTCGATGTGAAGGACGGGGTCGACCAGGAGACCATCGATACCGTGCGGGCGATGGGGGCCTACAAATACGGCTGGTCCACCGATGTCGATATGGAGTTCGCGCCCAAGGGTCTGAACGAGGACATCGTGCGCCTGATCTCGGCCAAGAAGAACGAGCCCGAGTGGATGCTCGACTGGCGGCTCGAGGCCTTCCGCCGCTGGCTGACCCAGGCTGAGCCCGACTGGGCGATGCTGGAGATCAAACCGATCGACTACCAGGACCAGTATTACTACGC
>JBCCZZ010000024.1:0-2236 GCA_039186605.1 Planctomycetota bacterium | reverse complement strand
GGAACTCTGCGTCATCAATCCTGGTGCAGTCCTCGGGCCCGTACTCAACAAGCACTACAGCACCTCGGGCGAAATCGTTCGCAAGCTCATGGCCAAAGAGCTCCCCGGCACCGCCAAGCTAGGCTTCCCCTGGGTAGACGTGCGCGATGTAGCCAGCGCTCACATCGCTGCCATGACCATCCCCGAAGCCGCCGGTCAGCGATTCTGCTGCGCCATCGAGTTCTCATGGATCGACGAAGTCGCCGCGGCGCTCGCCAAGCGCTTCGGCCCCGAGGGGTGGAAGGTCCCCACCCGCAAGCTCCCGAACTTCATGGTGCGCATCGTCGCGCTCTTCGACCCTACGGTCCGCTCCGTCATCTCCGACCTCGGCCGAGTCCGCAACGTCTCGAGCGATCGGATCCGTACCGTACTCAACTGGCAACCCCACTCCCTAGAAGAGATGGCCATCTCCATGGGCGAAACGATGATCCAACAAGGCATCGTCTCCCGCTCTTGATCGATCGGTACTTCCCTCAGTAGCGAGCAGCCAGAGTCACGCGGCCTGAGACGCGCCCGACCTCACCCTGCCCACGGCCCCTGACGGACCAGTATCAACTATGATGATGCCGCACGGCATGTTGTTTTTGTCGTGTTTCGCTGACTGTTGGGCGATCACCTCCTTGGTCTGAGCCACATCCCGCGGTTTCTCGAGGACTAGTTTCGGACACGCGCATCCATCGGTTGCGCGGGAGTTCGCATGAGGTCTCGTCCCGATCGGGTTCGAGTTCTTTTGGGGCATCTCGTCCGCAACATCGGCGAACGGGCGTCCGATACGTCTGCGTGAGTTTCGGTGAGTACGCGATCGTACTTGGGGTGAGCAGCCTGACCGTAGGCATGACGATCTTCGGTCTGGGTGTTCCGTTGGTAGAGGCCTACTACCTGACGAAGCTCTTCGTTCTCCTTCCCATCCCCTAGGCAACGAGGAACCGAATATGACAAGCAGCATGCGCTCTCTCATGTCCGACAAGCGCGGCCTCACGACCGTCGAGTACATCATCGTTCTCGGGTTGGTCGCAATCGTCGGAATCGCGGCGTGGCAACAGTTTGGCGAAACCCTCACCGGCGAGATCGAGGCAGCCGACGGCTATATCTCGGACGTCGTGCAGTAGGCGACGAGCCCGTGCGGATCGCCTACATGCTGGCGCTCGGGGTGTCCACGGCTGCCGCGTTGACCGACTGGCGGACCGGGCAGATTCCAAACTGGATCACCGTACCGCCACTCGTCGCAGCGCCTTTGGTTCTCGGGCTGTCGATGGGTCCCGCCCACGCGCTTCTGAGCGTCGTGTCCGCCACGCTTTGCGGGCTAGTGCCGTACATCGCGTTTCGCTCGGGCGGCATGGGTGGCGGAGACGTGAAGCTCTTCGCTGCGCTCGGGGCGAGCACCGGGATGGATCTGTCTACGGGGATGCGGATCCAGCTCGTTTCACTCGCCATTGCCGCGGTCGGCGGAGTGGCATCACTGCTGGTGCACACGCCTCAAGGTGAGCGTATTCGCCGCTTTCTATCGACCACCACTCATGATCGACCGCCCGCGCCAGCGTCGCGCTCGATCAAGCTTGGCCCCTCGGTTCTTCTCGGTACGGGGTCGGTTCTGTTCTCCAACACCCTCCCGATCCCTTGAAAGACATGAGTTTTGGACACCCACGAGAGACGGTTCTCGCTAACGAATCCGGCGCGGTGTTCGTCGAGTTTCTGCTGGCAATCATTCCGCTTTGGGTGGTCTTCCTCTGCTTGGTGCAGTGGGGGCTTCTCGCGCAAGCGAACCTGCTCGTCAAGCACGCTGCGGATGTGGCCGCGCGTTCTGCAAGCGTCGTGTTGCCCGACGACCCGGAGCGGTATGGCGGCGAGCCACAGATGTCCGTTGCACGAGGCTCGGTCGAACTGGGTACGCTCGGTCGAGACCTCAGTCTGCTCGCATCCGCGGTGGTCGGCGACAGCCAGCCCAACGTGTCTTCGTCTTCCCGTATCCATGTAGGGCGATCGAGGCTCAACACGATCCGCTGGGCCGCTAACGTTCGGCTTGTTCCGCTCGCCCCCGTTTCAACGGGGTTCGCCAGGTCTAATCCGACGATCCGCAGCTCGCTTCCGTCCCCTCGCTCCCCGCTTGGCGCGCTGATCCACCTTCCCTACTCGGCGGCCGTTACCTTTCCCGGGCAATCAGTCGACTCGATCTCAGGTGAAGAGGTGACGGTCCGCG
>JBCCZZ010000023.1:0-2734 GCA_039186605.1 Planctomycetota bacterium | reverse complement strand
TCGACGCCGATGCGGGCGATCGCGATGGCCCGCTCAAGCATTGGCGACCGGATCGCGGAAGTGACGGCGCCGACTTGCCGTTCGCCCGACAGGATCGGCGCCCCATGGGCAGGTACGTCATCGACGTCGATCAACAGGCCCTTGAGAGCCCTGCGAGGCGACGCGGCATTGCGTTCAAGTGCCGCTTTACCGACGAAGTCAGCTTTCCTGAGATCGACAGCGAAGCCGAGCCCCGCTTCGAGAGCATCGATTCCGGGTGCAAACTCGGCGCCCGCAGCGGCGAGCCCAGCCTCGACCCGGATGAGGTTGAGCGCTTCTGAGCCCATGGGTTCGATCCCAAGCGGCTCCCCGGCTTCCATGACTGCGTCCCAGATCGCTAGGGCGTCCGCCTTCGCGCAGAAGATCTCGAAACCGAGTTCCCCCGTGTACCCGGATCGGCTGAGCATGAATGGCGCACCCTCACGATCGCGCAGCCGGGCGATGGTGACACCAAACCATTTTAACTGATCGAGCGTCGGCACGTGCGGCTGGGTGAACGTGATGCTGCGCATCAGATCGCGCGACTTCGGTCCCTGAACAGCAAGACTGGGCATCGAGCCGCGCAGAGCGTGTATCCGGACCTTCAGGTCGTCCGTCTTCGCCAACGAGGTCAATGCGCGCCCGCTCTCCTCCGACCCACAGCACCACCGGAAGAGCTCGGGGCCGAGGCGGAAGAGCGTGCCATCGTCAATCACCGTGCCGGCGTCATCGCACATCAGGGCGTAGGTGCCCCGCCAAACGGGCAGTCTGGCGATGTCGCGGGTCATGGCTCGTTGCAGCAACCGCTCGGCATCAGGACCAATGATGTCGAACTTCCTCAAGCCGCTCATGTCCTGCACGGTCACGGCTTCGCGGCACGCCCAGTACTCCCCAAGCGTTCCGGTGCTCGGGTAGACAAGCGGTGTCCAGAGATCGCGCGCTGGCGCGAACTGCTGTGTCAGCGTGGCCGTGCGTGGGTGAAATGCCGACTCCTCGCTTATCGACATCGGAGCGTCTTCCTTCTCCCGATAGGCGACGGCGCGACGGATCGGCACATCCGGCCGATAGATCCGCACGTGCACATCGGTCGGGTTCCAGCCATTGATCGGGTCAATGTCGTCGGGACAGGCTGTCGAGACGCATACGAGATCGTCCATGGCCCGCATGGCCACGAAATCGCCTGGCCGCGAATGGCTCTCTTCCGTCATCAGCCGGCCGCTGTGCCGGTCGATCCAGGTACTCCAGAAAAAGTTGATCGCGGGCCATGCGCTGCGTCTCGCTACACCATAGGGCGACATCGCGTCCGAGATGTTGTCCGAGCAATTCAAGTGCCCTGGAAAGCCGCGCTCCTCGTATCCGCGAGCGGTACAAGCGAGCCCGAACGTGTCATGCTGTCCGCAGGTGTCCTGCACGACGCTGAGGAGCGGGCGCATCTCGCGGTCGTAGAACTTGTCGAAGAGGCCAGGTGTTGGATACGCGTGCCGAACGAGAGACCGGGTTGCGGTACTGTCGATTATCTCCTCACGGCTGGCTTCGAGGCCAGCAGCGCGGAATGCCATGAAGTCAGAGCACTGCTGACCCTCGACATCGATGATCTGGATGACCTCGCCGCGCCGAACCTCATAGGCGGTTGCCGTGCCGCGGCTGACTGTGAACTCCTCTCGCACCTCTCCGAGCGGATCGGGCAGCACAGGCTCGCGGGATGCGGCCTTTTGGTGTGAGAGGCAGAAACCGCCGTTCGAGATGCCTGCGACCAGCTCGCCAGCAGATGTGGCTGCAATCGCCCAGAGCGTGCAGCGCGAGGTCGCGCGCAGAGTGACCGGATCCGGCCCCAGCGCAATGTTCGCGACCGGAAGCGTGCTGCTCGATGAGGTCGAGCGCTGCGCAAGCCAGCCGGAGAGCTCCTGAGCATCGAACTGCGCAGGCTCTAGATGGGCAGTGTTTTCGATGCCCAGCAGTGCGGGTGTTGGCACCCCATCGTTGTCGAGGACGAGCACGATTGCGTGCGCCAATCCACTCTCGGACCTCAGTGAAACGAGGTCACCAGCACCCAGACTGACGCGTTTCGCCTCCCGAGGGGCGATCCGTATCTCACCAGATTGTTGAGGCAGCCGAAAGCCGGGAAAGGACCGACCCTGCGTTGCCAGGCCGATGAGCGTGAAGCCATGCAATTCCTTGTCAAACAGCACCAGTCAACGCCCCAGTAAGAGTGTAACTAGTTACACAGCATTATGTAACTAGTTACATTCGTCAATATGATTCTTGATGGGTGTTGGGCAGGCAGGTAGTTTCCAAGCTATGGGTGATATGCTGAGCAAGCGGCGGGCCACGCTGCGCGACGTGGCGAAGCGAAGCGGCGTGTCGGTTGCTACTGTGTCTCGCGTTCTGAACTCACCCTTGCAGGTCTCCGTCACGACCAGGGAGCGCGTCCAGGCCGCGATCGACCAACTCCGCTTCTTCCCGAGCCCGGCAGCGCGGGCCATCAATTCTGGCCGCACGCGACTGATCGGAGCCCTCGTCCCGACCCTCGACAATGCGATCTTCGCCCGATTTCTTGACGCCTTGCAGGCCACGCTTGCGACACGTGACCTTTCGCTGGTCGTCGCGACGACCGAGGGCGATCCCGAGGCCGAAGCCGTCAAGGCACAGAACCTGGTCGAATGCGGTGCCGAGGGCCTGGTCGTCTCTGGGCTGAGGCGGGCCGAGGCGTTTTATG
>JBCCZZ010000022.1:0-4054 GCA_039186605.1 Planctomycetota bacterium | reverse complement strand
GCTCGGCGACGAGGATGTCGCCGGGGTCGAGCTGGACGCCCCGCGGGTCGCGGATCACACGCGCTCGGCCGCGGACGACACCGGGGCAGCAGCCGATCCCGGTCAGTTTTGCCGAGGCATCGCTAGACGAGAGGGCGTCGACGCCATCCGCTTGGTCGGACGTGAGATCGTCGATCAGTCCCGGCGGGCCGTGAGTCGTGATTCGCGAGGGCGGGTGAGGCTCGACGCGTAGCCGTTCGTCTTCGTCTCGTCGCACAGCCGCCAAGCCAGCCAGGTCGTTGCATCCCGGATCGCCGTCTATAAAGGCGAGGACCTCCCGTAGCTCCAGGTGGAAGACATCGCGCGGATCGTCGAGCACGCGGTCGGCGTAGAGCCGGCGACCGATCTCGACGAATATCCGTCTTACACGGCCAAACACGCGGGTCCGCTCGAAACGCAGGTTCTCCCGGTCACGCACCCGGTTCCTGGCGTTTCTCAGCACCCAGGCAAACGCGAGCTTTCGGAACGGCCGGCCGCGAAGGGCGTCGGCCACTCTCGCCTGGGCGTTGGCTCGCATCGGGTGAACGTCGGGTTCGTCTGTCGTCGTCTTCTGGTTTGTCGTGCCGGCGTGCGCCGGCCGTGAGGCGGCAACGGCCCCGATGCTTCTCAATAGAGGGGTTGGGTCGTCGTTCAAGGTGGCCGACTCGAGCTTGAGCTCCTCCAGGCAGCGGTCGCCGAACTTCGTGAGGTAGTCGTTGATGGCTTGCCGAAGTTCGGGACGCTGATCGAGGTCGCGTTGGACTCGATGGAGCGGGTCGTGCTGCAGCGATCGGGTAAGGCCCGGATCACTCGCGGCCATCGCGCCCATCTCCGCCACTCGCCGCGCTGGCTCGGCGCTGATGATGCCGCCTTCGCCAACGAGCAGGTCGTTCTGCAGGCTCCCGTGCTCGTCACCGCACCACGATCTGGTCAGCTTGCCGAGCAGGCCGAAGAAGATCATGGCCAGGAAATCATTCACGAGCGGAGCGTCCCAGTGGCGGAGCAATCCCGCTTCGAGTCGCCGATAGTCGGCTGCCAGCTCGTCGAGTCGTCGTCTGGAGATCGGCGGGTCGGGTTCGGCGAGTACGGCGTCCAGTCGTCGATAGAACCGCTGGATGGTGCGAGGCAGCCAGAGGTGGTGCCAGATGAGCGCGGTTGCCGATCGAATCAGATGAAGCCTGTCCAGCAGGCGCTGCGACCAAGTGGAGGTCACCAGCGACTCGGCGACGCCGTCGGGCAGGCTCTCGTCCACGCCCATCATCTGCTCCATGAAGCCTCGGTTGGCTCGAAAGCCGGGGAGCATCGTGAGCAGCCGATACCAGTTGAGAAGGTTGTAGTACACGCGGCCTCTAATCCGACCGAGCATGTGGGCGAAGACCTGGCTGTTTGCCTCCACGGTACGCCTCGGGACGCGGAGGATTCGGCAGAACTCTCGGTAGACGTGTTCGTAGGCGTAGCGTGCAAACGAGAACGTGAGGGTCGAAGTCACGCCGTTGTAGCTCTCTGCGATGTTGCTGTTGTCCCAGATGTTCATCGTCGCGTCCGGGTCTGGACGACCGGCGAGTGCGGTGATGGGGCGAGACTGGAGCAGAAACAGTTGACCGCTCTCGAACGCCCATTCGATGTCCTGAGGGCATTGAAAGTGCTCGGCGCACCGTTGGGCCAGGCGTGCCGCAGCGGCCGCCTGCTCGTCGGTGAGAGGTGGCTGATTTTGCTTGGTTTGGCTGGATGACTCGCACCGAGGCGATGCGTGACGCTCGACCTGCCCGTGTTGCTCGATCCACCAAGTGTGCCCATCGGCGTCGCCGGAAACGAGCTTCTCGCCGAGCCCAGCGACGGCGCTGACCACGGAGACGCTCCGACGCCCGCTTATCGGGTCTGCGCTGAACGCAACGCCAGCCGAATCGGGCGTCAGCATCCGTTGGACAACAACGGCGGGTGCGATGGAATCATTCGACAGGCCGTGCTCGGTTCGGTAGGCGCTGGCCCGATCCCCATGCCCCGAACGGCGGACAGCCTCGACGCGATCGGACACATCCTCGATGGCGATGTTCAGGTAGGAATCGAGCTGCCCGGCGAACGCGTACTGCGCCCCGTCCTCATCCACGGCCGAGGATCGCACTGCCCAACGCGATGATCCATCGCTCGCCAGGCCTGTTAACGCCATGCGGAGCGGGTCTTGAGACGTCGCTTTGATCTGAAGCTCCAGGGCTCCGTTTGGTTGACGCTCGACGGAATCCGCCGGGACGATCACGAAGTCGGGCACGTTGAAGCCTGCTCGTTTCAGCGACACGAGTGAAGCGCCTTTGCCACCCATCCGAGAACGATCGGGCGGGTCATCGGCTTTTAGCAGTTGGATGGAATCTTTCATCATGACATCCATTTCGCGATCCATGGCAAGAGTCCAAGCCCCAGGTAAAGTCCCAGCGTCCACAGCCCGGACATCTTTTCGAGCTGCTTCCCGGCACCCGGCTTGGGGTCTTCCAGGAAGCGACGCCCGATCAGCGCTGACAACAAGAAGAGCCCGCCGAGGACGACTGTCAGGATGAGTTCCGTGCCGAGATACGTCGCCACCCATATCGCGCACGCCGCGGTTGCCGCCATGAGGCCAAGCCAGGCGAGCACGGCGACCCGGCGTCCCCATAGCACGCTGTACGTCTCGACCCCAACCTCTTCGTCCTCGGGGCTTCTCAGTTTCCGACCGACCTCGATCACCATCCCGTTAAAGAAACTGGCCGCCAAGAACCCCGCTAACCCTTCGGGCGGTGCGACGCCTACCACGAGCCAGTCGTTGCCGGTCGCGTAGAGGTCGACCAGAGGCATAATCGCCATGTGCGACACCATGTAGATCACGGGCCGCTTCTTCAGCCAATCGCGGATGAAGAACTCTTTGCTCATCAGGGCGAGATAGGCCCAAGTGACCAAGAGCAACCCGATCAGCCGCCAGTCGAGCCAAAGGGCCATGCCGAGCTGAGCGAACGACGCGAGAAGGAACAGCCACCCGAGCTCTCTCAGGGAGACGAGGCCACGCTGGACAGGGCGGTACGGGCGGAATCGAGCGTCCTCCTCGAAATCCTTGAACTCATCCGCGATCCGCAGCTGCAGGAAGAAGAGCAGGCAAGTCACGAACGCCACCAGCACCTTTGGCCACGCCGGCAAGGCGTCGCCGCCGCGGAGCAGCACGGAGAGCGAGACCGCGCAGAAGCTGAAAGCCGCGATGAGCGGCCCATGCCCAAGCAACGGGAATCGCTCGTGTTGATAGGTCCACCAGCGCCTCATGCTTCTAGGCTCTCGCTATTGGCGGAAGGATTAGAGGAGGTGCCGCGTGTCCCACGGGCAAGGCGACGGTGGGCCTCGGTGAACTGGCCCGAGGCAATCGCGGCTGAGATCGATAGTTCTCCAGCTAGGCACAGGCCGGCAATGACCTCGGCCAGTGCGTTGGCGCTGCCATCTGCGCCAGGCTGGATTCCCAAAAGATCGAAGCACGCCTGCGCAGTCGGTAGCCCGGTGCCACCACCGACAGAGCCGACGATTAGGTTCGGAAGTGTGACCGACGCGTAAAGTAGATCGTTGTCCCGCGGCTCAAATCGTGTGACTCCGACCGCGCTCTCCGCGACACACGCCACATCCTGTCCGGTCGCCAGGAATACCGCGGCCATCGCATTCGCGTAGTGGCCTTGGATTCCGGCCGCCCCGGACAGCACGCCGCCCATGACGGACACTCCGTAGTACTCACACAGTTCATCGCGAGTGCAGTGGAGGCGACTCCGGATTAGTTCCCCGGGAAGCACGACCTCCGCGACGACCTTCTTGCCGCGCACACCCTGAAACGACTGAGCAGTGACTTTCTTGTCTCCCGAAAGGTTCACTTCGACGTACCAGCGACGCGGGGCAACAGCGGTATTCTCGATGATCCAACGACAGGCCGATTCGCTGGCGATCGTCACCATGTTCTGCCCCGCCGCCTCGCCGACCTCGTAGACCAGCAGCAGATAGACCGTCGCGCCCTCAAGCGTGATCTGCATGTCGATGAGTT
>JBCCZZ010000021.1:0-13419 GCA_039186605.1 Planctomycetota bacterium | reverse complement strand
TGCAGCGCGGTCAGCCCGGACAGCGCCGACACGTCGCTCACCCCGGTGCCGCCCAGACTCAGCGTCTGCAGCGCGGTCAGCCCGGACAGCGCCGACACGTCGCTCACCCCGGTGTCGCCCAGACTCAGCGTCTGCAGCGCGGTCAGCCCGGACAGCGCCGACACGTCGCTCACCCCGGTGTCGCTCAGGTACAGCTCCTGCAGCGCGGTCAGCCCGGACAGCGCCGACACGTCGGTGATGTCCGAACCCGACAGGTCGAGCTTGGTCGCCGAGCGGATCTGCTCGGAAGACACCTTCGAGGCATCAATGCCGAGTTCGGCGGCGACGGCCTCTCGGATGAGGTCCGAGAAATGGCTGGCGGACACATCGCCCTCGACCGCTGGCTCGGCCGAAACCAGGGGCCGGAATGGGATCAATAGGAGTTGCTGCACGATGCGGTCGGCGAACGCGGCGTGTGCGTGCGGACGCCCCTCGTGCCCTTCGAGGAATGACTCGATCGTCTCGCGGCCTTGCGGCTTGCCCTCTTCCTTCGCTGCAACCGGCCGATCTCGACCGGTCGTCATCGCATCGTGATCGTCATACTCGCCCGTTTCATCGCCGCGGAGGAGCCGACTCAGCGCCTCGAACCACCGCTCGCCTGTCGGATTGCCGAGCAGCTTCGCGGATTTCGCCTCGGCCTGGTTCCGCATGTCGAGCCGCTGGAGCCGCCAGTGCAGCAGGTAGCGCTGAGCCGCTTCGGCGAAGGTCGGCCCGCCCTCCCTGGGCGCGATCCTGGAACCCGTGCCGGCCATCGCCGCGCCGTTCACCAGCCGCTTCACTTCCCTGGGGTTGCGGTTCGCCATGCCAGAGAACGTCTTCCGGAACACGCTGGCTTCCTCGGCACTGAGTCCCGCGTCCCCTCCGGTCGCCCACACACCGGATGCTTCCATCTGCTGTTCGACAAACGCGTCGGTGGTCGCCTCGTCGGGGTCGAGCCGCACCTCGATCTGGAACATCTTCGAGAGGTACTGGCTCGCCTTCTCGCGTTTTACGCCGAACTGCTCGTGATGCGTCACTACGACCTCGGTCATGATCTCGTGGTCGATACCGACGACGAACACGATCCCGGGGATGTCAAGGTAGAGCTTCAGAGCTTCGAGGACCTGAAGCGCGACGCCCGGCATGCACCGATCGAGGTCATCGATGAAGACAACGAGTCGCTTCTTGTTGGGCCGCTTCCCATCACCGATGAACGACCTCACCCACTGCTTCAGCGTCTTCTCGAACTCGTTGAGGTAGGCCGCCTCGGGCTCGCGCAGGCGTTCGAGATCCTCAAGGATCTCACGGACACTCGCGAGATCGACCTCCGCCTCGATCCCTGGCCCGACCGAGCCCTTCACCTTGATCGCGGCAAGGGCGTGCAGGAACCCGCGGCCCAGGAAGCGGCCAAAGAGCGAAGCCGTCGTCCGGATCTGCTCCGCCGTGGGTACACCATCGATCGAGAGCGATCGGACGATGACCTCGGCGATCAGTCCCCGCCAGACCTCCTCTTTGGAGTCGTACTTCCAAGGGCTGAACCAGACAGACCGGATCGTCCCAACACCGTCGCCCTTCTCGTCGATCGCGTCGGTCCACTGATGCAGGGCGTGCTCAAGCCAACGCATCGCGGTGGTCTTGCCGGTGCCCCAGTCGCCGTAGACGGCGACCGTGAGCGGGGTCTGCGTGTCCTGATGTCGGAGGAGGTGGTAGACCGGCCCCATCTGCGCCGCGAGCGTCTGGGTGACACTCTGCTTCGCGGCGTCGTCCCGGCTGACCGGCTCATCGGCCAACGCGGCGAGCTGCGGCGGCTCACCGATGATCTGGCCAAAACTAAGCTGCTTCTCTTCTGCCACCGGATCCCTCCGGCGAAGATCTTACACAGCCCGCATGCGCGTCACCGCACCTGACCCTCCCCCAAAACCACAAACCGCTGGCTCGTCAGTTCTTCCAATCCCATCGGCCCGTAGGCATGGAGCTTGGTCGTGCTGATCCCGATCTCGGCGCCCAGGCCCAGTTGGAAGCCGTCGTTGAACCGCGTGCTCGCGTTCACCAGCACGCAGCTCGCCTGCACCGCGCCCGTGAACCGGCTCGCGGCCTCGGTGTCTCCGGTCACGATCGCCTCGGTGTGGTTCGAGCCGTGCCGGGCGATGTGGTCGATCGCCTCGTCGATCCCGTCCACCACGCGGGCCGCGAGGATGAGATCGAGGAACTCGGTGCCGTAGTCGGCGTCGGTGGCGGGCTTCGCGTGCGGCGCGAAGGCCTGGGTGGCGGGGTCGCCGCGCAGCTCGATGCCGTCGGTCTGGCACCTCGCGTCGAGCATGGGGATGAAGTCGTTTGCGATCGCGCGGTCGATCAGGACGCACTCGAGCGCGTTGCAGGTGGCCGGGGCGCTGGTCTTGGCCGTTGCGGCGAGTTCCAGGGCCATGGAGAGGTCGGCGGCGCTGTGGATATAGAGGTGATTGACGCCATCGAAGTGCTGGACGGTGGGCACCTTCGCGTGCTCGTGGACGAAGCGAATGAGTGCTTCTCCGCCGCGTGGGATCGCGAGGTCGATCGACTCGGTCAGCGTGAGCATCTTCTTGACATCATCGCGGTCGCGGCTCGTCACCTGCACGATCGACGCCTCGGGCAGGCCTCGCTCTGCGAGGATCTCGCGCACGATCTCGGCCAGCAGCGCGTTCGACGCGTTGGCCTCCTTGCCCCCCTTGAGGATGCACGCGTTACCCGCCTTGAAGCACAACGCGAACGCGTCCACGGTCACCGCGGGCCGCGCCTCGTAGATCATCGCGATGACGCCCAGCGGGCACCGGACCTTCTTCACACGGAGCCCCGAAGGCACGGTGCGTTCTTGGGTGACCGCGCCGACGGGATCGGGCAGGGCCGCGACTTGGCGCAGGCCCTCGGCGGCGCTGGCGAGCTTTGACTCATTGAGTTCGAGCCGCGCGAGCTTGGCTTGGGGGAGTCCCGCGTCGCGTGAGGTGCTCATGTCGGCGCGGTTGGCGCTCAGGATGTCACTCTTGCGGGCTTCGAGTGATTGAGCGATCGCAAGAAGCACGCCGTTCTTGGTTTCGGTGTCGAGCGTCGCAATGAGGCGTGATGCTTCCTTCGCGGCCGCCGCGGCCTGAATGATGTCGGTCATGATGGTGCCCGATCGAGGATGGCCATGTCGTCGCGGTGAACGATCGCGTCGCCGTCGTGGCGGCCGATGACCTCGGTGATCTCCGAGCCTCGCTTGCCGACAAGCAGGCGGAGCTCGGTAGAGCCGTAGGCCGCCAGGCCCCGGGCGAAGGCTCGCCCGGACGCGTCGCGGATCTCGACCACGGCGCCGGCGATGAAGTCACCCGAGACTTCCGTGAGTCCGGCGGGGAGCAGGCTTGCACCGCGGTCCACGAGCGCCGTGCGCGCACCGTCATCGACCACGAGCACGCCCGAATGCGCCGTCGCGTGCGCGAGCCAGCGCTTGCGGGCGGCGTCCCGCCCCTGCTTCGCGGGAAAGAGCGTGCCGAGAGGTTCGCCATCGATCACGCGCGTTAGCACGCGGTGCTCGGCGCCAGGCGCGATCACGACACTGACGCCGGACCCCGTCGCGACACGGGCGGCGTCGAGCTTGGTCGCCATGCCGCCCGTGCCGCCGGCGCTCTGTTCATCACGGACGAGATCGAGGACTGACTCGACCTCCTTGACGACTTCAACCAGTGTGCCGGTCGCATCGAGCAATCCCGAAACCACGGACAGCACAATGAGTATGTCGGCGCCGACTGCATCAGCAACGATCGCCGCGAGCCGGTCGTTGTCCTCGAAGCGGACTTCGTCTGCGGCGACGGTGTCGTTTTCATTGATGACCGGGAGGGCGCCGAGGCCAAGCAGCTCTTCGAGTGTCGCGCGGGCGTTGAGGAATCGTGAGCGGTCCGTCGCGTCGTCTGCGGTTAGCAGCACCTGCGCGGCAACCAAGCCGTGCGCCTCGAACGCGTCGGCCCATGCGGCTGCGAGCCTGACCTGCCCCACCGCCGCCGATGCTCGGGCGTGCGCATCGGCGGGCGCACCAAGCCGGTCCGCGAGCGTGCGCCGGCCGCCGGAGATCGATCCCGAAGAGACCAGCGCAACGGCGAGGCCGCGTTCACGGAGTTCGGCGACCTGGGCCGCAATCGCTCGCACGCGAGCGATATCGAGCCCATCGGCCCTCGTGATCAGGGCACTGCCGACCTTCACGACCACGCGCACTGACCTCGCGAGCCGAGCGCGGGCGTCAGCCGGATTTTCAGGCGAGGTTGTCATAACGGGATGCCCATCGGGCCTGAAGTGGAGCGGAAGGGACTCGAACCCTCAACCCTCTGCTTGCAAAGCAGATGCGCTACCAATTGCGCTACCGCCCCAAGTTGGCGAAGAGCTTCTCGGCTCTTCCAGCCTCACTGTATACCGGACGCGGCGACCGCCGCACCCATCCGGACCCCTACAGAGTCACACCTGGCAGGTCACACCTGGAATCGCCCAGGGCCCGCCCAGGTTCGTGGGCCGATCCATCGGCCATGCGCTCCTCGTCGACCGTTGCCGGCTGCCTCATGATCGGACTCTGCGCCTTGCTCGCGGATGCCCCAACCGCGCAGGCGACCATCGGCGGGGAGTCCAACGCCGTCCCCTCGACCAGTGTTGAGCCGCTGAGTTCGCTCCAAAGGAAGCTGGGCCCGTCGTTCAGGCCGTACCGCGCCAAGGGCTTCGTCGTGCTGAGCGACGCCGAGCCCAAGTGGGTCCGCGCTCGGCTCGGCTTGCTCGGACGAACGAAGCACCAGTTCGAGAGGTTCTTCGACCGCTTGGAGATCGATCTGAGCGAACCGCCCGAGGAGCTTCGATGTGTGATCTTCGCGGAGCACGCCGATTACCAGCGGTTCGCCCAGGAAACCGACAAAACGGTCCCGCCCTGGGCGGGCGGGTACTACGCGCCCAGGGCGAACAGGGTCGTGATGTTCGATGAACGGACAAGCCCGGTGTACCTCGACGCGATGGATAACCTAGACGATCAGCGCGGGCGCATTGCCGACGCTGAGGCCCGACGGCTTGAAGCCGCACGATCGGGCGACGCGGAAGCCGCACGAGCGTTTGACAGCTGGCTCAACGGCGCTCGCGGCACCGTCGGCGCAAACGCCGCGGCGATCACCGAACATTTTGAAGCCGTCAGCCGCGCGAAGCTGGTCCACGAAGCGGTCCACATGCTCTCGTACAACACCGGGCTTCAGTCACCCTATCGCCTCGATCCGATCTGGTTCACCGAAGGGCTGGCAACAGCATTCGAGACCGACGGGAAGGCCGGAGGGTTCGGACCCAGACATCCCTACCTGCCCCGCGAGGATGAGGTGGACACGATCCGAGCCGAGGGACCCAGGCTCGAAGCCATCGCGATGGTCAGTGCGCACCGGATCCCCGACGACACGGTTGGGCCCGCATACACATACAGCTATGCCCTGTTCACTCACGTTGCCAGGAAGAAGCCCGAAGACCTCGCTCGGTTTATCCGGGCGCTCCGGACCCGAGAGGGGATCGTCGAGGATGGGCTCTCGCTGTTCCGGGAGCACTTCGGAGAACCCGCGTCGGTGGCCCGCGCGGCCGGACTGGGCCGCTAGGCTGTACTAACCGACAGGGGCCCGGCGAGGCCCCTCCTGCGACCAGGAGCCTGGCATGAGTAGATCAAGGACGATGACCGCCGCCTTCGCGTGGCTCGCGATGGCCTCACCCGTGCTGGCCCAGGACTCGGACGCCCCCGAACAGACGGATGCCGATCGCCCCACAGAGACCAGCGCCGACCAGCGTCCGGGGTCGAGGCCCATCCGCCCGATCATCGGGGACGGACGACCGAGCCTGGAGCCCAGCTACAGCTTCAGTGTTGATTCGACCTATCAGTATTCGGCGCCCGTCGATGACGACCTGGGCGAAGATCTTGGGGAAGTCTCGAAGTTCAGCATCACGGCGAACCTGGGTGTCATGATCCCGATCGATGAGCAGTCGTCGCTCTCGCTGTCATTCGCGGACAAGACCACCGACTACAACTTCACCACAGGAGGCGTCGGACTGATCACGACGGGCGGTGATCCGTTCGATATCGTGCGCACCAACTCCATCGGGCTGCGATACGCGAGGCGGTTCAACGAGACGTTCCAGCCATACGTGGCGGGTGGTGTCACCAGCAGCCGCGCGCGCGACGCGTCATTCGAGCAATCGTTCACGTTCGCGGGCCTTCTCGGCACGCGCATCGTGGTCAACGACGAACTCGACATCACCCTGGGTGGCGGGCTCGCGAGCCGGCTCGAGGGCAACTTCCTCTTTGTGCCGGGTTTCGGCGTGAACTGGAGGCCGACCGACCGACTCACCATCGGCACCAACACGCTTCCCCGCGGTGGCTCACTCGGCGGCGGCGGTGGCATCAGCTACAAGCTCGATGACAGCTTCACGCTCGGTTTCAACGTGAACTTCGAGCGAGACGAGTTCCGCATCGACGAAGGCCGTGAACCGATCAAAGGCGGCGTGGCTCGCGACAGCTCGCTCTTCTTCACGCTCACATCGCGATGGACACCATCGCCGCGCTGGATCATCGATGCGTCGGTCTCGGTGGTCACCGAACGCGAACTCCAACTGCTTGATCGCAGCGGCCTTGAGCGGAGTGATCTCCGCTTCGATAACGCGCTGGGTGTCGGTGTTGGAGTCGAGTACCGATTCTGAGGCGGCTCTCCTCTTCGGTGCGACTCAGCGTCCGCCCGCCTGCTCCGGACGGCGCAGCGGGGCTGGCTTGGAACCGATCGGCGGCGCATCTCGCAGGTAGGCCCGTCGGATCGCGGGCGGTTCGTCGAGCGGACGGTCCCCCGAGGTTACGGGCGTCGCCGCGATCGACAGGATCGCGTCGGCCCCCTCCACCGCTTCACCGAACGTTGAGTATCGACCATCGAGGAAGGCCGTCCCGCCGCGGCTCAGCGCGATGAAGACCTGAGAGCCACCTGTGTTCGGCGCGGCGGGATCACTCTGAATCCCGGTGCGAGCCATCGACAGCACACCGAAGTTGTGCGGGAGCGACCTCGTGTCCTCAAGATCGATCTGGTATCCAGGCCCACCCGTGCCCACACCCGTCGGATCACCCACCTGGATCACGAACGGTTCACGACCGTTCCGCGCATCGACGATGCGGTGGAAGATCACATCCGTGTAGTACCCGCCCTCGACGAGGTGGCGGAAGTTCCACGAGTGATTCGGCGCAACGTCGCTCCGCAACCGGATCACGATGTCTCCGGCAGAGGTCTCGAGCACGGCCTGCTTATCAACGAAGGCCCGCACCCCACTGAACACCCGCTGGCGCGCGTTGTACTGGATCGGCACGGCGCCAGGCCGCTCGACCGCGTGAACCGGGGTGAGCATCGGCTGGATCACCACAGGCGAGCCGACCGCTTGCTCGCCGGCATAGAGCTGCACATAGGCAAAGCGTCCGCTGCCCCGCCAGAGTTCTGGGAAGAGTGCCGCCACATCAACCCCGCCCTCGGCAACCGAGGCCGTGCTGGAAGCGCCAGCATTGATCGCGTTGTGGACCCGGAGCGTCAGCTCGGCGCTGGCGTCGGTGCCGGCAGGCCGCGTGACGGTCATCGGCGCAGTCCGATCAACGCCGTAGTACAGCCGATCGGGGACCAGCTGGCCGATCGCGGAAGAGGCCGCGGTAGCGAGAGCCAGGGCAGAAACCAGGATGCTGAGAGCCCCACCTCGGCGGGCACGTCGCGTCGTCTGTGTGGTCATAACACCAGAATGTAGCACGCCCACCGCCGGGCGGCGTCCATTGAGTTGTTTGGATAGATGGCGCGCAGCGGATCAGCAAGCAGACACTGAAAAACTGCTATCGGGAAACCTCGGCAGCGATCTCGTCCACGCCGGCCCACATGCGCAGCGAATCAACCGAAACGAGCTGGACGGCCTGGCCCGAAGTCACGCCCCGTCCGCTGAGGGATCTTGAAACATTGGACAGCCTGGACGGGACACCATCCAGCACGCCGGTTGAAGCGGCATCAAACCACCTGACGCTCAGGTCAGCGAGAAGCACGTTGATGCCTCGCTCATGATTAAGATCGTCCTGAATCCGCAGGGTATCGAGTACCAGCGCCGAACTGGCTGGATCGACGAGTGAAAGCACCCGCTCGCCATCGGGACCAGTCCCGCGGTACTGGTAGTTGCCTCGGATCTCGCCTTGGCCCGAGCGCCAGGCCTCCTCGAACGCCTCGGGGGAGAGGTGCTCGGGATGCGACGGGCAATAGAAGACGTTGTACGGGTCCAGGTAGTCCTGGCTTGAGAGGATACCGAGACCGTCCCAACCCTCTTCGCCGTACCCGAGACGGCCGCGGGTCTCGCGGGAGCGGCCGTTGAGCTGGTCAACACGCAGGACATTCGTGTCGGACGAGGTGTACGTGCTGCCCTGAGTCACCATGCCGAGATCCCACACCCACGAAGGCGGAAGGGCGCGGTCATAGTCATCGGTGTAGATGCTGAGTGCCAGGCCGGTCTGCCGGACATTGGATGAACAGAACACCTGCTGTGCCGTCATCCGCACGGCGCCCAAGCTCGGAAGAAGAATGGCAATGAGGATCGCGACGACGGCGAGCGAAACGAGTACTTCTGGAAGGGTGAAGCCACCCGCACGCTTCGCGCGGCACAAGCCTCCCCCACGCTGGCACAGTCCGGTATCGCCCATCTGAGCCTGGTCTCCACGCTTCCTGGCTCGCTCACAATAACGTCGGCGTAATACCTGAGCAAGATCAAACATGGGGCTCAGGGAAACAGAAGCAGTGCCATATACATATCAAAAACCGAACAAAAATACCCCGCCGAGGCTGTTATGTCCGCACAATGAGGCAACCGGCGGCTATTCCTCCGCGTATCGACCCACGGCATCCGACCAAATCGCGGGGAGGCCGGTATGAGCCAAGGGGACGGTTCTGACCGCATACAACGAGCGGGCTCCAACCCCGCGGAGAGGCAAGCGGTAGTCGGAGCCGGTGGCTCCTCGGAGCGTTCACAAGGCGATCTGGAGCTGATGCAACGGATCGCCAGGAACGAAGAAGCCGCGGTCGCAGAGTTGTACGACCGCTTCGGATCGCTTGTGTATCGGATGGCTTATCAGGCTCTCCCGACACGAGCAGAGGCAGATGACGCTGTTCAGGAGGTCTTCGTGAGGATCTGGCGGACTGCAGACCGGTACGACCCGAAACGAGCGGCGCTTGTGACGTGGGTCATGCTGATCAGTCGCCGACACCTTGTGGATCGCATGCGGCGTGCTGGAGCCCGGATCAAGCCGGGGACTCTTGATGAGCAGATTGGTGTCGCAGACCGGTCGGGAGCCGAGAGCGGTGATTCGATGGCCCAACGCGAGCGCTTCGCGGGGCTAATGGAGCGGGTCGCCGAGCTCCCGGAGCTTCAACGAACCGTTGTCACCCGTGCATATCTCGGGGGCCAGACACTGCGACAGATTGGCGAGGAGCTGGACACTCCTTTGGGTACGATAAAAAGCGCGTTGAGCCGAGCCCTCGTCCGGCTCCGCGAAAGCACGGCAGGGGGTGCCGCGTGACGTTGTCGAACTTGACCACTCAGGAACTGATCGAGACCGCCGTCCTCGATGCGCTTGGACTTCTGGACGAGGACGAACGAGCCCGCTTCGACAGTTCGTTCTACGCCGCGAGCCCGGAGCTGCAGGCCGCGATCCGTCGGGAGCAGGCCCGCGTGTCGGGTGATCCCTCCTTGCTCCCGGACATCGAGCCGCCCGCGGAGCTGCGTGGGCGGGTGATCCAGGCGTTCCGCGCTGCGCTGGTCGGTGATCAAGCCGGCTCGGCCGACATCGCGGGCCGGATCCATGCCGCTGCCGGTGGCGCCGAATCCGGTGTCTCTGGCCGCCGCCGCGTCAGCACCGCCTGGCGGACGACCACGGTGGCCTTCGCGGCGGCGGTCGCTGTTCTGGCCTCCCTCAATGTCCACACGATGGGCGAACTCCGCAAGATCTCTGACGCCAGGAAGAGCGGCGCCGATGTGAGCACCTTCCTTGCCGCAACCTCGGCTTCATTCACAGACGGCATGCTCTCGGGCGACCTCGATGTCGTCGCGTTCTCTGCCGTCGAAGGCGCTGAAGATCTGATCCAAGTCAAGCAGGTCAGCCTGGTGAAGGGCGAGCCCGGATCGGACATCACGATCGCGGCAAAGGATCTCGTCCCGATGGACGGCGTCACCTACGCGCTGGTGGTCGAGCAGCCGGGCGAGGCCCCGGTGCGTCTCGGGGAGATCCCGGGCGGCGCCGGCTGGCGAACCTGGGAGTTCAAACCCGGCTCCAGCCTCGATCACCCTGAGGCGAGGCTCGCGATCCATGCTGTCCGCACGGTCGGTGGACGCCCGATCAGCAGCGCCGTCATGATCGCCTGAGCAGGCGGCAGCCCCGTCAGTTCATGTCAGGCTGCCCGGCGGGGATGCACCCACCTGCTCTCGTCGATCACGCTGTCTACCTGATCCTGCTGCTCGAACTTCTGCTTCTCGTGGCTGAGTCGCTTCCAGATCGCGAAGCCCAGGAGCAGCGAGAAAATCACCGAACCACCGAAGATGAACGCGGCGGTTGTGAGGTGCGTGAAGTCGATGGGCTCAGAGGTCGCCACGGGCAGACTGCTCGTGACCGTCGTCGTCGGGTCGGCACGCTGGATCCGCATCGAGTTCGAGCGGGAGACCAGCGCGGTGAGCAGCACGTCAAGTTCGTGGGCGGTCCGTGATGACCCTCGACCACGGAGCTCGAGCGCGAGCGTGCCCGCCGCTGGTGTCAGCGCCGTGAAATCGGTTTCGAGCCGCGATGTCAGCCCCGCGGGATCGGCCATCTCGGTGATGCCGTGCCGGCGGAATCGCTCCGCGGCGAACTCGATAAACCTCGGATCCGAGACCATCTCCTCGTGGAAGCTCGACCATTCGGCGAGCTCATCGGGCGTGGCCTCGCGACCGTTGGTCTTCGCGGCAATCTCCGCATCGACGGCGTAGAGCCCGGGCGTGAAGTGCGACGCGACGCCCCAGCTCACACCGGCCATCGCAACAATCAGCAGCAGCACGAATCCAACGTGGCGGAGCGTCCGCCCCACCGACACACTTCGCGATAGCCGAGACTGCGCCGCCTGGAGCGAGTCGCGGACCGCGACAAGCTCGGCACGCTGGCTGATGAGGTCATCGCACTGCTTGAACCGCTTCTGGAGCGCCTCACCCGCCCGACGAACCTTATCGGCGCGGATCGTGAGTGCGTGGCGCACGTTGCGCAGTCGCTGGTGGCGCAAGCGATTGAACGCGGCGTCGGCCGGCATGTGCTCGAGCCGCTGGGCGGCCGCTGCGCTGGCGAGCGCTTCGGTGAGCTGATGCTCGGTGTCTTGCCTCGCGAGCGACTCCTGCTCCAGCGACTCCTGAAGCGCCGCGACGTGCTCCTCAAGCTGCTCGACCCTGATGTCGTCGCCGGCCGCCGGGGCTTGGCTTAGCGCCTCAACCTGTGCGGCATACTCCTGCGCAGCGGCTTGAGCCTCGGCAAGCTGACTCTGGAGCGTCTCGATCTGCCCCGTGAGCTCGTGCGTCGCCGCGCTGTTGTCGTTGCCCTCGGCCTGCGCCGTGTCGAGCTGTTCACGCAGGCTCTCCATCGCGCTCTCGGCCTCGAACGCGGCCTGCTCGGCGCGAGCCACCTGCTCGCGCAGCTGCACCGCATCGTGCTCGGCCTGCTCGGCGCGTTGGGCGTTCACACCCGCTTCACCAGCGAGCTCCGTCTCACGGGCCTCGAAGCCCTCGACACGGGCCGCGAGTTCACCCCGCTCGGCTTCGAGACGCTCGACCTCGCGCTGGGCGTCAGCGATGCGAATCTCCGCATCCACGCCCGCCTGGTCCAGCGTCTCCTGCGCAGCGTTCATCTCCTCGCTCAGCCTCGTGAGCTCGCGGGCTTTTTCTTCGATCTCAGCGCGGCCCGCGTCGAGCGAGGCGCGGTCTTGCTCGATCCGAGCGGACTGCTCGGCAAGCTCCGATGCAAGAGACTGAACCTCGTTCGCGCGGGCCTCAAGCTCCGCCTGGCGGCCATGGAGCGATTCGGCCTGGGCATCGATTTCCTGCTGCCGGGTGGCGACCGCGGCAAGTTGGTCATTCAGGTCCGATTCCCGCCTGTCGAGGTCGGCAGCCTGCTCTTTGACCTGCTGCTCGGTCGCGCTGCGCTCGGCGTGGGCCTTGCGGAGCTGTCCCAGTTGCTTCTCGACATCGATGAGCAGCGACATGACGCCGTCGGCGGACTGCTGATCACCCGCCTGATCGGCCGGAACAGCGCCATCGTCGCCAAATGCCATATCGGACGGCAGCTGCGCCTGGTCCTGCTGATCAAAGTCCGGGTTCTGATCGGATTCGGGGTGCATCCCGCGCTCCTTCGTGGGCCGCCGGTCCATCCGGGCGGACACCCGGCGCACGTGGCACCGGAGGGCCTGAAGCGGGGTATCGGCTGGTGAGGCAAGCGGGTGAACCCAGAGGTGGCGGAGCGGTAGGCCAAATCATGCAGGCCCGGCGGAATAGCCGCCCTGGGGCCTCGGTTGCTGGAGTGGTGCATTGGCCAGCCTCGGGAACCCGAGAAGACCCTTGTGCCAACAGGGATTCTGGTGTAGACCACACCAGTTGAAGGGATAAAAGGCCCCGTCCTAGGTGTTCCGCGTCTGGGTTGGTGCTGGTAATATTTGCAATGACCGCCCGTGGCCTCTCGTGGCCTACTGCCCGGGCGAAGCCGATTAAGAGGCATGATCGCCGGGGGGCGATCAGGAAGGGTACTTGTCATGAAGTGTCGCACCGCACGTGGTTCTGTTCTGACCAATGTCATCGCCGGCGTCTTCGGCGCCGCGCTCGCCGGGGTCGGTGGGTACAACCTCATGACCACCGGGTGCGTGACCGGCTCGTGCGGTACCGAAAATGCCGCCGTTGTTACGGCGAGCCATGAGCATGTCGAGGACGGCTCCTGCTGCCCGCTCGGCGCTGCGGCTGTCCAGGCCGTCGCCCAGGAGAGCAAGTCCTGCGAGTCGAGCTGCTCGACCGCGACCGTCCAGACCGTCAGCAATGAGAAGACCGAGTGCGCCTCGACCTGCGGCAGCACTGTCCAGGTTGTTGCCAACGAGAGCACCGAGTGCTCCGCCAAGGCCACCGAGTGCACCAGCAGCGTCCAGACCGTCAGCAACGAGAAGACCGAGTGCGCTTCGACCTGCAGCAGCACCGTCCAGGTTGTTGCCAACGAGAGCACCGAGTGCTCCGCTAAGGCCACCGAGTGCACCAGCAGCGTCCAGACCGTCAGCAACGAGAAGACCGAGTGCGCTTCGACCTGCAGCAGCACCGTCCAGGTTGTTGCCAACGAGAGCACCGAGT
>JBCCZZ010000020.1:0-22041 GCA_039186605.1 Planctomycetota bacterium | reverse complement strand
GTCTGTGGTATTGAGAGACCGGCGCTGATCAATCGGGGCTTCATGACACTCGACGTGTTGCCGTGGGCTGGCAGATGAGCAGTTGATACCGAAACTCGTGAGCCACCCTCGATACACGAGTCGGCAACCGGCTTCCCCCCCTCTACCCCCCTCCGGGTTGTAGGTGGATCCGACTGCAGTTGGGGGTGGGGTCCGTTGCTGGAGCGGTTGCTGGAGGTGGAGGGGTTGCTCTCGCAAGCAGCGGCATGGAAGGGTGTTAGAAGAGTCGTGAGCGGACACATAGTCCGGTGGCTTCGTTGACCAGCAAGCAGCTAGTTTCGGCCTGCGCACTTGGGGACGATGCACCCTGCCCTTTTGTTGTAGGCCAGTTCTATTCAGTGCGCAGTTCCGCTTCGACTACCGCGGTAGCGAGTTGCGGCGTTCTCTGGCCCACTCCCGCCACGGGTAAGATGTGCCTCGGAGAGAAACCTGTTCGAGTAGTTCCTCGAGTGATGGGTGTTCGAGACCGTACCGCAGCGATGCTCTTGCGATCGCCTGGATCGCTGGCATATGCCCGGGATAGACCTCGCGCGCCGACTCGTAGGCCTCGATCGCCTCCTCGACCCGGCCCGCCCGCTCCATGACGAGCCCGAGATTCAGTCTTGGGTCTGGGTGGCCCGGCATCAGCTTTCTGGCCCACTCGAACTCGTGTGCCGCCTCGTAGAGCTCCCCCCGCTTGAGCAAAAGCACGCCGAGGTTGTTGTGGGCCGGGCCGTGGTACAGATCGGCCGCCAATGCCCTGCGGAGCAGCTGCTCGGCTTCGGCCGCATCGCTTGTGTCACCGGCCTCCTGGGTGAGACGCTGTGCCATCATGGGATCGCGCTGCCGTTCGCCTCCGCCGAGGTAGGGGCTCGTGCTTGAAGCACAGGCGCCCAGCACGAGCATCATGAAGAGCACAGCGGTTAGCGGGATCAGTGGTTTTATCGATCGCATCATCAGGACGGTCCTCCCGTCGCAGTGAGGTTGATCTGCATCGTCACGTCGATCTGGTTGGCGCCCGACGCACCTGAGCGGCGCTGCACCGGGGCAATCTGAATCGAGCTTATGGCCTTGCTCGGATGCTGCTGTCGCCATGTGTCAAGCAGCGATCCGAGTTGAGGCAGTGACAGACCCGAGAGACGGGCCTCGACGCCGGTGGGGCTCGGTCCGAAGGCTGCCAGGGCGTTTGGTGCTACCGCGACATCTGCCATCACGCTGTGCAACTGCTGCAGGGCCGTCGCCTCCTGCTCGGCCTGGTCACCATCCTGACCCCCGCCGTCGAGCAGCCGCTGGCAGCTCTCAATCGTGCTGGTCAGCCGCGCGGCCGCGCCAAGCTCCCGCTGCTCGGTTGAGATGAGTGCTTTGTGACGGATGGCCAGGCCAAAGGTCAGGGCAGCAGCGAGCAGCAGCGGGAACATCAGCCCTTTCATCGCTGGATCCTCCCGCCATCGCTAGGAGCCGGGGTCGATCTGCGCAACGTCACGGTCGCGAGCGTCCGGCTTGGCTGACGTCGTATCTGTGGCTGTGATGCAGCCCAGCCCTCGAGGCGCCGGGCCCGACCTACCCAGTCGTTGACAGAAGTCGTGGTGGGACCGAATGCCGAGACCGATGCGGAGCGTTGATCCACGGAGAACCGCTGGAACGTCAGCGCATCGCCATCGGGCCATGTCGTGAGCAACGCGGCAAGATCCCCGCAGACATCCTGGACCATTGGTCGCGGTGTTGTCTCATCCTGACCGAGACCCCGGATCGCCGAGATAAGGCGAACAGTCGGCGGAACGCTGGCTGTGGACGGTCCCAAGGTCTCTTCGATCAAGCGGTCTGACGCCGCGTTCAGCTGCGCGATCCTGCTCTCCGAGGTGGCCCGTCGGAGCTCGATTCCTGCCAGCGTCGCGACGCTCAAAAGCAGGATGAGCGTCGTCGCGAGCCTTGTCCGCATGCGGCGAAGTCGGCGCACGCTCGCGGGCTCATCGGCACCGGTCAGGAAGTTCAGCGGCGCGGCCGGCGCCACATCGCTGTCCTCTGGCAGGAGCCACCGAGGAAACACGCTCGGCGAGGCGGCGGTGGCAGTCGGAGAGCGGGCGAGCGTGGTTTCTCCGTCGCGACGTGCCCATGCGGCGATGATCGCGCCGCCGTCGGTGGTCCGAGAAACCGCGCTAAAGTAGTTCTCGATCGGGTCCGTCAAGCTCAGCTCGGCGATGAGCACGAGGGACTCGTCGCTACGTGCATCTCTTCCGGCCGCCCGAACCGTCTCGGCGGGGAGCCGCACCCAAGAGATCCGCTCTTCGTCAACAAGCAAGAGATGGTTGGGCCGGGCACCGGTGCTCATCGAGATCTCGTTTTCTGATCTGCCGAAAGATCGGCGGGGACACCATCCGAACGCAGCAACGCGGTCTCGAAGTCAAGCTGCTGCTTCCCGAGATTCGATTCGAGCGTGACGCCATCAACTCGGATGGCTGCGACCGTGAACTGTTCGATCACGTCACCGACGCGGACCTGCTCGACCCGGTCGTGATCTGTCAGGTAGATAAGAGCGCGGTTCGGCTCGTCCGCGGGGCCAACGGCGAGCACCTCAGCGCGGAGTTGTGGCACACTCGCGACTGCAGCGGGGCGAGGTGTGGCACGCGGTGCGATCGGCGCAGGTTGATGCGGCTGGAGCTGCACCGAGAAGGCTGCAAGGTTCAGCGGAGCGGGCCGAGCAAGCGTGGGCTTCTGTGTCGGAGTAAGAGATGGAACCTTGACCGGAGCCGCTTCTTGTGGCATAAAGGCCCACACCACGGCCGCCGCTAGTGCGGCAACACCCACTAGGCCGGTTCCAACCAGCCATCGGAGTTCCGCTGCACGTGGGTCAGTGGGGTATCGCAAGACGCTGCACCATCCGCCAGCTGCCGCGGTCGTTCGCGTAGGTTGCCCACCAAGCGTGATGGACCGAGCCAACTTGTATGTCGATCCTGAATGACCAAGTGTCGCTCGCCGAGACTAAGCGTATCAGATAGCCCGCGGCGTTCCCAGCGTCCCCGGCGCGTTGCCGCAGAACCAAGTCAGTCGGTGCTGATTCGCCACGGCTCCGTGCAGACATCACGGCTTGGCGATTCCCGAGTCCGGCCGCCTCGAACACGAGATCGAGCACGGTACGCGGTGCGGTATTTACGTTCAGCTGCAGCGTCGTATTGCTCGACTCCTGCAGGTTGGGGCTTGGAAGGGGGTTGTGCGTGGCGATCAGATCCCCAACAGCTGGCTTTGCGCCGACAGGCCACGGAAACGGCAGCGTGTCAATGGGGAGCGTGTCCAAGCCCGGCGCAGGCTCGCTCGAGGCTAGAGATTCGACTACCCGATCAGGTAAGTCCAGCTGCTCGCCGAGCGTGGCAGCGAGCGGGCGAGGCAACATCCCGCATTGGTCATACGCGGTGATCCGCACTGTGGCGTCTGTGTCCCGGGTTAGTCCGAGGGTGTCAACCAATAACGGCACTCGCGGGCTCATGACGTCGGGGTCAAGGACGATCTCAGACGACGCCTCGGTAAGCCACCACTGGATGGGCTCATCGGTGGATGCCAGCAGGCCGAACGCTGTCCAGTCTTGATCCGACATGCGCGCGCTGAGTTTGGTGGTGGTTGACGCGCGTGCGGCCACGATCGCCGCAGAAGTCCCGATGAGCATAACCGCGATCACGAGAAGCAACGCCACACCACGCCGACGGAGTGAAAGCACATCGCAGGTCATCGCAGTAGCTCGTCTCCGAGGTGCAGAGTACGGGCGTGGATCTCGCCACCTGCATCGATGAGCTCGATATCGAGCGTGCCAGATTCGTCACGCCATGCCCAAGACATGGCCTTGGCCCCATCGAGCAGAATCGCATCGCTTCCTGTCGGGTCCCTCCGCTTGAGTGTGCCGCTTACTGCGTCCCAGCGGAATGTTGAGCGTCCGACGACAATACTGCCGCCTTCGCCTGCGTTAGTCAGCGCCCGTACACCATCGATCGAGATCGTGTCGAGCGTTATCGTGATCCGAGGCTTGCGCCGGCGGTTTGATTGCGCCTGACTCGTTTCAGCCTGGAGGCAGTCGAGTGCTACCTGCAGAAGGGCGGTCTCGGCCTCGAGTCTCACCTGCTCGTGCTGTTGTGCGAACGCCGCCGATCGAGTGAGGCTCCGCACAAGAGAGAGGAACGCAACACTCATCGAGGCGAGCAGAGCGAGCGAGAGCAACACCTCAAGCAGGCTGAAGCCGCCTCGACGACGCATCACTCGGCCCCATCCTTGCCGGGGAACCAGCGGACAGCAACGCCGCTATGAGTCTCGAGCGTCAACCACCGGCCCTCTGCAAGATCAGAGGCGTGCTCTGATTCCAGTGCCACTCCTGGCGCAGCGGAGCCTTGCGCGGCTACCGCCCAGTCATCATCGATGACTGAGGTGATCGTCGGAAGATGCTCGGCGGTTGATCCACTTGCGGCTGACCGCAGCAACGAAACAAGCACGGTAGCCAAGACTGCGAGCAGCACTGTCGCGACCAGGACCTCGATCAGCGTTAGGCCTCGGTCATGCCGGACGAACCCGAGATCTGGCCCGGATCCACTCATGGGCCGTCCACGCTTACCACGACCCGTCCGCTCTGCCCATGGAACGCCAGCCGCCGGGTGATGTTTCCGGTGAGTTCGACTACGTAGTCGCAGGTGGGCCCGTAGCGAGAGAACCAGACCTCGCCGGCATCCGTCGTATCGGGATCAAGCACGATCGTCAGCGAGCGATGCAGCTTTGCGATCTCGCGGGGGTTCGCTGAGCCGGGGGTCTCGAGGCGCACGCTGTTGCCCTCGGCACGGAGCACGGCATGACCGCGTCTACGGGCCTGAAGCCTCGCCGTCCGATCCGCCGCGACCAGATCCGCAACGCCGCGGCGTGCCGCGTTGTCGGCGGCAATCGATGAGAGCGAGACCATCATGACCGAGGCCGCGCCGGCAAGCAGTACCGTGGCGAAGAGGAGTTCCAGCAGCGTGAAGGCTTGTACTGTTTGGCGAGGTGTCATGACTGCTCGGAGGCTCGCAACGATGTCGACGAGATGTCAGCGTTCTCGCCCTCACCGCCTGGTTGGCCGTCGGCGCCGAAGGACAGCACCTCGTAGGGATAGTCGTCTGGCCCGGGGGTGATGTATTGGTATGGACGGCCCCAGGGATCGCTCAAGTTTTCCGGAGCGATGAAGTACTCATCCGTCGGTTTTGCCTCGGGTGCGGTCAGGGCGTTGAGGCCCTGCTCCAACGCAGGCCACTCGGAGCGAGCGATGTTGTAGAGCTCAAGCCGATTGACGATGCTCGCGATGCCGGTCCTGGCCAGCTCATGGCGGCCCTTCCCGAACGCACCGCTGAAGCCGACAGCGAGCGTGCCGGCAAGCAATCCAAGGATAACGACCACCGCTAAGACCTCAACCAGTGTCATGGCTCGGCGCGTCTGGCTCAGCCGAATGAGGTCGCCCGCACGGGTGCACATCAGATGATCTCCTGCAAGCGGACGAGTGGGAGTACGGCCGCCATCACCACGATACCGACCGCGACCGCTAACACCAAGATCACGATCGGTTCCAGAAGACGAACAAGGCGGTCAACCGAGCGCCCCGCCCGTCGCTCCAAGCGGTCGGCGAGTCGCTCAGCCATGTCATCGAGCTCCCCCGTTGACTCACCAAGCCTCACCAGCCGAGCGGTCGCGCCTCCGAGCCAGGGCTGGGCTTCCAATGCGTCTGCGAGGGACGCGCCGTTCTCAATCCGCTCGGCAGCCGCGTTGAGGCCCATACCCACCACACGACCCGAAAGAGGCCCGAGCGTCGGCGCCGTCGTCCGCAGTGCCTCGGTGACCGAGAGACCGGCGCGGATCAGTTCGGCCATGGACCGCATCGCGCGTCCAACCGTCGTGTCGCGGACCAGCCTCGGGGCGCACCGCTTCATCGCTTCTATACCGATGCGGCTCGAGATCATCACGGTGATGCCAAGCACGATGCCACCCAGCAGGATCAGTCCCAGGATCAAGGTAAGGGGACTCGACAGCATCTCTCCGGTGGTGATGACCCAGCGAGTGAGCGCGGGCGTGGGCACATCGGCGTCTGCAAGGATGGTAACTAGGTCAGGCAGGGTCCGCCGGCTCATAAACACAAGGGCCCCAAGGCCGAGCGAGACCACAACCGCCGGGTAGGCAAGTACGCCAAGTACCGTCGACATGAGCTGGCCGCTCCGCCGCTGGCGGGCTGCGAGCGTCTCAAGCACCGCTTGTAGCTCACCGGCCTGCTCGGCCGCGCGCAGCATCGCGATGTCAGCGTAATCGAACCAGTCGGGACGAGATTCGGCAGCGACCGAGAAACGCTCGCCGGATCGGACACCTCGCAGCAGATCGCCGACGAGGCTTCGGGTGGCGCGTTCCGTCGCGAGTTCCTCAAGCGACGCCTCCAGTGTCAGTCCGGATGACAGAAGGGCCTGTAGCCCTTCGATGAGCTCAGCCCTCGCTTCTCGTCGTCGGCTTCGTTTGTGCTCGGTCGATGCGGTGCTCACTGCTCCGAGGAGGCGTGGAAACAGGCCTGCCTTCGCTGTCTGGACCGCCCCGAATCTGACGGGGCGGAACCGCACGACCTGGAGTCCCTGCCGGTGGAGTGCAGACCGGAGGTCGGCCGCGGATTTGGCCTGGAGCGTCCCGGACACCATGTGTCCATTCTGAGTCACGATTGCTCGGTATCGCCAGTTCACCCCACGCCCCCAGCGGCACTCCGGGCTATTTCATCCGGCGTCGTACGGCCTCCGGCAACTAGTTGGTCGCCTTCCTCTGCGAGCAAGCGCATTCCCCCGCTGCGTGCGGCCTGTCTGACCGCAGAGGTTGTCGCTCCGGACGCGATGATCTCGCGGATCGGCTCGCTAACGCTCAATAGCTCGTAGAGCCCGGTGCGTCCCATGAGCCCAGATCCGAAGCACGCCTCGCAGCCCTCACCGGCGCACGTATGATGGACTGTCCGGACCAGACGCTGGGCGAGCACGGCCGAAAGCGACGCAGACACCAGGTAGGGCTCGATGCCGAGGTCGACGAGCCGTGCGATCGCGCCGGCCGAGTCATTTGTGTGCAGCGTCGAGAACACAAGGTGTCCGGTCAGCGAAGCCTGGATCGCGATCCTCGCGGTCTCGGCATCCCGCACTTCACCGACCATTACGACGTCGGGGTCCTGCCGGAGGATGTGCCGTAGACCGCTGGCGAAAGTCACGCCTTTCTTTGTATTGACCTGGCTCTGGCTGATCGCGAGCCCACCAGTGGCGAGGTTGTACTCGATCGGATCCTCGACGGTCATGATGTTCGACTCGCCGTGGGCGCCTTCGGCAATCCAGCGCAGCGTCGCGTATAGCGTAGTGGTCTTCCCCGAGCCGGTGGGGCCGGTCAGCAGGATGATCCCGTTGTTTCGCCCCGCACGCTCCTTGTACGCGGCCTCGACGTCCGATGGCATACCCAGGGAAGCCAAGTCAGTCAGGGCCGTGCGGGAGCCATCCTCGAGTAGCCGGATAACGACCCTCTCGCCGAAGTTCGTCGGGAGCGTGCTGATGCGCAGGTCGATCGACCGATCTCCACCGACACGGGCCGAAGCTCGCCCATCCTGAGGCAGACGGCGCTCGGCGATATCCATGTGACCCATCACCTTGATGCGGCTCGTCACCGCCGAGGCGGCATCGACGGGCAACTCGCGGAGCGTCTGGAGCACACCATCGATACGGAGCCGCACGAGGAGACAATTATCTGTGGGTTGGAAGTGCAGGTCACTGGCGCTGCGGCGGGACGCCTCGAGGATCAAAAGGTCGATCAGTTTGACGACCTCCGCTTTGCCCGCGGTCGCCAGGAGATCGGCGCTGTCGAGTTCCGCCGGGAGCGCGTCAGGTTCGATTACAACCCCGACCGCTTCGGGATCAGGCCGATAGGCCGAGTCGATCTGGTGGGCGAGGGTCTCAGCATCTGTCTCCACCACAACCCGGACGACAGGAGCGGCGAAACTACTCTTCTCGGCTCCGGACAGGGCAACCGTCGTGTTCCATACCGCGCCCACTGGCGTCGTCGGAGCATGCAGGAGCTCGATCGTGTCGTCGGAGCCGATGCTGCGCGCACCCAGCAAGAGATGTCGGCGGGCAAAGTCTTCCGGGATCCGCTCGAGGAACCACGGATGGGGTTCGACCGCGACCGCAGTGGGTAGAGCATCGGGCATCGACGGCCTATCGGATCACCCGGGGCTGGATAACCGGCCAGCCGGTGTCATCGGCGATGCCGGTTTCGTCCGCGAGCGTGTCGCTGAAGTATTTGAGGTCTTCGAAGTCGGTCCGACGCATCACGTTCGCTGTGATAAACACGTAGAAGCGCGTGCGGGTCTCCGATTCAGAGTCCGACCGGAAGAGCTGGCCGATCAGTGGAAGGCTCCCGAGGAGCGGGATTCTTGTGGTGGCCTCGGAGTCTGTGGTAAGTTCAAAGCCGCCGAGCACGACGGTGTAGCCATCGGGGACAGTCACGAAGCTTGAGAGCTGGTTCTGCTGCCTTGGCGGTGGCAGTTCTGGTGCCGATGACTCACCGACGAACGAACTGACCGAGACTGTGTACTCAAGTACGAGGTGATCGCCCTCCGCGATCTGTGGAGTTACCGAGATTGATGTGCCCGCGTCGGACGTGCCGCCGAGCGACGTTGTTGCGGTCGTATTGAGGACATTCGTGCTTGTGAACGGCTCCTGGACTACCGAGTCGAGCGTTCCCGACTGGTTGTTGTTGACCAGGATGCTCGGCCTAGAGAGCGAACGCCCGTCGTTCATAGCCTCGAGGGCGCGGATGAGCACGCTGAAGTCGCCGGGGTTGACGATGCTGGCCGTGAACCCTGTTCCAGTCGTGAGGCCACCGGTCGCGGCACCCGAGCCGAGCCCGAACAAGGACGCAAGCTCCGTCGTGGTCTCGCCGTCTTGCAGTGACTGAGTGAGCTCGATGCCGAGGTCGAGAGATTCTGAGTCATCCAGCGAGATGATCATCGCTTCGACCATCACCTGTGCCTGGCGTACGTCCAGATCGGCGACGAGCCGCTCAAGCTGGTCGAGAAGTCTGGGCTCGCCAATCGCTAGCAGCTTGTTGGTGGCTGGGTCAGGTTGAATCACAAGCGGACGGAGCTCTGACGCCTTGGTCTCGGGAGAACCGATGGCTGGGTCCAACGGACCATTCGTATCAGCGTCAGCGCCATCGGCACTCGCCTCTAAGGCCCCCGCATCAATGAGCGACTGAAGGGTCGAGGTCAGCTCCTCAATCGGCCGGTTCTTAACGACAATCGACCGCGAGCTACGGCGTGAATCGGCGGGTGTCTCGTCGAGGCGTGTGATGAGCGCGGCGATCTCTTCGTGTGCAGTCGGGGTGGCGGTGACGAGGAGCGATCCCGTAAGCGTGTCCACGACGACATCAAAGCGAGAGCCTCGCACCTCTTCATCGAGGGCTTGCGTGATCAGCGATGCGACGTCCTGCACCGAGAACATCTCCGGCACGTAGATCCGTTGCTCCACGGCCTCGGCTTGGTCGAGCATGCGAAGTACGTCGAACGCTTCCTGAATCTCGCCGCGACGCCCCAGCACGAGCAACACGCCTGTCGTTGGGCTTTCGATTAGATCTGCCGATCCACCCCGCCCGGCCAGCGCCGCCCGCCGAGAGAGAAGGTTGCTTGCAAGCGACGCCAGCTCACTGGCCTTAAGGTGGCTCGGTTCGTAGCGGTCGAGCGCGATCGACGTCGCAGGTGCGTCGATACGGTCGAGCAGGTCGATCACCTCGCGTACACGCGCGGAATAGTCCGAGATGAGCAGGAGACCGGCATCGCCCAGCACCTGGGAACTGCCGACGCTGCGGGTGAGCAGTGGGGCAATTGAAGAAGCGAGGCCCGCCGGATCTTGGTGGGCCGGCTCGTAGATCAGGCGTAGGTACCCGGCAGCGTCCGGTCCGAGCGCATCAGGCCCCGGCGTTAGACCGCTCAGAGCCGCGGCTTCCTGAGCACGCACGACCGTGATCGCATCACTGCCCGGCGCGCGGATGGTTGCGAAGCCCCGTGTCTGGAGTAGGCGATTGACGAGGCTCCATAGCTGCTCGTCGTTGAGGCCGTCCTGGAGCCTGAGGGTGACGCGGTCTTGAAGCTGCGATGCCGGGTAGTCAACCTCGAGTCTAAGCTCCGTGGCCGCGAGGTCGAGCAGCCGGGCTATCGATAACTCGCCGGCTGCCACCAGCGGCGTCGCGTCGTCCTGAGCCCCGGCCGTACTGGCTAGTAGAGACAGGAGCAGTGTCGAGCAGGGATGAACAAGTCGGCGAAGCATGGCCACCATGGGAATAGCTGAGCGGAAAGTCACGCACCATTCAAGTCCTCGTGCGGTCCGTGGCCTACTCCCATGGCGTGCTTGCCTCCGCGACCCGCGATTGCTGTATATCGGTGATTACGGCAAGGCTGAAGCTTCGTACAGTGGCGTAGGAAAAGCTGCCGGCGAAGCAAAACAATCTGCTGGCCCGTCGCTCGGAAGGCGTTCGATGAGACGTCGCTCGACCACCCATCGGCTAGCGGCAGCGCGTGCTGATCGGCCAGCGCCAACGCGTGGTCACTCCACGTGACCCAGCCGTCGTGGTCCAGGTCGTAGTCCGGCGAGTACCGCTTCCGAGCCATGCCTGATCCTCCGTGATCCATCCGCCGAGGCTACCAGCCTGGAAATGGACCAACTCTGAGGGGGCATGCCACATTTCTAGATGTTCATCCGCAAGTCGTACGGCTACTGAGATGACCAGACGAAATGGTCTAGGTCGGGTTTTGGCTACCGCCACCAATGTGTCTCGGCCAATCCCGTCGACGAAACTGTCCTTCGAACTCAGTCGGTCAGGATTCTCGCCTCGCTTGAGCTTCTCTATCGCGTCGAACTGGCGATCCATCTCCCGCCGCATCGCGTTCTGCGCTTGCGCCTTCTGCTTCTGTGCTAGTGTCTCGCCAGGTCCCCTCCCGCAAAGCGTCCGAGTCACATCAAGTCCCACCTTCAGAGCTCCCGCAAGTCCGCTGGTTGAGAGATCGGCAAAGGAAATCGTGGCCCCGAGAACGGCCTGCTGGGCGGCAGACGTTGACCTCCGGATCCACACCCTCCGGAGTTCCAGAGCTGTACTGTGTTCGTCGCCCGACGAGTCGTTCAGTCGCCGAGCGATCGCTTGATCGACCTCAAACCGATACGCTGCGAACGCCTCGGTGACGGTGTCGAGGTCGATCTTTGATGGATCTCCGGATATCACCGAGAACCACTGCAGCGCCGCCTGCGAGCTCCGCAGCCGCAGAATGTCGTCGAGCGTCAGTGTCGTAAGCCCTGCGACGTAAGACGAGGGACCCTGTCGGACGCGGACTAGAGACCGCTCGACCTTGTCGTCAGCGGACTCTGAGTGCATCGTCCGCCAGATCTGCATGTGCTGCACATGGTTTGGCGTGTACACCGGCACACAGTAACGCCACCTGCGGATAGTACGTAACTATCTTTGATGCATATTTGGCATATAATATAGTAATGCAATTATATTTGCATTTACTTATATACCTCATTGGTCATCAAGATGACTGCTTGTGCTTCCCGCTCGATCTGCTCTCGCTCGACAAGCTCCGCCTCAGCGTCAGTTTCAGTTCTACTTATCCACTCGGCAAGCAAGTCCCTGAGTGCTTCTGCTTCGGCCGTGTCCCACGGGAGCAAAGTGCAATCTCCGGCTCTAAAACCCGACTGACCGCCATCTCCCTTGCATATCAGCAGGTAAGCACCAATCGAAACGAGCTCAGAGCGATCTATTCCCGCGCGCGCTGAAGACATCAAAGCGCCGACAGATTGTCTCAGCGCAGCGACCTTGTCTGCTTCAAGATTTAGGCGCCGATGCCTGTAGCGCAATGGCGCAGCATCTGCTGATTCAAGCGCTATTACGAAAAATTCGGTCTGTCCACCCAAATCCGGGAGACGTAGCACGACACGAGGCGCCCCAAGGAGCTGGCCATCCCCGCCGGGAATGATGATCGACGCAGCACCCGTCAACGGGAGTGGTCGCGAGAATTCTCGAGAACCGCCGTCATCACATCCGAAGCAGCACAGAGAGCAAGATATCATTAGTAAATATGATTTCAGCCACAATGATGCCATTAGTTCACTCGATGTGGTTTGCATTTATGAAAACGCCGATCCAGCTTTTTGGTCCAAAGGTCATAGTAATGAGGCCTCATGCTCATTCCCGCGCCCATGAGACTGGGCAGGTCGCCCGTGTAAGTCCATCCGAGAACGCCGCGGCCTCGCGGCGGAGGTATATAGTGCGGATTCGTCGGATCGCTCGGATGGCGAAGCCCAATCAGATGGCCATATTCGTGTACTCCGACCACCTGCTGCCCGCCCAGGGAATTCTTCCATACCCGAGAAGCCGAGTCCCAGACATACATCGTCCCCCCCCGCCCCTTACCAGCAGGACCACCGATTTCATCGACCCGTTGAATATCTCCTGGCCCTGGCCGGCCGGGGCGCGCTATAACAACGTGGTCTGGATTCGATGTTGTAATTTTAATGTCCAATCGCATATTCCAGGAAGTGCACTCGCAGGGGTCACAACTTGTATTCTGGGGAGTATTTTGACTGTTGTCCGGTGTAGACCACGCTCTGTATTGATCGCGATTCCAGGCACCTTCGATTTCTTTCTCAAGCCGGAACGCAAAGACCGATGCTCTTGACGAGATCCAATTGCCTTGGTAGCGGATCACAAGCCTGTCCGTCATTGTAATTGTACAAGAACGTGCGTCGATCCGCCAACTACGGAGACCTGACGGGTCAGCCCGGTGGATCGGCTGTGACGACGAATACTCGATCGCGTTCTGGCCCTCGGCGTAGCCCGTAGGATCGACTGAAGTCCACCGCCCCAGCCCTGGATGCAGATTCCGGTTGCGCTGCAGATACAGCCCCGTCTCCGGATCGAACAACGCCCCGGTGAACCCAATCGGGCTGCCCGGACCGGCCGCCGAGTCGGTACCGCTGATCCATCCGTTGGGCAGCGCCAGCTTCGCATTCCCTGTCGCCAGCGCGTTGTCCGACAGCCCGATGAGCCCGTCACGGTCCAGGTCTGCCGTAGCTTGGTAGTTCGAGCCGCCGATCCGAGTGCTGTCGTCGGTCCCAAACGGGTCGAACGGGTTTGCCGCCGGGATCAGGTCGTTGATGTAGATCGCATCGCTGGCATCGACGTGCCCATCGCCGTTGACGTCCTCCGCCCAGCGATGACGCGCAAGGCCATAGGCCTCGTAGCTGACACGTTCAACGACTTGTCCCCCACCGGCAGTGTCGTCGACGAGCGCGACAGGGCTGAACCGCGTATCGGTAAGATAGAGGTAGCACTCGTCGAACTCGACATCCGTCGGATCACGGTCGATCCGCCTAGCAACAGCGTCGTCGATGTACCGTGCGCCCCACATCTGTTGAGCAATGCGCGAGGCCGTGAATGTCGAACCTGGTTCACCCGTGTACCCCTCCTGAATGTGCTCCTCGAGGAGTCGCCACTGCCCGTCATAGTAGTAGAACCGCCGCTGATCGATTCCATCGGCGATCACCGCGGTGTCGGTATCGCTCTCCTTGCTGACGCGCCAGCCTCTCCCGTTGTAGCGGTACCTTCCCACTGCGACCCACTGAGCCGTCGCACCATCATCGACGTACTTCTCTGCCTGGACAAGCCGGCCCCAGGCGTCGTAGGTGTACCGGAAGTCTCCATCGCTCGCGAGGTTCGGGTCCGCGTTCTCGCTGAGGTTCGTCATGTGGCCCGCGGCATCGTGTTTGACGTGCGTAGCGGGCGCGAAGCCTGAGCGGGTAATGCTGGTGATCTCGTTGCTATTGTCCTCATGGTCGCGGGTCTCGGTGAGCCAGGAAAAGCCGCCCGTCGCGGGGTCCGGGAACCGGGCTTCTCTGTACTGGGTCCAGTTGCCCAAGTGATCGAGCGTCCACTCGCGTTTGCCGGGATCCCCAACGGAAGTTGGTGATCCATCCGTATTCGGTGGCGTGCTGTACGCCTCGGATGTGGTAAGCCGGCCGAGCGCATCATGAGTGAGTGCTCGGCTCCGCCTCTGATTCCCGGCAATCGACCAGCCGGTGCGAACATCAGCCTCGTATGTAACCAGTCCGCTGAGGTCGTAGCCAATTGCATCAGACACGATTGCAGGACGGCTCGGTACCAAGCCTGCGAAGGGGCCGTCGTCTTCAACGTCCCAGGCGTTGTTGCCACTCGCTTCAGCCCAGATCTGGCGCACGACCCGCCCATAGCGATCAAAGCCAGGGAAAGTCAGAGGCAGCACTGCGCCGGGAGTGTCGCCAATGGGTGAGCGAGAGTAATCGAGGTCGAAGTCCCCGCCCTGTGACGTGAGTCGTACACGGGTCACACGTCCAGCGCCAAGATGACGATACCCTACAGTTGGATAAGTCGACTGGAGCGCAGGGTCGCCTTCTCCGAGTGATAGCATGATCACCCGATTGATTCGGTCGTCTAGTGATCCGGCTGTGCCGAAGCCATATTCGAGAAGCGAGCCGCTCGGGTATGTGAGTGATGCTGGCCTGAGCGTGTTCTCTGAGTCGCTGCTGCCAGCGGGTATCAACGCGTAGTTATATCCGACTGTACGTGCATTCGGACTTGTCAGATCACCATCTGGCGATTGGGTTATCGATGAAATACCACCCCAGGCTGTAAAGTTGTATTGGACGGAGTTGAGTATATTCGCGGTTGCCGGGTTGATGCCGTCAAGTGTTTCGACAACATGAAGCCTGCCTTCGGCGTCGTAACTGTAGCGTATTGCCTGAGCAGTCGCATCAATCCCGGTTCCCGCGTTGATCACGCTATCCAGTTCGATCCGGCCCAAGGCATCAACGATGTATCCATGCACGGTGTTGTTCTGATCGACCATTCCGATTCTGTCGCCGGCTTCGTTGTAGCGATACGCTTCGACATATTCCGGATCACTGCTGGCTTCACCGTCCGGGCCGGGGTATTCGATGCGTGCGAGCAGGTTGGGAAGCGAAGCACCGGAAGGTAGCAGCGAGCCATGGGAGGGCTGTGTGTCGCTCACGCCGTAGACATAGCGTGTGGTTTGGGATTCGACACCCCCGTAGCCATCGTGGATGAACGCGGTTTGGCTGATTGTGCGATCGAGGCCGTCGTATGCGAAAGCGGTCACGCGGCGCTCTGTGGCACTGCCATCGGGCCACACTGTTGCTGCATCTACGCCCCATCGACTGTTTGCGCTGTCCCACACAAGTACACCACTCTGGGTGTACGGCAGGATTGCTTTGCTACTGGCCTCGATCATGGCGATCTGTCGGCCTAAGTCGTCGTAAAGGTACTGCGTTTCTCGCCCCATTGGGTCGCTCGTTCGGTCAACCCGGCCTCTCCAATCATATTCGATGGTCGAGACGAGCGCATTGGCATACTCGGATACAGGTGGAGAGGCGGCACTTCCTGGGATTGGAGGGGTCGCAGCGCTCCCATAAACCCCAAAGTTCGTAAGATTTGTCCCGTAGTCAAACGTATACACAAGCCGGCTGGATCGATCATAGTACAAAGTTGTGAACATAGTGATCGCGGGGTTAACACCTCCAAGTCCAGTTGGCTCGCTCAGGTCTCCGGCAACGGTCAGCTCGGGAAGGTGGTGCCGTGTAGTTGTCAAGACGTTTCGGCCGGCAGCATCGAATTGGTAATCGATCTGCTCAAGAACTATGTCGCTGTCGACAGTTGTCGCCTTGTGGTAGGTCTCGTTGCCACTCGAACCGTCTGTTCGCCAGACAGTAGCATCACCATCGAATGCCGTGAAGGCGCGTTTCGTGATCATCCCCTGGGCGGAAGACTCCGTCGCCACTACGCGACCGGCTGAGTCGTGCCAGTACCTGGTTTCAATGTACTCACCATTCGCGGGTCCGGAAGCATCGATCACACTGCGGATGCGATACGTTCGCCCTCGCGTATCACGGTCGGTAAGGACCAGATCCACACGCGTATCGATATCTGCTTCCGGATCGAGGTTTGTTTCTTCTCGATCAGTGAACATGCCGGTGCTCACAATACGGTCGGCATCGTCATACGCGTATGCGATATATGGGCCGAGAGGTGGCAGTTCCTGGATCTTCCGCCCACGGAAGTCATATCGGTTCTCCGTGAGGCGCGCGCCGGTCAGGCTGCCAAGTCTTGAAGGAGGAAGTGGCTGCTCTGACCCAGGGGTCGCAATCCATCTCAGCCAGCCGGGTCCCGCCCTGGCAATCGGGCTGCTTGCGGCCTCGCTGTCGTAGTAAAACCAGGCAGTTACGACAGGCGTCGCAGATGCATCGGCTTGAATGTATGTCCCAGTTGGCCTGCCCATGACGTTATAGCCAAGCGAGCCAGTCAAAGATCCATCGGGAAGCAGTGTTGTTGTTAGCCTGCCCCGAGCGTCATATGTGAACTCCGTTCTGTAGGTCTCGCTGAGCGCAGTAACATCCGGTACTCGCTCGGACCATACAGGATTGGACCCATGGATCCCGTAGCCTGTGCGTTCACGACCCACGAGGACAATCGGGACAGACGCCAGTTCTGCTGAGTTTGTGAACGAGCCATCGGGGCGGTACCTGTCTGTTCCGATCACACGTCCTGCGCCGTCATATGCTGTCCGGATGATTTCGCCTGCGGCAAGGTTGTCAAGAGCAACTGGCGGATACGTAGTTACTTGCAGCGTGCCAACGAAACCGAGTGATTCTGCTGCGCTGGGGTCTGTGTTTGTGGCAAAAGGTCCGTATGTTCGTTCAGTTCTACTCTCGGACCCATCCGAATTGATCCACCTCGTAATCCTGCCGCTTGAGTCAACAAACACTTGCGACGTAAGTGTTCCTCCAGGCAGAGGCTGACCGTTAGCAGTCAATCCCCAGCTGCTTGCCTCGGGGAGCGACATACTTACCAGATCGTAGATGCCAACAACTTCAGAGGCACGTACATTCTGCATCGTGACCGACGGGCGATCGTACACGGAGGCAATCGTCGCGTTTCCGCTCTGATCAGAGTAGAGGTAAATGTCAAGGCGGTTATTCTCGTGCCGCATGGCGATAGGACGCCCGAGGTCGTCAAACACGGTGACCGTGTACGCATAGACGCCCTGAGTACCCCCGGGTGGTGTAAAGGTAGTCAGGCCCCAACTTGCGGTGTCCCCGGGACCATGCTGCGCTGAGCCCACGGCTTGGGTCAGCCGCTTCGTCCAGCGCAATCTTTGGCCGAGAAACTCATCGGAACCGCCAGGTATTGGTGTACCACTGCCCTGTGGTAGAGGGTTCGGATCGAAGTAATGATCGGAGTGCACTTGTGGCTCACCAGCGAGCAGCGCCGAGGCCATCCGATCGGCGAGTCCATCAGAACTTGATGGATCTCCGTACTCGGTCGAGCGAAGGTCGATCTGGGTCCCGGCCGTGGGGTCGATTAGAGTTGACCTAGTCGAGCGCCCTCTGTCATCGAACTCATAGACATAACGCCCAACCGCTTGTCCACCGCCATGCGAGTGCGCGGTGACTACGAATCTACCCGTATCTCCCTTGTCTGGGTAGCCGTCTTCGTCGGTGTCCGTATCAGCATCTTGACGGGGGTAAAGCGACCAGTTAAAGCGCCAATCGGCTGCGATCGGGATCCCTTCGGCGTTTGTATAAATCTCGATAGGAGTAGCGTTTGAGTACCGCCACCATTGCGCATCTGTCGATAAGCTATCCCAGCCGACTTTTCCAGATGGTGAGGGAGGATTGCTTGGGGGGGGGCCGTAGGGGAGTTCGCGAACAAGAGGGGCAGGCTCCTCGGATTCTGTGTAAATCCAATCTCTTGACCAGGTCATTACCGGCGTGCCCGGAGGGAAGTAGCCGACTCGCTTGCCCAGCGCATTGTATTTGTATAGCGACAGCCACTCGAACGGCTCCCCCGCTTGTTGAGCTCGTGGATCGATGATCCTCTTGCTCACCATGTACAGGCGTGCATTCGGGAAACTATCGACTGTGAGGCTGTGTGGATGTCCGGTGTTGGCAGTCCACCCTCCCGCCGGTGGGAGCTCTGAGAAATCGATCGTCGTTTTGCTAATGGGTAACGCCGCGAGTATCCCAAACTCGTCGATCTCGTGCTCGACGATGGTCACGCCATAGCCAATCTGGATGCTTGCGCCATCGTCCGGGTATACGATGCCGCGGTTCGGGGTTTGATACGGGTTGTTGCTGCTGAACAGGTAGTGCTCACGTGGATCTTCAGCATCCGGGGGTGCTGCCTGCGGTATGTCGTAGATGTACTCCAGGAACCTGGATGTGCCCGCCGTCGTGGAACCCCCGCATGAGCCACAGGCCGATGAACCCCCGCTGTCTCGGACCAACTGCGCCGCAATCAGGCCGTCGTACTCCTGGGACTCGCGTCGGTAGCTGATGAGCTTTGCGAAAAAGTCAGCCGTCCCAAAGGCCGTTTCTCCGGCCATGAAGCTCTCTTCATCGGCGAGGTAGAGATAGCGGAACGCGGAGTCCCGGATCGCAAGTGAGGCGGGGAAACCCGACGAACGATGCCAGCGTGTTGCCAGAAACTCGAAAACTTGCGGGCGGACAACAGCCTTGAGTTGGCTCTTGTACCCGAACAAGCGGCCGTCATATTGGAGATCGACATCAGCGCTTCCAGTGGACGGGTCGGAGTTCTGATCACCCGCGGGCCATCCCATCAGCCCCTCATCATCGATGGTGTCTTCCCTGTGATATCGATATTGCCAAATCTCCACGCGAGCAGGAAATCCAGGGCCAAACTCAGCGTAGCTCGATCCTGTCATGTCATCGGAGTCCACAAGGGTGAACCTTGTGACCTGGATCAGATCCCCGTCGTTGCCAAGGTCTCCGTGGAACGGGTCCTTAGGATGCCTATAGGTGTATTCGACACGCGTCACTACCTCTAACGAGGGAGTGGGATCAGTTGCGATATCAGCATTCGGGCGAAGCACCTGTACGGCGCCGAGTTTGCCGTTTATCGCAGCACCGACGTCAGCGGTGGTATAGCTGAGCCACTCGAACCGGAGTTCAGCTGCGGGAAGTCCCGCGGGTCCGCCATAGAAGCCAGGCAAGAACTGGATCCGCGAGGGGCGGAAACGAAGTGTCGCCGGAGTCGCTGGGTCACCAAAGGAGGCGTAGTGATACGTCCAGGTATTGCCATACTCATCAACCTCCCTCAACAACGCGCCGACGAGATTCTCTGAAATAGGCAGGCTCTCCCCGATGGCAGCGGAACGAAGGAAGTCGCTGCGCGAAACCCCAGGCACAACCAGCGACCAGACCGGATAAGTCTGCCCATCAAGGGTAATTACAGCTTCCTGGATGTACTTGTCGGCCGAACTGGTTGGAACCCAGCGCTTGGGATCAGATTGACCGATCGAGGTATCGAGGGTGTACCGGGCGGTCTTGCCGCGGCGCGTACCAATCAGCCGAAGGTCCCCAGAAGAGTGAATGAGCAGGTAGCGGAAGCTGGACATCCGCCAGCCCGGACCCAATGCGCTGAACGCCACACGGCTTTGCTTGTTCTCATCAATTTCACTTGTATAGCTTCGGGTAAGGACAAAGTCTCGACCCGGGAGTTCGATCCTGATATCGGTTGCACTCTCAGACTTCGCGCCCCAGCGAAGGGAGACAGGGTCACCGCTTGTGCTTCCGTCTTCGTTCTCGCACTCTTCGTCGTCTGGGCCTTCCTCCTCAACGGGAAACTCCGAATCGACCGCACACAAGGTGTTGCCATCCCCAACACCACCTGTAGGCACAAAGTTGTCCTCGCACTCCTCTAACAGGCAATCGGGCCAGCCTGGGCCATCACCGAGACCATCGAAAGGCTCGAGTGCAATGTCACTTACCTGATCATTAGATAGCTGACCAGCGAAACGGATCTGAAACTGAGCTTGGACAGCACTGTTCTCGTCATAATCGGGGCAAATGCAGCTGGGGTGACAGTCAGCACAGAGATGATCGCAAGCAGTCGTTGATTCACCAAGCTCAACTTGATCGTAGAGGCAGTCAACGCAAGCAGCCGCCTGGCAGTCGCAGCGGCACGAGATAGGGAAGCAGTTCTCGCAGTTTATGCCTTCGTCTCTGCACTCAATGCAGGCATCCGAATCGCACTCACCGGTGTCGCATGGCGCCTGATTGCCGAGGAGAAACTCGGCGCCACCATTGATCATAAAGAACTCGGTAAGCACTGCTATCTGATGTACTGTTGGGTTGGTTATCGCATAGTGGTCGAATGTACGCTGCATGAACTCGACAAAGACGAACTCTGGAGTTGTCGTCTCACCTATGAGCGCTTCGGTGTAGAGATCGCGGCCCTGATCGTCAAGCATGGCGAGCGGGCCTGGCTCCTGTAACCCAACGACGGCGATGCAGTACCCCAGATCGATCAGTTCTTGGATTACCGAGTCTACGGGCAAATCTTCGACATCTGTGCACGGTCCTCCGCCACTACTGGGGTCATCTGTATCTGTATCTGTATCAGAACCGCCGGGCCCATCTCCATCTCCACATCCAACACAGCACGGCGGGCGTGCGACTGGCTGGATTTGCGCAGGTGCGACTGAGGCAATGCCTAATACACCAGCAAGAATGGAGAGCAGTCGCAAGAGTTTCGGACTCAAGCTACGACGCTGTCTTCCAACAAGTGACCATGCACGACGCTGCCCGAATGCTGTCATCTGGCTCTCCAGTATTGCTGTATCGAGCCTGGAGAATACGGTACGATCGAGATGATGCAACCCTTGTTGTGTACTCCAATGACGGCTATAGCAAACGAAACCAGAACGGGAGACATGTATGTTTGGCTATTGGTCAAAGTCAGTACGGATTGGTTTGGTCGTGCTCACCATGTGCTCAGCATCAACGGTCCATGGAGATCAGCAACCAGAAGACCGCCTTTGGTTTGATGCACTGTCAGCGGCGGGCGTCAGCGTGCAAAGCCTTGCGGCGTGTGGGATTACCGCCGGCGATCTGCCGACTCTGATTCAGGCGCTATCCGCATCGGTCTTGATTGAGCGCGATTCAGTGCTGGCGCTCAGGGCAGACTTGCAGGAGGCGACACGTCAGTTATCATCGGGGCTGGCCTCTACTGCGGACCGGGTCGTTGCAAAGCAGGCTGAAGAAGCATTCGGTGCTTCGTGCGAGGCATTTCGGGTTGCCCTAGTCGCTGTGCTGAATACAGAGTCTGCGATCGCTATGCAGAACTTTTTTAGGCCTGAGCATGCTGGCCTTCCCGTTGAGTACCGCGTCCAAGCATTGTCGGAGCAAGAGATAGAAGCTGTTGAGTGGTATCTATATACCCAGAGTGTTGAAGATCCAATACCAAACTTGGAGCTGGCCAACCAATATTCTGCCCGGTTCGCGACTCCCCTTGGTCTGCAGCAATTAGAGATGGTTCGCAGCAGGGTTAGATATATTTCTCCGGAACTGCAGGCATACTTTGAGACAACTGAATGAACTGCTTACATATTCAAAATATAATAGAGACTTGCGTGTAGCACAGCCTGAGTGAGCCAAGTCATCTTTTGTTTTTATGCCATCAATGACCAAATCAAAATACAAGCGCTTGCATTAGATCGAAAGTCGCTAAGTGCATTTCAGAATTGCGCTCGCATGTATCCTTCTTTCAGACTTGGTGCGCCGATGGCAGCGGCTATCTTATTTCTACACAGATAGCGGATTTGAGCCTCGCGCAACAGTGCACAAAGCAGTAAAAGGGCAGATTTTTAAGCACTCCATTTCACTACACAACATCTCGGGAGACTCCATTGTTCAGCATGCACTTTTTGCTTTAGGGAGACCGTGCGTACCAATGGGTTGGGCGCCATCACCCCGAAGGCCTTGACCTGCTCCCCAGAACCGAGTCCAGCGTCTATGCGACAATACCGGCGGCTGGACACATCTGGGAAGGCGATTTTTCATGGCTGGGATCAAGCATTCACCCGAGCAGATCATCGGCAAGCTGCGTGAGGCAGAAGTGCTG
>JBCCZZ010000019.1:0-28835 GCA_039186605.1 Planctomycetota bacterium | reverse complement strand
GTCTGTGGTATTGAGAGACCGGCGCTGATCAATCGGGGCTTCATGACACTCGACGTGTTGCCGTGGGCTGGCAGATGAGCAGTTGATACCGAAACTCGTGAGCCACCCTCGATACACGAGTCGGCAACCGGCTTCCCCCCCCTCTACCCCCCCTCCGGGTTGTAGGTGGATCCGACTGCAGTTGGGGCGTCCGTTGCTGGAGCGGTTGCTGGAGGTGGAGGGGTCGCTCTCGCAAGCAGCGGCATGGAAGGGTATTACAAGAGTCGTGAGCGGACACATAGTCCGTTGGCTTCGTTGACCAGCAAGCAGCTAGTTTCGGCCTGCGCACTTGGGGACGATGCACCCTGCCCTTTTGTGCGGGTCCACTGCGTCCGCCATGAAGCCTCGCCTCACGCACCTCATTGAAGATTTACTGGCCGAGGAGGCCATCAACAGGCTACGACCGGTGGAGGGCAAACTGTAGAAGGGCGGCTCGGCAACCGGGGTGTGCAAGCTTGAGGGCTTGCTGCGCAGGTCAGATGCTGCCACCGGCGAGCCACAACTCGATGAACGCGCCGAGGTCATTGAGATCCGCGACGCCATCTGGGATACCGAAGCCGTATGCACCGAGCAGCGTTGCGTCGGGCGATGAGATGTCGGCCGCTGGGGCTCGCCGATCCGAAGCTACGAGCTGAGATCTGTTACGGAGGAATGGTCACGGGCGCGTCACCGTTTAGATGCGGCGTTGGCTCTCTGTAGGTCCGTACGGATCTCCCTGAGCATGTCTTCATTGAACTGCCGGTTCGACTCGGCCCAAGTTAGTGCTCGCTCGTAGAGCGGGACCGCCTCGGTCGACCGGCCCTGCGCTTCATGCAACGCACCCATCGCACGGACCGCGACGATCGTACGACGATCCTCGGGACCCAAGACCTCTTCAGACCGGGCAAGGGCATCGGTCAAGAGCGGAGCCGCATCCTCCACGCGCCCCTGGTCAAGCACAGACCTGGCCAGGCCTACGCCCGTGTAGACCGCGTCGGGCGAATCGGATGCTCCGGCTGAATTGAGTGATGCCTGCAATGCGAGGAACAGTTGCTCTGAGTCCGTGGCACGACCTGCGTTCAGAAACATGAATGCGTGATCCAGCCTCGTGGCAACCGTGAGCGGGTTGGTCGATCCCAATGCATCCTCTTGCCTGGTCCATGCAGTTCTGTAAGCCAAATCAGCTTCTTCAACTCGGCCTTGATCGTCGCGGAGCCGAGCTACCAGTTGGAGGCTGAAGAGTGTGCCTTGGTGGGTTGGGCTAAGTGATTCATAACGCTCGAGTGCTTCGAGGCAGTAGGGTTCGGCCTCGTCGAGCCGACCCTGGATGCGGAGTGTGTCTCCGAGTCGATAGAGACCGATGAATGTCGCGGGGTTGTCAGACCCGAGCACCCGCTGATTGGCTTCAAGCGCACGCTTCTGGAGTTCGAGGCCTTCGGCGACTTCACCCAAGCTGACAAGTGATGTCGCAAGGTTGCCCATCGATCGGATCGTGTCCGGATGGTCGGGTCCGAGCGCCTCGGTGGAACGAGCGAATACCTCGGCATACAACGCGCGGGCGGCTTCTGGGTCACCGAGCGCATTCATGATGAAGCCCAGGTTGTTCATGGCCGCGAGAGTCGAGGGGTGGTCCGCTCCCAGGACGCGTTCGTAGCCCTCGAGATTCCTGCGATACAGAGGCTCGGCCTCATCGAGCCGGCCGAGTGCATCGATCACGCTTGCGAGGTTGTTCCGTGTCGCGAGCGAGTCAGGGTGGTCTGGACCCTTCGCCCGCTCGAGTCGCTGGATGAGGTCTCTGTACAGCGTCTCGACGCTCACGAGGTCCCCTCGGTTGTGCAGTGCCCACGCAAGGTCTCCGATCAGCGAGAGCGTCACGTGATGGTCATCACCGCGAGTGCGCTGGCTAGCCTCGAGTGCATTGCGTGCGAGCTCCTCGGCATCGTCGTACCGGCCCAGGTCAACGAGCGCGACCGCGAGCTCTCCCATGGAAAGGCAAGTTCGCGGATCATCGGCGCCATACTTCGTCGTTCGTAGCTCAACGAGCTGCTCAAGGAGCGCTACGGCATCTGCATCACGGCCGAGGCTGTTGTAGCTGTTGGCGAGCATGTAGATCGCAGAGAGCGTGAGGTCGTTGTCGGCCCCCAGGGCATCCCGGAGGCGGTCGAGCAGCTCTCGGAGCTGCTCTGCGGCACTCTCGTGGTCACCCCTTAGGCCTACAAGCTGGGCGAGATACAACTCTGATCTGAGCTGTCCCGCCGAGCTGCCGCCGTCTTTCTCGGAGAACGCGTCGCCCGTGCTCTTGTAGAGTTGCTCAGCCTCGTCATACCGGGCCTGATCGACAAGGAGCTTCGCAACCCGTTGTTGCGCATCTAGCGTCTGCGTCGCTTCGGGTCCGAGCGCGCCCGCATAGGTGGATTCCGCCTCGCGGAGTACCGGTATCGCGATCTCAGGAAGACCGAGTTCCCCAGTGGTCACTCCGAGCGACTGCAGCAGTGATGCTCGTACCTCTGCCTGATCGGAGAAGCCAGCCTCGATCGCGGTGCGTGTCGGTTGGAAGATGTCTGACTCGAGCATCTGGAGCGCGGCGGTTGTCAGGTTGGATCGTGCAAGCCCATGCTCGAAGGCGCGGAGCTCGTCTTCTGGAACATTCGCGACCAGGTACTCCCTGAGTGTCGCCCCCATGTTCTCCGGATCGATTCTGGCAAGCTGCGTCTGCTGGAACCGTGAGACCTCGGCGAGCTGCTCGTTCCGCTGTTCTAGCGCCGCGTTCGCTCGGAGTGCCGAGAGCAGACCCGTGCTGGTGCCTATCACACCCGCGATGAGGATGAGAACACTGACCAAGGCTCCGCCTACCAATGCTCTGTTCCGTCTCGCGAACTTCGAGAGCTGGTAAAGAGCGCTCGCTGGTCTCGCGCTGATCGGCTCATCGTGCCTGAACCGCCGTAGGTCCTCGCCGAGCGATGCCGCCGAGGCGTACCGGCGATCGGGATCACGTGACATCGCGGCTGCGACAATGGTCTCGAGATCACCTCGGAGCGAAGCCTCAATCGACCCCAGTGGCTTCGGGTCGGTCTCGGTCACGATCCGTGCAACCTCAGCGAGTGGTGCAGATCCGAAGTCGTGGGGCATCGTCCCCGACAGCGCCCGGTAGAGCATCACGCCGATCGAATAGATGTCCGACCGTGCATCAACCGCTCCCGGATCGTTCCCGAACTGCTCAGGGCTCATGTAGGCGAGCGTGCCCATGATCTGACCGGCTTGCGTGTGCACCGTCACGTTGGGATCTTCCGACTCAACGAGCCGCGCGACGCCGAAGTCGAGGATCTTCGGTCGCACGCTGCCGAGTTCGGCGGAGATCGTGGAGGCATACCCGAGCGCGTCGCCGGCCTCGGTTGGCGCATCCGCCCAGATCAGCACATTGGCCGGCTTAAGGTCGCGATGGATCACACCCTTCTGGTGCGCGTGCTGCACCGCGTCGCAGATCTGCTCAAACAGCCGGATGACGTCATCTCTTGACGGCGACCTCTCGTTGAGAAAGGCATCGAGCGGCTGACCTCGGATTAGCTCCATCGCGAAGTAGGGAGATCCGCCCTCGCTGGTCCCGGCCTCGAAGATCTGAGCGATCCCAGGGTGCTCAAGCCGACCGAGGAGCTGAGACTCGCGCCTGAATCTCCGGAGTACCTCGGCCGAGGCGAGATCACGGCGTACGACCTTGAGCGCGACCCGTCTCTTTGGGTCGTCCTGCTCGGCCTCGAACACTACGCCCATGCCGCCGCGCCCGATCTCACTGAGGATCCGGTAGCGACCGATCTGCTCGGGCAACTCGACGCTACCTGGGAGGACATCCCTGACGACTGCCTCGATACCACCGCCTTCGGTGACGAGTCGCCCGGTGCGAGTTCCTTCGGCCAGCTCCAGCAGTTTCTGCACGGTGGAACGAAGGTCCTCGTCCCCTGCACAGAGCCGTTCGATCTGTTCGGACCGATCATCGCCTTCCAGGTCAACAACCTTGTCAAAGATCTCCAGGGCCCGCTGGTTCAGGCTACTGCTCACGGTCTGCCATCCTTCAGAGCCAGCTCGAGCCAGGCTCGGCAACGTGTCCAGTCACGCTCCGCCGAGCGAAGGGAGATCCCCAAGACACGGGCAACCTGTTCATTCGTCAGCCCACCAAAGAATCGAAGCTCAACCACCCGGCTGCCCCGCTCATCGATCGTCGCGAGCTCGGAGAGGCAGTCGTCCAGTGCAAGCGCATCAACCGAACCGCCGCCCGATGACGGGGGATCGATCGCTGTGAGCGGCACCTGGCGACCCCCGGCGTCGCGCTTCTCGGCTTTCTTGGCCCGCGCATGATCGACCAGGATCTGCCGCATCGCTCTAGCAGCGACCGCGGAAAAATGCTCCCGACCCCGCCACTCATCTTGGCTACCGCCGACCAATTTGACGTAGGCCTCGTGGACCAACGCCGTGGGCTGGAGGGTGTGGCTGGCCCGTTCGGCCTGCAAGAGACGGCCCGCGACGCGCCGGAGCTGGTCGTACACGATCGGGAGTAGCTCCGAGGCGGCGCCGGTGTCACCCTCTTGGGTGCGCTTGAGCAGCACCGTGATCTCGCTCGGTCCAATCCCGGGATCGTTCTGTTCCGGATCCATGCGACCCCAAGCATATCGGGCGGCTTCCTGACTCCTGGGCTACCGCAGCACGATCGTGCGGTTCGGCTCGCCTTCCTGTCCTTAGGGGGTGATCCCAGGCGGCTCCCATAACAGATGACCGGCTCCGGAGTCCGCGCCGACCCACGGATCCGGCTTTTTTCTCTGGGCCTGTCGGGTTGAGCCCGCCCGCCTCGCGGTCAGGAGTGGAGACACAACACAGAACCACACCGCAAGGAGACCAGCATGAACCTCTTCAGACGAGAAACACGCGTCAAGACGGCCCTGATTTCGATCGCGGCTGTCGCGATCGCGACCCCCGCGCAGGGGCAGTTCAGTTGCCTCGCCGAAAACGGAAAAGTGCTCCGGGGGGACGCCCAGCCGCCCCTAGCCGGAGACATCCCCGGCTATGGCTTCGACTGGATCGCCTACGGGCAGGACCGACTCATCGCCGGCAGCGACGACGACGTTTTTAATGGCGATCGGCCTCGCACGATCTACACGATCTCGATCACGGGTGGGTCGGCAACGATCATCGGATCCTTCACGCAACCGGTGACCACCGGCCCGCTGATCGATGTGGGCGTGGGCCGCGGCGCGGTACCGGGCCGTCTGGTCGGCCGGTTCATGGTCGCGCCGAACTCCGGTGGGAATCTCGATATCTTCGATGTCGACGACCCGAACGCGCTCCCGGTGTACCTCAGCACGCTCGATCTGCCGGGCAACGTGATCGAGATGGAGGCAAACGCCAACACCGTGTTCGCGGTGAGCGACAGCGGGCGGCTTGACGCGCTCGATCTCAGTGACCCCTTCAACCCGGGATCCGCCGGGACGATCACCGCGGGCTTCGCGCCGGGCGAGTCGGACCAGATCAGCAAGCCGGAGCGTGGGATGATCGCGATCTCGGAGTTCTCGGGGCCCAACAGGCGTATCAGGCTCCTTGATGTAAGCGATCCAGCGGCGATGAGCACGATCGCGTCCACGCCGCCGCTCCCCTCGATCGGTCTCTCGCCGACCATCGTCGGGAACGCGGTCGCCGTGACGGGCGATGGACGCTTCGAGATCTTCGACATCTTCCCCGGCGCCCTGGCGGAGCAGCCGCCGATCGCGGACCCGTACCCGGTCTACGAGGGTAGCCAGATCCTCGCACTTCCCTTCTCCATCGTGGGAGGCGGACAGGGCACGCTCGCGCTCCGATCCAACGGGTTCATCGCTTACGCGGTCCCGAAGCGCATGAATGCGCAGATCTTCGAGGACCGGGACGGAGATCGCCTCGCGGAGACGCTCCTGGGCAGGACCGAGGTCCTGACACCGATCGACTACTCCAGGTCGGACAACCCGATCGTCGGGAGTGAAGTCGGCGCCTCCAGAGGCTTCCTGCCGAGTAGCAATACTCTCGTCGCTGAGCCCGCGCACGCCGAGATCATCGGCTCGACGCTGGTGGTCTTTTTCAACGGGCTCAAGCTTTACGACCTCGCGCGGTGCGGTGTGCAGCCTCGCGTGATTTCCGGCCCATTCGGCCGCGCGGTAGCCGAGAGCTCGCAGCCGATCAACTTGCAGGTGGATAGCTCCGCCACCCTGACCTACGAGTGGCGATTCAACGGCGCGACAATCGGGGACAACGGGATCTACAGCGGCTCGACCACGTCGTCGCTCACGATCCAGCCCTCTCGGCTCGCCAGTGGCGTGTACGAGGCCATCCTGACCAACGGATCTGGCTCGGTGACCTCGCAGCAAGCGATCGTCGCGGTGACCCCGACCTCGAGCGGTGGCAGCGCCGATGTCACGACCACCGGCGCCACGGTCGCCGGCCAGCCGGGGTTTGGGGTGCCCGACGGGTCCATCGACCTTGACGACCTCGGGTTCTTCTTGGGCCTCTGGCTCCAGCCCTAGGACCGGGGTGATCCGACGCGGTCTGCATCTCGGGCCTACTCCGGGTTCCCGCGCCGGCGGGCAGCGGCCCTTTGCGTCGCGTCTTCACGGCTCACGACTTCCGAACCTCGACCCGCCCCGGGCGCCGCGACGTGGCGGCGTTCGGGGTGTTTCGACTCTTCCTCGTGCGTTGCGACTCGTGCTGTCGGTTCGTTTTAGGCGGAGACGGGCGTCGCAGATCCATGAAGTTCTGTCATCGGGTGGCGGGTCGGATGTACAGAACACGCGGGCATCAACGAGGGCTGCACTGGGTGGGCCCCGACCTGTCCTCCAATCGATGGGATTGAATCGATGGCACGTTCCACAAGACTCACCGCAGCGATCTCGATGTCCCTGCTCGCGGGCGCCGCTCTTGCACAGGCGCCGGTTCCAGAGATGTACGTTCTCTTTAACGACGGGGGGTTCGGGCCCGTTGACACCACGAACGCGACGGTCAATTCGATCGTGCGTATGAATCCGGCCGGCAGCTTCTACCCCGAGTTCGAGTATGCGAACGGGAAGCTCTGGATCGCCGATGGTGGGTTGGTGACCGGCCCGAGGGTGCTCGTTGTCGATCCGGTGACCGGCATCGTCGAGCGTGAGATCAACTACGACCTCCGCCTTGGGGCGCCCGCGCGGATGACCGCGATGGAAGAAGCCAACGGCCGTCTCTACGGCGCAGTGTCGACGCTGGGTCAGTCACGGGTGGGGGTGCTTGTCGAGATCGACATGGTTTCGGGTGAGGTTCGTTTCATCGGCGGGCTCCCCAGCGAGGCTGTGAGTGGGCTCGCATGGGACGGGACAACTATGTACGCCTGCGTCGGCGGAGGCATGGGTGCAGCGCTCAGCGGCTGGCTGCTCGATGTCGATCTGGTCAGCGGCGGAGCGGCACTTGTCGGTCAGCTCACCGGCGTCGACTCGCTCACCGGGCTCGAGTTCGGCAGCGACGGTGTGCTCTACGGCCTCGACCGGACGGGCGGTGGGAAGGGCAACGAGACACTCGTTTCGATCGACATTCCCTCGCGATCTGCGACTCCCATCGGGCAGCCCGGCAATCTCGACGGGCAAGCGAATGCGTTGACACTGGTGAGTCTCACGCCGACACCAGTACGTTGCTGGCGATTCGGCGCGACAGTGATAGCAAACGACCACGCCGATGGGCCTCTCCAGGGCGTGACCGGAGACATCACGATCGAGCTGACTGTTGATCCGTCGGCGCCTCCGACGCTCTTTGATCCGGGAATCGATGTCTGGCTGCCGCCCACGAGTGCGGTTGTTGATACGCGGATTGTCCGTCCCGACGGGACTCGTACGGGGAGCTTGGGGCAAGCCGAACTTCAGATATTCAACGACCTCCCCGTCGAATTCGGTGGGTTTCGCGATGGCTTGTCGTTCCGTATCGAAGACCCACTCAACGAGTCTGAAACAAACCCCTTCTTGAGCTCAACGATGGTCTTCGGGTTCTTGTTCGAAAGCACAGTGCCGATCCCATCGGCGATGGACAACGGGGTGAGGCAGCCGCTCGGGCCTATCAATCTGCAGTGGTTTGCACAGCCGATCCTCTTTGAATACTTCCGCGACAACAGCATGACTCCGGTCGTTGAGACACTGCGCGCCGAAATCACGAGCGCTGTTGTTGTACCGAAGCCCTGTAGCCCAGCGGATCGGACGACAACAGGTGCAACGATCCCCGGTCAGCCTGGCATCGGACTGCCCGATGGGAAAGTGGATCTCGATGATCTTGGCTTCTTCCTCAATTTGTGGCTCCGAAACGCGGCTGATGCGGACGTCACGACCACTGGTGCGACACTGCCGGGTCAGCCCGGGTTCGGAGTCTCCGACGGTAGCGTTGGCCTCGACGACCTCGGCTACTTCCTGGCATCGTGGCTCAGCGGTTGCCCGTGATCCGGACGCACGCGCTCTGGTGTAAAGACGAGACGGTGCGGGCGTGAGTGTCTTTCCAGGGGCGCTCACGCCTTTTTCTTGGAAATGGGCCGTGGTGTGGCGGGGCTTGGTGATGGATGCCGCGGTCGGAACTGGGGGGCTGCAACTGGCGGGCCCCGAGATTCCGGGCCTTCGCCCGCAACACCCTGTGGGAGTCTAGCGATGACCGATTCGACCCGTAGCCTGATAACCGCTGCCGCCGTACTGACTTCACTTGCGGGGCTCTGTCCCGAGAGTCTCGGTCAAGCATACGACCTCGAGTTCGCTGTCCGCCCCGGCGAGGTGATCGACGGATTCACGGTGAGAGGCGTAAACGGGGTGTGGCTCAATGACGGGGATGCGTTTGTGGTGTCCGTCTCCGATGAGGATCGGACGGATGCTGTCATCACGAGGGGCCGTGTTGTCGCGCGAGTGGGCCAGACCTATTCGCTCGGCAGTGCCTCGCCTGGTGTGCCCGCGACATTCGTGCTCGGTACATTCTGGACCGGAAGTGTGCAGATTGTGAACAACGGAGATGTTGGCATCGTGACATTCGCAAACGAAGTCCTCCGCTTCAACGCGATTGATGACACGGTCGATGTCCTCGCCGAGGCGGGCACCGTGCTCAGTGGTGGGCCGACCACGACGGTTTCAAGTGCGACACTCGATCGCATCGAGCGGCCTTTCCGCCTCATGGACGACGGGTCGGCGGTGTTCAGCGCGCGGTTCGACGGGCCCGGAGGCCCCGTGTGGGGGATCTGCTCGACGGATGGTGTGATCATCTCCGAGTCCGATACGGTTGGAGGCTTCCCAGTCTCGCGGGTATCGCCCAGCGCGATGGCACTGAATGTCGCCGCTGACGGGACGATCTTCTTTATGACCTCCCCTCCGGGCAGCGATCGTGCGGTCATCACGCCGAGTTCGGTCGTGCTTGCCGACGGCCAGACTTTCCTCGGAATCAGTGACCTTGAGCTCGCCAACTCAGATGTTGTGTCGGCCAACAGCGAGGGAGTGGTTGCGCTGGAAGTTCGACTCGGCGGAGCAAGAGCAGTAGTCGCGACAGATGGACGCCTGATCGCGACTGCTGGTGAGATGATCGATGGCGCTGTTGTTGGCGACCCGGAGGACATCTGGATCAATGACCAAGGCGATGTCTCGTTCTCGACGCTTGAAAACCAGGTGTTTGGACCCGATGGGCTCGTACTTGATGCTGGAGCGAGGATCGACGGGCTGCAGGTGGATCTCGTGCAGGCGACCACCCTCCGCATGACCAACGACGGTGAGATCTACTTCATCGCCTCATTTGTAGACGACCTGGGGGAGTTCATTGGTGGCGGTCTGATCAGGGCAACGCCGAGGGCAGGGCAGTGCTCGGTTGACATCACTACCAGCGGGGCAACTCTCTCCGGTCAACCGGGCTTTGGCATACCCGATGGCAACGTCGATCTCGATGACCTTGGCTTTTTCCTGAACTCGTGGCTTACAGGCGATATTGAAGCGGATTACACGACGACAGGGGCGACTCTGCCAGGTCAGCCTGGGTTTGGTGTCGCCGATGGGAATGTGGATCTCGATGACCTTGGATACTTCCTGACGCAGTGGCTCGCCGGCTGCCCTTGAGGATGGATGGTCGTCACAGAAACCGATCCGCGAGCGCCACGTACAGCTGTGTCGGGGGCGGGCCGAGACGCGGAGTGTCTGGAGCCTGTACCCGACCAGCCAGAGCGTTTGGTCCGATCACACATGTGTGTTATTCCACGGAGTCGATCTGCACATCGTGCGGTGTGCGACTTCAAGCCCTCGGCAGTTGGATCGGACGCAGCGGTATGAGCGAATCGATCAGCGCGAAACTCCGGGCGCACCAGAGTTCTCCGGCAGAGGCATTGGATGCCGTACTACCCCTGGTCTACGAAGACCTGCGTCGCCTTGCTCAGAAGACGTTGCGTGAAGGGCCGTCGGCGCCGACTCTCCAGCCTACAGCGGTGGTGCACGAGGCCTACGTGAGGCTCGCGAAGGAGCGTACCGGGTGGGTTTCGGGTGAGGTCTTCATGTTCGCCGCTGCGGTAGCCATGCGTCGTGCACTGATTGACTACAGCAGGAAGCGGAACGCCAAGAAGCGCAGGGCCCGATGGGATGGCACGAAGCCAATCGAACGGGTCGCAATTGACGGAGATCCAAGCGAGCTCATCGCGGTCGATGAGTGCTTGAAGCGGCTCGAGATTGAAGATCCAGAATCGGGTCGAGTGGTCGAGCTCGTGGTGTTTGGGGGTCTCACCCTGAGGGAGGCTGGACAAGCGATCGGGATCTCCGAGCGGACGGCTCAGCGCAGGTGGCGTTTCGCCCGCGCCTGGATTCTCTCGGAGCTGGCCGTAGGAGAGCAAAGCTGAGCGATCGCACTGTACAAATCCGTGAGTTGTTCGAGCGTGTACTCCTGATGGACGCCGAAGAACGGGAGGCGCATCTCGCGGATCCAACGCTCGATGCCGGGGTCGTCGGCCAGGTGCGCGGTCTGTTATCACTCGACAGTCGGCTCGGAGAGGATGGCCCCAGCAGCGACTGGCGGGCAGGTCACCCATGGCCTGGGGACCATGTTGGTGCGTACCGGCTCTTGGCTCCGCTCGGTATGGGGGGCATGGGTACCGTCTGGCGCGCCGAGTCTCGGACCTATGAGTCCATCACCGTCGCGATCAAGTTTCCTTCGGGTGAAGGCGCGGACCAAGAAGAGGCCAGTGCGCGTCTTCGACGGGAGCAGAGTGTGCTGTCCGGGATCACTCATCCCGGCGTTATTGCGATCGTCGATGCGAGTGAGACCGACGGGGGAGTCCCGTTCCTAGTACTTCCAGAGTGTCACGGGTCTGACTTGGCGGAGTACTGCGAGAAGACTCATCCGGAAGCCCGTGCACTTGCTGGCCTGCTGCTGCTCATAGCTCGCGCGCTCGGAGCGGTTCACAGGGCGGGTGTGGTGCATAGAGATCTCAAGCCTCAGAATGTCTTGGTCTCCGACGATGGGTGGCCGACGATCATCGACTTCGGGATCGCGCAGGTCAGCGAAGAGGCCGCGAGCGTCCACTCTCATATGACTGTTGGCACGGCGCTCATGACCCCGAGTTTCGCGAGTCCCGAGCAGCGTTCCGGTGGGCGGCTCTCCGCTGCTACGGATGTGTTCGCCTTTGGCAAGCTCATTGAGGAGTGTCTGCGGCGGGGCAGGGTGCAGCCTGGGCGAGCGACCGCGCGACTCCGGACTCTTGCACGGCGGGCGACCAGCGAGTCTCCCGACAATCGCCCAGCAGATGGCGGAGCCCTTGCTGTCGAGCTCGAGCAGGTTGTGCACGGACGTACGCCGCGGTGGCTGATCGTTGTTGCTGTGACTTCCGCGTGTCTTGCTCTCGCCTTCGGGATCCGTTTCGGCCTCGGGGTATCACCGGACCAGCTCCCGCGAGGCGAATCAGCCGGAGGTCCGGCACGCGAGGAACAGGATCATCGCGCGAGCCTCGATGGCGCGGGCCCCGGCCCTGGAGCGGGGCTTGACCCATCGCCGCGGCTTGCCGAGGCGTGGGAGGCTGACGAGTCGGGCGATCACCAGCGGGCGGACGAGGTCACCTTGGAACTCGCGGCCAACTGGTATGAACTGGCGGTCACCGAGCGTGTGGAGTTTGTGCGCCTCCTGTCAAAGGCCGGGCGGCATGCGAACACACTCGAGGTTGCTCAATCGATCGAGCCCGGCTCAGTCTCGGTGATGCAGGCCTCGTTGCTTGCTGACCTCACGCTGGCAGCCGAGCAAGCACTGGGTGAACGTGTGGCCCTCGAGTCGTGGCGGGCCCTCGGGGCCCAGGCCAACGAAGGAGAAGGGGGCCGGTGGGGCGAGATCGCATCGCAGATTGAGTCTCGCCGCCTCAGCGTTGCCGATCCCGAGGTGATCCAGTCGCTCGCCTCGAATGCTGACTTCTGGGGCGCGGGCTATCGGGACATGCCCGACGCTGATCTGGTCACGATCGGACTGATGCGAGCGCGTCTCGTTGTGTGGGAGCTAGCGCCCACCAGTGATCTCGCTGGCTTGTCAGATCTTGAACGCGAGATCGCTCGACGTGCAGCAGGTGGCGCCGGGATGCGAATGGCGAGCGCTGCGGTCGCTGTCCGTGCTGCGCGCATCATCGAGATCGCGAGGACTGACCCTCAGTCTGCGCTGGCTGTCTCACAGTCGCCTCTGCCGTTCGACGGCGCGTGGTACTTGCCAGTCGACGCCCGGTTAATCATCCATCTCGGGATGGCCTATTGCGCGTCGCGATGCGGCGAGGTGGAAGTCGCGCGGTCTGCTCTCCACGAAGCGGAGGCTGTCATAACTGAAGTCGGCGGGGTCGACTGGTTCGTGGCACAGATGGCCCAGAGTCAGGCAAGCGCCCCGGCGATCCAGCCCGGAGAGCTCCTTGAGGCGCTAGGGATCGCGGTTGCGGGGAGCATGCCGGATGAGGTCGGTAGTCAGCGTCTTCCGGCGGGTATCTGGTGGCTCGGTACCGAGCTGCGCTAGGCCTCCTGCGGTCGGGCTACTCGCCCATAACCAGAATCTCGCTCCCATCTGGCGGGTTCGGCACGACTTCTTCGCGGTGATGGGTGTGGACATTTGGCTTGCCCCTCCAGTACCACGGAGTCCCACGCATGATGAAGTCGGTAGGTCTTGTTGGATCGGTGCTCCTCTGCACGTTTGGGTCGATTCGGTCGGATGCCCAGCCGTTCGTGACCGCCGCTCAGGCCTCGATCGCTGGCGACAATCGTCAGCTCGATCTCTCCCTGGATTCGCCGATCACCGTGTTTCCGGTCCCCGTGAGAGACAACGGTCTCGATGTTGTACTGACCTTCAGTGAACCCCTTTCCGCGCTCGAGAATCCGACGATCGATGGCGCGACCGCGTTCGCGTTCATTGACTCTGCTGACGCGAGGCGGGTTGTCTTCCCCGGGGTTCGAGTAGTCGATGGCACGGTGCAGACCTTCTCGATCGGGAGGGTCGCGAACAGTACCGGTGGTGTTACTCGAGGTGCGGGGGTCACATTTGGCGTACTCGGAGGAGACTACAGAGCTGACGGGCGACTCGACTTCTTTGATGTCGTCGAGTTCCTTCGGCTCTTCGATAGCGCAGAGATGTTCACGGATCTCACCGGTGACTCGGTGTTGTCGATCGCGGACGAGTTCGCCCTCCTCGGCCGCATCGAATCGGGGTCGCTGATTCCCAATAGCCCGCCAAGCATTCGTGGCCGGGACTCGGTATTTGTCCCGTCTGGTGGGATGGTACCGCCGCTCATATTTGATCTGCGCGACGACTTCTCATCGGCTTCCGATCTCATGCTCTCGATCGCGAGCGCGGAACCAGAGCTTGTCAGCGTAGCTGGGGCGGTGATCGAGCTCGCGGGGGATCAAAGCCGAGTGGTCTTGCCCGAAGCCGTCGGATCTGTAGGGGCGACGACGCTGACGCTGACCGCGGATGATGGGACCGCCAGCACAAGCACGAGCGTTGCGGTCCGTGTCGGCATCGATCAGCCACCAAGCGCTCGGATTCACGCGCCACAGTACGTTGGTGTTGCACCGTTGGACATTCGCCTGGACGGCACTGCAAGCCGCGACGGGGAAGGTCCGATTGTCTCGTACGAATGGAGCATCGGTAGCGCGACGGCGACTGGACCCGTCGTCGACGGCGTTCTCGCCACCCCTGGTGAGTATCCGGTCACGCTCGTGGTGACCGACACCGGCGGTTTGACCTCGATGGTCACGACCACTATCTCAGTAGCCGCTGCACCCTGGCGTCCGTCTGCCACGGTCACCGAAGCCGAAGCGCGGCGGTTCCTCTGGCAGGCAGCGTGGGGGGCTTCTGCTGATGATGTGCAGTTTGTGATGGCGAATGGCTTCGAGGCATGGATTGATGCTCAGCAGACGACCGCAGGGACGTACTACACACCCGCTCGGATGGACGCGTTCGAGACCGCACTCTCCGCACTTCAAGGCCTTTCGCCGGATGAGATTGACCAAGAGAGTCTCGTGTACCAGCTGTTCGATGACTTCTGTGTCGCGGGCTCCGACCAGCTGCGGCAGCGCACCGCATGGGCTCTACTGCAGGTGATCCCGATTGCGCCGAACTTCGACGCTGGTTATCACGGCGATATTGCCGAGCTCTACAACCTCTATCTCCGTGCATCCATGCCCGAGCCTGCCGTTGGCGCTACCGGAAACTACTTCGATCTCCTCAGCGCGGTGACCTACACCGGCGCCATGGGCGATTGGCTCACCTACAAGGGCAATCGAAGAGCAGACCCGGTACTCGGGATCTCGCCAGATGAGAACTACGCACGCGAGATCATGCAGCTCTTCACGATCGGACTGTTCGAGCTGAACCCCGACGGCTCACGCCGCTTGGATGCCTTTGGTGAACCGATCCCAACCTACGACAACGAAACCGTCAAGCAGTTCGCGCGGGTGTTTACCGGATTGTCAGACGGGAACCGCTTCGGTCCGGAGCTCACGCCAGGGCCTATGCGCATCGTTGCGGCAGACCATGAGCCTGGGGCGAAGCAGCTGACCTCATATCCAGGGGCGGTCCCGCCGAATGGTCTGATCCCAGCGGTCGGTGCAGCGACTTCCGCAACGGTTCAGAGCGATATCCAGCTCGCGATTCTGAACCTGTTCAATCATCCAAGCCACGCGCCCTTTATCGCTGAGCTGATGATAAAGCGATTCACATCGAGCAACCCTACACCGGCTTACATCCAGCGTGTGGCGGAAGCGTATTCGGGTCTCGGTCCCTATGGCCGAGGCGTGCGCGGCGATGTGGCCGCGATGGTCAAGGCGATACTGCTTGACGATGAAGCCCGCAACCCCACTTACCGTTCGAACCCGTTTTACGGGAGAGTACTTGAGCCGATGCAGGTCTACCTCGGTGTCGCGCGCTCGTTGGACATGATCCACCGCGGTGCGACGCTCGGAGTTCGTACGCGTCTCACACCAGCATTCGGCATCCGAGAGACGACACGCCAGGCTTTCTTTCTTACGCCGTCTGTGTTTAACTTTTACTTGCCCACCTATGCCCCGCCCGGAAGCGAGATTGCGAACGCGGGGATGACCACTCCGGAAATGCAGATCTTCGACGAGTTCACCGCAGTTGCCGGGCTCGTCACGATGGCTGATCAACTCGAGGCGGCGCTCTTGGAATCGGGTCCACTGACGCTCTCACAACTTCAGGACACGACTGCGGACCCTGCGGGGATGGCATCGATTATGGCGGCGGCTCTGGACCATGGCTGGTCGAGCACGCGTACCCGAGGTGAGATCGCAACAGGCATCTCCGCGATCGAGTTCCCTGAGGGCCGGCTGTTCGCAGCCATACTGCTCGCGATCGGACACCCAGAGTTTCGTGTGCTCCGCTGACCCAGAGACCGGTAAGGGCGACCCCGATGAATGACAACCTTGACCACTTGATCTCTCGCCGTTCGGCACTCCGCAAGGGTGCCTGCGCAGCCCTCGGCCTCGCCGGCCTAAGCTCGCAGTTGCTGTCTACACGAACCGTGGCTGCGGCACTCCAGGGCCAGATGTTTTCAGACTACAAGGCGCTGGTGTGTATCTTCCTGTTCGGCGGGAACGATTCGGGCAATACGCTCATCCCCATAGATGGGGGAAACCAGAACCACGCAGACTATGCGCTCGGTAGGGGCAATCTGGCAATCCCCCTCGCTCAGCTTGGATCAACGACAATCGCGCCGGCCAACACTGCCGGGCGTCGGTTCGCGTTGCACCCCTCGTTAACGGGCACAAAGACACTCTTCGATCAAGGGAACGTTGCCGTCGTTGCCAACGTCGGGACACTGCTGGCCCCAACGACGCGCATGCAGTACTTCAACCGATCAGTCGCGCTCCCGACACAGCTCTTCGCGCACGAGATCCAGCAGCAGCAGTGGCAGCTGTCGCGGCCCGATGCACTCGATGGATTCGGGTGGGGGGGGCGGCTCGCAGACATGCTGCAAGCATCAGGCATTGCGACCAGACCATCCGTTTCGATGAATATCTCGATCGCGGGCGTGAACCAGTTCCAATCCGGACGCGCCGTGAGCACATACGTCTTGGGCGATGACGGTCCGCCGAGGCTGAGTGATCTTCCGGGTCTCGAGACCGCATACCTCGATATGCTGGCTGCCGGCGCGGACTCAGCTCAGCCCAACCGCCATGCGATGGAGCGGAGTGTGCGAGACCTCACGAGCCGTGCGATCACGAACAACAGCATCGTCCGGGATGTGCTGAGCGGCGCTAGCCGTGTCCCTGCTGCGCCCGTTGGAAATGGGCTGGCCAGACAGCTCCAGACGGTCGCACAGCTCATCGAAGTGGGTCAGACCGGGCTGGGCCACACCCGGCAGGTCTTCTTCGTCGCGGCGGGTGGGTTCGACAACCATGACGGCCTGATCGGCCCGAACGGTGTCGGAGGCCCTCACGCTGGATTGCTCAATATGGTGGACAGTGCCCTCATGTACTTCTGGGCGGCGCTCGGCCAGATCAACCGAAGAGATGCGGTCACCACCTTTACCGCTTCCGACTTCGGCAGGACCTTTAACTCTAACGGCAACGGCTCCGACCACGGCTGGGCAGGTCACCACTTCGTGATGGGTGGATCACAGGTCCGTGGTGGGCGGCTCTATGGCAGTTTCCCCAACATCCAGATCGACGGCCCGGAAGACACCGGCCTGGGCCGGTTCATCCCCTCGACTTCGGTCGATCAGTACGGATTTGAGCTTGCTCGGTGGATGGGTGTACCCCTATCCGAAATGCCGACGGTGTTCCCGAACATCATGCGGTTCCTGGACCCAAAAAACCCAGAAACGCAGCTCCGATTCATGAACTGATGTCTAGGACCAAGGGAGGTGATCACGGTGGTAGGCGAGAACCAACTGCAACAGGGCCTTGGCGTCACACGATCGAGTCGCGGGACGGCCGAGCTGCCTCCCAGAAACCAGTTCTAGCCGTTATCCGACAATGCGGCGGGATGGGTTGCATCTGGGAGGCGGGATCTCATGGCTGGGTCGATGCCGGCCGGGGCGTGCGGGCCGCGTACCGCTTCTGGTTCCGGCCGGGCCTCCGGAGCAACGGCCTCGGCTTTCGCTGTCGAGTTCAGTGAGCTCAGGTCAGGTATGGCGGAGCCCGAACAGGCAAGCAGTGTGAGCGGAGCCAAGGAGCCGGGCGGAGCCCGGTGGAGTGGCGGAGCGGAGCGAGGGGTCGCCCTGGGAGGCAACTAGGCTCTTTTAGCACGCGAGGTCCCAGCCGATTCCTGGTCACGGTCTTGCCGCAACGATGGCAAGGATGGCGATCTTCGCCGCACGAGTCAGTCCAGGCCATGCCATCATCACATTGTGTAGGCCTTCGTCAGCGGTTGCTGGTTCTACTGCTGGTGGTCCGTCGGCCTGCTCTGTAAGTGGCTGGAGTCTCAGGGACCTGCGACAGCAGGGAGCGGATTTTAAATCCGCCGCGTCTGCCAGTTCCGCCACGGGCCCGGGGCCTCTCAGGGTAGCGAAGGTGGTTTTGGGTTGCACGGCGTCGCATCCAGATGCACTGGATTGCACTGCCGTTGCTGGATCTACTGCTGGAACCTGCGGGAGCCTCTCAACGGTCGTAGCAGCTTCATCTGGCAGCAGGTGCCCATAGGTATCGAGTGTGAGCCCAACCGTGAAGTGCCGCATCAGGGTCTGTATCACCTTGGGACTTGCCCCACCCATTGACCTGAGTCCAAGTGTGATGCCAGAGTCTATGTGAGTGGTTCGGTCCTCGCTGTGTGCTGCTGAGCCGTGCGGAGCGAAGCGGAGCACGGCTAAGCGGCGACGGTCTCGGGTGCTGGCGACCTGTAGCCCAGCGAGCTGTGCGGCCTCACGATGTTGTATTCGTGCCGCCAGCGTTCGATGAGGATCCTGGCCTCCCTGAGCGAGTAGAAGATCTCGCGGTCGAGCACCTCATCCCTGAGCTTGCCGTTGAAGCTTTCGCAATAGCCGTTCTTCCAGGGGCTCCCGGGCTCGATGAAGAGCGTCTTCACGCCGACCTTCTTGAGCCCGTCACGCACGCAGGTCCCGTCGTTGAGCCAGAGACGCCCCTCGCTTGGGCTGCTTCCTTGGCACTTCCAGGCCCTCACACCGCCAGATCCGCTTCACCTAGCACGTTCCCAGAATCTGGCCAAGCATCTATGCAACAGTGCAGGTTGCTGGATGCCTTTGGGAAGGCGGTGGTTCATGGGATGGCTCAAGCATTCACCTGAGTAGATCATCGGCAAGCTGCGTGAGGCGGAAGTGCTCTTGATCAGAGGACCAAAATCCCTGAGGTTGCATGGCTTGGAGTCACGGTGCAGACCTGTTACCGGTGACGCAAGGAGTACGGTGGGCTGAAGACCGGCCAAATCAAAATACTCAAGGAGCTGGAGTGTGAAAACGCGAAGCTGGAGATGCGGCCGAAGCAGCGCACGAACTCATGGCCACCTGGATCCTGGTGTTAGGAAGCCAACACAAAGCGACCGAAGGGCGACATCGTGGCTGGCGGGTTTCTGGCTTCGGCAGGATAGCGAGGCACCGGTTCCTGCATTCAACCGTCTCGCTCACCCGCTATGCCGAGCAATCGGAAATCTCCCTGCGCGATGGACCGGTGATCTGCCGCGACCGTATTGGTGGGATCTTGCGTTCCTACCGCGGGAGGCGGTGTGAGTTGAGTATCTCCAAGAACCTGCCGGTGAGCTCGATGAATCAACGTCCGCCAACGCTCAGTCCTTCGTGGCTTGATCCCAGAATGCGTCGAGCTCCTTGCGGAGCTGGCGAACGATGTCGGGGTGCCGATCGGCGAGGTTTGTGGTCTCTCCGATATCGGCGTTGAGATCGTACAGCTCGGGCACCTCGGCCCGATCGACCACCGCGTAGTCAGGAACCTGATGATGCGCCCGGAGGAACTTCCATTTTCCACGTCGGATACCGTTGGCGGCATGCCGAGGTATCACAGTGGTGTACATGAAAGTCTGACGAGCGCCGTCCGGGTCGTCGCCGTACAGAAGCTTGGTCTGATCGACGCCGTCGATCACCCGGTCTTGCGGTACGTCGAAGCCAGCGATGGTGGCGAAGGTCGGGAGCAGATCAAGCGTTGTAAACAGCGCAGCCGACTCAACACCTGAAGGCACAGTTCCTGGCCAGCGAACGATGCACGGCACACGGGAGCCCGCCTCGTAGCTGCTGCCCTTGCCCGCACGCAGCGGGCCCGAATCACCCCAGAACTTGGCCCCCTCGGGGTGTCCCTTCTCCCTGTTCCGATACCGCGCTTGGTTCCATGGACCGTTGTCGGTCGTGTAGATCACCAGCGTGTTATCGGCCAAGCCGAGATGGTCGAGCGCATCGAGTAGTCGGCCCGTTTCGAAGTCAAACTCCTCAACCACATCGCCGTACAGACCACCGGATGACTTGCCCTTGAAGCTGGCGGACGCGTCGATGTCGGTATGCATCATCGTGTGTGAGAGGTAGAGCGCGAACGGCCGGTTCGGATCGCGACGGTTCGTGAGATAATCAATTGCTTTGTCGGTGTAGAGCCGGGTGATCGAGCTCATGTCATTGCTCGTGCCCACCGGCTGGTTGTTCTCATGGTATGCGATGGTGCCGTCGTCGTTGGCCCCGAGCGAGCCGAAGTAGTAGTCGAATCCCTGCGCGTTCGGCATGCGGGGGATGATCTCTTCGCGATTCGACACGTCCCACTTGCCCACGCACGCGGTCTGATACCCAACTGTCTTGAGAAGCTCCGCCCAGGTGATCTCCTCGCCAGGCATGTGCCATCCGCCGGACCGCACCGGGTACCGGCCGGTCAGCAGCGCGGAGCGAGATGGCCCACAGACCGTTTGGGCGTAGAAGCTGGTGAACTTCGTGCCCTCGGCCGCGAGTCGGTCCATCCTGGGCGTAGCGTGGGTCGTAGACCCGAAGGCCCCAAGATCGGCGTAGCCCTGGTCGTCTGTGAAGATGATGAGTATGTTGGGCCGTTCGTGTTCATCGATGGATGCGTCTACGGGCGAAACCAACAAGATCATCAGCATGATCATCCGGACAGCCTGGGTCATGGGTGCATCTCCAGAACGCTCGGCCGCACGCGCCGCTCACGCGTGGTGCAGCCGGCTGGCTCTATTGACTCCAAAATGAAGCCGCCTGCGCACAAACACGGGGTCCTTCCGCGTTGGACGCGGGCGCTACGACTCCATCAGCGGGCTAAGTCCGGTTGACGGTCCGATCGATAAATCTGATCGACGACGATGTGTCCCCAGCCGCCTGGGTGCGCATCGACGATCTCGATCGTGGCAGTCCGTCCCCTGAACTCGGACACATCCCAACTTACCCACTGCATGATCTTCCGGCCGTTCGAGTCCTTCGTGGCATTTCCGACGGCGCTGCGAACGACCTCGCCATCGAGGCGGAGATTGACGCAGGTCTCGCCGGGCTTCCTGCCGCCACCGATCCGGAAGTTGATCCGATCGCGGTCAATCTCGAATGCTGGGGAAGTCAGCGTACCGGTCGGTTGATCGCTGAAGTCGTTCCCAATGAAAGTATCCAGGATGCTCTCGCCTTCGTGGCCGACCACCCGCTGGCCAGCGGGCACCGGGCCAGACGAGAATGCTTCACCGACCGCAACCCACGATCCGAAGCTGTCTCCCTCGAAGTCGGTCATGAGAACATCGTCTTCGCGGAGCGTGACGGTTTCGGCGAGCACAACTGGACCGGGGCGCACACCGGGCCGTGGGAGCCGCTCAGATGGAATGGTCACCTCGACCGTGTTCGCATCAGGCAGGCGGCTTAGTTTCGTGTACATCGCGCTGCAAATCACCTGGTCGTGCTTTCCAAGGAGGTTCGTATGTAGCCGATGCTTCCCGGGCTCCAGATAGATACGAAAAACGATCGAGGTATCATCGGGCTGGCTGTCGATGGTGTAGTTCTCACCCGCGATCTGTAGGTTGGCGGCGACGATTGGCCTCTGCCCTCGCGTCCCGCGCGTGAAGTCGGGTGCGTACCCCGCGTTCAGAGGCAGGCCAGATTCATCGGGCCAGCGCCAGAGTTCGATCTCGTACACGCCTCCCGCGACCACCTCGATGTTCCAGTATCCGATCGCCCACCCGTCGGTGAGCCCCCCAAGGTTGTCGCAGTAGTCTCCAACCCAGTCTTGTGCATACAGCATCATCGGTTCCTGGCTGTCCGTGCCAACACGGATCCAGCGTTCGATGTCAAACTGCGGCTTGGCCTCCTCGTACCAAGCGTCGTAGTGAGCCTCCATCGCCTCGGCAATCTCTGGATATCGCATGGCCACATTGCTCATCTGGCCTGGGTCACTGGCGATGTCATAGAGTTCGTTTCGATTCACAAGCCGCCAGGAGTTCCAAAGTACCACTGCTGGATCCCACCGCTTGCCAGATACTCTGTACTGGATGACCAACTTGCGGTCGGGCAGCGTCCCCGATTCGCTGCCTAAGACGCTCGCGAAGCTTGTCCCGTCGAAGCGGCTGGCCCCGAGGAAATCATCGTCACTGGTGGATCCGAGGCCGCAAAGCTCGATCAGCGTTGGCAAGACATCCTGCACCTGCGTGAGCACGGGCGCATCCCGGCCGTGCTGTACGGGCCCGGCGGGCCAGCGGAAGAAGAACGGCACGCGGTGCCCCCCCTCGTACACACTGGTCTTCATACCGCGCATGCCGGCGTTATAGATCTCTTGTGCCGCAGCGCTCTGCGTCCCGTTGTCTGACATATAGATCAGCACTGTGTCGTCGCGGAGCCCGCTCGACGTCAGGAACTGCTCGAGCTGACCAAGATTCGTATCGATGTTCGCGATCATTCCAAAGAACTTGGCCGGGATTGGCTTGCCATTGAACGTGCCCTCGTACGGCTCGGAGAAAGAGGGAGCCACGATGTCCGGGACGTGCGGCGTGTTCGTCGCGAGGTACAGGAAGAACGGCTGCTCGCTGTCCTCTTGCTGCCGATCAGTGATCCAGTCAATGGCATAATCGAAGAAGATATCGGTGCAGTATCCGGACATCTTCTTGTCCACGCCGTTGTGATTCAGTACCGGATCGAAGTAGTCGTTGCCCCAGTAGTCTGCTAATGAGGTGATGCCCCATGCGCGGTGATGAAGCGTGTCCTGGAATCCGCGGTCTTGCGGGCGATGCGGGTAGCTGTCACCCATGTGCCACTTTCCTACGTGGCTCGTCGCGTAGCCCGCGTTCGCGAAGAACTCCGCCATCGTCGGGATGTTGGCTCGGACCATCGACCGGCCCTGGCAGACTGCGGTACAGCCGTTCTTCATCGCGTCGCGGCCCGTCATGAGCTGTCCACGTGTGGGTGAGCACATCGGTGCGGCGTGGAAATCAGTGAACCGGACACTCTCCGCGTGTAGCTTGTCGAGATTGGGCGTTTTGAGTACAGGATTACCGTGGGCCGCCAAGTCTCCGTAGCCTTGGTCGTCGACCATGATAAGTATGACGTTTGGATACCGGCCCGAGCGTTCCGGTGAGCCCTCGCCTGCCTGGGCAACGAAACCCCATGAACACACAATCGCTAGCATCACGGGCAGCAAGGCGCCACAAAGCTGACACTTCCAACGCCGAAAGTACTTGGTCAGTCTGTACATAGTGGCGTTTCTCCAGATGTTCTTCGGGTTGTAGTGGGACATCGGACCGTCGATCAACGAGCGCCGAAAGCGCCCACCCGACCGATTGCTTTATCGGGGCCTGTACAGAGGACGCCTAGCTGCGCAACTGGCACATCGGAGCGACCGGAAGTGTTGCGCTCAGTCGGGCAGCTTCTGGATCGATACATTCTTGAGCGTGACCGGCCCGAGGTCGGCAAAGAGCGAGACGCCGTTCCAGTCTTTAGCTGGGAAGATAAGGTCTGAAATCGCAGCGGTAAACGCTCCCGGGTTGGCGCCACCGAACAGTTCCACACTCGAGTTGTCAACGACGATTTGGAGCGTCACCGAGCCGTCTGGATTCGTCAGCAATGGCGCCGAGTGCACGCCCGCAAAGCTCGGGTGGAAGTCGGTCTCGCCGGAGTTCCGACGATCAACGAACATCTCACGCAACCGGAGGTCGTACCCAAAGACTGTGCCAGGCTGGTTTGGCCCCGACACAGGAACGCCGGCAGGTGTGAAGTTGGCTGGCCGCTGTTTGACGACGCCACCGAAGCGGATGGCCCCTCCGGGGTTCGCGGTCATTGAGAGGACGAACGCCCCCTCGGGAAACAAGCTGAGGTGCCGCGAAAAGCCGTTGTGCTCGAGCAGCCTCGCGAAAGTATGGCGTCCGGCCGGGATCTCGAAGTCGTTCGCAGTGAACGTCGTCTGCAGCTGACGCGTGATTTCATCGACGGGTTTTTGCGTTAGGCGAATGCCCTCGGGCCTTTGTGTGAGACCCACCTCACGCGGAACGGACATCTGCCCTCGCCACGGTCCGGTGGGGACCGTGTTCGCGTAGCGCCAGTCGTTCATCCATGCCAGCCACACGACCCGGCTCTGAGGATCGTGGTTGAACGCCTGCGCGGCGTAAAAGTCCGCGCCGTGGTCGACCCACAGCGTTGTTTCGCTCGGATTCTCGTTGATGAAGCGCGTTCCATCGAAGTGGCCAACGAAGTACATGCCAGCCGAGCCGCCCGCGGGACCATTGTTGCCGACATCGATCTGGAGCACCCAGCGCGTGTTGTTCGGGTCTCCGTCGACCGGCAACTCGAAGAGTTCCGGGCATTCCCAGTTTGGGACGTTCGACTGCCCCGCGGGACCGAAGCTCGAGATCTGCTTCCAGTCTCGCAGGTCCTCCGACGCATAAATGTCGATAATCCGATTGAGCGCTTGTGATACAAGCATGATCCAGCGATCAGTCGGCTCATGCCAGAACACCTTGGGGTCTCTGAAGTGGGGGAGACCCTTGTCGATGACAGGGTTGCCAGCGTACTTGGTCCAGGTCTCGCCGCGATCGGTCGAGTAGGCGAGCCGCTGATCTTGAAGATTAGGATTGGACTGGTGGCCCGTATAGATCGCAATGAGCGGAGGCTCCTCGGCGGATCCGAAGCCCGAGGTATTCGCCTCGTCATGGACAGCGGATCCCGAGAAGATCATCACGCCATCTTCTTCCAGCAGCGCAACGGGGCGCTCGTCCCACGTGATGAGATCTTTCGATGTCGCGTGACCCCAGGACATGTGGCCCCAGGTGTCGCCAAACGGGTTGTGCTGGTAGAAAAGGTGGTATTGCCCGTTGGCGTACATCATCCCGTTTGGGTCGTTTATCCAGTTGGCCCTCGGCGTGAAGTGGATCTCAGGGCGCAGGTGCGGGGTATGCAGCGGAGCGATGCCTCCCGAGACCGCGACAATCTCATCATCGCTCAGTGCGCGGTCCCAGATCGCGGCGTGGTCGATGGCGCCGCTGAGGCGTCTCGCCACGCGGTAGCCGTCACCCGCGGCCTGGGGCTCGCCGCCGAGAACAAGCGGCACCGAGCTTGCCGGGCGAAGCCCACCGCTGTGCCTCACTTCGCCCGCAGGGCGACCGTTAATGAAGAGCTCCACGCGGCGTGCATCGTACCGGGCCACGATCGTGTTCCAGCTCCGTGCACGAACGGGTGCGAGATCGGCGGCTGCCCGTTTCACCCCGCGGCTGGTCCCCACTTGGAAACCCAGATCGACCGAGCCCCCATCGAGTTCGAACGCAAATAGGTTGTACTGAAGCAGCTCGCCGCCGCCATGCTTGCTGAACGGAGTGTGATTCCACGACCCCTCGTTCTTCATGCGTACAAGCAGGGTCAGCTCGCTGCCCTCGATGTTCGCTTCCCCTTCCGCGCCTTGACCGATGAGCAGGGCCGCGTCGTCCAGTCTCGCGACCAGTCCGTCGCCCCCGGATTTCATCGATGCCTCCCGCTCGGCACCCTCAAGCGGGATGCCGAAGCGGACAGTACCGCCTGTCGGTACGAGTTCGCTCGACGGCAATGACTGATCGGCGGCAGATGACATGTCCCAAAAGGAGACTGCCTCGGAAAAGACACGAACAGGGTCGACCGACTGCGCAGTTGCAGCGCTTGCTGCGGAGAGGACCACCACGGCGCTCTGGGTCAGCGTCAGTACTCTCATAGCTACGGACACCCCTCGTCGAACAGCCTCAGGTACTCAAGGAGATCGAACGTATCGACGCCTTGCGGTGGCAGCAGGTCGGCGGTCTCACTCGACGCGCTCACTCGCGAGATAAACTCAAGGACGTCGTTGGGCGAAAGCTGCCCATCAAGATCCAGATCCGCTCCGCAGGCCTCGTTGAAACTCGCGAGCAGTCTCTCCGGCGGCAGAGGCCCATCTGAGATCCGTACCTCATCGATCAGCCCAATGAACGTGCGTTCGTCGTCACCCAAGACGTCGCTCGCACGACCGATCAGGAGCCGGCCATCGCTGTCAACGCCGGGTGGTCGGATCCCAGGGAACGACGCCGGTAGCGCCGCGACAACCTCGTGGCGTTCAAGATCCTCCGAGAGCACCAAGAGCCGGAGCCCACCTTGGGGCGAAACCGGGTCGTCCGGGTCATAGATCGCGGCGGCGTAGTACCATCTGCCATCGGCAAGGTTGCCCGCTCCGCCGCCAGTCGCGTTGTCCGAATCGACGACCGGGAATCTGCCAAGGCCGTCGGTGATCGCGAATCGCAGGTTCCCCGGGCCGCCCTCATTGAGGATGAGCGCGAAACGAAAGTTGTCGTCACCCTGCAGCAGGAGTTCCATGAGTCCCTCGTTCGACCGATCCCCATCGGTGCGGAAGAACAGCTCAGTGGTGAAACCCGACGAGAACTCAAACTCTCGGCCATAAAAGTCAGGATCGAACAAGAGTGCGCCGTCGTGCCCGTCCAGAGATGCAGCATCGAAGCTCGCCACACCCCCGCTGAAACCGAGACGGAACATCGCTTCGGGCGGCGTGACCTCCGACGTTATAAAGAGGCTGTCAGGCCTGGAGGAGTCGTAGAACAAGCTATCGACCGCCGGCGACGGCTCATAGAACGGGTTGATCTCGCCGAACAGCACGCCCTGTCCAGCGGCTGTGCTTTGGTCGGCGACGATCGGATTCGATTCTATAATCGGCGTCGGGGGAGGCGCCATTGACCAGTGAGAGATCGTTGCATCATCCCCGGACGGGACGGGGAAACGAGTCCATGTCTCGCGGAGCTCGTATGCGCGGAAGGTCAGAAGCGACGCCGTCCCAAACAGAGCCGTCGCCTCTACGCCCATCTGATCGTCGGGAACGTTCGGGTCGGGGAGCACCAGTTGCGAGATCGTCACGGCGCCATGGTCGTCGGGCGTTCCGGCGAACACCTCGATCGACGAGCGGTCAAGTAAGATGCGGAGGTGAACGATCCCATCGGCCCCGAGGTCGAGCGGCGCTGAGAACACGCCATCGATGGGTCCAAAGTCGGACCGACCTGCACCGCGGGTATCCACGAAGACTTCGTTGCTCGCCTTCGAGTATCCAACGAATGCGGACCCACCCGGGAGCGAGAAGACTCGGAAGCCCGCGATGGTCGCCGAGCCCATATCGAGCGTGGTCTCGATGTCGAGCATGCGGCCCGCAACCCCGAGCGGCGCAAGCGGATCACTCGTAGTCGTGACTACTGCCGGCGAGGCGAGTTCGACCAGGCCTTCACGGATGGACTCAATCTCGTCGACAGGATTCTGCCGAAGGCGCGCGCCCTGGGGCGTGGTCACGAGAGAGAGCTCTCTCGGGAAGGAGACCTGGCCGCGCCACGGGGTCGTGGGGATGCCTTCACCGTACGACTGCATGATGCCGGCCCAGATACGTCGTCCGTCCGGGGCTTCTTCCCACGAGTAGACGCCGTCGAAGTCACGCCCAAAGTCGGCCCACACCGCGGGTGTCTCGGCGATGAACCCGTTCTCGCTCATCGTGCCCACCCAGTAAAGCACGCCGTTCCCGCCGGCCGGCGAACCCTGCGCAGGTGTGAGCTGGAGGATCCACGGCTGCACCGGGCCGCCGTTGAGCGGCAGGCGGAAGATGTCGGCCACTTCCCAACCTGTTCCACCGGAGTTTGGGTCTGAGAAGTCGTTGAGGCGGGTCCAGTTGATGAGGTCGGTGGACGCCCACTGGCTGAGAAAGTTCTGACCGCCGTGGGACACGATCATGACCCAGCGGTTGAAGAATGAGTCCCACGTGACCTTCGGATCCCGGAACTCACGGCTCTGTAGATCGATGATCGGGTTGCCAGAGTAGCGGGTCCAGGTCACGCCTCGGTCGAGCGAGTAGGCCAAACGCTGGTCCTGCCGCCTGGTGATCGCGTTGTGCCCCGTGTAGGCGATGACGTAGGGTGGGTTCTCCGCGGTGCCGAGGCCCGACGAGTTGTTTTCATCGAAGACCGCACTCCCCGAGTATGCGTTGACCGGGCCGCCGGGCGTCATCTCCGGACGCAGCGCGTCGGGCAGTTGCGTCCAGGTGACGAGGTCTGGGCTCGTTGCGTGGCCCCACGACTGGTTCCGTCCGAACTGATTGGCGATCGGGTTGTGCTGATAAAACAAGTGCCACAGGCCTGGCTCATCGTTCTCGCCGGCGATGTAGATAAGCCCGTTGGGCTCGTTCATCCAGTGGATCTCAGGCGAGAAGTGGTACCCGGGGCGCCACGGCTCAGCGTAACGGACGGACTGCGCAACGGCCGGCGAACCGGCCGTTAGCAGAAGGATGACGAGACACAGGCGCCGCACCACACTCGTGCTCATTGGATGCCCATCCGTTTCTGAATCTCCTCGAGAGGCACACCCTTTGTTTCGGGCATCGCTACGAGGACCCAAACGAGCTGACCAACCATGCAGAGCGCGTAGAACGCGAAGACAAAGCCGCCAGACTGTTCGGCAATCAGCGGGAAGGTCTGGCTGATGCCGGCCGCGAAGATCCAGTGCGTGAAGCTACCCAGCGCCTGCCCGCGGGCGCGGAGGCGATTCGGGAAGATCTCCGAGATAAACACCCAGATGACGGCACCCTGGCCAACCGCGTGCGATGCAATAAAGACCAGGAGGCTCGCGAACACCACGAAGCCACCGGCCTGACTGGTGAACTCACGAGCGACACCGCCGGCTTCGGTCTCGACGAGCTGGCTCTGGGTAAAGAAGGCCACCGCGGTGACACCCAGGCTCACGATGTACCCGATCGATCCAATCAGCATGAGCCGCTTCCGACCGAAGTGGTCGATCAGCGCCAGGCCGAGCATCGTGAACACGAGGTTCATAAGCCCAAGGCCAACAGAGTTGAGCAGGCCTGCTTGCTCGCCGAATCCCGCGGAGCGGAAGATCGTTGGAGCGTAGTACAGGATGGCGT
>JBCCZZ010000018.1:0-35962 GCA_039186605.1 Planctomycetota bacterium | reverse complement strand
GACCGAAGTGGTCGATCAGCGCCAGGCCGAGCATCGTGAACACGAGGTTCATAAGCCCAAGGCCAACAGAGTTGAGCAGGCCTGCTTGCTCGCCGAATCCCGCGGAGCGGAAGATCGTTGGAGCGTAGTACAGGATGGCGTTGATACCACTGAGCTGATTGAACGCGGCAATCGCAACCGCGAGCATGATCGGCCGGAAGTACTTCTTCTGAAAGAAAGGCTCTTTGAGACTGTCGCGTTCGGCGTCCAGCGACCCCTTGATGTCCTGTACCAGTGCGTCGGTATCGGCGGAGCCGGCATTGAGCCGGGCGATCACAGCCCGTGCCTCGTCCTCCCGGTTCCGAGCCAGGAGCCACCGCGGGCTCCGAGGGGTGCCGAAGAGCAGGAAGAAGTACGCCAAGGCCGGTACTGCCTCGATGCCGAGCATGATGCGCCAGCCTGAACGGTCGAGCCAAGCGCGGAAAGCCGCCTCAATCGCCGCTGGATCGCCTGCGTCGATACCCACGGCCGATACGCCTCGGCCGTACTGAGCGATCAGGTAGTTCGACGCGAACGCCACGAGGATCCCGAACACGATGTTGAACTGGACAAGTGCGACCAGCCGCCCACGGGATGCGGGCGGCGAGATCTCAGCGACGTACATCGGTGCCACAACGGATGCGCCGCCGACCGCGAGCCCGCCAATCAGTCGGAACAGGATGAATGTCACCACGTCCGGAGCCAGCGCGCTTCCCACCGCGGACACGAAGTAGAGCCCCGCGAGCACAAACATCACGCTGCGACGACCAAGCACATCGGCCGGCCTGCCTACCACGATCGAACCAATTACGGTCCCGATCAGTGCGCTGGCGACGGCAAACCCCTTCCCCCACGCGTTCAGCTCAAAAACCGTCTCAAGAGAGTCCACGGCACCGCTGATCACAGCAGTGTCGAAGCCAAACAGAAAGCCGCCGAGCGCGGCGACGACCGCGCACCGAAGAATGAAGAGATTGGAGGTCATGCAGTTCGGTCCCGCGTTGTGCTTAGCTGTTGGTCTCGTGCGGCTCGCACCATGATCGAGAACTCGTACGCCGGCTCATCGCCCGACGCACGCAAGGGAGTAGCGGTTAGTTCGTGCAGTTCGCCGTGTCGGCGTCGAAAACCCTGAGGTACGAGAGCAGGTCAAAGAAGTCGATGGTGCCATTCCCGTCGAAGTCCGCGATCGCGCAGTCAGGGTCGCCCGGGCACACAGGCGGGTTCTCGATGAGGCCCAGCATGATGGCAATATCGAGATCAGTAAGCAGGTTGTCTCCGTCGAGGTCGGCAGGCGAGCAGGGATCGGTCGAGAGTACCACCATGGCGTCGCCTACCGAGAGGGTGCCGCCGGTGATCTGGACCTCGTCGATTAGGCCGTTGAAGTTCTCTGGCGAAAGGATCGGGTCGAAGAAATCACGGCCGATGAACATATTGCCATCCGAGCCGGTCGGGAGCGGGCCAAAACCACCAGCGGTGGGGACCGTTACCGAGGCCTCGTTCCCGAACTCGTCCTTGGACGCGATCGTGATGGTCTGTGCCAGATCGTCGTAGGTCGCGCGTGTATAGACCCAGTCACCGTTGGTGTGATCGATGGCACCATCGGGGAGCGTTGCGCTCGTTACTGTCTGCGCCGCATCAGTGAGCGACAGACTCACGCCCGCCCCTGAGACGGTCATGCGGTAGCGTTCACGGGCCTCGCCCTGGAAGATCAGCGTCTGCGAAGAACTGCTGCTTGTGTTGTACACGGCCTCGAGCGTGAAACTCCCCTGGAACGCCATCTCATCGCCGTAGCGATCGCTCGGATACACGAGCGCGCCGATCGCCGGGGCGTTGAATGCCGACGAATCGAAGGATGCCGTCACTGCGGGAGCCTGCCCAGCGGCAAACAGCGACGCGGGTGCCCCATCGGACACGGACGGGAAGTCACCGTTGAAGGCGTCGCCATCAACGTTCTCGCCGGTGAAGCAGTACAGGTGTTCGTCGGCCGCGCTGGTTTGCGCGACCACTTCCCGCGAGCCGTACGGGAAAGTGGGGGTGTACGACGAGCCGCCAAGGAACCCGCCCTCGCCAGAAGCGGTCCGGCTGTCGAGGCTCACCGGCTGAGCCCCAGCCTCGCCCGGGTTAAGCACGACGGCCGCATCGTTCGGATCAATCACGGTGTCAAACGCGGGAGCCATGCCCCACCGGGCGATCGGGCCGCTCGTCGCCGCAGGCGGCGGGACGGTAACACCCATCATGTCCGGCGGTGACACAATGCCGTCGCTGATCTGGATCGCATCGATCAAGCCATCAAACTGTCGGCAGTCAAAGCTGTCGCCGAAGCTCCGCAAGCCCACGAGCGGGTTCCCGCCAATGCCGGGGCGGAGGCTCGACCAGAACGGGTTGAAGTTGCCCACCACTCGGTCGGTCACCAGATTCACACCTGCGCCCGGATCCGTATCGGTAGTGATCTCAACGAAGTACTGAGCCCCCGAGAATGTCGGAGCGCTTGCGTCGTAGGTCAGCTTGACATAGACCCATTCTCCATTGAGATAGTTGCGGGCGTTGGCCTGGACAACGGCGAACACGTTGCCTCCGAACGCATCGAGCCCGGCGAATCCCATGAGCAGCCCACCCGGGGCGCTCTCGTTTGCGACCAGCAGCAGCCGGGCAGGGTTGTCGTGCCACCAGATGACCTGTGCGTCCTTCGCAGGGACGAAGAATCCGTTGGTGCTGGGTCCGCCCGAGGGAGCGAAGTTGCCGGTCCACTCGCCGTCGCCGTTGAGGTCGGTCGTATCGCCGTTCGAGCGGAACATGAACTCGCGGGTGTGGGTGCCCAGAAGCTCGAACTCGTTGCCGTAGTTGTCAATCGGATAAAATGCGCCTTCGACCACGCCGCCTACGCCGGGATCAAGGTTTGGGTCGAACGTCGCGGACGCGTCGTAAGAGACACCGTCGCCCATGCCGAACAGACTCGTGGGGTTGTAAAACGCGGCCGGCGCGCCCATGTTGACGGTTGGGTAAACAAACCCAGTGATCGGGCTGAAGTACCAGAGCAGATCATCGCCATCGCCTAATGGAACGCCGCCGCGGAGATCAGCGAAAAAGGGGTTGTCCCCCAGAGTGCCAGAAAACAGACCGTTGGGTGCGAGATCGCGAACCACCGGGTTGCCGCGTGGAGCCCCATCGCCGTTCGGATCTTGAACGGACTGCATGTCCCAACTCGCGATGGGCTGGGCGGTGGCAACACCCGACATCACAAAGGTAGTGGCTGCGGTAAGCTTCCCAGACTTCATCACGGCTCCCTCAGTTGACTGATGCCTGTGACCAGACAAGCAACATCCAAATATGCACCTATCCGGCCACACAGCGGGCTTGAAACCCTCAAAGCCCTGGTCAGCGGCCGCTCCTCACGAACGCTTTCCTGTGCAGCAGTATCCACGCCGCATTCCAAAATGACAAGACTATTCTGGCATGAAAAGTAAAGAAATTACTAGACAAAGTCAAGGCATCTCTGTACTCTATTGTCGATGCGTGTTGCAGACCCAGTCCAGGACGATTCCGTGCCCACGCTGGAGCGACTCGTGAGTCGGGCCGGGCCGAAACACAAGCAGATCCTTGAGATCCTCGAAAAGAGGATCCGGTCAGGTGCCATCGCGCCTGGTGGTCGTTTCCCAACAGATGCCGACCTGGTAAGAGAGTTCGGTGTGTCGCGTCCGACTGTTGCGCGGGCTGTCGGGGAACTCGAGCGTGCGGGCCTCGTGGACCGGCGTCGGGGCGCCGGGACGTTCGTTCGCTCAGCAGCCCAGCCCTCCGGGCGAACCTTCGGGTTGCTGATTCCCGGGCTCGGCCGGACCGAGATCTTCGAACCGATCTGCGGCGAGATTGCACGCTGTGCGCAGGCTTCGAAGGACTCGCTCCTCTGGGGCAGTGACGGCAAGCGACACGGGTCGGACCGGGACGGCGCCCAGTCCGCTCTTTCCCAGTGCGAGCGCTACATCGACCACGGCGTCTCCGGCGTTTTCTTCGCACCGGTCGAGATGGCCGAGGCTGGACGCGAGATTAATGAGCGTATCGTCGACAGTCTGAGTGCCGCAGGCGTGCCGCTCATCTTGCTCGACCGAGATTTCGTCGATTACCCGGACCGCAGCGGCTTCGACCTTGTTGGGATCGATAACCGGCGGGTCGGCTGGCTGGTTGGACGTCACCTAATAGAACGAGGTGTGCGGCGGGTGATGTTTGTCGCCAGGCCGAACTCCGCGGTCACGATCGATGCTCGCGAGGACGGGCTACGTGCAGCCACAGCGGCCTCCGATCAGGTCGCCGTTGCGAGCGTGCGCATCGATCCGACCGACCGTGAAGTGATCAGTGAACTCATCGCGTCGCATAGGCCCGATGCGTTCGTCTGTGGCAACGACGCGACTGCCGCACGTCTGCTCCATACGCTCGACGCGATCGGCATCTCTGTCCCTGACACGGTACTCGTTGCGGGCTTTGACGACGTGAAGTACGCGGAGTTGCTCCGGGTACCGCTCACCACGGTGCATCAGCCGTGCGAGGAGCTTGGGCAGATCGCGTACCAGACGATGCTCGAGCGGCTGGCGTCGCCGACGATGCCAGCCCGTGACGTTCTCGTGCGGTGCCAGCTGATACCCCGTGCTTCTACAGGTGCTCCCTTGGGTCCGTCGGAGGGTTCCGGGACGGGAGACCCCGATACATGTCCGCGCTGAACGGGAAATCGGGCTCCATTGTCGTCGGCATTGGCGAAGCTCTGTTCGACCATATCCCTGGCAATGGAGCGCACCTTGGTGGTGCGCCACTGAACTTCGCCGTGCATGCCAAACAGATGCTTGCCGCGCATTCCTCGCTTGGAGGCCGGTCCGTCTTGGTCAGTCGTGTCGGGAACGATGATCTGGGAGCGCGCCTCAGATCCGCTCTGCAGGGCTTCGGGGTAGAAACTGGGGCGTTGCAGACCGATCCCGATCTCGCGACTGGTGTCGTCGATGTGTTCATGGGCATAGACGGACCCTCTTATCGGATTCGCGACGACGTGGCATGGGATGGCATCGTGTTCACAGATGAGATCGATGCCCTCTCTCGCTCGTTTGATGCGGTCTGCTTCGGAACGCTCGCACGGCGCGGTTCGGTGTCTGCGTCAACGATCGAGCGGTTTGTACAGAACGGCATCGAGCGCAACGCGGTGCGTATGTACGACATCAACCTTCGCCCCGGGGCAACGAGCCGGAAGCTCATCACCCGTGGGCTCGAGCTCGCTTCAATCGCGAAGATGAATGACGAGGAACTGCCCATCGTCGCCGACATCATCGGCGCGACGTCGGGGGCCGAAGCGCACCTGGCAACGGCAATCATCCGTGCGTTCGATCTGAAGCAGCTGATGCTTACGCGAGGGGCGCGAGGAGTAATCGTCTACACACTCGACGGGAGCTATGAGGGCACACCTTCCAAAGCCGACATTTCGTCAGCGAGTGACGCGGTCGGTGCGGGCGACTCGTGCGGCGCGGCCTATGTTGTCCGGATGCTACGCGGCGACGATGAGCACGTTGCAGCAAGCGTTGCGAATCGGGTTGGTGCATACGTTGCCTCGCGGTCGGGCGCGACACCCAGGCTGCCACACCATATCCTCGGTGAAGCGCAGTCCGGCGGCTTGGAATCCACTGGGCCGGTTGTGGTTCCCTCACGCCTCCCGTTGTCGAGTTGAGCACAACCGTGGCTATGTGCCGGAGCGGTCACATTTTTGTGTGATCAAGAGACGAGGAAGCCCCGCAATCGAGTTGCTCTAGTTCCGCGGGAGCCGCTCCCTCTCATCAGGATACATACAACTCACCCATATCAAGAAGAACAGCCCTCCACCGTGGACGACTGCTTCTCAAAGGCGTGATTGCGTGCGCTGATCATCACCGAGCCGCGAAAAGCCGGGCCCGGTGCTTCGCGTCGCAGACAAGGTCGGTACGTCAGTCCCAGCGAACCCAGCCAGGGCCATAGACTTCCGACCCGCTGTCACGGATGATCGTGTCACCCTGTGTGGTACCCGTGATGAACGGATCGATGAAGATGTCATCCTCAGGGTTTGCCGGGAGCCCAAAGTACTGCTGCGGGAATCGGCTCGATGTCTCGAAGGTGACGCTTCCGTCACCCCGGCCCACTGAACCCTCCCATTGAGATTCGTCCGCGCTCTCTTGTGGGTTTGTCCAAATGCTGCCGCCGACCCCGATGACACGGTCGGCCATCATGACCGCCTTGGAGTTCCCCAACGTGCTCCACTCCCTGCGCCGTGCGCCGTGGACCTCATTGATCTTCCCCGCCACATCGGCGAGCAAAGGGTTCGTGGCGTTGGTGTTCGGTAAGAGGTGGCTGAGGGCGTAGGAGAAGTTGGGCGTCCTTCTTGGATTGCCGCTGCCATAGGTGTCGAGTTGGCCCAGGGGGTAGCCAAGATCATCGAGACCGCTCCCGCCACGTGCAGCCACGCCTTCGGGCTCGCCCGGGCTCAGCAGCATTTCAGGCAGCAGGTACTCACCGTTGAGCATGATCGCGAGGCACGTCGCGGCGCTTGAGCCAGTCTGCTTCTCCGGGTCGTTTCCACCCCCCCAGCCTTGGAAGGCAGCGCCGCGAACGCCGATGATCGGCAGGTCTGCCGTCGATCCTGCGAAACCACGGGAAGCGTCGGCTCCGATCACCTTTCCCCTGTCGTTCAGACCGGGGAACCATTCGTTGTTGTCGTTGCCGAACGTGTACGCGGCTTGGTACGTCGAGCGGATGTTGACGGAGTTCGAGAGCTTTCGTGCCGCGTTCCTGGCCGCCCCGAGAGCTGGCAGCAAGATGCCAATGAGAACCGCGATAATGGCGATCGCGACAAGAAGTTCGATCAGCGTGAACCCGGGTTGTGAGACAGAAAGCTTGTTCGCGGTATCAGCCATACGGAAATTATTCTACCGTATGCTGCAGTTGTCAATACTTTGAAACGCCATATTCGCGAGTATTTTTTCCAGAGATGTGGCATATTTGTAAAATATTTGGTTTTTAGTAGGAATTGATGCTCGAGACAGAGACTGGATTGCCCTCACTCCCTGTACAGGATTCTGTGAAACTCATAAGGCGTTTACGAGAGGGGCTCTGCGGGGCGGAGCTCTGGTGGGCTATTTCGGGAGCTGTGGCTCCCCGGCTCGATGTACGGCGTCCTCACCAAACCATGCTTGATTCAGCTCGCACCGCTTCTGCCGAACACCGGCGAAGCCGCACATATGAGACGGTGTTGAGCTGGAGCCGCCCGCGCTTGGCGTGCGGTCTCTCTCGCGTCAATCCCTTGTTGCTTCGGCCCAGAACCGATCGAGTTCCAGCTTGAGTTCGTTCACGATCTCAGGGTACTGGTCGGCAAGATTCGTGGTCTCGCCGATGTCAGCCTCGAGATCGTACAACTCATCCACTTTTGGACGATTGATCACTGCGTAGCTGGGGACGAAATGCTCGGGGCGCAAGTACTTCCATTTTCCGCGGCGAATACCGTTGGCCACAACTCGGGGGATCTGCGAGGTGTAGACATATGTCTCCCGAGCGCCATCGGGGTCCTTGCCGAAAATCAGGCTTGTCTGATCGACGCCATCGATAATCCGGTCGTTTGGTAGATCGAACCCGGCAAGCGTGGCGAAGGTTGGTAGCAGGTCGAGAGTCGTGAACACCGCATCCGACTCAACTCCCGCGGGAACTCGGCCCGGCCAGCGGATGATGCATGGGGCTCGGACGCCGCCCTCGTAGTTGCTTCCCTTGCCTTCTCGCAGCGGGCCGGAGTCACCCCAGAACTTTGAGCCCGGGGGGTGGCCCGTCTCGTTATCAATGTACAGATCCTGGTTCCATGGTCCGTTGTCGGTCGTGTAGATCACCACGGTGTTTTCGGCCAACCCGAGCTGATCGAGTGTGTCGAGGAGGCGGCCGGTCTCGAAATCGAACTCCTCGATCACGTCGCCGTAGAGCCCGCCGTCCGACTGACCCAAGAACTGCGGAGAGGCGTCGATGTCGGTGTGCGGCATTGTGTGCGAAAGGTAAAGGGCGAATGGCTTGGTCGGATCGCGCATGTTCGTCAGGTAGTCGATTGCTTTGTCCGTATAGAGCCGAGTAATCGAGCTCATGTCACTGCTTGAGCCCGCCGCTTGGTTGTTCTGATGGTAGAAGATGACCCCATTGTCGTTGGCTCCGAGCGCGCCGAAGAAGTACTCGAAGCCCTGAGCGTTGGGCATCCGCGGAATGTCCTCTTGACGGTTGGAAACATCCCATTTTCCCACACACGCGGTTTGGTAGCCGACCGTCTTGAGCAGTTCCGCCCAAGTGATCTCCTCGGGCGGCATGTTCCAGCCGCGCGAACGCACGGGGTAGCGGCCAGTGAGTAACGCGGATCGCGACGGACCACAGACAGACTGGGCGTAAAAGTCTGTGAACCTCGTACCTTCGGCAGCAAGTGCGTCCATGCGAGGCGTGTCGTGTGTCGTCGAGCCGAAGGAGCCCAAATCTGCGTAGCCCTGGTCATCAGTAAAGATGACGAGAATGTTGGGCCTCGGCGCTTCGCCGCAGTTCGGATTGTCAGTGTCCAGATTTTCAATCAGATACAACAGGTCAAAGACATCGATTGTGCTGCTGCTGTCAAGATCAGCGATGGCACACACGCAGTCTGCGTAGCAATCGGGCGTTGTCTCGAGGATCTCGAGCAAGGCGAGGACGTCAAAGAACGTGATCTCGTTGTCCCCATCGATGTCTTGGGGCGAGCACGGCGGCGTGGGATCGGTCGACAGAAGAACCATGGCGTCTCGCGACGCGATGACGCCGCGGGTCACCTGAATCTCGTCGATCAAACCGCTGAAGTTCTCGGCGTCGGCCGCCGTACCGGGCAAGCCACGACCGACGAACATGTTGCCATCAGATCCCGTCGGCAGCGGTCCGAAGCCGGCAAAGCCACTGACAGTGATAGAGTCCTCGTTCCCCAGTTCATCCTTGGACGCGATGGTGATGCTCTGGCTGGACGCGTCGTAGGTTGCGCGGGTGTACACCCAAACACCACCAGTGTGGTTGACTATGCCATTGGCGAGCGTGGCGCTGATGGTCGCCTGATTCGCGTCGATCAGTGTGAAACTCGCGCCTGAGCTAGACACACTGAGGTGGTAACGCTCGCGTGCCTCGCCTTGGACGATGAGAGGCTGAGGCGCGATGCTATTTGTAAGGTAGATCGCTTCAAGCGTAAAGCTGTTCTGGAAGGCCATCTCGTCGCCGTAGCGATCGCTGGGATAGACGAGCGAGCCCGCGGCGGGCGCATCAAACGCCATCGAGTCGAACGAAGAGATGGCCGAAGGAGCTTTCCCTGGCGCAAACAGCGAGAGCGGAGCGCCAAGTGCGACCGTCGGGAAGTCGCCGTTGAACGCGTCGGAATCGTAGTTTTCACCTGTGAAGCACCAGAGGTGATCATGAGCCGAACTTGATTGAGCGACAGCTTCTCGCGATCCGTACGGGAAGGTTGGCGTATGAGTGGCCCCACCCAGCAGGTCCCCTTCGCCCTGAGCGGTACGGAGATCGAGTGTGGCAGGCTGAACACCAGACTCACCGGGGTTCAGGACGATGTTGGGATCGCGATGGTCCGTGACCGTATCGAACGCCGGCGACATTCCCCAGCGGGCGATCGGGCCGCAACTCGCCGGTGGGGGCGGGACGGTGACCCCCATCATGTCAGACGGCGATACCGAACCGTTGCTGATCTGAATGGCATCGATCAAACCATCGAACTGTCGGCCATCGGTCGTGTTGCCGAAGACGCGGAGACCAACGCGAGGGTTCGTCCCTTGACCAGGCCTGAGTCCGGCCCAAGAGGGGGCGAAGTTTCCTACGAGCCGGTCAGTGACAAGGCTCACGTCCGGGCCGGGGTCGGTATCCGTGGTGATCTCTACGTGATACTGTGCGCCGGAAACTGTTGGGGCGTTGGCGTCGTAGACAAGCTTGACGTAGACCCATTCGCCGTTGAGATAGTTGCGGGCGTTGGCATCAAACGACAAGAACAGGTCGCTACCGAGGTCATCTAATCCCGCGAAGCTCATGCGGAGCCCCCCCGGGGCCGACGCGTTGGTAACGAACAGGAGTCTCGCGGGGTTATCGTGCCACCAGATGGCCTGGTTGTCCTTGGCGGGAACAAAGAACCCGTTGGTGCTGGGCCCGCCGGTTGGTGCAAAGTCGCCTGTCCACCGGCCATCACCGTTGAGGTCGGTTGTGTCGCCGTTTGACCGGAACATGAACTCATGGGTATGTGTGCCAAGGAGTTCAAACTCATTGCCGTATTGATCAAGGGGATAAAAGGCCCCTTCGACAATGCCGCTGACGCCAGGATCGAGGTTGGGGTCGAACGTCGCTGAAACGTTGTAGGAGATGCCGTCGCCTACGCCGAACACGCTCGTTGGATTGTAAAAGTTCGCAGGTGCACCCAGTGCGGCAATCGGGAACACATGCCCCGTGAGCGGATTGAAGTACCACAGCAAGTCGTCGCCAACGCCGAGAGGCACGCCGCCTCGGAGATTCGCAAAGACCGGGTTGTCTTCGAGAAGCCCCCCGAAGATGCCGCCGGGTGCGAGATCAGCGACGACCGGGTTTCCGCGAGGAAATCCGGTGCCCGCTTCCACAAGATCCTGCACGGACTGCATATTCCAGCTCGCAATCGGTTGGCCGATCGCCATGCTCGAGATCGCGATAGCGGGAGTCATTGCGAAGCTCTTTAGAAGCATCTGGATTCCAGTCCACTGGTGGAGAGTGAATCAGGCGAAGCGAATCCACTCAATGCCAGCTATAACAAGTTAGAAATATGCCCAAGCAGCGTGGGAAGCTTGGCGACCGAGCGGAGGGAGTGCTTGTGCCGCTTGCACTGCGGTATCCGGTTCGTTGTCAATAGTCGGTGATCTGCTTGAAGTGCGGCTTATGGCGAAGAAGTGGGGCCGTTGGCGGATTCGAGTTCTCGCACCAGTCGAAAGCGCGGGTCGAGCTCGAGGTGGCCGGCGGCCAGACTTCAGATGGCTCAAGCGCGCAAGTCACTGCTCAGGCTCGCGATTCGAGCGGTAGATCTGATCGACGACAATGTGCCCCCAGCCTCCCGAACTCGCATCGATAATCTGTAGCGATGCCGTGGAGCCCACGAACTCGGAAACGTCCCAGGAAACCCACTGCATGATCTTCCGACCATTCGCATCTTTGGACTCGTTCCCCACCGCGCTTCGTACGACTTCCCCGTCAATAACAAGATCCACTTGAGTCAGGTAGGGTTTGCTTCCTCCGCCGATGCGGAAGTTGATGCGATCACGATCAATCGTGAACGTTGGAGATGTCAGGGTTCCCGTTGGCTCGTCACTGTTGTTGTTCCCGATGAATGTGTCGAGAACACCGAAACCCTCGTGGCCAACGAGTCGGTTGTTGGCCGCGACTGGCCCGGATGCGAAGGCGGTGCCGGTCGATACCCATCCCCCAAAGTCTGTGCCCTCGAAATCGATCATGAGTACATCATCGGGAGCGAGCGTTACGGGAGTCGCGACAACGACTGGACCGCTTTGAATCGGCGGTAACGGGAGTCTGTTAGAGGTTGGAGTGAGCGTGTTCGGGGGGGCGCCAACGATCTCGGTCACCTCGACATACATTGCACTACAGATCGTCTGATCGCGCCCATCCAACAAGTGCGTTTGAAGTTGATGTCGGCCCGCATCGAGTTCAATCCTGTAGACCGACGACGTGTCTTGCGGAAGCGTATCGAGCGTGTAGTTCCCGCCTGCGATCTGTACATTTGTGGCGGCAACAGGGCGCGCGCCACGGGTGCCTTCGGTGAAGTCATCGCTGAACCCAGCTGGGAGTGGGAGGCCGGACTCTTCGGGCCACCTCCGGAGTTCGATCTCGTACACGCCGCTCGTCGCCACCTCAATGTTCCAGTAGCCGACCGCCGTTGCGCTTGAGAGCCCACCTCGGTTGTCGCAGTAATCTCCGACCCAGTCCTGTGCATACAAGATCATCGATTCCTGCTGGTTCGTGTCGATGCGGATCCAGCGCTCGATATCAAACTGGGGTTTCACTTCCGCATACCACTCGTCGTAGTGCTCCTCCATGGCCTGCGCTACCTGTGGGAACTGTGCCGCGACATTCGTAGTCTGGGCCGGATCTGTTTCGATGTTGTAGAGTTCGCCAGGATTGACGAGCCGCCACTTGTCCCAGAGCACGACCGCGGGATCCCATTTCTCGCCGGAAATGCGGTACTGGATCACCAGCATGCGATCCTGTAGCGTCTCTGCTGAGCCGTCGAGCAGCGTAACGATGCTATCTCCATCGAAGTCGGTGACGAGCGAGGGAGAGGGGGCGCGTGCAGGGTTACTCGGATCCGCGAGGGGTGCCGTCAGATCGCACAGCTCAATAAGTGTCGGCAGGACGTCTTGTACCTGTGTCAGTTCGTCCACATCTCGGCCGTGCGCGAGCGGACCGTTTGGCCAACGAATGAAGAAGGGCACTCGGTGCCCGCCTTCGTAGACGCTCTGCTTCATGCCTCGCATGCCGGCATTGTGTATGTCTCTCGCAGCACGACTCTGGGTGCCGTTGTCGGACATGTAGATAATGATGGTGTCGTCACGGAGATTGTTGTTCGCCAAGAAGGCTTCGAGCCGGCCGAGATTCTCGTCGAGGTTCGCGATCATGCCGTAGAACTTGTGCGGCACCGTGATGCCGTTGTACGTTCCGATATAGGGGTCGGAGTACGAGTTCGGCACCAAGTCCGGCCCGTGCGGCGTGTTAGTCGCGAGATACATGAAGAATGGCTGATCTTCAGCTGCTGACTGGATCTGGGTGATCCAGTCCATCGCGTAGTCAAAGAAGGTATCGGTGCAGTATCCGGTCGTCGGCACATCAACGCCATTGAGATTCAGAACAGGATCAAAGTAGTCGTTGCCCCAGTAGTCCGCGAGCGAGGTGATACCCCACGCGCGATGGTGGAACGTGTCCTGGAAGCCTCGATCCTGCGGGCGGTGGGGATAGCTATCGCCCATGTGCCATTTGGCGATGTGTGACGTGAAATAGCCGGCTTCCGCGAAGAACTCCGCGATGGTGGGGATCTCGGCTCGCACCATCGAGCGTCCCTGGCACACAAACGTACAGCCGTTCCTCATTGCATCACGGCCCGTAATGAGCTGACCCCGTGTTGGGGAGCACATCGGAGCAACATGGAAGTCGGTCAGCCTGACGCTCTCGGCATGCAGCCGATCCATGTTCGGTGTGTTCAGGACCGGGTTGCCGTGGATCGAGAAATCGCCGTAGCCCTGGTCATCCACATTGATGAGGATCACGTTCGGCCGGCGCGCCGGGCTTTGGCAGTTGGGATCATTCGGGTCGTAGATCTCGAGCAACGCGATCAGATCAAAGAAGTCCAGGCTGTTGCTGCTATCGAGGTCGTAGATGGCGCACTCGGGGTCGGCCGCGCAGTCTGGTGCGGTCTCCAAAAAGTCGATGAAGGCGATGATGTCGAGAGGAGTGACAACACCATCTCGGTTGATGTCCGCGGGTGAGCACGCCGGCACGTAGTCGGTAGAGAGCAGTACCATTGCGTCAAATGCCGCGACGATGCCGCGAGTCACCTGGACCTCGTCGATCAGTCCGTTGAAGTTCTCCGGGTTTAGCGCCGGATCGAAGACATCACGGCCGATGAACATGTTCCCGTCGGAACCCGTTGGGAGTGGGCCGAACCCGGGAACGCTCTCGAACGTGATAGCGTCCTCGTTCCCGAACTCGTCCTTTGATGCGATCGTGAGAGTCCCCATATTCTCGTCATAGATGGCCCGGGTGTAGACCCACGCACCGCCGACGTGATTGACGATGCCGTTTCCCAGCACGGCAAGGTCGACGGTGTCGTTGGCATCGACGAGGGAGAAGGTGGCGCCGCTACCTGAGACACTGAGGCTGTAGCGTTCGCGGGCTTCGCCCTGGAAGATCAGTGTTTGCGGCGCACTGCTGTCGGTGTTGTAGACGGCTTCAAGCGTGAAGCTACCCTGAAAGGCCATCTCGTCGCCGTAGCGGTCACTCGGATACACGAGGGAGCCACTCGCAGGGGCCCCGAAGGCGGATGAGTCGAAAGAGGATGGGACTGCGGGCGCTTTCCCGGGAGCGAAGAGCCAAGCCGGGGCACCGAAGGCAACGCGGGGGAAGTCGCCGATGCGGCCATCCGAATCGTAGTTCTCGCTCGTGAAGCACCAGAGGTGATCATCTGCTGGCCCGTTCTGGGGAACGGCTTCCCGCGAGCCGTAGGGGAAAGTCGGCGTGTACGAGGCGCCACCCAGGAAGTTGCCTTCACCTGCGGCTGTACGGCTATCGAGCGTGGCAGGCTGAACACCATCCTCGCCGGGGTTCAAGACAAAGCCGGGATTTCGCGGATCTGTGACGGTGTCGAACGCCGGAGCCATCCCCCATCTTGCGACCGGGCCGTTTGTCGTGCTTGGCGGCGGGACTGTCACGCCCATCATGTCGGTCGCGGAGACCTCGCCCTCGCTGATCTGGATCGCATCGATCAGGCCATCGAACTGCCGGCCATTGAAGTTGTCGCCAAACTGGCGCAGTCCGATGAGCGGGTTTGCCCCTTCGCCGGGCCTCAGCCCGGCCCAGGACGGGTCGAAGTTGCCGACAACTCGATCCGTAACGAGGTTCACGCCAGAGCCAGGGTCGGTGTCTGTGGTGATCTCGATGCGATACTGTGCGCCAGAGAGTGTCGAGGCGTTGGCGTCGTAAGTTACCTTGACATAGACCCACTCGCCGTTGAGGTAGTTGCGAGCGTTGGCATCAAACGTCGCGAAGAGGTTGTTGCCAAGTCCGTCCAGGCCCGCGACGCTCATGCGGAGCCCGCCCGGAGCCCCTTCGCTCGCGTTGACCAGAAGCCGTGCGGGGCCGTCGTGCCACCAGATGACCTGGTTGTCCTTGGCGGGAACAAAGTAGCCGTTGGTGCTCGGCCCACCGGTCGGTGCGAAGTTTCCGGTCCAGTCGCCGTCGCCGTTGAGGTCGGTCGTATCACCGTTCGCTCGGAACATGAACTCGTGCGTGTGCGTGCCCAGGAGCTCGAACTCATTGCCGTATTGGTTGATTGGGTAGAAGGCTCCTTCAACCCTGCCGCTGACACCAGGGTCGAGGTTCGGATCGAGGGTTGCGGTGACGTTGTAGGAGATGCCATCGCCAGTGCCGAAGAGGCTCGACGGGTTGTAAAACTCAGCCGGTGCACCTATCTGAGCGATGGGGAACACGTGCCCGGTGAGCGGGTTGAAGTACCAAAGCAGGTCGTCGCCGATTCCGAGAGGTGTGCCGCCCCGGATCGCCTCGAACACAGGGTTGTCTTCAAGCGGGCCCCCGAAGATGCCGCCGGGCGCGAGATCAGCGACGACCGGGTTTCCACGTGGAAAACCGACGCCCGCCTCGCCGACGTCTTGAACAGATTGCATATTCCAGCTTGCGATTGGCTGGGCGATCGCCTGCCCTGAAATCGCTAGAACGACGGCCGGGACGACGCTCGATAGATGCATCAGAAATCCAATCAACTGACGTGGAACAGATCGAGTGAGGCGGCCTCGGGATCGTTCGCTAGTCCAAACAAAGCACTTACAGCAAGCCAAGCGATACATGCTGCCGGCCAGGCGGCAACAGGGTGTCGCGACGCCGGTCATGGATACGCAAGTATGCTCGATGGAAGGCACGCATGTCAAGATTTTCCGGCTAAAAGGGAGGCTTGTGCTATGTATTTGTAAATACATTTAATCCAGCTGCGAGAACTGATCGGCATGTGCTTCACTGCTTTCGCGAGGCTTGGGAGAGGTGTCCTGTATCTGGAATTTGGGGGGGCGCTCTGCCAATGCGGGAGGGTGCGGATCCGTATCCCGATCGTCCGCGGCACGCTGAGAGCGGGGTCTGACTTCTCGGTGCCTGCTGGAACTGCTTGCTGTGATGTGCGTGCTGCAGGCTTCGAGATTGTGTCAGGAGGGCGGAGTTTCGAGTTTGACGCGCTGCTGGAGCTACGCGGTGGATTAGTCAGAACTGCTCCCGATTAGCTCTCTTGCAATGTCATAGCATTTGTATGCCAAAAACCGCAACATTTCTAGAAAAACGTGCTTGCAGAAAAGTACTCAATGAAATAGCCTTTTGAAATAACGGATCACAAAGGATCGGTTCAGGCCTCGCTTGCAGATGTGATCCGCTTCAGGGAATGGAGCGGCGTCCCTATGCGGGCGGCTCTGGCCAGATAGAAAGAGAGAGACAGAATGATCACGTCCAAGATCAGCCGGATGGCAGGCGGGTGCCTCGTCTTGGTCCTCACCGCAGGCAATGCCGCGGGACAAGCCGCAAACTGGACCGGTTTAGGAGACGGTGTCAACTGGGAAGATCCCAACAACTGGTCGATCAACGCACTCCCGGGTGCTTCCGATCTCGTGTTCACCGGAGGCGGCGGCCGAACGATCTTCCTCAGCAGCGATCAGGAAGTCGACGCTCTTCGCTTCACAAACGGCGACAACCTTGTCCACACCGCGGGCACGCTCACCGTTGGAACCGGCGGGACAAGGACCGAGAGCAGTTTCCCCGAGTTCGGGCCGGGTTCCTCGAGCTATACCATGAGCGGCACCGCCGCATACAACCAGACCGATGGTGGCCGTTTCATCATGGGTCGGCAGGGTGGTTCCACTCTGAACATGACGGATAACGCGTCCATGTCGAATACCGGCGCGATCTGGCTTGGCATGGACGGTACATTCGACGGCAGCATGAGCGGGAATGCCTCGCTGATCTCAGGGGGCACGATCCAACTGGCTCGTTTCGCCTCGACATCGTCGGTACTTCGACTCAGCGAGAGTTCGTCTGTTGATGCGGACGGCTTCTTCGTGATGTCTGACGCTCCCGCACTGTCTGGTGATTCTCTCCTTGAAATCATCGGCAGCTCTGTCTCCTTTGAGACCGATGGACTATTCATGCGCGAAGCCGCGACCCTCAGCTTTGTCGCCGATTCAAACGGTATCAGCACGCTCTTTGTTGATGGGCCGGGAAACCTCGTCGACAATGGAGGCGGCATGAATCCGCAGCTGCTGCTTGACTTCAGCAGCTACAACGTCACTCACCCAATCACTCTTATTGACATGTCCACGGGTCCGGTCAACGGCATGTTCCGTGGCCTTGCCGAGGGTGCTGTCGTGGCCGGCACTGGCGGCCTCACAATCACATATCAGGGCGGTGCCGACGGCTATGACGTCGTGCTGGTTCCCTCGCCCGCGTCGGCTGTTTGCCTCGCTCCGGCGGTCCTGATGATCGCCCGGCGTCGGCGCTGAACCAGACCGAGCAACGACGAACTTGGAGTCAGTGGGCCGATCATCGCTGTGTCAAACAGCTACTCGTCCCCCTCCACAAACCGTGTTTCAGGTATGTCAAAAGTCTCTGATGGGATCAGTATTGTGCGGTGTCGGCCGCCGAAGGAAGAAGTGCGATGAACCGAGCGACGAAGACCGCAGCTGTCCTAACCGCCTCGCTTGTCGGCGCAGCGGCGCCCGCGATGGGTCAGTCGGCGAGCCTCGAAGTTGTCCCGCAGTCGGGCGCGGCGGCGCCTGGCGATAGCGTTGGGATCGATCTCGTCGTGACGTTTGACACCGGTGGTGCCGCCGCCGGTGCGTTCGGCTCGTCCGGTCTTTATGGCTTCGGGGGCGATGCGAACCTGCTCGCGGGTACCGCATCGGATGTCACTGCTTCCATGCAGCTGCTGAATCCCGCGTTCGCCTTCGGTCCAACTGTCACTGCTGGGACCGGTCCGTCGCTGATGCGTGCGGCAGCCGGCCGTGGCTTTGCTGGGGGCCTGTCCGCGGGGCCTGTGAACGTCGCCGGTTTCTCGCTCGACATCGATCCCGGGGCGGCCGAAGGTTCTTTCGAGATTGGCTTCGACGGGTCCGTCGTCCTCGCGATCGGTGACCAGCTCCAGACGTTCTCGACGAACCCTGGCCCCAACCAGAACTCACTGACCGTGACTTCTGGCACCATCATGGTTATGAGCACCGCTTGCATCGGCGATGTCACAACCACGGGCGCGACGCTGCAGGGGCAGCCGGGCTTCGGTATCCCGGACAACATCGTCGATCTCGATGATCTCGGCTACTACCTCGGCTTCTTCCTCGCCAACGACGCAAGCGTCGCGGACGTGACTTCCAGCGGCGCGACCCTCGAAGGTCAGCCGGGCTTCGGCGTGCCGGACGGTGTTGTTGATCTTGACGATCTCGGCTACTACCTGAACTTCTGGCTCCAGGGCTGCAACTAAACGGCACCGAGGTGCCTGTCCGATCGATGGCAGGCGTGGCTCTTCGATGAGAACCTCTACGGGGCGCTCGGGTGGGCACTGCGGTCGAGTTCCTGCGGTTGGGGTTGAGGCCGTTCCGCACAGCGGCCTCCCCCTGCCGTACCACACGGAGCTTGGAGGCATCCCACTCGGACCGCCCCTTTTCTTTGTTGATACCGTCGTGTTGTGGGCAGCCAGAGACCGACCTTCCCCCAGGATCGAGTCCAGCCGCTATGGGACAATGCGGCAAACTCGCGCTAGTCCCCGATGCTGATCGAGTTGGAGCTTTAGCGATTCTGGATCACCCGACTGCGCATGCCGGCTCGGATAATGCAGCGAACTCCTCGGTGGTCAGGCTTTCCAAGGCTCTGTGTTATCGTTCTAGATTGCAACTAGCTCGCCAGGGCTCGACCGTGTACGCCGCGTCGGCCAAGCTCAAGAACCAGTTCCGGTTTAGTCGCTCGGCGCGGAGTGGCCCGTTCCCGCTATCTGAGGAGTTGTGATGATGCAAAACAGCTTCGGGTCGGCTCTCGTGCTTGTGGTTGCGGTGCTTGTCGGTGTGGCGGTTCGTCCGGCATCAGCCGATGTGGTATCGCCCAACTTCATCCTGATCATGACTGATGATCAGGGGTACGCCGACCTTGGATGCTTCGGCGCACAGGGCTTTAGGACCCCCGAGATCGATCGGATGGCCGCGCAAGGGCTTCGGCTTACGAGCTACTACAGCGGGTCATCGGTGTGCAGCCCAACGCGGGCGTCATTGATGACCGGCTGCTACGCAAGCCGTGTTGGGTGTGCGACTGGCGTGTTTTGGCCGAACAGCAGGGATGGGCTCTCGGGCGACGAGTTGACTATCGCCGAGTTGCTCAAGAGCCGTGGCTACGCGACCGCGTGTGTCGGGAAGTGGCACCTAGGGCATCTTGAGCCGTTCCGCCCGACGAGCCAGGGCTTCGACAGCTACTTCGGAATTCCGTATTCGAACGACATGGGACGTCTGGACCCTTTCGGGAACGTTGCTGAAAACCGGCCGCCACGTTTCCGTGGCAATGGGTTGGAACTCTGGCGTGATGCCGAGGCCATCGAGGAGTCACCCGACCAGTCTCTGCTGACCAAGCGATACACCGAAGAGGCGCTGCGCTTCATCGACGCGAACGCAGATCGCCCGTTCTTCTTGTACCTCGCGCACGCGATGCCGCACTTGCCCCTGTTCGCGTCAGAAGCGTTCGAGGGGCGGACGGACTACGGGCTTTACGGCGATGTAATCGAGGAGATCGACTGGTCGGTCGGGCAGATACTCTCGGCATTGGATCGGCATGAGCTTGCGGAACGGACGCTGATCGTTTTCATGTCGGACAATGGCCCTCACCAGTACCGAGACGGGAGGATCGGGGGTTCGGCGAAGCCACTGCGGAGCGGCAAGGGCACAACATGGGAAGGCGGGCAGCGGGTGCCTTGTGTGGTGCGCTGGCCCGCCGTGGTCCCGGCCGGGACATCGAGCGACGAGGTTGCATCTTCGATCGACTGGCTCCCGACGATCGTCGCAGCGGCTGGTGTCGAAGTCCCATCAGACCGCGTGATCGATGGGCGTGACTTGCGACCGCTCTTAGAAAACCCCGTGGCTGACCACGCGGATGTTCCGTTCTACTTCGTCTCAGGCCACGGTGGGGACGAGAGGGGCTTGATTGACGCGGTGCGCTTAGGGCGTTGGAAACTGCACCTACGCAAACGCGACGGCTTCGATTCTTGGGACCGTGCGGCCAACGGGCCGTTCCAGCCGGCTCTCTACGATCTCGATGAGGATATCGGAGAAACCACCAACCTCATCAGTGAGCAGCCAACCGTTGCGTCCATGCTGACTGCCTTGATCCGCGGTGCGCAAGCCGACTTCAGGCTCAATGGGCGGCCGCGGGGACAGGTTGCTGATCCTGATTGAAGAGGCTCCTGAGCTCTAACCTCTCCCCCTCGCCGGGATGCGGTGATACAAACCTGCCGGCTGCTGTAGGCGGTATGCCGACAAGCCGGTCTTTATGTTGAGCCGGTATCGGGTCGCCGCGCAAGCCAGTGGCAATAGGTGGGCCGCCACGGCACGGATACCAGGCTTGAGCGCTGGGTTTAGGGAAGTTCACACGGAAGAGAGGTGCCGTCGGCGGCGCAGTTGGTTTGAGGCGTTGATGAACAGTGGGGTGAAGCGCTCGGCTGCTGCTGCTAGTTTCGCCCACGTACATCCGCGCCAGATGCTGATCGGAGCATTTGCTGATCCTCCCGGGACGTAATCAACTTGTCCCCGCGTCCAGTCGGCATGATCATCAGCCTACTCAGTTGCATCTTTCACGCATCGGAAGCCGATGTTGGATGTTCCCGTGTCTTCGGCCTCGCCGGTGCGAGCGCTCACGCGATACCGGGTGCAGTATGTAACATGACAGAGGAATGAACCACCGCGGATAGAGCGGAGTGTCTCGAACTCCCTGCCGGGCCACCACGATTCCGCTGGCCCAGCCGGATTCTCGATTGTCTCGCCTGGATTTTCCGCAGTCCTGCGTGCATAAGCGTCGGCGCGGTAGAAATCGCTGCACCACTCCCACACATTGCCGGCCATGTCGAACAGCCCCCATGCGTTCTGATCGAACGATCCGACTGGTGCGGTCGCGGTAAAGCCGTCAACAGCGTCGTTTCGATCTGGGAAGACGCCCTGCCAAATGTTTGCCATCGGCGCAGCGTCGCTGACCGGTTCGTTGCCCCACACATACACGGCGCGTTCGAGCCCACCGCGTGCGGCCCTTTCCCACTCGGCCTCCGTCGGCAACCGCTTGCCTGCCCACTCTGCAAACGCCAGTGCATCCTCAAATGCCACATGGACAACAGGATGGTCCATCCTTGCTTCGATCGTTGAGCTTGGCCCCTCGGGAAATCGCCAGTTGGCTCCCACGACCCACGCCCACTGACCAGGCCGGCCAGCCGAAGGCTGCTGAAACACGACAGACCCGGGCTGCAGCCGGTCGTCGGAGGGCTTCGGCGTGCCCGGGGGGAGCTGCCGTTTCATCACGTCCCAGTCGATGGGCCGCTCGGCAACCGTCACGTATTCGGTTGCTTGGACAAATGCGGCGAACTGCGCATTCGAGACCTCACGCGTATCGATGAAGAACCCATCGACACGTACTCGATGGGTAGGGCGTTCCTCGGCCAACGCATCAACCGCGTCGCTCCCCATTGTGAACTCGCCAGCAGGAATCCAGACCATGCCCTCGGGCGATTTGGGGACATCCGCAGTCGTTTCATGATCGCCGGGCTTGTCGCAGCCAAGTGGAAACACCATGCTGCACAGAATCGCTACCGTGCGAATGGATAGCCACCGTGCCGCTGGCAGGCAGACCTGATAGATGCCGCTGCCGAACATGTGTTCACACTCCAAGCCGAGTCTTGCTGAAGATGCCAAGTCTCTTCAACTCTTCGGATTGTAGAGAATGATGGTTGGTCTTTCCCGCTTACCCCATACCGGCCAGTATCTTTGGCTCGAGCGCCAGTGAGCAGGATCAGACATGGTTAGGGAGGAGTATTCGGCCAGGACATCAGCAAGCGCCCGGCAACAAACCACGCTTGCAGTGTATGGGAGCGGGGGCGATCCAAGATCTGGCAGGCAGTCTCCCGCGATCCCCTCGACTGAGCAGGGCGTGATGCGGTAGTTGATCCTGGTCGTGATCATGTGCGGGTATCCGAGGCCGGTGAGTAGACACCGAAGGACTCGCGCTACCAGCACCGCTCGGTGAGCGCCGAGAGCGTTCTCGGCCAGTCAGGCTGTCTCGGCCGAGCCGGCTTCTCAAGTGAAAAGGGCACTACTTCGGGCGCGGCACTTGTCGATCTCGCTGCTCTTTGTGACCGACCACTCTCACAAAGGGGATTACCGATGAAGCACTGCACCCGAACCGCCGTAATCACGGTGGCCAGCGCCACTGCGCCCGTCCTCGCCATCGAGGTCCAGGTGCCTTCCGCCGAATATCCGACGCTCTCAGTAGCGTTGCTGCTCGCCCAGACAGACGACATCGATACCATCACACTCCTCGATACCGCATCCGGTGACGCCGCAGATTTCATCGGTAGCTTCGATCTCAACCCGGCCAACCGCCAGATCACGATCCAGGGCGAGGCCGGTGCGGACGTGATCGTCGACGCATTCGGCACCGGCAGTGTCTTCCGGGTCAGTGATCCGGACCTCGATGGACTCGTCATCCGCAACCTGACCATCCGCGGTGGGCAGGCGGCCAACGGCGGGGGGCTGGACTTCAACGCGGCGATCACAGTCACAGTCGAGGACTGCCTTTTCATCAAGAACGGCAACGACACCCCGTCGGGTATTGGCTCGACCAGCCGAGGTGGCGCAATCTCTTGTGGCTGGCCCGCCAGCGGGAGCGCTGTCACCGGTGGCACGCTGAACCTACTCCGCTGTGGCTTCGTCGGGAACAGCTCCTCAGCGATCGGCGGCGCGATATACATCAACGATTACCGCACCAACATCACCGATTGCACCTTTGAGGATAACGCGTGCCCGCGTGTTCCCGATACCGACCCGGTTCCATCCGTGGGGGAGGGGGGTGCCATCTTCATGAACAACGACCTGCTCGCTATCAACGGTACCGTCTTCCGTAACAACTTTGCGGCCGATGATGGTGGCGCCATTGTTATTAGCGGGGGAAACGGCGCGGGCGAAATCGACCGGGCTTCCTTCTTCGACAACGCCGCGGGCCGCGTTGATTCGCCCCAGGGGCGGGGTGGCGCTATTCGCGTCAACAGCGGCGGCCTCCTTGACATGACCAACAGCGTGCTCGTGCGTAACTTCAGCGCATTCTTCGGGCCCGCCATCTACATTCAAGACAATGTGGATCTCGCGCATTGCACCGTCGTCGATAATACGTCGGCCACCGCCGGCGCCAGCTCCGCTTTTAACCTGGCTCCGGGTGGCTCGCTCGAAGCAACAAACTGCATTATCAGGGGCGCGACTTCCGTGTTCACCGGGACCAATGCGCAGAGCGTGTTCCTGTCTTACACCAACTACACCGGATCGCCAGGTATACCCGGTGCTCCGAGCGTGAACGGGACCATTGATGCCGACCCCATGTTCGTAGACCCTACCAACGACGACTACCGGCTCATGAACGGATCACCCTGCATTGATTCGGGTGACTCGATCACGGGCACCGGCTCGATCGTGCAACTCGATATCGCAACCGATTTTGGCGGCAATGTACGTGGGATCGGCGATCCCGACACGCCGAACACCGGTGTCTCTGCCTGGGACCTCTGCGTGGACATGGGCGCGTTTGAGTTCCAGCCCTTTATCGTCGGCAATAACCCGTGCCCGGGGGACACCACGACAACCGGTGCGACGCTCATGGGCCAAGAGGGCTTCGGCGAGCCCGACGGCACCGTAGACCTCGATGACCTTGGCTACTTCCTTGGCGTGTGGCTCGCCGGCTGCCCGCTGTAAGCCATCCGAGCGCGAGCCAAGGGCGACTCCGCATGGGGTCGGTCAGCGGGCGCGGGGTCTATGCAGGCTCCGCGCCCGTTCGCTGTTGGCTCATTCGCTTGGCAGCAGCGATGCCCACCGCTCCATTTCTTCGGCGTTGCCCATCTCCTCGTGGTAACGCATGCAACACCAAGCGGCATGATTCGTGTAGCCGTGGTCGGCTCCAAGTGAAGCCAGGAAGATCCGGTGAGCTTCCTCGAAGAACTCAAGGCAGAGCGCGTTGACTGACGGATCTTTGCTTTGCCACATCGCCTGGCCCAGCAAAAGCGCCGAAACACCTGTGTCGGGGTTCTCGGTGCCGAGGACACGACGGCGGGTCTCAAGTAACTCGCGGTGCCCCTCAATCGCTTCATCAACCCGCCCGGTCCCCGCGATGTGCATCAGCTGGTTTGCACGTGTCGTCATGTAGTGTGGGTGTTCGGGACCGAGGGCGGCGAGTGAACCGTTTGCCGCACGTTCATGGATTGGCCCGGCCGCCTCTGTGTCGCCGAGCGCACCGAGGATGATCGCGAGCGAGCTGAGCGCATTGATCGTGGTGGGGTGGTCAGGGCCGTTCGTATCCTCGCTGATCTGAACGAATCGCTCAAAGTAGGGCCGAGCTTCTTCGTGCTCTTGCTGGCGGTAGTGAACTCCGCCAATCGCCGACATCAGGCTCCCGATTTCCGCGTGGTTTGGACCGAGCGTGCGCTCCGCAGCTTCCAAAGTTGGTGTGAGCACTTCCGCCGCCTGCTCCAGCATCCCGTTGTCCGTGTACGAGACTCCTAGCTCTGTGGCCGAGACGATTGTCTCGAGGAAGTCCGAGCCGAGTGTGGCAAGACGTGTCTCGTACACACGCTTTCGGAGCGGCAGCGCGTCGCCGTAGTTTCCGGCCTCCGTGAGGATTGTCGCTAGCTCCGCGGTTGCCGCGAGCGGTTTCTTTGGATCGCCCAGCCCATCGGCTTCGATAAGTGGGAGCGCGCGCCGGACCTGTGCCTCGGCAGCTTCGAGTTCGCCGAGGGTTCGAAGGGTCGACGCCAGCGTCATCCGGACACTGCCCTCGACTTCGGGAGGTCCCTCGTAGCCATCCTCGATGCTCTCGATCGCGCGGTCGAGGATCTCACCGATCGTGTCCTCGCGCGATCCACCACCCCAGGGATCCGCGGCTGCCAGCAGTTCCTCGTTAAGGAACCTATTCACTGCCGTCGCGATCGCAGACTGCCTCACGGCCTCTGCCTCGGCTCGCGTTGCCCGGACAGCGAGGACAGAACTCATGACGGTTGCGAGCACGAGCACCGCCGCGATCGCGACAAGCGAGCCGGCCAACGCCCTGTTGCGCTTGCAGAACTTCTGGAACTGGTAGATTGTGCTTGGTGGACGGGCCGAGATCGGTTGTGCCGCAAGGTGCCGGCGGATGTCATCGGCGAGCGCCCCCGCGCTCTCGTATCGTCGGTCCGGATCCTTCTCAAGCGCCCGCCCGAGGATCGTGGTTACATCACCCCGCAACGATCGATCGGCGCTGCTCGCAGGCTCCGGCGTGTCTTCCTGGATTGCCCGGATCGCCTCGTGGATCTGCCGACCTCGCACCGAGTACGGCATAGACCCGGTGACCAGCTCGTACGCGATCACACCCAACGCATACACATCGCTCGCTTCCGCGATCGCCGCAGACTCGCCCGAGGTCTGCTCAGGACTCATGTAGGGCACAGTGCCAACGAGCGCCCCAGGCCTGGTCACAATCGAAACGGCGGGAACCGACCCGTCACTGATCCGAGCAAGCCCGAAGTCGAGAACCTTGGGCGTTCCATCGCTGGTCACAAGGATGTTGCCGGGCTTGAGATCTCGATGCAGGATCCCCCGGTCGTGCGCATGCTGAACAGCATCGCAGACCGATGACATCAGCCGTAACCGTTCGGCGACGTTGAGACCGCGGTCTTTAGCGAAGTCACCGATGGGCACGCCATCGACATACTCCATCAGCACGTAGGGCAGCTCGTGTCCGCCAGCGTCATACCGACCCGACTCGAACACCTGCGCGATCCCGGGGTGCCTGAGCCTGCCCAGCGCCTCCGCCTCGTTCGCGAGCCGCTTGGCCAGCTCAGGAGTCGCAAACGCAGGCTGTATTACCTTGACGGCGACCAGCCGCTGGGGGGACTGCTGCTCCGCGAGGTAGACCGCGCCCATACCGCCCGTGCCGAGCTCTCGGATCACGCGGTACGGCCCGATCTGCTCCGGCGCCCCTCCTCCGTTGCCATCGAACAGCGGGTCATTCGAGGCATCGAGCCTCAGCATCGACAGCACCTCGGCGCGCACCGATTCCGGCGCATCCGCAGCAGCCACCGCGCCCTCGCGGCCCTCTGGGGGTGACTCACGCACCCGCTCAAAGAGCTCGATCACCTCACGGAAGCGACGTCGTTCATCCAAAGCCGGGGCTCCTCGGTGGGCAAGATCGTCCCCTTGCCACGCCCCAACAGCGTACCAAGCCGCCGTCCCAGCTCAATCCGAGGAACCACCCCCACGGACACGCCTGAGCAGCCAAGCCCTGGCTGAGCGCCACTCCGCCGATGCTGTGCTCCTCGCGATCCCGAGCACAGAGCACACCTGTGCTTCGGTCATGCCCCCAAAGAAGCGCAACTCAAGGATCCTCGCCCGTCGCTCATCGAGGGCTTCAAGCTCTTTGAGAGCCTCATCCAACGCGATCACATCGGTCACACTCTGGTCCTCCGGTCCCGCAAGCCCGGTCAACGAGATCCGGTCGTGAGCGCCGCCGCGCTTCTGCGTTTTCGAGGCGCGAGCATGATCGACCAGAACCGACCGCATGACCCGCGAGGCGTACGCCAGGAACCGCTCCTCGTTCTCAAACTCAAGCCCGTCCTTTGGCGCTCGCAAGAACACCTCGTGTACGAGCCCCGTCGGATCGAGCGAGTGACCCTCACGCTCTCCCCGCATCCGCACAGCTGCGAGCCTGCGGAGTTCATCGTACATCCGCTCGAAATGGACATCCGACTTCCGCTCGTCTGACGAGCTTTGGTGATGCGTCGGGTCAGTCATCGTCAATGATGCTAACAGCAGCATCGGATGGGGGGTATCGCCACTCGCCTCGGCAAGGCTAATTCCAGTGGTTGGCCGGGATCCATCGATCGACGAACCGAATCGTGGGCTTGTCTCCCTCGAACTCGATCGGGAGCCAGAGATACCTCGAATCGGCCAGGTTGTCCCGATTCCAGCGATCAGCAAGAAAAACGAACGCGTCCTGCTTGTTCACAACCGGCAGGACGAACGTGCTCTGGCTTCGGAACGTCTTGTTGCTGCCCTCGCCGACACATGGGTTACCGGTGATCTCCCAGGGCCCCCAGATCGAGTCTGCCACGGCGTGTTGGGCCGCATTCGGTGCCCAGCCTGTGCAGCCAGACGTGATGAGGTGGTAGCGCCCGTTGCGTTTGAAAAGCGCCGGGGCTTCACGGTGCCCACCCGGGAAGAACCGCATGAATCGACCTGTGTGCCGCGTGAACGTCTCGTCGAGCTCCGCGATGTGCAGCGTGTAGTTTTCTTCTGCGGCGAAGATGTGGTACGCCGTGCCATCATCGTCGAGGAAGAGCGTCATGTCGCGAGCCATCTGCCCGCCGTAGAAGTCCCTGGCGAAGAACCAGTCGGCTTTTTCCGACTTTGGAGCTGAAGGCTCAGGCTCTGGGCCGGCCCCACGGTTGGAGATGATCTGCTCGCGCATCTCGGAACTTGCACCGACCGGGAACCGCCCAGCGTTCGGGCGCGTGCTTCCGAGATACCTGAACGGGCCGGTCGGAGTATCGGCGATCGCACAGCCAGTCCGCGCCGCGTTGTAGCGATGGCCCTTGAGTTCCAGATGGAACCACATTACGAACTTGCCCGTGTGTTCGTTGTACAGAACCTTGGGTCGTTCCATGACGCACCCGGACGTGATCTCACTCGTCGGGTCGTCTGAGACCGGGAGCACAACCCCGGCGTTCTCCCAGTTGGACAGGTCGGTTGACCGGTACACCCGGATCCCGACCTCGGCTGAGTGCCGCTTGCCTTTGTGCTCGCCGTACCAGTAGTAGAAACCGTCGTGGGTCAGGATCCCGCCCCCGTGGGCGTTGATCGGTTCGCCGTTGGTGTCCATCCAAACCGCGCCAGGGCGGATCGAGTTGCTCGCATCGACCGACTCAGCTTCGGTCCCCGCGGCAATGAGAATCACTGCAATGCACCAGAGCGTGAGGAACTGCATTCGGGACCTTCCAAGGCGGGACAACTGCTGTGGATGATGGAGGGAGGCTCGGCCCTCACTCCTTTTCTAGAAGCGGATTTCGAATCGTCCGTTTCAGTTTCCAGTTCAACAGAGGTCAGTCTAAGCTGAACTTGGGGTCTAGCAATCTTCCGATGTGACCCCGATCAGGACCGTGCTGTGCGGAACTTGACTCGTTGGGTTAGTCAGTCGTGACGATCCACTTCAGAAACTTGCTCAAGGCCTCGTTGGAGCGCACGAACGAGTGAGTCGAAGTTCTCGATCGCTCTGGTGTGGTCATCGTCGTTGAGGGTGGAAAACTCCTGCATGATCGAGTTTGCAACCAGTCTGTAGCGGCCACCAAGTTGCTCGAACGCTTTCGGTTGCAGCGCGATCACACTCGACCGGCGATCCTGGTCGGAAGGGCGCCGAGATACCAGACCTCTTTGGGCAAGGCGGTCAACTAAAGGCGTTACCGATCCACTGGTGAGGTCAAGGCGGCTCCCAATCGCTTTGGGCGTCAGGGGCCCATGCTCAAGCAGATTGAGGCAACGAAGGTCGGTCCTGTTGATATCTAGGGACTGCTCCATGGCCTCATCGATTCGGTCCAAAACTGCGTGGATCGCCCGCCCACACCGAATCAACTCCAGGGCACGTTTGTCCGCAATTTTGTCTTGACTATCGTTCATCTTGATGATAAAGATATTGGCTACTGTTTGACTGATCGACGTTCGGCTGGAGAAGTGTCATGGATATCGCAGAACTCTCGCAGGCCTTCGCCGCCCTTTGCTCGCAGGGCAGACTCGAGGAAGCTCAGAAGTATTGGTCGGACGATGTCGTCAGCATCGAAGGCTTCCCAAGCCCGCAGCAAGTATGTCGAGGGCGAGAGGCGGTCATCGCCAAGCAGAAGATGTGGTCAGAAGGCACCGAGATGCACGGCCTCACCTGCGAAGGGCCGTTTATCCATGGTGACCAGTTCGCTTTGCGTTTCTCGCTCGACTGCACCGACCGAGAGGGGCAGCGCAGCACCATGCATGAGTTGGCGGTGTACACCGTGAGAGACGGAGCTGTGACGGAAGAGCGTTTCTTCCCGCTCATGGGTTGATTGCGATGCGGGGTGTCATCACGATCGACCACGACGACTACTACCCCTTCGAGTTCGAGGCTGTGATCGAGTATCACAGTATCGGGAACTATCGCTATACCGTCGTATTCTTGGATGAGCGTCTGCACGCGCATCTGCCGCTCATCGAATACCCGCGATTGAGAGCATCTGGCGAGGTTCGGGATATCCCATTTGAGGGAGCATGGCAACCCGTTCGGGGTCGATGGTACCTCATGCTTTCCAAGCTGCTGATGCGTGATGGGGAGTTTGAGATTGGCTCTGTTGTTCGAGTCCGCTTTCGCGTCGAGGACCAGGAAGCCGTTGATCTATCCGCCGAGCTACAAGCGATGCTCAACGAGAATACCGATCTAAAACGAGCGTGGAATGCTCTGACGGCTGGGAAGCGCCGTGGTCTGGCATACCGAGTGTCCTCTGCAAAGACCGTCCTGACCAATAAAAAACGACTTGCTGAAATAGCAGACGTTCTCATTGGATCTGTGGATCGCTCGTGATTTGAACTCCCACATGTATCGCAATGCCGGAGGGGGGACTCGAACCCCCACTCTGTTTCCAGAAGCGGATTTTGAATCCGCCGCGTCTGCCAATTCCGCCACTCCGGCGTAGCGCTGCCTCAGCCTATGGCACACCGGGGCCCGGAGCAGGCCCCGCCTATCCTTCCAGTCCCTCATATCCGAGCGGACCCTCGGCGGCGCGTGGCCGCGGGGCGGGCCCGGACCGAGACCGAAGGACGCCAACAATGGCCGAAGCTACCGCGACCGACACCCGCATCAAGACCTCCGTTTCTGATGCCGGGCCCTGCCTCAAGAAGATCTCCGTTGAGATCCCTGCCGAGGTCGTCGATGAACGCCTGGAGTCATCGATCGATTCGGTGAGTAACGAGGCTGTGCTCCCGGGTTTCCGCAAGGGCCGCGCACCAAAGCGTCTGCTCCGCAAACGATTCGGCGATGCCATCAGCCGTGAGGCCAAGGGGCAACTGCTGACCGAGGGATACCAGGCCGCGGTCGCCGAGCACGAACTGAAGGTTGTCGGAGAGCCCACGGGTGAGCAGCTCGAAGAGATCGAAATCGCCGAGGGCAAGGGCGTGAGCTTCGAGCTCGAGGTCGAGGTGACCCCCGATTTCGAGACACCATCCTTCGATGGCCTCGATGTCTTCAAGCCTCTGATCGAGATCGGCGACGACCGCGTCGAGAAGCAGATCGAGCAGCTTGGCGTCAATGAGGGTGACCTCGAAGAGCGCGACACCCCCGAGCCCGGTGATTACCTGACCGGTACCGGCATCATGGTCGATGGCGAGGGCACCGAGCACTACAACATCAACGGGGCCGTCGTGCGTATCCCTCCGAAGGAGGACGAGGGCAAGGGCATGGCGCTCGGTGTGAAGGTCGACGATTTTGCCAACCAGCTCGGCTCGCCCAAGGCGGGTGACACGGCGACCATCAAGGTCAAGGGCCCAGACAACCACGAGGTCGAGGCTCTCCGCGGCAAGGACCTGACGATCACGTTCAAGGTCGATCGCATCGACCGGATCATCCCACTCAGTGCCGGGACCCTGGCCGATCGTCTGGGTCTCGATGGCGAAGACAAGCTCAAGGAGCTCGTCAAGGTCCAGCTTGAGAACCGCGCCGCGGTCGAGCAGCAAGCCGTCATGCGCCAGCAGGTCGTGAAGCACCTGCGCGAGGCGGTCGAGTTTGAGCTGCCGCAGCGGCTCACCGCGGCCCAGGCCGCCCGGGGTCTCCAGCGGCGTCGGATGGAGCTGCTCTACCGCGGCGTGGATCAAGCAGAGATCGAGAGCCATCTTGCCGAGCTCCGAGGCGCGAGCGACGAGGCCGCCGCCCGTGATCTCAAGACGTTCTTCATCGTCAATCGCATCGCCGACGAGCTTGAGGTGCAGGTGGATGACGCCGAGATGAACGGGCAGATCCACCGGATGGCAATGCAGCAGCGGGTCCGCCCGGAGCAGCTCCGTCAGCAGCTGATCTCGAACAACCAACTCGGCGCGGTCTACACCCAGATCCGCGAGCACAAGACCCTCGACGCCATCATCGAGAAGGCCAAGGTCGAGGATCTATCGGTTGAAGACTTCAACAAGAAGTTCGGCAAGGACGCGGACGTCGAGGCCGCCGAATAAAACCCGGGGTCCGCTGACTCTGTAGATACCTGCAGCTTGCGCGAGAGGGCCCACAGATGACGATCGACCGACGCAACTTTCTCCGTTATGCCGCCGGCACCGCCGCGATGGCGACCGGTCTGCCCCTGCCCGCAGCCAAGGCGTTGGCCGGCTTGATGCAGGACGAATCCGGTCGCGTCTTGCCCTGGATCGAGCTCGACGCCGGACCGGGAAAAGCGATCCTGGTCTCTGCAGAGAATGTCCCGGGCGGCAACGCGATGATCGTCCATTCCGGGCCAGTTGTGATGGTTGTCGACACCAAGTTCCCGGCCTTCGCGGGCTCGATGCTCGCTGACGCCGATGAACTGGCCAACGAAGGCATCGTCGAGCGCCACCTGATCAACACGCACCACCACGCGGACCACACGGCCGGCAACTACGCATTTATCAAAGCGGGGTGGAACAGCATCGCGCACATCCGCGCGATCGCGCGGATCCAAGCGCAGTTCGATCAGTTCGTACAGCGTGCGAAGGCCGCCCCCGCGATGGCGACGCAATCGGGCCTCGGTCCCCAGGTCATCGATGCGGCAACAAGAGCAGCGAGCACCGCGGACGAGCTGAAGCCCAAGGACTTCACGCCGAAGACCCGCTTCAGCGGCAAGTTCGAGCCGCTTGTTGTCGGCAACGTCGTGGTCCGACAGAACAGCTATTCGACGGGGCATACCGACGGCGACATGTTCGTTCATCTGATCAACGAGAACATCGTCCACACCGGCGACCTCGTGTTCAACGGCATGAACCCGTTCTGCGACGCCAACGGCGGTGTGAGCTTCGATAACTGGATCATCACGCTGCGAGGTCTGTACAACCTCTGTGATGAAGACACGAGAGTGATCCCGGGCCACGGCCCGATCGCTGGCCGTGAGATCATCCGCACGCAGATGAACTACTTCGAGCAGCTCCGCGAGTCGGTCAATACCGAGCGCAAGAAGGGCACGTCTCGCGAAGACATGGTCCAGATGACCTTCCCCTTCCAGGAAGGGCTGGGATTCGACCGTGGCCGCGAGATCGCCATCGGCGTGATGTACGACACAATCACGGGGATCTATCAGGGCTGAGTGACCGAGCGTCCTGCTGACTAGAGCGAGGCCCGGGCGGTGATCTTGAGTTCGGCTTCTGCCTCCGCAGGTGGCCCAGAGCCTTGATCGTTCTGCACATGCAGACGCTGTGCCCTGTGCTCTGACCAGTCTCGGACCAGCAGATCCGGGCTCTCAGGCCCGTCCTTCACGGTCACCAAGTCGTATTGGTTGTCACGCTGCGCCGGGATAAAGCCGGCATCGCGCACGAGCCTGCACAGCACGGCCTCATCCAGGCAGTAGGTCGTACCAGCGCTCGATACGACGTTTTCTTCCATCATCACGCTGCCCATGTCGTTCGCGCCGTATCGAAGCGCAACCTGGCCGATGTGCGGGCCCATGGTCACCCAGCTCGAGCCGATACTCCAGATGTTGTCGAGCACGAGCCGGCTCGCCGCCTGCGTCCGCAGATATGCACTGCTGCCCGCTGTCCTCACGCGACGCCCGAACTCGGGGTGGTCCTTCTTGGTGCCGCCACCATCGAGCCGTGCCACTACATCACCCGGGAACGGGCCGGTGTCAGACTCGAGCTCGCCCCAGTCCTTCACGCGGCCCAGCGGCGTGTTCTCCCGCTGGAAAGGCCAGCTGATGAACGCTTTGTAGTGCCCGCCGGCGACGGTCGTTCCGTCCGGGCCCTCGGTGCCAAGCCCGAAGTCCCGGATCGCGCGGTCCTGCCATTCCCGCACCAGCAGCATGTGGTGCACGCGGTCCGCGAGCCCCTCGATGTGCCCGAACATCATGGTGGCACTCGTAAACATGCCCAGCTCGTGCGCGACGTACATCGTGGTCAGCCACGCCTCGGCGTCGCACTTGCCGAGCCCAATCTTCCGTCGGACTGCCGGCGCGAAGATCTCGCCGCCGCCGCCCGGGAGTGAATCAAGCCCCGCGGCCCGCAGCTTCGCCATCACCCAGCGGATCTGTTCCCGCAGGTCCGACCCGGGCGGATCAAAGAAGTTCACGAACTCGATAAACTCGGGAGGGCTAAACCCATGAACATGCACGCTCGGGTAAGCCTCTTTGATCTTGTGCAGCAGGTCGAGATACCAATCAAGCGGCAGTTCGGGGTTCATACCGCCCTGCATCAGGATCTGGGTTCCACCGATCTCAACAAGTTCACTGATCTTCGCGAGCAGCTCTTCGTGTTCCAGTGTGTAGCTGTCGTGGTCGACCGCGTCGCGCCGGAACGCGCAGAACGTGCACTTGGCGGTGCACACATTCGTGTAGTTGATGTTCCGATCAATGACGTACGTGCGGAGCGCATCGCCGTGCAGCGCCCGGCACCGCGCATCGGCCCAGCGGCCAAGCGTCTGGAGCGGCGCAGACTCAAGCAAGGACAACGCCTGCTCACCCGTTAGACGCGCTGCGCCGTCAACCACCGCGCGAAGCAAGCCGGCATCATGTACTGGCAGGTCCGGATGGGTAGGCGGTGGGCTGTAAATAGTCATCGAACGCTCTCGGCTCTTTGCAGATCGAACAGATCGACCCGGTGGGATGCACTGGATTTTCAATAATCTCTGAAACTATAGCTCTCAGACCCTTCAAGAGCCACCCGCCGCCCCGAGGCCGCCAAGATTGGGCATGACAACCACCCGGATCGCGCTCGCCACTTGCAAGACCCTCCCAGAGCCCGATATGGACGAGGCGCCGCTGCTTGCCGCGTTTCGAGCCGCCGGGGTCGATGCCCAGACGCTGGCTTGGGACGACCCGGAGGCAGATCCTGCCGGGTTCGATGCGGTCCTTCTCAGGGCAACCTGGAACTACGCCCAGCAGCCCGACGCCTTCCGGATATGGCTCAAGCGGACGACCGAGGCCACTAGGGTCTTCAACCCCCTAGAGGTGGTCATGGGCAACCTCGATAAGCGATACCTACTCGAACTCGAAGCGAACGGGATCGGGATCGTCCCGACCGAGTACTGCGCGGCCGGCGGTTCGCACGACCTCGACGAAACCCTCACCCGCCGCGGGTGGGCCGAGGTTGTCATCAAGCCTGTCGTCGGCGCTGGCTCGTTCCTGACCGAGCGTTTCGGGCCCGATCAACTGGACGCCGCTCGCGCATTCCTCACTGAGCAATGCCGCGATCGCGACATGCTTGTCCAGCGCTTCATGCCCTCGGTCGGAACCCGCGGCGAGCGTGCCGTCGTCTGGATCGACGGCGAGATCAGTCACGCGGTCCACAAGCACCCACGTTTCAAGGACGACGATGAACGGGTTGAGAAAGTAGAGGCATTGACCGTCAACGAGCGAGCGTTCTGCGCACATGTCGGCGAGCAGCTGCCGGATGACTGCCTGTACGGACGCATCGACATTATCCACGACGACGACGGCACGCCTTTACTGAGTGAACTCGAGCTCATCGAGCCATCGCTGTTCTTCCCGTTCGAGAGCGGCTCCGCGGACCAATTCGTCCGCGCGACGCTCGCGCGCCTCACCTAGCGAATTACCCGCGCGGATGATGCTGGCGATGCACATCCTTTAGCCGTGATTTGTCCACATGCGTGTAGATCTCGGTCGTCGTGATGTCCGCATGCCCAAGCATCTCTTGCACCACACGAAGGTCCGCACCGCCGGCAAGCAGGTGCGTCGCGAAAGAGTGGCGCAGCACGTGTGGATGAACCTTGTCCAGCCCCGCCGCTTTCGCGTGCCGCTTGACGATCTGCCATACCGCGACTCGCTCGATGGGCCGCCCCGTGCGACTCAAGAACACCCTTCCCTGATCATGACCCCGACCCCCTTCGAGCTGCGGCCTGCACTCATCGATATAGCGCCATAGCGCCTCACGTGCGGGAACACCCATCGGCACAAGCCGCTCCTTCGAGCCTTTGCCCAGCACCCGGATCACCCCCGACTCTCGCCTCACATCGTGCAGCCCGATCGCCCCAACCTCGCTGGCACGCAAACCCGATGCGTACAAGAGCTCAAGCATCGCTCGGTCGCGGATCCACAGCGGAGGGCCTCGCTCATCCTCGGACGGATGCGGCGCCGCGAGCAGCGTCCGTACCTGCCTCGGGCTCATGACGCCAGGGAGCTTCTTCCAGCGGGTCGGTCGGTCGAGAATCGATGTCGGCTCATCAGTGATCCGCCCGGTCCCGTTCATCCAGCGGAAGAACACACGCATGGTCGCGAGATGTCGTCCAACGGTCGCGCCGCTAAGCCCACGCTCGTTTGTCAACGCCCCGAGATGGGCCGCGAGGTCACCGGGCGTCGCATTAACAGGGTCAGGCCGACCCACACGCTCAAGATCTCCCAGCATGACCCGTAGGTCGCGCGCATACGCCTCAATAGTCGCTGGCGCGAGACCGCACTCCACGCGCAGAAAGGTCAGGAACGCGCGATAGGTCGTCTGCGCATCGGGGTGGAGGTTCTCAGCAAGGCTCAGCGGATCGGCCACCCATTCAGTATCGGCCGAACACCCCAACGCATGCGCACGAAAGCGGCCCGACGCCCCCGGTCGCGGGCGGCGGGGCGAGATAGGGCCAGTCAAGGTAAAAAGAGCGGCCAAAAATTATTTTAAGTTTATTGGCT
>JBCCZZ010000017.1:0-88949 GCA_039186605.1 Planctomycetota bacterium | reverse complement strand
GCCACTGGGTTGGGCCCACCCTTTCATAAGCGCCCCAACACCCCACCGCAGGCCCCCCACCGCGCCCCCCCGCCCGCTGCGGGGGGCGCCGGGCCGAGATTGGTCCAGTCATGGAGAGTCAGTAGATGGTGCCAGGCCTTAGCCGAGGAGCTGCAGCACGTTCTGCGGCTGGCTGTTGGCGAGGCTCAGCGAGTTGGTCGCGGCCGACACGAGGATCTGGCTGCGGGTCAGGTTCGCGGTCTCCGCCGCGAAGTCAGCGTCACGGATCTGGCTCTCGGCAGCCGCGGTGTTCTCGACACCGACCTGCAGGTTCCGGATCGTGCTGCCAATGGTGTTGGCCTGGAAGGCACCGAGGCGGCCCCGCAGGCTCGAGACCTGGCTGATCGCGTTCGACACGACCTCCTGGGCGGCGGTGAGGTCACCGTCAACCAGGTTCAGATCGCTGCCGGAGCCCAGATCGTCGAGGAAGCGTGTGTTGCTGCTGCTGTCAACGAAGCGACCGAGCTGACGCGACTGGACATCCTGGATGCCCAGGCTGACCTTGCCGTTGAGGTCCACGCTCGAGCCGAGCTGGAACTCAGCGCCGCCGCCCGTGATGCTCAGAGCCTGGAAGCTCGCAAGGGTCTGGGCGTTGGCGGTCTCGAGCTCGAACTCGATGTCGAGGAAGTCGCTCGAGACGCTCAGGGAACGACCATCGGTGGTGGCCTTGAGGCCGTTCACGAAGGCCTCGATGTCCTGGCCGTCGTCGCGGATGCCGTTGGCCGCCGCGGTACTGGCGAAGGTCTGGGCGCTCGAGGTCGCGACGGTGTTGGCGTCGGTCGAGCTGAAGGTGAAGATGCCCGAACCCTGGACGTTGGCGGCGGTCACGACATCGACGCTCACGAAGGCCGAGCCGCCGAAGTCGCTCGAGTTCAGGCTGATACCCGTGCCCGAGGTGGTCGCCTCGACGCCGGTCACGTCGCTGAAGCTGTTGATGGTCGCGGCCACATCGGTCAGGCTGGTGCCCGAGGCGAAGCTCAGCTCACGGTTGCCATCAACACCGGCGATCTCGATGGTGAAGGCCGAGCCGGTTGCGCCGCCCAGGTTCACCGCGGTGCCGCCGAACGAGAGGTACAGGCCGGCCTGCTGCGCCGAGCCGGTGACGTTGATGTCCACGTCGAGGCTGGTAGCGTCGAACTTCGCGCCGTTGATCTGGAAGTCAGCGACCTGCGAACCAACCGAGCTGGTGGTGAAGTCGAGGCTGCCGTTGAGCAGGTTGCGGCCCTGGAACTTGGTCTCACCCGCGATGCGGTCGATCGTCTGAAGGATCGAGTCCACCTGGAGCTGGTTCGCTTCCTTCTCCTCGCCGCTCAGGCCGGCGTCGTTGGCCGACGAGGTGAGCAGACCCTGGAGCTCGGTCAGCAGGCTGGAGATCTCCTGGAGACCGCCCTCGGCGATGTTCACGACCTGGTCGGCGCGCTCGGCATTGCCGATCGCGGCGTTCGCGGCAGAAAGCTCGCTGCGCAGGTTCTCCGAAGCGATCAGACCCGCCGGGTCATCCGCACCGCGGTTCACCCGGAGACCGGTGCTCAGACGCTCAAGCGAGGTGTTCAGCGTGTTGTTGTTCTGACCAAGGACACGCTGGGCCAGGAGCGACTGAACGTTGGTGTTGATGCGGCTCATGATTCCTCCCTGAAGGCGGCGCGGCGGCTAGCCACGCTTTGGGCCGCCGTGGACTGGACCGGGCCCGGGTTCCGTCCCGGGCACCTCTCGATGCCGCCCCGCGTTGAACAGAACGGCACGCTTTGTTTCGGGGGCACGGGCCGGCTTGTTGATGTCCGGGGTCCCGTCTGGCTGCGGTCAGGTTCGGGCTGCGCCTGTGCTGAGGGATGTAGCGGGTGATCGGGCGACCACCCCGAAACAGGGTCCAGGGCGCGCAACGAGAGCGGGCTCCGGGTCCTTTCGGAATCCCGGAGCCCGCGGTCACGGCTCTCTGTGGTCTCTCACGCCCAGAAGAGCTGAGAAGATCTCTATAGAAGGTGTGTACAGGAGGCTTGGGCCCCCTGCCGGCTATTAGCCGAGCAGCTGGAGCACGTTCTGCGGCTGCTGGTTTGCCAGCGTCAGCGACTGGGTCGCCGCCGAAACCAGGATCTGGTTCCGAGTCAGCGATGCGGTCTCCTCTGCGAAGTCCGCATCACGGATCTGGCTCTCGGCCGCCGCGGTATTCTCAATGCCGATCTGGAGGTTCCGGATGGTGCTGCCGATCGTGTTTTGCTGGAACGCACCCAGCCGGCCTCGAAGGCTCGAGACCTCCTCGATCGCCGCAGAGATGACCTCCTGAGCTGCGACACCGTCGCCGTCCACGACATTCAGAGCACTGCCATTCCCCAGGTCATCGAGGAACCGGGTCGCTCCGCTCTCGTCGAGGTAATAGCCCAGCTTACGGCTCGCGACATCAGGGATGCCGAGACTGACCTTGCCCGCGATATCAACGTCCGACGCGAGCTGGAAGTCAGCGCCGCCGCCGGTGATGTTGAACGCGCTGATGTTTGCGAGCGACTGTGATGCGCTCTCGGCGACCGTGATCGACACATCGAGGAAGTCCGTGTTTATCGAGGCCTCCCGGCCTCGTGTGGTCGCCTGGATGCCGTTGATCGTTGCGCCAAGGTCCTGGCCCGCGTCGCGAACGACGTTCGCCGCGTTCGCGTATGTGGTTTGCGATCCAGAGTCGATCGTATTCGCATCGCCCGCCTGGAAGCCGTAGACGCCGCTGCCCTGGATGTTGCCCTGGGTCACGACCTCGACGCTAACAAACGCGTCGCTGCCGTAGTCCGAGCTGGTAAGGGTGATTCCCGTACCCGATGTTGTCGCCTCGACCCCAGTGACCTCGGTGAAGCTGTTGATCGTTGAGACGACGTCGGCCAGGTCGGTGCCCGATGCGAAGCTCAGCTCGCGGTTGCCATCCACACCAGCGATCTCGATGGTGAAGGCCGAGCCGGTTGCGCCAGCAAGGTTCACCTCGCTGCCGCCGAACGAGAGGTAGAGGCCAGCGGTCTGAGCACTCTGCGTTACCGCGATGTCTACTGCCTGCGAAGACCCGTTGAACTTCGCGCCGTTCACGCTGAAGGTCTCGACGCTCGACGAGATGCTGTTGGTCTGGTAGTCGAAGTTGCCGTTCAGGAGCTTCTGGCCCTGGAAGTTCGTTGAGCTCGCGATGCGGTCGATCGTCTGGAGGATCGAGTCCACCTGGAGCTGGTTCGCTTCCTTCTCCTCGCGGCTCAGTCCCGCTTCACTCGCCGACGCGGTGAGCAGACCCTGAAGCTCGGTGAGGAGCGAGGAGATCTCTTGGAGACCGCCCTCTGCGATGTTGACAACCTGGTCCGCCCGCTCGGCATTGCTAACCGCCGCGTTCGCGGCCGATAGCTCGCTGCGGAGGTTCTCCGAAGCGATAAGGCCCGCCGGGTCGTCCTTGCCGCGGTTAATGCGGAGACCCGTGCTTAGGCGTTCGAGCGAGGTGTTCAGGGCGCCGTTGTTCGCGTTCAGCGTGCGCTGGGCGATCAGCGACTGGACATTCGTGTTGATCCGGCTCATGGCGAATCCTCCGTGACCTTTCGCGGTGCCTCGGAATCCCCGATGCTCGCGCCGCGCTGCGTGCTCCCGGCCGGCTCCGTCCGACCATCTGTGCCATGCCCCACACGGGGCGTCCTGGCCCCGCCGGGTCCCCTTGACCCAGCGGCTGGCAACGTGGTCGGTGCTCCGAGATCACGGATGAAGTCCTAGAACGAAGTTTGCCTGAGATTCCTGGTCTGATCGTGCGGCCTAGGTAAACCGGGCAAGCGTCCGGTTTGGGGTTCTGGCTGAATCCCGCCCACGCTTGAGAAGCTACAAAGACCACCCCCGAGAGCAGGGGTGGTCTTGTAGATTTCTGGTCTAAATAGCTGTTATTGAAGGGTTTAGCCGAGAAGCTGCAGCACCGTTTGAGACTGCTGGTTGGCCAAACCGAGCACGGAGGTCGAACTCGAAGTCAGAATCTGGGCCCTTGTCAGTGCGCTGGTCTCTGCAGCAAAGTCGGCATCACGGATGCGGCTCACGCTCGACGACAGGTTCTCGAACGCCGTCTGCATGCTCCTGACGCTCGGGTCGAGTACGTTCCGCTCGAACGCACCGAGCCTTCCTCTGAGCACGGAGACCTCATCGATCGCCGTGTCCAGGATGTCCTGGCTCGCCGTGAAGTCGTTGCCTCGATCGATCGCCTCGGCGAGGCTGTTGCCGCCGCCCGACTTCAGGCTAACCAGGAACTCGAGCGTGCCGTTGATCAGCGTCCCTCCCAGCCGCTCGGCTGCCACCGAGGGGATGCCGATGTTCTCCTGCTGCTGAGGATTGATGTCCGGACCGATCTGGAACAGCGATCCGCCACCCGTCACAGTGAAGTTGCTGGCAGCGATCATGGGATCGGTCCCAAAGGCCTCATCGAGGAGGAGGTCCATCGCGAGGCCGTTGGTGTTGAGGCTCACCTCAAGCCCGTCACCACGTCCGAGGGTGCCGTTGATCAGAGCGGTAACGTCCTGGCCCGTATCGCGGATGCTTCCCGCCGCGGTGACCGTCGTGAGGTTCGGATCCGTCCAAGGGAACGGAGGCCCGAAGCTGGGGATGGTCGCCCCGTCGTCGAATCTCGCGATTGCAAAGGGCGTGGTCGCCGAATCAACGAAGTCGAGACGATCGACGCTCACAAAGGCGTCAGATCCGTAGTCGGTGCTGCGGAACACCATGCCGCTATTCGGATCGGCCGGGTTGACAAGATCGGCCTCGACACCGGTGAACGGTGTCTGGTTGTTGATGCCGTCAACGATGTCACTCAGCGAGGTGCCCGAGGTGAAGCTCAGGACCGTAACGCCGTCGGCGCCCGCGATCTCAAGCTCGATGCTTGAGGCGATCGACCCCGCGCCGGCGGGCGTGCCCTGGAAGAACACCTGGGCGGTCTGAGCCGAGTTGAGCACGTCCACGTCCACGCTGACCGAGCTCTGGTTGAAGAAGCTCGCCTCGCTGACGCTCACCTTGTTCAGCTGGCTCCCGATCACACCACTGAGGGTGTAGTCCAGGCTTCCGTCAAGGAGTGTGAGCCCGCCGAATGTCGCGGTGTTCGCGATCCGTGTGATCGACTCGATGGCCGAATCGATCTGCTGCTGGTTCGCCTCGACCTCTTCGTCACTGAATGCGCCGGTGTTGGCCGCCTCGACCAGGAGGCTCTGAACGCTTAGCAGCAGGTCGTTGACCTCGCCCAGCGCCGACTCGGTCGTCGCGATCACGCTGCTCGCCCGGTCGGCATTGCTGACCGCCTGGTTGATACTCTCGATCTCGCCGCGCAGACGCTCTGAGATGATCAATCCAGCCGGATCGTCACGGCCGCGGTTAATGCGCAGACCCGTGCTCAGTCGCTCAAGGCGCAGGCCCAGGTCTTCGTTCGCCTTGCCCAGGTTCGACTGGGCGATGAGGCTCGGTATGTTGCTGTTGATCCTCGCCATGTCAATCCTCCGTGATTGACGCTCGGGTCAACCCGCCTCGGGGCGGGCAACGTGTGTCCGAGGGTTGGTGTCAGGCAGTCCGTCGTCCGTTCCCCGCGGCCGTGGCGTCCACGCCGGGCTTCGGTTCAGGCTCCGTTTCCCGTCGCCTCGGGCCCTCGGCCTGCTGGGCGGCGGAGGCAAGAGACGCCGCCCGGCTCCGACGTTGCGGGCCCGGTCCGATCCGGCTGCCCGCTTGGGCGCCGGCCGTAAGGGCCCCGAGGTCGCCGGCATCAATGCCCGCGGCCTGCTCGTTCTCGCGCTTGATCGCCTCGTACACCTCTTTGCGGTGTACGGCGATGCGGCTTGGCGCGGCGATCCCGAGGCGAACCTTGTCACCCCGGATGTCGACGACCGTGATCTCGATGTCGTCGCCGATCATGATCGTCTCGTCGCGCTGCCGTGAAAGGACCAGCATGGTCTGCTCCCGGTTCGCGTCCGTGCTCACCGGACCGCGCACGGGACCTCTCGGGTCGTGCGCACGCGGCCACATCCTCCGGCGCCGGTCGGTACGTACCGACGCCGCACATGCCCGTGTTTCCCTGACCTCGAGCGTGGTTACGCCGAGGTCGCCCGCGCCGGCTGGGCTACCGTCGCGAGCTGGTGCCTGGTCGTCCAACGCTTCTCCGCGACGACCATCTGCTGGCCCTCCCGGTTCTGCGTATTGATGACCAGCGGCCCCTGCAGGTTCCCCGTCAGGTGCTCGCCAACCTTGTTGACGATCACAAACACCTGAGCGTCCTCGAGCTTGTCCAGGCTGAGGTCAGTCATCTGCTCGGCGCGGATGGGCACCGAGTACTCGGGGACGAACAGCGCCGGGTCGGTGACCACGAACGCCAGCCCCTCGTCTTCCAGAGACTGAAGCCAGAAGAAGCTCGCATCCTCACCCGGCTCGAGCAAACAGAACCGGGTCTTCCCAGGAAACCCCAGGAGACCCCGGGGGAAGGTGATCACGCGGTCCTCCGCGATCTCGATCACCCCGAAGCGTGTGGTCCGCACTTCCATGTGACGACTCCACCAATACCCGCGCAAATCCACGCACGGGCACACGATCCGGCTCGGTTCCCACGGGCGACTCCCGCCCGCGTCTGAACATCCCCGAGCCCAATCCGGGATCCGCTGGGCCTCCGCCCAACGACCGGTCATCAATCACCCAGCCCCTAGGCCAGGAAGTTCAGCAGCGAGAGCTGCTGGCTAATCGCCGCTGCCTGTAGCCCCGCTTGGAGCTGCGTCTGAAGCAGGCTGAACCTCGTGCTCGCCTCCGCGAAGTCCACATCCGCATACACGCTGCGAGTCTGTTCGTCCAAGAGAACCTGCTCCTCGGTAAACAGCCTGCTCTGCTCGACACGCCCCGCGTGTCCTCCGACGAGTGCCCGCGTCTCGGTGACGCTGGATAGGAACCCGTCCAGACGACCTCCCGCAATCTCGATGCCAAACTGATCACTCGCCTCCAACGCGTCCCGGAGGTCGATCAGCGCCGAAAACAGGTTGTCCACCTGCACCTGGCCTCGGTCCTCACCGAGAAGCACCCGGCTCGCCGGGTCAAAGCTCGCACCCGTGAGACCCAGATTGCCCGCCGCGAGACTGTTGTTGTCTGGAACGACGCTCGGATCGCCTAGCGCTGCGGCCGCCGTGGAAAACTGGAATGCAAGGCCGTTCTCGTTCGCGTCCACGCCGACTGTGACCGAGCCAGCAGGTAGTGTCGGGTCACCCAGCGCAGTTAGTGCCGCCGCGAGTTCCGAGTTGACCCGGTTCACGACCGACTGGATGTCGGTCATGTCACTCGGGCGGAGATCGATCGGGAGCTCCCGCCCGTCGCCCAGCACAACCCGGAAGTCCACATCCAGCGCGGGGTCAGGCAGACCGGTCACCGGGTCCACACCGCCATCGACGATGCTCACGCCCCGCCCGAAGTTCAGGCTGCTAATCGGTGTCGACAGCCCGAACGTCCGGATGCCCATCGTCTCGGCGGTTGGGTCGCCGCCGACCGGGCTTATGCTCAGGCTCTCGCCCTCACCAGCTGCGGCTTCGTTGAACACGATCAACTGATGCGACTCAGCGTCGAGTTCGACGCGGATCCCAAGCCCCGTGCGTTCGAACGCATTAATCACGTCTTGGAACGTAGTCGCACCAGATAGATCGACGATTTCACGCCGGCCGAGGTTCTCGACCTCAACCTGGCCCAAGGACAACCCGGGCACTGCGCTGATGGGTGTGAGCGGCGTCAGATCAGGAGATAGCCCGAGCCCGAGCGGGAATGACGTGCTGAATGTCACCGACGGGTCCTGGACCAGACCCAGATCCGCTCCGGTCGTCCCGCCCTCTACCTCGAAGAAGTCCAGTGAGCTCGCCGGGTCGATGTCGAAGACGAGCCCAGCTGTGGACACGGCGACACCGCCAGCACCGAGCACTGTCAGCGAGTTGTCCGTCTCGTATGTGCGGATCGCACCCTCGATCATGTCCGCAACATCCTCGATGGTGTCCGCCTGTGTCAGGTCCACCGTGATGGGCGTCGCTGACCCGATCGAGATCGAGATCTGCCCCGAAGCCACCCCGTTGCCGAGGGCGCCCTGGAGGTCGCTGAGTCTGACATCGGACGTGAGGCCGGGTGTGAGCGTGGCGCCCATGATCGCTTCGCTGACGGAGCCGATCGCGTTGTCCGCCGGCAGTGTGAACGGGATCGGCGCACCAAGCCCGATGTCGTTTGTCAGTCCAGTGTGGGTTCCGACATACTGGTAACCGCCGAATAGCTCGTTGACAGGCTGACGTCCAGCGATGCTGCCGCCGAACATGTACCCGCTCAAGCCCTCGCGGTTCGAGAGGTTGTGGAGCTGCTCGATCAGCGACTGCACAACAATCGCCTGCTGTTCGCGCTCCTCGTCGGTAACGGTAGAGTTCACTTCGTACAGCGCGATGTCTTTCGCCTCGAGGATCAGGTCGTTGACCTCGCCAAGAGCCGAATCGAGCAGGTTGAGGTTCGACTCGGCGTTTTGGATGTTGCTCAGCTGCTGGTTGAGGCCGCTGAGTCGTTGATCGATCAGCTGGATCGTCGCCGCGCGGATCGGATCGTCGCTGATCCGATTCACCGCGAGGCCGGTCGAGAGCTGCTCAGTGATCTGGAGCAAATCACGGTTGGTTTGATTGAGCTGCGCGAGCGTCATCTGGCTACCGATGTAGCTCGGGACGCGGGCCAGACTGACGGTGAATGCGGTCATGTCAATGCCTCACACGAGCGACAGCAGCGTGTCGAGCAGCTCGTCAGTAATCGATATCAGCCGGGCGGCTGCTTCATACGCGGTCTGGAACTCGATCAGGTTGATGGATTCCTCGTCGGTGCTCACGCCGCTGAGCGCCGCACGCTCTGCCTCAAGGCTCTGGCGCACCAGCTCCGCAGCCTCTGTCTCGGTGATCGCGGCATTTGTCCGGTTGCCGACCGCCTGCGTCGAAGCACTCCAACGCTCGATCATCGTCTGATCGCCCAGCGCCTCGATGTCGAGGTTCGCGAGATCCGCGATCGCGAGCGCCGTTCCGTTGGAGACCAGCTCTCCATCGACCATACGACCGACGCGGAGCAGCGACGGGTTCGCTTCCAGGTTCTCGTTTACCGCGATGTCGCTCGCGTTGGTGCCGGTGAAGAACGAGTTGACGCCGAAGGCCGCGAGGAATCCCGAGCTGTCGTCCTCGAAGCCAAACTCCCATCCTGCCGCGGCCTCGACCCGGAGCGTTCCGTCCGCGGCGAACGACGCCGTGATGCCGTCAATGGCATCGAGCTGCGCGACGATGGCCGCAGCGGTCGTGTCATCGCCATTGAGGCCATCGAGATCGACCTCGATTGGCACGAGCTGCTCTTCGAGCGTCGTCGGGTTGGTGACCCGGATCGAAAAGTTCCCGTTGCTGACTGACCACGGTAAAACCGATGCGAGCGAGGGGTCGCTCAGGGGTACGGTCTGGTCGGCAATGGCGAGCGCCAGCGTTCCCTGTGCGAGGGTGAGCCCGTTCTCACTCGCCCCTGTTACTTGGAGCTCGTTTACCTGGCGGATCAGCTGCCCCGCAATTGCGTCGAGCGAGTCGATGGTGTCCCCCAACGCACGCTCGCGAGCATCGATCAGGCCACCGATCCGTCCGCCCGTGATATTCAGATCCCGCCCGGTCTGAGCGAGCGCAACGGTGATCTCGATCTGTCCGTTGATGACCTCGGTCTCGAGATCGAGCCCGAGGCTCTGACCGCCGAGGAGCACCGGCGTCGAACCGACCAGCACATCCACGCCACCACCCGGGAGCTCGGTCACCGTTACGTCCATGAGCTCGGATAGATCACTGAGGAGCTGGTCCCGCTGGTCCCGCAGGTTGCCATCCTGGCCCAGCCCGCTCTCGGCACCGATGATCGCTGCATTGACGGTTGCGAGGTCGGTAAGAATCGCGTTCGCGCGGGTGATCGACGCGCCGATCTCGTCATCGATCTGGTTCTGCTGATCGAGCAGCCTCGACCGCGTCGCGCTGAGCTGCCCCGCCAGCGTTGCAGCCTCCTGGATCACGAGGCTCTCGGAGCCAACCAGGTTCGCGAGCTCGCTGAATGAGTTGAAGAACGAGTCGAGCTCCGATGTCACGCTGCTGCCGGTGAACTCGCCCAGGGTCGCTTCGACAGCGCTAAACATCTCGAGTCGAGCGCGTGCGGCCTGCTCGTCGGCGATCCCGAGCCGGAGCCTTGCTTGCACGCTCTCGTTGATCTCGCGGCGGATGCCCTCGACCTGAACGCCGAGCCCGGCAATGCCCTGGCCGAACCGCTGGCCGCCGGCAGGGCTCGTGAGGAGCGACTGCCTCGTATACCCCGGCGTCGTCGCGTTCGCGAGGTTGTTACCAGCGACCTGCAGCCCGAGCTGGCTGGCGGTCAGGGCGGTGCGCCCGATGCTGAGTGTTGAAGTGAGGCTCATCGGATGTTCCTAGTGCGTCAGGTCCAGCCCGGTCATGACCTGTTGGCCGCCGCCGTCCACTGCGCCGCGCGCGGTATACGTGCCCGAGTGGCTCAGTGTTTTGACCATCTGCTTGACGAGTCCGTCCATATGAGTCAGCAGGTTCTGGCTCGCTAGCCGCACCGCCCGCTGGTCCTTGGCGATTCGCTCGACCAGCTCACGCAGCTGCTTTGCAAGTTCCGTCGTTCGTGAACGCCAGGGTTCGGCGATGTGCTCAGCGAGCTGCGAGAACGTTGGGATCGACCGCCGTGGTCCGCCCGGGCTTAGCTCCGCAACCAGCGCACGCCGCTCTTGCTCCATACCACTGATGCGGTTGAGCACAGCCGAGTGCTGCTCAACGCATACCCGGATCGCGTCCGCGTCGCACTTCCGTATCGCTTCGCGGTGCGCCCCGACCAGCTGGTGGAGCGTTCGGTGTTCGCTAAGCAGATCGCTGAGGAGTTTCTCGAGCCGGCGCCCTGCGTCGCGTTCATCGCCCGTCACCGCCAGTGCTGGGTGCTGCATCATGCGTCACCGCCTTCCTGTTGTGCCGTAAGGCCGCCCGTCTTCATGAGGTCTTGGGTGAGCTGCTCGACGATCGGGAAGTTGGCGGCCTTGACCAGATCGCCCGCGATGAGCCGGTCGTGCATCGACCGGAACTGCTTCTCCGCGGCGCTCGGCTTGAAGGGGCCCGCCGGGTCCGACGACTCGCGCATCTGCGCGAGGATCGGCTGGACAAACGTCAGTGCGACCATCTGCTCCGCCGCCTGCCGCGCCTGCTCTTCTTCTGTGCCCATCTCGCTCCTCGCAGCGTTTGCGGTCCCCGCCAGGGTCGTCGAACGCCCGCTGAGCACTTCCTCAAACCGACGCTGGTCGGCGAGCAGCGGATCCTGGGGAGGCTGATGGGTCAGCGAGCCGAAAAGGCCGGCCGTTTCGATTTGCATGGGCGTCACCCGTCCACGATCAGCCGCGCGTGCAGCTGACCGTTCCGCTCGAGTGCCCGGATGATGTCGATCTGCTGGTCCACCGGTACATCGAGCCGGTTGAGTGCGCCGAGCAGATCCTGGAGCCGTGCGTTCTGTGCCTCGTCGACGCCGGTCCCGACCGGAACCCAGCGTTGCTGTTCGAGCACGGGATTCTGGATGGTTGGCTGGATCGGTGGCACCGTGGTGGTCACGCTCAGGCCGCGCACGGTGACCACACCAGGCGTGATCGCGACATCGCCCGTGATGTTGATGATCCCCGTCCGCCTGTTGATCAGAACCTGCGCCGGCAGCCTTAGCAGGTCCGTATTGACCGCGGTCCCGAGCACCGAAGCGATGAACGGCGCGGGGTTCACACGCTCCGCCGATGGCACGTCGATCCGAACCTCGCGGTGGTTCAAGGGTGTCGCGATCTGCTGGCTCGCGCCACCCGGGGTGTTGAAGTATTCCGCGTTGATCGCGCCGGCGATCTCGCTGGTGGTTCCGAATCCCGCTCGGTGCTCGTCTACCACCAGCGTGAACTCGCCGGTGATTGGCATCGGCAACACATCGCGGATCATCCGAGCGCCCTCGGTGACCTTTGCTCTCGTTGGTGTTCCGTCTTCGAGCCGAAGCGGCCCAGAAGCGATCGCGAACGTCTCACTGCCGACATACGGGCCCGTGAGCGCGGTGAGGTACAGCTCGCCCCCGGCAAGGCTAGTGGCCGCGTGAACGGTCGTGACCGTGACGTCGAGGCGGTCGTCGATCATCGCCCCGTCTTCGGGGATGGTGCAAGTCACCGAGACTAGGGCGATCGACTGCCCGTTCGCGAGTTCCTCGACGCTCGCGACCGGGTTTCCGTTGTTCTGCATCATCGCGATGAGGGGTCGAGCGACGACGAGTTCCTCGCCGCTGTCGCCTGTCCCTGGTAGCCCGGTGACCAGACCCAGGCCCCGGATCACGCTCTCACCCCGGCCCTTGATCCGAGCGATCTCCTGCACCTCGGTCGCGTCCGTTGAGTTCGGAGTGGCGACGAACGCCATCCCCATACTCAGCACGACCAAGATGAGCCGAATCTGTATGCGCATCCATGCCTCCGTTGCGCGGCTCGGTTCCACCGGGCCAACGAAGGCACTGTCGCAACTGCCGTGCCAGCCTTGCGGGCGGCGGGAAGCAGGGGCGCGTCAGAAGTTGAACAGCGTGTCGAGTACACGCGGGATCCAGCCCTTCTTGGCCGCATCCCGCAGATCGCCGAAGTTCTCTAGGCTTACCATAAGATTGGCGATCCGTGTGCTCCGGACATTGTTGTTCTGATCGACATCCTCGTCGCGGCAGATGCCGGTGATCACCATCACCCGACGCTCCCCATCGGTGATCAACTCCTTCCGGGCCTCGAGTACGAGGTTCCCGTTGGGCTTCACGTCAATGATGGTGGCCGCCATGCTGAAACTGATCCGATCACTCCGGTCGTAGTCGCCTTCGCCCGTGAACTCGCGAGCGAACTCGGTGTCGAGGGAGACGTCGGCGGAAATGCCGTTGACCAGCGCGAATCGGCGGATCAGCTCCTGGATCTCCGGGAACTCCGCGAGTGTCGCGTCCATCTCGTAGTCGGTCTCGGTCTCCAGACTCGAGCTGCTGGTCGCCTGCGTGTTCTCGTCGACAACGATCGTGATCAGATCGTGAACGTGGAACTCGGTAGGCCTAGGCGGCGCGACGTAGATCAGGCTGAAGGGCTGAAGATTTGCACTGGTCTGCGAGGCCTCGGGCACGATGGGCCGCGACAGGAACAGCGACTGTGCCGAAGCAGGCGCCGCGAGCAAGCCGACAAGCATCAATATAAACCCACGCATCCCGACCACGCTCCCCTCATCCATCCGTGAACACGATCGCCTTGCCGGGCCCCTCGACGCGGGCCGAGAAGCCCGGTGCTCGCCGATCCGCCCCGAGCGGCCTGAGCATGATCTCGTCACCCAGCCGCCCATCTTCGAGGGCATGCGCCTGGCTGGTGACCACGATCCCGCGCGTGACGCAACGCACACTGACGCGGTCGCCCTTCTCGATCGCAAGCGGCGACACGAGCATCGAAGGCCCTAGGACCTCGCCTGCTCGCACACGCCTTGAAGTTTCGGCGCCGACGATCTGTGTTGCGGTTCCCAAGCTGTCGTCAGGTGTGACCCACTCGGAACGCACCGAGATGTCCTCGGGCCGCACGGCTGCGCCACGCCGGATATCGCCCGCCGCGATTGGCACTTCCTTGAGAACACGAACACCGACCCGCACGTTCCCCTCGACGATCGTCGCTCCATCCTCGAACACGCTGATCGCCAGCGGAATCCGCTCGCCCATGCCGGTCGGCCTGATCTGTACGGTCCGCCCGGCGGTACGCGTCGCGAGCAGGGCACGATCTCGGCTGTCCGTGAAGACCCGGAGCCGATCAGCAGAAATCCCCAGGATCGCGGCGATCTGGCGGCCGACATCGCCTAGGAGTGTGCCCGCTGTTTCGGGGGCGCGCCACGACTCGCCTGGTGCGGATTGTGGTACTGGCGCCGGCGCCACGGCCTGCGGCTCCAACGCCTCAAAGTCGATCGGCATCACGCGGCACACCGACCCCGAGAGCGCCAGCTCTCCCCAGCGTGCGCCCGCACCGTCGAGCAGGCCCCGGACCTCGGCAGTCGTTATCTCGAACGAGCGGCCGCCCGGATGCACCGCCGCCGCGGGGTCCTCCTTGACCACCACAGCAGCGAGTCTCAACGCTTCCGACCCCGAGAGCTCGGCGATGTCTTCGAGCAGCAACGGCGCATCGTCGGCGACACGGACCGCAGTCCTGAGTTCGACCGTTGACGACGCCAGCGCGTCGGCACTACCCAAGATCAACGAGATCAGTGCCATTAGGATCCGGATCATGGGTTATCGCCTCAGCTGACCGATGGTCTGGAGCGCCTCGTCGGCGGCCCGGATCGACTGGCTGTTCATGTCAAACGCCCGCTGCGTGCGGATCAGCTCAACCAGCTCCCGCGTCGCATCGACGTTGCTCGACTCCAGGAAGCCCTGGCCGATCGAGCCACGGTTGTCTTCGCCAGGATTGCCCTCGACGGGCGGCCCGCTCGCGGCGCTCTCGACCCAGAGGTTCTCTCCGACCGACGACAGGCCAGCCGGATTGATGAACGTCGCCAGCTCGATCTGCCCGACCTCGGTCGGATCCACCTGGCCAGGCTGCTGGACGTACACGCGTCCATCAGCGCCGATGGTGATCGTGCTCGCGTCATCAGGAATCGTGATCGATGGCTCAAGGCGCCGCCCTTGGTCGTTGGCCAGGACGATCTCGCCATCGCTGTTGAGCGTGAAGTTCCCCGCTCGCGTGTAGGCAACCCCTCCACCAAGTTCGTTCTGGACGGTGACCTTGAAGAACCCCTCGCCCTCGATGTTCAGATCGAGGGGCCGTTCTGTGAAAATTGGGGCGCCCTGGGCAAAGTCCTGCTGCGTGCCGCTGACCTTGACGCCCAGACCGACGTACAGGCCGGTCGGGCGCTGATCTCCGTTGGCGTTCTCGACGCCGGGCATCGCCCGCTCGACATAGAGCAGGTCCTGGAAGTTCGCGCGGCTCGCCTTGAACCCCTGTGTGTTGACGTTCGCCAAGTTGTTGGCGATCACGTCGAGCTGTGTGCTCAAGGCGCTCAGCCCGCTGCGTGCCGATTCGAGTGCGAGGCTCGCCATCGTCCCCTCCTGGAACTCGCTGCGCCGTCCTTGGCTTTGCTGGCCCGGTCTTAGCCGACCCGACCGAACGTGTTGATCGCCTGATCCATCAGGCGATCCTGGTAGGTCATCATGCCAATGTTGCTACGCACGCCGCCCGCGGCGTTGGTCACCGCGAGCAACGCCTTGATCTCATCGACCGCCGCGCTCTCGAGCGCGCCCTGCACAACGCTTCCCGTTGCCTCGGTCAGCTGAATCGCGGGCTCGAAGGCGAACGTACCGTCACCGAGTTTCGTCAGCCCCGTTCGGTCTGCGACATCGACGAGGCCGATCTTCGCAACCTCGGCTCCGCCCTGCATCACCTCGCCAGTGGGGGTGATCGCAACCTGGAGCCGCGGGTCTAACTCGATCGGGCTGCCTCCATCATCAAGCACGGCCCAGCCTGATGCCGCCGATCGGAGCACGCCGTCGGCATCCATCGTGAATCGTCCATCGCGGCTCAGTCGGGTCTCATCGCCCGAGAGCACGCTAAAGAACCCCTCGCCCTGGATCGCGACATCCAGCGGGTTGCCGGTCGTGCTCACCGCACCCTGCTTGAACACCACGGTGTTGGGTCCCGCTTTTACGCCCGCACCGAGCTTCTCAAGCAGCTCATCGCTGGGCAGGTGAAAAAGATCGTCCTCAACCCGGGCCGCCTCGCGGAAGTGCATCTGCGGCATGTCGGGCTTGAAGCCCGGCGTGTTCAGGTTCGCGAGGTTGTTCGTCGCGACGTCCTGGCGGTACAGGGCCCCAAGCACGCCCGAGGTCGAGATCTGCGTCGCGTAGTTCACCGCGGGTTCTTCCGCAACCCGGGTGCCAACCGCACCCCGCGCACGAACCGGTCACGCGCAAGATCTGCAGCGCAGCCTCCGCCGCTACCCTCCGCGAATGATCGAATATGCCAGCAAGAACGTCGTGGTCACAGGCGGTGCCGGCGCCCTGGGCTCCGCGGTCGTCGAGTGCCTGCTTGAGACCGGCGCCCACGTCGCGGTGCCCCTCGCGGCTTCCGAATCCCCGGACCGGTGCAGCTTCAAGACAGACGACCGGGTCTCGTTCGTCGAGGATGTCGATCTCGCCGACGAGGCCTCCGCTCGGTCGTTCTACGAGCGGGTGAGTGTGGACGGCCTCTGGGGCAGCGTCCACATCGCCGGCGGCTTCGACATGGCGCCGCTCGAGGGTGTAACCACCGAGCAGTACGAGAAGCTCTTCCGCATGAACGCCCTGACGTGCCTGCTGAGCTGCCGCGAGGCCGCGCGGTGCATGCGTGCCACGGGCGAGGGCGGTCGCATCGTCAACGTCGCGGCCCGCGCCGGCTGGTATCCGGAAGAGGGCGCGAACATGAGCGTCTACGCCGCCAGCAAGGCGGCGGTGGTGGGGCTGACCCTAAGCCTGGCCGCCGAGCTCAAGGGCGACCACATCTGGGTCAACGCCGTTGCACCGTCGATCATGGACACGAGCGCCAACCGCCGCGCGATGCCTGACGCTGACCACAGCCAGTGGCCCAGCACCGCTGATGTGGCGCGCACCATCTGCTTCCTCGCGAGCCCGGAGAACCGGAGCACGAGAGCGGCGGTGGTGCCGGTGTACGGGAAGAGCTAGGCCCGAGGGTTTCGCTCAAACGCCTCAGGAACCAACCTCAACCACCAACTCAACATCCGCCGCGTCGTACACCCCGTCGATAGTCACATCCGCCGTCGGATCCGCCGCGTCAAAGTCCCGCAGGTACTCGATCACGTCGAAGAATGTGCATGCCCCGTCGCGGTCCCAGTCCTGAGGCGGTCGCGGCAACTGCCCGTTGTGCGCGGCGGTGTGCGCCAGGATCGCGTCGGTGTCCGACAGGTAACCCTCCACGGCGACATCGGTGTACGGGATGCCGTAGAGCACGTCGAGCCAGCCGACCGAGCACAGCTCACGCATCATCGGGCTCGCGTGACCGAGCCCGCTGTCGGTAAACAGCGGCGATCCGTCCGGTCCGCACTCCTCGGGGATGAGACACGTGATGTCCGGGAGCTCGCCCGCCTCGTACATCTCGTACATCTTTACGGACGTGATCCCGTGGTTGTAGAAATCGATCCGGTTGTCGGGATACATCTGGCGCAGCACGCCGATGACCTCAAGGATCTCTTGTTCGAACGCGAGGTTCTGCTCTGCCATCACCACAGGGCCAACCTCGTGGGCGTGCGTCGGCCACGGCATCGCGACGAAAAACTGCATGTCTTGGCGATACGTACGGGCGAGGTCGAACCAAAGCACATAGTCATCGACCGTTGCGTGACCAACAAGCCCAGTGTCAGGCTCCCGGAAGAGCGTCATGCCGAACACGTCTGGCCGCTGCTCAAGATAGCTCACCACCTCGTCGTAACTGCCGTCCGTGTTGTCCCAGAGCGAAGCAGGCGAGCCACTGCCACCCCCGTACGGGGCCATCGCGGTTATGTGGCGGCCCAGGGTGTCGTCGATCCCCGTCAGCACAAACTCGTCGAACTCGCGGCTGATCGGGATAAAGAAGCTGTGCCCGGCGAACAGGATCCGGGCGCCGTTCGGCGGAACTGCCTGGCACGAGTCCTGCGCGGCAGCCGGGAGCGCCAAGAGCGCCAGGGCCACAATTGCTCCAGCGGTGCGTGTCGTGTACTGCATGTTGGAACCCTCCGCAAGCCCGGAAGAACACCGGGTCGGGGGCCCAACGCAGAGGGGCGTTGGATATTGGGAGCAGGGGGCAAAATTCGGGTAGATCAGCGTTCTTGTACCACTGATCCGTCTCCTGGTGAGCGCCGCGAGCAGGGCTTTACGGCTCCTCGATGATTGTCCGTGCTGCAATCCAATCCTCGACAGTTGCTTCTGATACTTCGCCGGCACGTGCGGATTCTGCCAACTCGGCGATCGCCTGTGGCTCCAGGGTGGGAGAGGCGAGCAGGGCACTACAGAGCACACGCAGGGTGTTCAAGAGACTCTGGCTATCAAGAGTGTCAGCATCATGCAGAGCAACGAGTTCATGCTGGATCTCGTGAGCAAGGACGCCAGCTTGTAGTGAGCCGACCATGCCGGACTGGATGCTTACATCCATCTGTCGGAGGGTGGCAATCACATGCCCCCAGTTGGTGTTGATCCGTGTACCCAACGCGTCTGCTCGACTCCGCCCTGTGAGAATCCAAAGCTCCGGGGCCCATGGTGCTCCGCTTGCCTCGGTGAGCCAGGTATCGCTGAGTCCGGTCCCTGAAGAGAAGGGGCCGAAGAACTGAGTGGTGCGAACCCGTCCCGATCCGAGATCAAGCTCCGTGTAGGTGCCTCTGGGCACGAACGAAGCAAGTGCGAGGTACACAAGAACCGCAATACCCGAGGCCCACATCACCCGGCTCATACATCGATCTACGAGCCTTAGTCTCGCGGGTTCCAACGCCCGCCATGGCTTGATATGAGTTCTTCATATCACCTGCGGCCCCGCCGGCACCTCTGAGATCACGCACGATGTGCACAATTGTGGTCGTTAGAGCTCGATTCCCGTCAGCCCGGTTCCCGCGCGATCAACTCCAGCCGGTTCCCATCGGGGTCCTGGAAGAACATCGCCCGCGCTCCGAGCCAATCGAACCGTGTGTGAAACAGCTCGATCCCGAGGCTTTCGAGCCTCGCCTGTTCTGGTTCGTAGTCCTCGCAGCGGATATCGAACGCGAGGTGGTTGAGCGCGCTCGTACGCGAGTTCGGCGTAGCGAACTTGCCGAACGCGTTCTCGTGCCGCGAGGGATCGATCAGAACCAGCATCGGCCGATGCGCGGCATCATCGGGTCCGGCTTCGGAACCCGCGTGCAAGAAAACAATGGTCGGGTCGTCTTCAGGAAACTGAGCCCGGTGCTCGAAGCCCAGCACCTCCTGGTAGAACGTGACTGAGCGCGCAAGGTCGGTGACGTTGAGCACGACCTCGGCGATAGACCTCACACGCGCGCCGGTCATTCTGTGATCACGTGCTTGGTCGGTTCCAGCACCCCATCGACCTTCGTCTTGAAGTCGCCGTACCCGTCCCGTCCCATCAGCCCGAACGTCGCCTTCTTCCCAAGCTCCACCGCGGGCTGGTCGTAGGCGTCGATGTTCAGCAGCAGCCCGGCGTATGCCGTGACGACCTCCCAGAGCATGATGAACTCACCAACGTGATGCTCATCCAGCTTCGGGAACTTCAGCGTGAAGTTGGGCCGGTTGCTCTCGACGAGTGCGTATTCCGTCGCCCGCTTCTCGGCGTTGAGAAGGTGCGCGAGCGATTGCTCTTCGAGGTACTGAATCGCTTCGACACCCATGCCGCCCGGGATCTGCACATCGCTCGCGCCCGCGGCATCAAACGAGCCCACTTCCAGCAGCCCGATGACCTTGTCGTTGGGACCCTCGCGATAGAGCTGGACCTGGCTGTGCTGATCGGTCGTGCCGAGCGCCTTGATGGGCGTGTAGCCCGCGAACACGCGTTCGCCCGCGAGGTCTTTCTCCTTGCCGAGGCTCTCGGCCCAGAGCTGACGGAACCAGTCCGCGAGAAGGTAGAGCCGGTTGCTGTAGGGCATCAGCACATGGTTGACCTTGCCCTTGTTGCTCCCGAGCTCGACGAGCAATGTCGCGAGCATCGCCGCGGGGTTCTTGGCCAGTTCGGGCCGGCGGCACCGGGCTTCCATTGCCGCCGCGCCGTCGAGCAACGCATCGATGTCGATCCCGACCATCGCCGCACTGAACAGGCCTACGGGCGAGAGCACGCTGAAGCGGCCGCCCACACCCTCGGGCACGGGCAGCGTCGGGATGCCCGCCCCGTCGCAGATCGTCCGCATCGTCCCCTTGTCGGGGTCTGTCACGGCCACCACGTTCGACGACAGGCCCGAAGCGCCGAGCGCGTCGGTCAGCATCTTGCGCACGATCATGAACTGAGCCGCGGTCTCGGCGGTCTCGCCCGACTTGCTCACGACGTTGAAGCAGGTCTTCTCGATACCTCCGTTGGCCTTGCAGGCATTGATGACATCCCCGAGGTACATCGGGTCGACGTTGTCCACAACGAACACGCGCGGGCCGTTCCGCTCACCCGCGGGCAGCAGGTTGTGCGTTGCTGGACGCAGCGCCGCTTGCAGGGCGATGTTGCCCAGTGCCGAGCCACCGATTCCCAAGACGACGAGGTTCTCGAACTTGTTAGCACGTTCCGACACCAGCTTCTTGATCTCCCCGACGTGCTCGCCGCGCATCGGGTTCTCACACAGCAGACGCCACCGCTCCCAGCCGGTCCCCCGTGTTTCTTCGAGCTGCGCGGTCAGGCGCGTCGCGGCATCCGCGAGCGGGCCGCCGAGGGCGAGGCGGTCCGGGTCGAGCCCGTGGCTGGCGACCCGGTCGGAAAGGCAGTTTGCGTAGTCAAGGGTGAGCATGGAGAGCAGGGTAGAGGCCGCTTGACGTGCCCGCTCGATACCTACCCTCGCACATGATCCACCCCTGGCACGATGTCACCCCCGCCGTGGACGGCTACCCGCTTCCGCACCACTTCAAGGCGATCATCGAGATCCCAAAGGGATCTAGCAACAAATACGAGCTCGATAAGGGCTCGGGCCTGTTGCGGCTCGACCGTGTGCTCTCGAGTGCCGTCTATTACCCCGCCAACTACGGATTCATACCCCAGACCCTTGGCGAGGACGACGATCCGCTCGATGTGCTGGTCTTCTGCACGGAGAAGATCGAGCCCCTCTGCCTGTGCGACGCGCGGGCGGTGGGGCTGATGTCGATGCTCGACGAGGGCCAGCCCGATCACAAGATCGTCGCTGTTCTCGTCAACGACCCCGAGTACAGCGACTTCCAGAACGCCAGTGACTTCCCGAAGCACACGTTCAAGATGCTCAAGCGGTTCCTCGAGGACTACAAGCAGCTGGAAGGCAAGACCGTCGAGGTGGATGACATCCTGCCCTATCAGGCCGCGGAGGCGGTGCTCGAGGATGGATTGAACCGATACTCTGCCGTCAGGCGGACGGGGGGCGTGACGGGCCTGGTCTAGAGCCAGATCTTTCGCTCAGAGTGAAGGTGGGGCATTGCGGAACGATTTCGACCAGATCCTGATCGATCGTGACCGGATCGCGGCCCGGGTCCGCGAGATCGGACGTGATCTCGCGGCTGACCTGATCCGTGCGCTCCGAGCTGAGGGCCACGACCCCGACCAGGCGGGTCACGTTGTACTCGTCCCAGTCATGACCGGGGCGCTCGTGTTCGTTGCCGACCTGATCCGTGAACTGCCGATGAAGCTGAGCCTAGGAGTTGTCGCTGTGACCAGCTACCCGGGCACCGCAACCAAGACCCAGGGGGCGAAGCTCGCGAGCGAGCTGCCCGACAACCTGACGGGTCGCCACGTGGTCGTGGTTGACGACATCCTCGATTCGGGCGAGACCGCTGCGCTCGTCAAGCGACTTATCGAGCAGAAGGGCGCGGCGAGCGTCCGCGTCTGTGTATTGCTCCGCAAGAACGTCGAGGGTAGACCCCCGGTGATCGAGGCCGACTATGCGGGATTTGAGATCCCCGACGAGTTCGTGGTTGGCTATGGGCTCGACTACAACGGGCTCTATCGCAACCATCCAGAGATCGTCACGCTGAAGCCCGAAGCGATCGCTGATCAGATCGGCTAAGGTCCAACCCACCACATGGCAGGCTCCAACGAGATCTTGACCATCGGCCTCGCTGGCGCCATCGGTGCAGGGAAGACGACCGTCGCGAAGGTGCTCGCGAGCCTGGGTTGTGTCGTAAGCGACTCGGATTCCGATGCTCGGGCCGCGCTCGATCGGAAGGATGTACGTCAGACCCTGACCGAGTGGTGGGGCGAGGAAGTCCTCGACGATAACAACAAGATCGATCGCAGGAAGATCGCGAAGATCGTCTTTGATGACGCTGAGCAGCGCCGCAGACTCGAAGACCTGGTCCATCCGAAGCTCCACGACATACGTGGAGAGCGCAGGCGTGATGCGGCCCGTGAGGCTGCCCCGGCGTTCGTGATCGATGCGCCGCTGCTGTTCGAGGCCGGGGTCGATGAAGAGTGCGACGCGGTTATCTTCGTCGATGCCCCGCGGGAGCTCAGGCTCGAACGCGTCCGCACCGACCGAGGCTGGGACGAGGCGGAACTCGACCGCCGTGAGCAGGCGCAACTCCCCGTGGAGGAGAAGAAGTCCAGGGCGTCGATCGTGGTCGAGAACGATGGCACACTGACCGAGCTTCGGGCCCGCGTGAGCGCCGCTCTAGACGAGATCAGAGCCGGTTAGGGCAATTGGTCAGGAATCGCTGCGTTTGCCTCGGCCGAGGCGGGTGTGGTATACTAAGGTGTCAGCCAAGCCGATATTGGGGCAGGCTGATTCCCCCTTTGCTGAGCGCGACCCGTCCCGGCGGTTTTCCGGCCGGCTTTGTGCGCCCAGCGGATTCTGATTTCCGACGGACCGGTCAAGCCCGACCCCGTATCGAGGGATCGGCTGAGCTAGGGAAGCCCGGGCCGATCCGTCCACCGCCGCCACGGCAAGAAGCGTTGATCCATACCGAGGATCTACGCCAACGACCTGGCTGAGGAGCCGTCTCGACATGGCAGACGTCAAGGATGCGGACACGGGCGCTGAGCCCACCAAGCGCAAGACCCGCCGCAAGACGACCAAGAAGATCGCACCCGCCGAGGTGGTCTCTGCGACCGAGCCGAAGCCGGAGAAGCCCAAGGCCACGAAGCCGAGGGCCTCGGCCAAGAGCGAAGCAAAGACCGAACCTGCGTCCCCGGCCGAGTCTGGACCGGACAACGCGCCCTCGACGGGACCGAGCGACAACGGCGAGTCCTCCGAGGTCCAGCGCGGCGGTCGCCGCAAGCGCAAGAAGCGCAACAAGCAGGGCGGCCCTCAAGGCGGGCACCAGCAACGCAAGAGCCATAAGCCGGGCTATCAAAGCATCCCGGACCATGTTCTCCCGAGCGATGAGCAGCTCGAACGCGAGGCCGCAGAGCTCGAAGCGATCGCGGCGAAAGCCGATCCCGAGACGCTCAAGAACCAGCTCTCGATCGGCGAGCTCCAGCGGATGGACCTGGACAACCTCCATGAGCTTGCCGAGGGTGAGGGGATCGACGAACCGCACTCGATCAGCCGCCAGGACTTGATTTTTAAGATCCTCAAGGCCCGCGCTGCGGGCGCCGGCCTGACTCTGGGCGATGGCACGCTCGAGATCATGCCTGACGGGTTCGGATTCCTACGCAGCCCCGAGCAGAGCTACTTGCCGGGCCCTGACGACATCTACGTCAGTCCCAGCCAGATCCGTCGCTTCGGGCTCAAGCGAGGCATGGTCGTATCCGGGGCAATCCGCCCACCCAAAGAGAGCGAACGCTACTTCGCGCTCCTCCGTGTTGACGAGGTTAACGGCCGTGATCCGAAATCGATCGGCGATCTGACTCGGTTCGAGGACCTCACGCCGCTCCACCCTGAAGAGCGGTTCGTGCTCGAGACAGAGCCCAGCCAGCTCGAGTGCCGGGTCGTGGATCTTGTTGCGCCGATCGGAAAGGGGCAGCGGGCCCTCATCGTTGCGCCACCCCGCACCGGCAAGACCGTCCTGATGCAGAAGATGACCAGGGCGATCACGAAAAACTACCCTGATGTCAAGATCATCGTGCTGCTCGTGGACGAGCGTCCGGAGGAGGTCACCGACTTCCGGCGCAACACCGATGAGTCGGTCGAGGTGGTCGCGAGCACCTTCGACGAGGACTCGAGCCGACACGTCGCGGTTGCCGAGGTCGTCATCGAGAAGTCGAAGCGCATGGTCGAGTTTGGCCAGGACGTGGTTATCCTGCTCGATTCGATCACCCGCCTGGCCCGTGCGTACAACAGCAACATGCCGCATTCGGGCAAGATCATGACCGGTGGTCTCGACTCGAACGCGCTGCAGCGGCCCAAGAAGTTCTTCGGCGCCGCTCGTGCGATCGAAAACGGCGGCAGCCTGACCATCATCGGCACGGCCCTCGTGGACACCGGCTCCAAGATGGACGAGGTGATCTTCGAGGAGTTCAAGGGCACCGGCAACAGCGAACTGCATCTCGACCGCAAGCTGATCGAGAAGCGCATCTTCCCCGCCATCGATGTCGCCGCGAGCGGCACACGTCGCGAGGAACTGCTCATGGACCCGAAGGAGCTGGAGCTGGTCTACCGCCTCCGCAAGGTCCTCAGCGATATGAACGTGGTTGAGGCGATGGAACTGCTCCGGACCAGACTCGCGAAGGTCAAGACCAACGCCGAGTTCCTGATGACCATGGCGCTGGGCTAATCCCGCTACGCTCGCAGCGAACCGGAGGCCCACTGGCTCAGTATGCAACTCACGAGAAGGCTCACGCTGACGTTGCTGCTTGCCGTCGCCCTGCCCTGGGCGGTGCTGATGACCGTGGGTGGACTCTGGCTGTTGATGCCCGGTGCGGCTCCCGCTGTCCTGGGTGACATGCCCCGCGCCGTGCTCGGGGTCACTGCGGTCGCCGCGGGTCAGCTCGTGTTCATGTGCCTCGTCGCCGACAGGATTTTTCCCGGTGCCGAGCGACGGACCGTCTGGTGGATCGAGTGCTTCACCTGCGTTGTACTGTTCGGAGGCTTCGCGTGGCTCATCCTGCTCGCGTTCGGCTGGCTCGCCTTCTGACCGGGGTCCTCGCTGCGGTTCTCGCAGTGGCACCACCTGCGCGCGCTCAGACTGAAGACACGCTTTCCGCCGCCGGCAGCCGGGCCCTTGCCCGCGCCGCGTTGCTCGACCTCAGGCTCAGGCCCGCTCCGACCCCCAGCGACGCCCGCATCGCCAGGCTCGCACTGGAGATCGCCAGCGATATGAGCGGGGCGGAGGGTGGCGATCCGGAGCTGATCCGCCTCGCGATCGAGGCGGCCCACGCCGCGGGGGATCGCGACGATGTCTCCCGTCTCACGCGAGAGCTCATTCGTGTCGACCCTTCTGATACCGTCGCGCAGCTCCGTTGGATTACTGACCGGATAGCGTTGGAGCAGCGGGCCGAGGAAAGGCTCGCACTGGTGGAGCGGTTCACCACTGGCGACGGGGCCAGATTGCCCGCCTCTGTTCGGAGCCGTCTCTCACTCGACGGTGCGCTGCTCGCCCGCGAGCTAGGGCGTGAGGACACCTTCACAGAACTGCTTACTCGCGCGGTTTCGCTCGACGCGACCAACAAAGACGCTGCCAGTCTGGCGTACACCACGGGCACGGCCTCGGGCAACCTGGATACCGCCGACGAGCTTCAGCTCCTGAGCAACCTCCTTCTCGCCGATCCCTCCGACCCGACCGTGCTCAGCTGGATCGCGGCCGAGCTGTACCGCTTGGGCCTTTCAAAGCGGGCCCAGAGGTTCCACGATCTTGCCGGCGCGATCGTGATCAACGACGGGGTCGATGCACGATTCTTCCAGCAGCAGTCCGACGTGATCGAATGGTCAATTAGTGGTCCAGAGACGATCATTGAGGCGATCGACACGGACCTTGAGCGTCTCCGCTTCAACGCGCAGCAGCTCGCCGATCAGCTCGCAGAGTCGGGCGAGCCACCGCCCGCGGGCTACATCCCGCCAGAGCGGGTTGCGGTCTCGGTTGATGCCGCGATGACTCGGTTTATCGCCTCGCTTGAGAGCCGCGATCCCGAGCAGATTGGTGCAGCGCTGATCAGGCTGCGCGATAGCGTTCAGGCCGGGATGGATCAGATCATTACGCTCCAACGGGATGCCCGGACGCGCGAGCGGCAAGAGAGCCTTCTGCTCGAGTGGCAGCGCCACGCGATGATGATGCTCCGAGGGTTTGCGATCGCTGTGGCGCAGGACGATCGATTCAGGCCCCTCGTTATCGAGGATGCGCAGGCCGTCATCACGCTTGTCTTCGGCGGTATGCCAGACGACCTCCTGAACGATGAAGAGATCGTTGCCTGGGAAGCGATGATCCTGGGTGAGCCAGAGCGTGCGGTTGACCTGCTCGCGCTCATCATCACAAACTTCCCCGACGCGTTGTGGCCCCGTGTGGGCTATGCGCTCTCGCTGTCGGGACTCGAGCGGTCCGAAGAAGCCGGTGCCCAGCTCCGATCCATTCTCGACCGCGGACCGCTGAGCCTCCCCTCTGTGGTTGCACAGAGCATCCTCCCCGAAGACGCGATTCTGCATGATCCGCAGATTGTTTCGCGCGCCGCACGGATCGCCGACGACATTCCGCAGGTCGTCGACCAGATGGCGACCAACCCCGGTCGGTTCATGACGCTCAGGCTGGAAGTCCTCACACCTCCCGAGCCGATGGGCACCGGGGTGCTCAGGGTAAGGCTTCGGAACCTCGCGCCGATCCCACTCGCGGTGGGCCCCGCGCGGCCGCTCAATACACGGATGCTTGTAATGGGCGAACTCGCCCTCGGCACCGACGACCGACTTGTTCCTGGCCCGACCGTTGCCGATATGGCGCGCCGGTTCAGGCTTGCGCCGAGAGAAGAACTTGTCATTGATCTGCGACCCGCGATCGGAGAGTTCGGCTGGCACCTAGCACTCAACGCCGATCGGCCCGGCCGTGCGCGCTGGCGTGTGCTCCAGGGCTACAGGCTCGGACAGTTTGGCTACTTCGAGGCCGGCTCGCTCTGCCACGAGGCCGGGTCTCTCCCGCAGCGGGTCCAGGGCATCACCGAGGCGGTGTTCTCCGATGACCGGGTCGTCGAACTCATCACAGAGAGTTCTGGGTCCGACCTTGCCCGAATCGCGGGCGTCACCTTCAGCCGTGCGGCCCGGGCGACCGAGCCCTCTGAGAACAAATCACTGGCCACCGCCTGGGCGTCGAGGTATCCCGCGCTCGAACCGGCCGACCGCGCCGCGATCGTCGCATTGCTCCCGCCCCCCGGCCTCGCACCGGGCTTCGACGCGTTGGACGAGCTCGCCCGCAACGAGGACGACCCGGTTGTGCTCGCCGTGCACTGTCTAGCTCGGGTCACCGATCCCGATGACCCGAGGCTGACCCGTGCCCTTGCGTCCGAGGACCAGCGTGTCGCGGATCTGGCGGCACTCATCGGGGCTCGCCTAGTCACCGATCCGGGCGGTCGGTCCTATGTGGCTACGGACGCCGGGCTGACCGGGCTCGTCCCCGACGTCGTTGGCCATACGCCGGACCGTTAGGCGGCCGGGACCACTGCGCAGCGGATCTCAGCCCGAGGGACGATCCAGCCGATATCCCTATTCGTACCAGCGATGGGAGGCGGCCCCGCGTGGTCAGCAAGATCGAACAGGATCATCAACGGTTCAGGCAGATTGTCCGGGGCAAGATCCGCGAGGATCTGCGCCGATTCATTAGCCGCGACGAACTGATCGGCCGCGAGGGCGAGCGGGCCGTCAGCATCCCGGTCCACGACATCGACATCCCAACCTTCCGCTACGGTGACAACACCCCTGGTGTTGGCATGGGCGAGGGCGATGAGGGCGAGGCGGTCGGACAGGGCGCGGGGGAGAACCCGGGCGGAGAGGAAGAGGGCAAGCACATCCTCGAGGTCGATATCGCGCTCGACGAGCTCGCCGACATCCTTGCCGAGGAGCTTGAACTCCCGCGCATCGAGCCGCGCGGGGCTCACCGTATTTCAACCGTGCGTGACCGATACACGGGGATCCGCCCGGTGGGGCCGAGCGCTCTGCGCCACTTCAAGCGGAGCTACCGCGAGGCCCTGAAGCGTCAGCTCGCGATGGGCGAGTACGACCCGGACAATCCTGTTGTGATCCCGATCCGCGAAGACCTGCGGTTTCGCAGCTGGAACGAGGTCAAAAAGCCCCAGTCGAACGCCGCGATTGTGTACATGATGGATGTGTCGGGTTCGATGGGTGAGGAGCAGAAGGAACTCGTTCGGCTGACGGCGTTCTGGATCGACACCTGGCTCCGCCGCAACTACGAGGGGATCGAGAGCCGGTACATCGTTCATGATGTCCGCGCGGGCGAGGTCGACAAGAAGACATTTTTCAGCGTCCGCGAGGACGGCGGCACCCGGATCTCGAGCGCCTTCACGCTATGCAAGGACATCCTTCACGAGTCATACGACCCCGCCGACTGGAATGTCTACTGCTACCACTTCTCCGACGGGGACAACTCGTCCGAAGCCGACAACAAGAAGTGTGTCGAGCTGATCGACAATGAGCTACTTCCAAGCAGCAACATGTTCGGGTATGTCCAGGTGGCGAGCGCGTACGGCTCGGGCAACTTCATCAACGTCCTGCACGAGGCGTTCCCAAATGGGAGGGCCGACGACCTTGGTCCGAGGCTCCTGACCACCAAGATCAACGATCGGAACGGCATCTACGACGCCCTGCGGACACTCTTCAAGCAAGGCCGCTAGCCTCCCATCCGGCGGGCCCGGGAGGGCGAACCGCCGTGTCATCACCGCCCTGATGATCCGTGTGTGAGGACCAGTTGCTCCTGTTTCCGATCTATGCAGTGCTGGTGGTCTGGGGCAGCCTGCGATGGCGGCGCCGGCCCACGGGCCTGGTATGGGTTGCCTCCACCGCTCTGGGTTTACCAACCGCGGTGTACTGGGGCTACACGAGCGTCGAGTCGCTGATCACGGGCGACACGATCGGCCTCGAGTTCCGGTTCATACTTGTTGCTTATGCCGTGGCGTTGCTGGCGTTGGGCCTCATGTCCTGGATCGTCCCAACATCCCCGCGGGCCGACCGAGACATCCGCCGACCCTGCAAGGGCTGCGGTTATGAGCTCGCCGCAATCGAACTCCATGCCGAGACCGTCTGCCCGGAGTGCGGTCTGACAGACGCACCGCGCCGCCCGACCAACCCGGTCGCCGAAGCGCAGCGTGCGAAGTTCGGTTCAGCCCCGCGCCCAGCGCCAGGCCAGTCCTACCAGGAGTACAAGCATCGCGGGCCCCAGGGCGAGTGACCAGCGAATCAGGCTCAGATGCTGGGCATCAACAATCCTGATCGTTGGGGAGGTCCCCGCACGCGCGCTCGGCGCAATCAGCGTCTCCTGGCCCGCAAGCCAGTACACCGCGGCTTCAAGCAGCTCCAGGTTTCCGGGATAAAACGGCACCGCGCGCCCATCGATCAGAGCTGCTTGTCCGACCACCTGATCGATGTGCCACGCGTTGGAACCGACAGCCACGAGCCTCGCGAGCTCGCCGTCGAGTTCGCGCTGGGCCGCCACCACAAGCGTGCTATCTGTGACAAGGTCATCGCTCCCCTGGTCGAACTCGGGCGGTGACTCCAGCAGCGCACGCTGGTTTCTCGGCGTGCGCCACAGCCCCAACCACTCGTCCTCGAACCAGAGCCCGTCGGCGGGCGTCGTCCGAACGACCGCCGCACCCTCGCCCTCGATCCCAACCGGCCAGGGGAGCAGCAGCCGCTGCCCAGAAACAGCTCGGCCAAGCGGGTGATTGCTATCTGCTGCGATGGTCTCAAGATCGGTGAGCACCACCCGATCTCCGGCTTCACGTCGCTCACCCAGCATCGGCCGATCGGTCCCCGCGCGCAGCCCGAACGCACTGAGCACCTCGTTCTGAGGGTCGGCATCGCCGAACGACGGCAGCACCGAGGGGTTGAGCGTGAGCAGCAGGGGATCGCCCGACTCAACGACATCGATCAGTGCATCCGCCCACGTTCTGAGACGCTCGGCACCGGCCGAGCCAGCGCCGGCCGCTGCGGTGCCGTCTGGTGCGAGCGTGAGGTAGACGACAGGCCTGGTTCCTGCCGGATCGAAATCCGTGAGCGAGGGCCGTTCACGCTCGACCGTGGCTGGCCACTCCACAACATCGATGCCGCGGAGCCCGAGCCGCTCCCGGCCACGCTCGAATACCGGCGCACGTCCAAGGAACCGCTGGGTCTCACCGTGCACCAGAACCACGATCGGTGGCTCAGCGAGCACGAGCGACCCGATCGCCGTTGCGATCAGCTCCTCGGCACGCTGGCGCGCATCCGCCGCGCGCAGGCCCAGTGCTTCGAGGGCTGCGCCGTCGGGCAGCAACGCCGCGAGGTCGATGGCGGTCACGCCCGCGGGGCCTGCAACGATCATCGCCTCGCCAGAGGCGAGTGCATCGGCGATCCGGAGCACATCGGGCCGTGGCATTCGTGCGATCGCGTCGGCCAGCTGAGCAAACCGATCGCGGAACTGACCCACCTCGCCCGCGAGCACGAGCGTGCGCTCTCGGAGTTCCGTCGGAACCGCAGCCGAACCGCCGAACCGCGCGAGTTCCCGTGCGAGCGTTCCGATCTGCGCAAGCACGGCATCCGTTGGCTGTGAGAGCGCCGCTGACGCGAGGTCCGGTCGCGAGATCTGGATGCTACCCACCCCCGGCGCCTGTTCCGGGTCCAGACGCTGACGCACCGCCTCGACCACCGGACCCGTGTCCTCGCCGATCCCGCGCACCGCGGCCGCCTGTTGCAAGAAGAACGTCCGGTTTGCTTCCGCTGATGGCACCCGCTCGTCGATCGCTGTGGCGATCGCACCGAGTTCCGAGGAGATGCGCGGGGCCGCGCGGGCGATCCGCTCAAGCTCCTCAACCACGGCCTCAACCCGTTCACGCTGAGCCTCGATCCTCCCGCGTTCGGATTCCGCGAGGTCCTCAATGAGCTCTCGATAGCCAGTTGCGCCGCGCGGGTCGGAGAGGTCAAGCACAACCGGTTCGATGGCAGCGCCATCCAGCGACTCTGCCGCTGCGAACGTCTCCAGCACATCGCGCAGCCGGCGGAACCGGTCTCCCGCGAGCGTTGAAGCATCGACCGCGAGCACCAGCCGCCAGTCGCCCCGGAGCTCCGACAGCACCAGCCTGGTTCGCTCGCTGAGCCGGTGGTCCGCCGTCGCGGTGACATCGAAACGCCGCTCGTACCGCTCGACGAGGAGCCCGGCGAATACGAGCGCCGCTGCCATAAGTCCGAGGAATGCTGCGGGGGCGCAGAGCTTCATGATCCGTCTCATCGCCAGCGCCTCCATCCGAGGCACACGTACGCGAGGCACAGAAGCCAGATCGTGCCCAGCAGTGGACCGGCGATCGCGGTGGTGGTCACCTCGCCGCGCGCGAGCTGAGCGACCGGCTTCCCGACATCGAGCCTGACGAGCCAGGGGGCCAGCCATTCAGGCGCGCGGTCTGCGACCTCTGTCGAGAGCAGCCAGATGCCGATGATGGCGAGCAGCGACCCGAGGTAAGCGAGCGTTTGGCTCGATGTGAGCGCTGAGCCGACAAGTCCGAACGCGAGGTACACGAGCCCGGACAGCAACAACGCGAGGTAGCCCGCGAGGATCGGTCCGATGTCAGGCGCCGGGTCGGACAGAAGATGCAGCGCGATCGGATAGGCCGCAGTCGGCACGAGCAGGCACACGAGAAACAGCACGCCGCCCAAGTACTTACCGAGCACAATCGATAGGTCACCGAGCGGTGCTGTCGCAAGGGGCTCGATCGTTCCAGCGCGGAGTTCCTCGCTCAGCAGCCTCATGCTCACAGCCGGCGCGATGACCAGCATCATCCACCAGCCCCAGCCGAAAAGCGTGCGCAGCGTCGCTGGCTGACCGGGCTGGATGATCGCCACGCTGAACCCCGCGCCCATCAGGAGCACGAACAGCGCGATGACCACCCAGCCCACCGGAAGCCTGAAGAACGATCGGAGCTCACGTATCGCGATGACCATCGTGCCGATCATCTGCTGCCCTCCGGGAGGGCTCGCAGCACGCGTGAGCCGGAAGGGGTTTTCGCCCTCGGCTGCGGTGCATCATCGGTCAGATGGATGAACGCGTCCTCGAGCGTCGCGGTCTCGATCCGGAGTTCGCGGAGCGCCACGCCGTGCTTCGTCGCAGTGGCACCGATCCGCTCCGCGAGCCCGCGCGGGTCCTCGCCCTGGAGCGGCTCGAGTCGGCCTTCGTTCCACCCTCCGCCTGTGGCGCTGCTCGTCGCACGGGGATCAAGGACCGAGGGGTCGCTCTTGCATTGGAACACCACCCGCGGGCTCGGACCGAATCGCTCGGCGAGTTCCGTCGGGGTCCCATCGGCGCGGAGCTTGCCTCGCGCGATCACCATTACACGGTCGCATGTCCGCTCGACCTCATCCAGGATGTGGCTGCTGAGCAGCATCGTTCGATCCTGCGCGAGTTCCCGGACGAGCGCCCGCATCTCGCGGATCTGGACCGGATCGAGCCCGCTCGCCGGCTCGTCCAGAATCAGGACCCGGGGCTCGTGTACGAGCGCGGCCGCGAGCCCTACCCGCTGGCGGTAGCCCTTGCTGAGCCGCCCGATCCGCCGCTTGAGCATCTCACTTAGCCCACATCGGCTGGCAGCAGCCTCGGCGAGCCTGCCGGCACTTCTGCCCCAGCGTCCGCAGAGGCGAGCGCGGTAGCGCAAGTAGCCAAGAGGCGTCATCTCCGGATAGAGCGGCGCGTGTTCCGGGAGGTACCCGGTGGCCCGGCGGGCCTTCACTGGGGCTCGGAAGGCGTCGAAGCCGTCGATGTGGACCGAGCCGCCATCGGCCCCGAGATAACCCGTGATCATCCGGATGGTGGTGCTTTTCCCGGCGCCATTCGGGCCGAGCAGGCCGACCACCTCGCCCGCACGGAGCTCGAACGAGATCCCATCCACCGCGCGGACCCGCCCAGACCCGGCGGCGCCCGGCCCCCCTCCTGGGTAGGTCTTTCGGATTTCCCTGACCGAGATCATGGACGTGTCACAGTATCGGCAGCCGTCGGTCCGATGTGATAACCAAGCACCCGGAGCCGGGGAACCGAGGAACATCGGCTCGGCCAGGGCGTAGGTCTAGGAGACACCCATCTCGGTGGTTAGAATCCGAGTCGGGTCTGGAGAAGTGCGGCCGATGCGGGACGCCCGTCCCAAGCTGCTCGTCGTCGGGATCGACGACACAACAAAGCAGGAGCTCGCGCGGTCTCTGGGTGAAGCCTTCGAGATCGTCGAGGCCCAGCCTGAAGATGTCGGCCCATCGACCGCCACCCCAGAGCTCGTCGTCAGCACCACCAGGACCCTGCCGTCCATCGCGGGCTCGCTTGTCGCCGAACTCGAGAGCGATCGTGCGATCACGCTGCTCAACGCGATCAGCGAGGGCGTCTGCCTCGCCTCGGAAGAGGGCGATGTGCTGTGGAGCAACGAGTTCTTCCGCTCGCTTGACGACGATATTGCCGACAAGGTCGCCGCGTCTTGTCACGAGGCGTCCGAGTGGTTCGTCCACCTCGCCAAGCTCAAGCCCGGAGTTCAGCCCTCGGCGCCCCCGGGCCGGCCTCATACCGGGCCCAACGAGATCCGCGAGGTCGCCTGCCGGTTCGAGTTCGAGACCGCCGATGCCCAGCGTTTCTACGACGTCATGGTCACGCCCGTCCAGCTTGTGGGGGTGACCGGTGCCAACGCGGAACGCACCACAGCGCCTCAGGTCGCCGCGGTCGTTCGGGATGTCACGGCTCAGCGCCGCATGCGCCACAAGATGAATGCCATCGACGCCGCGGGATACGACCTCGTGGGTGTCGGCGCTGACGAGATCCAGGATCAGTCCGCACTCCAACGGCTCCAGACACTCGAGTCGAAGATCATCGCGCACATGAGAGGCCTGCTGAAGTTCGACCACTTCGCGATATTTCTCGTCGAGGAGCGCCGTAACAAGCTTGAGCTCGTGGTCAGCGAGGGGCTGCCCTCAGAGATCGGCGAGCTCAACTTCTTCGCTGAGGCCGAGGGCTCGGGGATTACCGGCTATGTCGCGAAGACCGGCAAGAGCTACATCTGCCAGAGCACCGAGACTGACGAGCGGTACGTGCCAGGACTCAGCGGGTGCGTCAGCAGCCTCACGGTCCCGCTCAGGCTCAACGACCGCGTCATCGGAGTTATGGCGATCGAGAGCGAACAGCCCAACGCCTTCACGGAGGAGGACCGGCAGTTTGCTGAAATGTTCAGCCGCCACGTCGCGGTTGGGCTCCACATGCTGGGCCTGCTTGTTGCCGAGCGTCAGGTGACGAGCCGCTCGGTTTCTGGTCACTTCCGGGGCGAGCTCGACGAGCCCCTTGAGGACATCGAGCACGAGGTCGGGTACCTCGACGAGATCCGTGCACGTGATCCGGACGCGGCCGCGCACATCGACCGGATCCGCAAGGATGTCGAGAGCATCCGCCGCCGGGTCGCCGACGTCGCGTCCGGACCTCAGAACCTGCTAGGCGTTGAGCAGGCGCTACAGAATCGGCAGACCGACCCGCTCTTGGAGGGCCGCCGGATTCTGATCGCCGACGATGCGCTCAAGATCCGTCGCATCATCGGCGATGTCCTCAAGAATCGGGGTTGTGAGGTCACCGTCTGCGATGGGGGCGGCTCCGCGGTCGATGCGATCGATCGTGTCGGCGCAGGCGAGGATCGGGCCTACGACCTGATCATCAGTGACATCCAGATGCCCGAACACAATGGGTACGAAGTGTTCAGTGCTGCGCGTCGCGTATCCCCGGATGTCCCGGTTGTACTGATGACCGGTTTCGGGTATGACCCGCACCATTCCATCGTCCGGGCCAGCCAAGAGGGGCTTCAGGCGGTGCTCTTCAAGCCTTTCCAGCTTGAGCAGCTCATCGAGGTGGTGCGAAAGGTCTTCGACGACACCCCCGCCGAACGGTGAGTTCGCGCAAAGCCAGCATCAATTCTTCTGTGTCCATCCCAGGTTGTCGCCGGAATGCCCCTCCGGTCGATGGAAGCCGGCGCTCTTGCGCCAATGATGTACCGAAGGGCACGCGCTAGGGATGATCAGACGACCGATAACATTGCTAGCCGCCCTGGGCTTCGCCCTCGTCGCTGCCGTGACAGCGGCGCCCGCGAGCAAGACGATCGTTGAAACGTTCGACAGACTCGAAGCCGGTGAGGCTGTCGAGCCCTTCTTGGTTGGCAATGTCACCGTGACTGTGGACAGACCGCCGACCTCGCAGCTCCGTGGCTTCGAGTTCGGTCATCACCCAGCGGCTTTCCTCGGCGCAGAGGGTGAACCAAATCCAACGCCGCGTTTCCGCGGACTGAGCGCCATCGGCTTCGTGTCCACGGTGTCGCCCGATGACGTGCGGGGATTCAACAGTCACCAGCCGATTGTTTTCGAGCTATCAAAGCCTGTCGGTGGTTTCGCGATCACGGTGCTCGACCTGCTCACCGGATATGGCAATCTCTCGCTGACCGCGTTCAACGCGCGGGGCGAGGAAGTGGCCAAGTCAGATATCACGGGCCCGCTTGAGGACAGCGGGCCCACCGTGAGGATTGGTGTTGCAAGCCGTGATGATGACATCGTTCGCGTTGCGCTCTCGGGCGGTGTGGCGGGCAGCTCGGGCTACGGGCTCGATGATCTGGCGCTCCGGCTCGCCTCGGCGTGCTCATCCGCTGATCTGACTACGAGTGCCGCTGAGGAGGGCGACCCCTCTTGGGGCATCGCGGACGGCTCGGTCGATTCCGCCGATCTCATCTATTTCATCGCGGCTTGGATCAACAGCGACCTCTCGATCGCGGATGTGACGACTCTCGGCGCGCATCAGGGCCATGAGTTGTTCGGCCGACGCGACCAGCAGGTGGACGGCTCGGACCTCGTCTATTTCCTCGCTCGCTGGCTGCCGGGCTGCTCGTGAACGCCATCATCGGGGGCGTCGCGGCGGACCCCTGTTGCGATGCTTGACTGCGAGCGCAGCACGAGCGAGGCCGTCCCGTCAGCCTTGTCGACACGCACCACGCGGCTTCCCTCGACCAGGAAGCGCCAGTCGCCCTGCGGTGATTCGATCTGATAGACCCAAGCACCCGAGCTGTCGATCCCGAGCGACCGGATCGTGACGGCGAGTGACCCGCGGGGTGCCCCGTTCTGATCATCGCCATGTTCTGCTTCTGTGGCGAACGGGTTGTTCCATCCGCGAGCATTGAACACCGCTCCGGCGCGTCTCGGGAGCGTGGGCAGGAGCCGGAGGGCGATCGGGAGCGTCACGACGCCCTCGCGGGCGATACCGCCCTCGAGCGGGGTGAGCATCCCGTCATCCCTGCATGTGAGTTCGACCGTCCGATCCTCGCCGGCCGTGTCGGGCGTGAATCGGTCGATGATGCGGACCCGATTGGTACTGGGCTCGGTCGTGCAGACGAGCTCGCCGTGATGACCGTCGAGGAACGCTTCAAAGGTGTCGGTTCGGATCGCAGAAAGCCCCGCGTTGGCAGGCAGGGCGACCGCGAGGTTCGGAGTGGGGACCGCCAGCGTTGTGCGCGGCGTGCCGACCTCCTCGGCCCAAAGCGCCGCAGCAGCGATCCCAAAGAGCCAAGCGAGCGAACGAGGCATCGAGCCTAAACATCGGATATTCAGTGGGTTCCGTTGATCTGACCCCCCAAAATAGCCGGCAATCGTGCCGTCGGGCACCACACAATCTTCGCGCATCCTGCGTGATACGTTGCGCTCTATCGGTCCGTGTGCCAAGTAGGCTACGAGACCTGGATCGAAAGGATCTCGGACCTGATCCGCCGTGTGTCATGGCCCCCGGCAACCGCTCGCCCGGGGGCCGTGTCTTTTGGGGGAGTGGGTGCTCCGGGTCCGCTTAGCTTCGTCGCGCGAGAATGACCCGGTCCAGGCCATCAAGATCCTGAAGCACCTGCACCGCTTCCAAGCCGGCCTGCGCAGAGGCGATAGCGGCCGCTTCGGCGGCCCGGCTCGCGGCCACCTCCACCAGAAGGAGCCCCCCCGGGGAGAGCAGCGGGGGAGCCGCCGCGATCACGGGCCGGACAAGGTCGAGGCCATCGGGACCACCGCGGAGCGCCACCTCCGGCTCGTGGTTCTTCACATTCGGCTCCACCGCTGCCCACTCATCGTCGGGGATGTAGGGCGGGTTGGCCAGCAGGTACTGGAGCGAGCCCCGGGCCCGCGTTGCAGGGTATTCGAGGAACGGCGCAAGTAGGTCACCTTCCAGCAGGTCGATGCGGTCCGCCACGCCGTGCCTTGTGCAGTTTGTCGAGGCAACCGCGAGGGCGTCGCTCGAGAGATCACTTGCGGCGATGCGAGCGCCCGGCAAGTTCTTCGCGAGCGCAACGGCGATGCATCCCGAGCCTGTGCAGACATCGGCGATCAGCAATCCCGCCCCACGGTCAGTGTCATCATGCGTCCCGGGTCCGTCGTGGCGCTGATGCTGGAGCACGTGCTCGACCATCGTCTGGGTCGCCGGTCTTGGGATCAGGACGCGCCGATCGACCTCGAAGGGGAGCCCGAAGAACCACGCCTCGCCGACGAGGTACTGGATCGGTTCGTGCTCCAACGCGCGTGCGACCAGCCCGCGAAGTGTCTCGCGCTCGAGCGGTGACGCGGGTCGGTCCGGATCGGTGTAGAGCTTCAGACGATCACAGCCCAGTACATGCGCGACAAGCATCTCAGCGCAGAGCCTGGGCGAGTCGATTCCGCACTCGCCGAAGCGCTCGGCCATCCACCCCAGCAGCCGGCGGGTGGTCCATGCGTCTGGCCCGCCGGGGCGGCTTGCCACTCAGTTCTCCTCGGCCAGGTAGACCGTCTCGCCATCCACGACCGTGCGCAGGACCCGGGTGATCAGGATCTCGTCGGCGGGCACCGTCATGATGTCCCGGTCGAGCACGACGAAGTCGGCCCTCATTCCTGGCTTGAGCATGCCGACCCGATCCTCCCAGAACGCGGCGTACGCGGCCCAGCTTGTCAGGCTCTTGAGCGCTTGCTCACGGGTCATCCGCTGCTCGGGCATCCAACCCCCCTCGGGCTGGCTCCGCTCGTTCTGGCGCGTCACGGCGGCGTAGAAGGTCCGCAGTGGTTCGTGCGGTTCGACCGGGAAGTCGCTGCCGCCCGGGACGATCGCGCCGTTCAGGATCAGGCTGCGCCACGCGTAGGCGCCGAGAGCCCGCTCCGGGCCAACGCGGTCTTCGACCCAACGCATGTCGCTAGTCGCGTGCCGTTGCTGCATGCTCGGCAGCACACCGAGCCGTGCGAACCGGGGAATGTCGGACTCTGCGAGCAGCTGCGCGTGCTCAACGCGGAAGCGATGGTCCGTACCCATCGCATCCGCGCGGCGCATCGCGATCTCGAATGAGTCGAGCACCTCGCGGTTTGCCCGGTCGCCGATCGCGTGCGCCGCGACCTGGTAGCCGCGCTCAAACGCGTGCTCGGCGACCGCTTCGATGAACTCGACCTCGCTGACATTCAGGCCGGTGTACGGCCTGCCCTCGTTGTCCGTTGGCCGGTCGGCATAGGGCTCAAGCAGCCATGCACCGCGGCTGCCCATAGCTCCATCCATATAGAGCTTGGTGCCCCGGAGGGAGAAGCGATCGCCGATGTGGATCGGATTCTCCTCGAAGTACCGCATCGCCTCGTTACCGTGCAGGAATCCGTGGACTCGGAGCTTTAGCTTGCCATCGGCCTCCAGCTGCCTGTACCGCTCGGCTTCGAGGCTGCTCACGCCCATGTCGTGCATGCCCGTCATGCCGGAGGCGAAGCACGTCTCCTGGGCCGCGAGGACAAGGTCTTCGAAGCTGCCAGCTGCGCCGGCGGGGATGTGTCGAGTAATCAACGACTCGGCATTGTCCACGAACACGCCCGTGGGCACCCCGGCGCGCTTCAGAACCTCGCCCCCCGGCGGGCTCTCGGTCGCGGTCGAGATCTCGGCCAGTTCCATGGCGGCCTTGTTCGCGAGCGCGGCGTGCCCATCGACGCGGGCGAGGTAGACCGGGTGATCGGGCGTCGCTTCGCTGAGCGCGTCGTGCTCGGGCATCGAGCGGTCGGGCCAGCCTTCGTTGTCCCAGCCACGGCCCAGGATCCACTTGCCCCTGGGGGTCTCACGGGTCCGCTCGCTGACAAGTTCGATGACTTCCTCGAAGCTCTCGGCGCCGCTGAGATCGATCACGCCCAAGCGGAGCGAACCAAGCCCAGCGAGGTGTCCGTGTGCGTCGATGAAACCCGGGAACACGATGTTGCCCCCCAGATCGATCTGGGGTCTGCCGCGCCCCACAACGCGAGCGACAGATGCGCGGTTACCCACGGCGAGGATCTCACCATCGCCGCTCACCGCGATCGCACGGGCGGTCGGAAGCTGGTCGTTGAGGGTGTAGAAGAGCGCGCCGTGATACACCACGATGCCGTTGTCATTGATTTCCTGCGCCGATAAGGGCGGTGTGATTGTGGCGATGAGGAACAACCCAATCACGAACGGGAGTACATTTCGCATCAAGGCCTCCAGGCCTGAGTCTACTTGCCGCCGAACCAGCTGTCGCTTACCGCGCTATCAACCACCAGCGGCACATCGAGCGACATCGCCCGCTCCATCCGCTCGACGATGAGTGTCCGAGCATCCTCAGCCCGGCTTTCCGGGGCTTCGAACACCAGTTCGTCGTGGATCTGCAGCAGCATCCTCACGCCAGGGATCTCGGTTTTGCCGGTAGACCCGCCCAGTCTCGCGTGCAGATCGACCATTGCCAACTTGATGAGGTCGGCCGCCGAGCCCTGAACAACCGAGTTGATCGCCATCCGCTCGGCGAGGCTCCGCCGTGCGGGATTGTTCGAGTCGATGTCCCCGATCGGGCGGCGGCGGCCCATGATGGTCTCGACAAGGCCCTTGGACTTGGCTTCTTCCACGCACTCGGCGAGGAACGTCGTGATGCCCGAGAAGCGGCGCTTGTATGCGTCGATGATTTCCTGCGCCTCGCCGTTGGGCACGCCTAGCCGGCGCGCGAGTCCGAACGCCGTGATCCCATAGACGATCCCGAAGTTCACCATCTTGGCGCCAGACCGCTGGTCGCTTGTGACATCGCTGAGGGGCACCCCATGAATCTGGGCGGCGACCTCGCGGTGGATATCCGCGCCGCTCCTGAACGCCTCGATCAGGTTCGGATCTTGCGAGAGGTGCGCGAGCAGCCTCAGCTCGATCTGTGAGTAGTCGGCGCTGATCAGCACTTGGCCCGGAGCCGCAACGAACGCGCGGCGGATCTCTCTGCCCAGTTCTGTCCGGATCGGGATGTTCTGCAGGTTCGGATCGCTGCTGCTCAACCGACCCGTCGCGGCAACCGTCTGGTTGAAGCTCGCGTGAACGCGCCGGGTTTCCGGGTGGATCTCTTCCTTGAGCGCAACGAGATAGGTGCTGACAAGCTTCGTGAGCTGCCTGTACTCAAGAATGAGCGATGGGATGGGGCTCTCGATCGATGGATCACCCGCGAGCTTTTCGAGCACCTCTGCGTCGGTTGAGTACCCCGTCTTGGTCTTTTTCAGTGGCTTGATTCCGAGGCCGGGCGCGTCCTGGTCGTCTGGCTTGTTGAAGAGCACCCCCCCGAGTTGCTTCGGTGAATCCGGGTCGAACGTGCGACCGGTCTGGCTCTCTGCCTCCTCGGCGATCTCGGTCTTCAGCTCTTCGATGCGCTGCGTGAGCCGCTCCCGTTGCTTGTCGAGTTCGTCCGGATCGACCAGAATCCCGTTCCATTCGAGCTCCGCGAGCACGCCGACCAGCGGCATCTCCAGCCCACCAGCGAGCTTGGCCAACCCGTCACGTTCGAGCTGCGGGAGCATCTTGTTCGCGAGGCGAAGCGTGATATCCGCATCCTCTGCGGCGTAATGCGACGCCTGATCAAGTGGCACCTCGGCGAACGACCGCTGCTTCTTTCCGCTTCCGATCAACTCGGTGATCGGGGTGCACGTGTGCCCCAGCATCGCGAGGGCCAGCGAATCCATCTTGTGGCTCGAGCGCGACGCGTCCAGCAGGTAGCTCGCGACCATCGTGTCACCCCCGCCGGGGCCGTCGAACCCCCGAAGCTCGACACCTGCTCGGCGGAGAACAAGCAGGTCAAACTTGAGATTGTGACCGATCTTGGGCTTCGATGCGTCACCCAAGACCTCGCGGAGCGCATCGAGCACGGTCGCTTCGCCCAGGTGCTGCTTCGGGTTGGGAGAGCGGACAGGCACGTACCACCCGGAGCCCTCTTTGGTCGCGAAGCTGAGACCTACCAACTCCGCGAGCATCGGTCGGACACTGCTGGTCTCGGTATCCACAGCGAACATGTCCGCCGCTTGGAGCGTTGAAACGAGGCGAGAGAGCTCCTCCTCGGTCTTGACACATAGATAGCTTGCATTGCTGGTGCCACGGACCGCTGCGGCCTCTTCGCGTGCGACCTGCTCGAACAGCCCACCGATCGCGGAAGCCGTTCCCTGGTCCTTCGCCGGCTCTGGGACCTCCGGTTCTGCGAGCAGGTCTTTCAGCTCTTCCTGGAACCGGTTAAAGCCAAGTTCTTTGAGGATTGGCCCGAGCGGTGCGAGATCGAAACTTTCGGTTTTTGCCGCGTCGAGGTCAAAGCCGCCGTCGGCGTCGTCGCGGAGCGTGACCAGCTCCTTGCTCAGCGGGAGCCGGTCGGCCGCGGCACGGAGCTTCTCGCCTCGCTTGCCTTTAATCGAGTCGGCGCTGGCCATCAGTTCGTCGAGTGACCCGTGCTCGGCGATCAGCTTCGCGGCCGTCTTCGGCCCGATGCCCTCCACGCCCGGCACGTTGTCCACGGTATCGCCCATAAGCGCGAGCATGTCCACGACCTGCGCCGGGGTGATCCCGATGTCGTCCATCAACGCCGCTTCGTCAATCACAGCGTCGGTGTGGATGTCGTACATCTCGACATTCTGAGCGAGGAGCTGTTTGAGGTCCTTGTCTTTGCTGATGATGCGGACGCGAACGTTCGGATGTTCGGCCTGCATGCGTTTGACGACGCCAGCAATCACATCGTCCGCCTCATACGCGGGCTTGCCGAGCGTCGGGACGCCGATCGCCTTTAGGATGTCCAGGCACCGGTCCACCTGGGGGCCGAGGTCTTCGGGCGGCGCATCGCGGTTTGCCTTGTAGTCCTCGAACAGCTCGCTGCGGAATGTGCCTCGATCGCCCGAAACGTCGAGGGCCACGGCGAACGCGAAGGGCTTGCCCCCGACCTTGCCCTCGCCGCGCAGGAGCTTGAGGAGCATGCCGACGAAGCCGAATGTGAGGTTCGTTGGCTCCTTCGTAACCGGGCTGGTCATCGGCGTTCGGATCGCGTAGTACGCTCGGAAGAACTGTGCGTACCCGTCAATGAGATAGAGCGTGTCGGGCCCAGTCATCCCGCGGCCGCCGCGTGCAGCGTACGGACCCGTTCGGCGTACGCCGGCCCCGGCTCCATTTTGCGCCGCGCCATCATCGCGTGCATCGTTTCCTCGAACCGCGATAGGCCGTGCAGCTTCATACCGGAATCAACCGCCCAGGTAAACGGCGACACGTTGCCCGCGAGAGCCGCGCTCGCGGCCCACATCGTCCCGGTGCCGATCACGCTGCCAGTCATCAGCCTCGTCCCGATCGCGGTCTTCGTGTGGTCACCGATCACCGGGCCGAGGAAGTTCTGGCCGGTTCGCTCGCGTCGGCCTCCGGGCTCGGCGACGCTCATGACCTCGCCGTAGGTATTGAGCAGGTTGCTGCACACAGTCGCCGCACCGAGGTTGACCCACTCGCCGACCCACGAGTCGCCAAGGTACCCGTCGTGGCCCTTGTTGCTGTACCCCTGAAACACGCACCCACCGACCTCGCCGCCGACCTTGCAGACGCTACCGATCGCTGTGTGAGGCCTGATCACGGCGTTGTCGTTGACGGTGCACCTCGGCCCAATGCAAACGGGGCCGATCAGCACCGCGCCGGGGCGGATGATCGCATCCATGCTCACGATCACCGGCCCGCCCGAAGCATCCAGCACGACGCCCGGCATGACAGTCGCCTTCGGATCGATCAGGATGTCGTCGTCATGTCCGATGACATCCACGCGGGGTGGGACCTTCATGCGGTTGCGCCGCATCAGCACGCGCAGGTCGGCATCGATCGCGTCGTCGCGGACTGCCCGAGCGTGCCACGGACGTGAGACAAGCGAGCCCGCCGGAGCCTCGCTCGAACTCCCACCGAGCGCCGCGGCGTCGAAGCCCGAATCAATGAACGCCTTCGCCTTGTCGAGTGTGCAATACGCCGCGACCACATCGCCTGTGCCGGCCTCGATGATCGCCTCGCCCGGTCGGAGCTCAAGTGCGTCGGGATCGGGCAGAGCCCACCGGCCCGAGACTAGCAATACCCGAGACGGATCTCCTGGCATCGTGTTCACCGGTACTTTGAGCTTCTCGCGCGAGAGAGCTTCGAGCGATTCCGGCACCCAGACACCCAGCAGATCGAGCTGGAGCCCGAGCTTCTGCCGCTCGATCGTGCGCATCGCGCCAAACCGGCACTCGAAGATGGGCCGCAGGTCACGGAGCGGCGCGAGCAGCCCTCGTCCGTCATCGAACACGATCGCCGGGTTCATGGTTCCACTGTAGCGGCAGCCGCGATGAGGCTAGAACCGCCGCGACCCACCCCGGCCCAGGTGATCGGTCTGGAACCCGAAGAGCCCGACCGAGGGCACAAGCACGAGCGCGAGCAGGAGACCTGTCACCCCGGTGTACAACGCCGCACCCGACCTGGCGACGAGCTGGTCCCAGCCGGATGCATCGACCGAGCCGAACAGCAATGACCGGATCCCATAGAGGAACACAACCACGAGCCCAGTGAGCAACGCCGCGGCCGCGCTCAGCGCGGCAAGCGTGAGCGGGTTGCGCCGGATCACGATGCTGCGCGTCGCAAGCACGAGCTGACCGGCGAGCAGCATCCCGAGCGCGTGCGGTCCTGGGACCACCGCGTCGCTCCCCCCCGCGCGTCCCGTGAGATCGAGACAGAGCCCCGCGATCAGGCAGGCCCAAAGCGCGTGCACGGGGGGCGCCCCGAGCGCGACGAACACCGCAAGCGGGATCACGAAACTCGGGGCGATGCCCGTCGGTCCCAGCGCAATGATCGCCTTGGCGCTGAGCTCGAAGCCCAGAAGGATCCAGAGGCACAGCGCGAAGAGCGGCCAGTTCATGACCCGTCCTCCTCGGCATCGTCTGAGAGGTCCGGGATGCGGAGCACCACCTGACCCACGCGGTCGAGGCGCAAGTCAGGCGTGACCTCGACGACGTTTCGCTGCGGATCGTCCGGGTCGGTGCGCACTTCGGTCACGCGCCCGATCAGGAGACCCTGTGCGCCAACGGGCCATGCCGGATCATCGAGGCGTACACGCTGGCCTACCGCGATCTCGAAGGTTTCGAGCGGATCCTCTGAGACCCCGACAGGCCCCTCGAGCGACCGATCTCCGGTTGCCTCCAGGCTCACGTAGGGACCCCGGCCGTCCTCCTCGACTGCCTCGATGCGCCCACGGATGCGTTCCGGATTCTCGGTGGTGATGGGGCGGATGTGGCAGATGCGGGGTCCGACATGGATGACCCGGCCCACGAGCTGGTAGTCCTCGGTCGCCGCAGCCGCAACGGCCTCGGTCGTCACGCCCTGGGCATTGCCCGCCCTCGCCACAAGGACCCCGCTGGTCAGGTCGCTTGTGCGGCTGGTGATGGCGGCCTCAAGCAGCCTCGCACCGCCGAGCGAGATCGAGCCGATCCCCCCCTGGAGCCTGCGGACGGTTTCTTCGAGTCGCTCGACCCGTCGCGCAAAGCGATCACGCTGGAGCCTCAGGCCCTCATTCTCGATTGTGAGTTGATCGATATCGCCCTGTCGTGCCTCGCGGCGTGCGGGCGCGACCCAGTGCCCGAACCTGCTCACAGGATCGCTGACCGGCGTCACCACAGTCGTTACCACATCGCCCGACCACGCGGCCCACCGCAGGAACCGTGACGGCAACAGCGACACGAACAACAGCCCGAGCGATAGCAGTATCAGCACCTGCTTCGATGACGGGCTGTGGTGTGCGGTGCGGGCCATGCGTCACGGTTCGCACCGGACCGAGCGGTCCGGGGGGGCCGAGGTTCAGGGAGGTCAGTCAGAGTTGCTCTCGAGCGTCTCTTTCCAGAGCTCGATGTTCTCGAGATAGATCGCGGTGCCCCGCGCGACGCAGGTCAGGGGATCCTCGGCGAGCGAGCACTCGAGGCCCGTCGCCTTCTTCACTTGCTCGGGCAGGCCCTTCAGAAGAGCTCCACCCCCGGCGAGCATGATGCCGTGCTCGACGAGGTCGGCCGCGAGTTCTGGTTCCGCACGCTCCAGCGTGCGCCCGATCGTCTCAAGGATCGAATCGATCGGCTCCTGCAGCGCCTCGCGGATCTCTTCACCCGTGATGACCGTTTTGCGCGGCAGTCCGCTGATCATGTCGCGGCCCCGGACCTCCATCGAACGCTCTTCATCGTCCGGGATGCTCGCGGCCGAGCCGATCTCGATCTTGATCCGCTCGGCGGTCTGCTCGCCGATCATCAGGTTGTACGTCTTCTTCATGTGGCTGATGATCGCCTCGTCCATGTCGTCGCCCGCGACGCGGACGCTCTCACAGACGGCGATACCAGCCAGCGACATGATCGCGACCTCGGTTGTGCCGCCACCGATGTCCACGATCATCGAGGCGGTCGGCTCGGCGAACGGCAGCCCCGCGCCGATCGCCGCTGCAACAGGTTCTTCGATCAGGTAGACCTCGCGAGCGCCCGCGAGCACCGCGGAGTCCTTCACGGCACGCTTCTCGACCTCGGTCGCGCCAGAGGGGATCGAGATCATCACGCGGGGCCCGAAGATGCCGCTCATGACGCCGCGACCGTTCACCTTGCGGATGAAGTACCCGAGCATCGCCTCGGTGACCTCAAAGTCGCTGATGACGCCGTCCTTGAGGGGGCGCACCGCGCTGATCGAGCCCGGGGTCTTGCCCAGCATCTCCTTGGCGACCCAGCCAACAGCCTGCCCGTTCTTGAGCACCTGGTTGGTGCCCTTGTACACCGCGACGACGGACGGCTCATTGAGCACGATGCCCTGGCCGCGCACGGCAACCAGCGTGTTGCAGGTGCCCAGGTCGATGCCCATATCGACGCTGACAAGGCTCAGGAAGCGGTCGAAAATCACGGTGCTGGCGGTCCTTCGCGGTGTGGGCCCATCCGGGGGCCCGCTTTATCGGCCTGAGAGGGACGATATCGGTTTCCGGACCCCGGGGCCAACAGCCCGATCTGGGCATAGACCCGTACATTCCTGCATTGGCTGCTCACGGCGTGGAGGCGCGCCCAGAACCGCGGCTATGACGAGAAAACGGCCGGGACCCCGTAAAGGGCCCCGGCCGCGTCTGCGTGAGCGAGATTGCTGACGGTGGAGGAGGAGAGAGCTTCAGGTCAACGGCTGGCGACCGAGTTGCCTGAGGTTTCCGGGCCGATCTGGATGACCTCGGCGTTCGCGGGCTCGGTCGGGCCGATGACCTTGACCGGGGCGACCGTGTCCAGGCTGGCACCCGAGCGGAGGAGGGCCTCGAGCTCGTACTCGGCCTGCTCGGCGTAGGTCTGGTCGGGCCTGTCCATAGTCAGGGCAGAAAGGCGGCTCTCCTGCTCAGCCAGGATGCGACTGATGTTGCCCTTGACGTTGTCGAGGCTCTTGCCCTTGAAGCTCTTGTGATCGTTGTAGGCGACCTGGTAGTCCTCAAGCATCTCCGTGAGACGCTCGTTACGGGCGATCATGTCAACCTGCTGGTCGAGGGCCGCGATGTCTGCCTGGAACTCGGCATACTCAGCTTCTTGCTGCGCCTTGAACTCGGCCAGGCGTGCCTCTTGCTGCGCAAGAATCGTCAGATCGCGGGTCAGCAGTTGGGCCTGGCGAACGTTGGTGTCCACAGTGTTCTTCATCGCGTTCGCCTTCGCACGGGCCTGAGCCGGTGAGAGCGATTCGCCGTTGAAGCTGACCGTGAAGACCACGTGGCGATTTCCACTCTGGGCCTCTGCCGCGTTCAGCTGAGCGATGCGATCGTCCATGACCGTTAGCTCAGCACTGGCGAGCTCAACAACCCGGTTGCTGATAGCCAGATCCTTCTGCATGCTCTGCATCTGGAAGCGAAGGTCGTTTAGGTCCGCATTCACTCGAGCGATACGCTCGGGATACTGGGAAGCGAGATCCTGGATCTGAGCACGGATGCGGACCGGATCGTCAACGTTGGCGTCAACGGCATCCTGGACGGCGACCCGGGCCTGGCCGGCGACGGCCATGAGACGCTCGGGACCCACGATGGCCGCGGCCGCGCCCCCGGCGAGGACGGTCACGATCCCGAACCTGATGAGCGGCTTGACAAAGGCCATGGCGAGACTCCTTCTGAACTCTCTGAGGCCCCAACCCGGGGCCGTCGTGTGCTTTTCCGACCCTGTTGTTGGGCCGGTCTTGGCTCCGCTTTCACCCGGTTGTCCGCTGGCTTCGTTGCCAACACGCCCGGGTCGCATGGGTCATTGGGAGACCCCCGCGAGCGATTTCACGGCACAGAAGCAGTCGTCGAGCCGATTTCCCTAGCGGACCGCGCGATCCGGAGCCGGTCTGGGCCGGTAGAGTCACAAAAGTGGGATGGGGCCTCTTGGGGCCTCGCTCGCCCGGGGGTGGAACGCACGAGGCTGACCGCCCATAAAGCGAGCGCCACGCGGGCTCAAGGTGGGCCAGGCGGGGTGTCGCGGAGGACGCACGGCCTACCCGAGCATCCTCTAGCCCTGGGGCCGCGAACGCGGCACTCGGGGAGGGTTCGAAGTCCTGCCCAGGGATGGTGGTGGGGGCACATGCTCAGTTCAGTGACAACGGGTTTTATCGGGCGCCTGCGGGCCAATGACGAGGCGGCGTGGTACGAGCTCTGGGAGACCTTCGGCCCCGTTGTCCGTGCGCAGCTCTCAAAGTGGGGCAGGGGCCGCATCGGTGCCGAAACCGTAAAGGATCTCAGCCAGGAAACGCTGGCGGCACTGAGCAACTCGATCGATCGATACGACCCAACCCGCGGGGCCAGGTTCAGCACTTGGCTACTCGCGATCGCGAAACACGTGCTGGGCGACGAGATTGACCGGCGGATGGCCCTCAAGCGGGGTTCGGGCAAGGCGAACGCCGAGTTCGACGAGACCTGGATGAAGGCCTCGAGCGCCAGCGTGGACGCCGAATACGAAGCGGGCGTTTTCCGGGCCAAGGTCGAGGCCGCGATCAAGGCGGTGGAGCGTCAGAGCGATTTCATGGACTTCAGCATCTACCGGATGCGGGTCATGGACGGGCTTGCCGGCAAGGACGTCGCTGAGCAGCTGGGCACCAGTGAGCCGACGGTCAGCCGGCGGCTGGCGAAGATCCGGACCATGCTCCGGGCGGAGCTCGCGGACACCATCGCCAAGTACAGCTTTACCGAAGAAGAGCGGGAAGAGGCCGCGCGAAACGGGGTCGACCCAAATCCGAGCAAGGCGGACGACGCCATATTCGATGAGGCGATCTGTGAGATCTACCACCAGCAGTTGGAACTGCGGCGGAGAGACGAGCGGAGCCTGCTGGACGACTGACGGGCGTCAAGAGGGTAGTCAGCAATGAACGTCCTACTCGCAATATTGGCCGTTGTTGGCGCCGTGCTCGGCGTCGGACTCGCCGTGTTCCTGTTTGTGAAGCTGATCGGCCTGCTGGGCAAGGCCATCGTTCACATCTTCCGCTTCCTTGGCGGTGAGATTGGGGACGCCTTCCGAGCCCTCGGCGCGTTGCTCCTCGTCGTCCTGTATGTCCCGATGGTGCTCGGCAACATCATCATCGGGCGATGGAGCGCGGCCAGCCATTTCGGCACCGCCATCAAGAGTGAGTTCGGTGCGGTCGGCAACTGCTGCTACCGCATGCTGATCGGGCACCCGGCGCGGCTGCTCTTCCTGACCAGCTTTACCGAGGGCCTAGAGCGGCGTCTGCCCGAGGTCATGGCCAACGCGCCGACCCGCGACCGCCCCCGGAGCAAGTCCACGGGCACGTTCGATGGCTACACCATCACCGGCTCGCTGACCGCCGGCGGCTCGGGCGGCAAGCTCTACGTCGCGCAGCCCGACGAGGTGAAGCTCGCCGGCTTCGCCCGGAACGGCCAGCAAGACGTCGATCGCGTCGTCATCAAGACCTTCAACCTCAAGGACGGTTCGAGCCTTCCCCAGATCGTTCGCGAGCGTCGCGCTCTCGACGCCGCCAAGAAGCTGGGCCTGGTGCTCGAGCACGATCTGACTGAAGAGCGTTTCTACTACGTGATGCGGTACGTCCCGGGCGAGCCCCTGGGTGCCGTTACCACGAAGCTCCACAACCAGGCAGGCCCGGAGGGCCTCGATGGTCGCCGGCTCAAGCAGGGCCTGACATATGTCGCAGACCTGCTCGAGACCCTGGGCACCTATCACTCGGGCGGCCTCTGGCACAAGGACGTCAAGCCCGACAACATCATCATCCACGACGAGCGGGCCCACTTGGTGGACCTGGGTCTCGTCAGCGAGCTGCGCAGCGCGATGACGCTGACGACGCACGGCACGGAGTACTTCCGCGATCCCGAACTGGTCCGCATGGCGCTCAAAGGCGTGAAGGTGAACCAGGTCGATGGCGGCAAGTTCGATATCTATGCCGCTGGCGCCGTGCTTTTCAGCATCATCGAGAACAGCTTCCCGGCGCACGGCGGTCTGAGCCAAGTCACCCGGCGTTGCCCCGAGTCGCTCCGCTGGGTCATCCGCCGTTCGATGGCCGAGTACGACCAGAGGTACACCACGACCGGCGCCATGCTGGCCGATGTGAATGCTGTGCTCGCCGCCGAAGATCCGTTCACCGTTCGCCCCGCGGATCTGCCCAGCATGAAGGTTGCCGGCAATATCCCGGAGATCGACGACCCGAACCGTGCACCGGCTCCTGGTGTGGCGCAGGCCGCGGCTTACCAGGCCGCGAATGCGGGCCCAGTGGGTGGCATGCCCCACAACCCTCAAGCACCCGAGCGGAAGCCCGGCGCACTCGAGTCGCTGGGCCGCTCGGTGGACGAGGCTGTTCAGGGCAAGGGCGGTTCGTTCGTCAAGGTCTACGGACTCGGAGACGAAGACAAGAAGGAAGCAAAGGGCGAGAAGGGCAAGCGCTTCCGTGTCACGAACTGGTGGACGGGCGGGTACGTCGCCGAGGACGAGGCGGCTCGCGCACGCCACACGCCCGTACCGCCCGCGGCGGCCCGTCCGGTGGTTGAGCCCGACGCGGCTCCGGCACGTCAACTGACGCCCGTCGCGGCGCGTCGTCCCGCTCAGGAGCAGGTCGCTTCGGCGCGTGCCCGCGCAGCCGCGCTGCGCGAGCGTGCTCAGGCTCGGCGCGAGCAGCGCCGTCCGGGGGCCGCGGCAACCCGCGGAAAGAACCCAGGTGATGTCAACGGCGGCGTGATGGCCGCGCTGATGTTGCTCACCATCTTTGTTGGGATCGGCGCCGTGAAGGTGCTGAATGGATCGGGCGATGGAGATCGCAAGATCATGGTCATCGGTCCTGATGGATCCGAGATCGCCGCACCACCGCTGGTGACAACGGCGGAGGCAACATCCGACAGCGCCGACGAGGCGCTCGAGCAGGCGATGGCCGCCGTCCAGGAGTTATTCGACCGTGCGGTTGCTCTGCCTGAAGACGGCTCGGACCGCAAGCTGTATCTCGAGGCCGCGGCCGCGCTAACCAGCGAACTCGATTCCCTCGCCGACTTCGCCCAGTCACTCGCTGACCCAGTGACGCAGTCCGCGATGACGGCCGAGGCGCGTGCACGCGGGGCCCAGGGGGAAAACATCTGGGAGATCGTCGATCACGGCGGAGCGATATTCGTCGGTGATCTGCTCGATGGCTACGACGTCGTCCTCATCAGCGAGTTCACCCCCCCGCTCGATCCCGAGATCGCCGGTGGTCTGGAACACTGCCGTGGTATTTTCGAGGCACACGGTGCAAACATTGATGAAAGCGTGGATTCAGCCGCGACGCTGAAGCTGATCAAAGGCGAAGCCCCACTTGACGGGAAGTACACGGACTTTGCTGAGCCGATTCACGGGTGGATCGACGACCGCGATGAGCCCACGCTCGTGGTATGGATCGAGCCCAAGGTCAACGAGACGAACTACAAGAAGGCACCGGACGTTGTCGCCGCGGTCTTTAGCGATGGCGACTCGAAGGTCTGGTCGCTCGGTCGTCACTTCGAGATGTCGGAAGCCGCAGAAGATGTTGCGACCGAGGCACTGAAGCTCGTCCTGAACTAGCCACGAGAAACGCTTCCGAGCGTCGAGAGAACTTCGGCACCGCGGCCCGCAGCCGAAGCAGACCGGCTCAGCTCAACACCTTCAGCAAAGGACGCCGCGGTGCCCGCCACGAGCAGGGCAGCCGCGGCGTTTAGGTGCGCGATGTCGGCGGTCGGGCCTGTCTCCGTGCCCGACACGACCGCTCGGATCAGCTCGGCCGAGGCTGAGGCATCGCTCACGCGAAGCATCTCGTGCGTCGCCCTTGGAAGACCGAGATCTGCAGCGTCGATTGTCTCTTCGCGCGTCGAGCCCGCTTCCACGTGCGAGAGTGTGGTTGGAGCGCAGGTCGTGAGCTCGTCAAGCCCGTCATCCCCGTGGGCGACGATCGCCCGCTCCGCGCCAAGCCCCGCGAGCGCACCGCCCACGAGCGGCACAAGATGCGGCGCGTACACGCCGATCAGTTGCCGCGTCGCGCCGGCGGGATTGGTCAGCGGGCCCAGCAGGTTGAACACCGTCGGGAACGCCAGGCTTCTGCGGGGGCTCACCGCGTGCTTCATTGCCGGGTGATGCCGCACGGCGAAGCTGAAGCACACGCCGGCCTCTTCGAGGCACCTCGCCTGGAGCTCGGGTGCCGCGTCGAGGTTCACGCCCATTTCGGCGAGCACCTCCGCGGATCCCCGACCTGTCCGGCTGCGGTTGCCGTGCTTTGCGACCATCGCCCGAGGACGCCCCGTGGGGGGATCGACACTTGCCGCGAGGATCGCGGCCGCGGTCGAGACATTGAAGGTCTTGGGTGCACCCCCGGTCCCGCACGTATCGATCAGTACCGCGTCATCAGGGATCCTCGCTGGGACAGGGGTCACGTTTCGACGCATGACCCGGGCCGCCCCGATCAACTCACCGACGGTCGGTCCCTTGGCCTGCATCAGCGCCAGCACGCCGGCGATCTGGGCTTCATCGAGCTCGCCTGTGAGCAAGGCATTGAAGAGCGACTCGGCCAAGAGCTCGCCCAGGTCCTCGCCCTGTAGGAGTGATCCGAAAACGTCACTGAGTTCCATGAGCCGAGCGTAGCGGTGTCCGGGCGGGGCAACCCGCGGAGGCCGCTCGTCGTACGCTCTTGTGAGACGCCCGATGCCAGACCAGTCGCCGTCCAACGCTGCCAACGTCCGGAAGCTCGCCAAGCGGGCCGTGCGCCGTGTTGCGTTCGTTGAAGCAGTTGTCGCTCTCGGATGGGCGATTCTGGGTGCATCGGGGGCGGCCGTGCTCGTGGTCATCACCGCGCGGGCGTCCGGAGCAGACCCGGGCCCGTGGCTCGTCAACGCCGGGCCACTGTCGATCGCGCTCGTCCTGACCGCTTGGTTCGTGCGGCGTCGCACGCCCGCTACGGCAAGTGCCGCGAGCCTGCTCGATGACAAAGCCCGGCTCAACGATCGGATGGGATCAGCGCTGGCACTTGCGGGGCACGCCGATCCGTTCGCACGCGTCGCGGTGCAGGAGGCTGAGGCGGGTGTTGGGCAAGTCGATTTGAAGGCGGTGTTCCCGATACGTGCCGGACGCGGGTGGGTCTGGTCACCGGTGCCGGTGGCGCTCGCAACCGCTGTGTTCTTGTGGTTCCCCGTTGCCGGTGGTGGGAGAACAGAATCGGACGGTCCTGCACCGACCGTGGAAAATGCGGCGTGGACAGATCAGGCACTCGAGGAGCTTGCGCAATCGCTTGAAGCCCCGGACGAAGCGGCAATCGGAGAACAAGCCGAGCAAACGCAGCGTCTGAGCCAGGCCGAGCGGGAACTCGCCGATGAGATCGAAACGCTCCGCCAGGAACTCGCCGAGGGCACCCGCACCGCAGACTCTGCCCGGCATGAATCGGCCGAAGCTTTAGACGATGCGGCCGACGAACTCGAACGCGCAGTCGAGACCGAACGCCGCGCCGAGGACGAACTGAGCGACATGCTGCGCGACGCCGCGTCAGAGCCCGAGGCCAGCGACATGCCGGCGCCGTCGGCGACCGAGCAGTTGGAGCAAGCTCTCTCACAGGGAGATCTTGAGGGGGCGCAAGAAGCAGCCCAGGAACTGAGCGATCGGCTCGACGAGATGTCGCCGGAGCAGCGCGAAGAAGCAGCAGAGCGTCTGCGTGATTTTGCTGACAGGCTCGCCGAAGAGCAACGAGAGCAGCAGCCGGAGGCGGATCCGTCGCGCGAGCAGGCCGAGCGCGACCGCGAGGCTCTCGAAGACGCGTTGCGCGAGACCGCAGACGAGATCGATCAGCAGAACGAGCAGAACCGACCTGTGACAGATTCCGATCAGGGTGACGAAGCACAGGACCGGCAGCCAGATCAGCAACAGAACGAACAGCCCAACCGGGACCCCAACGAACCGGGTTCTGGTGACCGCCAGGCCCCCGATCCGGGCCAGTCACAGGACCCGAGTCAGGATCAGCCGCAGGGCACCGATGGCCGAGAGGGTGGCGATCAAACGCCGGGTGAAACGCCCAGCCAAGAGCAGCCGGGCGAGGATGCGGGTGGCGAGCCGCAAGACGGAGAACCACAGAGCGGAGCCGAGCAGCAAGAGGGTGATGCTGAACAGGGCCAGCCCGATCCGGGCTCGGGCCAGAGGGATTCTGCTGAAGGCGACAGTGAGCCTGCAGGTGAACAGCAAGGTCAGGACCCGGGAGGCCAGCCGAGCAAACAACCAGGCCAACAGCCGGGTCAGCAACCCGGGGAACCAGCGGGCGACGGGCCCGGTCAAGAGCCGGGCTCGGGAGAAGGGTCTTCGCCGCTTGAACGCGAGCTGAGACGCATCAACGAGCGGCGCGAGGGTGCCCAAGAGGGCGCCGATCGTGCCGAGGATCTCCGCGAACGCGCTGACGAGATGCTGGGTCAGCAAGACGAAGAGGGCCAACGGGGCACCGGAGCCGGCTCGGGTGAAGACGGCCAGATGCTGGGTCAAGGCGAAGGCGATGGAGAACCCAGGGCCCCGGAGCAAAGCGGATCGGTCCCGGTCGAGGATGTGGACGCGAGCCCGGACGATCCGGATCTCGTGGGGGATAACGTAATCAGTGAGTGGTTCGGGGAGGGCTCAGACGAGGCCGGTCCGTCTCCTGGATACGCAGAGGGTCTCCAGCGCGCGGTGGAGGGGGCCGAGCGAGCGTTCGAGGACCGGACCGTGCCCGCGGACCGACGCGATTATCTGCAGCGGGTGTACGACCGAATCGCCGAGCGTGCGGCGGAGGAGGGCGCAGCCACTGCACCCGACGCATCTCCCGCCCCGGCGCCGGATGCCCCCAAGCCGACCGGAGATCCGAAGTGATCCGTTTCCACGATCCGGTCTGGCTGATCGGGCTCGGGGTTGCGGTGCCCTTCGCGATCGTGGCTCTACGCTGGTTCGCCACCATGACGAGCGCGCGCCGATGGTCAGCGATCATCGCTCGAACGGTGCTGATCGCCGTGATCGTCGGGTCGCTCGCAGGGGCCGCGTCTGTGCGCACGACCGATGAGGTTGCGGTCATTGCCCTGGTAGACGTGTCGGACTCGGTCAGGCGTTTCAGCGAGGCGGGCGACCTCGGCAACGGGACACCCGCGAATGCGGACCCGATCGAGGCCGCGAGGCGGCTGCTCGGGCTCGCCGGTGCCGAGCGCGGCGAGGAGGACCTGCTGGGCATTGTTGCGTTCGGTGAGCGGGCGATCACCGTCGCGACACCGACCGCCGCCGAGGTGTCCCAGCGGACACTCGATGTGGACAAGGGCAGTGGGACCGCGATCGCTCGCGCGATGCGGACCGGTGCTTCGCTGATCCCACCCACCGCCTCGGGCCGATTCCTGCTGATCTCCGATGGCAACCAGACCTCGGGCGATGCGCTCGCGGAAGCCCAGCGTCTCGCGGCTCTCGGGATCCCCGTGGATGTGCTCCCCGTGCGTACGAAGGTGGAGCGGGAGGTTGTTGTCGAGCGTTTGGATGCGCCGCCGCGTGCGCCGGTGGACTCGGTGGTCACGCTCCGCGTGGCGCTGCGCGCAACCGAGCGTGCCTCGGGGACACTCCGGATCCTGCGCGAGAACGAGCCGGTTGATCTGAACGGGTCGGCTCCAGGCACAGGGATCCGAGTCAACCTTGATCCCGGTGTGAACATTGAACGTGTCGAGGTGCCGCTCCGTGGTGGGCGGATTCATCGCTTCGAGGCGATATTCGAGCCCGACCAGGGCGACACCGACCGATCGAACAACCGAGCAACGGCGTCCACCGTCAGCCCAGGGCGCGGCTCGGTGCTGTTGCTCACGACCGAGTTTGAGTCGCCGCTCGGGCCGGTGCTCCGCGATGCCGGTTTCGATGTGAGCAAGGTGGGCCCGGAGTCCTCGCCCGTTTCGTTGCTCGAGCTTGAGCCTCACGATCTGATCGTGCTCGAGAGCGTGCCAGCCGACGAGTTGCCTGAAGATACACAGGAGTTGATCGTGACCTCAGTCCGTGAACTGGGGCTTGGGCTGGTGATGGTGGGCGGGCGAGGTTCCTTCGCCGCCGGTGGCTGGCGCGGGTCGGTGATCGAGCCGCTGCTCCCTGTTCACCTCGATCTGCCTGAAAGGCTGACGATCCCGCAGGCCGCGGTTGTGTTCGTGATTGACTCGAGCGGGTCGATGTCGAGACCTGTTGGCGGCTCGATGCGTACGCAGCAGGTGGTCGCCAACGAAGCAACGGCGCTGGCGATTCAGTCGCTCGACGCGGGTGATCTCACAGGTATCGTCGCGTTCAATCTCCAGGCACGCACCATCCTGCCGATCGCTGCCAACACGCCCGAGCGAGCGACCGAGGCCGCACTCTCGATCGCGTCGGGTGGCGGCACCGACATCGGTCCGGCACTAGAGCGTGCGGGCAGCATGCTCCGCTCGGTCGAGGCGCAGCAGAAAGAGATCATCGTCCTGACCGATGGTTACAGCGAGGACCCCGAGAGGCTACCGGAGATCGCGGGTTCCCTCCGTGATGCGAACATCCGTATCACCACGATCGGTGTTGGCGATGAGGCAGACGGCGAGACGCTCCAGGAGGTAGCCGCCGCGGGTGGCGGGCTGTATTACTCCGTGCTCAACCCGCTCGCGCTGCCCCGCATTTTTATCAAGGCCGTACGGCTTGTGCGTGAGCCGATGATCAAGAATGAGCGATTCACACCTGTGTTCCTTGGTGGCGGATCGCCGATCACCCTGGGTATCGAGCCGCTGCTCGGGTCCTCGCCGGATCTGTATGGCCTCGCGCTTGCGCGCACCAAGGAGGAGCCCGGTGTCACAACAAGCATCGTGACCCCGGCAGGCGAGCCCGTGCTGGCGGATTGGAACGCAGGGCTCGGGCGCGTGGTCGCTTTCACCTCCGATGCTCGTGCTGTTTGGGCTCGGGACTGGCTGACATGGCCCGGCTACCGCGAGATGTGGACCTCGATCGCGCGAGCTGCGAGCCGGCCCAGCCCCGACCCGGGGCTCGCGCTAACGACCACGGTGCAAGAGGGACGGCTCAAGCTCCGCATGGAGGCGCAGAGCGAGGATGGTTCGCCCATCGACTACTTGCGCATTCCGGCGACCGTGTTCGGACCGAACGGTTCGCGCGAGGTGATGCTGGAGCAGACGGGGCCGGGTGTGTATGAAGCGATTGCGCCGGCGCCGGAGACCGGGAGCTACTACATCATCGCCAGCCCGAGCGATGGCGCTGCAGGCTTGCCACCTGTATTCAGCGCTGTCGGTGTTGCGGCGGGGGCTGAGCTCCGCGCGCTCGAGGCCGATCTCGACCTTCTGCGGGACATCGCGCAGCAGAGCGGAGGGAGGGTCCTTGCGCCAAGCGATGTGCGTGCCGAATCGTTGTTCGACCGATCGCTAACCGAGCCTCGTGAGGCGGAGGTCCCGCTGTACTCGACGCTGCTGCTCTGGGCGGTTGCGGTGCTCATGCTCGACATCGGGACCCGCCGGATCGCCTGGGATCGGCTCCGATTCCACGCTCCGGAGGACGCGGGCACCCAGCGGAAGCGTGGGCTGGCCGCCGCGATGGTGACCGATCGGCTCGGGCGTTCGAGGTCGAAACGCGACGGGGGGGAGGCGGCGCTCGGCGCAGCGGACGCGGATCGCCTCGCGACCCGAGAAGCGGCGGAGCGCCGACGCCGGCTCCGCGAGCAGGCGCTCGCGTCGAAGGACACCGCGAGTTCAGGTCCCCGTGCGGCTCCCATCGAGCGAGCAACAAAGAAACAAGAGCCAGATGCGCCAGCGGACGGCGGCGCGTCCGGCTTGCTGGCCGCGAAGAAGCGGGCGCGAGAGCGGATGGATGACGAGTAGACGTGCGTTAGCGTTAGACGCGGGAGCCCTGGAGGCTCAGCCTGTCGGCGGATTCGATCCGCAGCGGCACGATCGTGCCTGTGAGCGATTCGACCTCGTCGGCCTCGGCATCGAAGAACACGATCATGTCGCCGTCGGTCCGGGCCGAGAGCTGGACGATCCCGTGCTCGGGCTCGATGAGCGCTACTGGTGCCTCGCTCGGGTTTCGTCCGCCGACAGTGAGCGTGACCGCCTTGTTCGCTCGGATCTCGCCGATTGACTGGCCTAACGACTGCTTCGCTTTGCGGCTTGGGCCCTCGACCATGCAGTCGAACTCGCGCCCGACTTGCTCCTTGCCGATTTCGTCAGAGATCTCCGCCTGGAGCGCGAGCAGATCGTTGTTCCGCCTGCGTTTGATATCGTCCGGGACATCGTCGGGGATCTTGTCGTACGCGACGGTGCCGGGCCTCGGTGAGTACTTGAAGATGAAACAGTTCTTGTAACGGGCTCGACGGAGTAGGCGTTTGGTTGCTTCGAAGTCTTCGTCGGTCTCGGTCGGGAAGCCCACGATGATGTCGCCAGACAGGGTCAGTGGCCGGCCGATCTCGGGCTGATCGAGGTAGTGCCGCGCTCGGTCGATGAACTCGTCGTACTCGCCGATGGTGTAGCCCCGGTTCATCATCTGCAGCATCCGGTCCGACCCGGTCTGCGCTGGCACGTGCAGATAGCGGCAGATGCGGGGACGATCTCGGATGACCTCCAGCACATCATCACCGAAGTCGCGGGGGTAGCTCGTGACGAATCGCAGCCGTCGGATCGCCGGCACCTCTTCGTGGATCCGGTCGAGAAGGTCGGCGAACGTGGTCACACGCTCGCCGGCGAACGGGTCCCGACGGTGCCCACCCTTGTAGCTGCGGCCTTTCTGGGGCTGGGTCACGCCATCCACGGAGACCGATGCGCCGTGCTCGAAGCGGTAGTGATTCACGGTCTGGCCCAGCAGCGTGATCTCGATCACGCCCTGGTCCGCGAGCTTCTTGCACTCGTCGATGATGTGATCTGGCGGGCGATGGATCTCGGCGCCGCGGGTAAACGGCACAACGCAGTAGGTGCAGAACTTGTTGCAGCCTCGTGTGATTCGGACGTAGGCCGACTTCTTGGTGTTTCCCTGAGCATCGACTGGGCTGGTCGCGCGGCTCAGGTCGAGCATCTCTAAGTCGTCAGCCGCGGCCGCGAGCGTGCCGCTCCGACGGCTCGCGTTGCCCTGGAGCGCGACCGTTGTGTCTCCGGTGGCCGCGAGCGAGCGGCCCGTGCGGCTCGCGTTATCGAGCAGCTCCGGCAGCTTGTCGAGCTCGCCTGGTCCGCACATGACATCGACCACGGGCATGCGTTCCATCAGGGCCGTACCGTCTCGTTCCGCCATGCAGCCCAGAACACCAACGACCACCTCGGGGTGATCCGCCTTGCGGCGTTTGAGCTCGCCCAGGCGCGACCAGACCTTCTGCTCGGCCTGCTCGCGCACGCTGCACGTGTTGAACAGGACCACGTCCGCACCGTCCCGCTCGGGCGTGAAGCGGTAGCCAAGATCGGCGAGCCGGCCGGCGACAAGCTCGGAGTCGAGCTCATTCATCTGGCAGCCGAAGGTCTCCAGATAGACCGTGCGGCCGGCGGGCCCGGGATGGCGATCCTGCTGTTGGCTCATGGGATTGCGACGAGTGTAGGACCGTGCCGCATAAACTCTGCCCGTGCCAGAGGATCGGCGCAAAACCCGGCAGGACGACTCTATCGACGAGGGACCAGAGCGGAGCTTCGCGTCCAAAGCGGTGGAGCGAGCGGCGGAGCTGACAGTGGAGCTCCGCGAGGAGTGGTCGCGACGGGTTACGGACCGCATCCCCTCGTATCTGCCCGGCAAGCCCGGCGTGCGGGCGAAGGCCGAGGCTCGCAGGCTCCTAAGCCGGCTCAGTCTGGCCGATAAGTGCCTGGTGCTGTTCGGCGGGGCGATTGTTTTGATCGTCACCCTCGCGCTCGTGTTCCCGTTCTTGCGCATGAACGCGGTGGTTGATGAGGGTCAGGCGGAGCTGAGCAGGTCACGGGCGCAGGCCTGGATCGAGCTCGCGATGGACCAGCCCTTATCCCCGCCCGCCGATGCCGAGCCGGTGACGCTGGCCGGCATCACAGCGCGGATCTTCAGCGCCGAGGAGGCCGCGGCTCGTGCGGTCGATGACCGCATGATGCGGAGGGCACTACGCCAGTTTGAGCGGGGCCGTGGCGATTGGATCACAGACCGCTGGCTCGGCGCACGGCGGGTTTACACGCTGTACGTGCCAAGGCCCGAGGTCGGCGGAGTTCTTGTGTTCTCACGCGAGAGCGCCGGCGCCGGTGCGATGCTCGCGATCAACGGCGCGTATCTCGTCGGCGCTGGGTCGTTCGTTCTGTTGCTCGCCGTGCTTGTGTTCTATCTCATCACGCACCGGATCATTCTTGAGCCCGTCCGTGAGTTGACCGAGACAGCCGAGCGTGTGCGCAAGGGCAGGCTCGATGTTCGCTCGAACATCAAGACGGGCGATGAGTTCGAGGAGCTTGCCCTCGCGTTTAACCAGATGCTGGGCGATCTGGGGCATAGCCAGGATCAGTTGCGCAAGATCAACAGTGCGCTCGATCTCCGCATTAACGAGCTGAGTGAGGCGAACTCGACGCTGGCGGACGCCGCGCGAGTCAAGGGCGAGTTCCTCGCGAAGGTCAGCCACGAGCTGCGCACGCCGCTCAACTCGATCATCGGATTCGCGGAGCTGCTGCACTCGATCGCGAAGAAAGAGCTGGCATCGGGCGACAGCGGACCTGATGCCGAGAAGCGGCTCCGCTACCTTGGAAACATCGATAATGCGGGCCGAAACCTCCTCGAGCAGATCGAGACACTGCTCGAGATGGCGAAGATCGAGGCCGGGCGTGTGGAGGTCCGGGCCGAGCGAGTCTCGATCGCCAACACCTGCGAGGGCTTACTCGGGCTCATCAACCCGCTGGCCGAGCGCAAGGGTGTGGAGCTTGTGCTCGAAGTTGAGGATGGGCTGCCGCTGATCGAGACCGATGTGCAGAAGCTGCAGCAGATCTTGTTCAACTTCCTCTCGAACGCCGTGAAGTTCATTGACGCAGCGCAGCCGGGCACGCGATCCGGCGTGGTCACCCTCCGGGCCGAGCGGGTTGCGGGCCAGAACTCCGGGGGTGTGCGCATCAGCGTGATCGACACGGGTCCCGGCATCGACCCCGAGGACCAGAGGCGGATCTTTGAGAGCTTCGAGCAGGCCGAGGCGGGCTACGCGCGCGGGCACGCGGGGGTCGGGCTGGGCCTTGCGATCTGCAAAGAGTTCGCGTCGCTGATCCAGGCGGAGATCCAGCTCGTCAGCGAAATCGGGCGAGGCTCAATGTTCAGCCTCATCGTGCCCGAGCAACTCGATCCGGAGCGGCTCGCCGAGCAGGGTATGGAGCGTGCCTTCCGGGCAACGCTCGGCGGCACTGGCAATCAGGATGCACCGACAGCCGCCGGGTGATGGCGGATCTGCGGATCATGTTTGGCATTCCTGCCAAGCGGCTTCTGGCCCGACGCAAACGATACAGCGATGAAATCAATCCTGTGCGGCGCGTCCGCGTAGCCCATCGTTCTGGCGAGATAGCCGGTCAAGGCCACCAATCGCTTTCGTTGCTTCGTGCCGAGCCCGGTCTCGGGCAGCCTCGACCCGGGTCGCAGGATGCGCGATTTGACCTCAACGACCACGAACGACCCGGTGTCGCGATCGAGTGCCACGATGTCCGCCTCGCCCGCAACGCTGTCGAGATTCTGTGCGAGTATTCGGTGGCCCTTGCGGCGAAGCATCCGCGCTGCGGCCCGCTCGCCGGCCCTGCCGACCTGTGCGCGGCTCGCACGATCGGCCGGGATACCAGTGAGCCAGGCCAGCATCCGGGACAGCCTTATGGGCGGTAGTACCGTGCCTCGGCGATCTGGGTGAGTTTCTCCACCATGCCGTCGAGATCGGTGAAGCTCGCGTCGCGGCGGAGGCGGGTGATGTAGCGCCGCTGCTCTTGGCCCTCGTTGAACTCACGGAGCTGGCGCTCGATCTGTGGCTGCGCCTCATAGAACGAGCGACGCTCGGGCCTGACAACTCGTTCGAGGTGCAGCCACCAGATGCTCCGGCCCGTTCGGATTGGCCCCGCGGTCTCGCCCGGCTGGAGGCTTCCGATTGCCTCGTTGAGCGCATCGTCTCGGAAGGGCTTGAGGTCCGACAGCTCGCTATCGAAATCCGGAAACGGGAGCTCTAGCGAGCCCTCGTTGGTGTTGACCGGCAGTGCGGCAACGGCCGCGAACGGTTCGCCCGCGTCGAGCCTGGCTTGCACCGCTTGCTCGTCCTCGGGGAAGCGTGTGCCGACGCGGATCCGCTGGAGCACGGCGAAGGGCTTCGGGTTGAACGTGTCGAAGTTCCGCTCGTAAAAGAGCTCCATCTCCCGCCGGCTGATGTGGACCCGTCCCCGCACGTTCTGGTTGAACGCCATCCGGATCAGTTCGCGGCTGAGCTGGTCTTCTGCGACTTCATCGAGCGTCTGGCCCGTCTCCTGACGCACACGCTGGTCGGCGAGGATGCTTGAACCCAGGCTGTTGCGCACCAGCGCCTGACGAAGATTGCGAACCGCGGCGAGGAGACCCTGCTGTCGGAACTCTGCCGACAAAGACGCCCTGGCCTCGGCTTCAAGCAGTTCGTCCTGGAGTGCGAGCTCGAGCTGCGTGCGGATCTGCTGCTCTGCAAACCGGCGCCACTGGTCGCGAGGTCGCCGGGCCGACTCGGCGATCAGGCGGCCCTCAAGTGCTCCTAGGAACTCGCCAGCGACGATCGGCCTCCCGCTGATGTCGCCGACTTTGGCATCGACCAACACGCCTGATCCCAGCACGGCCGCGTCGGGCGTGGTTTCAGGCTCTCCTGGGAGAACCGCGACCCGCGGGACAAGATCAGCCTCTGGTTGAGGCTGGACCGCGACCGGGGGGCTCACCGGTTCGGGTGTGTCGTCCCGAAGCTGCGCAAGCGGATCGGGTTCCTGAGCTGGCGCCGCTGCGGCGGTGAAGTCCATCGGCGCGAGCGAGCCGGCGCGTGGGGCGGGCCCCGCGCACCCCGTGAAGAGGATCAGCGAGAGGGTTGTCAGGGCGGGGGCGATCTGCATGCGGATTCTGTTCACGACGGTATTGTGCCCAGTTCTCACTTGCCGTGCTGAATCTGCTCCGGGGTGGTCCGGGTGCGGGGGGCCAGTAAGATGCCATGCCGGGCATTTTCCCGGCAGGCATTCGGAACTATCGCGAAGGGACCGACGTGGCAGACGCCTCCGAGCCGTCCGGGCAGCCCGAGCAGCCCAAGCTCATCATCGACGACGATTGGAAAGCCGAAGCTCAGAAAGAGAAGGAGCGGCTCAGCAGCGAGTCTCAGGCCGCTTCCGCCTCCGGCGGTGATCCGGGCAGCGTTCCGGGCCAACCGCAGATGCCGGAGGCGTCATTTGACGAGCTGCTTCGGACTTTTGCGATGCCGGCGCTGATGTATCTGGGGCAGATCCCGGATCCGCAGAGCGGAAAGGCCGTGGTCGCTCCTGACATCGCAAAGCTCCACATCGACCTCCTGGGTGTGCTTGAGGAGAAGACGAAGGGAAACCTCTCTGAGGAGGAGTCTTCTGTTCTCACACGCACTCTCAGCGAGTTGCGGATGGCGTATGTGGAGATCGTGAAGGCGGTTGAGCAGGCGATCGCTGAGGGCAAGATCGATCCCAATGCTCCCGGAGGCATGCCGAGCGGGATCCCGGGTGGCGGCCCGGGCGGTGTTGGACCGATTGCCTAAGCAACTTCTCCGAAGGGATCCAGGAGGCCCTGTTCGTGACCAGCATCCAGAGCGCCGCGCCCCGTGACCCGAATGTTGACGCGATCCACTTCGTGCTTCGGCGCCTTCATTCCCTCACGGGGATTGTGCCCATTGGCGTATTCCTCATTGCGCACCTGACGACCAACTCCACCCTTGTCTGGGGTGGGGCGAACAGCCGGGCCGGTGAGTATGCCGACGACTTCAATGGCCGTGCCGTTGCGACCTTCCAGGAGGAGGTCAGCTTTATCAACGGTCTTCCGGCGCTGCTCCTCATCGAGATCACGCTGTGGGGTGCTATTGCGTTCCATTCCGTGCTGGGCTTCTACTACGCATTCACCGGCAAGGGCAACACGAAGCGCTACCCGCACATGGACAACTGGCGGTACACGCTCCAGCGGATCAGCGGCTACGTTGGCATCTTCTTCATCATTTACCACGTCGGTACCCTGCGCTGGGGTTGGACCTGGCTCGTTCCCGATGGCACCAAGTGGAGCCACCACTGGTCGGCGAGCACGCTGGCCGCTGCGATGCAGGGCTCGCCCGACGGTGTGACAACCGCGGGCATCGCTGTGGCGCTGGGATACTTCATCGGTGTGACGCTGCTGGTGTTCCACTTTGCCAACGGGCTGTGGACCGCGGCGATCACCTGGGGCCTGACGGTGTCGATCCCCGCGCAGCGGCGGTGGGGAGCGGTGTGCGCGATGTTGGGGCTTGGTCTCACGGTCCTCGGCTGGGCGTCCATCTACGGCGCCATGACCGTCGATCCGGTCGAGGCCTTCTACGTCGAACGCGAGTTGCATGAGAAGAAGCACGGGGAGGTTCCAGAGCCGCCTGCGTTCGTCATCGAGATGGACCTTGCGATCCCCGAACCGGCGGAGCAATCGGTGGCGGGCGCCGAGGATCATTCGGGCGGTGGCCACTGAATCGCTTGACCCGGCGGGCCCGAAGCCCGATTATGGATTTCAGTAGTTTCAGCGAAATCTGAAAAAAGCCCCCTGAGGACCGACAAGGCCGGCCAGGCGGCGAAAGGACGGGCGGAGCCAGCATGGGTGATCAGCGTGTGATCGTCGTCGGCGGCGGGCTCGCGGGCCTCGCGGCAACCGTGCGGATCGCCGAGAGCGGCGTGCCGGTTGATCTTTTCAGCATGGTGCCGGTCAAGCGGAGCCACTCGGTATGCGCCCAGGGCGGCATCAACGCCTGCAACGAGGTCGCTCGTCAGCAGGGCTATAGCGAGTACCAGCACTTTGATGAGACCATCTACGGTGGTGACTACCTTGCCGATCAGGGGCCTGTCCTTGAGATGGCGAACTTCGCCCCGAAGGTCATCGACCTGCTCGACCGCATGGGTGTGCCCTTCAACCGCACGGGTGAGGGCAACCGCGATTTGCGGCTCTTCGGTGGAAGCCTCTTCAAGCGGACGCATTTCTCCGGCGCGACGACCGGCCAGCAACTCCTCTACGCGCTGGACGAGCAGACGCGACGCTGGGAGGCAGAGGGCAAGGTCAACAAGTACGAGTTCTGGGAGTTCCTCTGGCCCGTCATGCACGGCGAGGGTGACGACAAGCGGTGCGTCGGCATAGTCGCCCAAGACATGCGCACGATGCAGATCCGCTCGTTCCGCGCCGATGCCGTCGTGATGGCGACCGGTGGGTGCGGGCTCGTGTTCGGCAAGAGCACCAACAGCGTGATCTGCACGGGTGGTGCGGCGAGCCGGTGCTACCAGGCTGGTGCTTGGTACGGCAACCCGGAGATGATCCAGATCCACCCGACGTCGATCCCCGGGGCGGACAAGCTGCGGCTCATGTCCGAGTCGGCGCGTGGAGAAGGCGGCCGCGTCTGGGTCCCCAAGAAGAAGGGCGATACTCGCGCTGGAGTCGATATCCCCGAGGGCGAGCGGTGGTACTTCCTTGAGGAGCGTTACCCCGACTACGGGAACCTCGTTCCGCGCGACATCGCGAGCCGCGAGATCTTCGACGTGTGCGTGAACATGGGCATGGGCATCAACGGCGAGAACCAGGTGTACCTGGATCTGACGCATCGGGAGCCCGAGTACCTCGATCGCAAGCTCGGCGGCATCATGGAGATCTACGAGAAGTTCGCCGGCGAGGACCCGCGGCGCAACCCCATGAAGATCTTCCCGGGCATGCATTATTCGATGGGCGGCATGTGGACGACCTTCGAGCCCGGGACCTGGACACCCGACGAGCCACAAGCGGCGCACCAGCCCGGCAATGTGCCGCCCTGTGATGCCGAGATGGGTCGCGGGATGAAGATCGGGTCGAGTCTGAATGCTCGAACCAACATCAAGGGCCTGTACGCGTTCGGCGAGGTGAACTTTGCGTATCACGGTGCTACGCGGCTCGGCGCGAACGCATTGCTGAGCTGCATCTTCGATGGGCTCTACTGCGGCTTCGGCGTGGCAAACTACGTCACCCAGGAAGAGCCGAAGGACGAGCCAGCGAGCTCCCTGAACGCTGAGCTCTACGACGGTGCCGTTGCTCAGGAAGATGCCAAGGTCGAGAAGCTCATCTCGACCGTCGAGCCCGGTGCCGAGCCTAACGACGACATCAACCCGTACATCATCGGCAAGGAACTAGGGAAAGAGATGACCGAGAGCTCGACCGTCGTCAAGACGGGCGAGCGGCTCGCGCAGTCCATCGAGAAGCTCAAGGAGCTCCGCGAGCGGTACGGTCGCCTGCGTCTGAGCGACAACGCGGTCTGGACCAACCAGAGCCTGAGCTACACGCGAGCGCTGGGTGACATGCTGATCCTGGCGCAGACGATCGTGAAGGGCGGGCAGCTGCGTGAGGAGAGCCGGGGCAGTCACTACAGACTCGACTTCCCGGATCGGAACGACGACCGCTTCCTCGCGGCGACCGTGTGTTCATACGACTCCGAGGCCGATGCACGGGGCGAGGACCCGCACACGATCGACCTCAAGCCCGTCCAGCACCACCTGGTGAAGCCTCGCCCCCGCACGTACGGCAAGGTTGCGGCCGCACCGGCGAAGAAGACACAGCAAACCGCGACGGCGAACGCCTGAGCAATCGAGAGACACAGGAGACGGCATGGTCGCCCCAGTCAACAACCGACATGTGCGCATCTCGATCAAGCGTTGCGATGGCCCCGGCAAGTCCAGCCGGTGGGAGACGTTCCGCGTTCCGGTTGAGACCGGCGCGAACATCATCAGCTGTCTGCAGTGGATTGCGGCCCACCCGATCACCGAGAGCGGCGAGAAGACCACGCCGGTTGTCTGGGATTCGGGCTGCCTCGAAGAGGTATGCGGCGCGTGCACGATGGTCATCAACGGCCGCGTCCGCCAGAGTTGCAGCTGCCTCATCGACAACTACGCTCCGAACGACGGGGACGTGATCACGCTCGAGCCCATGAGCAAGTTCCCGGTGATCCGGGATCTCTGGGTGGATCGCGAGCGGCTCTTCCACAACCTCAAGCGCGTGAAGGCCTGGGTTCCGATCGACGGTACTTACAGCCTCGGCGCTGGGCCCAAGGAAACACCCGACGAGCAGGAGACGCACTACAAGCTCAGCGAGTGCATGAGCTGCGGGTGCTGCCTCGAAGCCTGCCCTCAGTTCAATCTCGAGACCGACTCGGCCAAGTGGGACACCGGCTTTATCGGTGCCCACGCGATTAGCCAGGCGAGGCTCTTCAACAACCACGGCACCGGCAAGCAGCTCAAGAAGGACCGCCTGGACGAGCTGATGGCCCAGGGTGGTGTGAATGACTGCGGCAACGCCCAGAACTGCGTGAAGGTCTGTCCGAAGGAGATTCCGCTGACCGAGTCGATCGCGGCGATGGGCCGCGCAGTGACGGTGCACGCCGTGACGCGGTTCTTCGCTGGGAAAAAGTAGGGCTGCCGAGCGAGGCCGCTTCAGGCTTCCAGATCGAGCGAGCGTCCGGGTTGGTTCTGCCCGTAGACGCCGTGCTCCTGGCGATCCTCGTGTGACTCTTCGCTCTCGTTCCCGGCGAGTGAGCGTGCGCCCTGAGCGGGCTCGACGTGGATCAGCACCTCATCGTTGTCACCGGCGCGGAGTGGACCCTCGGGGTCTCCCGCGGCGCCGGGGACTGGCCGCTCGGGCCGCTTGAGCTCGCGCCGCCGATCGATGGCGCGAGCGCCCGGCACCTGGCCCTGAATGGCTTGTGCGAAGAACTCCATACATCTAGTATCGGCGGCAGGGGTCAGGCCGCTTGAATGGTGCCGAGTGAAACCCGAACAAGTCCGGTAATCTTCGGGTTCCCAGGTCGCGTGTGACGGGCTACACCCCGATTGTGTTCACACCACAATCGACGTAGATGTTCTCGCCCGTCACGCCCGCCGCGAGGTGGCTGCAGAGGTAGGCCGCGGTGTTGCCGACGTCCTGGCCCTCGACGTTCCGGCGGAGCGGGGCGCGGGTCTTGTTCGCGTCCTCGATCGAGTCCACGCCTCCCACGGCGCTCGAGGCCAGTGTGCGGAGATAGCCTCCGCTGATCGTGTTCACGCGGATGCCGAACTCGCCCAGTTCGGCGGCGAGGTAGCGGGTGGTGGATTCGAGGCAGCTCTTGGCAACGCCCATGACGTTGTATCCCGGTACGACCTTTTCGGCGCCGTAGTAGCTCATTGCGAGCACGCTGGCCGAGCCTGATGCCTTGAGCGGGCCGATGAACGCCCTGCAGAAGCCAAGAAGTGTATAGGCGCTGATGTTCACGGCGCTGAGGTACGAGTCCCGCGGGGTCTGGTGGAACTTGCCGTGCTGGAGCCACTCGCGGTCGGCGAACGCGATCGAGTGGACCAGGAAGTCCATCTTGTCGCTGAACTCGGCGTATTTGTCGGCGACCGCGTCGATCTGGGCGTCGTCGCCCGCGTCCATCTCTTCAATCCACGGATTCTCGATGCCAAGCTTCTCGACGGCCTTGGCGGTGCGGCGCTTGTTCTTCTCTCCCGGCAGGCAGGTAAACGCGCAGCGGGCGCCTTGCTCGGTGAGCCCCTTGGCGATGTGGAACGCGTACGAACGGTCGTTGGCGATGCCCACGACCAGACCGGTCTTGCCCTCGAGCAGGCCCATCGGCGATCTCCTTGCCGCAGGCCTCTGGTCCGTGCGGCGGTCTGTGAACCAATCCCGAATGGTACGCAAGCGAGTCTACGATCCGCTTGTGGCGACCGTGATCGACCCAAACGAGCTTGATCTGGCCGGTCTGTACAAGCACCTTTCGGCGCCGAGCGACCGGGGGCCATCGCTGGTGCGCCGACTGCTTGAGCTTGCCCGCGATGAGGATCTGGGCGGTGTCGGTGATATCACTGCGGAGGCATCGCTGACGCCGGATTCGGCGCTGTCGTGCATCCTCAGTGCGCGCGAGCCGGTTCGCGTTGCTGGTCTTCGTGGCGTTCCCGAGTTGATCGAGGTGTTTGGTGGTGGTCTTGTCTGGCAACCGCTTGCTGAAGATGGCGATCAGATAGAAGCTGGCGCAGCGCTGGGTCGCATCTCCGGTCCCGCGCGGTCGGTCGTCAGCATCGAGCGGACACTCTTGAACTTGGTCGGTCGGCTGTCGGGCGTCGCGATGCGCACGGCTTCGTTCGTCGAAGAAGCCCGCAGAGGCTCTGGCTCGGTCCGTGTGCTCGACACACGGAAGACCACACCCGGCATGCGGGTTCTTGAGAAGTACGCGGTGCGGTGCGGTGGGGGGCATTCGCACCGGCTGGGCCTTCACGATGCGGTGCTCGTGAAAGATAACCACATCGCGCACGTGCCTGATGACCAGCTCGAAGCTGAACTCGAGCGCCTGGCGAGCCGAGCTAGGAACGTCGGTGACCTCCAGTTCGTAGAGTTTGAGGTGGACCGAATGGCTCAACTGCGTGCCGCGGTGAGCTTGCCCGAGGGAATGATCGACATCGTGCTGCTGGACAACTTCTCCAACAACGAACTCTGCGAAGCGGTGACGCTGAGGGACGCCGAGTCACCGGGCTTGTTGCTCGAAGCATCGGGGGGCGTTCGGCTCGACACGATCCGGTCGATCGCCGCAACGGGTGTCGATCGGATCAGTGTGGGATCGCTGACACACGGTGCGACCAATCCTGACATCGGGCTGGATGCGGACGCGGTCGCGTGAAGCCGCCCGGGGAGATCCCGCTCGGGGAATGGGCGGACCGCCTCGACGCGTTGATCGAGTCAGAAGGCGTCACGGTTGTCAAGAGGGCGCGGGTGTTCGGGGAGGTCGCATCAACCCAGGACACCGCGCGGGACGCCGGGCCGGGGGTACTGATCGCGTGCGACAAGCAGACCGAGGGGCGGGGCCGGCTCGGGCGATCGTGGGACCAGTCAAACGGTCTGGGGTTGGCGGCAACCTTTGCGATCGATGGCAGTTCGAAGACCGATGCGGAGCTGTCGCTTGCTTCTGGTCTCGCGTTGTGTAAAGCGTGCGAGGGTGCCCTCGGTACACGATCGGTCGCACGGCCCATGAAGCGTATGACGCCGACCGATGCGGCGCTCAGCGCGATGAGCCTGCCCATCGCCCTCGCATCACTCATGCTCAAGAAGCCGGCGCCCATCGGCCTGAGGTGGCCGAATGATGTGGTCGAGACAAACAAGCGTACTGCGCGGAAAGTCGGCGGCGTGCTCATCGAACGCTCTGGCGATACGGCACTCATCGGCTTCGGGGTCAACGTGCTCCAGGCCGAGACGGACTGGCCCGATGAACTCCTGACGAAGGCCGCGAGCCTGCGGCAGTTGCGGAGCCATGCGTCGCGCTTCGAGGTGCTCGGGCGTTTGATGCTTGAGCTCGAAGAGGCGCTCGGGCTGTCTTCGAAGGTTCTTGCTCAGCGGTGGGCCGAGCGGGATGTCCTGACCGGGACGACTCAGACCTTCACGAACGGGAACGAGCGGGTGACCGGCTCTGTCCTTGCGGTTAGGCCGAGCAGCGACATCATGGTGCGTGTGCAGGGTGGGCGAAAGGTGAGGCTCCCCGCCGAGACGACAAGCCTCGTACATAACGATGAAGGCGTCTAGACGCTAATCAACCCCGCAATCCGCTCGGCGAGCGAGCCGGCGTCGTCGATCGAACTCGGCTTCCAGTTCATTTCAAGCCCGGCGTCGGGGGTCCCCTTGAACCTGGGAATGATGTGGAAGTGTACGTGGAATACCGCTTGCCCGGCGTCGGCCCCGTTGTTTTGGAGCACGTTGTAGTGATCGGCCGCGACGGCTTCGCATACCGCGCGGCAGATTCGTGGCAACGACCGGCCGAGAGCTGCGGCGTCATCGTCGGGCAGTTCACCCAGCGTGGCGGCGGGCGTGCGCGGGATCACGAGCGTGTGGCCCCGGCTCAGCGGGTTGATATCCAGGAACGCGTACACGCGGTCGTCTGAATAGACCTCATGGCTCGGGATCTCGCCAGACAGGATCTTGCTGAAGATGGTCACGTCCTTGAGTGTACCGAGGGGCGCACGCCTTAGACTGATCGGACACGGATGAGCCCGACGACGACCGACAGCGTGATCCGCCGACTCCCACCCCTGCTTGTGAACCAGATCGCGGCGGGGGAGGTCATCGAGCGGCCCGCGTCGATTGTCAAAGAGCTTGTCGAGAACGCACTCGACGCGGGTGCGACCCGCATTCGCGTCGAGCTGGAGCGGGGCGGCATCGAACTCGTTCGTGTGACCGACGACGGCAAGGGCATGGGATCGATCGATCTGCCGCTCGCGCTCGCGCCCCACGCGACCAGCAAGATTGCACGGCCCGAAGACCTCGACCGAATCGGCACACTGGGCTTCCGCGGCGAAGCGATCGCGTCGATCGCCTCAGTCTCACGCGTGCGGATCCGCTCACGCCGGAGCGGCGCCGACGGCGCCAACGAGATTGAGGGCGCCGATGGTAACGTCGGCGAGGTCAAGCCCGCTCCTGGCCCGGTGGGCACATCGATCGAGGCACGGAACCTGTTCTACAACACCCCCGCGCGGCGGAAGTTCCTGAAGACACCTCAGACCGAGAAGCAGCGGTGCATGGAGTGGCTTCGTGATCTTGCGCTCGCGCATCCCGCGATCGGTTTCACTTGCCTCAACGATGGCCGCGAGGCGATGAATGTCCCGCCCGGTCAGGGGCCGAAAGAACGTGCGCTCGCGATCGTCGGTACCGAGCTTGAAGGTGAGATGGTCGAGGTGCACGCGGACGATCTGGATGATGGTCGCGGCGTCTCGCTCTGGGGGCTTGCCGGTTTGCCGTCGCTCGCACGCCCGACCGCCAAAGCGCAGCACGTGTTCCTCAATGGTCGGACGATCCGAGACAAGGTGGTCCAGCACGCGATCCGCGAGGCGTACCGAGGGCTGATCGAGCCGGGGCGTCACCCATCGGCGGTGCTCATGCTGGAAGTGCCGCCCGATGCGGTGGATGTGAACGTACATCCCGCGAAGCTTGAGGTCCGCTTCCGCGATCGATCGCTCGTGCACCAGGTCGTGTTGCGCGCGATCAGGCGTGGGCTGGAACGCGCGGACTTGACGCCCGATACGGTGGCCACCGGATTCGACGGGCGTTTCGAGGGCACGTCGATCTTGCCGCCGACCTATCGCCCGCCGCTCGACGAGCCGGGGGTGGTTGATGCTCGGGCCTTTGCCGACTCGATCAAGGAAGTGCTCGCGAAGCCGACGAACGAGCCGCTGACTTATGACCGTGTCCAGGAGGCACTGGACGAGCAGGCGAAGAAGGCGTTCGAGCGGCGAGTCGAGGACATGCGCACGAGGGCGGGCGGGGAACCTTTCGAGCAGCCCGGCGTCAGCCAGCCCCAGGTGCCGATGCCTCGGGTTGCCGATCGTGTGCTTCAGGTGCACAACAGTTACTTGCTAACGCAGGACGCGCGAGGTGTCGTCATCGTCGATCAGCACGCGCTCCACGAACGCGTGATGTTCGAGAAGCTGTTCAAGCGTGTGCTTGGCGAGGCACGGCCGCTTGAGAGCCAGCCTCTGCTGACACCAGCGGCGATTGAGGTGTCGCCGGCGCAGGCCGAGTTGGTCGGAAGCCTCGGCGACCTCCTCGCGAAGATCGGCATAGAGGCCGAGGCGTTCGGCCCCGCGAGCGTCGGGGTGCGGGCGTTTCCGACATTTCTCTTCGAGCGAGGCGTCGATCCCGCGGACTTCATTCCCGAACTGCTCGACAAACTTGAGCGTGAGGGCTCGAGCCCGACCGCCGAGGAAGCCTTGCGCGACGTGCTCGACATGATGGCGTGCAAGGCGGCGGTCAAGGCGGGGGATCGGATGAGTCAAAGCGAGCTGGAAGAGTTGATGCAGCTTCGCGAAGAGGTTGAGCGATCAAGCAACTGCCCGCACGGCAGGCCCACCAGCATTCGTCTCACCATCGCCGAGCTCGAGAAGCTCTTTGGTCGCCGCTAATCGATAGATGGCAGCGGGATGAGTCGCACTGCTCGGATCGGCGTCCGGAACTTGTCCACACGGAAATCAGCATCGATCGCCATCGGCTCGATTGCGAGTCCGAGCTCCTGGGTGAGCGGGTGCTGCTCAAGCCGCTCGATTGCCGTCGGTTGATCAAGGCGGGTCGGGTTCGCACCATCACGGATCAGAACCACGAGCGGTTCGGAGCCTCTGGTGAGCGGTGCGAGCATGTCTTCGATGCGAGGCACACGGTGGGGGTAATCAAAGCTTGTATCTATTTCGTGATAGGGCTTCACAGGGGCCTCGGCGTAGACATCGAACGCAGGGGTCCAGAGATCGAGCGACGCGATCCGCGTGTTGTCAACGCCCAACTCGGGCCTCGCGAGCGAGGCAAAGAAGTCTCGCGGCGAGCGGTGCGCAAACCGGTTGTCACGCTCGATGCCGTACCACCAGCCCTGGCCCAGCGCGAGGATCGTGATGAGCACGCCCGCAGCGGTCGTTGCTGGCGGAGATCGGCCCTTGAGCTGGCTCAGGAGCTGATCGAACCAGAGCCCGCCGACGAGGCAGAGCCCCGGCAATGTTGGCACGAGGTAGCGCTGCACGCCCTTCCCGAGGGTGCTGAACGCGATCAAGGGCAGCACGGCCCAGGCGATGGCGATCCACATGCCAGGTGTGATCCGGGGTCGGCCGAAACCGAGCCAGAAAAATCCGGCAATCGCGGTGACCGAGCCCAGGCCCGCTGCATAACCAATGAACTCGAGGGTGCGCACTGGCGCGGCGAGCACGAGGATCTTCAGGTTCTCCCCGGTCTCACGCCGCGCGGCCTCGGCGGTGATCTCTGGATCCATCGAAGCGGTCCAGAGCCAGAGCGTCAGGCCGGCAATAAGCAACGCCCCGACCGGGTGCGTGCGGCTGTACGCGACGAAGATCTCGCAGCCGACTCCGCGGCCAAAGAGCCTGGGCAGCAGCCCTGCGAGTGATCCCGCAGAAACTGCGAAGAACAGCGCACCGATCGCGTCGTTTGTATCGCGCACCTCCCGGAAAGCAAGAAAGGCCGCGCCCGCCGCGGCCGCGGCGAACAGCCTGGGGGCGAGTTGCGATCCGCCGATCGGCACGGGGTGGCGCGTGATCTGGTGCAGCAAGATCCCGCCGTATCCAGCGAGGATCGGAGTGATGACCGCCGGTGGTCCCTTTGCCAGCGCGGCGAGCGCGAAGCCGAGCATCGCGAGCCCGATGCCGCTCCAGCTTGTAGTGCATCGGTCGAGATGGCTCTTCCAGGCAAGCCAGATGCCTCCGACTGCGAGCACTGAGGCGGGCACGATTAGGATGTCGAGCTCACCTATGCGGGCGTTGCGCACGAACAGCACTGCTGTTGCGAGAAATGCCGCCGACCAGAACGCGGGTCTGGACGGCTTGGGCCGGTCGGCGAAGAGCGATCGTCCTAGGAAGTAGATCCCGATCACGCTCACCAGCCCGGCGAGCGCAACGGTCAGCCTGAGGTCGAAGAGGGTCGGGATAGGGGCCCCACGGATCTCGGCGATCGCGAGCTGACACCAGTAGATCAGCGGCGGCTTCGCGAGGTACGCCTGCCCGTGGATCGTCGGCACGAGCCAGTCGTCCGCGGCTGCCATCTCTTGGGCCGCGGCGAGGCGCACTGCTTCTTGCCAGTTCGTGACCCCGTGGTCGGTCAGCCCGAAGAAGAAGGCGACAGCGCAGATAGCACCGAGCGCGAGCAGGTCGCGCCGTGTCGTGGTCGGTTGAGGTGCATCACCTTTCACTCGGGCCCAGGGGCTCAGGCGTCATCGAGGACTTCCAGGGCCTTGAACGCTTTGCCCTCGAGCATCTCGAGGCTCGCGCCGCCACCCGTCGAGACGTGGCTCATCTTGTCCGCGAGATCAAAGACTTCAACCGCGGCCGCGGAGTCACCGCCGCCCACGATGCTGGTTGCGCCGTTGGAGGTGGCGTCGGCAATAGCCTTGGCGACCTGCTGGGTCCCGACCTTGAAGGGAAGCCACTCGAAGACGCCCATCGGCCCGTTCCAGACGATGGTCTTCGCCTTCGAGATGATCATCGCGTATCGGGCGGTCGTCTTTGGGCCGATGTCGAGGCCCATGTACCCTGACTTGATCGTGTCCTCAAAGACCTCGATGTCGCTTGGCTTCTCGCTGAAGCTGTTCGCGCTGATGTGGTCCTCGGGTAGGTGCAACTCGCACGAGTTGTTCGATGCGAGATCGATGATCCGCTTGGCGTCGTTGATCATCTCATCCTCAACGCGGCTCGAGCCGACGTCGCGGCCCAGGGCCTTGAGGAATGTATACGCCATCGCGCCGCCAACGATGATGTCGTCGGCCTTGGGAAGCAGGTTCTCGATCGCCGGAAGCTTGTCGCTGACCTTCGCTCCGCCCAGGATCACCGTGAACGGATGCTCTGGCTGAGCGATCGTCTCGGAGAGGAAGCGGATCTCCTTCTCAACGAGGAAGCCCACGACACGAGGCTTGCCGGTCATGCACTCGGGTACTCCGAACATGCTCGCATCGGTGCGGTGGCATGTGCCGAACGCGTCGTTGACATAGATCTCGCCATAGTTTGCAAGCGTGGCGCTGAACGCGGGGTCACCCTTCTTCTCGCCTTTGTTGAAGCGGAGGTTTTCGAGGAGCAGGACCTGGCCGTTCTCGAGGCCCGACACCGCTTGGGCCGCGTCGGCATCGGTGCAGTCGTGGCTCGGGAAACGGACCTCGGTTCCGAGCAGTTCGCCGAGCCTCGTCGCGACCGGCGCGAGTGATGCGCTCGTCTCGAAGCCTTCTCCCGAGGGCCGCCCGAGGTGGCTCATGAGGATTGCGCGCCCGCCGCGATCGACGATGCTCTTGATGGTTGGCAGTGCGGCGCGGATACGCCGGTCATCGGTGATCGCCCCGTCCCTGAGCGGTACGTTGAAGTCAACGCGGACGAGGACGCGCTTGTCGGCGACATCCGTGTGCTCGATGGTCTGCTTGGGCATGCCCTATTGCCTTTCCAGAGGATCCGCGTCTGCCGCCGCGAAATGCGCGCAGGCTCCATCAGATTGTATGGTTCTCGGGCCTTTGGGGCCGCGATTAGGCGCTGTCGATGATCTGTCCGAGCCGGCTTTTAACCGCGGCGACGCCATCGGTCTCGAGTTGCTGGCGTGCAGCGCGGAGGCGGCTGGCGACGCTTGCGTCCACCAGCTGATCACCGATGCGGAGCTTCACGCCCCCGATCATGGCGGGCTCGGTGTACGAGTGCACGATGACGTCTTTGTTGAGCGTTTCGCGCAGACGGGTCTTGATCTGGCCCAACTTGTCCCCGTCGAGAGCGGTGGCTGTGAACACGTCAACCTCGACGCGGCCGAACAGCTCCTGCACACGGCTGTCGAAGGCCGCGACGATCGCTGGGAGATGGCCCAGTCGGTCCTTGTGGTTCAGCACCAGGAGGAAGTCGAGCAGGCCCGTGGGGAGTTGGCTGTCGAACACCTTGCGGAGGGCGTTCTCGCGGTCTTCAGTGGAGATGACACGCGAAGCGAGGAACTCGCCGAACGAAAGATCTTGGCGAGCGAGCTCAAGGATGTCCTCGAAGGCACCGAGGGCTCCCTCGACGGCTTCCTGGCCGCCCTTGTCCTGGATGACGGCGATGAGGGCGTCAGCGTAGATGAAGGCAAGAGCGTCGGCGGGGGCGTCGATCAGCGGCATGCGGCGAGTCCTCTCATTCGGAGGGGCGATCGGCCCTCAGTTGTTGCTTCCGCCGAGCTGAGCGAGCGACTCATCCAGCAACGCTTGGGTGTCGGTCTCGCTGACCTCCCGCTGGAGGATTTTGCCGGCCATCAGCGTCGCAAGGCCCGTTGCCTGAGCGTGGATCTCGCCGACCGCGGCCTTCTTTGCCGCCTCGATATCCCGCTTGGCGCTCTCGCGCATTTCTTGGAGCTCGGCATCGCTCTTGGCCTTCAGCTCCGCCGCGATCTCGGCCTGCTTCGCCTTGGTCTCGTCGAGCATCTTCTGTGCTTCGGCGCGAGCTTCTGCCAGGTTCTTCTCGTACTCGTTGAGCGCGTCGGCGGCCTGCTTGCGGGCCGCTTCTGCTGCGGCGATTTCGTCGCGGATCTTGTTGGCCCGTTCGTCGAGGGCGCCGCCCACCTTGGGCCAGACGAATGTCGTGAGCAAGAAGAGGACAATGCCGAAGACGAGGATCGCCGCGATCAGGGGCACGAGCGCTTGCTTGCCGCTCGGAACGACCTCATGCTTGTCATGGCTTCCGTGGTCATCTCCGTGATCAGCCGCCCCCGTGGCCTGGTCGGCGCTGTCGTGGTGGTCAAGGGCGAGCGCCGGGCTCGCGGACAGGCTGAGGCCGATCACGGCGATAAGGGCTGTGAGCAGTCGAGTCAGACTCATGGGACGGGCTCCTCCGGGCCAGCACCGATGTTGGTGGTGGTACGGCCCGCAAAGCGTGCCCCGGCCGTTGAGCCGGAGCACACATATGGTCTGTTTGTGTGCCGGGTAGGGGCAGGCATCCACCCACAGCCCAGCCGCTGGCTCGATCAGCCGGCGTTGACGGCCAGCAGGCCGACGACAACCGCGAACAGGGCCGCACCCTCGATCAGCGCGGCGGTCAGCACCATGTTGATCAGGATGGTCGTGGAGGCCTCGGGCTGGCGGGCGACCGACTCGTTCGCGGCCTTGCCGATGAGGCCGATGCCGATACCGGCACCGAGGATCGCAATGCCCGCGCCGATGGCCGCGAGGCCCCGGCCGATACCCTCGGTGGCGGCCGCCGCGGTCTCGGCGTCCGCGCCGGTCTCCTGCGCCATGGCCATCGCGGGGCCCAAAACGGCGAGGGCGCCGGTCGCCAGCGCCACGTTCTTGATCAGCTTGGTCATGTCGTTTCCGTTTCCTTGAACTCGTGAGACCCGGAGGGTCTCGGACGCTGGACTCGGCCCTGAACCCCGGCTGTCGCCGCAGGCGGCCCTTCTGCGAATACCCGGCTGCCCACCGCTATGCGTGGGCGACCGAACTGTCATGGTGCTCGTGCTCGTCGCCGTGATGGCTGAGCAGCGAGATGAACACGGTTGTGAGGAACATGAAGACGAACGCCTGGAGGAAGGCGACGAAGATCTCGAGGAAGTAGATCGCGATGGCACCGACAAACGAGACTGCCGAGACCGTGGTGCCCGCTAGGCCCCCGAGCTCGACACCGGCGCCAACAAACCCGAACAGCGTGGCAACAAGGATGTGCCCCGCGGTCATGTTTGCAAAGAGACGAATCGCGAGCGCGATGGGCTTAATCAGCAGGTTGCCCGCGACCTCGATGATGAACACCAACGCAACAACCGGCCACAGGAGGGGATTGCCCAGAGGCAGCCCGCCCGTTTGGTGCTCGAGGTAGCCCTTGATCCCAAGTTCCTTGATGCCCGCGATATTGAACACAACCACGCTGAACAGCGCCAGAGCTGCGGTGATCGCGAGATTCTGGGTGGGTGTGCCGCCGAACGGGGCCGCGTGGGCCTTCTTCAAATCAGGGCTGATCAGGTGGATCATGTCCAGGATGGGCACCAGGCCGAGGAGGTTGTTGACGAGGATGAAGAAGAAGAGCGTCCACAGGAACGGCATGAAACGCTCCGTGCGCTCGTGCAAGAGCGGCTGGACCATCTCGTCTCGCAGGTAGACGGCCAATGCCTCGATCATGTGCGCGAAGCGGTTCTTGGTCAGGAATCGGTCGTTTCCCTGGCTCTCGGGGCCGGTCTCCACCTGCTTCGCGAACCACAGCCCACCGGCCACCACGATGATCGCCGCGAGGAGCAGGTTCCCGAGATGTCCCGACCAGATCCAGTAGCCGTTCACCGTCCAGAACTTGTGGTTCACGACGTGATCGACGGGGTCGGCCGCGGCGATGATCAATGCGCTCTCAAGAATGGCGTTCACGCCTCGCCCTCCGTGGTCTGCTGCGTGTTTCGACGTGTGCTTGCGTTGCGGAGCACCCGGATCGCGAGTGTGGTCTCAACGATAAGCGAACCGACCGAGCCAAGTAGGAACGCGGCCCAGTAGGGCCCCTGCGCCGGATCACGAACGAGGTAGAGCCCAACCGCGCCGAGCAGGGCAATCATCGTTCGCCCGATGCCCGCCGCGAGCACACCCTGTGCGAACGTCGTCGGCGTCTTGGGCGCGATCGCGAACAACGCGAGCAATGCGAGGATGGCAGACAGAGTAGTGACCGCGCCGGCAGCCGCCGCGTCCAGCGACGCAACGCCGTAGCGGGGCCAGGTCACGAGCGTCGTGGCGATCCCGACCAGCAGCGATGCCGCGGGGACTGCGACCATGAACGCAGTGCGCGAGTACGTCACGGTCTGGGCGTCGTCGCGTGACTCTGGGGCCGCAGTCATGGTGAGGGTGGTGGTCAAGGCGAGGTGAGGATGGGGTTCAGCAGCTTCGGGCTTGGAACTCTTCGGGGAACAACAGGACCACACGGTCGTGTAAGACCGCAGCGATTCCTGTTGGGCCGGAAGGATAGCGGTCACCGATCAGCCCGGCGACGTTGGCGGCGGCCCATTCTCGTCGTTCACACCGATGGTGGTCGGGGCGTCGCGAGCGGGGCGGCCCAGTTTGGCGGCCTCCACAACGAACCGGATCAGCGACCCGACCAGGGCGATCGCCATGAGGATCAGGGTGAACACAGGCCCCGTCCCGGCGAGGTGGTCGATCAGCAGGCCCAGAAGCACGCCCGCTGCGGTGCCAAACGCGACCTGCGTGGCAAGGAACCCCGCCTGGATCACTTGCTGAGCCACCCGGCCCTTTGGTTTTTGAGGCCCGCCTCCTGATCTTGGGGAGATGTCGGTTGAGTCCCCCCTGGGGCGAAGCTCAGGAGGCAGTTCGGGCGGCTCTGGGAACACACCGGATCTTAACCCCTCGCTGGAGCCGACTTGCGTTGAGGGAGCGGACGGCCGATAAAGGACCAGTGAGCCGCGTGCCGCGGCCCCCTCACCGGAAGGGCGACCGAGTGGACACATACGACCTGTGCGTGATCGGCAGCGGCCCGGCGGGCCAGAAGGCCGCAATTCAGGCCGCCAAACTCGGCAGGCGAGTGATCGTCGTCGAGCGGCGTGAGACGGTCGGCGGTGTCGCGATCAACACGGGCACGATCCCGAGCAAGGCCCTCCGCGAGGCGATTCTGAACCTGGCCGGGCGGCGGACCGCGGCGCCGACCACCGAGGACTTCCACGCCGCACGGAAGCACACATTCGTCGGCCTCCAGCACGCGACCGCGGCGGTGATCGGCCACGAGGTGGACATCGTGCAGAGCCAGCTCATGCGCAACGGCGTTGAGATTGTCCACGGGCACGCGCGCTTCACCGGCTCCAAGTCGGTCCGGGTCGAGGGCGTGCGTGGGATCATCGACATCGAAGCGGACAACTTCCTGATCGCCGTTGGTACCAAGCCTGCAAAGCCCGACTCGTACGACTTCGACGGCTCGAACATCGTTACGAGCGACGAGTTGTTTCAGCTCTCGTACCTGCCGCACACGATGCTGGTGGTCGGTGGTGGTGTGATCGGCACAGAGTACGCCTCGATGATGGCGGCGCTGGGTGTGCGCGTCACGCTGATCGAGGGTCGCGACCGGCTGCTGGATTTCTTGGATGGTGAGATCGTTGAAGCACTCCAGTACCATCTGCGCCAAGCGGGCGTGACGCTCAGGCTCGGTGAAAAGGTCGTCAAGATCGATAAGGTCGAGCCGCCCCGCGGTGCGCGCAGCGTGAACGACTGCATTGCACAGGCAACGCTCGAGAGCGGTAAGACACTCCGCGCGGATTGTCTGCTCTATGCGATCGGTCGCCAGGGCGCGACCGCGGACATGGGGCTGGAGAACGCGCACCTCACACCAGACAAGCGCGGGCGCATCGAGGTCAACAGCGTGCTCAAGACCACGGCGGATGGGATCTACGCCGCGGGCGACGTCATCGGCTTCCCGGCCCTCGCCAGCACGAGCATGGAGCAGGGCCGCATCGCGGCCTGTGAGATGTTTGATCATCCGCACGACCCGCAGGAAGAGCTCTTGCCTTACGGGATCTACTCGATCCCTGAGATCAGCATGGTGGGCTGGACCGAGCGCAAGCTCACCGATGAGGGCATCCCGTTCGAGTCGGGGGTCGCGAACTACCGCGAGATCGCGCGTGGGAAGCTCCTGGGCGATGAGCACGGGATGCTCAAGATGCTGGTCCACCAGGAGAGCCGCGTGATCCTCGGTGTCCACGCGATCGGGTCCGGTGCGACGGAACTGATCCACATCGGTCAGTGCGCCATAGCATTCAAGGCGACGGTGGACTACTTCGTCGATGCGGTGTTTAACTACCCAACGCTCGCCGAGTGCTACAAGGTTGCCGCGTTCAATGCGGTCAACAAGATCGAGGGTGTGTGATGGGTCACCGCGCACTGGCGAGAGAGCCCAGGCAGCGCCGGAGACCGATGACTTTCCTGTTCGTGATACCGCTGTTGTACCTCGTCTACCTCGGCGTGGGTCATTTCGCCGGGCGGGTATTCATGTACCCGGGCGCCGGCCTCATCAGCCTCGAGCCCGAGCCGCGGCCCGCCGGTGTCGAGGAACTGACGATCGACACCAACGACGGGGCAAGCCACGCGTGGTACTTCCCGTCCCGCACGGCTCCGCCTGCGCCGCTCTTGGTGTTCTTCCACGGCAATGGCGAACTGATCAGCCACAACACAGCGATCGCGGAGACCTACGTGAACAACGGCTTCGCGGTTCTCATGCCTGAATACCGCGGGTATTACGGCAGCGACGGGCACCCGAGCCAGGCGGGGATCGTCGGTGACTCCCTCCGCTTTATCGAACTGGTTTCGTCACGCGATGAGATTGATCCGTCACGCATCGTCTACCACGGGTTCAGCCTCGGCGGGGGAATTGCTGGCGCAGTCACAGCGGAGCGAGAGCCCGCCGCCCTTGTGCTTAGTTCGACCTTTCGCAGCATGGGCGCGATGTTCGGTCGCTACGGGCTGCCCGGCTTCGTCGCGCCAGACCCTTACCCAACCGCCCGCACGATAGAGACCATTGGCTGCCCGGTGCTCGTGACGCACGGCTCCAACGACCGGATCGTTCCGACCGCTGAGGGGCGTAGGCTCGGTTCGATCGGTGACACCCGGTTCTTCGAGTTCCCGGCGGGGCATAACGACGCGTTGGCTCAGCCGGAGGTGTGGATAGAGATCATCCCGTTCGTGTTGGAAGCCATCGGGCCAGGATCGCCGTAAGCTCAGGCCGAGATGGCCCGCCGCGCCCCCCGCACCAAGACGATCGAGAACCCCGCTGAGGAAACGCTCCACGAGCCACCAGTTGCGTTGTCGGCGGTCCTGGGCCAGGAGCGGGCGTTGCGGGTGCTGAGTTCCTCGCTCGCGAGTGGAAGGCTCCACCACGCGTGGATCTTTCATGGGCCCTCGGGTGTTGGGAAGATGACCACGGCGCTCGCTTTCGCGGGGATGCTGCTCGATGCGACGACGGCCCCGGGGCTGACGGGCGAGATCGCACCGGATCCAGAGAGCGATGTTCAGCGGCGGCTGGCTGCCGGTGCACACCCCGACCTGCATGTAATCGTCAAGGAGTTGGCGAAGTTCAGCGATGACAAGAAGATCCGCGACCGGAAGCTTACGAGCATCCCGCTCGAGGTGGTCCGCCGGCGCCTGCTCGAGCCCGCGGCGTTGGCTTCGAACCTCCCGGGTGGTGCCGCGTCCAAGGTGTTCATCATCGATGAAGCGCACCTGTTGAACACCGCGACTCAGAACGCGGTGCTCAAGACGCTCGAGGAGCCCGCCGACGGCACCGTGCTGATCCTCGTGACCGATGCGGAGGACCGGCTGTTGCCGACGATCCGGAGCCGGTGCCAGCGTGTTGGTTTCGCACCACTTAGCGATGATTCGATGGCCGGCTGGCTTCGGGGCGCGCCCGAAGCCGAGGGGCTGGAGCCTAATCGTGCCGGGTGGCTGAAGCGTTACGCCGAGGGTTCACCTGGGCGTTTCGTCCGTGCGATGGAGGCGGGCATCGATCGCTGGGAACAGGAACTCGCCGGCAATATCATCGCGGCCTCACGCGGCGAGTTGGAGCCCGGGTTCGGTGGCGCGATGCAGAAGCTGGTAGACCAGCGGGCGACGGAGCTGGTCGCCAAAGACAAAAACGCGAGCAAGGACGCCGCGAACCGTGCGGCCGCGGCGGAGATGTTCGCACTGATCGCGGCCCATGCTCGCGCGGAGCTGAGCAACAGCGCGTTCGCACTCGGGGCGATCGATGCGCTCCGGCGCGCCGAGCGCGAACTCGGTGCGAACGTGCAGATGCAACTGGTCTTTGATCACCTGGCCTCGGGGCTCGCGGCCAGTGGGCGTGGCGCCGACATGTTCGTGGTCTAAGCGTCGCGGTCTTAGGCGCTGACGCTGAATGAGCCACCCTCGTGTGCCGTATCCTGCACGTGCGCATGGACACCGGCATTTGTAGCGGGCTCGGTGGTCACGTCAGCCTTGGCCTCGGTGTCCATCTTCTTCATCAGCATGACCCAGGTCTCGCGCTCGTATTCGATGAGCTCGATGGCACGCTCGAGCCTGGCCGCGTCCTTCTGGAGGCTTGACTCGGTCAGCTCGGTGAAGAGGTAGGTGTAGACGGCGCGGACTTTCTGACAGAGATCTGGCGCAACGTCGTCTCTCAGGTTGCTCATGAGCTCTACGACGATGTCGCGGCACTGACTAATGCCGTTGAAGCTTGCCTCGAAGTCCTTCTTTCGCAAGCCGTCCAGCCCCTGGTGGGCGAAGCGGACGGCGCCGTCGAGGAGCATCAGACGGAGTTCGGCGGGGCTGGCGCCCATCACTTTCGTCTGTAGGTAGGCGTTGGCGTTGTTGGGCGAGTCACTCATCAGGGGGGATATCGGTCCGAGGCTGGTGTGGCTGTAGAGCACAATCCGAGGGAAATCACCCAAATCGGGTGTTTGCGCCCGCTAGATGGCGGCGATCTGGCCGAGTGAAGACTGCTGGTTCTGCAGGCTGGCGATCGCCTGCTCCATCGCGAGGAACTCGAGTGTCAGGATCTCGCGTTGCCGCTCGAGCCGCTCGTCGAAGGCCTCGATCGCCTCGTTCTGGTCATCGATCTGCTCCTGGAGCGTGTCGTTTCGGCGTGTAAGGATGCCATCCACGCTGTTGATGTAGTCATCCATCAGCTCCTCGATCAGCGAGGCGATGCCGAGGCTGGTGAACGTGTCATCGGTGTTGGTGTTCCGGACGCTGATGCCCGGAGAGATCTCGGTGAACTCCTCGACGGGCGCGAGCTCGCGGGCGGTCAGCAGGCTCTCGACACCCTCCGGGTCGGCCGCGAGTGCCTCGCGGAACTCGTCGCTATCGAACTCGAGGTCGCCTTCGGAGCCGATTGTGATCCCGATCTCAACGAGACGGCTGAAGCTTCCCGAGATGTTCTCGCCGACACCGAAGATCGTGTCGAACATCCGGGTCCTCAGCGACCTGGCCGTGCTGTCACCAACGAGAGGCCCGCCAGACTCGGTCTCGGTGTCGAACCTCGTCTGGGCATCGATCGCATCGATCGCGGCGTTGAACGCATCCACAAAGCTCTGCACATCGGCCTCGAGTGTCGCGGTGTCCTCCGCGACTGAGAGCTGGATCGGGTCGTCACTCGTCCCGAGCAGGTCGATGCTGACCCCCTGGATGACGCCGTCGACCTGGTTGGTGCTGCTTGTGATCAGCAGTGCATTCGCAGCATCGCCCGAGCCGTACAGCACACGCGAGTTCTGGCCCTCGTCGAGCGTCTGGATGCCGAGATCGAAGCCGCCCGTGTCGATGATGAATCGGCCGTCAACCCCCGAGTTGTCCGAGGTGAGATTGAGCCTGAACGGGTTCACCGAGCTGCCATCGCTCAGAACTGTTGCGGCGACACTGGGGTCGGCGTCGTTGATCTTCTGAGCGATCTCCGTGAGTGTGTCGGTCGTCTCGACATCGATCGTTTTCTCGAGCGACGCGTTGATGAAGTTGCTGGCGCCGGTGCCTGTGGCCTCGCCCGTGAGACCCAGAACTGAGCCCACGTTGCCCTCGACATCCTCGACCTTCATCGCGAGCGAGCCGGTGCCGGTGTCTTCGAGCAGCAGCCCATCACCCGCGTCATTGAGTCGTGCGCTGACACTGGTACCGTCCAGATCGCGGTTGAGGCGCCGGATGAGTTCACCCACCGTCTCTTGGCTCGACCCGATATCGATCGTACGGCTCAGGCCGTTCGAGTCGGTGATGCGGATCTCGCCCGATCCGATCGCGTCCCCGCCCGCGAGGTCGGTCAGCAGGGTTGCGGCGCCAACGTACGCGAGGTCGCTTGTGGAGCCCTCGTAGAAGTCGGCTGCGACCCCGCTGCCACCCGTCGCGATCCCGAGCTCATTCGCGGCGGCGCCGCCAATGACGAGATTGCTTGCGCTCCCGCCCGTTCGGTCGGTGAGCATCAGCCCGTTGCCGGTTGAGTTGAGCGACGCGACGACGTTGCCGCTCGTCCCTGTCTCGATCGCTTCGATGAGGTCCGTGACGGTCTCGGCGCTCGATAGGTCGAGGTTGTAGGCGTTGCCCGCCCGATCGATAATCGCGAGCTGGCCATCGCTGAGGCCGGCACCACCGTTGAGGCTGCTGGCCAGCGTTGTGTTTAGCCCCGCGAGCACGCGGCGGCCTTCGAGGGTGCCCGTGAAGCTGCCGGCGATCCCCAGATCGCTCGCCGCGCTGTAGTCCTCGCGGTTGGCGATGGTGATCGCGCGACCCATCGTGTCGTTCACGGTGAAACCGTTCCCGTCGCTGCTGATCGCAAGGGTGACATCGCCAAATCCCGCGTCTGCCAGCGCGGTGTTGAACCGCGTAATGACGCCGTCCACCGTGCTCACCGGACCTTCCACTTCCTGGAAGGTCGTGTTGAACTCGTCCTCGGGGGTCGGGTCGAGCACATCATCCCAGACTGCGCCGAGGTTGACCTGCACCGATGTGCCGGCGACATCGACCGTGAAGTCATACGTATCGCCCGCGATATCGTTGATCTCGATCCCACGTCCATCGTTGAGAACATTGAGCCCAAGCTGCCCAAACATGCCGTAGAGATCGCTTGTGGAGACGCTCGTGGCGGGGGTGTCGAGCGTGAATCCCAGGCTCGCGGCGGTGCCGTCGTCGCCGTCCTCGATGGTGACTGTGGCGCTCCCGGACTCGGGCGTGATGACAATCGATCCATCGCTCACGGTCGCGGTGAGATCAAGACCGCTTGAGTTGATCGCTTCGAGAACCTCGCCGACGGTGCTCGCGCGGCTCAGATCGATCTTCGCGTTCGCATCGCCCTCGGTCGGGTCCTCAATGGAGATCTGGAATACCCCGCGCTCGATGCCTGCGCCGTTGTTGAGCAGCTCAAGTGCTGTGTCTCGGTCGAGCCTCGCTTCGGCCGGCTCGAAGGTCAGCGTGGACAGCCCGACCGCGGAGGTGTCGGAGTCGGCGAACCCCCGGCTGAGCATCTGCTGGGTGCTCACAAGCTGGTCCACGATGAACTGGAAGCTGCCTGTCTGGGCACCGGCAGAGGCCGTGGCCCGGAGGACGTCCTCGTTGCTGCTGGTCGCGAGCGCCGCGTCGAAGGAACTGCTCTCGCGGAACCGAGCCGCGGCTGTCTCGAGCGCTGCGAGCGAGCTGTTGATGGTCTGGTACGACTGCTGCTGGAACTGGAGATCGACTGCGCGTTGCTGGAAGAGCACGCGGGGCCGGCTCGAGGCCGCGATCAACTGATCGATCAGCGATGCCGTGTCGATACCGCTGAAGATGCCGACGCTGGTGGTGATGCCGCTCATGGTCCGTCACTCCCTCGCCTCTGTCGGCTAGGCCGCCCGTCCGGTCTGATCAGGCCGATACCCATCCCAACCCCGGAACGAGGGGTTTTGAAGGCCGCTGGCGCGGAGCCGGAGCGCGTCATGGGCCCACCGCTGGGCGACCGCGCGGAACATGCGCTGCGCCTCGGCGACGCGCGGATGCTGCGTTTGCGGATGGGCCGCGGTGTCGTGATTCACGCGCTGTCCTCCCTGACAAGGCGCCAGAGGCTTCCATCGGTCACCCAGGGGGATCGCTTCGCAAGCGGCGGGCCGATTCTCAACCGACCCTGTGTCAGCGCGGATCTGGCGGGTTGGGCTGGGTTGACCGGGCGATATACGGACTTTCAAGCCCGGCTTCGGTTTGGGGCGGATTGGAATCAAACCGCGGATTCGTGGGTACAGTTCTTCGGCGGCGATCGTGTTGGGCCGATTCCCGGTCCGTGGCCTGTTGCGAAGTGTTGGGTCGCTCCAGCCGCTTGGGGATGGATAGTTTGTGTCTGTGGTAGCCGATCACACCGACCGGGAAGCGGAGGCCGCGGCCGACAAGGCCGAAGTTGCCGGGGGTACGTCGTCAGACGAGCGACCCGCAAAGTCCGGTATGCAACTCTCGCGTCCGGTCCGCTGGGCCTCGGTCGGGCTTGGTTCGTTCTCGGGATTGAGTTTCCTCTGGCAAGCCGTTGCGGTGCTGCAGACCGAGGGTGTTTTCCCAGCGGTTCCGCTTTCGCTGGCGCTCGTTGGAGCGCTGACTTGTGCGATGGTCGTGCTGGTTGGGATGGGGCGTTTCGCCGAGGGTCCGGCGATGACGCTGTGTATCGCTGGGCTCTGCGTCGTTGGCGCAGCGGGGCTGCTGCGGCTGCCTGTGGTCGGCAACGTCGGGCAGCTCGCTCGTGATCCGTTCCTGCTCTCCCAGGGGGGGGTCGGGGCGGCGTTTGTGATCCTCTCAGGCTGGGCGTTGCTCGCGAGGTCGCCCGGTGAAACCCGTCGTGTGTTGCTCGGCGTTGGCCTGCTCGCGGCTGTCTTCGGCATCCTCGGGCTGGTGCTTGTCGGGCCGGGCGGTGTTGTGCTCCGAGAGGCCGCGGGACTGCTCGAGATCGTCCGGATATCAGCGCTGCTCGTCGGCGGCGTCGTGCTCGCGGTGGTCCTGTCGGTGGGGGGCCACCTCGTGATCACCGGTTTCGAGCGGGCTGCCGACGCGAAGCCCGGGCCTCGTGACGCGACCTGAAACCGGGCGCGTCGGATCACCAACAACGAATGCATGGGCCTGATGGCACTCATCGTGGCGTGCGCCTTTTGTTGCGGAGGTCTGATCGTCTTCTTGATCGGACGCCTCAGGCGTCGCGGCGGGACGACTCGCAGGATGAGGCGTCAAACCGAGGTCCAGCTCATCACCGAGCGTGTTCGTGCGGTCGGCAAGCTCGTGGGTCTTGAGGTCCGCGCGAAAGAGATCGCAACCGCGACCAAGGGCTGCAGCTGGACCCCTCCCGCGATCCTGAGCAAGGCCCGTCTCGCCATGATCTTCTCATTTGAGAAGCAGTACCACATTGACCTTGCGGAGCTGACAACCGATCACGTGGCGCGTGAGAGCGATGGCGGGTACGTCGTGATGCTCCCGCCCGTGCGCGGCTCGCTCAGGCTCACCGACATGAGGCCTTATGACATCCAGGACGGGCGCGTGCTGGGCCTGTTCGATGTGGTCCCGATGAACGCGGGGGCGCAGGAAGATCTGATGGAGCGGGCCCGCGATGAGGCGTCCGCTCTGTTTACGGAGAACGATGCGCGGTACTCGGGCGAGGCGCGCACGAGCATCGAGCGACAGCTGCGGACCCTTCTGGGTCTGTTCGATGTGCCGGTCCGCTTCGAGTGGGCTGGGGTCGTTCAGGAGGCCGAGCAACGGGACGCCACCGAAGCCGCGATTCCTGCCCTTTCGTCGGTTTCCGCTGGTTGACGTTCAGACCGGATCGCTCAACAGGTTTTCGTCGATCATGAGCCCGTACCGTTCCATTGCAAGGCGGAACCGCTCGTGCTCGCGGAGCGAGTCCAGATCTTCATCATCCGCGATGTGCTCAGCGTCCCGGTATCCGTGGGCGAGGCACGCCTCGAATGCGTCGATCGCGAGGTGCAGTTCGCCCGAGATCGCGTGGGCACAGGAGAGGTTGTAGTAGCCGTACTGCCGCGAGTTGGGATCGGCGATGACTTCGGGGAGCACCTCGAGTGCTCGCTCGATGTCGCCCGCCCTGAGTGCCTCGACCGCGAGGCGGTTCCAGTACCACCCGTTTGCATCACCGAGCGTGATTTCTTCTTCGTTTGTCGCACTGCCGAGCCCCAATGCACCGGTTGTGGCGAGACCGACACCAACGAGGAGGACGATCCACCATCGGATGGCTGTTCGCTCGAACACTGTCCTTGCTCCGGGCACAGGGGGCGTCGGGTTGTGCCCCT
>JBCCZZ010000016.1:0-108991 GCA_039186605.1 Planctomycetota bacterium | reverse complement strand
CGACCCCGCCGCGGGTGACCCGCGGTTCGTCGTTTGGTTCGCCCTGTCGCTGGCCTTTTTGGCGGGCTGAACCACCGGCGTTCACAGACAAGCACTGGGGCCCCGCGACCGAGACTGCCGCTGCACCTCTGTGTGGTTTTGTCAGTTCCCGCCGGGGGCAGAGCGACAGGCGCGTCTGAATCCGCCCTAGATGAGACCCTGGCTGCCGAGCCAGTGCTCGGCGTCGAGCGCTGCCTGGCAACCCATGCCAGCAGCCGTTATCGCCTGGCGGTACTTCGCGTCGGCGACATCGCCGGCCGCGAACACGCCCTCGATGTTTGTTGCGCTTGAGCGGTCATTCAGATCGATGTACCCCGAGTCATCGAACTCGAGCCCAGACTCACGGATGAACTTGGTCGCAGGGGTATGCCCGATCGCGACAAAGAGACCCGCGACTTCGAGCTCGCTCGCTTCGCCCGTCTGTGTGTCCTCGAGCGCGACGGCACGGATGATCTCCCCGTGCTCGCCGTGGGTGGAGAGCACATCGGTGACGACCTTGTTCCAAAGCACCTTGGCGTTGGGCTGCGACATGTAGCGTTCTTGCATCACCTTGCTCGCGCGGAGCGCATCCCGGCGGTGGATGACGTAGACCTCGCTGGCGAACTTCGTGAGATAAGTCGCCTCTTCCATCGCCGTGTCGCCGCCTCCGATCACCGCGAGGGGCTTGCCGCGGAACATCGGGAGCGCGCCATCGCAGACTGCGCAGGCCGAAACCCCGCCACCTGCCTGCGCCAAACGGAGCTCGCTCTCAAGCCCGAGCCAGTTTGCGGTTGCTCCGGTCGCGATGATGACAGACTGCGCCAGAACCTCTGCCCCGCTGCTCGTCTTTAAAGAGAAAGGACGCTGGCTGAAATCCACCTCGGTGATGTCCTCGCCAACGACCTTCGTCCCGAACCGCTCGGCCTGCTTCTGGAACATCCCCATCATCTCGGGACCCGTCACCCCCTCAGGAAAGCCCGGGTAGTTCTCGACGTCCGTCGTGAGCATCAGCTGGCCGCCCGGGAGGATCGGACCCGGATCCTGCTTCGGCACGCCCACATAGACAACAGGGTCGAGCTGGGCGCGAGCCCCATAGATCGCAGCGGTCCAGCCTGCGGGGCCGGAACCGATGATGACGAGCTTGTGCGGGTCTGACATGGGTCTTGGTTTCTCCTGTCACCGGGCCCAGCGGGCGTCTCGGCAAGGGACGAACATGGTCCCGAGGCCTGGCTATTCCGATGTTGCACCGGGAGCGGGCGCGGGGAGCGTGCGGAGCACGCTGATTGCGGGCGGCCAGATCAGATAATCAGTATCCCTGGCGCCCTCATCGACGGTATGCGCCAGCTTCCGCCCGAGGCCCCTGCTCTTGTCCGGGCCCCACGAGTAGAGGACAAACACCGAGTCATCAAATGTCACCTCGACAGGCTCTGGCAACGAAGGGCTCTGGAAGGTTGCGCTGTGCGGCTCGCGTCCCCGCCGGTTGTCTCGGATGGGAACGAAGTACTCGAGCGGAGGGATGCTCCCGTTGGCCCGCTCCGGGTTGAAGGGATCCGCCTCAACCGCGGGGATCCAAACAGGCCTGGTCGAAGACAGGTCGCGCGGGAACGAACCGAAGCGCAACGCGTAACCAACAAGGGCGATCGCCTGCCTCGTGCCCACCAGTTCGGTGCGCAGCACATCGCGGAGGGCAAGGATCGAGTCAGCCCCTTCCAGTGTTGCCGTCAGCACCGGGAACTGAGTCTGGCTCGTGCGGCTCAGCGTCGTCGGGGGATCGAGCAGCGGGCTGTGCTCTGGGGCCTCGAAGCGTGCTTCGAGGTCTCCATAGACTCGCTCGAGCGCGGCGAGCGTGTCGGCCCGTCCGTTGTGCGCTTCGCCCAGGCCCAACCAGCGCGACGCTTCACCGAAGAGCCGCAGGGGTCTGTCGCCGGCTGTGGTGAGCGCCATTGTCGCGCCGAACGCCTCGTTGCCGGAATCCACGCCCAGCACGCGGTCCACGATCTGCTCGACCGCAACCCGGTCACCCTGCGGAATCTGCAAACGCCAGGGGTCGATGTAACCATCCGGCGCGAGACGATCGATGATTTCTGCAGCGTCTGTTGTGGTCAAAGAACGCGAGTCAGAGGCGTAGTCAAGGTACGCGATATCACGCATGCGCTCCATCGCGCTCGCCGCCGACTTGTAGCCCCAGGCTGCCTCGGCAAACAGCGGACGGTCGCAGATCTGCCGGCTGAACATCAGCCAATCCGTGAGGAGATCAATCGCGGCCCTCGCGTCACCACCCGACATCCGCCTTGTCGCCTCGATGTTGACAAGTGCGCTTGCCCGATCGAGACCACGCAAGTATCCGAGCACCGCTCCGGCGAGCAGTTCGCCCCCCGCGAGACCGATCTCAAGGCCCTCCGGGACCCCTGTGTCTCCGTAGCGTTGGGCATAGACGAACGATTGTCGCGGGTCTTCTTCGAGTGTCACGCGATCGATCGCATCGATCAGGGCCACCTGTGCAGGCCCAGTCGCCCATGTCTCGGCGCGGTTCCACGCCGGGTCGGATGGCAGCAGGAAGGCGGCGTCGCGGGGTGTCGAGACGCCGAGGGGAAGCGGGTCCATCGCGGCGAGCAGCGGCAGCAGCACGAGGTCGCTGCGCCGATCGTCCGGAACCCGGTCGAACCCGCGGTGCACGCTGTCGATGAACGGATCCGCCTGCACCGACCCAGGGCTCAGGATCGATAGCGCGAGGGCGATAGGCATCCACACTAGAGGTTTATTGACCATGATCGCTGATCCTATCGCCAGCGATCGGGCCTTGGACCAGGCGAAGGAGCAGACCCCGCGATGCCAAAAAGAACAGCGGCCGGCATGGTGCCGGCCGCTGGATTGAGTATCAGAATGTGTGCTCGGCTCAGACGCTGGAAGCGGTGCCGCGGCTGCGACCGACGCCATGAGTCGTGCGGAAAGAGTCGCGAAGATCAGGCCTCAGGAACCGCGCAGGCTTGTTGTCGGCAAGCTGACCATTGAGCTTGGTCAGGGCCTCATCGACGACTTGGCGGACCCGCTCACGGCTTATCCCGACCTCGGTCGCGATCTGCTTGAGGGTGCGGGGCTCCTCGCCGTCCAGCCCGAACCGCAGCCGGAGGATGCGGGCCTCGCGCTGGTCGATCGAATCGAGCAGGCGGCGGAGCAACTCAAGATCCTCAGAGCGGAGCGCATCGTTCTCGGGATTGTCGTGGCGACCATCAACGAGGAGTTCCGCCAGCGTCGGGGCGCTGCCCGACTCGCCCGTGCCCTCTTGGGCCGGGGTCCGGAACGCGTTGACCGCGCGACGGATGATGTGGATCTTCTTGACAGGAAGGTCCATGTAGTCGGCAAGCTGCTCGACCGAAGGGGGAGCACCGAGTTCATTCTCAAGCTTCCGGCTGGCTTGCTTCCACTTGGCGATGAGCTCGACCATGTACGCGGGCACATGGATCGGCTGCGTCGCGTTCATCAACGCACGCTTGATCGCCTGCTTGATCCACCAGCTCGCGTACGTGCTGAAGCGTGCGCCTTGGGCGGGATCGAATCCTTCGACGGCGCGCATCAAACCAACATTGCCCTCTTCGATGAGATCTGTCATCGGGAGGCCGCGATTGGTGTAGTTCTTCGCGATCGCGACAACGAGTCGGAGGTTCGCACGGACCATGTGGTCACGTGCCTCAGCACAGTTCTCGTTGATAATTCGCCAGCCGAGCTCGCGTTCTTGCTCAGCCGTGAGGAGCGGTGTCCTGTTGATCTCCCGCAGGTAAAGCTGGAGGTCAGACACCACGCCTCCCCCGCCACGCGGGAGGCGTCCAGTCGTGCCACTCATGCCACTCACCAATCTCTTCCCGCCCCAATAGGGGCTGTTCCACCGCTCACACGGTAGCCCAAATCCGGGCGGATGCCAGGAAAAATGCCACTCAAAGTGCGGTACGACAAGATCATGGCAAAGGATCCATCGACCCCCCAGGAGGTCCATTCCGATCCGAAGCTTCCCAGTTTGCCATGATCACGCTCGATCCGACGGCGGATCCGGCCTCAGCGGGTTGTAGGAGCGGTTCTTGGACGTCCGAGGGCCCGGTATGTTGCCGACTCCCCCCACTTTCACACCGGAACTGGCTACTCGGTCCCAGAGACTCTGGTACAGGATGTTGCTGAACGTCGATCGGCTATCGTGCTACCGGACCCAACCACCCCTTGCGGGAGGCCAGCAGAGAAGATCATGGATCTCGATCTGACCAAGATGCTCGCGGATTGGCCCTATGAGGCCGGGAAGATCAACGTCCGGCTCATCCAGGCTGAGAATGGGGAGCCATTGATCCAGGTTCGCCTGGATCTGGGGCTCCTCCAGATGCATGCCGAAGGCCGCCCAGATGGCGAGACGCCGCATGGGTACGGCAGCATCCTGGAGTATCTGGAAGCTAAGCGGGATGGGACGAGCTTCGGCACCCTGCTGGACGAGGACGAGGAGCACGCCGCGGGCGGCACAGACATGCCAGCCGAGGGCGATGAGGCGTTCGAGATCAACTCGGATGAGGCGAGGCAACTCCGCGAGGAGGCGGTCCAGTATTACCACCGGTACATCGCGATGCTGGTGCTGGACGACTACGAAGCGGTCGTGCGGGATACGGCTCGGAACCTCCGCGCTTTGGACTTCTGCCGCGACCACGCCACCGAGGATGAGGATCGTGACGGGCTCGAACAGTTCAGGCCCTACATCTTGATGATGCGGTCGCGGGCGCTCGCCAGCCTGATGATCCGCCAGGACGAGCCCAAGGCGGCGTTGCTCGCCGTCGATGAGGGACTCTCGGCGCTCAAGGCCTGTTTCGAGGAGCGGGGCGAGCCGGAAGCGTTCGCGTCGAGCCAGGAAGCGAAGATGCTCACGAGCATGCGCGACGCCCTGCTGCCCAAGCTTCCGGTCAGCCAATCGGCAGAACTCCGCGAGCGTCTGAGCAAAGCGATCGCGGCCGAGAACTACGAGCTTGCGGCGATCCTGCGGGACGAGCTCGCTTCTCTCGGCGATTAGGTCTGCTTTGAGGCCGCTCCGGCCCGAGGCGAGTCCAGCTTCCCAATTCGTTCGGCGACCTCGCGGGCCATCGCATCCGCGGTCGCGATCTCCGAGACCGTAACGAGATCCGCGCCGGCCTCCCGAGCGAGCAACCCGGTGCTCATCAGCCCGGTCCGTACGCTCAGCAATACATCGGGCCTCGCGCTCCGAACGACTCGGCACGCCTTGAGCACGGCCTGATCGTCGGGGACCGTTACGACTACTGCGCGAGCATCGACGATCCCCGCCTCGGCGAGCACCGCACGGTTTGTGATATCCCCAAAGATGGCGCGGTTGCCCCGCGCCCGGAGGGATCGGATCGTCTCGGCGTTGAGATCCACGATGAGCGTGGGCACGCTCCGAAGTTCCAACTGGCGGCTCAACGCGCGACCGATTGGCCCGAAACCAGCGATGATGACGTGGTCCCCATCCGCGCCCTCTTGATCCTTCTCATCAGCTTGATGAGACTCGCTGGCCCCGAGCGCCCGACCCTTGAGGTTCCGAAGCCCCAGGGCCGTGCGCAGGCCCAGTTCCGCCATCGCGGGGGTAAGCATCAGCGACACCGTGGTAATCGCGATGAACACCGCGGCGGCGCTGTCGCCAATGAGCCCAGCGGCGCGGCCCGCCGCGAGAATCACCAGCCCGAACTCGCCGGCCTGACCGAGCGTCGCGGCCGTCCGGACCGAGATCGGCGCGCTCATGCCAAGGACCATCGCAGACCCGCCGATCGCAATGACCTTGACCGCGAATACGACCAGCAGCCCTGGGACCACAACCCACCAGGACGAACCGAGCTGGCCCAGATCGAGCCCAAGGCCCACCCACACGAAGAAGACAGCGAGCAGAAGATCACGCACAGGTGTCAGCATGCCCTCGACCTGATGCCTGAACGGTGTGGCCGAAAGGACGAACCCGCTGATGAAGGCGCCGAGTTCCGCGCTGAAGCCGATCGCGGTCGCCAGTGTGCCAGCGCCGAGTGCAGCGCACCCTGAGAACACGAGCAGGAGTTCGGTGTCGCTCCTCGCCGCGGCAAGTCTAAACGCCTTGGGCAAGCCCCAGCGGATACCCGCAACGAGCACCACCACGCCTCCGCCGGCGATCAGCAACGCTGCGGGGTTCAACGACTGTTCGGCGTCCCCGCCCGCGTCTTGCCCGGCACCGCTCCAGATGGCGATCGCAGGTATCGCCGCGAGCATGAGGATCACGAGCATGTCTTGGGTCAGAAGGACGCCCAGCGAGAGCCGCCCCACCGACTGGTTGGTTTCACGCCGAGCCGCGAGCAGGTTCAGAACCACAGCTGTTGAGGACATTGAGGCCGCGAGCCCGAGCGTGATCGCCTCCGCCCAGCCGATGCCCAGGACCTTCGCGAATGGCGCGGCGAGCACGGCGACCAGCGGCGTCGAGACCGCCCCCACGAGAATCGGTTTGAGCACGCCTCCCTTGCCCTTAGGAAGTTCCAGATGGAGGCCGATGACAAACATCAGCAGCACAAGCGCGAGGTGGCCCACCTCCTCCACGAGCACTTTGTCACTGATCAGCCCGAGCGGGAGGTTCGCGATCAGGACGCCCGCGAGCAGGTAGCCCGGGATCGTGCTCATCTTCAGCCGGTGCATGATCCACCCACCGGCGGCGGCACCGACGAAGACAACCGCGAGGTCGCGGACAATCGGGTCGGTCACACCCGTGGCGAGTATGGCGCTCACGAGACCGCCCGGTCCCGGGGCCCGCGCTTTGCTGCGATCGCGAGGAGCGTGAGGTCGGCGGGTGTCACGCCCGCGAGCCTACCGGCTTGGCCGAATGTAGATGGCGTGAACCGGAGCAACGCCTCTCGTGCCTCGGCGCGGAGGCCCTCCACCTCGCCTGGATTGAGCCAGACGGGAAGACGCCTGCCCTCGGACGCACGCTGCCGGCGGACCTCGGCCTGTTGCTTCTGAACATAGGGCTCGTAGCGTCGATCGGCGTGAGCCGTGAACAGCGACTCACGGCTAAACCGATCGCCATCGATCGCCTCGGCAAGGTCGTTTACTTCGAACCCTGGGCGCCGAATGACTTTGTCAAGTTGCATGCCATCGACCCGTGTCGCATCGATCGCTCGCTTGATCAAGGTGAGCTCGTCGGTACGCCTTGCGAACGCGGCCAGCCGCTGACGACCGAGTTCAGAGGTCGAGAGCAAGCCCAGCGACTTCGCGATCGGTGTCAGCCGATCCGCGGTGTTGTCCGCCCGGAGCAGCAGGCGGTGCTCCGCCCGACTGGTGAACATGCGGTAAGGCTCGGTGGGCGTGCTCGTCACGAGGTCGTCCATCAGCACACCCGCGTACGCCTGATCTCGCGCGAGCGTGAACTCATCGAGACCCAATGCGCGATGCGCCGCGTTGATCCCGGCGATCAGACCCTGCGCCGCGGCCTCCTCATAACCGCTGGTCCCGTTGATCTGGCCAGCGAGGTAGAGGCCGGGCACGGCCTTGGTCTCTCCGGTCGCACGGATCTGATGGGGCAATACCGAGTCGTACTCCACTGCGTAGCCATAGACCAGGATTCTGGCGTTCGCGCAGCCGGGCATCCACCGAACGATCTCGTGTTGCACGTCTTCTGGTGTGCTGGTTGCGATGCCGTTGCAATACACCACGTCGTCGCGCAGACTCTCTGGCTCAAGGAATACCCCGTGCTGCTCGCGATCGGCGAAGCGCACGACCTTGTCCTCGATGCTCGGGCAATAGCGAGGACCCGCGGACTCGATCTGCCCGCTGAACATCGGCGCGCGGTGAATGTTCTCGCGGATGAACGTGTGCACCTCCGGGGTCGTGGTCGTCTCGCGGCATTCGACCTGATCGAGATTCGGGAAGCGATGGAGCCGCGCGGCTCCGGCTTGCCACGAGCCCGCCGAGGTCAGATCGCTGAAAGGTACCGGTTGAGCGTCGCCGATCTGGGCCGGCAGCTGCTCCCATTCGATCGTCTGCCGATCGAGTCTCGGGGGTGTGCCGGTTTTGAGCCGACCGAGTTCGAAGCCGAACATCTTGAGGGCGCCACTGATCCCCGACGCGGCTGCCTCACCGTGACGTCCGCCAGGCGTGCGTCGCTCACCGGTGTGCATCAGCCCTCGCATGAACGTGCCCGTGGTCAGCACGACCGACTGTGATGCCAACGTGCGATCGCCATCGGCGGTCCTGACGCGCAGACCCTTGAGCTCGCCCTTGTCAATCGCGAAGCTGTCAACCGCGCCCGCGATGACCTCTATCTCAGGCCGCGAAGCGATGAGTGCCCGCACTGTCTCGGCGTAGGCGTGCTTGTCGCACTGGCACCGAGGGCCGCGAACCGCTGGGCCTTTGCTGGTATTAAGGACCTTGAAGTTGATGCCGCTGGCGTCCGCGGCAAGACCCATCAGGCCCCCCATGGCATCGACCTCGCGAACGAGCTGGCCTTTCGCGAGACCGCCAATCGCTGGGTTGCAGCTCATCACGCCGATCTTCGCGGGGTCGAGCGTGACCAATGCAACCGAGCCCGGCTCACCCAGCAGGTTCGCGCACGCCCAGGCGGCCTCCACGCCCGCGTGCCCGCCACCGATGACGACGACCTCGTACCGAACCCGGTCCATGCACAAGCGTAGTCTGGATCTATGGAAATCCGCCTCACGACAGACGGGGATCTCCCCGCGATCCGCGACATCCTCAACCGCGAGATAGCCGAGAACTTTGCCCACTTCGGGACCGCGCCCGAGACCACCGAGAGCGTGCGGGCCCAGTGGGCCGCCGCGCCCGACCTCGTCCGGTGGGTGACGGCTCACACGGGCAGTGAGGTGATGGGCTTTGCCCGGGGCGGGCCTTGGAAACGGCGTGAGGCCTACCGATGGAGCGCTGAGGTCTCTGTGTACGTCTCACCCGCGTATCACCGACGGGGCGTCGGACGGGCGTTATACGCGAGGCTGTTCGATGAACTCAAACGGGCCGGCTACCGGCGGCTGATCGGGGGCATCGCGCTCCCGAACAAAGCCTCGGTGCGCTTGCACGAATCGATGGGGATGCGCAAGGTGGCGCACTTCGAGCGAACCGGCTTCAAGATGGGCCGTTGGATCGATGTCGCGTACTGGCAGATCGACGTCGGGCATGAGGCTCAGCCGATTGAGCCGCCTGCTGATGCGTTGGACACCTAGTGGGCGTTTCGGTGGATAAACCCGCGGAAGAGGGTCATCCAGAGTATCTTGAAATCGAAGCCCAGCGACCAGTGCCGGATGTAGTACAGGTCATGCTGGAGCCGCTTCTTGAGTCCGGTGTCTCCCCGGTGGCCCTTGACCTGGGCCCAGCCTGTAATCCCGGCTTTGACGTGCTGACGCAGCATGTAGCCGCGCCAGTCGTCGCGGAACCGCTCGATCAGCTCGGGCCGTTCGGGCCGGGGGCCGACAAGGCTCATCTCCCCACGTAGCACGTTGAACAGCTGTGGCAGTTCGTCGAGGCTGGTCCGTCGGAGCCAGGCCCCGATGCGGGTAATGCGTGGGTCGTCGCGCTCTGTCCAAGTCGCGGGCTGCTCATCGGTCTCGTGCCGCATGGTGCGGAACTTGAATATCTCGAACTGCTCACCGCCGAGACTAACCCGGCGCTGGCGGAAGATCGACGGTCCCGGGCCGCTCATCCGGACCGCGATCGCGATCGCGAGCATGAGCGGGCTGAACAGGACGACCGCAACCGCGGCCCCGAGCAGGTCGATGATCCTCTTGCCAGCCCCACCGAGCCCATAGAGCGGGCACTCGCGGTAGCTGAGAATCGGCATGCCGTCGAGCTCGTTCACCGCCATCGACTGCGTGAGATATCGCGGCGGAACATCGGGCACGATGCGAACGTCGAGACTGAAGCGTTCGAGCCGACGGAGCACCTTTGGCAAAGCGGTCGCCCTCGAGGTCGGCAACGCGAGATAGATCGCGTCGATCTGTGAGTTCTCCAGGATCGATTCCAGGTCATCGAGCCCGCCTCGGACCGGCTTGCCAAGGCACGTCTTGCGGCTCTGACGATCGTGGTGGCTGATGAAGTACCCAACCCTGATACCGGTCCACGGGTTGCGGGTCAGCGTGCGGTGGGCGATCTGCCCGAGCCGCCCCACGCCAAGGATCGCGACGTGACGCTGGTTCCATCCACGGACGCGCAACGCGCGCAGCAACAGCCGGAAGATCGCACGGTGAACTCCCACCACCAAAGGGAGTGAAACTGCGAGGGCACCCAGCTGAAGCCGAGAGGCATCAAGCTCAAGACCGAGCACGATCGCGGTCCCGTAGTTGGGATCTCCCACGATCATGTCATTGCCCACCGCCCAAAGCACGACGATGGTCAGACCCACGGTGAGCAGCGATGCTCGCGCGACGCGATCCAGTTCACTCGCGAGCGAGCGGTCGCGGCGAGGCCTGAACAGACCCGCGGTGCGCATCGACCACAGCATGATGGGAACCACGAAGAGGAACAGCGGCTCTTTGGCGTAGGTTTCCCAGCTCTCGGGCCAGAACTCCTCAATCGACGCCCTACGGATGCCCCAGGCAACCGCACACGCCAGAGCAATCGCGGCGGCGTCGGCAACACAGAGCAGGGCCGCGAAGAGCTGGTTCTGCTGTCTGACCACGCGGTGGGTGTCCTTCCGAAGCCGACTGTCGCCGAGCCAGGCCTTGTTGTCAATCGGCCAGCGTTTGGCGTCTACGCCGGAGATTCGGTGTCCTGTTCGGGCCAGCCGTCGCCCGAACGGAGAGGCGGGGTCTTCCGCCCCAGATCCTCGAGCGCCCGCCGATCCTCGTCGGTAAGGGACCCGGGTTGGGGCGGGACAATGCGGATCCGAGCGAAGAGGTCGCCGGCCGGCGCATCGTCGCGGCCCTTGACCCCGTGACCCCTCAAGCGCAGTCGCTGGCCCCCTGCGCTGCCAGCCGGAACACTCACCCCGACGGGGCCATCGGGGGTAGGAACCGCGATGCGTGCCCCAAGCGCCGCCTCGGCCACCGTCAGCGGGAGGTCGAACTCGAGATCGGCCGCGTTGTCCGCTACGCGGCGGAAAACCGGATGTCCCCCGACTTTCACAACAAAGACCGCCTCGGACCCATCACCAGGTATCCGGGCACGAAGCTTCGAACCATCAGTCACGCCTGGGGGCACCGTGACCTCAACCGGCCTGGGATCGCCCGACCGAGTCACTCGGACCCGCTCGCGGCCGCCGTTGATCGCGGTCATAAAGGTAATGGGCAGTTCGATCCGTGTGGGCTCCTGCCGCTGCCTGGCCTTCGGCCCAGGGCCTCGGGCTCGACCACCACCGAAGAACGCGTCGAAGACGCTTGAGAGATCCTCGGCTTCGAACCCGAACCCATCCGCTGCGCCGGTGGGCGTAGCGCGCGCACCGCCCCCGCGGGTGTAGGCGCTGTGACCAACCCGGTCATAGATCCTGCGTTTCTCGGGTTCGCCCAGGACCTCGTAGGCGGTCTGCAGCTCACTGAACCGCTCCTGCGCGTCGTCCGCTTTGTTTACATCCGGGTGGAGCTTGCGCGCGAGCCCTCGATAGGCGTCACGGATCTCATCGGGCGTCGCCTGACGGGTGACGCCCAGTAGCTGGTAGTAGTCGCGCAAACGAGCACCCGCGGGCGGCACGCCCCTCAGTTCCCGTCGCCTTCGACGCCCATCTCGGCACCGGTCGGATCAACACCCTTGACAACATCAAGGATCTCGAGTGTGAAGAAGAGGGTCGCGTTTGGCGGAATGCCGGGCCGCCCTCGGGGGCCATAGGCGAGGTCGCCCGGGATGATGAGCCGTCGGACGCCGCCGGCCCGCACACCCGGAGCCGCGCGGTTCCAGCCCTCGATGAGGCGACCAGGGAGCGGGAAGGTGAATGGTTGGGGTCCGGTTGGGCGGTCGTAGCTGGAGTCGAACTTGCTTCCGCCGATGATCTCGCTCTCAAGATCGAGCACCCAGCCGCTGTAGTGGACAGTCACGTCGTCGCCATCGGCGGCGACCTCGCCGTCACCCTTGACGAAGTCGATGGCATACAGACCCTCGCCGAAGTCCTCGACGGTGATGCCCGGATCGAAGGGTTCGAATGTCACACCACTGCCGCCGCCCCAGGCTGTCGAGCCGTCGGCAGCGATGCCTTCATCGACCGCCACAAAGCGGCCCTCCTGGATCTCGACTCGGCTGGTCATCTCGACAGCGCCCAGCCAGGCAGTCGGATAGGCGCAGGGGGTCTGTCCAGCAAAGCCGTTGCCCGAGGCGGACAGCTCGACGTCGAGCGTGGCGTGCAAGCTGCCGCGATCGAGCTGCGGGAAGATCTCAGGCACGGCCCACATGCCGAGCAGGGCGGGGCCGATTCCCGCCGCCCTACGGAACTCGTGGGTGCGGAGGCGAATGGTGCCCTCATCGCCGAAGCGGTAGAGCTCGTAGATCACCTGACGGTAGGGATCGGTGGGCTCGCTCTCACGGGTCATCTCGGCGTAGAGGGCGTGCCCGAAGCCCTCAAGCTCAACGGGTGCGACGTGGAGGATGACCGCCTCGGGGGTGCCCTCGATCGCCTGAACAGGTGCGGTTGACTTCCAGGACCCTGACAGGAGTTCGGCGACCCGGTCGAGGTCGGCGTCCTGGGCCGCAGCTGGTGTCACTCCGATGAAATATGCAGCAACAAAGGTGGGAAGAAGGCCTTGGCTGATCCTCATTCGCTCGCTCCTGTAGTAAGCTCAATGTGTCGCCCGTTTCTTGGGCGATGGGTTCGGGTGAGGGCTCAGGGGGCATTCGGGCTCCGAGAGCGTATAGCGGTTGATTTGTGTAGTCCGGTAGTTTGCTCGGTCTCCGGTTATGCCGGCCCGAAGCCGCTCCAGATCGTATGACCCCATAGCCCTCAGACGCGGTTCGTGGTAGGTTTGGCTCTCAGGGGGGCACAACGTGACAAAGCAGGCGGGCACAAGCATGGGTACGCAGGCAAGACGCCAGACTGTGGTGGTTCCTGCACCGCAGAAACAGCAGCAGGCCGCAAGCCCGGATGACACCTGGAGCTATCACAAGCTCGGAGTGCAAGAAGCGGACTGGCTGAACCAAGTCGATCCCAACTTCGACCCGGCTGGGGTCACGGACCGCGCGAGCATGGCTCACCTTATGAGCCACAAGGTCTCCGCGAGCTTCAGCCGCTTCCTCGTCGCGGCCGGGATCTTCACACTTGTGCTCTGCGTCCTCCTGTTCGGGATCGCGTCATCAAACCTGTGGATCGCTATCCCTGGCGGGCTCGCCTCGATCCCCGCGGGCGTTGTCGCGCGCAAGCGTGCGAACCGCTGGCGCCGGGGGCGTGGCTACCTCATGAGACTCCAAGAGGAACTGGGCGACGCCGAGTACTAGCGATCTGCTGCAGCCGATTAGGCGAGGTCTGGGAACATCTTGACCACGGTGTCGACCAGGTCTCTGACATGGCTCGCGCTCTCGTCGAAGAGCTTCTGCTCATCGCTGGTGAGCTTGAACTCGACGATCTTCTCGACGCCGCCAGCGCCGAGCAGGGCCGGAACACCGACGAAGAGACCCGTTGCACCGAACTGACCATCTAGGTACGCAGCGCTCGGGATGATTCGCTTCTTGTCCTTAACGATGGCCTCAACCATCTGGATGGTTCCGCTGGCAGGGGCGTACCAGGCGCTCGTGCCCATCAGCTTCACGACCTCGCCGCCGCCGACCTTGGCCCGTTCGACGCACGCGGTGATCTTGTCTTCGGGGAGCAGGTCGGTGACCGGGATGCCGTGGACACTGGTGAGGCGGGGCAGCGGGACCATGTCATCACCGTGACCGCCAAGAAGCAGGGCCTGGACATCCTCGACGCTGCAGCCGATCTCCCAGGCGATGAAGGTGCGGAACCGGGCAACGTCGAGCGCACCGGCCTGCCCCATGATCCGGTTGGTCGGAAAGCCCGTGGCCTTCCACGCGGTGTAGACCATCGCGTCGAGCGGGTTGCTCACGATAATGACGTGGCTGTCCGGCGCGTACTCCTTGATGTTCTCGCTGACGCTTTTGACAATCTTAACATTCGTCTCGATCAGGTCATCGCGGCTCATACCGGGCTTGCGCGGCAGGCCGGCGGTGACCACGACCACGTCGGAGTGGGCGATGTCTTTGTAGTCACTCGTGCCGCTGATCGCGCCATCGAATCGCTCGATCGGACCACAGCAGGCGAGGTCGAGCATCTTGCCCTTGGCGACGCCCTCCTTGTCAGGAATGTCGAGGACCACGATGTCGCCCAGTTCCTTCTGAGCGGCCCAGTGGGCACAGGTCGCGCCGACGTTGCCGGCACCGATGATGCTGATTTTGGCTCGCTTGGGCATGTTCGGTCCTCTTCAATGCCGGTCTCTGTACCGGTCGTCTTGGGTGGGTCGCCATCCTAGGCGTTGGCTTGTCTGGGTTACCGGTCTGAAGCCGCCGAGACAAGGGCGATCCGAGCGTCGGCGATCATCTCTGCCAGCCCGTTGGGCAGCCGCTCGCCCCACCGCCGTCGGAGCGTCTGCTCGTGGGCATCGATCTGGAACGATGCTCGGTCGATCGCCACCGCCAGTTCATCTGCGGCGAGCCGTTCGGCGTCGCCCAGGGCACAAGCAAGGGCCTGGAGTCCCACGATGTCGGGGATCGATCGCTTCCAATCGCCTCCCTCGCCTTCCTCGGGAAGCGCGACGGCAGACCGAGCGAGCCGCGTCCAGTAAGTGAGCAGCATCGCCCAGGTGACCGGATCTGCGGTATCCAGCGAATCGGACCGTTCCATCCGCTCGAAGGTAGCCCATGAGCGGAGCACGGACTCGGAAAGCGGGCCAACGCGACTCCCAGTCAGACAGTCAGCTTCCGGGGGAAACGGAGCCTGACGCATGTCGGAATCAGATAGCCAGAGGGGTGATGTCGGACGGATCGCGACTGGGGCAGTGTTCGTCGCGCTCGCGATCGGGGTCGTCGGTGTTGGGTTCGCAACGAAGCAGAGTGTTGACGGACGGGGCCATGAGCGTGCAGAATCCACGGTCCGCATGGCGGCCGAGCGCGGTGTCGATCTTGCGGGCGGAACACCGCAGCAGGTCGCCGAGCGGCTTCGATCCAGCATCGACACGGCGCGTGACCCTGCATCCCTGACTGAGGTCAGCGGTGTGCTGATGGACGCGGGCAATGTCCCGTTCAACGGACTGCTCGCAACACGGTTCGCCGACGGATCACCCGAGACCATGTGGACCGTTGTAGACGGCAGGCCTGAAGGGCACGCGGTCCAGTTCTACGAAGACGGCTCGATCAAGCGGAAGTGGGCCTACTTCGACAACGAGGTGATGGGTCAGTTCCTGGATTTCTACCCGACGGGTGACCTGAAACTCCGCGCCGTCTTTGCCGATCCGTCACCCAATGGCGGGACCGAAGCGGGCCAGCTGTCGTTCGGCCTTCTCGATACCGAGGGCAAGTACACCCAGCGGAATCTGGGCTCGGGTCGCGTGCAGTTCATCTATGAGGACGGTTCGACGGACCGGCGGAACGAGACGATCGCACCGAATGATGTTCAGGGTTTCATGCTGTTCAAGTTTGGGATGTTTGGGCAGCAGTCGCCCGTGACAACGGACAGCCGCCAGTTGGATCCCGCGGTTTGATTTGCACACAGTGAGGTAGAATCTCTGCATGCGGGTCTTGACACTTTTCGTCTTGCTTGTCTTTGGCTGCACGCTGCTCGGCTGCTCTACGCGCCTTGCATCGCCTAAGCCGGTCCCGGCTTCGACGCTGGTCGATTCCGATGGGGTGAAGTTCAGCCTGGATGAGTACAAAGGAACCGTGCTGCTGGTCGATGTCTGGGCCCACTGGTGTGCGCCGTGCAAGAAGGCACTACCGACCATCCAGGCGATCCATGAGGATTACCTGGATGATCCACGCGTGGTGGTGCTTGGCGTGCACGGAGATCCGAACGGAGCCGCGGCGTCGGAGGTACTACGCGAGAAAAACGTGACTTTCCGGCAGGTTCTGGATGGCGGCCCTGCCCTCGCAAAGGAACTCGGAGTGTCGGGCTATCCGACGTTCTTCGTTGTTTCGGCCGATGGCCAGATCGTGCACCAAAAGGTCGGAGCGTCCGGCGGGCTGAGCCGGTCACTCCGCTCAGCGATCAAAGAAGAGCTTGCAGAGCTATCCGGGTGACGCGTTTGGGTGAGATCGATCCGAATGAGCTAGACCTTGCTTCTCGGTACAAGCTGCTGATCGGGGCGGTTGCGCCGCGCCCGATCGCGTTCGTCTCGACGGTGTCCCGCGCGGGACACGAGAACATCGCGCCGTATTCGTTCTTTACCGCCTGCGGCTCGGACCCCATGACGCTCCTGTTCTGCCCCGCCAACAAGGCTGATGGATCGATGAAGGACTCGATGCGCAACGCCCTTCCCCGCGACGAGGGCGGGACGGGGTGCTTCGTCGTGAACACCGCGAGCGAGCCCTACATCCGCCAAGTCGCGGCCTCGGCGGAGGATCTGCCGCCGGGTGAGAGCGAGTTCGAGTTCACCGGGCTCTCGACCGAGCCCTCGGCGAAGGTTGAGGCGCCGAGACTGGCGGAAGCCCCGGTTTCGTTCGAGTGCGAGACCACACTCGTCCTGCGCACGAACCAAGACAACCCCGAGACGCCGAACGCGGGCAACATCGTGATGGGCCGCGTCGTGTATGTCCGCGTCGCCGACGGCGTCGTCAATGAGCGATTCCACACCGATCCAGACAAACTCGCGGCGATCGGTCGCATGGGCGGGATGACCTATTGCACGACACGTGACCGATTTGATCTGCCGTTTGGCCGCCAAGCGCTTGATGCGTTGCCGCACAACCGGCACTGATCACCTTCGTTCTAAGCGAAAAACCCCCGAGCCGCTGGCACGGCACGGGGGTTGGGAGTGCGGGGCCTGTCGGATCCGCCGTTGGGAAGCGGCGTTCCTGCTGGGCGCCGCTCACGTCCAAAGACGGTCGCGACGGATGCGGCCCCGGGTTGGGCTCGGTCGTTGCACGTGACGCAGGCATGCGGCATGCCATGAGTCAGCTGGCTCCGTGGCGTTGTCACGCACCGGGCTCCGCGTCCCGGGAATCACGCCGATTGCCGCCGACTCATGGCGGGGCAGATGAACGCGGCGTGTCCTCGCGCGTTCATCGGGTGCGGGTCCGTCCGCGCCCGTCCCCTGCCACTCGCTGGGCGTTGTGCTCAGCGGTTGCACGCGGACCGCTCGCAGTCCGCGCTTCGCCGATGAGCACCCCGCCGGGTCGTGCGTCCTCCTCTCGCTATCTGGACCGAGTCGTTCTTGAAACCGAGTACGTGTTAGCTGCAGCCCATGCTGTTGCCGCAGTTCAGACACATGTAGCAGGTGCCACTCCGGACGGTGATCGTGCCGCACACGTCACAGGGCGGCGCGTCGCCGGCGCTCTTGAGCGCGTCCGAGAGGGCCGAGGAAGGTTCGGCTACTGCCGAAGCGGAGACCCGCGTGCCGGCCGGGGCATCTGCTTGCCGCGTCCAGTCGTCCCCGGCTCCGCCTGAGCCCCCCGACCCCCCGCTGCCCTTCGCGTCCTGCGAGTCCTCGGCGGCCGCGATCCCTCGTTTGATCCATCGGGAGGTCTCCTTCCTCTCCGTCGTTGTTGCACTGGTTGCCGAGGCGTTGTCGCGTTGAGGCGCGTTTGCCTCGCGATAGCCCGGGATGAACTGGATGCCGAGCCAGCGGAAGATGTAGTCCACAAGGCTCTTGGCGAACGGGATGTCGCGGTTGGTCGTCATGCCCGCCGGCTCGAAACGCTGGTGGGTGAACTTCTTGACCAGGCTCTCGACGGGCACGCCGTACTGAAGCGACACACTGGTAGCCGTGCCCAGCGAGTCCATCAGACCGCCGATGGTCGACCCCTCCTTCGCCATCGTGACGAACAGCTCGCCCGGCAGCCCATCCTCGTAGAGCCCGACCGTGAGGTAGCCCTCGTGGCCGGCGACGTTGAACTTGTGCGTCAGCGAGCGGCGGGTATCGGGCAGACGCCGCCGCATCGGGCGGTGCACGATCTGGACCTTCTTCGCCTCGACCTCCGCCTCGGCGCCGGCCGCTGCGGCGGTGGCGAGCTCGGCGGTCTGCTCGGCAACCTCCTCCAGCTCCTCGGGCTCGGCGACCGAGTCCTCCAGCAGCTCCTCTTCGGTTTCATCAGAGTCGCTCTTGGTATTGAGCGGCTGGCTGAGCTTGCAGCCGTCGCGGTAGAGCGCGTTGGCCTTCAGGCCCAGCTCCCAGCTGAGGCGGTAGCTGTCCTTGATGTCCTCAACACTCGCGTCGTTGGGCAGGTTGATCGTCTTGCTGATCGCGCCGCTGATGAAGGGCTGCGCCGCCGCCATCATCCGGATGTGTCCGTGCGCGTGGATGAACCGCTTGCCGGTCTTGCCGCACGTGTTCGCACAGTCGAACACCGGCAGGTGCTCATCCTTGATGTGCGGGGCGCCCTCGATGGTCTGGGTGCCGCAGATCTGTTCATTGAGCGTGTCGATCTGCTTGTCGGTCAGGCCCAGCGCCTTGAGAGCGTTCCAGTTCATGTCCGCCTTGGCGGTCTCGGCGTCCACGCCGATCCGCTCGAGCAGCTCATCGCCCAGACCCCAGGCACCGAAGGCGAACTTCAGCTCGAACACGCCGGGCAGGCCCTTGGTGATCGTGTCGAGGTCACCCTCGCTGAAGCCCTTGGCCATGAGCCACTGGTGCAGCGTCATGCCCTTCTCGGCATCCGGCGCGGTCTCGGGCACCGGCACATGCAGATCGAGCGTGCCCAGGATGAACGTCTGGATCTCGCGGACCTGCTTCTCGCTGTAGCCCAGGCCCTCGAGCGCCGCGGGCACCGAGGCATTGACGATCTTGAAGTAGCCACCGCCGGCGAGCTTCTTGAACTTCACGAGCGCGAAGTCGGGTTCGACACCGGTGGTATCGCAATCCATCAGCAGGCCGATGGTGCCCGTCGGTGCGATCACCGTCGTCTGAGCGTTGCGGAAGCCGTTCTTGGCGCCCAGGGTTGCGGCTTCGTCCCACGCTGTGGTTGCGTGACGCAGGATCTTCGTCGCACCCTTCAGCCCGATCTTGCCGCTCTCGACCAGCTCGTGGTCGATCGGCACCGGCGTGATGCTCAGGCCCCGGTACTTGTCGCTCCCCCGCTTCTCGCCGTGCGCGGCCAGGCGGTGGTTCTCGACGACACGGATCATGCTGTCACGCTCGGCGGCGAAGCCGGCGAACGCGCCGTGCTGGCGGGCCAGCAATGCGCTCATGCGGTAGCTGCGACCCGTCAGGATCGAGGTCAGCATCGCGCACACCGCGCGGCCCTCGTCTGAGTCGTACGGGATGCCCGCACGCATCAGCATCGCGCCGAGGTTGGCGTAGCCCAGACCCAGCGTGCGGTACTTGTAGCTCAGCTCCGCGATCGCGCGGCTCGGGAAGGCCGCCATGAGCACGCTGATCTCGAGCACGATGGTCCAGATGTCCACGCCGTGCTCGTACTTCTCGACGTCGAAGCTCTTGTCTTCTTGAGAGAAGAACTTGAGCACGTTGAGCGAGGCGAGGTTGCAGGCCGTGTTGTCGAGGAACATGTACTCGCTGCACGGGTTCGACGCGTTGATCCGGCCAGCGCCCGGGCAGGTGTGCCAGGCGTTGATGGTCGTGTCGAACTGCACGCCCGGATCGGCGCAGCGCCACGCGGCGTAGGCGATGTCGTCCCACAGCTTCTTCGCGTCGTACGACTTGGCGACCTCGCCGCTGATCCGCCAGCGGGTGTCCCATTCGCCGCCGGCGTCGACGGTCTCGAAGAAGCTGTCCGGGATGCGGACGCTGTTGTTGCTGTTCTGACCCGACACGGTCTGGTACGACTCGCCGTTGAAGTCGTAGTCGAGGTTCAGGCCCAGACGGCCGGCGGTCTCGCCGATGGTCTCCGGGTCGTGGATGCTGGCCCGCTCGCCGGCGATGCTCTTGAGCCCCTCGACCAGAGCCGCGACCTTGATCTCCTCGCGGACCTTCCAGTTCACGAAGCTCTCGATGTCCGGGTGGTCCATGTCGAGGCAGACCATCTTCGCGGCGCGTCGGGTGGTCCCGCCGCTCTTGATGGCGCCCGCGGCGCGGTCGCCGATCTTCAGCCAGCTCATCAGCCCGCTGGACTTGCCGCCTCCCGAGAGCTGCTCGTTCTCGGCGCGGAGGCTGCTGAAGTTCGTGCCCGTGCCCGACCCGTACTTGAACAGGCGGGCCTCACGGGTCCACAGGTCCATGATGCCGCCCGGGTTCACCAGGTCGTCGTCCACGCTCTGGATGAAGCACGCGTGCGGCTGCGGGTGGCTGTACGCGTCGTCGGCGAGATCCACATGCCCGGTCTTCGGGTCCGGCACAAAGTGGCCCTGGGCCGGGCCGGTGATGCCGTACGCCCAGTGCAGCCCGGTGTTGAACCACTGCGGGCTGTTCGGGGCGCACATCTGGTGCACCATCATGTAGACCAGTTCGTCGTAGAAGGCCTCGGCGTCGCCCGGCGTGTCGAAGTAGCCGTGGCTCTCGCCCCAGTGGCGCCAGCAGCCGGCGAGGCGGTGGATGACCTGGCGGGCCGAACGCTCGGGGCCCATCTCGACGCGGCCCTTGTCGTCGGTCTTCACGCCCGAGGGCACCGCGGTCGCGCCCTTGCGGGTCTTGCCGGCCTTCTGAGCAGCCTTGCTCGCGGCGGCGTCCCAGCCCTCGCTCAGCACGTCGTACTTGTCCTGCATCTGCGGGACGCCCGCCTTGCGGAAGTACTTGCTGACCATGATGTCGGTCGCGAGCTGGCTCCACGAGGTCGGCACCTCGGCGTCGTCCATCTCGAAGACGATCGACCCATCCGGGTTGGAGATGCGGCTGCGCCGCGTCGTCCACTCGACGGAGTCGAACGGGTTCTGACCTTCCTTGGTGAACCTGCGTGTGATCTTCATTGGTGATCCCTTGCACCCATCGTCAGCGAACTAAAAGTCGTCCTGAGCATCCACTTCGGTGATGATGTCGTCAGCAACTACGTCGTACACGTCAATCTCGCCAGGTTGCAGTGGCGGCAAGCCGAGCTGTTCGAGTTCCGGCGCTGACAGACCGCTCCGAAGCTCTGTCGCGATCCGTCCAACAAACTCGTCTGGGACGCCCTTCGGCAAGATCCTCTTCGCGGCGTCCCGTGACACGCGTTCGAGAAACAGCATGCTGCAATGGTCAGACAACTCTGACCAGATGTGCTGTTCCTGGGCGATCGTCCAGGCGGCCCTATGGTCCGCCTCTGTGTACGGTCGCCAAATCTGGTTCGAATCATGCCATTCGCTCCAGATGTCCGGCTGTGGGAACTCTAACGACAGTAGTTTTCCGACGATCGCTTGGTCCAGCGTTCGGGCACGGAGACTGGAACTCTCAAGTTCGCTACTCCACCGGCCAACGAGTCGATCGACATCGGGATGCAAGTCGTAGAAAACTCGCTCCCAGTCCCCATACCACCAGGCAAGGTACTGCCCAGACCTACCACGCTCGAACTGCTTGAGTAGCGCCATCCAATCGGCCCGGATTCGTGCGCTGATCGATCGCGACTCGATCGGGAGAGTCGCGAGATACCACCAACCGTCAACTTCTGCGCTTACATAGTCGAGCCCAAGGTAGTCCAACTCGTGCAGCATGCACTCGCGCGGCGCCTTGCCAGTCCGAAAATGCCGTTCTGCAACACGAGTATCTAGAGCCTGTCGATGCGCATCTAGCTTGAATGGATGTACGGTTCGCAAGCTCAGACCCCGTCCACCTTCGGCAGCGTCAATCCGCTCTGATCCTGGTACTTCCCCGCCTTGTCCGCGTAGCTGGTCGCGCACACGCGGTCGGCCTTGAGGAACACCATCTGTGCCACGCCCTCGTTGGCGTAGACCTTCGCGGGCAGCGGGGTCGTGTTGCTGATCTCCAGCGTGACCTTGCCGCGCCACTCGGGCTCGAGCGGGGTGACGTTCACGATGAGCCCGCAGCGGGCGTATGTGCTCTTGCCGACGCAGATGACGAGCACATCGCGCGGGATGTCGAAGTGCTCGACGGTCTCGCACAGCGCGAACGAGTTGGGCGGGATGATGATGTGGTCAGCGCCCGTGTCGTCGGTGTCCACCTCGACGAACAGGTCGTCGGTGAACGCCTTGGGATCAACGACGGTGATGCCGCCGGTCTTGGGCGTGGGCGTGAAGATCTTGAAGCGTGAGCCGACGCGGACGTCGTAGCCGTAGCTCGACACGCCGTAGCTGACCTTGCCGTCGCGCTTCGTGCCCTCTTCAAAGGGCTCGATTGGCACGAGCTCTCGGATCTGTGAGTCGCAGAGGACCGCCATATCAGTGTGCTCCCAACCGGAAAGCCGCCTCGGTCTGACCCGTGGCGGCGTGACGCGTCCGACCAGCGGGATCCATCCCGCGGGCGAGCCGACGCGTCTGCTGTCGCGCGGCCGGTTCCATCCGACCGACTCCCTGGCTTCTCTTCACGCCGGCCCAACAACGGGGCAAAGAAACCCACCGGCGACCACCCAAACAAAGCCCTGTCGATGTGCCAGCGGGCTTGAAATAGGCGGCAAGGGAGAGCATACCACAACACATCGTGGGTCCGAAGCTGTCGGGACACAAAACCATGCGCATTTGGGGTGAACAAGCTGTCAATAAGCTCAGAAGACCCCGGTTTTACTGCACTTGGGCGCTCTGGATTTTTTGTCCCAGGGCTGAGGTACCCCAATAACCCCCACCGATATACCCCAATTGAAGGTGTTCCACTACATCTTGTGCCCCAGGCCGTCCGCACCGGATCCCGAACAACCGTCAAGCTGACGTTTATGCGATCGGATTTTGTTTGGGTTTTCCAAGATGTGATATCACGGAGCCAAGTTCGCCCAGGGCCGTACACTTGCGGGCGATTCGGAGCCTGCCCGCGTGGGTCAGGTCCTCCGATGCCGGCGGACCGCCCAGTTGACACACCACCAAGACATGTCGCGCCACCCGAGGCGGCTCGCCCGGGTGCTCCTCTCAGCCGTCGCGTTGCTCGGCGCGGTTGTTGTCCACAGCGGGTGCACCGGATCCGACGGGCGCCAGCGTCCGCGGAGCGTCACACCCGTCATCCGTGACACGCCCGCGGCGTTGCGCGGCACCATCGGCGCGCAAGCATCGATCACCGGGCTCGAGCGCACGCTGGTGTCGGGCTACGGGCTTGTGGTCGGGCTCAATGGCACCGGTGGCGGGATCCTGGATGAGCGGATCGCCGTGACCATGGAGCGCCTGATGGGGCTCCAGGGGATCGGCAAGGCGAACGAGTACTCGGGCACAGCGCTGGTGGATCCGCTGACCGGCGAGGGACGGACACCGGCTCAGCTGCTGCGCGATCCGGATGTCGCGGTGGTCGCGGTGCAGGCGGCGGTGCCTCCCGGGGCGCCGGACGGGTACGAGTTCGATGTCTATGTCGCCGCGGTCAACGCAACGAGCCTGGAGGGTGGGAAGCTCTGGACGACGGATCTGCGGCTCGGCCCCCCCGCGGTGTTTGGGGGCAAACAGACGCGGAAGATCGCGGAGGCCTGGGGCGAGATATTCATCAACCCGTTCAGTGAGCCTGGTGCGGAGTCGTCGGGCATCGTCGCGACGCGCGGCCGGGTGCTGGGCGGGGGCAAGGTCACGGGCCCGCTCGAGATCCTGATCACACTGGACAACGCGTCGATGACGCGGGCGCGGCTGATGGTGAGCAGCATCAACAGCCGGTTCCCCGAGGGCCCGGGCGATGACGGGCCAACGGCCCGAGGGCGGAACAGCAGCACGATTACCGTCAATATTCCGAGGTCGTATCGCGACCGACCCGGCGAGTTCATCAACGTCCTCCGCAACCTGCCGGTCGATCGATCGTTCCCACAAGAGACATCGAGACGGCTCGCGCGGGCGATGGCCAGCGACAGCCAGCTCGCGGCGAGGCTGGGCTGGGCGCTGGTCGGCATGGGTGATGCGGCCTTGCCGTTCCTGCGCGAGCACTACAGGTCGCCCGAACGCTCAACGCGTGAAGCGGCGTTGCGCGCAGGATCGGTGCTGGGCGACCCGCTTGCCCTGGACCCGCTGACCGAGGAGGCCCGGGGCGCACAAACGAGCCTGAGGCGTGCCGAGGCGATCTCGCAGCTCGGTGACCTGCGCGGCGGGCCCGAGATCGACATCATCTTGCAGTCCTTCCTGGAAGAGAGCGAACTCCAGATCAGGATCGCGGCGTACGAGACCCTCGCGACACGCGCCGAGCGCTTCCAACTCGCGAGGCTGATCCGCTCGTCTGACCCAAGGCTTCTGCTTGAGCCCGGGGCGCTCGATGTGCTGGAGGACAACGCCGAGACCTTCCTCGCTGGCGACAACCCGCAGTACCTCACACGGATCGAGGCGAGCAACTCGTTCCTTCTCGACCGGCTGCCGGGCGGGGAACCGCTGGTCTATATCACGCAGCAGGGCAGGCCTCGGATCGTGATCCTGGGCGACCGCCCAGAGCTGGACGGCCCACTGCTGATCCAGACGTGGTCGAATCGGCTGATGCTTTCAAGCGAGACTGCGAGCGGGCCCGTGCGGTTGTTCTACCGCCCGATCGACAGCCGCTCTCCGATCGTGCTTGAAGAGCTTCCGAAGCAGCTCGAGGATCTGACTCTGCTGATGGCACACGAACCATCTCCAGAAGACCCGAGGCCCGGGCTCGGGCTCACGTACTCAGAGGTCGTCGGCGCGCTCTACGCGATCCACTCGGCGGAGGGGACCACCGCGGCATTCGCGACCGAGCGCGACCGCCTGCTGGCCGCGCTGATCGAGGCGACCGAACGTCGAACCGCGGAGGAGCGTCCGGAGTTCGAGGGCGGGCCGATCCCGGAGATCACCGGCCCTGGGCTCGAGCTTCGGATCGACGACGAGACGACTGCCCCGCTGCCGAGCGCGGGCACCCCATCGCTGGTGGTGCCCATCGAGCGCGGACCCCGGCGGTCGGGGAGCGGGCAATGAGGGCGGGATTCCGCTAGGATCCAATGCGTCGCGGTCCGCTGCGACCCCCCGGAACCCCGAGCGCGGGGAGCCATGGATGGTGCCGGGGTCCTTACCGCAGGCGCACGGAGGGTGCGAAGCCGATGCGGCTGGCCAAGCTGACGCTTAATGGATTCAAGTCGTTCGCCGACCGCACGGGGTTTGCGTTCGAGGACGCTGTGACTGGTGTTGTCGGGCCCAACGGGTGCGGCAAGAGCAACATCGTCGATGCTGTCAAGTGGGTGCTGGGCGAGCGGTCCAGCAAAAGCCTGCGCGGCAAGGAGATGGCGGATGTCATCTTTGCGGGGTCTGCGGGCCGCGACCCCAAGGGCATGGCGGCGGTCACGCTGACCTTCGAGAACCCGGTTATCGACGCCGAGGCGGAAATGGCGGAGCTGAGCCTGGATGGCGAAGCGGAGGATCCCGTCAATGAAGCTGAGGGCGGAGCGCCCACAGCGATTACTGTTGCGCGCAAGAAGCGATCACTCCCGATCGATGCCGATGAGGTGGAGGTCGAGCGGAGGCTGTACCGCGATGGGACAAGCCAGTACCTCGTGAACGGCCGGCGGGCGCGACTGAAGGACATCCGGGATCTGTTCCTTGACACCGGCATCGGCGCGGACGCCTATTCGATCATCGAGCAGGGCAAGGTCGATCGGATGCTGCTGGCGAGCCCACAGGAACGCCGCACGATCTTTGAGGAAGCCGCGGGGATCGCGCGGTACCGCCAGCGGAAGGTCGAGAGCCAGCGCAGGCTGGATCGGGCGATGCAGAATCTCGCGTTGGTGCGAGAGCAGCTCGAGAGCACCGAGCGGCGGCTTCGCATCGTGCGGGGCCAGGCGGCGAAGGCCAGGAAGTTCCAGGAACTCGACGCGGAGTATCGAGCGCTGCGGTCGGTGCTGGCCTTCGACCAGCATGCGCAGCTCATCGAGCAGCTCGAAGGGCTGACGAGCCGGATGGCATCGCTGGAGGGCGAACGCGAGCGAGTACGAACGGCGGTCGAGGAAGCCGAGTCGGCGAAGCAGGCCGCGGAGCTCCGGCGCCAGGAGCTTCTCGAAGCACGCCGGGCGGATGAACGTGAACTCGATGCCGCGAGGCACGCGGCCGAGCGAGCCGATCAGGAACGGGCGTTGACCGAGCGTTCGCTTGCAGACGAGCGTCGCCGGACTGAGACCGACCGTAAGCGACTCCAGGAACTCGAGTCGCGTCGCGCCGCACTCGCGACTGACGCAGAGGACAAGGCGGCGCATGTCGAGCGGCTCGCGGGCGAGGTTAAAGCGTCGGAAGCGGCACTCGAAACGGCCACGGACGCTCGCGCGCAGGCCGCACGGGTGCTCGCGGAAAAGAAGTCAGCGCTCGGCGAGCAGCGTGCGGCTGTTGCGAGGCTTGAAAACGAGCGAGCGGGACTGCTCGCCGCGGCGGCGGCAGAGGCTCGGCGGCTTGAGGCATTCGATGAACAACGCGAGAAGCTAGAAGCCCGTGCATCGAGCCTCAGTGAGGAACTGCACCAGACCGCTGCGGAGCGGAGTGTGGCGACGACCGAGGCGGATCAGGCTCGGGCTGGTGCCCAGCGGATCGAGGTCGATCTCGGAGACTGCACAACCCAAGCCGCGTCGGTGAGCGAGAGCCGGTCGGCGTTGGCGGAGCGGGTGTCTGAGCTCGAACAGCGGGCCGTGCGCGTGGAGAGCCGGCAAGCGACGCTTCGCGAGATGGTCGAATCGGGCGTCGGACTCGGCGAGTCGGTCAAGACGGTGATCGAGCGACGTGACAGCGACGACCAGGCGTTCGCTGGCGTGATCGCGCCGCTGGCGGACGTGATAGAGACGGATCCGGAGTATGTCGGGGCGGTCGAGGCTGCACTGGGTGAGGCCCTTCGCTCCGTGGTGATCGAGTCGGTATCCCAGATGCCACCTGCTCCGGCGTTGAATGATCTGCCGGGACGGGTGACGTTCTTGCCAGCACGAGGTCTCGACGGGAACCCAACGGCGAACACGCTCGCGCTTCCGGGCGATCGGCTGATGCCGCTGCGTTCTGTCGTGCGTTCCGCGGCGATGGGCGCGAGCCTGGAGCTCGATGGGCTGCTCGATCGGTTGCTCGGTTCAACATACCTGGTCGCTGATCTTGATACAGCGATGATGCTGCGGGCGGGACCCTTCGCTTCCACACCCGGCATCCGCTTCGTCACGAGTGATGGCGCGGTTTTCGAGCGGGATGGTCGAGTCACAGCGGGCCCTGCGGGCGGTGAAGAGGAAGGCGTAGGCCTGCTCGCAAGGCGGACCGAGCTCGCAAAGCTTGAGCGCGAACTCTCGACGATCCGTGCGGTGCTCGCTCAAGAGCGGGCGAGTCTGGAAACCACCAACGCCGAAGTCGCGCAGCTCACGCAGCGGCAGGGAGAGCTCCGATCGGCTGCGGCCGACACGCAGCGCCGGCTCGCGGGCGCCGAGCACCGGCGCGATCGCCTGGAGGCCGACGAGGCCCGGCTTGAGCGCGAGCTTGAGTCTGCGCAGCGCGAGCTCGAGGGGGCGGCCTCACGGATCGAAGCGGCTTCGGCCGAACGTGAGACGGCTATCCAGACCGCCGAGGGGCTTGCTGAATCACTCACGTCGGCACGCGGCATCATCGAGCAACTCGATCGGGAGGCCGATGATGCAAGGGCTTCGCAGGAAGCCGCTGCTGAACGCGCGACCGCTGCGCGTGTCGAGACGGGCCGGCTGAGTGAGCAGGCAGAAGCGGCGCAGCGTGAGTTGGGGTCGTTGCGGCTTGAGAGCGATCGGGTCGAGCGTGAGAGCGAATCGGTCACGACGCACCTGCGGGACGCCGAACATCGAGCGGCGGCGGCCGAGGGCGCCATCGAGGCCTCACGCGAGGCGAGCGCCGAGGCGCGAGAGCTGCAGACGCAGATCCAGAGCAGGCTGGACGATCGAACGGCAGGGATCACCGACGCCGAGCAGGCCGTCCGAGCGACGGCGGAGCACCTCGGGGGCGTCCGCGCGGCCGCGGACCGGGTCGAGCGAGACTGGAACGCGCTAGAGATCTCGCGACGTGAGGTCGAGGTGAAGCGTGAGACTCTTGAGGACCGGACCCTTGAGTCCATCGAGGTCGATCTGGCCCGGGACGGCTGGGAGTACCGGGTACTCATCGCGTCGGGCGGGATTGAAACACCCGATCATGTGGAAACCGAGCAGGTCGCACGAGACTACAAAGCCGAGATCGATCGGCTTGGGAACGTCAACCACGATGCGCTCGAGGAAGAGACGAGGCTCGAGGGTAAGAACGAGCAACTCGCGGCGGAGGTCGCGGACCTCGATCACGCCAAGGAGTCGCTGACGGACCTCATCGGCAAGCTGGATATCGCGAGCCGGGAGCGGTTCGGCGAGGCCTTTGAGCGGATCCGCGACGAGTTCGGGCGTAACGACGGGATGTTCCGCCGGCTGTTCGGTGGAGGCCGTGCCGAGGTGCGGCTCATGCCGCTCGTCAAAGAGATCGACGGCGAGAAGGTCCAGACCGACGAGGTCGATTTGCTCGAGAGCGGCATCGAAGTGATCGCGAAGCCACCCGGTAAGGAACCGCGGTCGATCAGCCAGCTCTCGGGCGGCGAAAAATCGCTTACCGCGGTGGCATTGCTGATGGCGATCTTCAAGAGCAAGCCGAGCTGCTTCTGTGTCCTCGATGAGGTGGACGCGGCACTCGATGAAGCAAACGTTGAGCGGTTCTGCGGAGTCGTACGCGCATTCACGTCCTTCAGCCACTTCATCGTCATCACGCACCACAAGCGGACCATGCATGCCTGTGACCGGCTGTACGGGGTCACAATGCAAGAACGCGGTGTAAGCAAGCGAGTCAGCGTGAAGTTCGAGCAGGTCGGTGCAGGCGGCGCGATCAAGCAGGACGCGCCGGCTGTCCCGGAGGCCCCGGAGATAGAACCCGAAGCATCTCCGAGGGAGAAGCCGACGGGCAAGCTGCGTGCTGCGCTCGCGCAGATGCGCGATGCCGAGCAAGAGCGGGCACCGCTCGCGGGCTCATAGGGGCTTGGCTCAACCCAGCGCGTTGCGAACAACGCTCGCGGCGGACTCGGCGAGCGCGTACAAAACGCCCGGCTCGAAAGTCTCGGCCACTCGCGCGGTGATCGCTGTGGCAGTGGTGAGGCTGACAGCCACTCCGATTAGCCAGGGGCTCACTGAAGGCGGGTCCATCCTGAGCTCAACTGGCTCATTTGGATGTGTCTCGCGTTCGGCGCGATGAACGATCGGTCTCGTTTTGAGTTCCACTTCCCTGTGGTAACTGGCGAACAGGTTGTTCTGTGCCTGCTGCATTCGTGCCATCCCTGACGCTGCGGCTATCGGTACATGCGGATAGCGCCGGGCCGTCCCAACGCCCCTCGGAGAGGCGACGGCCACATCGAGTTGATTTCCCCACAGAAGAAGAGGCTCCGCCTCGCACATGATGATGCGCAGATCTGTTCGCCCCGTCTCTTTTTCCGGTTTCTGCGCGGCGGGTTTCAGGAGGCGGAAACGCTGCCAATCAGATCGATCAGTGTCCCCGCCCGCTGGCGTCGGGCCCACTTGGCAAGCCCAGAGGCAACCTTGGGTCCCGAGCCGGGATTGGCGAACGAAGCGGTACCGATCTGGACCGCCGAAGCGCCTGCGAGAACAAAGGAAGCGGCTTCGCGCCACGAGGTCACGCCCCCAGCACCGATGATCGGTACGCCCGCTTCCTTCGCGACAGCGCGGTACACGTCGTGGACGAGCTTCAGCGCGATGGGATGGACCGCGGGGCCTGAGAGGCCACCGGCGACCCGTCCGAGGACCGGTTCACGTGTCTCTGGATCGATCGCCATACCGGGGACCGTGTTCGAAATAGTGAGTGCATCGGCGCCCGCTTCGATCGCGGCCTTGGCGATCTCTGTCATTGTGATCTTGCCGGTGACGATCGGGCTGAGCTTCACATAAATCGCGCGGCCCTCGAAACCCGGGCGAACGGCGCGGATCAACTCGGCAAGCACATCGGGATCGACAGAGGCCGAGGCGCCGCCGTCGACGTTCGGGCAGCTGACGTTGAGCTCGATCGCTTGGATTCCTGGCGCACCGTTGACCTCGAAGGCCGCGAGCTTCTGCGTTACTGAGGTGTAGCTCTCGACACCCCGGAAACCGGCGACGGAAACCACGACCGGGCATGGGAGCGTCGGGATCCTTGCGGCATGCTGCTCGAGGAAGCCATCGACGCCCGGGTTGGCGAGGCCCACGGCGTTGAGCATGCCCACGTCGAGGGGCGCCACGCGCCAGGGCCGATTGCCGTCGCGCGGATCAGCAGTGATCGACTTGGTGACGATCGCGCCGAGGCGGGCGAGGTCGGTGACCTGAGCCATCTCGTCGAGGACGCCTGCGGTGCCGGCCGCGAGCATGACGGGCGGGCGGCCTTCAAGGAGCGGGAGATCCGTTGTCAGGATGGGGTCGATCGGGGTCAGGGCGGGCGGCCTCCTATGGTCATCTTTGCCGATTGCCGGACCGCGTGCCGGCTCACCGACTGGTGTTGATGGAGCATTGCCTTGGACCTTAACGAGCGGATCAAGCAGTTCGAGCAGCTGGTGGCCGACGACGCCGACAACGACATGGCCTGGTTCAGCCTGGGCGGTGCGTACACGCAGGTGGAGAACCACGAGAAGGCTGCCGAGGCCTACATCCGCTGCACCGAGATCGCGCCAGACATGTCCAAGGCGTACCAGCTCGCGGGTCAGGCCCTGAAGGCCACCGGCGACACCATCCGCGCCGCCGAGGTGCTGACCGAGGGCTACAAGATCGCAGCGGGCAAGGGTGATCTGATGCCCAAGAACGCGATGGGCGAGCTGCTGGTCGAGCTGGGCATGCCCGTCCCGAAGACCGAAGCGAAGCCCGAGGAGATCGAAGGCGACTTCGTCTGCTCCAAGACCGGCAAACGCGGCACGCAGATGGACCACCCGCCGTTCCGCGGCGCGTACGGCAAGTGGATACAGGACCACATCAGCAAGCAGACCTTCGACGAGTGGATCGGGCTGGGCACCAAGCTCATCAACGAGCTGAGGCTCGACCTATCACGTGATGAACACGAGGTCGTGTACGACTACGCGATGCGGAAGTACCTGCGGCTCGATGATGCGACGTTCAAGGAGCTGACGGGCGATGAGCCGCCCCAGGCGAACGATGAGTACCGCGAGGTGGTGGACACGATCCTGAGCCGCATGGGCGACCTGGAAGATTTCCAGGGGGAGATGCACACGAGCGTGGGCCAATGAATCTGGCCGAGCGTCGTGGGCGCTTCCGAGAGTTGCACGAGTCGGGCTGTTTCGTGATGCCGAATCCGTGGGATCGCGGGAGCGCCGTCGCGCTCGCTTCGCTCGGATTCCCGGCGCTGGCCACGAGCAGTGCCGCGCTGGGCTACTCGCTGGGGCGGCTAGATCTGCCCGGGTCGATCGGGACCGACGACGCGCTGGCGCATGTGCATGAGATCGTCGGCGCGACTGCCCTGCCGGTGAACGTGGATTTCCAGAACGGCTACGGCGCTTCGGCCTCGGAGGTCGCTGAACACGTCGCGTCGTGCGTGGCCCGGGGCGCCGCGGGCCTGTCGATTGAGGACGCGAGTGAGGATCCCGCTGCGCCGCTGTTCGATCGGTCCGAGGCCATCGATCGATTCATGGCGGCTCGTGAGGTTACCGGGCCGGAGATCGTGCTCACGGGCCGATGCGAGGCCTTCCTCGTCGGCGCGCCTGATCCGCTCGAAACGGCGATCGACCGACTTGTCGCGTTCGCGGAAGCCGGGGCGGATTGCCTCTACGCCCCCGGCTTGCAAACACCGGAGCAGGTCAGCGCGTTGGTCGAGGCGGTCGCGCCGAAACCCGTGAACGTGCTGGCTTCTGTCGGCCCCGAGTGGATGACGGTCGAGTCCCTCGCCAACCTCGGCGTGCGGCGGATCACGCTCGGCTCCTCGCTTTCGAAGGTCGCGTGGACCGCCCTCCTCGGTGCCGCCCGGGAGGTCGCGGACAGCGGCTTGTTCTCCCGGTTGCGTTCGGCCCACCCGGTCCCGTCGCTGGATGACATCTTCGGTACGGACAGCTAGCCAGGACCGTGACACGTTTGTTTCCGGTCTTCCGCAGCGCATCGCACCGCCGCCTAGACTCAATCTTTCGCCGGCATCCTCCGCCCCTCCCGCGGCTCTCTTCAGAGCCCGGTGACGCGAGAGCATCTGCTGGCAGCCCGCCGCGCGGTCGCGGATGGGCCCAGTCAGATCGGCCCCACTTGTTCCAACTCGGTTTGGGCGAGCACAAGCCCTTACCACGCTCGGCGTGCGGCTGCGTTTGTAGCCTCGCCCGGCAGATCGGTCCCCTTGCCACGATTCAGCGACTTTGACCTTTGCGAACCCGTCATCCGCGCCTTGAAGGCCGAGGGCTACGAGACCCCCACGCCCGTCCAGGCCCAGGCAATCCCGCCGGCGCTGGAGGGCCGCGACCTGCTCGCGGTTGCCGACACCGGAACGGGCAAGACCGCGGCGTTTGCGTTGCCCGTGCTCGATTACCTCTTTGCGGAGCGGACCAGCCAATCGAAGCGAGGCGTTCGGGCGCCAGGGGCTCTGATCCTGAGCCCCACCCGCGAGCTTGCGACGCAGATCGCCCAGAGCTTCAAGACCTACGGCATGCACACGCGCCTGTGCGGCGCGGTCGTCGTTGGGGGCGTGAGCCAACACCCACAGGTCGCGAGGCTCCAGAAGGGTGTGGACATCCTGGTGGCGACGCCTGGCCGCCTGATGGATCTCATGGACCAGGGCTTGGTGGACCTCAGCGAGATCGATGTGTTTGTGCTCGATGAGGCGGACCGGATGCTCGACATGGGGTTCATCCATCCGATCCGCCAGATCGCGTCGGCGCTGCACGAAGATCGCCAGACGATGCTCTTCAGCGCGACCATGCCCAAGGCGATCGCTCAGCTCGCGGCGGACCTGCTCGTCGATCCGGTCGGCATCGCGATCGAGCCCGATCGGTCAGCCAAGCCGCTCATCGATGAGAGTCTGTACAAGATCAACAAGAAGGACAAGCCGGCGCTGCTGAGCCACCTGCTCCAGCAGGGCGGCGTGACTCGGTCGGTCGTGTTCAGCCGAACCAAGCACGGCGCGGACCGGATCACGAAGCGGCTGACCCGCGACGGTGTGGATGCTGTTTCGATCCACGGCAACAAGACCCAGAATCAGCGACGTCGGGCGCTCGATGCTTTCAAGACTGGGCGAGCGGCCGTCCTTGTAGCGACGGATGTTGCGGCTCGCGGCTTGGACGTCGATGACGTGTCCCATGTGTTCAACTTCGATATGCCCAACGAGCCCGAGACATACATCCACCGGATCGGACGGACGGGCCGCGCGGGCGCCGAGGGTGTCGCGGTGTCGTTCTGCGACAACGACGAGCGTGGCTATCTCAAGGACATCGAGCGGCTGACGGGATCCACGATCTCGCGAGTTGCGCTCCCCGAGGAGCTTGAGATCGCGGTGCCGAAGGAGATCGCGGACAAGCCGGCCGAGAAGCCGAGGCGCGGACGCGGCGGGCGACCGGCGAGGCAATCTCAGGGCAACCGTGGTCAGAAGCCGCGTGCGAAGTCTGGTGGGAAGCCGACCGGCCCAAAGCCGAAGTCAAAGAAGGCGCCGGGGAAGAAGAAGCGGCCGCGCAGGCAGCAAGCTCGCGCCTGAATCACCCCAGCACGCCCCGGCGTCTCATCCCCCCAAAGATCAGCTCTGCTATATCTGCATCGCTCGGCACGACGCGGTGCAGGATCGCCCGTGCTGCGCAATCGCGGCCGACACCCTCGATGTAGCCATCGATACGCTCGCGGACCGCTCGGAGCACCGTCGCGTTGACGGTCGCCTCCACGCCGACGCCTGTCTCGGCGTCGGTCAGGCGCAGATCGCCGGTGAGCCCTCGCGTGACGTCGAGCGTGGGGTCGAGCTCGGACGGACTGAGGACCTGGAGACACACGGGGTCGGCCTTGCCGCCGGCGACCAGGGCGTTGAGCGGCGTGCGCCGGGACTCGGGGTCGAGCCAGACGGGTTCGAGCAGATCGCTGATGACGAAGACCACGCCGCCGATGCCCAGGTGCTTGGCGAAGGCGATCAGGCCCGCACTCAGGGGCTCGGTCGGCGGGCGGAGTGTCAGTTCGTTGGCGGATATGCCGGACTCGGCGAGCGTGCCATTGAGACTGCCCAGGACGAACGCGCTGAGCCTCTGGACGCTCGAGCGCCCTCGCATCGATGATGGGCGGAGGAGCGTGGGCGTCCCCTCTTCCTGGCGCAGCAAGCTGATGGTCACGCGGTTCTGGTTGACCAGTCCGATGTAGCCGAGGGACGCGGCGAGGCGGTGCGCCGCGATGCGCTTCGGGGGTTCGCCGGCGTGCATGCTGGGCGAGTCATCGAGCAGGATGTGGACGCCCAGGTCCTCGTCTTCCTTGAACAGCTTTAGCACGAACTTGTCGTGACGCGCGAAGACGTTCCAGTCGATGCGGCGCAGGTCATCGCCCGGTACGTACTGGCGGTAGTCATCGAACTCGACGCTCTGGCCCCGCTTCTTACTCCGGCGCTCGCCCGGCATCTTGCCTGAAAAGACCTTGCGGCTCAGGACATCGAGGCGGTCAAGACGAGCGACGAGGCCATCGCCCAGCAGGTCACCGATGGTCTTCGGGGGTGTGTCGAGGCCGCTTCGTCCGAAGAGCATGGCCAAAGGGTATCAGAGCCATCACTTGGCGGGCTGGAAGGCCTATCCCAGGGGGAGTCAGCGGAGCTTGCGCGGGTTGTCCAGCGGCGAGCCGTCGGCATATTCCCAGACCGTGATCGGGATCGTCTTGACGCCCCACTGCAACGCGGCCTTGTGGGTCGGGAACAGCAGGTCGAGACGGTTACCCTTGATCGCGCCGCCGCGGTCGAGGACGGGGACGATCCTATCGCTGTCATAGCCCGGGACAGTGATCATCGAGCCGAACGGCAGGACGCGGGTGTCCGCAGCGACCAGCTTCATGTCGTTTGTGAACACCGAGTGGAGCGTCGCGGTCTGGCCGTCCGCGTGGATACCGCAGGATCGGTGGTCTGGCGAGTAAGCCGTGACCTTCATCATGATGGTCTTGGCTGGTCGGACCATCTTGCCGTTGAACCAACGAACATCGGCGTTGGAATCGACGGACTCGTCCTCCAGAGGCGCAGCGCCTTCGGGCAGGGCCTCGATGCTCTGCACGGGGATGGTCTCGGTCGATGCGAGTTGGACAAGCGCGGGTGTCGTCCCGTGGCCCTTGATGTACATGGCCGAGAGGGCGGTCACGACCGCGGCAAGGACAAACGCGGTGATCTCCAGCGTGGTGCTTGCGCGGGCGATGCCCGGGGTCTGTCGTGTCTTCGGTTGGTTCAGCAAGGCGGAGGTCCTTGCGTCGATCCGCGGGCTGCGAGTTCGCGCTGGTTCGTGCGGGCACGACGCGATGGCAGCTATCGGCCCATGAGGCCGCTGGCTGAGGCTTGGTACGGATCTTCGCGTGTCTTTGCGGGCCTTGGCAGGAAGCGAGCCGCTCCGATCCGTGCGGCAAAGAGGGGCTTGGCTGTGCCAGCAGCGTCGCCCTGACCTCCGTCAACCAGAGCCTAACCCGGCCTCGCGGTGAGGTCGAGGATTCTGGCTGATGACCCCGCCCCAGCGCACGGGCTGCGCAGGGGATGCCGATTGGAGGGACAGATCCCCCGTGTCGGGGGACGCCCGGAGGCGTTGAGCAGGCGAGAATGCCGATGTGCCGATCTCCCTGACCGACGTCGTGCTGGTGGCCCTGATCGGGCTGGCTTCGGGCGCCGTCGGAGGGCTTGCGGGGGTCGGTGGATCGCTGATCGCGTTGCCGCTTCTGGTGCTGGTGCTGGGTGACAACGACGGAACCCGCCATCACGTCTATGCCGCGGCCGCGATGATCATGAACGTTTTGGTCGCGATCCCCGCGACGCGGGTTCACCTGAAGAAGAAGACGGTGCGGGCGTCGGTTGTGATCCCGCTGCTGATCACGGGCCTGCCCGCGATTGTGATCGGAGTGCTGGTTTCGAATCAGTACGACGGAGAATCGCTGCGCCGGATGCTCGCGGTGTTCGTCGGTGGATATTCAGTTTTCAGCATCTACAAGGCAATCTCAAAGAAGCCCGAGGACCACACCGAGTTCTCCCCCTCGCATCAGGCAACAGTTGGTCTCGGCACACTCGGCGGGTTTACAGGCTTCTGCTCGGGCCTGCTCGGGATCGGGGGCGGCGGGATCATGGTGCCGGCGATGCAGGTGTTGATCCGCGTGCCGCTGAAGCAGGCCGTGTCGGCGAGCTCGACGGTGATGGTTGTGACGGCGGTGATCGGCGCATCGCTCAAGGTTGGGACGATCGGTGAACACGAGAGAACCGCCTCCGAATGTCTGGTACTTGCTGCGGTTCTGGGCCCCCTTGCGATGGTCGGGAGCTTCTTCGGCGCCAAGGCGACACACGCGCTGCCAATCCGGCTTGTCCGGCTGTTGGTGGCAACCGTGCTTTCGATCGCGGCTGTCAGAATGGCAGGGCTGATCTAGGCCCACGAGCCGCAAACGAACCCGATCGTTGGTCCGCCGTATGCAACGGAAACGCCGGGTCCCCGAATAACCGGGGAGGCCCGGGAGGCACGGACGGACACGATGACCGCGTTCTGGAACAACACGAAGACGGTAATGCTTCTGGGCGGGCTCATGGGCCTGTTCCTGCTGGTTGGTGCGCAGTTCGGGCAGGGCGGGATGATCATCGCGTTGCTGTTCGGCGGTGCGACGAACATCTTCGCTTGGTTCTTCTCCGACACGATCGCGATCAAGGCGATGCGGGGACGGGAGCTGACGGCGCAGAGCGGCGGCGATCTGTATCGCATGACCGAGCGGTTGGCCCGGAACGCGCAGCTGCCAATGCCGAAGCTCTACCTGTGCCCCCACCAGGCGCCCAACGCATTCGCGACGGGACGAAGCCCGAGCAAGGCCGCCGTGGCGGTCACGCAGGGCGCGATCGACCTGCTCGACCCCTTCGAACTCGAAGGTGTAATCGCGCACGAGCTGGCGCACATCAAGAACAGGGACACGCTGATTTCAACGATCTCAGCGACGGTCGCCGGTGTGCTCGCCTTCATCGCCCAATGGGGCCTGTTCTTGGGTCTTGGCGGGCGACAGAACGGGAACCCGCTCGCGATGATCCTTGTGGTCATTCTCGCCGCTGTGGGCGCGGCTGTGATCAAGGGAGCGATCAGCCGGAGCCGCGAGTTTGTTGCGGATGCCGACGGCGCGAAGATCGCTGGAACACCCGATGGATTGATCAGCGCGCTCCAGAAGCTCGAGGCATACAACGGGCGGATCCCTCTTCGCCAGCCCAACCCGGCACAGAACAACCTCTTCATCGTCGAGCCTTTCAGCGGCAACTCGGTGGCGAGGCTGTTTGCCAGTCACCCGCCAACCGAAGATCGCGTCCGGGCGCTGAGGCGGGGCTGAACCGACAGCTTATTTGGGCGGGAATCGGCCCTTTGTCGCTTCCCGAAGCACCTCGCGCAGTTCAAGTCGTGAGGCTTCGGTCCAGTTGCGCAATCGCTCAAGTGCTGACTCGCTGGCGTCTTTGGATGTCAGCTCTTGGTGCGGTATCGGTGCTCCATAACGGATCGCCAGGCGACAACCGAAGAGCTTCGGGAACTTGGCGCTGCGCGGGAATGTGTCGTAGATGCCCTCGATCGAAACGGGGATCACAGGACACTTTGCGCGCCTGAGCAACAGTTCGACGCCACGCTTGTACTCGCCGATGGTGCCGTTATGAGTTCGACTGCCTTCGGGAAAGATGACGACCGCGTGACCCTTCGAGAGCGCTTCGAGTGTTGCCCGGATCGCTGCGGCGTCCGAACCCTCCTCGGCTATCGGGATCGCGTTGACCGTGCGAATGAGTTGCGCAAAGAGCGGGACCTTGAACAGACCAGCTCGAGCAACAAAGTCTGCGTGCCTCCGGTGGCTGAACCAGCAACCCACGAAGGGAGGATCGAAATACGACTGGTGGTTCGCGGCGAGCAGTACGGCGCCGTCATCTGGCACGTGTTCGAGGCCCTGGATGATGGGTCGGTAAGGCGCGAAAATAATCCGACGCAATATGAACGTGCAGACGTCGTAGAACCACACATGGAATGATGATGAGCCAGGGTGCTTGTCGGTGTACTTACGGGGCATTGAGCGTTAGATCATAAGCCATACACGAGCAAGGCTTTGGCAACCAGCCGCTCGACGACCTGATCGAACGAGAGCTCGCTCGTATCAATGACCACCGCATCTTCAGGGCACACAAGCGGGCCGACGGCTCGTTCGCGGTCGAGGCGATCACGCTCAGCGATCCGCGACGCGAGTTGATCAATATCGACCCTTGTCCCCTGGTCAGCGAGTTGGTTTGCACGACGTTCGGCACGGACACGTGCGTCTGCATCGAGGAAGAACTTCAGCGGTGCTTCGGGGAACACAACCGAGCCCTGATCACGCCCCTCGCTGACCAGCCTCGGATGCTGGTTCCAGATGATCCGCTGCTTCCTGACCAGATGCTCACGGACCGGCGCGAATCCCGCGATATGACTGACCAGATCCGTCACATCCTGATCCCGGATCCGCTCGTTCAATGGCTTCATCCACGCGAGCATCGCGGGCGGGTCTTGCGCCCAGTCGAAGTGAAGATCGGCATCGATCAGTGTCGAGACGATCGTGTCGGAGTCCTTTGGGTGGATGCCTTTGTCGATCGTGATCGCGGTCGCCGCCCGGTACATGGCGCCTGTGTCGAGGAAGTCGAGACCCAAACGTGCCGCGAGAGTGCGGCTGACCGAGCTCTTTCCGGTGCCCGCCGGCCCATCAACAGTGATGATGATGGGCCCATCACGGAGCGCCGGGCGACTCGATGGGTCAGGTGTGTCCGCAGATGGATGCACGTCGTCGCCCGCCGTTGGCCCAACCGTCGAGACACCCGCCATCAGCGCTCCCTGAGCCTTGTCTACGCCCGGGCCATCAGGCCTCAGCGCTGAGGCGATCGACCGACTGCTCGATCGCGGCACGAGCGTGCAACACGCCCATCGTACCGTCGCTCTCGCCCCTGTACTCGATGACCAAGTTGCTATCAAAGCCGACCGCGGTGACGGCTCGGAGAAGGGGGTCGAGGTCGTAGGCCGAGTGCGTAACCTGCGCTTCGGGCTCGTCCTCTTCCTCGGGCCCCAGGAGCGCTTCGAGATCCGCTTCGAGCCTCGCGAGCGGATCGCCCGGGTCCAACTCCTCGGCTGGGTCGGGCGAAGATTCCTTCTTCGGCGCAGGCTCAGGGGCCTGGACCTCGAATGCCTCGACCGAAGCTGAAACGGCTGCGGCATACGGCGTGAGCCGCTTCATGTAGCCCTCTGGGTCGTCGGTTTGTGCCGCGGTCTGGAAGTCCGGGTAGGCACCGATACGGAACCCCCCCACCCGCTTGATCAAATCGGTCAGCTTGTCTGGTGATTCGGTGAGACCTTTCGCGGGCTGGATCAGCACGTTCATGTCGCGCCGGTCTGCGAGCTTCATGACGCGCTGGAGCGCTTCGACCGCGTACTCGCTGGCCTCCTCGTCATCCGGGCATGTAAACGGGACCGCGACGGCGCTGCAACCCAAGAGGTTGCCCGCCCGGATCACGCGGCCCGCCCGCTCGATCGCGGCTTCGGTCTCGTCCGAGCCATCACCAATTGGGAGCTCGCCTGACTCGATTAACAACAGGATGCTGCACCCCGCCTTATCGCCACGGTCGCGGAGAGCTTCGAGTTGGGCGGGGGTCGAGCCCTTCAGCATCGCGGTTGACAGATTCAACCCGTGAAGACCGAGGGTCTCGAGGCAATAGGCCGGGAGATCCCCGAGCGCGATCCGGCCTCCGGTTGCCTTCTCGCCCGGTGGAGCGAGCATGTCTTTCACGGATGCGGCGTGGAGGGTCAGTAGCATTCGGCGGCACTGTAAGGCCGCTCGGGCCCCGGTGCCAGCGCGCCCGCGGTGTCCGGGCCGATTAGCATCCGCTCCCCAAGGCCCGGGAGAGGGCCATCCAGGAGGACCGAGCCATGCCGTACCCCGATGACCGCCAGTACGCCGACACCCACGAGTGGCACAAGCGCGATGGGGACACACTCACGCTCGGGCTGACCCAGCACGCGGTCGATTCCCTGACCGACATCACGTATGTCGAGATGAAAGGTATCGGCGAGAGCCTGGACCCCGGGGACTCGGTGGGTGAGGTCGAATCGGTCAAGACGACCAGCGATGTGTACTGCGCCTGCGCCGGTGAGATCGTTGAGGTCAATGAGAGGTTGGCGGACGATCCGGGGCTGCTAAACTCTGATCCGCACGGCGAGGGCTGGCTGATCAAGGTCAAGATCACCGATGACTCGGGCCTGTCGGGTCTCGTAGACGCGGGTACGTACGAATCCGAGCACGCATCCTGATCGGGTGTGAATCTCCAGACCCACACTGCCGAACAAGCACACTCATGATCCGCTGCACCGGTGTCCGCAAGGCATATGAGACCGGGGGCCGTCGCGTTGAGGCGGTCCGGGGTGTCGATCTGTCCATCGAGACCCCGGGATTTTTCGGGATCATGGGCCGGTCGGGCAGCGGGAAGAGCACGCTGCTGCACCTGCTCGCGGGGCTCGACACGCCCGACGAGGGCACGGTTGAGGTCGCGGGCGAGCGGATCGATCGGCTCGACGACAAGTCCGCGACGCTGTTCAGACGAGAGAAGCTGGGCATTGTGTTCCAGCAGTTCAACCTGATCCCGACGATGACCGCGCGGGAGAATGTTGAACTTCCCGGAATGCTCGCGGGCAAGGAGCAGAACTGGCTCAGTTCACGCTCGAGCGAGCTGCTCGATCGGCTCGGGATCGGCGAGCGCGCCGAGCACCGACCGGAGGCGCTCTCGGGTGGTGAGCAGCAGCGGGTCGCGATTGCGCGTGCGTTGCTCTTTAGCCCTCAGGTTGTTCTTGCCGACGAGCCAACCGGTGCGCTCGATAGCGGGAGCGCCGAGAAGCTGTGGTCGCTGCTGGGCGAGGTGGCTCGGGAGCAAGAAGTCACGGTGCTGATGGTGACCCACGAGCCCGCGGCTGCCGCACACTGTGAAACGGTCTTCATCTTCCGCGATGGCACGATCGCGGGCGAGATCGATGTGCGTTCGGCCTCCGAGCAGGGAGAGGAGGGGCTCGATGCCGCCGGCATTGCGGCTCGCAGCGAGCAGCTACTCGGGAAGGCTTGATCGTCTCTGGCTGCTCCTGGCAGCGGTTGCCCTCGCGGCATCGCTCGTCGCGGGTGTCAGCGGCGTCATGAGCTCTATCACCGCCTCGGTGAAGATGAGGCTCAACCAGACGGTCGGCTCCGCGGATCTCCGCGTTGTGCCGAGCGACACCGGCGCTTCGTTCGATGACACGCTCATCGAGACCGTGAACGGCTGGGAGGGCGTCGATCGGACGACCTCGGTCTTCAAGAAGGGTCTTGGGATCGCGTTCATCGACCAGCGGATGGTCGAGGGCGAAGACGGTGTGTTCAGGCCCGAAGTCGACCGGCACGGGACGCTGACACTGGTCACCGGTGTCACCGAGGGCGGCTGGTCTGATGCCGGTGTGGACCTGATCGCCGGCAGGATGCCAGAGGCGCCAGGCGAGGCCGTCGTCGATTCGCTCACTGCTGAGCGGCTGAGCTGGTGGTACACGCACCGTGACAAGGTCAACACACGCCTGCGGGGCGGCGTAGTCCGGGGCTTCGATGTCGCAAGGTCGAAGCGGGACACTCGGTACACCGAGGCCGTGCCGCCTCTGCCGGACGAGGTCGCCGATGAGAAGGAGGCCGAGCGGCTCAATCTCGAGCGCGGCCTGCGGATCGGTGACGAAATCGAGATCGTCTACCTGCTGCGCGAGAATCCCAAGCTGCAGGTCGTCGGGGTGATGAAGCAGCCGCCGCTCGGCGGGCGGCCCCGGGTGTACGTGCCGCTTGAGACTCTCCACGATGCGACGCGGGAGCCTGGACAGCTCAGTGAGATATCCGTCGTGCTCACGGCAGGAATGGACCCGGAGTCGTTTGAAGCGGCGCACCGCTCGGACCTGCCGCGCGGCGTGATCCTCCAGACCACCGCTAAGGTGACCAGTGGCGTCGAGAAGAACATGGAGGGGAGTCAGCTCGGGAGCATCCTCGGCTCCATGCTCGCATTGCTCAGTGCCGCGTTCATTGTCGCGACCGGGCTGACGACCGACCTGGGCCAGCGCCAGCGCGAGCTCGCGATGCTCCGTTGCATCGGAGCGACGCGTTGGCAGATGGCCGGCGCACAGCTGCTGATCGGGGCCGGCATCGGAGCGTTCGGGGCATTGATCGGCGTGCCGGTCGGTCTGCTTGGCGCACTCGGGATGACGCAGATCCTGGGACCGCAGATCCCGTCAGGGCTCGTGCTGTCTCCGCTCTTTGTGTCGCTCAGCATTGTCGGACCGGTGATCGCGGGACTGCTCGGTGCCGCATGGCCCGCGTGGCGTGTCGCGCGGCTCAGCCCGCTGGAAGGCATGGCGATGCGGGCGCAACCGGCGAGTCCGCGCGTCGTCGCCTGGACAGCGGCCGTCGCGTTCGGGTGTGTGGGACTGACCATCGCGATCCTGAGCTTCCCAAGCAATACGCAGGTGATGTTCTGGGGTTACGCGACAGTTGGGCTGCCCTCGATGATGACCGGCTACTTCCTTCTGGGCGTGCCCGCGGTCGTGGCGCTCGCCATCGTGCTGGGACCGCTGCTGGACAAGCTGCTCGGCTTGCCCAGGGGCCTGCTCGCGAGGTCGGTCCGAGCGACGCCATTCCGCTATGGATTGACCGCTGGCGCCATGATGGCGGGTCTCGGGCTTATGGTCAGCATCTGGACGAACGGCGGCGCGATCATGAACGACTGGCTGGGTCGGATCACGTTCCCTGACGCCTTCGTCTCGGGCGTCGCGCTCACAAACGAGAGCCAGCGTCGGCTCGATGAGCTGCCCTATGTCGAGCAGACCTGCGCGATCACTCTGAAGCCCGTCGAGGTCGATGCGTTCGGCGTGCGTGCGCTTCAGAACTACAAAACAACCTTTATCGCGTTCGAGCCGCGCCCGTTCTTCGACATGACCGCCATCGAGTGGGTCCAAGGCGATCCGGAGACGGCCATCCCGAGGCTGGAACAGGGGAACGCCGTGATCATCGCGCGGGAGTTCCTGATCGCACGGGGGCTCGGCGTAGGCGACACGTTTAGCTGCACGCACAATGGGGTATCGCACGAGTTCGAGATCGTCGGCGTTGTCGCCAGCCCGGGGATCGAGATCGTCAGCACGTTCTTTAACATCGGCGAGGAGTACACCGAGCAGGCGGTCCACGCCGTGTTCGGCTCGCGAGACGACCTGCGCGAGAAGTTCGAGTCCGAGGCGATCCACCTGATCCAGCTCGACCTGGCCGATGGGACCGACGACACCCAAGCGATCAGCGAGATCCGTGAGACACTCTTCGATGCAGGAATCCTCGATGCGGGGAGCGGGCGGCGGATCAAGAACGAGATCACTCGGTTCGTGGGAGGATCGCTGCTCGCATCCAGCCTGCTCGCGGTCATGGCAATGCTCGTCGCGTGCTTCGGCGTTGCGAACGTCGTGATCGCGGGCATCCGCGTGAGGAGTCACGAGTTCGGCGTGCTCCGCGCCGTGGGTGCCGAGAAGGGGCTTCTCATCCGGCTTGTGATCGCCGAGGCATTGATCATCGCACTGGCGGCTTGCGTGCTCGGGACACTGATCGGCATCCAGGGAAGCTGGGCGGGCGTGAAGATGTACCGTGGTCTGCTCGGGCTGGACCTGAGCCTCAACCCCCCACCCCTGCCCATCCTGGCGGGGTGGGGGATCGCGTTGGCTCTCACGCTCGCGTCCGCAACACCCGCGATCCTGTCGCTGAACAAGAAGCGGACGCGTGAACTGCTCGGGAGTTAGCCCTCAACGTGAGTCTTGAGCGCACCGGCGAGCTCTTCCCAGCCGACGCGGAACTCCTCGAGATAGTTGTCATCGAACTCGCCCGAGAGGCGGTGATCGAGCTTCATGAGTGTCGCGCCATCGGCGTCCTCGAACGTGAACGTGACATTGTTGAGGCAGGCCTCGCGGCAGCAGAACTCGCCGCTCATCGCGATCGCCTTTCCGGGCTTGAACTTTGTGATCATCGCGAACACTGTTCCCGCACCGTCGCCCTCGTCCTGATAGAGCATGCCACCTAGCTTGGGCTCGAGCCTGCAAGGTGGCTGGCCGGGTCCGTTGAAAAACCAAGCCTCGGTATCCTCGGTGAAAGCGCGGAAGACCGCCTCCGGGGTAGCCTTTATCGTGATCTGCTGCTCGATCTTCGCGATTCTTGAGTCTGCCGTCTGCATGTGATCTCCTCTTTCTGCTGCTCTTCGCAGGCCCAACAACGCGCCGGCCCACTTGTCTTCGAACTTGCCGACCCATCGCTCGTACACCTCACGCAACGGGACCGCGTTGAGCCTGTTCACACGGCGTCGGCCCTCCTTGCGGCTGAGCAGAAGCCCAGCGTCCTCAAGCACGCGCAGGTGCTTCATCACGCCGAAACGGCTGAGCTCCGGAAAATGATCGCCCAGCTCACCGGTTGTCATGGGACCGTTCCGGAGCAGATCGAGCACCGCGCGGCGTGTGGGATCGCTGAGCGCTTTCCAGGTTGTGTCGAGCCGTTCGTCCATGCGGCCCCGCTATGCCTCCGTGTTGAGCCCGCCCGCTAGAACACCGGCGGCATTCCCATTGCGCGACGTGCGACGCTGAGCTGACCCACGTGCATGCCCTCGTGGAAGGCGAGCGTTCCCATGAGATGGGCGCGAGTCTTGGCGAACTGCGCAAGATCGCCCTCGATAGGCTCGAGAAGCTCCGCTTCGCTGAGGGAACGCAGCCACTCGACGGTCCGCTCGCGTGTCGCGGCGAGTGCGGCCTTCAGTTCCTCGATTGGCGGGAACTTCGACGCATCCGGGTGAGCGACACTCTTTCCTCCGAAGAGGCCGTCCCAAGCCTCGGGGACAAGCGGCTGTCCGCCGCCAAGCGCACTAAAAAACGCCTGATCTGTCAAAGCCAGATGCCCGACGATCCACCCCGCGTGGTTGGCGTTCGGGCAAGGCGGTTTGAACCAGTGATCTGGCTCAAGAGTGCTCAGCAGCATGTCGGTGATGCCGCGAGCGAACTCCATCGACTGGAGCCCGGTGGTCAGGATGGGGGAGGCGTCAGTTGTGCTGTTCGACATGGTTCTTGAGCCTTTCTTCGAGAAGTGAGCGCCAGCCCTGCTCGAACCCACCGAGGAAGTCCTCCGGGAACATGCCGAGACCGACGTGCTTGAGTGACACCAGTGTGCCGTCGCCTTCCTCGGCGAATCGGAATGCGACGTGATTCATTGCCGGCATCGAGCACGCGAGGGGCCCGGAGATCTCCAGCAACTGCGGCGGCTTGATGACCTGCACGTTGCCCCAGAGGTGGCCGGTGCCGTCCCCGTGCGAACCCGAGAGGTCCCTGTAGAACCTGCCCCCGACGAAGGGTTCGAGCCGGAACGGCACATCGTCACCAGGCCCAAACCACGCGGAGATATCAGAAACAACCGCCTCCCAGACCCTCCCGCGTGGAGCCTTGATCAGGGACTCAAGCTCTAGATCGATGACTGGTTCCAAAGGAGCTCCTTGGGTCATTGACAATTAGGTGACCAAATAGTAACGTATTTTCTAGTGGCGGTCAACCCGCCCACCCAGGAAAATCTCTGGCCGGCCGATCACGGCCACAGCAAAGAGGAGTTCAGCATGAAGACTCGGATACTCGTGGCCGCCCTGCCCGCTCTTGTGGCGATCGGCTTTGCAGCAACACTGGCCTACTCGCAGCAAGCCACCGAAAGAGCCCTGCCCCAATGGATCATGATCCTGTCAGCCACTGACCCTTCGGTCGTCGATGGCTCTGACCCGGAGGCCGTGGCGGCTGTGCAGGCCCACTTCGAGCGGCTCCAGCGCCTGCGGGATTCGGGGCAGGTCCTTCTCGCCGGGCGAACGACGGATGACGATCCGATGGGAATCGTGATCTACACCTCACCGACCCGTCAATCCGCGATGATGTTCGCCATGAGCGACCCCGCGGTGGCCGGCGGTTACATGAGCGCCAAGGTGAGGCCGTACCGCGTCGCCTTGGAGGGGTTCAGTGACCGCGACGAGCGCTAGCCTGTCCCGGTGAGCGAGGGACGCTTCAAGATCATCAGCGAGTTCAAGCCAACGGGCGACCAGCCCGAGGCGATCGATGGCCTCGCAGAGTCAATCCAGTCGGGTGATCGTGCGGCGTGCCTACTCGGCGCCACCGGCACGGGCAAGACCTTCACGATGGCGAACGTCATTGAGCGGGTCGGCAAACCAACGCTGATCATCAGCCACAACAAGACGCTCGCGGCCCAGCTCTACGAGGAGCTCCGGGGTTTCTTCCCGGGCAACAGCGTCAACTACTTCGTCAGTTACTACGACTACTACCAACCCGAGGCGTACATCCCGCAGCGGGACATCTACATCGAGAAGGACGCGAGCCGTAACGACGATCTCGAACAGCTCCGCCTCGCGACGACGAGCAACATCCTGAGCCGGCGGGACACGATCGTGGTCGCGTCCGTCAGTTGTATCTTCGGCCTGGGCTCGCCAGAGGCGTACGCCGAGAAGGTGATGACCATCACCAAAGGGGGCCGGTTCGACCGACGGAAGTTCTTCCTCGCATTAGATGCGATGCAGTACAAGCGGGGCGATTATGAGTTCAAGCGGGGCTACTACCGGGTCAGGGGCGACGCGGTCGAGATCTGGCCCGCGTACGAACGGTTCGCCGTGCGTGTGGAACTCTTTGGTGACGAGATCGACCGGGTAGACCTGGTCAACCCGGCGAGCGGGGAGCTGCTCAGCGAGCCAGGCCAGTTCTTCCTGTTCCCCGCGGTTCATTACGTGATGCCCGAGGACCGGATGCAGGCGGCGATCACTGCTATCCGTGAGGAACTCGACGCCCGGGTGATGGAGCTTCGGAGCCAGGGCAAACTGCTGGAAGCCCAGCGGCTGCTCGCGCGGACCAAGTACGACCTCGAGATGATCGAAGAAGTCGGCTTCTGCTCCGGCATCGAGAACTACAGCCGGTTTATGGATGGCCGGGAGCAGGGCGAGCGGCCATTCACGCTCCTCGATTATTTCGACTACGCGCCGGCGAAGGACGAGACTGGGATTGCCCCGATCCTCCGGCGCGATGGCGATGTGAACCTCAACCCGACGACAGAAGACTCCGCGCGGCATCGACCGAACTACCGCGATTGGCTGCTGCTGATCGACGAGTCACACGTGACCATCCCACAGATCCGGGCGATGTTCAACGGGGATCGGGCCCGCAAGGAAGTGCTCGTTGAGCACGGCTTCCGTATCCCGAGTGCGCTCGACAACCGCCCCCTCCGCTTCAGCGAGTTCGAGGCGATCGTGCCGCAAACGGTGTACGTGTCAGCGACGCCTGCCGAGTATGAGCTGGAGCACACGGGCGGAAGAATCGTCGAGCAGGTGATCCGCCCCACCGGTCTCGTGGATCCCGAGATCGAGGTCCGACCCGCGGACAATCAGGTGCCCGATCTGCTGGAACGATGCCGCGAGCGAGTCGAGCGAGGGGACCGGGTGCTCGTGACGGCGCTGACCAAGCGGCTGTGCGAAGACCTGACGACGTACCTCGACGACCAGGGCTTCCGAGTGCGCTACCTGCACAGCGAGATCGAGACGCTCGAACGCGTCGAGATCCTGACCGATCTTCGCTCGGGCGAGTTCGACGTGCTGGTGGGCGTGAACCTGCTGCGTGAGGGCCTGGATCTCCCCGAGGTCTCGCTCGTCGCGATCCTGGACGCGGACAAGGAGGGATTCCTGCGGAGTGCAACGAGTCTGATCCAACAGATGGGCCGCGCAGCGAGGAACGCGGACAGCGATGTCATCATGTACGCCGACAAGATCACCCCGGCGATGAAGGCCGCGATCGGCGAGACCGAACGGCGTAGAAAGAAACAGCTCGCGTATAACCAAGAGCACGGCATCGTGCCAAAGACGATCAAGAAGGAGATCCGCAAGGGCCTCCAGGAAGAGCTCGCGGCCCGGAAGAAGGCCCGTGAAGCGGTCAGTGATTCCGAGAAAGCGTACGATGCGCACGATTTGATCGAGATGCTCGAAGAAGAGATGCTCGAAAGCGCGAACAAGATGGAGTTCGAGAAGGCCGCGCTGCTGCGCGATCAGGTCAAGCACCTTCGGGATCTGGTTGGCGAGATCGAGCCCGGGCCTGACGATGAGCCGGTGCTGATCAAGCGCAGCGAGCTTGAGGCGGCGCTCAGCGGCAAAGGCAAGAAGAAGAAAGCCGGGATGGCGGGAACACGGAGCGGCCGGAGGAAGAAGGCCAAGGGGCCTCGCGGAGGGCGGTGACCCAGGATGTTCCGTGCCCACATTGCACATCTGCTGGTCCAGACCGTCAAGCCTCCGTTCACCGGCGGCATCGAGTGCGCAGCGACACTACTCAGGCTCCGAGCAAGCGGTCCCCGAACAGAAGAAGAGTGGTCCGACCTCTTCGACCTACGCGAGCACTTCCTCACACTGCTGGATCTGCCGAAGGTCTCGCAGCGTGATCAGATGAACGCTCTCCTGCTCTATGCTTTTATCGCAAGGATGCCGCAGCGACGGGACGAGCAGGACACCGACGACTTCGGGAGCGGCTTTTCATCCGGGATGGGCGAATGCGGCGTGAACTCGGGCTGCCCCGGGTTGTCCGATGTGAGCCTGCCGACGAACGCGATGCGTGGGAGCGTGAGGAACTTCTGGATGGAGCAAACCGCCACCAAGCGAGGCTCATCAGATGCATGCGGAGCGCGGCGCCCACTCCGATACCTGACTAGCCTGTGGCATGCCGTACCAGGAACCAAAGAAGGGCGAGGTTTTCAGACGCCGGCTCGCGATCTACTTGATCGGTGTCGCGATCGGCTGCGTGCTGCTCGGCATTTTCAAGCTGGGCAGACCACAGCAGCAGCCAGCACCTGACCCAGGCGCCGGCCAGATCCAGCCCACACAGCCGGCTCAGGGCTCTACTGCCCCACAATCCCCCGGCCAACCCTGATCCGGTACCTCCCTACGATCGAAGCCGGTCCTGAGGGAGAGCGCACGGATGCCATCAGCTACGCGATCAGGGAAGAAGAAGACGGCGAAGAAGAGCTCCAAGAAGGTCTCGAAGAAGAAGTTGGCCGCCAAGGCAGCTTCGGCTGTCGAGCCGAAGCCCGGGCGTCGAGCCACCGACGAGCGCCTCATCCGCGTTCGCGGCGCCAAAGAGCACAACCTCAAGAACATCGATGTTGTCCTGCCGCGCGATCAACTGATCGTTGTGACCGGGCTGTCGGGCTCGGGCAAGTCCAGCCTCGCGTTCGACACGATCTTCGCCGAGGGCCAGCGCAAGTACATGGAGTCGCTGTCGGCGTATGCCCGCCAGTTCCTCGACCAGCTCAAGAAGCCCGACGTCGAGGAGATCGAGGGCATCCCCCCCACGATCGCGATCGAGCAACGCTCCGCAGCACACAACCCTCGCTCGACGGTCGCGACTACCACGGAGATCTACGACTACCTCCGCCTGCTGTTCGCCCGGTGCGGCACGCCCTGCTCGTGGGCACCAACCAAGACGAAGAAGGACGGGACCATCCTCGAACGTTCCGGCGCTCCGATCAGTGCCACCAGCGCGAGCCAGATCGTGGATGCGATCATGAAATGGGATGAGGGGACGCGGCTCATGGTGCTCGCCCCAGTCGTGCGTGGAAAGAAAGGCTTCCACAAAGACGTACTCGAAGATCTGCACCAGCAGGGCTGGGGCCGCGCACGTGTCAACCAGGAAGTCGTGGACCTGCGCGATGCGCTCAAGGAAGGTGGCGAGAACCCGCTGAACCTAGGCCGCTACCAGAAGCACGATGTCGAAACAGTCATCGACCGGATCGTGCTGCGCGAGGATGCGCGTCAACGACTCGCCGAGGCGATCGAAGCGGCGCTGCGTATGGCCGACGGCGCCGTGATCGTGACCGTGAACGACGAGGACGACCGAGACAAGTGGACCGACCACGCCTTCAGCGAGAAGTTTGCTGATCCGGATCATCCGGAGTACGCCCTCGAGGAGCTCTCGCCGCGCCTGTTCAGCTTCAATAGCCCGCGCGGCGCGTGCCCCACGTGCCACGGCCTAGGCGCAATCCTGGAGTTCGATGAGGAGCTGGTGGTCCCCGACGGAGACAAGACGCTCCAGCGCGGCGCCATCGCGCCCTGGAAGAAGAACGGGCCCGGCGGCATGGTCTACCCGAAATATCTCCGCCGATTCGCGCGGGCGTTCGGCGTCGACATGAACGCGCCAATCGGGACCATGGACCCCGAGATCTATTCAATCCTGCTCTACGGGGACGAAGGCGGCAGCTGGGACGGCGTCATGCCCATGCTTGATGCCTGGTTCCACAAGACCGACAGCGACTGGGTCAAAGACCACCTCCATCAGTTCCAAACCGAGAAGACCTGCCCAACCTGCTCAGGCGACCGTCTCCGTATCGAGGCGCTGCACGTCCAGATCACCAGCACCCACAAGGCCGACATGGAGAAGGGTCAGAGCGGGAGCGTCATCGGCCGCCCGCCCGGCTCCAAACCCGGGCACGTGCTCAACATCAGCGAGCTCTCGCGGCTCACCATCACCGATGCGCTCGCGTTTGTCGAGGGGCTCGAGCTCACCAAGGAGCAGGAGAAGATCGCCGAGCCGATCATCCGCGAGGTCCGCAACCGGCTGAGCTTCCTAACCAGCGTCGGCTTGGAGTACCTCTCGCTGGACCGGCGCACGGCGACGCTCTCGGGCGGCGAGGCACAGCGGATCCGCCTCGCGACGCAGGTCGGCAGCGGCCTCGTCGGGGCCTGCTATGTGCTCGATGAGCCCACGATCGGGCTCCACAGCCGCGACAACACGAGGCTGATCAACACGCTCAGGCACCTGGCCGACATCGGGAACACCGTGATCGTCGTCGAGCACGACGAGGAGATGATCCGCGCCGCCGACCACGTGCTCGACATCGGCCCCGGACCGGGCGTTCACGGCGGGCGCGTGATCGCCCAGGGCACCGTAGACGACATCTGCAAGGTGCCCGAGAGCCTGACGGGTGACTACCTATCGGGCCGGCGCGAAGTCGAGGTACCAAAGCAACGACGCAAGCTCAGCGAGAAGAAGGCCATCACCATCAAGGGCGCCAAGGAGAACAACCTCAAGGGCGTGGACGCGGCCTTCCCGCTGGGCGGGCTCGTGTGCGTGACCGGCGTCTCCGGCTCGGGCAAGAGCACGCTGGTCAACGATATCTTGCTGAAGGCGACCAAGAGGCACCTGCACGGAAGTCGTGACAAGCCCGGGGCGCACAGCCGCATCAACGGGCTCAACCAGATCGACCGGATCATCGAGGTCGATCAGTCGCCCATTGGTCGCACGCCGCGCTCGAACCCGGCGACGTACACGGGTGTCTTCGACGACATCCGCAAGGTCTTCACGCAGACCAACGAATCACGGATCCGGGGCTACCAGCCCGGCCGGTTCAGCTTCAACGTGCCCGCCCAAAGGGGCGGCGGCCGGTGCGAGGCGTGCCAGGGCCAGGGGCTCAAGAAGATCGAGATGCACTTCCTGCCCGACGTATTCGTCGAGTGCGAGGTGTGCAACGGCGCCCGGTACAACCGCGAGACGCTGGAAGTAAAGTACCGTGGGAAGAGCATCGCGGATGTGCTCGACATGACCGTCGAGGACGCGTGCTCGTTCTTCGAGAACCACAAAAAGATCCTTCGGTTCGTCGAATGCCTCCGCGATGTCGGGCTGGGCTACATCACGCTGGGCCAGCCCAGCACGACGCTGTCAGGCGGCGAGGCGCAGCGCGTCAAGCTCGCGACCGAGTTGGGTAAGGGCGTGCGCCACGATGGCACCCAGTCCGACGCCCACACGCTCTACATCCTGGATGAGCCGACCACGGGCTTGCACTTTGAAGACGTCCGCAAGCTCGTGGGCGTGCTCAACGCTCTGGCGGATGCGGGCAACACGCTGGTGGTGATCGAGCACAACCTCGACGTGATCAAGTGTGCGGACTGGATCGTGGACCTCGGGCCCGAGGGCGGAGATCGCGGGGGGACGGTGGTGGCGAGCGGGACGCCGGAGGTGGTAACCCAAACCCACCGCAGTGAGACTGGCCGTTATCTCATCACGTTAATGCGTTAGAATTGGCACCGTGGCGATGGCTACACCAGACAAACCGATGGCAATCGAACAGTTCATTGTTGAGCACTGGGCGCAGTTCAAGCAACTCCTCGACAACTACCTCACCACCGACGCCACCGACCGCAAGAACTACCTGTTCCGAGGCCAGCCAAAGAGCACGTGGCGCCTGACTCCAACACTCGACCGCATCCAGACATTCGAGTCGATAGGAGCGAGGGAGGCTCGCCAACGCGAACTCGTCGCGGCCTGGGTGAAGGAGGGCCAGCCTCCGGGACCGCGCCCATCGCAAGAAGACTACACGACCCACTGGGAGGTGGTCGCACGCCACCATGGCCTACCCACTCGCCTGCTGGACTGGACAGAGTCGCCCTATATCGCGGCCTACTTCGCATACGATACTGTCCCGTCGCCGCCGCCAGACTATGTCACAATCTGGGCTCTTGACAGGGATCGCTTCCTCGAACTGGACGGCGATGACGCAGACCTAGTTCAGATTGTTGACGTCGACTGGAGCCTCGCGGACCGCGCGAGAGCACAGCGATCGGTCTTTACGCGACTCCTCGGGACAGCGCAGCACATCGACGAGTTGATCCCGAGCTCGCTCCGGCGCATAGACATCCGTGCAGCAGCTCGGAATGCAGCGCTCAATGAACTGGACCAGATGACTATCAACGCTGCGACGATGTTCCCAGGGCTTGACGGGGCGGCAGCACTAGTTCAACGGCGGATGTATGGCGATGCCTGACGATCAACCCAACGTATTGCCTTCTGATGCATCGCAGCCTGACCAGCTCGACCGAGTTCTGATTGATGCCTATCAGGCGAAAAACGTCCCGCTGGACCAACTCCCGTACTCGGATGATCTTGGCGAGTTCGTCCGCGTTGCTCAGGCAGTCAACCCGGCCCTCGACAATCGTGAAACCCTGAAGCGCCTTCTTCGGCTCCGAAAGGCTGGCCGACTGCCACGACTAGGCCAGCAACGAGCATGGACGAGCGGCTTGTCCATCGACGATGAGGTGCGTCTCCGCCTCCTGTACATGATTGAAGCTCGGATGGGCTCGATAGGCCTCCGTGATCGCCTGCCCTACACCGAGGATTTTGAGGAGCTATTTGACCAGTTTAGTAAAGAAACGAGCTTCGATGGCGACAAGCGGGACTTCTGGCGTCTCATCAGCACCCTCGGGAAGCGAGGGGGCGCAGGCGGGGTCTCCTGATCGCGGCCAGGGAGAATCAAACATGCTGATCGATCAGGACCGGATTCCCATCCGGATCAAACAGGAAGCAATGCGCCGGCCCGCTCCCGTTCTCATCGCACTCCAGCTCCAGCTTCAGCCCCGCGGCCTTCAGTGACTTCTGGATCGCCCGGACATCCTCGAAGCCGCCCTCGACCGGGTTGCCGTCCTGGTCCCACCCGGGGTTGAACGTCAGCGTGTTCGTGTCGAACATGCCCTGGAACAGCCCGATCTTCGTGCCGTTGTTGTCCATGATCGCGTGGTTCTTGTCGAGGTCGCCGTGGACCATCGTGAACCCCAGCTTCTCGTAGAACGCCTTGCTCGCGCGAATGTCCTTCACGGCCAGGCTGATCGAATGGCATCCGAGTTTCATGCTCCCGCCCCTTTCTGTTGCTCGCAGACTACCGTGCGGTGTGAGTGAACCCAACACCCCTACCGCCGATCCCATCTCGAACCGCATCGCCCGCATCACCGCCGGGAACGATCCGCAGTTCCTGCACCGGTTCGAGTCGGGGTATGCCATCCTCGCCAACCAGCAGCCCCCTGAGCTCCGTGGCGGGTGCATGCTCTTGCCCGATCCGGTGCCGGCATCGCTCGAAGAGATGGAGCGTGATGCGCGGACACAGTTTCTGGCCGACTTTGCGGTGCTGGGCGAAGCCGTGAAGCACGCGACGGGCGCGGAGCGGATCAACTACCTGGTCCTATGCAACCAGGTGCCTTGGCTGCACGCCCACGCTGTGCCCAGGTTCGCGTCGGAGGATGAGACGCTCAGGCTGAAGGACCCGTTCGAGGCGTATGACTTCGGAGCTGCTCCGAAGGCCGACGCAACGGGCCCGGACCGAGAACTGCACGCCTCAATCCGTGACGCGATCCGATCGCTCGTCGGATAACCGACGGCCCTGGGCTTCAGGCCGCGTAGGTTGCCCATACCGAGCCCGGGTGGAGCCCACACCTCAGACGGGCTTCGGTCAGCGCCGATGCTCCATTCGCACGGTCTCGGGTCCACGGGACCAGGTCCACGTCTGTGGGAGCGGGATGATGTCGCGCGGCAAGTCATTGCAGGAAATCCTCGCCGAGGCCGAGGCAGGGATCGCCGATCCCGAGCAGGCCAACCGGGTGCTCGGGCTACCGCCAGGGGCCTCGGATGAGCCCGCGCCATCGGGCGAGGTCGCATCAGAACTGGAAACCGAGTCGGATCCGGCGTTCGACCCAGAGCCGCCCGCCGAGGCACCGACCCTCTCGCGTCCGGACCCGGACGAGATCGAGCCCGACCCGGTCGCTGTTGCTGGCGAGATAGACGAACCCGACACGGAGTTCGAAGAACCGGACAACGAGACCGAAGAGCCGGTCTCAGAAGCTGTTCGGAGTGTCGCGCACAAGCCTACGGCACCGCTCCGTGACACCCCGCCAGCGGTGAGACTCACGTCCACCGGGCTCGCTGATGTTGCGCCCGAGAAGCCCGTCCGAATGATGGGGACGCAGCCGACGAAGAACAAGCTCTTCGCGCCACCGATCGCGCTGCTGACGATCGTGCCCTGGGCCTACCTCTCCGCACAGAAGTCCGGCGAACTCGGCGTCGAGGCACCGCAATGGGCGCTCATGTCAGGTGTCGTCGCAGCGATTGTTACCGCTGGCATCGGTGTTCCGTATGCGCTGTACGTTCTTGCAGGCAAATCGCGGCAGGTTGGCACAGCAGCCCTGGTTGTGATCGGCACGCTCGGTGCACTCGTCACGCTGCATCACTCGAACGAGCAGCAAATCCAGGCTCAGGAACTCGCGGCGGAGACGCCCGAGGAAACCCCGGTCCCCAACGAGCCAGCGTTCGAGGCGCCCTCCGGCGCCGGGGTCGCCGCGCTCGAAGCAATCGCGAGCTCGGGGTCTACAGAACGAGAGGTCAGCCCGGAAGCCCCGACCTCGAACCCATATGCCGAGCCCGAGCCTCGCCAGGATCCACGGCTGATCCGGGCGGTCCAGCGCGCTGCGGCCGAGACAAACGAACTACGCACGCGGATCGAGGAAGCGATGTCCTACGGAGACGCCGATGGCTCGCTGAACCCGAAGTGGGTGCGCAACGGCGAGACCGCCGCGCTCTACAAGGATCTGACCGGAACGGTGCTGGTGCTGCATAAGCGTCTGCTCGATGCGGCACGGGACTTCCCGCTGAAGCTCCGCCAGGAACTCAACGCGGAGGGCTGCACCCCACGCGAGGTGGCGGATCTAACCGACGAGTACATGTCAGACATCCGATTCGACCTGGTGATGACTATGACCCGCGCCGAGTACGAGATCGCCCGGACGTGGGCCGAGACCGGCCGGATGATGACGGGCGATGCCGGCCGCTACCGGATCTCGAGGAACACTGGGGAGCTTCGGTTTGAAGAAGCGACCTCGAGCGCCCGGCTGAGAGACCTTATCTCGCGGCGTGCGCGTCAGAGTGAGGTGTATGACTCGGCCGCATCCCTGCGTGCCAGGGCGGTCCGAGGCGCTCCCGACGGACCGAGCCTGGTTATCGCGAGCGCAAACTGACGGACACCGTCCGGTACCGTCTCGTTCTCCACAGCAAACGTCAACGATCGACTCGCTGCAGACACCGAGGGCACGGCTTTGTTGTCGTACCGTGATCCCTGGCCCGCTCTGGACGAGCCGGGCGCCAGGAGATCCCACGCGATGCCGAGCCCTCGTGGTCAGGTCAGCTTCTGCCGTCTTCGCGTCGTCGGCCCGGAGACTGAATCGGTCGGGAGCGATGAGCTGTCGTTGCTCAGCGATCACACGCTCCAGACGACGGATATCGGCGTGCCCAGCGAGACCGAGTTCGGCTGGTGCGGCGGCGAGCACGTCTACGACGAACGGTTCGAGCAGGCGAAGAACAGCCTGCTCGCCGGCCGGGTTGGCTGGTTCGGCTTGCGGCTGGACACCAACCGTGTGCCCGCGGAGATCAAGCGTGCACTGCGCGCTCAGCACGAGCGGGCCCTACTCGCGGAGAGTGAAACCGGGTTCCTTAGCCGCCGTGAGAAGACCGAACTCCGTGAACTGATCGACAGGGCGAATCACGACGAACTCGCAACTGGCAAGCACCGCAAAAGCAAGCTGGTTCCCGTGCTTTGGGATGCGCCCCGGAAGACGCTGCTATCTGCTGCCGCGGGCAACACGGTCGTTGAAGCGCTGTGCAACCATTGGCGTCAGACATTCGGGATGACAGGCGGCTCGGGAGCGCTACGGCCTCAATCGGCCGGCGCAGTTGCGGCGGATCATCTCGCGGCAAGCCTCGGCATGCGCGCGTTCGAGGACCTTCGTCCGAGCGCTTTCACCAAACCGCCATCGTCGGCCGGTGATGAGGGGACGAGCACCCCGGTCGTGCCCTGGGCCGCGGCGAGCCCGGAGCCCCACGATTTCCTCGGCAACGAGTTTCTGCTCTGGCTGTGGTTCCGGTGCGAGACCTCGGAGGGGCTTTTCCCGATCGAACTCGAAGGCGGCGAGCACACAGAGGTCTCGCTTGCTTTCGAGTCCACACTTGAAACCGAATGCGCCTGGGGTGTTACCGGCAAGCAGACCCTCAAGGGGGCCGAGGACGGCCCAGCACCCGTCAGGCTCAGGGAAGCACGCGACGCGCTCCAGACCGGCAAGTGGCCCCGCCGCGCCGGCCTCCTGCTCTCGGACGGAATCGCCCATTGGCGGTTCACGTTCCAAGCCGACCGCTGGCTCGTATCGGGCTGCGCACTGCCCGCGCCCAGTGAGGACGCGATCCCGGCGCCTGGACGCGAGATGCTTGAGTACCGAGCGTCCCACGCGCTCCGGCTCGACGCATTACTGGTCGCACTCTTCGGATCGTTCCTCGAACTCCGGACCGGCGATCGTTGGGCAACGACCCGCGAGCGGATGAGCGGATGGATCAGGGGCGAGCGGACCCAGATTGCTGTTGCTCAGGTTGCGGCCCCGGTCGAAGTGATCGCGGCAGCGGGAGCCTGATCGGCTCAACCCGAGCCACCAAACCGTCTGAGCATCCGGTCGTCGAGCCCTGGCAGGAGCCGCCTGGCGGTCGAGGCGTCGAATCTAAGCGGCAGGTCACACGCCCCAATCGACTCGGCAAGTTCGGCGACCAAGGCCTCGACGACCCTTGATGGCGCCACACCACCACCGGACCAGTGATCGTGGTCGGACCAGTCGAGCCTGACCTCGTGGCTCCGACGCTCTTCTCCAGCCAGAATGGTCACGGTGTAGGACCAGCCGTGATCGGTCTCGCGTTCCTCAGTGGCTTCTACGTGCGGCACAACGACATCGTATGGAGCCGCGACCCCGGGCCGGCGAACCGGTACCCTTCGGCGTGACCCAGCTCCTAGAGATCGTCCGCCTCGGGCTGAAGGACCTCGCCCTTCACAAGCTGCGCGCCCTGCTGACCGCCCTGGGAATCATCCTCGGTGTCGCGGCCGTGATCACGATGGTTAGCCTCGGCGAGGGCTCCAAACAAGAGGCGCTGCTCCAGATCGAGCGACTCGGGGCCCGCAACATCATCATCCGGAGTCAGCCGCGGGCCGAGGGACAGGACCAGTCGGGCCAGCAGCGAAGCTGGGTGGTCCGTTACGGGCTCACACGTGACGATGAGCGGTTGATCCGCGAGAACTTCACCGACGCCGAGGCGATCGTCCCGGTCAAGGCGATCGGAAGCGAGATCCTGCGCGATGAACGTCGGATGGTGAGCCAGGCGTACGGGACGACGCCCGATCTGCTGCAGGCGGCGAACATTACGGTCCAGAGCGGCCGGTACCTGACGCAGGCGGATCTAGACGAGCAACGTCTGATCTGCGTCCTCGGGAGCGAGGTCGCGAAACGGTTCTTCCCCTTCGATGACCCGCTGGGAGAGACCATCCGGATTGATGATAAATCACTCGAGATCGTCGGCGTGCTCGCTCCGGTGGGTTTGAGCGGCGGTGCCGGCGCGGCCCTGGTTGGTCGCGACTTGAACCTTGATCTTCATATCCCGCTTACGACCGCACGATGGGTATTCGGCGACCAAGTCGCCCGGAGGTCTAGCGGCTCGTTCCAGACCAGCGAGGTCCAGATCAGCGAGATTTACATGGTCGCGCCGACCCGCGATCGAGTTGTGATGGACGCCGAGCGAATCAAGCGTGTGCTTGAGGTGCGCCACCCCGGACTGCAAGAGATCGGGATGATCGTCCCTTACGAGCTTCTTGAGAACGCGCGGAAGAGCGCGTTGACCTGGAATCTGGTGCTCGGAGCGATTGCCGGAATCAGCCTGTTGGTGGGCGGTATCGGCATAATGAACATCATGCTCGCAACCGTGACCGAGCGTACCCGCGAGATCGGGATCCGTCGGGCGCTGGGCGCGACGAAGAACCACATCGTATGGCAGTTCCTGGTCGAGACCGGAGTGCTCAGCTGCATCGGTGGTGTCGCGGGGGTCGCGCTAGGTCTCGGGGCGAGCATCGGCATCGCGGCTCTCGTCCCGATGTTGCCGTCGATGCCCTACATCGGGAGTATCTTTCCACCCGATGTGTCGCTGCCTACCCAGGTGACACTCTGGTCGATCGCGCTCGCGTTCGGCGTCGCCGTAGCGACGGGGCTTATCTTCGGGATCTACCCCGCACTCCAGGCGAGCAAGCAGGACCCGATCGTGGCGCTCCGCCACGACTAAGCAGGTCCTTCATGTGAGAAATGGGCGCAGCGACTACTCGCCCAGGAGATTGGCGATCTCATCGTCAACCGGGTTGCGTGCTCGGCTGTCGGCAGGTCCCTTGCCCTTCTTCGTGCCAACGCCGTCCTGGGCCTCGGTCTCGGCCTGATCCTCGGCATCTTCCTGAGCATCGAGTTCGGCTTCGCGGGCCGCTTCCGCGGCCTGCTCCTCCTCGAGCCGACGAAGTTCTTCCTCTTCCCTCAGGATCTGGTCACGGCTCATCTTGGCCTTGATGGACTCCACCCGCTGCCGATCAGGCGCGATGATGATGCTCGCTTGGCGTCCGGCCCACCTCGGGGGAACCTCGACCTTGGAGATGTCCTCCAGGCTCATCGCGACCTCGCGCAGGCGGTCGATGCCCAGTTCCTTGTGGGCCATCTCGCGACCACGGAACCGCTGCGTGACCTGGACCTTGTGCCCCGCCATCAGGAACTTCCGGGCTTGGTCGATGCGGATCCGCACATCGTTGGCACCGATCTTCACGCTGCGCCCGAGACGGATCTCCTTCATCTCGAGCGCGCCGCCCTTGCCCTTCTGCTGCTTCTTGGACTGGTCGTACTTGTACTTGCCGTAGTCCATGATCTTGCAGATCGGGGGGCGGGCATCGGGCTGGATCTCGACAAGGTCGAGCCCCTGCTCCTGCGCCATACGCTGGGCCTCATAGGTGTCGATGACACCGATCTGCTCGTTATCGGGACCGATCACGCGGATCGGGCTGATCCGGATCATGTGGTTGACGCGGGTGCGGTGAACGGGACCCGCGTCGCGGAAGAACCTGCGGCGTGCGATGGGAAGATCTCCTAATGGCGCCTGATGAGGGCACCTGACTCAAACGACCAGCCCAGGCCTTATGCCAGAGCAACACACAAGACACCGACTGACGACGGGACATCCGTCATGAGCGGCGATCAACGGCAAACAGGGTCACCCAAGCTCTGAGATCGAGAACGCAGACGCGTCGGGGGCGGTCATGTCGGGGCATGTTCGCGTGCGTCAAACGCTCGGGTCCTCGGCGGGGCAGCAGCTGTGCCGCCCGTGGGCAACAAGACAATCGGCGGGACAACCCCGCATCTTCATACTAAGCGTAACCACGGAGGGACCCGAAAACAACAAACGCCCTCGGGAAGGCGGTTCTGTGGCACGGAGATCGGATGGAATCAACTCGTGAACTGCATCAGGTTCACGACAATGCTGACCAGGAGCACCAGGATCAGCACGATCACGCCCGGGTGGGCGAACGGGCTCCTGAGACCCTCGTTGCTCGTGTCTTCCTGGATCTCTCCCGCGGCCTCGACCTCAGCAGCAGCGAGGCCGGCCAGCTCCGTCTCGGCGAGCATGTCCTGCTGGGCGATCACAGGGGAAGCCCCGTCGCGGACCGCGCGGAGATCGATCAGCAGATCCTTGCAGTTTTGATACCGCTTTCCGCGGCTCTTGGCCATCATCATCTCGATGACCTGGCTGATACCGGCGCTGAGTCTCGGGTTCACATGGTCAGGCGGCGCGAGCTCGGCCTTCAGGTGCTTGTGCATGACGGCCGAGGGGTTTTTGCCCTCGAACGGAACGTTGCCCGTCACCATGTGATACAGGGTCGCGCCAAGCGAATAGATGTCCGCAGCGGGGCCGATGTTTACGTCGCCCCGGATCTGCTCCGGGCTGATGTAGTACGGGGTCCCGAATGCCTTACCTTGCTCGGCTTCAGCGGCCTCCTTGTCGGAGATCGCCCGTGCGAGACCCATATCCGCGAGCTTCACGACGCCCTCTTTGGCGATCATGATGTTCTTTGGCTTCACGTCGCGGTGGATGAGGTCCTTCTCGTGGGCGTGCTGCAGCGCCTCGGCGACCTGGATCACGACGTCAATCGCCTCGGTCTCTGGATACCGCTTGTGCTTCACGATGTCGTCGAAGACGGTCCGCCCGTCCACGTACTCCATCACGAAATAGTGGAACTCGCCCGCCTTGCCAACGTCGAAGGCTTGCACGATGTTCGGGTGATTGAGCTGGGCAGCCGCACGGCCCTCGGCGTAGAAACGCTCGATGAACTGGGGGTTGCTGGTGAACTTCTTGGGAAGGATCTTGATCGCGACCGTGCGATCAAGGCTTAGCTGCTGGGCCTTGAACACGGTGGCCATCGCACCGGCACCGAGTTTACCGAGCACCTTGTAGCCCGGGATCTTCTGGTTCGAACGTTCGGCCTCGAGAACCTGGCGAAGGCGCACGATCTGCCGCTCGGTGACGAACCGCTGGTCAACCAGCATCTGCGCGAGGCTCTTCTGGTTTGCCTCTGCGGCGTCGGTCTTCGCTCTGTCGAGGGCGTGCTGGACCTCATCCTTTGTGGCGAGGCCTTGCTCGACGACGAGCCGACCCACCAGGGTGTCCATGTTCGTTCCGCCCTTGCTGATCTCCTCGACCGCGGTCTGAGCCTCGGCGAGGGTGGGGATGCGCACGGTCCCCGAGGCACCCGGGGCGATCCCGCCTGGGATTGGGCGTGTATCGCCCTTCACATCGCCGCTGTTCGAACCGCTCGAGCTCATGGTCGGGTGGCTAGCTAGCTGGGAGGTCGGCTTGGTCTCGCGCCGGTTCTCGGCGCCGTTGTTGGGTGCGTTCTCGCCCGGAGCCGAGCTCCGGTCCGGCCCCTGGGCGTGCCCAGGGCCGGCTTGCAGGCCGCTAGGGTAGGTCTGGGATGCCGCTCTCGCCAAGTGGATTCTCCGGATGGCCGCCCTCTGGACCGACTCGGACCGTTCACCAGTACGTCGGAGATAGGTGCAAGGTTTCCGTCAGGTGAGCCTCAGGCCCTTGGCGATGCAGGGCTCGGGCACAAACGGCGTCAGAATCCCGATTCTGGGACCCAGGGCTGCACGGGGTATACTCGCCGCTTCCACCCGAGCTGGGGCCCCTCGCCCCTAATTCGGACGACGGAAACCACCCGCCCATGCTCGTTACCGAGAGCCGCCCTCGCAATCTGAAGTGGTTCCACGCCGGACCGCTGCTGTACGGCGACTGGGGCACCAGCCGGCTCTATGTGTTGGGCTTGGCCTTTTTCTACACCGCCCACGCCTCAGTGATTCACCTTGCGGCGATCGGTGCCCTCATGCTGGCGGTGGCCTGGGCTTACAGCATTGTCTGCCGTGCATATCCAGATGGGGGCGGCGTCTATACAGCAGCCCGGGAGCAGAGCCCGACGCTGAGCGTGGTCGGCGCAACGCTCTTGCTGAGCGGGTACATCATGACGGCGGCGATCAGCGTGATCGAAGCTTTCCACTACTTTGGCGTGCCGAAGGAACTGACGCTCCCTCTGGCGGCGATCAGCATCGTGCTGATCGGGTGCATCAACTGGCTGGGTGCCAAGAGCGCGGGGCGGTTCGCGTTTGTCATTGCCTTCGGTGCGCTGGGTGTGAGCGCGGTCGTTGCGATCGCGTGCCTGCCGTTCTTCTTCAAGGGAATCCAGACGATCAGCTTCTCGCACAGCGGATCGATGACGGATGCCTGGGTGAGCTTCACGAAGATCTGCCTTGCACTCGCAGGTGTTGAGGCGGTCGCGAACATGACCGGGCTAATGAACAAGCCCGTGGAGAAGACCGCCAAGCGGACGATCTGGCCCGTCACAATCGAGGTCGTTGTACTGAACATGCTCTTCGGGCTGGCGCTCGCCGGGCTGCCGGGGCTCGTGGATACACACGTCCCCGATGCCGTGACCCACGCGAACCAGGCACCGCCAGACGAGGTGCTGGCCTACCGCGACACGGCAATGAAGGAGATCGCTCGGGCCAGCGGGGAGCACTGGCTGGGCGAAACACCAGGCTTCATCGCCAGCAAGGTGGCCGGGATCACCTTCGGTTTACTGCTTCTGAGCGCCACGAACACCGCGATCATGGCGATGGTCAGCGTGCTCTTCGCGATGGCACAGGATCGTGAGCTCCCCAAGCCCCTGACGAAGCTGAACTACTCGGGCGTGCCATGGGTGGGGCTGATCGTCGCGGTGCTCGTGCCCATCGGTGTGATCATCGTTGAACAGGACGTCCAGGTGCTCGCGAAGCTGTACGTCCTTGGGGTGTGCGGCGCGATTACGACAAACATCCTGTCGTGCGCGTTCAACAAGCGGCTCGATCTGAGCAGATTTAGCCGGATCGCGATGACATGCCTTGGGCTTTTTCTGCTCGCGGTATCGCTCACTATCGCGATCACTCAGCTCGAGAGCCTCGCCTTCTCTGGTGGACTGGTGATGCTCGTGCTGGGCACACGAGCCGGGCTCAAGCTTGCTGCGAAGGGCGCTCCCGAGCCTATCGAAGAACCCGCGACCGGCTGGCTCGCTGAGGCTCGGCGAACGCCTGTCACGCTCGACCCGGGCAAGCCGCGTGTCATGCTCGCAGCTCGTGGGCGCAATCAATCGGACTTCGCGGTTGACTTTGCGAGGAGCCGCAACGCGATCCTGTTTGCAATCTTTGTGCGCACGATCCGCGTCATGGACCTCAGGCCCGGCCAGGCCCCGAAGATCGAGACCGACGCGGAGGCCCAGCAGGCGCTGGGCGAGACCGCGGTGCTCGCCCGTGAGGCGGGTGTACCGTTCATCCCGATCTATGTGACCAGTTCCGAGATCTCCGAGGAGATCCTGGACCACACCGTCACGTACGGCTGTGAGACGCTCATTATGGGCAAGTCGCGGCGTTCGCTCTTCAGCCGGCGCATCGCGGGTGATGTCATCACGCAGGTCGCCGAGGACCTGCCCGACAACGTCGCGCTGATCACGCGTTCGGCGGACGAGGTCCATGTGCCACGGCGCGGCAACCGCTAGCCGCGCAGCTATCCTGACCCACCGTGGACGGACCCACACCTGCACCATCGACCGAGACCCTGCTCGAAGGGCTGACCGAGCCGCAGCGAGACGCGGTGCTGCACACCGAGGGCCCGCTGCTCGTGCTCGCGGGGCCTGGGTCGGGCAAAACTCGGGTGATCACTCGGCGGATCGCGCACCTGGTGGGCATCGGCGTCCCGCCCTGGTCGGTCCTGGCGCTGACATTCACGAACAAGGCTGCCGGGGAGATGCGCGAGCGTGTGCTCGACATGCTCGGAGGTGATCCCAGGCTCACGCGGGGGCTCACGGTCACGACTTTCCACAGCCTGTGCGCGAGGCTGCTCCGCCGATACGCCCCGGAGGCAGAACTCCCGGGTCTCAAGCAGGATTTCGCGATCTACGACTCTGCCGACCAGCTCTCGGTCGTCAAACGCGTGCTCAAGGATCTAGAGCTCAAGAGCGGGAACTGGCCTCCCCGAACGGTTCTGAGCGCGATTAGCAACGCGAAGAACCAACTCCAGGACGCCGAAATGTTCTGCAAGACCGCCGGGGATTACTACAGCCGCACGATCGCGAAGGTGTACGAGGGCTACGAGAAGGCCCTGCGAGCGGCCAACGCGGTGGACTTTGATGATCTGCTCATGCTGACCGAGCGGATGCTGCGCGAGCGTGAGGCGATCCGGACCGAGTGCCACAGCCGCTGGCGGTATCTGCTCATCGATGAGTACCAGGATACGAACCACGCCCAGTTCCGGCTCGCGACGTTGCTTGCCCCCGCGGCGGACACGCTCGATGAATCTCTGACCGCCGGGCTGCCCGGGATCGATGAAGATGACGGTTCGCTGGAGTCCAAAGAGGGGGATCCATCGACCGTCAACATCTGCGTCGTCGGTGATCCCGATCAGTCCATCTACGGCTGGCGTGGCGCAGATGTCGGCAACATCCTCGACTTCGAAGACCGCTACCCGGGTGCCCGCGTCATCACTTTGGGAGAGAACTTCCGCTCGACGGGTCCAATCCTCGCGGTCGCCGATGCCCTGATCCGCAACAACAAGCGGCGCAAACATAAGGACCTGTTTACACAGCTCGGTGGTGGCGAACAGGTCGAGAGTATTCGGTGCCGCGATGAGCGCACAGAATCAAAGACCGTCGTGGACTGGCTGAGTGAGATCCGTCAGGCTTCGCTGTCCAGTGACGAACATATTGAGTGGAAGGACACCGCGGTCTTCTACCGAAACAACAGCCTGAGCCGGGCGCTCGAAGACGCTTTCCGCGATGCGGGAATCCCATACGTCGTCGCCCGGGGTACGGCGTTCTATGAACGCGAGGAGGTCAAGAATGCACTTGCCTACCTCCGCGTGGTTGCGAACCCGGCCGACGATGTCAGTCTCAACCGCATCGTGAACGTACCGACGCGCGGGCTCGGCAAGACCAGCCTTCAGCGGATCCAAGATTTCGCAACACACAATGCTCTGCCGCTGTTTGAGGGGCTCCGCCGTTCGGATGAGATTCCAGATCTGACCGACCGCGCTCGAAACAGCTCGAAGCGATTCGTTGAGCTGATCGAGGGCCTGACGGGTTCGGGTACGTTCATGGGCGCCGATGTCGCTACCGAGTTGTCCGACCTCGTCGAGCGAGTGATCCGGGAGAGCGGGCTCGACGCCATGTACGCGAAGCAGGCCGAGAAGGCGACGCGCGAGACCGACGAGGACCGGCTCGACAACCTTGCCGAACTCGTGTCGTCGGCCGCAGACTTCGAGGATCACTACGCCCCAGAGGATGATCCCGCGGCTTTCGCGGGTGCAGACTCGGCCAAGGAGGGCACGATCGCGGAGACGCCCCCACTGCTCGGCATGCTGCGGGCGTACCTGGAGCGTGTCAGCCTTGTGAGCGATACCGATCGGATCGACCCGAAGCAGGGCGCGGTGACGCTTATGACGCTGCACGCTGCCAAGGGGCTCGAGTTCCCCGCGGTTGCGATGGTTGGGCTCGAGGAGAACCTGCTGCCTCACAGCAGGGCGCAGGGTTCGGATAGCGAGCTTGAAGAGGAACGGCGTCTGTGCTTCGTCGGCATCACCCGCGCGATGCGGCGGCTGCTGATGACCAGCGCCCGCTACCGGACGATCCGCGGTGTGCCCGAGCGGACGATGCAGAGCCGCTTCCTCGAAGAACTTCCGAGTGAGCACGTCAGTCACGAGGACCGCTCGGACGACTTTGCCGATGACTTCGATTCGCTTGATCAGCGAGACGACTCAGAACGATCGGACCCGTTCGCGAGCCGATCCGGCTCGATGGACCACTACGCCGAGCGTTTCCCCGTCGGCAGCCGCGTGCGTCACCCGCAGTTCGGCGTGGGCGAGGTGCTGAAGCTGACGCCCGGCGGGTACGCGCGGGCGACGGTCAAGTTCGCGCAGGCTGGGACGAAGACGCTGGTGCTGGAGTATGCGCGGCTGACGCGGATGGGGTAAGTACGCATTCAGCCACCAGCCAGGATCTCTGGTTTGATAAGGCCGATTACTCCGAAGACCCCCGCGAGCAGATTGAGGCCAGCGAAAAGCAAGGCCATTTTTGGCAGCATCTCCGAGTGGACCCGCCACTCACAGTTACTTGCCAGGAAGCCTGCTGCAATCCAACGGTCCAGCTCGACCAGCTTCACTCGGCCCCTCGCAAAGAACCAAACGAATGCGATCGCAAAGAGAACCTGAGCTGATGCCATGTACCTGACCGCAGACGGATCACTGATCTTGCCTACGAAGGCTGCAGCTAGCCCCCCATGAACCGCCAGGGTGAAGCCCGCTGCCTTCACAAGAAAGTCGAAGTAGAACTTGTGAAGTCCCACAAAGTGATCAACATCTGCTGTACGACCAGCCTCTGATTTTGCGTCGGATATGTCAGTCATGTGATCACATCCCCATCGTGTTTCGGAACTCCTCTCCGAACCATCGCTTCAGGTGTGCGTGCTTCGCCGCGGATTCTTTGTCTGCAAAGTCTTCGGTCGTAAAGCGAACCTCAACGCCCGCGACGCTGATCTTGTCGCCCTCGTGCAGGGGAACGGCGTCGGACGCGACCTTCATCGGGTCGGCACCCTCGCGGATCACCTCGGTGCCGTTGCGGCTGCCCATGTCGGTGATCACGTGGGTGTTGGTGTCCCAGTCGTACTTAATTTGACAGTGCTGACGGCTGATCCGGTCATCGACCAGCTGCACCGATGCTTCGGCGACGCGGCCGATCACGTGGGTTTTGGTCTCTAAGGGGTAGTAATCGCCCTTGTTCGGTCCGGTGGTGACGAGCAGCGATGCCATGAGTCTGTCCCCTCTCCGTTGTGGTCGGTCGCCCTCTGAGACTCGGAATCTATCGCGGCGAAGGCGCGGAACCAAGCCGGAGCCACGGATCCGCAACCTCAGCAGGGTTCGGCACCAATCCCGAGCAGATCTGCGGCGAGTTCCTCTGCTGATGCGCCGAGGTATTTCCGCGCCGCGAGGTCCGGGTCGGTCTCGCGGCACGCCTTTGCAAATGCGAAGAAATCGTTGGGCCTTCCCGCCAGGAGCGACCTCGTCAGCGCCTCGGAGAGTTCGTAGGAGAAGGTCTGCACCTCGCCCTCGGGCGAGAAGAACGCATCGCCCTCAGCCCATGACGCGAGCGGGTACTCCGACCAGAGCTCGGCGTGCTCACCCCGGCGTTTGCTGGTGAACGTGAGGCCCGGGATCGAGGTCACGCGCTCTTCCATCATCTGTGTGAGGCCCTCCTCTGCCCAGAGCGGCAGGCCGCACGCTCGGAGCAGGTGATGGGTCAACTCATGGGCAGCGCCCTCCTCGAAAGCGAAGTCGAGGCCGCCTTTGAGCGCCAGACATGGGTACTCAGGGCCCGACGGACTGAGGTAGACACCACCGCTCGCCGCCTCATGATCGTCACCCTCCGAGAAGTACGCTAGGAAGTCGTAATACGACTCGTTCGATGGCAAAGCGACGACCGCGATCGGCTCAATCTGATCGGTGCTTGTGATCCTCGTGAGGGCCCGGCTCACAACGCGGAGCGACTTCGTGCAGATCGACCCAACCCGCTCGATGGAAGCTGCCCGGTCCGGCGCCAGGCCCTCGACATCATGAGTGCGCCACCGGCCCATCGGACCGGGGGCGCTGTGGGCGATTTTGTCAAGCCAGTGCGAGGCGATCGCGCGTCGGAGGACGGACGGTTCATCAAGCTGGTTCGAAATCCAGGCGTCCGCCATGCCCCAATCGACCTGCGGCAATCCGTGGTGCTCCGTGAACAGGAACGAGACCACCGTCGGATCGATGGGAGGAAGCTCCGGAGGCGTCCCTCCGTCCGCAGCGTCGGTCATGCCAAGCTTCGACAGCAGCTTCCGGATCACCGCCCAACCTATCCTCGTTGCGACACGGATCGCCGCCGGGAGGAGAGTGCCGCGTCCCGCAGGTCATCATCGACCCCGTCGAGCTGCTTGCGACCTTGCTTGTCAGCGATGCTGACCCCGACTGCCACCAGCATCGAGACCGCGAACGCTGGAGCCAAGACATCGAGCGCTGTGAGATACGCATTGCCCTCAGGCCAGCCGACGGCGTTCAGCAGTGGCGGCGCGGCGAACTTGAACAGCGGCACCGCGAGGAATCCGGCGACCATCGCGCACCGGGCCCCCAGGGCCGTCAGTCCCTTCCAGAACAGGCTCAGGATAATCACCGGACAGAACGTCGCGGCGATGCCGGACCAGCCGAAGATGATGATCCAGAATACGCCGTTGTCTTTGTCGTAGGCCAGGATCCCCATGCCGATCGCGAATGCGAGCAAGGCGAGCACGAGCGTGAGCCGCTCGCTGAGCTTCACCAGGGAATCGTCGCGCATGTCCGGGTGGCGGGTGCGTTGCCAGAAGTCGCGCACCGCCGCGCTCGATGCGACCACGAGCAGCGAGTCCACGGTGCTCATGATCGCGCTGAGGACCATCGCGATGAACACACCCGCGATAAAGGGCGGAAGCAGCTCCTGGCTCATGAAGGGCAGGATGTTGTCGGCATCACCACCGATGGTTGCCATGTCGTACAGCGCGCGGCCTGCAATGCCGACCAGCACCGCCCCGCTGTCGGCGAGCAGGGTCCAGATCAGCGCGACCGCGGCGCCCTTGTTGATCTGAGCCTCGTCCTTGAGGCTGATGAATCGAACGAACACCTGGGGCGAGCCCATGAAGCCGATGCCGATCCCGGCGAAGCCGATGATCGTGACGATCGTCAGGGGGGTCCAGCCGGTACCAGCGGTCAGCGAGAGGTGACCCGGATTCAGCTCGCGCAGGCTGTCGAGGGCGCTGGTGATCCCACCGGCTTCCATGAAGCCCACGATCGGCAATAACACGAGGCCCACGACCATCAGCGTGCCCTGGAAGACGTCGGACCACACCACCGCGACGAAGCCACCCTTGGTGATATAGAACAGCACCACCAGGAAGCCGATCAATGCGCCCCAATAGTGGTTCATGTCCAGGAACGCGTTGAAGGCCTTGCCGGTCGCGAACACCTGGCTGCCGGCGTAGATCGGGACGAAGATGACCAGGGAGCCGGCAGCGATGAGGCGGAGCCAGTGCCCGGTATCGCGGAAGCGGCTCTCCAGGTAATCGGGTACCGTCACCGAGTCGTACTTGTCGGTCAGCCGCTTGAAGCGACGTGCCATCAGCAGCCACGCGCCTCCCACGCCGATCATCTCGCCGAGGACGATCCAGAAGCCTTGAGCGCCCAGCGCAAAGCCTGTGCCCGTCAGCCCGAGCAGCAACCATGCCGACTCGCCGGTGGCCCTGGCGCTGAACGCGACATTGATGAACCCGAGCTTCTTGCCACCCGCGAAGTAGTCGCGGATAGTCTTCATGCGCTTCGAGGCGAGGTACCCAATGACGAGGAGCACCGCGCAGTACATGGCGACCGCGAGGATCTTCTGTAGGCTTGCCGGATCGATGCCGGATCTCCCTGGGTGGGGGTTAGATCAGGCCGGGCGGATGCCGCGGTAGAGCTGCTGCACCCGGTCGCTCTCGGCCTTGCGGATCTGCTCAAGCACCAGCCTCGGGATCCGCATGTCGTTCTGGTCGGTGGTCACGTTCGAGCAGTGCTCTGTGAGGCACCGGTACACAAACTTGAATGCGTCGCGGGGCTGGTGCATCTCGTTGAGAGCGTCAACAAGGTCCTGGCGGCTCACATCCTCGGCGAACAGGTCGAGCAGGCTGAGCTCGCCCGAGCCCTCGGCGAGGCACGCCCGTAGCCTTGCATTGCATAGGTCGTAGAGCATCGCGCCCGTCCAGGTGAGCCGCTCGACGAGGTTCTGCTTGTCGAGGCGGGCTTCCTGGAAGAAAGCGTTCGACTCCTTAAAGAGCGCGAAACGGAGCTCGATGGGCAGGAGCATCTTGACGCCCAAGCCCTCCTGCTGGAGGAACTTGTTGTTGAACATCGGCCAGACAATCGCCCGCATCCGCTCGGCGTCGCCTGACACCAGTGTGGGCTCATCGACGCGATCGACGACCACCAGGATTCCCCCAAAGCCAATGCCGCTCAGCACCCGGCGGAGGCGGGCGAGCATGGCATAGCGGTCTTCATCGTTGCCCGATGTCTCGTAGACGGCCGCCGCTCGCTGCACGGTGTCGAGTTGCTCCAGGCTCTGGGCCCAGCTTGCGCGGCCGCGCGGGATGATGCGGATCGCTCGGCGGACCTTCCTGGCGAGCGCCCTTGCGGACAGCACATCCCACGCGAGTCTCTTGATAAGCGCGATGAGGTAGAGCCCGAGGCACGCGAGGAACGCGTATTGCCAGACCGGCCCGGCCTCGAAGCCCTCGAACCCGAGTGCAAGGCCCAAGACGGCGGCGGGAAGCAGCCAGCCTGCATAAGCGAGGCCCTTGCTGAGTGCCACGCCGCGGGGGATCGGGAGGCGCAAGCGACGGCGGAGGATTGTTGTGCGATCACCCGCGCTTTCATGACGGTCGTAAACCGCCTGGAGGGCAAGCAAGTCACGTTTCGCGCTGCGCGAAGCCTGGCGCAACCGCTTGCCGACCTCGGGGCCGAGGGCGGCCTTGGTCTCGTCATCGGCGGCGCCGAGCGCGACGTCCGTCAGCCTGGTGACGCCCAGGCTCAACATGGCGTCCATGTGATCGACGAGGCGGATCTTCTGGAACGTCTCGAGTGGGTCGTCCTTGCCCGTCAGGTCATGCATGCGGTCGAGGTAACCGTTCAGATCGTCGTAGGAGATGAGGAAGATGCGGTTGTTCTTGCCCTGCTCGCTGTTGTTGTGGGCGGCCGCACGGCCTGCGATCTGCATCCGGATCGCGGTCTTGCCGCTGCCCTTCTCCCCAAAGACGACCGCGGTGCTAGGGCGCGTCATGTCACCGAGGATCTTCTCGAAGTCAGAATGCACGCTGCCGCCGTCGGGCGAATCGGGCACATCGAACGACATGCGAGTAAACACGGCGTCGTGCCGAGCCTCCTCACCACGGAAGGGGTTCTCGGTGATCTTCCAGTGATCAAAGAACTGCGACAGGTTCATGGCGCCCCCAGCGTACCGGCTCGATGCGTGCCGGGCGGTCAGTGAGCGACGCGCGTGCCCAGATGAGGGCTGATGAGGGCAATCGCACGCTCGAGTGTTGCCGCGTCTCTGGCCTCACAGTTGAGTCTGAGCAGCGGCTCGGTGTTGCTCTTGCGGATGTTTGCCCACCAACCCTCGGTGTCGAAGCAGTCCAGGGTGACGCCGTCAAGCTCGTCAAGGTCGGCGTCGACGTCTGAACCCGGGCCCAGCTCGTCCCTCAAGGCCTCGAGCGCGGCGTCCTTCTCTTCGATCTCGAAGTTGATCTCGCCCGAGTGCGCGTAGCGAGCGATCGGGGCGATCAGCTTGCTCAGGGGCTTGGTCTGCTCACCCAGGAACGTGACCAGTGTCGCGAGCGCGATCGCACCGGAATCGGCGTTAAAGTTGTCCGCGAAGTAGAAGTGACCCGAGAGCTCGCCACCGAAGCACCCGCCCCGTTCGGCCAGCGCCTGCTTCATAAACACATGCCCGACGCGGCTCCGAACCGGGATGCCGCCCGCCTTCTCGATCTCCTCCGCGACCGCCTTGGTCGAGCGGAGGTCGTAGATCACAGCTGTCCCCGGCTTGTCGGCGAGGAAGCGAGGAGCGAGGAGTGCGGTCAGCTTGTCGCAGCCGATGGTCTTGCCCTTCTCATCGACCACGACGAGCCGGTCGGCATCACCATCGAAGCAGACGCCGCAATCTGCCTTGTGCTCGACGACCGCGGCCTGAAGCTGCTCGAGGTTCGACTCGACCAGCGGGTTGGGCTCGTGAGCGAACTCGCCACTCTCGACATCGAAGTTCAGCTCGACGAGTTCGAGGCCTTCGATGTTTCCTCCGTTCTTGCCAAAGATCTTCGGCACCATGACGCCCGCCATGCCGTTGCTGGCGTCGATCACGATCTTGAGGCTCTTTCCCGGCGCCAGGTCGAGGAAGGAGAGCACGTGATCGGAATAGGCGTCCCAGAGGTCTCGCTCCTCAACGCGGCCCACAGGCGTGCGATCGGTATTGCGATCCACGACAGCCGCGTGCTTACGGACCTCGTTAAGCCCGGTCTCCTCGCCGACAGGCTTGGCTTTCCGCTTCGAGACCTTGAAGCCGTTGTACTGCGGCGGATTGTGACTCGCTGTGACCTGCACGCCACCCGAGCAGTCGAGGTGGTTTATCGCAAAGTAGACAAACGGGGTGTCCACAAGGCCCACGTCGATGACGTCGCCGCCCTGGACCGTGATACCGTTCATTAGCCGCTCACTCAGCGCCGGGCTGCTCTTGCGCATGTCCCGGCCGACAACGACATTCTTCATCATTGGGGTCGCGTCGCCAGCGGCGGCCGCGTCATTGAGGAGGAACTTGCTGACGCCGAAGCCGATCTGCCAGGCCATCTCATCTGTGAGCAGGTCGGGGTAGGTCCCGCGGACGTCATACGCCTTGAACACACGGCCAAGCATGGAATCCCTCTCGAAAAGAGCGTTGCGCCGCGGGCGTCCCGGTCCGATTCGGGGCCGCCAACCCGCGGGCCGCGACACTAGGAAGGAGTTCGATGAATGTCAGCTTTGATCGGGAATCGTTCGGATCTCGAGGCCCTCTGGTAGCGCTCTGAGAAACGCTCGGCCGTATCCCGTCGTGGTCACACGTGGATCGAGGATCACCACGCGGCCCCGGTCGTCTGCAGAGCGGATCAGCCTGCCGAAACCCTGCTTAAAGCGGAGAATCGCCCGTGGGAGCGAGTCCTCGCGGAATGGGTCGCCACCCCGGGCCTCGATGCGTTCGAGCCTCGCCTCGGTAAGCGGCCGGTCGGGCGGCTCGAATGGGAGTCTGGTGATTATCACATTGCGCAGGCCCTGGCCCCGGACATCTACACCTTGCCAGAACGAAGCTGCACCGAGCAGGACACTCCGCGGGTCCTCTCGGAAACGCGAGAGGATCTCGCCGCGCGGGCCATCACGGCCTTGGGCAAGAAGCGGGTAGCCGAGTTCAGCGAGCGGACCGCGGAGTCGGTCTGCGACGTCGTTGAGCTGCTTGAAACTTGTGAACAGCACAAACGCGCCGCCATCGGTCTCGGACACATGGTCAAGCACGCGGCTCGTGAGTTCCACCGTCAGCTGCGCGTGGCCCGCGTGCTTAGGACTGGGCATTGTGCGATCGACGTACAACTCGACCTGACGCGAGAACTCGAACGGACTACCGAGCTGCATCGTTTCAGACCCGGTGCACCCCAGCCTGTCCATCGTGTGAGCGAACGCGGTCTCGGCGCTCTCTTTGGTTTCATCATCGGTGCCTTGGCGCGTTGCGAGCGTGGCGCTGGTCAGGACGACGCCAACGTCACGATCGAACAGGTTCTCGGCAAGCAGAGGCCCCACTTCGATCGGACTGCACGCAACGGTTGTCCGCCGGCGGCCCGAGTGCTCGGCTCGGGGTGACTCGGCCCAGTACGCGCAGCCTTCGAGTGTCTGATCGCACCAGGCCTCGGCGGCATCGGCCTGCTCGGCCGCACGAATCGAATAGGCATTGAGCTCAAACTTGTCGGGCTCCTTGGGCGAGATCTCTTTGAGACGCCGCAACCCACCGGCGAGATCATTCATGGCCGTTGTGATCAGATTCTCGACCGCGTTCGGGCGCCGGACGCGGCCGTTGCTGGCGCCCGAATCCACCAGACGCTCTACCGACTCGAAGAACCGATCGGCCGCTTCCCCGGCGCGGAGCACCTGCCCGATCACGCGGTCGATCGCAGCCTCTTCGCCACCCTCAACTGCGAGTTGAGCCAAGAATCCCTTCCGTGTCTTCGGCTGATAGAGCATCGAAAGCAGGTGCCGAACGCCGCCCTCACCAAGGCTCAGCCCGAAGTGATCCGCCGCGGCGTCCTCCACGCCGTGTGCCTCGTCGAGCACGACCTGGTCGTATCGCGGCAAGAACCCGACGCCTCGGGTTCGCAGCGCCAGGTCGCTGAAGAACAGCGCGTGGTTGCAGATCAGCAGATTGGCCGATTCCATCTCGCGGCGGGCGCTCTGATAAAAGCAAAGCTCGTACGTCGGGCACTTCCGGCCCATGCAGTTGCCGCTGTCGGACCGGACCCGGTCCCAAACGCCGGGTCGTTCGATCACTGGGAGTGTGCTCAGAGTCCCGTCGGTGGTCTCGTACGCCCAGTCCTCGATCACCGCGAGCGAGCGGCGGCTCGGCGCATCTGCAAAGAGACGATCCTGCTTCTCGCTGGCCATCCTCAGACGCCTGACGCTCAGGTAGTTTCCTCGGCCCTTCACAAGAACAGGACGGATCCGCCCCGACCATCGGTTGTCGTCGTCGCGCTCTGATGCGACCGTTGCCGACAGGAGCGGGACGTCCTTCTCAATCAACTGTTCTTGGAGCGAGATCGTGTTGGTTGCAATGACAACGGTCTCACCCTGATTAAGGCATCGCTCGATCGCGGGAACCAGGTAGGCGAAGCTCTTGCCCACACCAGTGCCGGCCTCGACAAGCAGGTGTCGGCGCCCCTCCATCGCCTGCGCAATGGCCTCTGCCATACGAAGCTGGGGCCCACGGGCCTCGTAGCCGAGGCCCCGCTCAGCGAGCGCCGCCTCGACCAGGCCCCCGGGCCCCAGAACACGTTCGACAACCCGGCTCACGGCCGAGTGTAAGGCTCTTGCTAGAGCGTGAAGCGGCTCAGCAGGACCTTCAGATCCTCGGCCTCGCGGGCGAGATCGGCGGCTGCGCTGTCCATTTGGGCAGCGCCGCTGCTCGATTCTTGTGTGAACCCGGCGATGGAAACCACGTTCTCCGAGACCTGCTTTGCGGCTGAGCTCTGCTCATCGCACGCCGATGCGATGCTCGAGATCATCGTCCGGACGCTCGAGGCATCCCGGACGATTGAGTCGAGCGCATCACCCGCGGCCTGGGCTCGCTCCGCTCCGCTCGACGCGCGTTCCCGGCCGCTCTCGATCCCCTCGATCACGTGGCCCGTGTCGGACTGGATCATGCGGATGTGCTCGGTCACTTGCTCTGTCGCGCTGGTTGTGCGCTCAGCAAGCTTCCGAACCTCGTCGGCCACCACAGCAAATCCCCGACCGTGCTCGCCCGCCCGAGCTGCCTCGATCGCGGCATTGAGAGCGAGCAGGTTGGTTTGATCAGCAATCTCCTCGATCACCCCGACGATCTCACCGATCTGCTCGCTCCGCTCTCCGAGCCCACCAACGGCCTGTGCACTCGCTTGGACCTCTTTCGCGACATTGTTCATGTCTTCGATGGTTTGGCGAACGATGTCCCCGCCCTTGCGAGCCTGGTCCTCGGCCTGCTCGGCCGAGCCCTGCGCTTCTCCGCCTCGTGTCGAGACCTCGCTGATATTCTGCGTCATCTCTTCGATGGCCGCGGCGACCTGCGATGTCTGGCTTTCCTGGGATGCAAGACCACCTGACATCTCTGCCGCGCTGGCGCTGATCTCCTGGGCGGCGGCTGCGACCGATTCGCCAGAACTCTGGATCTTGCCGATCAGCTCATGGATGTTGTCCAGGAATGAGTTGAACGAGCCGGCTAAAGCGCCAACCTCATCGCCCCGCTTACCGATCTCGATCCGCTTTGTCAGATCGCCATCCGCAACGGCGCGAGTCGCGTCGTTGATCGCGCCGAGCGGCTTGCCCAGCATGCGGCGCAGGCCCCAGACAAAGCCGCCGAACGAGATCGCAACGATCGGCAACGTGTACATCATGCCGGTCGTAAAGACAGACGCGAGTTCCGCATCTACAGGTGCCATTGGCATGACAAGCTCATAGGCACCGTGAATATCGCCAGGCTCCCAGCCCTCCATTCGGAAGCCGAGCGCGTCGAGACCATCAAACTGGCCCTGGGCATCACGCTCGTCGTAGATTGCGGGATCACCGTGGCACGACATGCAGGTCTCGTTCAGTCGAATCGCCCGCATCACGTGCAGGCTGTTGGTTGCCGGGTCAATCCGGTGAATCTGATCGCCTTCACCGGCCAGTGCTTGCTCCCGTAGATCGTCAAGCAGTGAAGCACGGAAGCTCCCCGGGTCGGCCGCGTTGTCCATGTTGCGAGCGTTCTTGGCGACGATCCGAAGATCGAGGCCCTCCCGTTCAGCCGCGCCGGCGGCTGCGTCGCGACCCATGATCACGGGCAGCGTGCGGAAGTAGCGTGTATCCCGATACTGGCCGCCATCGGTGATGTGTTGTTGTGCTTCTTCGAAGAGCTCGTCGATCGCGAAGGCATCATCGACCAACAGCCCGGAGGCGAGCGACATGGTCTCGTCGGCCACGCTTGTCAGCGACGCCGCGCGGTTGACCATGGCACGCTCCGCGCCGTCCCGATAACTCGACATAAATACCAAGTAGTTGATCGCGACCGCAACTGCCAGGATCACCCCGGTCACAAAGAGAACACGGGTGGTGAGACCAAACCGCGATCGTTGAAACTCACTCCTGCTCGACATTGCCATCTCCCTGCTTGCCCGCCCTAGACCGGGGCCACCAGGAATCGGCATCCAGAAATCCGAATTACTCATCCGCCCCAAGACACCCGCACGAACAAGTAAAAAGAACCAGGGCCGATGCCCTGGTCCATTGGGTGTTCTGGGCGGATGTATCGGATAGAGGGCTTTCCGAAGGTAAGCCCGGTTCCGAGTTGCTAGAGCTTGAAGCGTCCGATGAGGCTTCGCAGGCCCTCGGCTTGGCGACTCAGATCGCCAGCGGCCCCAGTCATCTGGCTGGCGCCGCTTGATGCCTCGCGGGTGACCTCATTAATGGTCTCGATGCTGCGGCTGATTTGCTCGCTCGCGGCCGACTGCTGCTCGCTGGCTGCAGCGATGTTCTGAACCATGCGGTGCATGGCCCCCGAGTTCTGGACGATCGATTCGAGCGCGGTGCCCGCCTGCTGGGCAAGGCTGGTTCCCGACTCGGCGCGTTCCTTGCCGCTCTCGATGCCGGTGATGACCTGACGGGTCTCATCCTGAATCTCACGGATGGACTCGCCGACCTGTGCGGTCGCCTGGGTGGTCCGCTCGGCGAGCTTGCGGACCTCATCGGCGACAACCGCGAACCCGCGGCCGTGCTCGCCTGCTCTGGCGGCCTCGATGGCCGCGTTCAGGGCGAGCAGGTTGGTCTGGTCAGCGATGTCATCGATGACCTGGATGATCTCGCCGATCTGCTCGCTGCGCTCGCCGAGTCGCGCGACGGCCTGTGCGGATTCCTTGACGCCCTCTGCAATACCCCGCATCTGGTCCACGGTCTGCTCAACCACGCTGCCGCCCTCTGAGGCCTGGTGCTCGGCCTGCTCGGCGTTCTGGCTGGCCTCGGTGCTCTGACGCGCGACCTCGGTGACCGACTGGCTCATTTCTTCGACCGCGGACGCGACCTGCTGAGACTGCTGTTCCTGCCTCGCGAGGCCGTTGGACATCTCGTCCGCGCTGGCACTGATCTCTGTCGCGGCGCCGGCGACCGACTCGGTGGTATCACGTATCTGGCTGATCATGCCGTGGATAGTGTCTAGGAACTTATCGAAACACTTGGCAAGCTTTCCGATCTGATCGCCGCGCTCCATATTGATGCGCTTGGTGAGGTCCCCCTCGCCCGATGCGATCTCGTTGACCATGCCGTACAGACCCTCGAGTGGCTTGGCGAGCAGGTGACGAAGCATCCACACGAACACACCGAAGAGAACCGCGGCGATCGGCACGCTGAACATCATGCCTGTTGTGAACACGCCGGCCACCTCTGAACGGACAGGGGCCATCGGCATCACGAGTTCGTACGCGCCGTGCATGCGGCCTGGCTCCCAGCCCTCCATCCGGAAGCCCAGGGCGTCGAGCCCATCAAAGTTGCCCGCAGCGTCGCGGGTGTCATACACCGCGGGGTCACCGTGGCAGGCCATGCAGGTCTCGTTGAGCTTGATCGCACGCAGAACGTGGAGGCTGTCGGTCGCCGGATCGATCCGATGAATCTGATCTGAACCGCCCGATGCGACCTGCGCGCGCAAATCATCCAGGAGCGCCGCCCGGAAGCTGCCGGGCTCTGGCGCGTTATCCTTGTTCCTGGCGTCCTTGGCGATGATCGCGAGGTCTAGGTTCTCACGCTTGGCCGCGCCGGCGGCGGCATCACGACCCATGATCACCGGCAGTGTTCGGAAGTAGCGGGTGTCGTCGTACTTCCCGCCCTTTTCAACATGAGCAAGTGCTTCCTCGAGCATCTCGTTCATCGCGAACGCGTCATCGACAAGCAGCCCCGACGCGAGCGCCATGGTCTCATCGGCGACGCTGGTCAACGAGTTCGCCCGCTCGACCATCGCTTGCTCAGCGCGGTCGGTGTACGAACGCATAAACACGAAATAGTTCGCGGCAACCACAAGCGCAAGGATCAGCGCCGCACCGATCAGGATGCGGGCACTGAGGCCAAACTGCAGTCCACCCTTTGCCTTCTCGTCACTCATCCCGACATCCCCTTCGCAAGTCGATACACAGGTGCGGAGTCCGCGCCGTGTTGTCGTCACAAGGCGAGCCGTGCTAGAGACGCGCAGCGACCTTGACCCGCTGGCATCGACCCACGGGGCTGGTGCGCTGAGTTGGCACCCACGCTGAGGGGCCAAGACCAGGGGCCCCAATCCGTCCAGAATTACCGACTTCGGCGTCGGTTTCCCCCGGGTCGGGGAAAACGCCGGGGGCTGCGACCAACCTTCTCTAAAACGAGGACCCGACCCGTCGCTGTTGGGATCACCCCTGCTGGCGCAGCGCGCAGCAGTTCGAGGATCTCGCTTGCTTCCTCGAGCTCTTCCTCCGCTTGAGCGCCCTTAATGAAGAGACACAATCCACCCGGTCGGACCAGGGGACAAGTCAGTTCCGCAGCGACCGGCAGCCGGCCAAGAGCTCGGCACATCGAGACGTCGTACGCCTCCCGGTGAGCATCACGCTGCTTCGCAAGTTGCTCGGCACGTTCGGATCGGATATCGACGTTTCCCAGTCCCAGCGACGTCACGGCGTGCCGGAGGAAGTCCGCCTTTTTGCCAACCGATTCGACGAGTGTAAATAAGACCTCGGGCAGGACGCACGCCAGGGGCAACGCGGGGACACCACCGCCGCTACCGACGTCGATGCACCGCAGCCTTTCGCCCGATGGAACCGCCTCCCCGAGCACGGGGAGCAGCGTGAGCGCATCGAACACGTGCCTCTCCCAAGCATCGGGAAGATCGGTGATCCGCGTCAGGTTGACGACCTCATTGGCCGCGAGGAGCAACCCGAGGAAACGCCCCAGGCGCTGCAACTCATCTTGTTCGAGTGCGATCCCCGCCTCTGTGCAGCGTGATCCGAAGGCAGCGGTCGGTTCGAACGACGATACCTCGGATGGGAACCGGAGCGGCTCGCGTTCAGCCATCGGCGAACTCGAAACTCTGCCGGAACGGTGGACGCGGGCGGTGCAATCCGACGTTGTAGATCAGACCGGTCATCACCCAGCACGTAATCATGCTCGATCCTCCAGCACTGACAAAGGGGAGCGTCACACCGACGATCGGAAGTAAACCGATCGTCATACCAACGTTCACGACAGCCTGAATAGCGATAAATGCTGTAAGCCCGACGACGATCAACCTCCCGAACGGATCCTTGCAGACCGCTGCGGTAATGAGTGCCGACCCAATCCAGAGACCGTAGAGCCCGAGCACCGCGAGGCCACCAAGCAGACCGGTCCGGGTCACGATGACGGCATAGATCATGTCATTGTGCCGCTCCGGGAGACGGTTGTAGCGGAGAAGGGCCCGGGCCCGGCGATCCGCGTTCCCCGCGACACCGCCGGCACCGACGACGGTTTGAGCCGTGAAGCTCTGGAAGTTCATGTCATCGGCGGTCGTGCGATCCCCCTGGATCTGACGGAGCATCGCGACGAAGCGCCGTTTCTGATGCGGTTTGAGCATGGGGTACATGGCAGGCGCCGCGAGCGCTGCGACCAGGACGATGACCGTCAGGTGCCTGAGCCTCGCACCCGCCGCGACGAGCATGGCGAAGAGTGACGGCACGAAGAGACTGGCGGTGCCCAGATCGGGCTGGAGCGTGATGAGCGCAACCGCCGGGAAGGTAATCAGCCCTGGCATGAGGAGCCCCCGGAAGGTCCTGTGCTCCTTCCGATACCTCAGGTAATGGGCAACCACGAGCACGTACGCGACCTTGGCCACTTCGGATGGCTGGAAATCCGTAACCCCGAGATTGATCCAGGCTCTTGCACCATTCCTCGGACGAACGAGTGCTTCGGGAACGAACGGCACAAGCAAGAACACTAGCACGCACAGCACGAGCGCCATGAGTGCCCATGAGATCCGTCCGATTATTCGGTGATGCGGGAGCGCCACAACCGCGGCCGCGAACAAGCCCATCATCGTGAAGATGAGCTGCTTGAGTGCTGTGGTTGCGATCGGAAGCCCAGAGCGTGCGCCGGGATCCGCGACCACAGCGACATCGATCGCATATACACCAACGAGACTGAGTCCGAGCGATGCCGCGACGACACCAAGCGCCGGATTCGCAGGCCTAAGCGCTTCTTTCAGCGGGAGCTCGGGATCGCCCGTTCCCTTGATGACATCGGCCAGGGTCTCGATGGGCACGCTAGAGGTACCCCTCGGCGATCAGCGCATGAAGGATCTGGTTGACGATCGGCCCGCTGACACGCCCGCCGCTACCGGCGTATTCCATCACGACCGCCACCGAGTAGAGCGGCGCAGATCCTTCCGGGCCGACGAGCACGACGAACCAGCTGTGCTCACCCTCGCGCACGGTTCGTGCGGCTTCTGGGCCTTCACCGTCTGGATCGAAGACGCGGGGCGAGGCCTGCGCTGTACCGGTCTTGCCCCACAAACTAATGCCCGGTGCGTTGAAAATCGGCTCCTGCAACCCGTCATCGAGCGCGATATGGTGGCCGGTCCCGCGGGAGTCCTCCACGCTCATGCGCAGGCCTTCGAGCGCGATGTCCACGCTGTGCTGATCGAGGTGCAGGTTCTCGAGTGTGGGAGGCAAACCATCGCGCACAACCTTCGGATTCAGCTTGATGCCCCCCCGCGCGAGTGCGGCGTATGACTCTGCCGCATGGAGCGGTGTCCAGTCCACCGGCCCCTGACCGATTCCGAGGAACGTTGGATCGCGATACTCCATCCTCTCCGGATCCCCACCGGGACCAACACGGCCCGCGTGCTCGATCCCGACTCCGAGGTTGAAGGGCGCGCCGACGCCGTACGACCCGTAGAGGTCAAGCGAGCCCTGCTTGTTCAACCGCTCACCTAGCTCGTAAAAGTAGATGTTGCAGCTGCCCATGATCGCTTCTTCGGGCGTAAGGCCTGCGACGTCTGGGCTGCCCTGAGAGCCGTAGTACATGCTGCTGTGGGTCATGAAGCCGAACCGTTCGCGGAAGGTCCAGCAGCGGAGGATGTTCGGACGACCCTCTAGAAAGTGCCCCGGGCAGACGATCCGCTCTTGCAAGCCAGAAAGCCCGTTGCGGACGGCATGGCAATACACAAGCGGCTTGACAATCGAACCGGGCTGGTACGGCACAGCGATCGCACGGTTGATGTGGGGCGTTGCGATCGGATCCTCGAATACCGATGCCGGATCCGCTTGGAGCTGGTCTCGTGTGAAGGTCGGGGTAGAGACCATCGCGAGTGCTTCCCCGGTGGCGATCTCGAGGACAACCGCTGCGCCGTAGAGCGCGGTGCCATAAGGCATGCTCTCACGCGGCTCACCGTGCCAGGGCTGGACAGAGGCCAGCCCAATCTCCGGGTCCATCGCCGCGATCACGCGGGCCTGCAGCGCGATATCGATGCTCAACTCCAGGTCGGCGCCGGGCTCGGCGGACGTGGTCTCGACTTCTCCACTCTCGAGCTTGGTTACGGTGAGGCCCCGCAGGCCTCGGAGGTCGTCCTCCCAAGAGGTCTCGATGCCCGCAGCGCCGATGAGATCGCCCGTTCTGTACCCGCCGCGGTCGGTTCCGTCGGGGGCGAGCACGCGTGTTGCAAAGGCCTCATCGGCATCTGCACGCGATACCCTATGTGCGTGATCCTCTGCAAAGACCGAGTCACGCATCCAGCCCAGCAGGTGGACCGCCGGTCCATCGATCGGCACGCTTGCCGTTCCCTCCCGACGCACGGGCGACGGGAGTGTGCTCATGTCCAACTCGGCTGACATGCGTTCGAACGGGTAGACGCGAGCCCCGGCACCCGGCACATCCAGACCCGGCATCAGCGGCACGGTCGCACGCTCGGTCGGCACGCCCATCGCGACAAGCTCATCGATCACAACTTCGCGAGCCGCCTGGCTCCGGAACACAAAGGCGACATCATCGGGGACGCGGTTTACGAGCGCGTGCGCTTCGCGCTGCTCACGGATCGGCCGGGCCGCCTGGCGCTCGATGCGTTCCTCAAGCTCGGTCGTGAGCTCGCGCCCCTTGGCCATCTCCTGCTCGAGTTGCTCGCGCCGGCGCGTGACAATGGTCGCAAACATGCGGCCGACACGGCCAACCACCTCATCGCGGCGTTCGTCGAGCTCGGCTCGCTCGATCGAGGCGGTTTCGCAGAACAACTGCCACATCGCATCGAGATGCGCTCGGTATGCCGGCGCGTATCGTTCGATGAGCTCCGAGCGTTGATCGCCATCGAGCTCGGGCCACTCATCGCTGTGCATCCGTCGAGCGAGTTCCCCTGCCCTGGTCTCGGCCCAAGCACCGGAGATCACTCGATAATCCACCGCGACGTCGTAGCTCGGTCGGTCCTGCGCGAGCACACGGCCCTTGCGGTCCAGGATTCTGCCTCGGACCGTCGGTGTCCAAGAACGGCTCACAAGCCGCGCCTCGGCCTCCTCCCGGAGTTCCTCGCCGCGAACAACCGTGAGACGCACCAGTTGGGTCCCCACAGCCGCGACCGGCGCGAGGGAAACCATCAGCAGCAACAGCAGCCGACGGTGAAACATGCTCGGGATGACATCCTTGATCGCCAAGCCGGGCCCTCGGACCTCAGGGGACCGCTACGTCGGGCCCGCTTGTGTCATGGTATCGGCGGGCGAGATGATCCGGGGCGAATCGGGGTCTGGCGCAGAATCAGCCGTTCGCCGACTTGTCCCGCTCGATCTCGGCGTAGGCGTTGTGGCTATGGATCGACTCGAAGTTCTCGCTGCTGATCGAGTACCAGGTGATCCTGTCCTCGTTGTCGAGTGCCACCGCGAGGTCGCGGATGATGTCCTCGACGAATTTCGGGTTCTCGTAGGCCTTCTCGGTCACGAACTTCTCGTCGGGCCGCTTGAGAACCGCATAGACGGGGTGGCTTGCGGCGCTCTCAAGGATCGAGACGAGTTCCTCGATCCACATGGTGTCGGTAGTTTTGACCTTCGCACTGATCAGGCACCGCTGGTTGTGAGCCCCGTACTCGCTGATCTCCTTGCTGCAGGGACACAAGCTGGTCGCAGGGGCCGCAACACCGAGGACCATCTCATCGATGCCGTTGCTGGTGCACTCGAAGGTGACCTTGTAGTCCATCAAGCCGGGCTGCCCGGTGACGGGGGCCTTCTTCTCGACGAAATAGGTGAACTCCGCGGCGAAGTGGGCCTCCTCGGCGTTGAGCCTGTCACGGATCGCGCGGCACACGTCGGGAATCTGGTCGGGTGTGAAAGGCTCACAGGCGTGCTCGTTGAGCACCTCGAGGAACCGGCTCATGTGCGTGCCCTTTTTGTGGTGAGGCAAGGACACGTACATATCAATCGTTGCGATGCTGGTCTGCTCCCCGCCCTCGCGCGTCCGCAGGCGAATGGGGTAGGTCACGCTCTTCACACCCACGCGGTCTATCGCCACTCGCCGGGCGTCGGACGCGGCCTGGACATCGGGCATGGTCTTGGCAGAGTTGTGGGCCGTTGTCATTGGTTTGATATTGGGCTCGAGATCTGGAGGCGTCTGTGCGATGGTCATGTGTCCTTACTTGTCGTGCTCACACGCCAGACGGATTCACGCCAACGGGCGGGATGACCTAGAAGCCTAGGGCTCGACAGGTATTGCAGTTCAGGACACGGGTCAGCCAGCCTCAGCGGGTTTCACCTCGGGGGGAGCCGAGGCGCCGTACCAGCGGGCACCCAGCGGGGCACCCAACATCGCGCCTGCGGCGAAGTCGAGCGGCCCGAGCCGTGCAGCACCAAGCAGTTCACCCGAACGAGCGAGTTCGGCGATCGAACCGGAGCCAATAAACGACCCGAGGATCGGTGCCAACCCCGCTGCGATCGCGACTCCAAGCACCGACGCGCACAGCGGCGCCTCGACAGACCGCAGTCCGGCAACCACGCGCGAGGCTGCGCCCGCAGCGATTGATGCCACCATCGCCGCCGCGAACGTCTGCCCAGAGAGCCCCTCCACCGCGATGAGCGAGGCGATGAGGAGCACCACGACAGCCGATGCGCCGGCGCACATGAGACCAACAGGAGTCAGTGTGGCGCCAATGTTCCGTGCTGTATGCCTGAAGACCTGGCCTGGGTGCAACCGCAGATCGGGGTACGCCGCGACCGAAGCCGCGGTCACCGAGGAGAGGCAAAGCAGCGCGAGGAGCCCGACGAGCACCCCCTCGATCGCGAGGGCAAAGGGCCCGGTGGAGCCGGACGCGTAGATGTCGGTAATCGATCCGGACCGGAACGCCGCCCAAGCAAGAACCACCCCGCAGCAGCCGGTGGCCGCCGCAGGATCGGTCAACCGCGCAACGATGCGCCCGGTGGCTAGAGCGAGCGCAAAGATAGCAACCAATCCCAGAAACCCAGCCAGCGGGGCTCCCGATGTGAAAGCTGTTGCGTTCCCAGCCCCGTCCGGGGCGGCCCATCCCTGCGCGAACGCACCGGCAAGCGGCCCCACGACGAACAGGCTCGCAACGTAGCACACAACCCGGATCACACCCTTGGACATGCTCTCATCATGGCGGGCTGTGGGCCGCGGGGCAAGCTGGCACGACACGCCCCTATCATCTTCTCCTTGATCGAGCAGGCCTCAGGACACGAGCAGACCTCACCTGACTCCCCTACCAGCATGGGGCGGGTCGTGCGATTCGTCGGGATTGACAACCCCTTGACTGGGAGACGCCTGTTCCGGGACCCCGCGGTCGGTGTGCATTTCGCTCGTGTCGGCGGGCTCGCCACACGGCTGCATCCGATGCTCCTATGCACGCTCGTTGTGGTGTTAGTCGCCCTGGTTGAGTTCGTCGCGGCTCGGATCTTTGATCCGCCGGGCCCGCTCGAGCGGCTTGTGACTTCCACGACGCTCGTCCCCGGCAGAACCGGGCTCCACTGGTCCGACTTCGTTACCGCCCCTGTCATGCTGGGGATTATCGCGTTCGGCGTGCTCGCCGCACAGCGATCGACCGCGGCGATGCTCTGCGATGGCGTACGGATCGGACTCCGCGAGTCCATCCGCTATGCGGCCAAGCGTTGGCTCTCGTCCTTTGCCGCGTTGCTTGTGTCGCCAGTTGTGCTCGTGCTGATCCTGTGGTTGCTCTCGCTCTTCGGTGGATGGCTGGGCTCTGGAAGCGGCTGGCTGCTCGTCCTGACCGGCCCGGTCTGGATCATCGCGGCAATGGTCGCCGCGGTTCTGCTCGTCGTTTGGCCGTTGGCCAATCCACTGATCTTGCCGTCCGTCGCCTGCAACGACGCGGACGCCCCGGATGCATGGGCGAGGGCGCACGCCTATGCCGTGGCGAAACCAGCCCACCTGCTTTGGTACCGCCTGGTGACGCTGGTGCCTGCGGTCGCCCTCGGGGTGCTCGCGTTCGCTTGTGCTCGGGCAGCGACCTGGATCCTCGATATGACGATCTGGTCGGAACTCCCGGTGGACTCAGCAGTGTCCGGGATTGCCTCGCTCTGGAACACCATCCCGTTCCTTCTCGCATCCGGCGTCGGGCTCAGCGGGCTGAGCGCTTCGTCGGTTGCGACATACATGCTTATCCGCCAGCGTGTTGATGGCCAACACAGCGCCGAGTTGTGGTGGCCACGTGACGAGAAATGACGGGCGGCATTCATCGAGGAACAGTTCCCCACTCACCCGAGCGCGCCGTTCGGCTTGCGGGCGCCCTGGCAGAGCTTGGCATCACTGAAATCACAGTTGGCACAAAGACCTTCAGGGCAAGAGCAACAGACTTGCCGACGCAGCTCGAATCTGCTCCACAGGGCGCGAGCCTGGTCGCTCCGAAGACATCGCTTGTGATCTCTCTCGGGCCAGGCGAGTGGTTATGGGTTTGCGATATTGATCTCGGGGCAATGCTCTAGAGATCGAACAGCGCTGGATCCCTGAGGTCTTCACGTGAAAGCACTTCGGGCATCGTCTCGTATGTCACGGAATCATCGAGCGTAAATGGCCCAACTTTGGTTCGGCGGAGAGACAGGAGCATCCCGCCCGCACCCACCGAAGCGCCAAGGTCCCGAGCCAATGTGCGTATGTATGTACCCCGACCACATGTGACCTCAAGCGTTGCAGTGGGCCAGCTGTAATCGAGCAATGTGCACGCATCGATGCGGATAGGCCTTGGCTCAAGGTTTGGCGCTTTGCCCGCTCTCGCGAGCTGGTAGGCACGCTTCCCATCCACTTTCATCGCGGAGTACGCGGGCGGTATCTGCATGATCTCGCCCTGGAACTCCACGCATGCAGCTTCGATCTGCTCACGAGGAACAGGGCTGCATGCAACGGCCATCGCTTCGCCCTCGGCATCGTCCGTCGGGGATGTATGCGCGAAGTCCACCTCTGTGATGTAGGTCTTCGTGCCCGCCATGACGCGCTCGCACAGCTTGGTTGCGCGGCCAACCATGACAACGAGTACCCCGCTTGCCAGTGGGTCGAGTGTGCCGCCGTGGCCGACCTTGATGCGTTTCGGAGCGCCGCCGGCCTTGAGGCGACCCCGTATGCGCGCACAGGTCTGCATGGACGAAGGCCCGGGAGGCTTATCAACCACGATGATCCCGCTGGGTGTGGCTTGGTCAGTCATCGGCCCGCTCTACGAGGACAAGGTCGAGCATGCGCCCGTTGGAGTAGTTCAGGCCAGACGCTGTACCGAGGACGGAAAGACCCGGGAGTTCGTCGGCATCATGGGCGGGCAGGACCAGAATCCCATTGGGGTGCTCATCAAGCCACAGCCGCGCATGCTCGTGGTCGGATTGCAGACGCCGGAGGCGGCCTCGGGTCTCGAAAACCAGGCTGTCTTCGTGGTAGTCGAGGGCGGCAACCGGCCTTGTACGGCGCGGGTCGTGCTCATCGAGGAGCGCATCGATCCGAGGTGTCAGAACAACGCGCGTTGGGACCACCGCCGCGGTGAGCAGCCATGCAAAGCCGACTCCCGCGAGGAGCGCTACGGGCTGCGCCCGGACAGGCTTTGCACGGAGGAGCCGCCCAACCGCGCCGAGCACACCGGCGACCGTGACAATGCCGCCGATGAACGCGATCGTGCGCGCAAGCGGGGACATCGATGCGAAACCCGTGTACGCCAGCCACAACGAGCCACCGAGGAGCAGGAGACCGATCGCGGACCACAGCCTGAATCCCAGCCTCGCGAGAAAACCAGTACCCCCGGCGAATCCGCCGCGGCGAACCGCCATCAGACCACGAGCGGTGAGCAGCGCCAGTGCTGGGTAGAGCGGGAGCGGGTAGTGCGGGAGCTTCGTGCTCACAAGCTCGAACACAATCCAGGACGGTAAGACCCAGCTAATCAAGAAAAGTTCAGAACCGGCCTCGGCTCGCCGGCCTCGCCAACGCTGCCCGCTGGCCCCGATCTTCAACGATCGGCGGACTGCGCGGATTACGCTCACACCGAGCAGGAATGCTCCGGGCCAGAACACCACCACGATCAGCGCGAGGTGATACCCGGGCGGCCCCCAGTGGCCCTCGGCCGCGGAGGCGCTGCGACCGACGGTCTCACCGAATACCAGATCGATGTACTCGCCCCATCCGACCTGTGCGGCGACCGCCCCGACCCACGGCAAGACACACACGCTCGTAAAGAGCAGTCCACTGATCGGCCTGGTGTCCCCTAGCCACCTCCATCGGCGGGTAATGACCGAGATCGCAGCGGCCGCAAGAATGACGATCATCGGGGTGATCGGGCCCTTCGTCATCACGCCAGCAGCGATGCCAAGCCAAAGGAATGCCGCGTGGATCCAGCGTCCCCGCTGGCCGCGCATTGCGGCGCTGTAGACCCGGTGAAGGCCAAACATCGAGAGCACACAGCATGCGAGGAGGACCTGATCGGCTCGTGCTTGGTGCGCATCCCAGACCACCATCGGCGAGACCGCAAGCATCGCGGCGCCGAGCCACGCGGTCCGCGCCCCAAACATGCGCGCGCCAGCGAACCAGGTGAGCAGTACCGCCGCGGTCGCGCCGAGCACCGAGGGAACGCGGTACATCCAGATCGCATCGCCGCGCGGATCCCCACCCGTGAACACCGCGGCGGAACTGGCCTGAAGCCAGTAGATCAGCGGTGGCTTATTGAGTCTGAGCCGATCCCCCACCTTCGGGATGACCAGCCCGCCGTCGTGGAGAGCGGGGTCGAGGTGTTCCTCGGGGAACGCCGCGGCCTCAAACATCTGGCGGCTGGCCTGCGCAAAGCGGGACTCGTCACGGTCGATTGGTGGAAGGGAGGTGATCCCGGGCAGATAGACTGTGAGGCTGAGCAGGGCGAGCAGGACGCCGCCCACCCACCCGCGGGCCCACCGCCCGCCGCGCGAACGAGGGGCGCCGTTGGAACCCGCAGACGCGACCGATTCTGATTCGGGGGTCGATACCACACTCGAAGGTAGCCGCTCGGAGACCTCAGGTCGCTCCGATGTGCGCACAGCTTGGGCGTTCGCTGCGGTCCTGATCGGACTAGGCGGGGCGGCGGCGATGTACCCCTTTGACGGTGTTGTGTTCGACGCGGTCCGGTCGTTGCCAATCGGCGGAGACGTGAAACGGGAACTTGAGACGATCCAGCAGTTCGGGGCACCGGTGAGCCTGGCGGTCTGCGTGGTGCTGGTGTTGAGACTGTGCCGCGATGGGAAGCGGTTGGTGCTCCACGGGGTGCGCGCCGGGGCAGCGGTCTGGGCGGCGACGATGCTGCTCAAGTTGGTGCTCGGACGAGCACGGCCTCGTGGATCGGCGGACGATCCGGGCTCGACGATCTCGCTCTACGGCGCTGATGGCTGGCTGGGGCCGATGGGCGTGCACCCGGACGGAGCCGGCGGGTTCCTTCACGCGTGGGAGTTCTGGGAGCGCGGGGCAAGCAACTTCCACTCGATGCCGAGCAGCCACACCTCGATGGCAGTGTTCCTGGCGATGTGGCTAACACACGTGGATCGGCGGTTGGCGCCGATCGTGTTCACTCTGGCGGGGGTGGTCGCGTTCTCGAGGGTGTTCTTGGGAGCGCATTGGCCGAGTGACACACTCATGGGAGCGGGACTGAGTGTCGGAGCCTGCTTGGTCTTTTTGCCGACCCGCCGACCGTCTCACTAGCTACATACTCCCGACTAGCCCGAAGCGACCATCGCGCCGAGGCGTTCGACGGTCTTCCAGTTGCGGACCGTGCTGATCGTGCCCAGGGCTTTGTCGATGCGGGCGTTCGTGAGCTTGGTCTTGGCCACACCGTTTGGGAGGCAGAGGTAGAGTTCCCGCCCACGAAGATGATACTGCTCATCGCCGGCCACCCAGTCTTCGAGTTGTTTCGCTGATTGTGCGGCGGGCTTTGAACTGAGAAATGCCAGATAGGCGTGCTGTGGCTCCTCGAAGGGCACCGAGTCGATCGCGGCGAGCAGTTCTTTGCCGGTGCGGGTAATGAGCTCGGTCTCGAAACCGAACTCTTTGAGAATAAGCTCCCTGACGCGAGTCGATACGGACTCAAGGGCTGCCTTTCTCAAAGCGAAGACGATGTTCCCGCTCTGGATGTACGTTTCGACATCGCTCGCGCCGGCCAACTCGAATAACTCACGCAGCTTCGTCATTGGGAGCTTGTTCCGACCGCCGACGTTTATTCCCCGAAGCAATCCGATGTTGCGTGCGGGCTTGTCGTTCACTTGGAGAGCTCTCCGAGAAGGGCAGAGCGTATCTGACGTTTGCGTGGTGGAGCAAACGCTCCCGTCACGGGCGCGAGTCCGGCGCTGTCCCGAACGGGAGCCCCGATCTCTCGACTGGGCAAGAGCAGACATGGCGTCCTGCTAGCGATATCATGACTTCCTTCACGGCCTCGGCGCCCCACGCCAGGGTCGGCTTCTGGAGAGGTGTCCGAGCGGCTGAAGGAGCGCGGCTGGAATCCGCGTAGGCGGGTTTACTCGTCTCGGGGGTTCGAATCCCCCCCTCTCCGCTTAGCAGCTTGATATGGCGCAGCAGGCCGGAATGGCCGTTGCGTTTATCGCCCAATTCCATCGAGAAAACACGCGATATCTCGAGTCCACGCGGCTCGTAGAGACGGCCGTGATATCGACCGAATGGGCTGATTCATGGCGAGTGTCTCTCGGGCCAAATTCTGGGGAGAGGATTTACCAGCCTGCGGAGCCCCAGGCCATGCCGAGGAAGCGGAGCTGGGCCTGCCAGTCGAGATCTCGGGCGGCCGCCATCAGATCCTTCAGCGTTACCCTCGGCGGCAGCGATCCGCGCAGGGCCGCCGAAAGCACATCGGGACCAAGGAGTACCAGCGGCAGTACCTTGTGCATCCGTGATTCGGAGACCCGCTCGCGCTTCGCGTAGGCCGCGATGCTCTCGCCAGTCTGGCCCAGCTCATCCTGCCAGCGATAGGCATGACCGATCGCATCGACGATTTCTTCCCTCGGACCTTCTGCTTTGGCGGTCACAAGATCTTCACCATCGGGAGAGAGAACCAACCGTCGGCCATCACGCTTCTTGATGCTCACAGCGAGTCGAAGCTCGGTGTGATCGCCTCGCTCAGTAGCGATGACGGCCTCGCCAAGAGCTACCCCAGACCCTACACCCGAGGCTGGCTCCGGCAGATCCGCAGCCCGGAGCTTGTCTGCTGCGGAGCAGCTGATCCAGATCAGCAGCGCATCCGGGCCAAGCCTCACCCGATCGACCAGCTCTCTGATCCAATGCCGCTGCTCCTCGACAACAAGCCCACTGAGCCGGCGGTCGTTGATGTGATCCAGGACGATGCTGCTAACGAGCCGATCCAGCTCTCGTGCGTTCACGGACTTGAGCTCGCAGGCCGCGAAGCCCTTCCGTAACGCCTTCTGGCTCACGTAGTACGGCACAATGCGTTTTCTATCGCGGCCCGGGCGTTGGACCGCGCTAGGGCTCATCGCGAAGCCTTCGTGCGTCCTGAGCTTGCCCTTCAAGAGATGTCCATGGGTCCATCGATGAAGCACTGACCCATCTCGTCCTTAGAGCACTCTTCTTGCCTGATTCCAGACCCCCTGGGTGACGATCGGTTCGTGGCGTCCATCGTACAACGTGGTCGTTTCGGCTCTGCGATGCCTGATCTTTCCCACATAGATTGGGTTGGTGAGCACAGCGTGGATGTACTTGGGTGTCAGTGGTTGCCCGCCGTGAGAGCGACCCTTGCTGCTTGTCCACTGCTTGGTGGTCAGGCCCTGTGCGTTGAGTGACTCGGCCACGCTCACCGGGGAGCCTGACTCGATGAACAGATCGAAAATCGTCCGGACGGTGTCGGCCTCTTCCGGAATGACGTATAGGCCTCGAGATTCATCCGCTTGCTGAAGGCGGTAGCCGAGCGGCGGCTGCCCGCAAACCCAGTAGCCCTGTTTCTTCGTAGCCGCGATCTTGTCGCGGATCCGCTCGCCCGTCACCTCTCGCTCGAACTGGGCGAAGCTCAGCAGCATGTTCAGCGTCAGCCGGCCCATTGAGTTCGTCGTGTTGAACTGTTGCGTGACTGAGACGAACGAGACTCCCCGCTCGTCGAAGAGTCGCATCATCTCGGCGAAGTCACTCAAGGATCGGCTGAGTCGATCGACCTTGTACACGACGACGACATCGATCCGGCCACGGTCGATATCGGTGAGCAGCCCCTCAAGGGCTGGACGCTTCATGGTCCCGCCGGAGAAGCCTCCATCGTCGTATTGGCTGGACACAGTGGTCCAGCCCTCGTGCTTCTGACTTCGGATGTAGTCGAGCCCCGCCTCACGCTGGGCCTCGAGCGAGTTAAAGGCCTGATCGAGCCCCTCCTCGCTCGACTTGCGGGTGTAGATCGCGCACCGGATCTTGCTCATCCGGCACGCCTCCTCGATCCCACATCAGCCTTCGTCAGGCCGAAGAAGCGTGGGCCGGACCATCGGGCGCCCGTGATCTCGCGAGCAATCTCGGAGAGGCTGCCATACTCGCGTCCGCGGTAGCGGAAGACTTGTCCGGAAGCCCCAACCTCCACTTCGTGCGCCCGCCCACGCCAGGTCCGGACCAGCCGCGTGCCAGGCTCCAACCGCTGCGAGCCTCGACGCTTTCGAGCCCGGCTTGGAGCTTGGGTCCCTGGCCGCGGCGCGTCCCGAATCGCTCGTTTCAGTAATCGCTTGGTCTCGGCATCGAGAAGGCCTCGGTGGCCGCCTTGCTTGGCCCAAGCGAGTTCTCGCAAGACCGCGTGCCGAAGCCGCGGGGGCTCGCCCGGAAGCCCGCACTCGGACCAGATAGCCCGAAGCTGGGCGAGATCAGCCTTCGCGAGGGCTGGGAGATCGATGGAGCGCCTGACCACGCGTCCTCCTTTCCAAACCCCGCCCCGCGGTGGGCGCGGAGCGCCACTCCACGCCCAGCCGCGGGACTGGCGGGGGCCTCCGAGGCACTCGCCTCGGCGCTGCCATACAGCCATGAACTCGTGGCGATAGCAAGCGCTGATCCGTGTGTTTTGCAGTTATTCTGGGCGTACAGCTGATCTGGACCGGCAGGGTCAATCCGCCCAGCCTGTGACCCTGTCGCCGCTGAAGTAGATCCAGAAGTGCGTATAGGGGAACTGGCCGTAGGTCCAGGTCTCGGAGCGCCCGCTTAGTGCGGAGGTTGAACTTCTCGTATCACGAGGCTCGCCATACAGGCGAATGACATCATCACGACTCATACCAACCCGGAGTGTTCCAGCGATGATGTCCCGGTCCGCGCTTGTCAACGGGCGCCATTCGTGATCAGCAATCACGATTGTCGATCCATCCAACTCATTCTTGTATGGGTTAATGTCTCGATATGCAACGTGTGTATCAGTCCATACGACAACATCAATCCCGCGGGGGATAATCGGCGGCGGCCAGTCGGTTGAGAACCGAGCTGGACGATCTGGCCCGACTGTGTACTTGTCTTTGGTCTTGAAGGTGTTGCGTGGTCTCGAGCTGTCGATGCCGAACCGCCAGGCAAACTTCGCCTCCCGGTCTGTTTTCAGTGTGTATCCGGTACACCCGGCTGACGAAGAAAGTATGAGCACGAGCAACGCCAATGAAGTCCACTTAACCATGTACAATTCCTTCCGAACCCACTCCGTTGGGCGCGAAAGTCTGAAATGCTCGGATTCATCTTGACCCCTCGACAAAAAGAGGGCGCCGAACCGAGCCTGCTCACAGGACCCCCGCCAAGGGGCAACATGCAACAGCACCCGGCCGACGCCCCCAATCGGGGGCGCGGGTCCGGGCGCCGCTTGCATGTTCAAGGGTCCATGGCCCAGGTTGGCGGTTTCCTGTGAAGCAGCGCCAGACGCTCGCGCGTCAACCTCGTTGTGGTGGCCCTGAACAACTCGGGCCGATGAGCCGGGTCCTCCGGTTCCGTGTCCAGGCCAGCGGCGGCACGCGCCACCCGATTCTGGTCCCCGATCAACCACATTGGGCCCGATCAGGGCGCGGCGGTCAAGTGAGGCGCCGCTGACGAAGCGATGACAAGCCAATTTTTCGACCGAACGGCGGTAACTGTGGCCGCTTCGAGGGCATTCTGGACAGCCTTTGAGAAGTCCAGCCATGGCGGCTCAAGACCGTACCAACGGTCAACCAGGATTAGAGCCGTCCCATCAACCGGTCGGCCCGCTCCTGCCCGCTGGCCCCAGCCTCCGCCGCGCGCACCAGCTGTCTAGCTATCGACTAGATATCAAAGTACATGGTGTTCCTTGGCCGGGTATATGCGAAGATGATCCTCGGCTCGGAACGCTGTTTGATTCTCACGGCCATTTCCAGTGCATCTGGTCCATCATCGTGGGCACCCAGCGGAAACTGACGCAGCTGCTCGGCAAGACGTGTGTGCCGTTTGCTGAACCGGATCTTGCCCTGGCTTACCAGCGGCTCAAGGCACGAGATGCGTTGCTGCTTGTTCGACGTGTTCTTGATCTCCTCGAGGCGGGCCTTCGAGTTCACATGCTTGAGCTGGTCCTTGAGCTGATCATAAAACAACTGCTGGAACCCGTTCACCTCGACACCGATCGACTGAATTTCATAGAGCTGCGCGAACCTGACCATCTGCTCGATCGTTGCTTGCGGGCTCCGCCGCTCGATATCGGCGACGAGAACATCGAGTCGCTTTGTTCGCTTGCACTCGGCGAGGATGACGATCGCGGAGAAATCGGCCTTCCTGGGATCTCTGCCGAGGCTCGGATCGATCGCGGCGACTATGCGCCCGTTCTTCTTCGCGTCCAGGGCGCGAGCGTACGCGTCCGGGTATTCATTGTCCCAGTAGGAGAACGAATCTGGCTTGAACAAGCAGTGCTCTGGATCCAGCGGTTCGTTCTGCTTCTCACTATCGAAGCTCGCCCGGCCTTCTCGAACCCGAATCTCCATGAGATCGAGCACGGGCTCGCGTTCTGGCCACAGCGCAGCCGCGCCTTCAAGCATCTCGGCCTCATTCGCGGCGTAGAACAAGCGAGCAGCCTGGCTCCCGGTCTTCTCTTCGTGTTCCTCGGTGCCACTGTAGATCTGCTCCCAACGATCCCAGAGTTTGGTGTTGTCCGACTCGCTGATCAGGGCCCTGAACCGCTTCGCCGTCCACCCTGGTGAGCGATCAGTCTCGAGTAAGCCGGCAAGCAGCGAGTCGTAGTGCAGGACAGTGCCAACAACGATCACGTTGGTGACAGGCCCGCCGACCTTCAGGAGAGTCTTGTCGAACCAGTCGCGCGTCTTGGCTCGCTGGTCCTCGGAGAGCACCAACTCGGGCATCTCAAGGTCATCAACGACCACCAGCGAAGGGCGTTGATCTCGATTCCGGATCCCTCGGATCTGCTGCCCACTCCCCACGGCCCAGACTTCGGCGCCCGTGGGCAAGCGAAGGCGGGTCCCCGTCCAGGGCGCCGAGCGAGTCTTACCTGATCCAGGGACCGCTTCATGGAAATCGGAATGGATCAGGGGGTTGGACTCGATCTCGTCCTTGATGTGCCGAAGCAGCTGCGCGGCCTGCTCCTTCGTGGCCGAGGCCAGGATGACGAAACGCTCGTGACCGTAGAGCACGGACCAGAGGACGTACGCGAGAGAGACAACGGTGCTTTTGGCGTGCCCACGGGGAGCTGCGACAGCCAACCGTGCCGAGCGTTCTTGAGTCGCACTGTGCAGGCTCTCAAACAGCTCGGAGTGCATGGGTGATCCGGGCAAGACAAAGTGCTGTTGCAAATACACGCTGGCGAACTTCTCTGCAGATTCAGAGCCGAGGCGGCGTCGGACCTGCTTGACCGAGTTGTTCACGATGTCGGGATCGAGTGTCATACCTCGCCCCCCTTACCGTCGCCCGAAGGAAGCGACCGCTGCAACGACCTTGCCATGGCATCCAGGGCTTCTCGCTCTTCACCGGCAGCCAAACTGGCCAGTCGTTTGAGTTCCTGGATCTGAGCGAGGACGGCCTGAGAGTCGTCAAGGGTGTGAGAGACCGAAGCTTCGACCTGCACGGGAGCCGTGGCCACGAATCCCAGCCGCTGCAACCGCTCGATGGTCTGGTCCAGGATCTGGACCGACGAGCGTTCGGCCTCCACCTTCACACCGGGCGGTGTCTGCGGATCCCTGGCGATGCGCTTCAAACGGCTCATCGATGCCCGCGTCTCGACGAGCAACTCACCGGCAATCTCGCCCGTGAGTTGTGGATCACACTCCAGTGTCCGCTGCACGCGGATGATCTCCAGATCTCGCCGGACCGTCCGATCCGAGACATCGAGCGCTTTGGCGATCTCTGCCGTGGCTGCGCCCTCGAGGGTCATGTACTCGACGCAGCGGCGGCGGGTACCTTTGTCAATTGCGCGACCCTGAATATCCCCAGACCGGATCCCTGCGAGCAGATCGAGCACTCTGTCATGCGTGCCATCTGGCATCACGCCACCTCCTTGCCATCGATCCGGTAGCGGCTGGCGATCTCGGCGCTGACCGCCCCCTCACCCGCGAACCGGATGAACCGACGCACGATGAGGTCGCAATAGCGCGGATCCAGTTCCATCGCGAAACACCGGCGGCCAAGGCGCTCGGCCGCGATGACCTGTGTGCCCGAGCCCGCGAATGGCTCGTAGCAGAGACCGCCGACTCGACGCGTGGTCATCGGACGGGTGTGCTGGCGCATCGGGATCTCGAAGACCTCGATCGGCTTCGGGGTCGGATGATCGGGACGCTCCATGCCCCGAGGGGTTAGGAATCGCCACACAGTGCTCAGCCGCTGGTGATCGACACGCGGTGGTTTGTTACCCTCCATCCAGCCCATGAGGCATGGCTCGTGCTGCCACATGTACCAGGACCTGGACGGAAGACCGTGGCCGCGGTCGAGGATGATCTGGGCATGCTGGAGCGCACCGTGCTTCGCCCACGCACGGTCGAGCAGACCGTGTGTGCGGCTCGCGTGCCAGTGGTACCAGGCGGCATCGAGTCGGAGCGCATGCTTGATTGCGACGCCGATGAACTGCTCATACAGCAGTTCGCTGCCGGCCCGTCGGTCCCAATCGGCCGCTGGCGATCTAGATTGACTGTGCCGCTCATTCTCTCCGTAGTCCACCAAGTACGGCGGATCGGTCGCAAAGAGCAATGCCCGCTCTCCGGCCATCAGCGTGCGGACATCGCGCTCCGAAGTCGCATCACCACAGAACAACCGATGATGACCCAGCTCGATCAGATCGCCAACCTGGGTTACGGCATCTGCTGCCGCCACGGCCATCACTGAGCTGTCCTGAACATCTTCTCGTTGGTGGTCGAGCAGTTCACCAATCAGGTCTTCTGCCTCATCAGCAGTGAATCCGGTGAGCCCAATGTCGAGATTCTGAGTCTGCAGAAGCTCATCGAGCAGAGCGGCGAGTTGCGGTTTGTCCCACTCGCCCTGGATCTTATTGAGTGCGACGTTGAGAGCCTTCTCTTTGGCTACAGACAGATCGACGACGCTGACCTCGACCTCGGTTTCACCCCGGGCGCGCAAGACCGCGAGCCGCTGGTGACCACCCACGAGCGTTCCAGTCCGCTTGTTCCAGATAAGCGGCTCGACCAGGCCGAACTCGTCCAGGCTGTTCGCGAGCGCCTCAAACTCCGGATCGCCGGGGTTCAGGGCCCGCCGGGGGTTGTACGGGGCCGGGTCTATCTGCGAGAGGGAAATCCGTTCCACACGCATAGCTGCTCCAGTCTGACCGCGTCCGATGCGATCACTGGAGATGATGCCCGCTGGCGAGCCCAAGATGGGCGCTCGACCGGTCGTTAACCGGTCGCGTGATCAGCAGGGCGCGCGTCCGGTCGCCAGTAGCCGATGCCCCGGGTGTTTTCGATCCGGAAGCCGTGTTTGTTAAGACGGGCGATCTTCTGACGAACAGCGTCCGCTTGATCCGGGCCCAGCCCGGAGCGAACGGCGATTTCCTTGGCTGTAAGCGATTCGCCCTGGAGGAGGTCCCAGATCGCGAGCTGTTCTTCTGTCGGGATACCACGAGGGTCAGGGCTGGGCCGGATCTTCGCGAGTTGGATGCTCTGGCGACTGTGCCCTTCCCGGTATGCCGTCGTGAGCCGCTGCACGACCGCATCGACTCGAACGCAGAATTCGGTGAACCTCTGCCAACGATCATCCATTGTCGCGCAGAACTGCCCGTACTGGGTAGCGAGTCGGACGAGGTCGATGTTCGTAGTCGAACCTGTTGCCATTGTGGCTTCTCCTTTGTTGCGTCGACACATTTGCGGATTCACTCCCGGGGTCAGATCTGGGTGCCCAAGGTGTGCGACACCCTCAAAATACGGATTCAGGCTTAAAGAGCAAATTGACCCATAAATGGGGTTACACCCTCTTGATTGACTCAGACGGAATACCTCTATCTTTCAAGTAAAACACAAACGTAATACACTGTGTCGATGATCCGCATCCCCGCCGCCTTGCTCGCAAAACAACTTGAGACATCAGCCCGGCTCGCCCAGGGGTTACTCCCCGATCTTGTGCATCGGCTGATCAAAGAAACATCCTGGCATGGCACGCTGAAGGAAGCGGGATTCCCATCGGGCGATCAGATCAGGCAGCCTGGCTGGGATGGCAAGACGCAGTTCTTTGGCGACTCGCCGTACATTCCTGGTGGATCCGTGGGCTGGGAAATCGGGACGGGCGACGACCCACGCAGCAAGGCTCACGAGGATTTTAAGAAAAGATCTGAAGATCCATTAGGCCTTGATCCGTCGGAATCGACGTTTGTATTCGTTACATCGCGGGTCTGGTCGCGCCGTGAAGAGTGGCGTCTCCAAGCCGAGCAAGATGGCCCCTGGAGCTCGGTCAGGGTGTACGACGCCACCGAGTTGTCTGCATGGCTGGAGACCGCTCCCAACACAACCCTCTGGCTTGCTCGGGCCTTGAACCTGTACGGCGTGGGCTGGTTTGAAGCGCAGTTCTATTGGGAACGGTGTGCGCTTGGGCCTCCACGTCCGGATTGGTTGACGGAGAAGATCGCACTGCTCGATCGCACGACCCAGCAGGGGGAATTACTGCGTTGGCTGGCCGAGCCATCTGGCCAACTGGAAGTGATTGCTGATTCAAGGGCTGAGGCGGGCGCGTTCGTGGCCGCGGTGGTGCTTGAGATCGACCAGGACGCCAACGGGCCTGCTCCGGTTCTCTTCGCTATTGAACAGGCTGAAGTTCCGGATCCCGGCCTGTTGACCAACGTCGTGGTTGCCATTGATCACGATTCACCACTCCGGAAGCAGCTCTTGAGGCTGCCGGAGCCGCCATCCTTGATCGTGCTCGGAGCCAGAGCCAGCCTGCCGAATGTGTATGCCGGCTCTGACTCCGGTCCAATTCTGCTTCCGCGCCACAGCGTCGGATTACTCACTGATCAACTTCGTGATTTTGTGGACAGCAGCGATGTTGCGTACCGTGCCGCCAAGGCGTGCCGAGGAAGTTTGGAAGCACTCACCCTTGAGCTGTCGCCCGGGAACATGTCTGGCGAGCCATCGTGGCTTCGTGGTGATCGTGCCGTTGAGGTGGCGCCTCTCGTCCTCCTCGGCGATTGGGACGTCAACAACGCTGCGGACCGGAAAGTCGCCCAGGAACTGCTCGGCGGCGGGACCGCTGGGCCTGATCAACTGCTGGCGTCACTTGCTGAGCCCGGCGGGCCGGTGGAGCGGCGGGCCGATCATTGGTCCTGGCGTGCGTGGCGGGTGTACTGGTCACGACTTGCCGAGAAGTTCGGGCCCGATGTGCTCGAGCGATTCGAGAAACTCGCAATCGAAGTCTTGGCGACACCTGATCCTGTGGCGATCGACCCCAGGCCGTTCGTCGCACCTGTGGATAGGCATCCAAACTCGGAGCTTCTGAGGAAATCGATCGTCGGCTCGTTGTGCTTGCTCGCTGTCCAGCGTGTGGTACACAAGTCTGATGCAGCGCCTATCCCCGCACGCGTGGTGCGACAGCTGCTTGGCTCACAGGACGGGTTCACGAACTGGTCCTCGCTCGCCTCGGTGCTTCCGGACCTCGCCGAGGCCGCCCCCGAGGAGTTCCTCCAGGCGCTTGGGCGAGACCTCAACCAAGAGGGATTCAGGAACGCGATTTTTCCCGACTCTAATCCTTGGTTTTCGGGTTTGTACGTGCACTTGGTCTGGGCATTGCAGCGGCTGGCGTTCGCCGAGGAGCACGTCGCCATGGCTTTCCGACTTCTGGTGAAGATGGCTGAACTTGACCCGGGAGGGAATAACCATCCGCGGCCATCAGGCGCACTCGCAAATCTCGTGCTCCCATGGCTACCGGCAGCGGGCACGCCGCTCGACGACTGCGAGAAACTGATCGAGGGTATCGTCACGCAGTATCCAGAGCAGGCTTGGGTTTTGGTATGCGGCAGCCTGCCTTCGACCTACGCACAGACCTCGTTTCCGTTCGCTGACCCGGAATGGCGGAGCGATGCATGGCGCAAGAAGCCGAGTCGCGCGACGACCTACGCCGAGTTCGGAAGGCACCTGGAGTGGGTCGTTGACTTCTTGTTTCGGCACGCGAACGCCGATCCGTCACGCTGGTGTTTCCTCGTGGAACACAGCAACGACCTCTTTGCCGTGGCGCCGTCCAGGCAGGCTGAGTTCCTCGAACTCTTGAAGTCGCCACCGCGGTCGGCGTGGAGCGAAAAGGACGATCTCACGTATCGCGAGGCTGCCCGGGCGATCGTGGCAAAGCACGAGGCGTTTCCGGATGCGAAGTGGCGGGCCCAGGAAGATGTTCTGGAATTGATGCGGGAGGTCGCCGCGGCGAATCAGCCTGTTGGTCTTCGCGCGAGCGCTCGGTACCTCTTTGATCGGTCCCCGGATCGGTATCGGGATCGTGAGGGGACTTATCAAGAACAGCGGGAGCGCTTTGAGTTGGCACAGCGCGAAGCTGTACGTGGGGTGCTCGACGCCGAAGGTGAGCCGGGCATTCTCTCTTGGGCAACGGAGGTCGATGATCCGCGCAGCCTGGGCTGGACGGTGGGCAGGGCAGACGAAGATCGCGCTTTAGAGTCGACGATGACAAAGCGTTTCTCTGATTCGGAGAGTGACCCAGTCGCGTTGCTCGCACGCGGCTACCTGTGCGTCGCGATCGGACGGAACGACACCGCATGGTCAGATGATGTCCTGCAGGAGTATGCCTCGGAAGGAGACCGTGATCGAGCGATCGCGTTCGCACTACTTCGTACTGCAGATCCTGATCTCTGGTCGCTGCTCGAGAGCATTGGCGGCGAGATCCGCGACGCCTACTGGGATGCCCTGCCTGCGTACCAATGCCCGGGGCAGCATGCACCCGAGGTTGTCGAAGGTCTGCTGTCACGCGGGCGATGGCACGCCGCTATGGAATTCGTGGCAGGAGCGTTCTACGCGCCAAGGGACGGAGACGGTGAGCGTATCGCGACCCTCACGGAACAGGCTCGGGCGATACTCAGCTATGACGTGCAGGAACCGGCTGACGGGAGTAGCCCAATTGACCCACACTACCTCGGGCGCCTGTTCGACGTCGTGCGGTCCGCCGGGGCGTCGCACGAAGAGCTCCGGCAGTGGGAGTGGCAGTGGTTCGGATATATCGAGGCCCATCACGGCGTGCCAGAGCTGCAGCGCTGGCTCGCGACGGACACAGAGTTCTTCTGCGAACTCCTCTGCATGCGGTACCCATCCGCTATCGAGCCCGACCCCTTCGATACGGTCATCCCTGACCAAGTGCGTTACCAAGCCTCTCAGTTGCTAGAGATCTGGAGCCGGGTGCCAGGGCTCGATCATGGATCAGCGGAGGGACCGAGCGGCCTACGAGCCATCGAAGATCGGTATCCCGATCCCGTCGTATCGGGCGCTGTCGACGAGGACAAGTTACGAGCGTGGGTAAATCAGGCCCTTGTGCGCGCAGAGCGGTGTGGCAGACGCAAGGCTGCTCTGATCCGAATTGGCGCAGTCTTCGCGTTCGCACCGGCCGATCAGGACGGGGCTTGGCCCTGTAAGCCGGTGCGGACGATGATCGAAGAGCTGGAGTCTGAGACTCTTGAGACCCAGTTCTGCTGCGAGGTCAGCAACCGTCGCGGGGTCCACAATGTCGGCCGGACTGGTGACGCGGAGCGCGAGATTGCCGATCGGTTCGACCAATGGGCAAAGCAAATCAGTTTAGAGGCGCCACGGACCGCTTCCGCTCTGCGAGGGCTTGCCAGCGGGTTTCGATCTGATGGTGCGGGTCATGATGAGCGAGGTCGCGATCGCTGATGCTCTTTCTCGGCCCTAGATCTTCGGTTAGTAGCGGGCGAGCGAGGCGGTTATGACCTGCCCTCAATGGAGTATTCGGCAATATGGGTGAGCTATGACCACAAACCCACTAGGACAAAATGATTCGCTTGCGCATGCCATAAACACTCTCCGTGGCACCTCAGCCGAGACATGCGTACGCGCGATCACATCGCTGCTTTGTGAATCCACGCTCGCGGCGAACTGCGTCCGCCTTGAGGCGATGCTTGGCTTCGCGCTCAAGTACGCCGAGGGTGACCAAGTGATGGGCCCCGACGCGATCGACGACTTGTTTGCTCGGATCGGCGATCTCGGGGCGGCGAGTCTAGAGGATCCGAGCGAGGATCTGTTCGCATCGGTTGTGCTATTTGAGGGTCAGCAATACCGTGTATTTGAGGGCTTCTGGGAGTCCAACGTTGCCGCACTCCAGCACTTTGCTGCTGTTATCGAGTCGATGCCGGAGGTTCCGCGCTTTGCATCAGTCAAGGCTGAATGCAGGCTCCTGCTTGCGCTGAGTGACCGAATTGCTGAGCGAAAAGGACTCGGTCGTCATACCAGAGGTGAGGAGCTCCCCGTAGATACGATCGGGCATGAGCTTCTGAACGCCGCGTGCTCGGAAGACTCACCAGCGTGCTTTTCAACGCAGGAGCTCGCCGATATCGGGTTCACGCCAGAGACCCTGTCAAGGTTCACTGCGTCCCTGGAGCAGTACCGGAAACGTAAGGCGACCAACCCCTGGCTGGATTTCCGGAAGCCACTCATCAGTTTCGGGGACAAGGTATATGTATTGTCGCCATCAGCGCTCTCGCCGGCCCTCAGGCATGCAACGATCGCCAGCGCAACAGAGCACGGCTGGAACGACCAGCTAGAGCTCCACCTCCACAGAGCTGTTGCGTTCGCCCTGCCCTATCTCCCGGAACTCGGGACCCAAGGAGACGCCCCGCTGCTGCCGCAGCGCCACGACTGCTGCAGCATCATCGAGTATGTTTTGCAAATTGACACTGGCCGGCACGTCCACATACTCATCTGCTTGGATAACCTCAAGGGCTTTCCGGATTCCACCGTTGGCGACAAATGTCCCGCGGCCCAGGACATCACCGAGCGGCTTGCTTTCCATGCGGACCGCACCCGTGACCACATGCGGGGGCAGAAGGGCTTCCGGGAGGGCGTATCCCTGATCGTCTTTGCAGGCTGGGGACGCGGGCTAGGCCCCCTCCTCCCGGAAGAGCATGATGACTTCCGCGTCACGAGTCTCTCTTTTCCAGATTTCGAGAAACTTTGCTGGAAGACCAGGTTTGAAGCGCGACATATCTTCCAAATTCTCGAGAACGTCGACAAGGCGACTCGGCTCGACCAGCATCTCGCACCCTTCGGAACACTCCTCGACCTCTTCGGGGTCTCTCAGAATACCGGTGGCTTCCCCGTGCCAACGGTCAATGCCGAAGCACCCAGCAGTACCACCTTCGTTGCGCTGCCAACCAATGCGAGTCTTGACCTCCGATGCCTAATCACGGAGCAGCAGGATGTCCACTACGCCATGGGGATGGATGGAAGCCCCGTTCGCGTCCGGCGGTATTCCAACGGATCGTTCTACAAGTCTGAAACAAGCGCACCGGTCTATGCGCCTGACCTTGGAGTCTCTGTCCCCGACGAATTCATGTCATTGTACGAGAGCCCTCGGCTGACCCTCTGGTTCAGCAGCGAACCCACAAGCGATGCGACACGCGATGATCGGTTCTTCATCTTCGACAACTTCACGAGCTGGCTCCGCCGCATCGGCGACGCGCTCTCGCCACTGGTCGGGCCAGCAGAGCGTGGCCCTGTCCACTGGAAGCTCGTTTACGAGCCGGTCACGGATCCCCAGTCAATCGTACCCAAACGAGAGATCGAAGAAGAGGAGCTTCGGCCGCAGATCCGGGTCAGTGTTGACCGCAGCAAGAGCCAGATCACGACGATGGTTCCAGCAACGGCTCTGTGCACGCTGGGGCAACCCACGAATGTCCTTGAGCGAACGGTCCTGGCCGCCCTCGTTGATGGCGCCCTTGAGCTGCTTGAAGTCGCGACCGCTGGTAGTGCCATCACCAATCAGATCGTTCCTGATCACACCTCTAGATTTCTCTATATGCGGATGGCAGAGACGCACAGTGAGGCGGTCGCATCTCAGCTCTCTGGCTGGCCGGTACCGCTTACCGAACTCGAATCTGCGTGGGCCCGCATCGGTGTGATGCAGGCGCTCGGCCACGCCCCTGAGCACAAGGCATCTGGCAAGGACGCGATCGGTCTGTTGCGGCGGGCGGCAGAATGGGCGTTCATACAGGTCAAAGCGGCTGTCGGCCGGTACGAGCGAGCCAGTCTGCTCACGGCGGCGTTGACGAACAGCCTCATGGCTCGCCATGAAGTGCGCCGATGGGACTGGTCTCGCCCCGCCCTGCGATCACTCTACGGAGATGACGAGCTAAACCGCCATACCGCTGCACAGCAGGTACACATCCAGAACACGACGTCATTGACCTCGCGCCTGCTCGCTGAAGCCGGTCTCTGCCATGCTAGCGACACCGGCTTCACCGAAGTTAGCCAGCTCGATCTCGCTCGCATGCTCGCCCAGATCGAGCTCGGCCTGATGTTCGCCTCGGTCGCAGACGGAATGCACTACGGGTTTATTGAGCCGCGTGTCTGGGCCACCGGCGCCGGGACACTCACCTGGCCCGAAAATGCCCTGTACAACTCGATGAGGGATTACGGCCTGGCGGTCGAGGAGAGCCGCGCGATCGAAACCTCCACCGACGCACGCACGCGGAGCCATGACGACCCGGCTGTACCCGAACAGCTGGCCGATGAGTTCCGGCGTGCTTGTGAGGCTTCATTCGGATGGAACCACGAAGACCTCGTTCGCTTCAACAAGGAGGTGCACATCGAGGCGATCAACCGCGGCACACCAGTATCAATAATGTCAATCGAAGAGCTGCATGCCGTGACCAAACCAACGGTGAGTAGAGAGGTGTCCGAAGCACTATTGAACGACTTGATACTCCAACCACGACCCGACTGGCTCAAGCACCCTGTCTCCGAGAAGCTGAATCACCATGTATTGCCCTGGCGCTATGGACGCGACCTCTCGATCGTCGCACGCCCGATCCTTCGGCTGAGGACCGACTCCGACAAGCTGCTTGTGTGCGCAGGACTTCTCGAAGAGTCGGCACGAAGCCGAATCAACCAGCTCTGGTTCGGGACCGCGGATCCGCAAGAATTCCCCGGGAAGCCCATCGCTCAATGGATCGGCTCGATCGCCGACGAGGCTGGTTCTGCCTATAGCACACAGGTTGCCACCGAGTTGGAGTCCCTCGGCTGGCTGACAGAGACCGAGGTCGAGCTCGTTTCTCTCTTTCAGGACGGAACGCTCGCAAAGTTCGGCGACATCGACGTAATCGCGAAGCACCCGGACCGACCGGAGCTCATGCTGATCGAATGCAAGAATCTAAAGCTCGCAAAGAACCCATCCGAAATCGTCAAGCAGATGGACGAGTTCAAGGGTGAGATCAACAAGAACGGCAAGCCCGACCGATTGCTCAAGCACATCCGGCGCGTGGACTACGTAGCGCAGCACTTTGACCGACTCCCCAAGAAGTGGAAGAGCGGCTCCACCCGGGCCTGCGGCCTCCTAGCGTTCAGCAAACCGTTCGCTGGAGCCTTTCTTGAGGACGGCCAGTTCAAAGGCATGCGCGTCGTCCTCGGCGATCAAATCCGAGATCTCTGACTCCTTGCAGAGTCCAGCCTTGGGCGTGCCCACGTAGCTTAGCGGCTTCGGCACAGCGGGCGGTGCCAATTAGAGTGAACACCGACTTCAGTTCAACAGAACGCCTCGACTGGGAGCAATCGCCAGCAGGGACACGCCGGATTCGGATCACGCCAACTCCGCTGCACTCCAATCCTGCGCTTCAATCACAGTCCCAGCAGCTAATTTCGGGTGTATGAATGAAATCGGAGATCTGGTACAGCGGCGTACCGCAGGCACGATCGATCATGAGACGGCGATCTGGCCTCTGAAGTAGAATTGCCCAGCGATCATCGTCGCTTGCCCAGTCTCGTAAGCTCTCAGCAAGCGCCGTCACTCGACGACGATCCTCAGCGTCAGTCAAGAGTAGATCCAGCCGAATGACTAGGCGATCGAATTTCTCGTCGAGGCGAACAACCTGAGCTTCGAAGTCAATCATTCGGGCACGGTGCTGCGCAGACTGGAGCAGGGCCACGTCATACGCGGCGTGGATTCGGTCGGGTCCCCTTAGCCACATGCGGCAGGTATCTACCGGCCAGACCTCGCCATGAGATACGCGATCATTCGGGTCCTCGCATGGCGTGCTCGCATCGAGAAGCCGGGGAAAAACCTCGGCGAACGTATCGACAGAGTCAGGCGGGCCGCTGGCTGCAAGCTGGGTAACGCACTCCGCGCCTCCAATCGCAACTGTTGACTTGATGTACGTCCCTCGGATATCGGGATAGTGCCTGATGCACGCCAAACTGCGAGCAACGATTCCGGTTTGCTCCGGCGCGACGTATGGTTTCAAGAACCGCTGAATCTCTCTTACGCTACCGGCGGAATGGCCGGCCACATGTGGATCGGAAGTGTGTGACTGAACGTGCTTCATGCTACTGGCCTCCAGATTGGCTGAGAGTGGATCATAGCACGATTTCCTGATTCCGTCACCACTGGACATCTTGTGATAATTATTGTAGCATAATCGAGATTTTGCTCCATTCTCCGCATCTATCACTGCGTATGACTCATGCGCCGTGCGATGGTGCTCCAGTTTGGGGAACATGGGCACCAGAGGCAACGGAGACTGGCGATGCACGAGGATCAAGAAGTTCTCTCAACCGGCAAGGAACGCCAGACGCCGGCGCAACGTGAGTTCGCTGCACTGAGACTCCTACTCGATGACCCGGCAATCCCCGCGGACGCCATGGCTGAACCGATGGTAACGAGTCAAGCCACGGTACACAAGGCCCTCCAACGCCTACAGCGGGATGCAAGGGTAAGACGCGTGTTCGAGGTGGATGTCGACAAGGTCCCCGAACTTCTTCGCGGTGTAGTCAATATCGAGACTGCTGCACCGTCGCTTAAGGAGATCAAGACTGGATGCACTTATCAAGACAACATCTGCGAGCAGATCGAACAACGTTTCTGGCATTTTCGCGAACGAGAACCGCTTGGCGATACGCTGTATCTGCGAAGAATGGACATCGTCTTGGGCGACACCGCAGATATATCCGTTGACTTCGTTGTGGAGAAACGCGGCGCAGAATGCGTACTGGATTTTGTCGTCGGCTATATTAGGACAATCAAGTATGTTGAAAAAACAACTACGAATTGGCATAGGAGGTTTATCTCCGCTTCCGACTAAGGTGACCTGCCTCCCAGGATCCAGTCCGCGTGCTAAGCGAGAATGCGCCGCATGGGACGCATCTGGGAAGGCGGGATTTCATGGCACGGATTAGGCATTAGGCGGAGCAGATCCTCGTCTTCTCGCAGCCACACAACTGTGCGGCACGCGGTGAAGATGCATGACGGCACCATTCAGGACAGTTTTGCTTAGGCCGCATACAGTTGATCATTCGAGAATCAGGCAATTGGTTCTTTCGGACTCTGTGACGGCACAGCGTTCCGCGCAGGTGGCATCGCTGTAGCATTCGAAGACACGTACGTCCTGACACACCGAAAGCAGCATCGCTGCGCTAGCGACTAGGCTCCGCCCCATGACTGTGACTCATACGACACCAACAAAGTCTCATAAACCTGACCCCAAAGGCCTCAAGAGCATGCTCTTGGTCGCTACTCCTGCCCTCGTGATATTCATAGCCACGATAACAGCCGAACTGTTTCAGCGGTACTATTTCAAGGAGTCTGATACAGACTCTTCGACACTGCTATCAGACTTGACATCTACCGCACGCATAGCTGGCGGGCTGGGCATCGCGATCAATCTCGTCGTTGTTGCAGTCTCATTGACGGGCGTGATCTTCTTCTATCGTATTGAACGCTTCGCGCAGAACTTTCGCGATCGGTTTCTGGGTATGTCCGCCCGGATTGATACCATCAACGCGAATGTGGACACCGTGAAATCTGAGCAGCAAACTGCGCTCGCAAGCATCGGAGAGGGCACGCTCGCCTGACCTGCTCCCCAGAACCGAGTCCAGCGTCTATGCGACAATACCGGCGGCTGGACACATCTGGGAAGGCGATTTTTCATGGCTGGGATCAAGCATTCACCCGAGCAGATCATCGGCAAGCTGCGTGAGGCAGAAGTGCTG
>JBCCZZ010000015.1:0-111134 GCA_039186605.1 Planctomycetota bacterium | reverse complement strand
GCCGACGATCTTCACAGGCGTCGTCCAGAACAACTCCAGCCAGCCGATCGCCGACGCAGAGATCGAGTTGGAACTCAACGGCGAGATAGTCGCCTTCGCCCTTTCCGATGAGGACGGGCGCTTCAGCCTCACCGGCTTCCCGGGCTCCGGCGCCGGGCACCTGCACGTCAGCGGGCTCAACGCAACCAGCGTTGGCGACGAAGCGATCCCACCGCTGACGTTCCCGGAGCTCGAGTACGAGGTCAACATCATCGCCAACGCGAACAACTCGCTCGGGATGCCCGTGCTCCTGCCCCGCTACGAGGCGACCAACTTCCGCGAGTACTCGACGACCGAGCCGACGGTACTGGAGATCGCCGGCGTCGAGGGCCTGCGCATGATCATCGAGCCGGGCTCGATGACCCTTGCTGACGGCACCGTCGCAACCGATGGTGAACTGATGGCACTCAACCAGGTCCACCACGATGACATCCCGATGCCCATGCCGGACGGCGCCGCCCCGCCCTTCGCGTGGACGATCTTCCCTCCCGGCGCGAACTTCAATCCGCCGATCACAGTCGAGTACCCCAACATCAGCGGCCTGCCCCCCGGAGCAATCGCGTACTTCCTGCAGTTCGATCACGAGACTGGGAGCTTCGAGATCGTGACTTCGGCGTCTGTCAGCGAGGATGGATCTCGCGTGATCAGTGATCCCGGAGGGGGCATCCCGCAGGCAGGGTGGGGTTGCAACTGTCCGCCGTACAGCGTAACGGCGGAATGTTGCACAGTCGGGTGCAGCAACGAAGGATCGATCTCCTCGGGAGAAGTGACCGGGCCAAGTGAGCCGGTTGCCCTTGGTGAAACGCTCACGTTCCAGATCACCGGAGTGGAAGACTCGGGTGGAGAGAAGGCGTGCCCCGACGGAACAGAGCGCTCGGATATTGCCCCCGCGACCCCGTCTTTCACCTGGGAGATCACAACACCTTCCGGGATCGTAGAAGAAGGGACGGGCTCTACAGCATCCGTCCGCGCGTCACAGTGTGGGCCGTACTCCGTGAGTTTCTTCGCGACCGTGTCACGAGACTGTGCCCCCGGAGAGAAGACCGTCGGCTCAGGCAGTAGCACGGTCGGACCCGAGGATCCCGCCGAAACGCTTGATCCGGAGAAACGCTCGATCGACCTTGTGAATGTCCCGGAGCTTGAGCTGCTCCTCTTTAGCATCCCCAATGTCAAGGTCACTGCTGAGATTGACCCGCTTATTGAGTTTCGCTGCTGCCTTACAGATGATGGCTCTGAGCGAAACGCCACGAATATTATCGCAAGCGGGACAATCACGGGATCGAGCAGTGCTGAAATCGATGTCCCTATTATTCCGGGTTTATCGAATATCATCAAAGTGATTGATCGTGCTGTATGTGAGTTCTTTGCTGATCGTGTGAGAAAGCTAGTACCGATCGAATGCCAGGTCGGAATCGGTCTTCGGGCAGATGGAGTTAGCGCCCAAGGTTCAACAAGAGTGCAACTCACGGACTGCCCTGAAATCGTGGCCGATTGGTCCGGAACGGCCGGCTCGATCGGCCTTGACAACCTGCGCATCGAAGGCGGAGTGAGCATCGGGATCTTCGGACAGAACTTCGCACTCGAAGCCCGGGGCACCAACGGAACTCGAGGCGTCATCAGAGGGGAAGGGGACCGGATTGTTCTGGCGTTCAATGACAGCGCTGGCGGTGTCATCGGAGTCTTTGGAGAGATCCCGATGTTCACGATTCCGAACCCGTTTGGTGATGATTTCGAGTTTGGGGGCGAGTTCACGATCGCGGGTATCGAGTACAAGCCGCTCGGTGATCTTGGCACACTCGAGTTCGACGCGCCCAACCTGGAGGACCTCCTCCCATGACATCCTTCTTCAAGAGCACAACCGATAGATCGTCTGAATCTGATAGAAGAGTGATTATGAGAAACCCACGAACTGCATGGCACATGTTCTTAGCATTGCCGCTTCTCAGCCTGACCTCGAACTCGGAGGGACAACCACTTGATCCGATGCTTCGAGATCTCGAATGGGAGATTAGGGTCGGAGCGCAGATCATTGTTGATGACTTACAGCGTGGAATCGGACTTAGGAACATTGCGGCGCCCGATGTCTTCGGCGCTGGCGGACCCGGTACGGCTCCAGACTTCTTGAGTGACGACTTCCTGAGACTTACTGCCAGGGCAACAGACGGCGAACGAACGTTCTTCGCGTTTAGCAGCCCATTCCAGTTCAGCCAATCACAGTCCCTTGTGCTGTCCGATCTTGTCGTGACCGATTCCCCCCCACCGCTTCCCGACTTTCTCGTCACCTTCCCCGCTCCCGGCCAGCCCGTCTCCACGGTCCTCAACGAGATCGGCCAGACGCTCCAGCTCTCGACCACCGCCATCCTCGGCGATGGAACGATGCAGGACGTCACCAATCGCACCGAGTGGACCGTCTACCGGACCAGCAATCCGAACGTCGCGAGCGTCGGGCCCAACGGGCTCGTCACCGCGGTCGGCGCCGGGACCTGCTTCGTCAACGCGGTCAACGAGGGTGCGACTTCCGTGCTCCGCGTCATCGTCAACCCCGGCGATCTACTGACCACGGTCGAAGGCTTCGCACGGTTCAGCGATGGCGTGCCCGCGGCAGGCGCCACGGTCGAAGTGCTCGGCCAGAGCAGTATGGGGACGACCGACTCAAACGGCTTCTTCAGTATCCCAGGGGTCGCGACCAGTCTCGGTGGGATTTCGGTCCGCGTGACACTCGGTGAACTAACAGACGTATTGGGCCCAGTCGAGCCAGTGGAAGCGATGATCACAGACGCTGGGCTGGCAGAGCTCACACTTCCGACCAACGAAGGTAGACGTTTCATCGCGGTCTTCCAGGACAACGTAGACGCTGCGGCTGTACCGGTCTTGTTCCTCTCTTCGCAAACAACGACAATCGGTGAGGTTCGGATCCCCGGACTCTCTTTCCGTGAGAGCTTCTCGATCAGCCCGGGGACTGTTACGCGCATCGATTTACCGCCACAGGCCATCATCACAGGAACAGATGTTGTCACCGATCTCGCAGTGCTGATCGAAGCTGACCAGGACCTCACCGCATACGCGTTGAACCAGCGGAACTTCTCGACTGATGCCTATGCGGTTCTGCCTGTTGAGAGCCTTGGCACGTCGTACCGACCAATGTCATATACAGCACTTGACAGCACACTCAACTCCCAGTTCGCGATCGCCGCAACCGACGACGACACGCTCGTGACAATCACACCTGCATCAACCACGTCCGGCAGAGCGGCGGGCGTCCCGTACACAATCATCCTGAATCAGGGCGAGGTCTACCAACTTAAGGGAGATTCCAGCTCTGATGATCTGACCGGTTCTGCGATTTTGGCAAGCAAGCCCATCGCGGTGTTCGGCGGGCACACCTGCGCCTTTGTTCCGCAAGGCGTTCGGGCCTGTGATCACTTGTGTGAGCAGATGACACCGACCGATACTTGGGGACGGAGCGTTGCCACAGTACCGCTTGCCCTCCGATTCGGAGGGGATATCTTCCGTGTGCTCGCGACAAACGACAACACGACGGTATCGATCGTTTCACAAGGCGGCGCGGCTGAAACTCTCACTCTCAACGCTGGCCGCTTTGCCGAGCGGCTAATCGCTGACGTATCCAGTATCGTCGCCGACCAGCCGGTTCTTGTAGCACAGTACTCGCGAGGCTCAGATGCCGATGGGGTCCAGAGTGACCCGTTCATGGCACTCGTCCCACCTGCTGAGCAGTTCCTGGACCGCTACACGTTCACTACACCGAGCGGCTTCAACCGGCACTTCGTCAATATTGTTGCTCCCGCAGCACTCGCCGCAGCCAACGGTGTGTTCTTTGATGCAGCACCTTTGGATGCTTCGTTGTTCACACAGATCACTAATAGTGCGTTTGCGACCGCGATGGTTGAGATCAGTGAAGGCACGCATTCGATGAGTGCAACCGAAGCATTCGGTATCACCATCTATGGCTTCGCGAGCTTTGATTCGTACGGCTATCCGGGCGGGATCTCGCTGAGCCGTGCGATGTCAAGCCCCGCAGCCGGCACGATGTTTAGCATGATTGGCACGCTGCAACCTGCCGTAGATGATCGAAACGAACTCGCTACGAGTGCCGAAAGATCTCTCTTCGGTGGTGCAGACCAAGCGATCATAGGTATCCCATGGCCAGAGCTTGGCGGCGGCGAACTGCACTACCCGACATTCAGGCCCGGTGTACTGAAACTGCTCGATTCTGGCAATGAGGGCATAGAACACTCACCTTTGGACATGTTTACAGTACCCACCCCGTAGTTCCGCTTAAAACTGCAATCTATCTTGACCCGTGCACATTCTGACCAAGGAGCCTCCTCCCAAAGCAGTCCACGTGCTATGGAGAATGCACAAATGGCACGTCCGACTCGTGATGGGAGTAGGCCAGAGAACGCCGCAACTCGCTACCGCGGTTGACCTTTCCCCGGTAAGCAGTCCACAGTCTATGTGAGTATTCCGACGGTCGCTCCCCGCTGCTGGGCCGCCTGGAGCGGAGCGGAAGGCGGGCCAGCAGCGATCGTCTCGGGTGCCGGCGGGCGGTAGCCCAGGGACGAGTGTGGCCGCATCGTGTTGTAGTGCTCGCGCCATCGCTCGATGAGCACGCGGGCTTCGAGCAGCGTCTCGAAGATCTCCCGATCCAGCAGCTCGTCCCGCAACTTCCCGTTGAAGCTCTCCACGTACCCGTTCTCCCACGGCGAGCCCGGCTCGATGAAGAGCGTCTTCACGCCCACCTTGCCCAGCCAGGCTCGCACGGCTTTCGCGGTGAACTCCGGGCCGTTATCCGACCTGATGTGCTCGGGCACACCCCGCGTGGCCATCAGCCACGCCAGCCGCTCCAGAACGTCGTCGCTCTTGAGCGCCCGGGCGACATCGATCGCCAGGCATTCACGCGTGTACTCATCGACCACCACCAGCATCCGGATGGGACGACCGTCGGTCGTTCGCGTCTGCACGAAGTCATACGCCCAGACGTGATCGCGACACTCGGGTCTGAGCCGTACGCAGCTCCCGTCGTTGAGCCACAGACGACCGCGTTTCGGCTGCCTTCTCGGCACTTTCAGGCCCTCCCGACGCCAGATCCGCTCCACGCGCTTGTGGTTCACACGCCAGCCCTCTCGATGCAGCAACGCCGTGATCCGAGGTGTCCCGTACCGCCCGTACACCGCCGCTAGTTTGATGATCCGGCGCGTCAACGCGTCATCGTCGTCACGCGTGATCGGCGTGTACCGATGCACTGCACGGTTCTGCCCGAGCGCCCGGCACGTGACCTGCCCCCCTCAATCCGGTCCATTCCGAGTGTTAGCCTCGGGCTGGACCAAGGAGGGCATTCATCATGGGCAGGAAGCGTCACTCTGCTGAGGAGATCGTGAACAAGCTGCGTCAGGCGGAGGTTGAGCTGAGCAAGGGCTCTTCGGTCGCCGCGATGTGCAAGCTGCTGGGCGTGACCGAGCAGACGTACTACCGCTGGCGGAAGGAGTACGGCGGGCCCAAGACCGACCAGGCGAAGAAGCTCAAGATGCTTGAGAAGGAGAACGCCCGGCTGAAGCGTCTGCTGGCCGACGCGGAGCTGGACAAGGCGATGCTGCGCGAGGTGGCCTCGGGAAACTTCTGAGCCCGCGACGCCGGCGGGACGCTATCGATGCTCTGGTCGACCGGTTTCCAATCAGCGAGCGTCGGGCGTGCGTGCTGGTGTGACAGCCGCGTGCCACGCAGCGGTATCGGCCGGTGGAGCGGGACGACGAGCAGCCTCTGACCAGACGGATCATTGAGCTGGCGGCAGCGTACGGGCGGTATGGCTACCGGCGGATCACGGCGCTGCTGCGCCGTGAGGGCTGGCGGGTGAATCACAAGCGTGTCGAGCGGATCTGGCGTCGGGAGGGGCTCAGGGTGCCGAAGAAGCAGCCTCGCCGCGGTCGGCTCTGGCTCAACGACGGGAGCTGCGTGCGGCTGCGGCCGGAGCACAAGGACCACGTCTGGGCGTACGACTTCGTGCAGACCAGAACGCACGACGGGCGAGCCGTGCGGATGCTGGCGGTCGTGGACGAGCACACGCGCGAGTGCCTTACGATCGATGTGGCCCGTCGGCTGACAAGCGACGATGTGCTGGAGCGTCTGGCGTGGCTGATGGCGACGCGGGGCGTGCCCGAGCACATCCGGTCGGACAACGGGCCCGAGTTCACCTCGCGAGCTGTCCGGTCCTGGCTGAAGAAGGTCGGCGTGAAAACGCTCTTCATCGAGCCGGGCTCGCTGTGGGAGAACGGCTATTGCGAGAGCCTCAACGGCAAGCTGCGGGACGAGCTGCTGGACCGGGAGATCTTCTACGCGCTCACCGAGGCCCGGGTGCTGATCGAGCGATGGCGTCGTCACTACAACACCGAGCGGCCGCACTCGAGCCTGGGTTACCGGCCGCCGGCACCGGAAACGCAACCACCAGAGCCCTGCTCCGCTTCGCTCCGCAGGGCTCTGGTACAGGGGGCGGGACTCACTTAGACTCTGGTATCAACCGCGGGGGCAGGTCACCCCACGTCACATGGATGGCCGCGATCTCCTTGATCCGTGATCTGAGCACGGCCTGATCGTCTTTCACGCTCGCGTACCGCTGCGTGGCCCGGGGATGGCGGAGCACTTCGCACGCACGGCGCTCGCTCACGCCGTACACCGTCTGCGTCTTCTTGACCATCTCCCGTCGACGAGCAGGCCTTACAGCTTTCCCTTGAGCGCATCCTGCAGGATGTACTTATCGAGACTCAGATCAACGACCAGCTGCTTGAGCTTGCGATTCTCGTCTTCCAGCGACTTCAGCCGACGCACCTCGGCCACGCCCATGCCGGCGAACTTCTTCTTCCACCGATAGAACGTTTGCTCCTACACACCCATCTTCCGGCAGATCTCCCGGACCGCGGTCCCGCCTTCGGCCTGCCTGAGCGCAAACGCAATCTGCTCTTCACTGAAACGGCTCTTCTTCACGGTCATGACCTCCAAACAGAGGCCGGATTGTCCCAGAAATCCTCACCCTACCAATGGACCAAGAAACAGGTACGAGCGCAGCCGTTCTCGGCCGCCTGCTGCTCGGTGATCTCATGGGGCCAGATCAGGTAATGATCGTCGTCGTAGACCGCCAGACCCTGCCCGGTTGCCTCGATGTTCAACCGCTCGTGCGCGCCCTGCGAGTAAGGTCGACAGGCTGTGCCTGCACGCACTCAGAGCAACCGCCGCGACCAACGCACTCGAGCATCAGGCGGATATCGCCTACGTCCAGCAGTGGCTCGAGCACGCGAACATCGCGACGACTCGGCTCTATGACCGCAGGCGGTCACGGCCGGAGGACAGCCCGACGTTCAAGGTGAACTACTGGCGGCCTGACACTCCGCACCAGTCACTAGCACCTCGGCTTTCTTACCGTGTTCGTAGTCAAATCGCCCCACTTCTGTGACAAATTGAACTACGCCAATCCGCCCCAGCTGCTGTTGCCGGATCAATCTGCTCTACGGCCAAGATCACAATCACTGGGATCGCCTGTAGCGATACGGCCTATCGCATCGAGTATGAACCTGCTTCCCTTGCGTCGTGTGCATTAGGAGCTCCATGAAATAACGAGCTCAGCCAGGTTACGAGAATATATAATATAACGACGAAATATTATAATTTCATTGCCGTCAGACAAAACACAAAGTACAATTTCTGCGCCACTAATAAATGCAATCAGCACCGACTCATTGGACAAGCCGTCTTCGGCCACCACTGCGGCGAGCAACGGCCTGTTGCGTAGCTCAGTTACATCATCTATTTCAACCTTTGTGCGGACCGCATCTACGCCGTCGACCAACGAGCCGAGCGAGCGGCCAAGGGCGCGCCCCCCAGAGCTCCCGATCATATTAGGCCGTGATGTCGAGAGGAGTGTCTCAATAGTGACGATCTGAGAAGGCCCAGGAACAATGACGACGGCTTTCTCAGAATTTTCTATGTTAAAGGTCTCTGACACTTCATCCCAGAGGCTCGCTTTCGCCCCAGACGCGATGGGGTGGTCGGCGGGCAGGAGCGAGAACACGACAACCCCCAGCGAGATCGCAATGACAGCTCCCACAACTAGTCCTGCTCGACTCGCCATACAAAGCATACTTTCGCGTCGTTACGTAATTTTTAGATCAACAAACACAATGTGTCGCACTACTACCTCTTTTTCTTAGGAGGAGAGTGAATCGGATGGTCAACTGTTGGGGGCCCAAATGGAGATGGATTTGGATACTGCGGTTGATCCTTTAAGTGAACCGGAACTCCTGTGGCATCCTCAAAAGCCTCGCGGAGATTATCCGCATCGTCACCCGCACCAACACTACAGCCACAGAGCCTGAGTGTTGATATACGGTTTCCAATATCTTCCCATGGGATACGGCGATCTTCCGGAATTAATATGCCATTGTCACCATAATATTGATACCCAGGCTCGCCGTGACCAATGATATAGAGATCAACGGGGTGCCACCAGGGTACGAAAGCGAATCCAGCTCGCCCGGAAGATCGTTCAAATCTTCAAGTATACACACATCGTGTGCATTATCGAAAGAAAGGCGATTGGGTGGCCGAATGTCATTCGCATCATCGGGATGAATCACAATAATGCGATGCCTGTACGGTCGCGGCAGGGGTTCGGGATTTGGGCGCCCACCGCCAGGCGCATGAGCCGCTTTCCCGGACGAATCAATGTATTTGACCGGGGCACTTCCCACATACGCGTAGAGGTTCATGCCATCGACATACCCGATGGGATCACGTTGCATCCACCGCCCGGTGCTCGCGTCGTAGACCGCCATCGCGTCGCTCGCGAATGCCGCCACAGCCAGCACCACCCAAATCATCAGTCTGTTCATCACATGATCCTCTCGGACTATCTCAATCCGGCCAGCTCAGCGTACCTGACCCCGCCGGTTCAGCTCGTTGATCCCTCTCAGCTCCGCCAGCGGGTCGTGGGCCTGCCGGTCCCTTCCCCTCCCTGCCATCCCGCCCCGCAGCCTGGCGGTGAGCTGGTCGGCGTACCCGTTGTACATCGGCCTCGCCGGGTCGATACGCCCCGCGAGCCGGTAGGTTGCCAGCGCGGCCGTCGTCGCCCCGGTGTCCTCGAACACGTGCCCAGACGTCGCCAGGAACAACGCCAGCTCCGCCTCTGAGTCCAGGTTCGTCAGCCAGCCGTTCTCGGCCGCCTGCTGCTCGGTGATCTCATGGGGCCAGATCAGGTAATGATCGTCGTCGTAGACCGCCAGACCCTGCCCGGTTGCCTCGATGTTCAACCGCTCGTGCGCGCCCTGCGAGTTTGGGCCGTCCCAACGGGCGAAGACATGCGCTCTGGTCGTCACCAGGTGCATCGGGTAGCCGAGCCGGCGGCCCACCGCGACGTACAACGCCGGCATCGACACGCACGTCCCGCCCGAGCCATCGATCATCCCGTGGATGAACAGATCCTGAGGGTTGGTGAAGTCCGGTGGTACGCCAGCTGGTACGGAGCAGACGGCAAGCGGAAGGAACGCAGCACCCGTACACGATCGAGATCCGACGCAGAACGCATCATGCGGAAGTGGGTCGAGCGGTCGGTGCTGGAGACAGAAGGCTTGGTGGCGCCGGAGGGTGGAACCGAACTCAGCAAACATGCCCATACGACGATTGAGTCACACCTCAATACGTTCGCCACAACAAAGCGATCAGAAGGCGTTACCGAACGGCACATCGCGGACACAGAGAGGCGGGTCCTGTTCGCCGCAACCGCCTGCGGGTGGAAGCGTCTCAACGACATCAACCTTGAAAGCACCGAGCGATACGCGGCAACGCTCGCAACACAACGAACACCGCGGACAGTGCACGCCCATCTCACTGCATTGAAGACGTTCACTCGCTGGTGCTCGGGGACTGGGCGGCTCACAAACGACCCACTAGCCCAGCTCAGGAAGCCGAGGCCCTTGCGGCAGACCAGCCGACGCATGCTACTCCCAGAGGAATGGACCTGGCTTCACGCGACGGTAGCGTCGGGAAGAGCTCGATTCGGTATGACTGGTATGACCAGGGCACTTCTCTACGAAGTGGCACTACAGACTGGCCTCCGATCCAAGGAGCTCGAAGCACTCAAACAATCCGAACTTGTGCTCGATGCAAGCCCGCCATACCTCCTGATCGACGCGCGAGCGACCAAGTCCCGCAAGGCAGCGCAGCTCTACCTGAGAGCTGAAACCTCGACGAGGCTGGCGCAGCATGTCGCGTCTCGACTTCCGGGCGCCCCACTTTTCGACATGCCAGACTCAACCAGCCGTGCAGAGATGCTCCGGGCCGACCTGAGGGACGCCAGGACGGCATGGGCGGAATCGGCTGCACGAAGCGCCGAAGGCAGCGACTTCCTTGCAGCAACAATGTCAGACGGAGCGATCCTTGATTTCCACGCCCTCCGGCACACTTGCGGGGCTTGGGCAGCGCGAGGCGGCGCGAGCCCGAAGGCAGTGCAAACGCTCATGCGCCACGCGTCGATTCAGCAGACGCTCGATACTTACGGGCACCTCTTCCCTAACGAGGCCGCGAGCACGGTGCAGCGGATGCCGATGGCCGAGCCGATCAGCGCCGAACCGGGCACGGGTGTCCCAGCAGTAGATCCAGCAACAGCGGTGCGAGTCAGTGCGATGGGGGACACCCCCCTGCCACCCCCGCGCACAGAAAACGGCCCTGGGCACCCCCAGAACCGCGTGCAAAGTACCCCCCACAGGACTCGAACCTGTAACCCGCTGATTAAGAGCGAGCGTCGCGACCCGAACATGCAGATCATCCGATATACTTTACTTCCTATTTCGTAGGCATTTACGCGAACAACGGCTGGCCGAGCACCCTAACAGTGGTACGTTGAAATACCCCCGGATACGCCGGGAGTGTTGGACCGCTGTTGGACCAGGAGGCCTGCCCGTGCCCGTTCGGACGAGCGACAGGATCAGACTGACGGATGCGAAGGCGCGGTCACTAGCAGCGCCGGAGCGAGGCCGACGCCGTTACTACGACGAGGGCGTCAAGGGACTCGCCCTCCAGGTCACCGCTGCGGGATCGCGGACGTGGTACGTCGTCCGCCGCCGAGCCAAGGGGCGTCCGGAGCAGGTCCACATTGGCCCGCTGAGCGACTTCAGCGTCAAGCAAGCTCGTGCGAAAGCCACCGAGCATCTGGCGAAGCTCCTAGACGGCGAATCAGTCCAGGACCAGCGCCGACGAGAACGGGACCTCGCCAGGACCATGAACCTCGGGACAGCGTTCGAGTGGTACCTCGGGCTTCCGAAGCGACGAGGGGTCGGTACCACAAAGTCACCCAAGACAATCCACGACTACCGCCGCTTGTTCGAGAATCACCTGAAGCCCTGGGCTCGACGCAGCCTCGACACGATCACCCGGCGCGAAGTCCGCACCCTTCACCAAGAGATCACCGCGAATGGAACGCCCTACGTCGCGAACCGGGTCCTTGGGCTCATCAAGTCCATCTACGGCGCGGCGATCGAGCACGAGGAGTACGCGGGTGCGAACCCAACGGACGGGGTGAGGCGGAACCATGAGTCGGTGAACGTCGAGGAGCATCTGATCCCCGACGAGAAGCTGGCGGCGATCTTCGCAGCGATGGACCAGGAGGTGAAGAACCCCCACGCCGAGCAGATGCTCCGGATCGCCATCCTCACCGGGCGGCGTACCGGTGTCATCCGGGCCATGCGCTGGGGGGATCTTGATCTTGAGGCGGGGCTGTGGGTCTACGACGCCGACGCGCCACTGAACAAAGACAAACGCCGCATGCGGATCAAGCTCTCGCCGGGCGTGATCGAGATCCTGCTGCGCCGCCGAATGCTCGTCACGGAATCGGACTGGGTGTTCCCCGCGATTCGGGCGAGGGAGCGACGAGACGGGACAACCACCGAGTTCATCGACCGCCCGAAGGACTTCTGGAGCAGGGTCAAGAAGCGCGCTGGAATCACTGAGCGCTGCCGAATGCACGACCTCCGGCATACCGCCGCGTCCGCGTTCCTTGAGAGCGGAATGACCGTGGCTCAGGTTGCTCGCGCCCTAGGACATCAGAACACCGTCACGACAAGCCGCTATCTGCACGCGAAGGACGATGGGTTCGAGGAGAGGCTCGCGCGGCACGACGCGAACACCGAACGCCTCATCGGGAGCGCCTCATGAAGGCCAGAAAGAAGGTCGAACCGCCGGAGTCGATCTGGGAGCCGTCGATCGTTGTTGGAGGCGGTTACCTCCAGCGGCGGCTCTGCCCAGAAGCAAGGTCGATCGAACGTCACCTACGGAGGTCCGGGCAGTACGAAGGCAACCAGACCGGGCTCTGGCAAGAGCTTCTCCGTCTTTGGTATGCACGCTTCCCTCGCGAGCGACTCGCGAGACTCGGCGATACACCCGGTCCCAAGCGAGCGGTCGGGATGGGATTGGTGCTCGTCACAGAGCGAGGTATCCACCCCGCGCACGAGCAGTCCGGACGGCGCTCGCTCACGAGCTTCGCAAGCATCGCGCAGCGGCATCATCGCCACACCGAGGGGCTCTCCAGTGGCCCCCGCTTCCGCGAACGCTTCCTCGGACTCGACGACGAGGGCGAGGTCGTCGATCACCTGGAGCAACGCATCGGAGCGGTTATCGAGTCGGCGCAACGCTGGCGCGTGAGCCTCGAAGACTGGCTGCGCGAGTTTCCGGACTCGACGCCCGAAGATCTCGCTGAGCTTCGCACCGACCAAGTGAGGCGCAAGTGAAGCGCAGAGCCCATTAGTTCTTGAGCCATCATTCCTCTGAACGCAAGAAGCGATCGGAGGTAACCGGATGGATCAATCAGGCACGAGGGCATACCTCAGCACAGATCAACTCGCCGAACGATGGGGAATCGCACGGCAGTCACTCGCCAACTGGCGGGCAGCCCGAAGCGGCCCGAGCTTTGTCCGCATCGGACGGGCTATTCGCTACTCCATAGTCGAGGTTGAGCGATACGAGCGCGAGCACCTCGTCGAAACGGCGGAGCGTGTTGCGTCGTGACTTTCCACGAGTGGATCCAAACCAGACGCCCGACGTGGTCGGCACGCGGAGACGCTGTGCGGACGCTCCAGTTCTGGATCGAGGACGGGCTGCTTCCGGAGATCGAGAGCGCCGAGCAACTCACCGACTACGCCAAAAGCCAGGGCACCGGCGAGATCGCGATCTGGGCGATGGGCCGCTTGTTCGAGGAGTGGAAGCGCACGACCTGAAACTATGACTCCCTCACCACCCACAACTGATCTTGACTCGGCGATGTCGTTCCTGGAGAGGATCGCGTCGCTCTCGGGCTACGTCTTCGAGAACGACCCCGAGTCAAAGCTCCTCGCGCTGACGGCGATTGCACCGGACCTGGACAAGGGTCACCCGGAGAAGTGCTTCACCCGGACCTTCAACTTCGAGAAGCGTCGGGACCGCGACCTTGCTCGCGGTTTCATCAGCCAGATGAACGCGACGCGGAACGTCTACTTCAGCCCGGCGGCGATGAAGGACCCCGCGAACCGCAAGCCGAACGACCTGGAAGTCCGCGCGAGCCGGTTCCTATGGGCCGACCTCGACCCGCGACCCGACCCAGACGCTGATCCCACCGAGCATCTCCGCGCCGAGCGTGACCGCATCCAGCGAAGACTCGAAGAGGCAACGCCCGAGCCCAGCGTCATCATCGACTCTGGCAACGGCTATCAGGCACTCTGGATCCTGAGCGAGCCGGTCGAGATCCACGGGATCAAGGACCGCGTCGATGACTTCAAGCTCTACGGTCAGGCTCTCGCGACGATGCTCGAAGGCGACGCTGTGGGCGACCCGTCGCGCATCCTCCGCGTTCCGGGGACCCTGAACAGACCGGACGAGAAGAAGCGCAAGCGTGGCCGCGTCGAGACGCCCGCTCGACTCGTGAAGTTCGAGAGTGAGCTGGCCCATCCGCTCGTCACGATGCCGAAGGCAAGCCCGCCCCAGGGATCGACGCCCCGCCGCGTCACCGACCTGGGCGACCTGAAGCTCCCCGATGACGTCCGCGCCGCGATCGAGACCGGCGACGCGCCGATCGACGGTCGCTCCAGGTCCGAGCACGTCTTCTGGGTCGCGAGGCGACTCCTGGTCGCTGGCATCCCCGACGACGTGATCCAGGGCGTCCTCATGGACCCCGGCTTCGGGATCAGCGAGTCGATATTGGAGAAGGACACCGAGATCGCGCGCATCCGTCAGGCTCGGCGCGCCGTCGAGAACGCGCGGGTGAGACTCGGCGGGAAGACCCCGGTCGTACTCCCCGGAGGGAGCCGCACGAACCGCGACTTCGCCCGAGAGTTGGGCGTCGCCGCGTCCGCGCGCGGCGTCGTCCGACGTGGCGGCGCGGTGTTCACCCTCGATGATCGCGACCTCGAACTCGTGAACTCCGCCCGCGCCGTCACTGTCCTTGAGCGAGCCGCCTCGTTCTTCACCCAGAAGTCCAGCGAGGGGAAGACCACGCTCGCGCCCGCGACGATCAACGAGACGACGACGCGCATCGTCCTCGCGGCGGACGAGTTCGCCGCTGAACTTCCCGAGGTGCGGTCGGTCTCCGACTGTCCCGTCCTCCACGACGACGGCGCTCGACTGGTCGAGGTAACGGGCTTCGACGAGGATCTCGGCATCCTCACGCGCGGCGAGGTACCCGAGACGCTTTCGATCGAGGACGCCGCTCGGTCACTGGATGACGTGCTGTGCGATTATGACTTCGCGAGCGAGTCCGACCGTTCCCGCGCCGTCGCCGCGATCCTCACCCCAGCAATCAACTCAGGCCGTCTCCTGGGCGACCGCGCCCGAGTCCCGATGCTCGTGGTCGAGGCCGATGACTCCCAGGCGGGCAAGGGCCTCCTCTGCCGACTCATCGCCTCCATCTACGGCACGACGGCGGGAGTGGTCACGCAGCGCGACAAGGGCTCCGTGGGATCGACCGAGGAACTGATGCAAGGCCATCTGCTGCGCGGTCGCTCGATGGTGCTCATCGACAACGTGAGGGGTCGCTTCGGCTCGCCGATGCTCGAATCGGCGCTCACCGAGCGGTCGATCAGTTGCCGGGTGCCGTATCGCCCGGATGTCGCGATCGACCCGTCGGGCGTCGCGTTCATGATGACGAGCAACGAGGCGGACCTGACGATCGACCTCGCGAACCGCTCGAACTTCGTCCGCATCCGCAAGCGCGACGACGCGCACCAGTACCGGCGCTGGCCGGAGGGCTCGATCGAGGAACACGTCGCGGCGAACCAGCGCCGCTTCCTGGGCGCGGTGTGGGCGGTCCTCCGCGAGTGGCACTCGCTCGGGAAGCCGATGGCCGACGACCGCGACAGGGGGCACGACTTCGCAGCGTGGGGCCGTGCTGTGCGCGCGATCGTGCGAGACGTGCTCGGGCTCGCCGACCCGCTCGAAGGAGTCCGCTCGATCCAGCGCGAGAAGGCGACGCCCTCGGCGACCTGGATCCGGAAGGTGCTGCACGCGGTCAAGTCCGAGGGATGGGAGGGCGTCTGGTGGCGGGCGTCAGAACTCATCGACCTGTGCGACGACAAGTCGATCGAGATCCCCGGCGTCCAGTCCGGTGACGACCTGGGCGACGACGACGTTCGAGGCAAGGCATCGCAGGGGATCGGGCGCAAGCTCGCGGCGGCATTCAGGAAGGCGGAGGGCGGCGTCGTGGTGATCGACGGGCTCCGCTTCGAGCGCCGCGAGGTGCCACGCAACGACGGACGCGGTGCGCTCAAGTGGTACGCGGTCGGCGAGCCCGTCGGACAGCCGGGCGACCTGGACGAGGCCCTCACCGGGGAGGAGCCGTTCTGATGAAGACGATCGCCGATAAGAACGCGGTTCTGAGCGTTCCCCCTAACGCCCCCTATCCCTCTAAGGCTTCCCTTTCTCTATGGACTCCGCTCTTACATACCCCCCTCTGTACAGAGAGAGGTACACGTCAAGGGGATAGGGGCATTGGGGGAGAGCCTCTGAAGACCGTTCTTATGGGTCTTCGCGGAGGTCGCGAGCAGCCTGGGCTTGCTGGGTCCTGGCGAAGCCCGCGCCACCCTTGCCTCGCGCGGGCGCGTGTGAGACGCCGATTCTCTATCAGCGTCGTTGGCGTTACTCCGCGATCACTGAACGTCCCTTGGACTCGCTCAGACATGAAGTTCTCGGGCGATGCCGCTCGACCCACGCTCGGTCCAACGCCGTGTCCAACACCGAGCCGTCCATACCACACGAGGAAGCACCGATGACGACTCCACCACCGCAACCCCCGCGCCCTCTAAGTGAACTCACTCAGGAGCAGCGTCAGGCCTTCTGGCGTCGCTGGACAGCGTGGTACCTCCAGAAGCGCAATCGCCAGCGTCGCGAGCAGCAAGCCCAGCAAGGCGGGGGAGGCTGATCGTGCCGAGCAGCAACCCTCAGCCACGCCGACCGATCGACGACAAGCGTCGTCGCGTCTTCCTGAAGGTCCTCGCCGAGACGGGGTCCGTTGCCGCTGCTGCGCGTGCTGCCACGCCACACAGCAAGGCCAAGGACGGACGTGCTGGACGCCGGAGCTTCGAGCAACTCGCCGAGCGTGACCCCATCTTCGCCGCACAGGTCGAGGAGGCAAAGTCCCACGCCATCGCTCGGGTCGAGGAAGCCATCATGGAGCGGGCGTTCCAGCCCGACGAGCGGCCCATCATCGACAAGGAGGGGAACGTCGTCGCGGTCCAGACAGACCGCCGCAACGCGAACGCGATGCTCCTCCGTGCCGCCGAAGCGCTGGCACCCGAGCGGTGGGCACCAAAGAAGAACATCTCCAGCGACGTGCGGCACTCCGGCCAGGTGGCACACGCCCACCTCCACGCTGCTGTCCGGCCCGGCGTGCTGGAGATCGACATCAACGACCTCCACCGGTTGCCCGCTGAGCGTGCCGACTTGCTGATCGAGATCATCGGCGAGCTTCGCGAGGCGACCGAAGTCGAGGAGACCAAGCGACTGGAGGCCCGCGATGCCTGATCAGGCCAGCGAGATCGACCAGTGGCTCCTCCGTGCGAAGAAGGCGACGGGCCGGGAACTCTCCGACGACGAACGTTCGCGGCTCCTGCCCGACATCACCCTTGTGGGCGACCCGAGCCACGAGGACTTCGTCGGCTATCTGGCGATTCCAGTCCCACCGGATGACGGCCGCTCCTGGGCCGAGCGTTTCGGCGGTGATCACTGGCTGCCGAAGGTCATGCTCTCCGGCGCATTGTCGGCTAGCGACTCGCTTCCGCGACCGATGCCTGCCCCATCAGAGACAACAGACGAGCACGCGACGCCGGAGCCTCCCGCCGCGAAGTCGATCGAGCAATCACTCGCCGATCTCCGTGCTCCGAAGCCCGGTCGTGTCTTCGGACTGACCGGCGGGCACAACGCAAACAAGACGCTTGACGTTCAACGCCCGCGATCCGGGCGACTGATCAGATGAACCGATCGCGCGTTGCGATCACCCCAGAGCCAGCACAGAAAGAACACCCTGATCGATGAAAGGACAGATGATGGAAGACTCCACTCCAAACCCGGCTCCGGGGACTAGCCCGAGCCTCGACCCGGCACTCGCCGACGCCAAGCTCGGCGGAGAGGCTGCGAAGGCCCGACCGCTAGGTCAGCGCATCCACGCCAGCACGCGAAGCGCGCTGGAGACGATGCACACGGCGGCGAGCGAACTCGCGCACGCCATCACCACAGTCTCGGGTGAGGGCGTCCGCCGTCAGCACCCGACACGCGGGAGCAGCACCGTCGGCGACGTTCGCGTCGTCGGCAGCAAGCTCCGTTCGTTTAGCGGTTCCGAACCCGATCTCGTGGATGCCGCCCAGAAGCGGTTCGGCGAAGTCGCCCGCAAGGTGGACAAATCGCTGGCAGACCTCACCGAAGCCGAGACGACTCTCGCCGATGCAGTTGCCACGAAGCTGACTGATCAGCGAGCCGAGTCGCCGACCGGCGTCGCCCTAGGAAGCGAGGTCCGCCAGTTCGTCCGAGGCCTCGATCGCGGCAAGCGTCTCGGGCTGGTGAAGGAACGCATCGAGGCGGGCGACCTCGCGACCGTGAGCGCCGTCTTGAACTCGGCTTCGTTCCTCTCGGGCTTGGACGAGAGCGAGGCGTCCGCTCTGCGAGGACTCGCGGAGAAGAAGTTTGCCCCGGTCGAGTCCGAAGCACTCGCCTCGGCGCGCCAGGCCCGGCAGATGATCGAATCGGCGGGGACCAGCTTCGCGTCAGCCTGGAACTCGCGCATCGCCAAGCTCGGGCCGGGCAACCAGAAGCGCGACGAGGCCGTGGCCAAGCTCGCGGGAGGTGCGGCGTGAAGACCGACCATGATCACCTGCGCGAGATCACAAAGCTCTACGAGCAGCGCATCGCCGCCCTGGAGGAGATCGTCGCCATCCACCGCGAACGGCTCGAACTCCGCGAGACGCTCGATCTCTGGGCGGCGGAGGTGCGCCGCGATCCGTCGCTCATGGGTGAGTTCGAGCAGATCTGCGAGTCCGACGACCCGGTGGGCCTGCCGCCGGGCTTCGTCCGGCATGAAGGCAAGCTCGTCCGCCTCGGCGAGGGGAGTGCCCCCGAGCCCGAGACCACTCCCACAGACGACGGCTTCGACGTGAATCAGAGCTTCATCGGTCGGGTGTGACCGGCTCCTCCGTGTCGTTGTGGGTGCGACACGCCCGCCGGGTCGGGAAACTGGCCCGGCGAGGTTTTGCCCGCAGATGCTCCAACACAGTACACCGATGCTTTCGCCTCCTTAGTCTGACCTTGATAGTTCGTGACGCAACCAGCCAAACAGAATGCCGTACAATCACTGATGCATGCAGTTAACAAATAGGGCGATCACCGGCGTTGCCACAAAAATGTGGGAGAGCACAATGCAAAACATCATTTCTGAGTCGAATACCGCCACATTTCGACTTGCTCACATGACCCAGGAAGTTCAAGCCCCATGTCCGTGCGAGGACATCAAGTCCCACCACGGCATACGAACAAGCAACTTGTTTCGGTACGATGTTGACAAATCCAGCTCAACCTGGATTGTCACATTCCTCCAGTTGTCATTTGTTCGCATGCATCCAAGCCCTAATTACTATCCATATCTCGATCGCTGGTTCCAGGCACACAGGGAACGCGTCGAGGTCAAGCGCGGACAATGGCTAGAAGCGAGAATAGATGGCAGGTGGTCGCGGCTGAGCGACGCGGACAATCGCTAAATCCAGACCCAGGAGAAATCAAATGGAACACATGCATCTTTGCGGCGCGGTCGTTCAGGTTGATGGAAGCCAGATGGCGGTCATCGAAGATCAATCACAGGCTGTCTCGGCCAACGCAGGCGCAGCCTGCAACGGCAACGCCTGTGGCGACATCGACATGCAGTGGGACGAGGACACCCGCTCGTATCATTTCTTCAACGACGGTAATCAGAAGGTCCGCCTCCGGGTACAGTCCGCGACAATTCCGTTCTGCGGCGGTTGGAAGACTCGCAATATGCGCCCTGGCGACGAGTGGGATTCCGGTCTTTACGGCGTATGCAAATATGAGGCGAATTACCGCTGATGAGTCACGCTCCGAGAGGTGACTTTCTTATTGCGTTCTTTGATGTACTTGGCTTCGAGTCGAAATTCGAGCGGCTCGGCCTTGATGGGATAGCAGAGCGATATGTAAGTCTGATCAACAGCGTGCTCGCTCGACACGGTCGCGTCCTCGAAGTCTTTGGGGGGAACGTAGAGTTATCAGAGTCAATTTACTGGCTTGCAGATCAAGATGTCTTTCTCTACATGCCGACTTACGGAGTTTACGCGAGCGACTCGATTCTGCTCTGGTCACACCATTGGTTCCCTGAGTCTCGGGGTGCGACAGATGAGGTTCGCGTCACGAAACGAGATGATCCAGGCGTCGGCTGGCAGCACCACCCCGTCCCGTGCGACTCTTTTCTCGATTCATGCTGCGACCTAATTTGCCACAGCATCGAAGTGGGAATGCCGCTCCGTGGTTCTCTCGCGATGGGCGAGGCGATCCTGGATGTCCAACACCGCGTGTTTCTTGGATCACCGCTGATAGAGGCCGCCCGACTGGAGTCGTGTCAGCAGTTCATAGGTGCTGGTTTGTGTAGTACATTTTGTGATCAAATTATTCCTAAACGATACATTCTGCAATACGACAAACATCTAAAGCCGAAGCACAGCTGCAATGCTCGCTTCGGCGGATCTGTACTTGACTGGCCCAGGCATTGGCGGAACACACGAGGTTCTGATCCACAAGATGTCGTTCGACAACTGAATACCGACGCCGCACACTCAAAATATTATGAGCACACTATCGACTTCATAAATTACTCAGCGTCCTTCTCGGGCCAATATGAGGGCCCTGAAGATCTGTCGCTCAGAAAGGTCTATCCTCAGTTCGCTCACGAAGACCTTAGAGCAGCAACTCGGCCAGTAGCGCTCCAGATTCATCCACCGTCAAACCGCACCGTCGATACAGACGGAGGATCCAGTAGTTCCTCACCGCCTACCGCTGGCGCGGACTCCAATGATGCGACAGAATGAGATCAACGTCGGGTCGGACGAGTTCGTCTTCGATTCCGCGCTCCGAGAGCATCTCAAAAGTTGTCCCTGGAGCGCACGGAGCAGTTCATCTCTGCAACTGTCTTGATAGCCGCGATCATCGCGCGTCGCAAGGATGGGGTTCTTGTCGCCTGTATCCGAACGATCCTGGTGGCGAGGAGCGCAATCTCGGCTTCGGTGATGTAGACGAACTCGCCTGACCCGTACCCGAAGTTTGGAACACCATTGCGGCTCGCCTGTGAATGCAGGCGGGCCGCTTTCTTTTTCGTGTTCGGGTGAGGTCGGCCCTGTACCGTTGGACGGGCGTTGGACCGCCCCAGAAAGTCCGGGAAGATCCCGGATTAAAGTACCCCCCACAGGACTCGAACCTGTAACCCGCTGATTAAGAGTCAGCTGCTCTACCGATTGAGCTAGGGAGGCCGCGGCAGGCGGCTAAGCCGCTCCGCTTAGTTCATAATAGCCTCCCGTAAGGCCGCAGGCACCGGGGAAGCATTCATTGACCGCCCCTGGCGGGCCTCCTACCCTTGACGTTCGCATCCTGGCGGCACGGATATGCCCATTGGGGGCCTCTGGCACCAGGACATGAGCAAATAGAGGATCGGAGCCGAGCCATGCTTCCGGCGCAACGACAGAGCTACGGCCGCTCCCGCCGCCGCCGTTCGCACGACGCCCTGACCGGTGTAACCCCCACGGTTTGCCCGCTCAGTGGTACACCAAAGGCCCACCACCGCGTGAGCCGCGAATCGGGCTATGTCCGCCCGGGCCTGCGGATCAGCGTTCCGAAGCTCAAGATCGGCCCCCGCTGAGCCCCCGGTGAGCACCGGGAAGCCCGATCAGGTGACAGCCGGCGAAGCCGGCGCGGTTCGCATTGCAGTTGACGCGATGGGCGGAGATGATGCGCCCGACGCGATCGTCCGGGGGTGCCTCGCCGCATCTGATGTTCTGGGCCCAGACGACCGGCTTCTGGTCATCGGCGACGAGTCCGTCATCCGTGAGATCTGCGAGGAATCATCCGGCGCAATCGATCCACGCATGGAGATCGTTCACGCCTCAGATGTGATCGAGATGGGCGAAAGCCCCGCCAAGGCGGTCCGAGGAAAGCCCGACTCGTCGATCGTGAAAATGACACTTCTTGGGAGCCAGAAAGCCGAGGGCCCCCTCAAGGCCGACGTGGTGCTCAGCGCGGGCAACACCGGTGCATGTGTGACCGCGGGCATCATGCACATGAAGCGGCTCCGGGGGGTTCACCGCCCGGCGATCGCCGCGACCATCCCGTCATTCGACCACAACGTCGTGCTGTGCGACGCCGGGGCGAACCCCGAGCCGAAGCCCGTTCACCTGTGGCAGTACGGTGTCATGAGTGAGGTGTATGCCAAACACGTGCACGGCATCCCGGAGCCCCGGATCGCGCTGATGAACATCGGCAGCGAGGAGGGCAAGGGCTCGGAGATGATCCGCCAAACCCGTGACATGCTCCGCGCCACCCCGGGCCTGAACTTTGTGGGCTACATCGAGGGCCGCGAGTTCTTCGAGAACGTTGCCGACGTGATCATCACCGATGGATTCGTCGGCAACACCGTGCTCAAGACCGCCGAAGGCCTCGCCAAGAGCCTTTTCAAGGCGATCGGACACGAGATCCTGACGACGGCGCCGGAACTGGCCGCCGGATTTGAGCCCGTCGCGAAGCAGATCTACGCCAAGAACGACTACCACGAACTGGGCGGGGCGCCCTTGCTCGGCGTGAACGGCTCGTACGTCATTGCCCACGGTTCGAGCCAGCCGAGGACAATTCGGGCCTCCATCCGGAACGCGCGGAAGCTGATCCAGTACCGGCTCAACGACCACATTCTCGACCGGCTCGCGCAGGTCGCTCACATCGAGGATGAGGTGTCCCAGCAAGCCAAGCCGCAGCCGGCCTGAACCGCCCCCAGGGCTACCATCTGCCCATGCCTGAAAACCGACAGTCGATCCCTCAGCGTGCGCCGGGCGGCGTCGCCATCGCCGGGGTCGGATCGTCCCTGCCCGAGCGCGTCCTCACCAACAAGGACCTCGAGGGCATGATGGACACCAGCGACGAGTGGATCCGCCAGCGCACGGGAATCCAGCAGCGGCACATCATCACCGAACCAGAAGAATCGACCGCGAGCCTCGCGGTCGTGGCAGGCCGTGTCGCGGTGGAAGACGCCAAGCTTGATCCGGCTGATGTCGACCATGTCATCGTCGCAACAATGACGCCCGACATGCCGACGCCCAGCATCTCAAGCATGGTCGCGGCCGAGCTCGGCTGCGGCACCATCGGCGCACTCGATGTCAACGCCGCGTGCAGCGGGTTCGTGTACGGACTCAACGTTGCCCACGAGTTCATCCGGGGTGGAGTGGCAAAGAACGTGCTCCTCATCGGAGCCGACACGCTTTCGAGGATGGTGCGGTTCAATACCGCGGGGCGATCAACCGCGGTGCTGTTCGGAGATGCCGCGGGCGCCGTGGCACTCCGCGCGACCGACGATACGACCAAGGGCGTGCTCGCGCAGTCGATGCACTCCGATGGAAAGGGCGCAAAGCATCTCTACGTGCCCTGCCAACTGCACCAGCTTACCGAGGCGGAGGGCGGTAACGAGTCGCTCCTGAACCAGGTCCACATGAACGGTCAGGCTGTCTTTCGCTTTGCTGTAAAGACCTTCCCGGAGCTGATCGCCCAGACCCTTGAACGCGTCGGTCTCCAAGCCGGCGACATCGACCACTACGTTTGCCACCAGTCAAACATGCGGATCCTCGACGCCGCCCGAGACCGCTTCGGCATCGACGCATCAAAGATGCGCGTGAACATCGATCGCTACGGAAACACCGTGGCGGCATCAGTCCCGCTCGTCTTCGACGAGCTGAAACGCGAGGGCCGCCTCGCCGAGGGCCAGAGGGTCATGTTCCTGGGCTTCGGCGCCGGGCTCACCTGGGCGAGCAGCCTCTGGCAGCTCTGACCCCCCCACGTGCTGAACCCGGTCCCAGAGCCTCGTATCATTCCCGGATGACAAGCGAGAACGAATCTGTGAACAACGCGGGCCCCGTCCTGCTGTGCCCTGGCCAGGGAGCCCAGGCGGTCGGTATGGGCTCGGCATGGGCCGAAACAAGCCCCATCGCGCGCGAGCTCTTCGACCGAGCCGATGATGTCCTTGGCGACCAGCTGGGCAGACCGTTGAGCAAGCTCTGCGCCGATGGCCCCGCCGAGATCCTCAACAAGACCGACGCCGCCCAGCCCGCGCTTTTTGTCGCAGGTGCCGCATCGCTCGCCGCGCTAGCCGATGAGCTCGGCGCTCTCGGCTGCGCCGCGGGTCTGAGCCTCGGCGAGTACACCGCGCTCTACGCCGCGGGCGCAGTTGGCTTCGAAGATGGGCTCCGTCTGGTCGCGCTGCGAGGCCGCGCGATGCAGGACGCCGCAGAGTCCGAGCCCAGCGGTATGGTTGCGCTAATCGGCGCTGATGAGGCGCAAGCCAGGGAGCTCTGCGAGAAGGCCGCCAATGGCCGCGTGCTTGTGCCCGCAAACTTCAACGCCCCTGGTCAGATCGTTGTGAGCGGTCACGGCGACGCGTGCGAGCGAGCGGTAACGATCGCAGGAGAGATGGGCCTGCGCGCAACCCCGCTCGCGGTCGCTGGGGCGTTTCATTCGCCCCTGATGCAGCCCGCTGCAGATCGGCTCTCCGAAGCACTTGCGAGCACCGAGATCAAGACGCCGCAGTGCCCGGTGCTCTCGAACGTCACAGGGAAGCCACACGAGAACGACGCCGATTCGATCAGGACAAGGCTCACAGAGCAACTGACGAACCCTGTCCGCTGGGCCGAGTGCGGCCGCTGGATCGCCGAGCATGCCTCCGGCGCCGCCCTTCATGAACTCGCGCCGGGGAAGACGCTCGCAGGTCTCATGCGGCGAGTTGATCGATCGCTCAAAGTGGTGAGCCACGATGCCCCCGCTTCCGCGGGCGCTTAGCAAGAGGGGGTTTGAGTCCGATGCCACGCCTGAAGCCTGCAGCCCTGATCGCGCTCGCACTGAGCCTTGCGCTCGCTGGCTGCGACGAGCCCGAGCAGGAGCCCGTCGCGGCGCCCCAGCCCACGAGGCGGAGCGCTCCCCCACCGCCACCAGAGCCGGTGCGCGTCGCGACACTTCTACAAACGATGGATGTTGATCCGCGTGTCTCATTCCCAGACGCTCACGCGCCGACGGATGAACAGCTCGCGCGTTCGGTGATCTCGCTGGCCGACGCCATCGCCCGCGGCGACGCCGACGACCTCAGGCCCCTCCTCGACGAAGGTGACCGCGTCGTGCTCGACACGCTCGAGCGGAATGGCGGCTGGGAGGCATCTACCACACCACTCGAGCAGGTCCGCGTAGCAGCGGTGACCGAGGAACAGGTCACGCTCGCGCTTCAGGAGCCCGGGCTCGCCTACCCGCTCGTTTGGGCAGTCGTGACTGACGGATCACAGATCACATTCCGAGGCCAGATCTCGCCAGAAGAAAACGCGAGGTTCGCATCGGCATTTGACTCAAACCCGAGTGGTGGTCCGACCCCCGAGATTGACTCACCTTCAATGAGTTCGCCGCCTGCCACCGATGAGCCCGAGGCTCGTGTGGAGCCCGAACGAGGCGATGGGCCATTCGGCCTGACGGTGCCAAGCCCCCGGATCATCGCCCGCATGCAGCGCGACCCCGAGTTCGCGGCACGCTTCCAGGAAGCCACCCAGCGCGATAGCCGCGAGATCCTGGGGTCAGACCCACTGACTCAGTGGATCGCCTTTGAAATCGATGTTCAACTCGCGAAGGCGCTCTCAGACAGCATGGGGCTGCCGTTCGATGCCGACGCCGCCATCGATGAGACCGCCGCCACACTCGACATGGACGCGGACGCGATCAGGCAGGATCTCGAAGAGGGAGAGCGTCAGGCCGCCGCAGGCGAACTGCCGAGCCCAGCCTCCATCCAGAGCATCCTTCGGAGCTACGACGACGATCCTCCGGGCCTAGGCCAGCATCCGCAGCTCATTATTGGCGCAATCGCCGAGATCCTCGGAACAGACATTGAGACCATCCGCGGCATCTACGACCCGGGTGAATAAGGGCAAGGAGTATCCCACCGATGGCCGAATCGCAGGACGCACGCGTTGCAGTCGTCACGGGCGCAAGCCGAGGCATTGGACGTGCGACCGCGCTCCGCCTCGCCGCCGATGAGCGCCATGTGGTGCTCGTAAGCCGCTCCGAGGGACCGCTGACCGAAGTCAAAGCACAGATCGAGCAGGCCGGCGGTTCGGCCAGCGTCCTCGCCTGCGATATCAGCAACCGCGGCGCCTGGGCCAAGGCCCTCGAAGGTGTTGCCGACGAGCACGGCCGCCTCGATATCCTTGTAAACAACGCCGGCATCACCCGCGACAACCTCGTGCTCAGGATGAGCGATGAGGAATGGGATGCGGTGATCGAAACCAACCTGACAAGCGCATTTGTTGCGGTTCGTGCCGCCGCCCGCGCCATGATGCGCGGCAAGTTTGGACGCATCGTGAACGTCGCGAGCACCTCTGGGTTGGTCGGCAACTCCGGCCAGGCCAACTACGCCGCGGCCAAGAGCGCGCTTCTGGGCTTCTCGAAGACGATCGCACGCGAGCTGGGCGGCAAGGGTGTGACCTGCAACGTCGTTGCCCCCGGGTTCATTGCCACCGATATGACCGCAAACCTGCCCGCCGAGGTCACGGAACGCGTCAAGAGCGCACAGGCTGTCCGCTCGGTAGGCCAGCCCGACGACATCGCCGAGGCCGTGGCCTACCTCACCAGCGACGGCGCCGGGTTCATCACCGGGCAGACCATCACCGTCGATGGTGGGATGACGATGTCCTGAGCCGTAGATGCATCGCCGCATCTCGGAATCGAGACAGCGGTATCTTCTGGTCTATGAGAGTTCGCCATGCTCCTTCGGGCTTCACGCTCATCGAGTTGCTGGTTGTTGTCTCCATCATCGTGCTGCTGATTGGCATCCTGCTGCCCGCCCTCGGGGCAGTTCGCAAGGCCGCCCAAGCAACTCAATGCATGAGCAACATGAAGCAACTCGCGACGGGCCACGCCTTGTATGCCAATGACTTCGATGGCATCAGCCTGCCGGGACGCATGCCAAATGCGGGCGGCTCCGACAACCCTGACAACCACTACAACGTCGGTAACGGACTCCACTTCCGTCCCCGCTGGATGGTCACGATGGGTGCGGCCGCAGGGTTCCATGCCTACGCCGAGCCTTCAACTGATTCTTCCAAAGAGAACGACAATAACCGGCACGTCGAGCACGACATCTTTATCGATCCGGCGGTCCCAAACTGGACCAACAACCGGAACTATGCCCTGGGCTACAACTTCCAGTTCCTTGGTAACCCACGCAACCGAGAGAGCGTGCGCAGGCCCGTCAACTTCCCCGTCCGCATCGCAGGCCTCAACGGACAGACAGTACTCTTCGCAGATACGCTCGGTACCGCGGTCAGCTTCGTCGAGAACGAGCGCGACGACTACAACCCGATGCCCTACCCAGACAACGAGCCCTGGCAACTCGCCAACCACGGTTGGAGCCTCGATCCCCCGCGCCTGACCGAGAGCAGCGACAACTGCGACGGCTCACGCGACCAAGAAACCCGTTCCGCGCCGGACGAACGCCACCAAGGCAAGGCCAACGTTGCCTGGCTTGATGGCCATGTCGCGGCTCATACAGCCGCGAGCCTGGGCTACGTGAAGGAAAACAGCGGGAGGTACGCGTACGCCCCCGAGGGCGCAACCAACAACCTATTCAGCGGGCACGGAACAGATCGTGATCCACCAAGCGTGGAGTGATCAGATGCGCCCCAATCCCGACACCCAGTCGAGGAACTCTTGGTATCGCATCCGGCTCGGGCAGACCAGCATAAGCTGCAGCAGGCCGAACGCAACAGGGTCTGGTTCCTATAGGAGCCGATGACCATTTGCTCACTGTTGTCTTCCTCGCGCACGGACGACCTTCCTAACCGCTGAGCCGATCATGACCTTCGCCATGAACAACGACACAACTACGCAAGAGAGAGACACCGCGGCGACGGCAAGCACCAGGGCGATGGACATGTTTCGGTGAAAGCGGAGCAATTCCCATCAGCTGCAAGAGCAGCAAGATGGCGAGGTAGCACACCAGCCCGATGACCAGCCCACCTCATATGGTCTGGCTCGCTTTTTATGACCAACTCTATCGGCTGCATCCGGATCGCCGAAACGATCTCGCACTGACGCAGAGCGAACCACCACTCGGTTCGATGTGGCGATAGTGAAACAGGGCTTAAAACTCGGCTTGAACCATCCGTTCCGGTCGCTGCATGGCGCACTTGCCTGGCAGAACGGCTGCCAGACTTTCCAGAGCTTTGCAAACAGCGCTTCGCCTGAACCTACCACACAACCCACAGACAAGCACCGATCGCCGTATTAATTCGGCCTAAACACCCAGTCCGTGCCCCTAGCAACGTGCAAACGGCACACAACTCCGAACGTTCACATCCAAGACTCGGTGCGTGATGCGACATCTGATGACCGGCAGCCTGCCTAGAAGGCATGAACTTTGATGTTTGGTATTGCCGCACCAATCGTCGCTAGTTATATCTAGATATTCATTCCGAGAATCCGGGGGAGAATCGAGTAACGATGGACGGTACTCCACTCGTTCTGTCGGCGATATGCCTCGCGGCATCCGCTGGTCACGCGTTCGCACAACCCGATTGCGAAGGCTCAAGCTGTGTCACGTGTATTGGTGGGGCCTTCTGCCCGCCACCAAACCCGTTCATCTGTTCCGATCGACCCACGGGGTATACGTACCTTGAATGGAAGGTCACCGGGACACTGGGCTGTGACATCCGGATCCGCCCGGGTACCGGAATCGTCACCAACCGCGCAATCGCTGGCGGTACCTGCTCGAACGCTGGCCCAACCATCGGTGTCTGCGCTGGCGGTGGCGTTGTCACTGCTTACGCCTGCGACTCAGAGTTTCAGGCCGGAGACTGCAGCGAAGGACAGCAGGACAGCAACTCCGCAGTATGGGTCACAACGGAAGGAAAAGTGGGCGTTGATACCACGGACCAGGGGGCCGAGTTCGGATTCGTGCGTTCGTGCACCAGGTTCTGCGCGGATATCTGCGCGGTATCGAGCTTCATCGCCATCGGACAAACCATCTCCGACGCCATATTCGAGGTGGATTGCCCCGTTGTTCTTCGAGGCCGAATCGGCATCGAGGCGCTTACCCCGGCCGGGTCCGGCGCGACCGCGATCGGCCAGCCTGCGGCCGGCTCATCATCTAGGAAGGGGCCCTGGGACGACAACTGGGAGATGTACCTCGCACCCACTGGATTCGTCGAATCGCTCCAGATCTCTGCGATCAACACCGAGACCGGACACCGTGCCGAGGAACTCACCTTTACGGGCGACACTTGGTTCGCCGATGTCGAGATCACGGTGCCGGCAGGGAACTATTCACCAAATGTTCGGCGCCTACCTGCGGTTACGAACGGACGGCTGGACTTCAATGGTGATGGCCGATTCAACATCCACGACATCGCTCCTTGGCAACTCTGGGCGGAGAGCCTCGACAGCGGCTGCCCTGATCCACAGAGCAACTGCCCAACCCTGGACGAGCTGATTCGCTTCAACCTCACAGGATCCCAAGAGTTGGGTGCAGCAGACACCGACGTCGCACTCGAGTTCATCATCGCGGGCCTCGACGCTGGCGTATTCGGGGATCTGAATGACGACGATGTCGCTGACTGCGCTGACGCCGCGATCCAACCACCGGTCTCATTCACGGCCGTCATCAGCTCAGAAGATGACAGCTACAAGTCTGAGTATGACTTCGACCTCGACGGAACGATCGACTCAACCGATCTTCATGAGCTCTACAGGCTCTACCGGCCGACCGACTTTGGAACCGTGGGCACGAACCCCGGTGATCCGGACTACCTGATGGCAGACGGAAACGTGGATGGCTCAGACCTCTCGAAGTTCGTCGAGCTTTTCCTCGCCGGTGATCCTCGTGCGGATGTCAACACCACAAACACCAACGTCGGGGATCCTGGCTGGGGCGAGCCCGATGGCGTTGTGAACGGCGCCGATCTCACGTGGTACTCGAACAGCTTCACCGACCCGGTGGCCAACGGCATCTGCCCAAACCCATCCTAAACAGCATCGCCCAACCGTCGGGACACAACTGTCCCGGCGGTTCTTCGAGCTGCCAAGAAGCAGCTACGTTTCGGACGGCTGTATGAAGCTCATGTGCATCGATGCATGACCGAGTTGCAGCATCACCCATTGCTCATGAGTCAGCTTCTCAAAGATCGGGCTCGGGTGCGTGAACCGGACCCCGCCGCGGACACGGTCAACGATTGTGCGGAGCTGCGCGACGCCGGCCTCGGTGGTCGTATTGTCGCCCGGCGTCAGAAACGACGCCTGACTCGGGATCTTGAACCCGGGTGGCAGCGGGTCACCCGTGAGCGCCTTCTTCAGGAACAGCATCTTGATGACCTTGCGGACCAGCCACGGCGCCGGCTTACCAGGGAAGCCATCAACCGCACACTCCATCAGGATCGCGACGTGCTCCGTGATCTGGCCCGCCGACCAGTTGCCAGTGGTCTTGAGCGTGCCCGCCTGCCAGGACGCATCGATCGCTTCGATATCGCTCGCAAGGTCATCGAGCGAGGTGTACCGGAGTTCGCGTCGATCCGCCGTCTTTGTATCGATCATCCACTCATGCTAGCTAGCGAAACGTACGCATCGGGCGGGCCAAGATAGACCCGTGGCCCGCCCGAGCGCACAAGGGACTTGCCCTCTCCTCAACCAGTATGGTCAATCCGTGGCAAACGACCTGTCCTCAGCATGCCGGGCGTCCGGTCCCACCGCCTGCAGCGCTGGATTCGCTGGTTGCTGCTCAATCACTGCGCCCGGCGCCTCGCTCACCACCTTTCCAAGCACCGCTCGCGGCCGGCGCACTCGACCGCTCTCGACCTCGTAGATATACGCATGCACGGGCACGTCATCGGGTATAAGCGGATGATCCCGCAACAACGATTCCTGCTCGATCGCGGCCTCATCCACGTCCGTAAACGTCCTAACCCAGGCGCCAATCTTGTCGCGAGGGACCTGCAGGTCGGGCGAACCCGGATCGAGCGACACATCTTCAAGTGTCGTCTGATGATGCTCGGCGAGGTGCTTGTCCCAGAGGGCCGCGATATCCTCGCCATCCGCGGTTAGCATGCCGCACTCGGTGTGCAACAGGATCACGATCTCCTTGGTGCCGAAGAAGTGCGTCGTCAACGCCGCCGAACGGATGACATCATCCGTCACGACCGCCCCAGCATTCCTGAAGATGTGCGCATCGCCCAGCTCGAGCCCGAGCGCTTCTTCGACCGGGATCCGCTCATCCATGCAGGTAAGCACGAAGAGCTGCTTGTTGTTGCTGATGCCGCGCCGCCGGCGCAGCGCCCACGCCTCACGGTCCGAGACATCTCCGTCGAGCTTTCCGTGTAGTGTCATTGCATGAACTCCTGACCATGCTTCACACGCGCACACCGATCGCGCCCGACGGACACCCGCCGTGAACTCGCATTCGGCCGCGGTGTGATCCAAAAACGAAAACCGCCGCCCCGTTCAAGGGCGGCGGTCGCTCGTGTCACACCTGCTGGTGATGTCCGGCCTCTACAGCGAGCCCAGACAAGATGACACGACGACGGCCGCCCTGCTCTCACAGGAGCAGCAGCAGCAACCGCAATAGGAGAAAGCTACTCGTGTCATCAAGAAGAACATAGCCAACAAACCGCCGCGTTCAATCGTGACATCCAAAAAGAAAACGCCTCAGACACAATCGAACGACACGGCTGTACCCCGGGCAGAGCGCAGCTAGCAAGCACCCATGATGCGATCAACAAGACGCTGGGTCTCGACCAGACTCGTCCGCCAAGCCGCCCGCCGTTCCTCGGTGCCGTCTCTGGCCAGAGCCGCGAACGCTTCGACCATCCGAACATCCGCGGGCCGGTCCGTGCTCACCTCGAGGAACTCACCCGTAGGCCGCCCGCCCCAGCCAGACCGGACCGAGTAGCCTGCATCGCGTCGCTCTGCCTCGTCATACATCAGCGCGCCGAAGTCAATGACAAAGTCATCGATAGACAACTGCCCGCGGGTCCCCATGAGCCGAAGCTCGCTGGCGAAGGTGCCGCCCTCGAAGCCGAACTCGAAGGTCAGGGTCCGACTATCCCCGAACTCGATGACCCCAGCCGCGCGGACAACCGCACCGGTCTGCGCATCTCGGTTCGCGACCGCGTGGACACGGCGTACCGGTTCGGTGGGCTGGAGATACTCGATCACGGCCCTTGCGGTGTACCAGCCCAGGTCTCCGACCGCGCCCATCGGCTCAAGTTCTGGGTCAAACCGGATGTTGCTCCGATCATCGAACGGCGCGAAGAACGACGCATGCAACGCGAGCGGCTCGCCGACCCGCTCCGGGATCGCATCGAGAACTGCCGCAGTGCGTGGGTGGTGCACAAAGTGTGTTGCATCCATCAGCACCAGGCCGAGGCTCTCTGCCTGCGAGGCCATCGTCACAGCGCTTGCCGCACTCACGAAAGGCTTGTCGGCGAGCACGTGCTTGCCCGCACGCAGTGCGTCGAGCACGATCGGCTCTTCAGCGGCCGTCGGCGTTGCAACATACACCGCCTCGACCACAGGAGAAGAGATGAGATCTCGATGACCCTGAGCAGCGACAGCCGCGCCATGCTCCCCTGCGAAAGCTTCCGCTCGCTCAAGCGAGCGGCTAGACGCACCGACGAGCTTCGCGTTTGATGCGCTCCGGATGGCTGTCGCAACAACGCCCGCGATCGAGCCGGTGCCGACGATGCCAATACCAAGAGGCTTCACGCTCAGGCCTTCGCGGCTTCGGCCTTCTTCCGCGCATCGTCCAGCGTCCCGACGTACATAAACGCCGACTCCGGCAGATCGTCGCCCTCGCCGGCGCAGATCCGCTCGAAGCTGTCGATCGTGTCCTCCAGCGATGTGTAGATGCCCGGGAAGCCCGTGAACACCTCCGCCACGAAGAACGGCTGGCTCAGGAACCGCTCGATCTTCCGGGCGCGGCCCACGATCAGCTTGTCCTCTTCGCTCAGCTCGTCAACACCAAGGATCGCGATGATGTCCTGCAGGTCCTTGTACCGCTGAAGGATCTGCTGCACCTGCTGCGCGACGCGGTAGTGACGCTCACCCAGAATCGCCGGGTCGAGGATCCGGCTTGTCGACGCCAGCGGATCGACCGCCGGGTAGATGCCCTTCTCAGCGATACCACGGGCCAGAACGACGAACGCATCAAGGTGAGCAAACGCTGTAGCGGGGGCCGGGTCGGTCAGGTCATCCGCCGGCACGTAGATGGCCTGGACCGACGTGATCGCGCCCTTCGCGGTCGAGGTGATCCGCTCCTGGAGCTCGCCCATCTCTGTGGAAAGCGTCGGTTGATAGCCCACCGCCGACGGCATACGACCGAGCAATGCGGACACTTCCGAACCCGCCTGCGTGAAGCGGAAGATGTTGTCCACGAACATCATGGTCTCTTTGCCCGACTCGTCGCGGAAGTTCTCCGCCATCGTCAGGCCCGAGATCGCGACACGCAGACGCGAGCCCGGGGGCTCGTTCATCTGACCGAAGACCATCGCCACCTTGTCGAGCACGTGCTGAGTCTGGCCGTTCTCATCCGTGAACTCAGCCTCGGCCATTTCACGCCACAGGTCGTTGCCCTCACGCGTCCGCTCGCCAACACCACAGAAGACGGAGTAGCCACCGAACTCGCGGGCCACACGGGCGATCATCTCCTGGATGATGACGGTCTTGCCGACACCCGCGCCGCCGAACAGACCGATCTTGCCACCACGCACGAACGGGCACAGAAGGTCGATGACCTTGATGCCCGTCGCGAGCACCTCGGTGTTCGGGTTGAGCTGATCGAACTCCGGCGGCTCACGGTGGATCGGCTGACGGTTGCCCTCAACCGCCGGCTTCTTGTCGATCGGGTTACCTAGGAGGTTGAACACGCGGCCCAGCACCTGCTCGCCGACCGGAACAGCAACCGGAGCACCGGTGTCCTGGACCGCCATGCCGCGACGCATGCCGTCGGTCGTGCCGAGCGCAACAGCGCGGACCTTCCCGCCGCCAAGGTGCTGCTGCACCTCGCCGGTCAGATCGATCTTGCCCGAGGGGGTGTCCTCGGTGATGGTGATCGCGTTGTAGATCTCGGGGAGCGCGTCCTCGGGGAACTGCGCATCGAACGTCGAACCGATGACCTGGGTAATGGTTCCCTGGGCGCCGTCTGCCATCTGGAGCGTCTCCTCGCGAGGGGGGGTTGATCCCCAACGCAGGACGCCTCAAGTAACCTGGCGACCAGCGCGGGACCGCAAGGGTAGCGCCCCACGATGTCAACCTCCAGAACGCCCAGGCTCTACGAGACCAAGCCAGAGAGCGAGCAAAGCGCCCGGCGGACATCCCGAGTCAGCATGTCCACCTCCGCCGCCTTGCCGCCCACGGCGCCCTCGGTCCGGATCTCCTGGGCCAACCGATTCGCAGACTCACTCAGCTCCTGAAAACCAAGGTTTGCCGCCGGATCCCGCAGCCCGGCGACCGCACCGTGAACCGCGATGAAGTCCCGGTCCTGAATGCCCTTCTCAAGCCTCGCGATCAGATCTGTCAGCTCATCTGCGAGGGCGGTCAGCAGATCGGGCGGCAGCCCAACCACCCCAGGCTGGGGCTTGGAGAGGTCTGTGTCTTCGGACCGCTCGAACTGCAGATCAAACTCGTGCAGCATCCCCTTCACGTGGCGGCAGTCCGAAACCACCCCCCAGACCTCGGACTTGAGGCCCGGAAGCCGCATCGAGCACCGCGTCCCGTTGTGCATGTACCCGCCGTGGAGCACAGTCGCCCCAGCCGCGGTCACACCCCTCACATGAACGACGAAACCAGTCATCTTGCCATTGTCGAGTTGGATATGGCACGGCACGCGGAGGAGGTAGATGCCCTTGGTTTCACCCTTGCGCGGCCTCGCACGCTCGAGCGCTTCCAACAAAGACCGAACATCTTGATCTCCGAGACGCACAAGGTCGCGCAACCGAGAACTACTCGTTCCGGTGTCCATACACACCCCCTGATCAAGTATTGGATCCAGCGGACCCAACACACCCGGGCGGTCCCCCCCATCGGCATAAGGGAGAAGGGCCATCAGATCAGGGTAGATGGAATGGGGTGAAAGCCTGGTATGACCACCCGATCATGCCCCCCAGGCCGGACCGAGAGATTGCTACCCAGTTCAGGCGGCGTCTGACGCTTCAGGAAAGAACGCCGCCTCTTCCAACTCAAGGGGCGTTGGGTAGTACCGAATCCCAACAGCGAATCCACCAGCACTCGCAGGCCGCGCATGGACCACGCGGCCGAACTGACACACACCAGAGCCTGACTTCCGCATCAGGATCAGCATGGGTTGTCCGTCCGGATATTCGGTGTTGGTGTGAAGACTCACACCCCCATCGGACACGTCGAGCGTGCGATAGGCCGACCGCTCACCGGGCACCCAGTTGCCCTCAGCGTCCTGCGTGAGGAGCACCGTGTGCACCTCGACCTCCTGGGCGGTGCGCTCTGTGATCCGGTTGTCCATCGCCTCGCTCCCTCGGCAGAGTCCAACGCGGATATCGGCTGCACCACGATGGGCGCTCGGAACGGCCAAAGCTTTGCGACGCACCAAGCCGCCTGTGCCGATGCTCCCCACAGGCTCGGGCCACCGAATAAGCTGCGTTCCCTCCCGACCCTCGAACCAACACGCTGGACGGAGCCAGACCATGAAGATCCACGAGTACCAGGGCCGTGAACTCCTCGATAACGCCGGCGTGCCCGTCCCCGCCGGGAAGCTGCTTGAGTCAATCGAGGACGCCGCGGGTATCTACAAGGAGATCACCGCCGAGGCCGGCACCGACCTCGCGGTCATCAAAGCGCAGGTCCACGCGGGTGGTCGCGGCAAGGCCGGGTTCGTGAAGCTGGTCCGCTCCGCCGAGGAAGCCACCGAGGCCGCTCGGTTCATGCTGAGCAACAAGATGGTTAGCGTGCAGACAGGGCCCGAAGGCCTTGAGGTCAAGAAGCTGCTGGCCGCCGCGGGCGTGGACATCGCCAAGGAGTACTACCTCGCGGTGACCACCGATCGCGGCACCCGACGCAACGTCCTGATCGCCAGCTCCGAGGGCGGCGTCGAGATCGAGCAGACCGCCGAGGCCAACCCCGACGCGATCAAGAAGGTATTCCTCCACCCGCTCCTCGGACTCCAAGCGCATGAAGCGCGGCGCGTTGCCTTCGAGCTTGGCTTCAAGGGCAAGCAGGTCGGCCAAGCGGTCAAGGTCATGATGAACCTGGTCAAGCTCTTCGAGAGCAAGGACTGCACGATCGCGGAGATCAACCCGCTGATCGTCACACCCCCCACCACCGACCACCCGGACGGCCAGGTCCTTGCCATCGACGCGAAGTTCAACTTCGACGACAACGCGACGTTCCGCCACAAAGACATCCAGGCGATGTTCGATCCGAGCGAGGAGAACGAGAGCGAGCTCAGGGCCGCACGGATGGGCCTGAGTTACATCGCACTCGACGGCAATATCGGTTGTCTTGTTAACGGTGCGGGCCTCGCGATGGCGACCATGGACACCATCAAGCTGCACGGCGGCGAGCCCGCCAACTTCCTCGATGTGGGCGGCTCGGCGAGCGAGGAGGCCGTGACCGAAGCATTCCGCATCATCCTGAGTGATGAGCGTGTGAAAGGCATCCTGGTCAACATCTTCGGCGGGATCATGGACTGCGCTGTAATCGCCCAGGGCATCGTCAACGCAGCCAAGGAGCTGGGCTTCAAGGTCCCGCTGGTCGTGCGGCTCGAGGGCACGAACGTCGAGGCCGGACGCAAGATCCTGGAAGAAGGAGCGAGCGAGCTTCCGACGCTGCAAGCGGCGACGGATCTTGGGGACGGGGCGAAGAAGGTGTGTGCGGCTGTGGGGTGAGTGATGGCCGCGTAGCGAGAGCGCGGAGCTAGCCGCTCTGCCATTTGCTTGATCTGCAAGGCGGCGCGCCAGTCTCCTGCCACGATAGTGGGCCGTTGGGCCGTATCATCCCTCCAGCGACCCCGCCTGGCTCCACAAGATCGTGGCATGCTCACCAGTCGAGGGGGCTATCAGCGTGTCAGGCATTCTCACAGCACTGCTCCCACTGATCGGCCTCGTCGCGATCATCCTCACGCTTGGCTTGCTCCTCCGCGGCAAGGACTTCCTCCGAGCACTCTCCGGTGAGAACCCACAGTCGAGTTCGCGCCTCGACGGCCCCCCGCCCTACCGCCTGAAGCCACACCTCATTAGTGAGCCCGAGGCCAACCTCGCGCACCTGCTCGAACAGATCGCTGCCCACCGCGAGGAGCGGCTCCACGTCCAGGTCCCGCTCTCCGCACTCCTTGAGATCCCGCCGGGCACGGACAACCCCCAGGCCTGGCGGAACAAGATCGACCGCAAGAGCCTCGACTTCGTGCTCGCCGACACCGCCTACACACCCATCGTCGCGATCGAGTACGACGACAGCTCGCACCAGCAACGCAAACGCCGCGAGCGGGACGCGTTCGTCGAAGACGCACTCGAGTCCGCGGGCCTCCCGCTCGTGAGGATCGGCTACCACGAGCGGCTCGATCTGCAATCGCTCGACGCGAGACTCGGCGAAGCCGCACGATCTGGCGGGCACTCGTAGCGTCCCCCATGCCCATCCACCCCCTCACCCCACCCCAGGAACCCGAGTGGCTCCGCATGCGCGCCACCCTCGGCCCGGACTTCGATCTCGCCAACACCCAGGGCGCGGCCAGCACGGAGATCCCGCTGATCCGCGCCGGCAAGGGGCCCGCGGGCAGGCCCTATGCCGTGCTCGTCGCGACCGATGACGGCGCCGAGACGATCCTGGGCTTCGCCGAGGCCCACCTGCGCGACTACGCCGACGGGTGCACGACCAGCCCGGTCGGCTACCTTGAGGCGTGGTACGTCGCGCCCGAGGCGCGTGGGCGGGGCCTGGGCCGCGAGCTGGTCCTCGCGGCCCGCGACTGGTGCCGCGAGCACGGGGCAAGCGAGTTCTTTAGCGACACCGACCTCCACAACACCAACTCGATCGAGGCCCACAAGCGGCTCGGCTTCACCGAGCTCTACCGCACCGTGCAGTTCAGGCTCGATGACTGAGCCGCAGCGAGCTTGGTGCGAGGGTTAAGACTGCGCTCACCTGAGCAATACGCTGGCATTCTCGCGGCTCTGGTGCATCGTCCCAACAGGGACTGGCACCAGAGGGGACCAACCGATGCACCTGACTACCTTCGCCACCGTCGCGGCAGCGGCGAGCTTCGCCGCAGCCGCCCACGCCGGGCTCAGCGTCCAGGCCTCCACCATCGGTGGGGTGGACCAGCAAACCAGCGACACCGCGGCCTCGCTGACCGCGAGTTCCAGTGATCTCCGCATGGAGAGCATCACCGGGTTCTGGAACTACAGCGAAGACCAAGACGCGAGCGCGTTCGTGACCTACGGGTCGGGCTTCGTCTACGGGTTCAGCGAGCAGTCGGTCGCCATCGCGAGCGAGAACCGGATCGCATCATTTGGCCGCCGCAACCGCTCGGCAAGCGCCAACGCGAGCTTCAGCGATGTCCTCACGGTCGAGAGCCTGAGCGGCTCGTCGGGCGTGCTCGCGGTCACGGTCACCATGGAGGTGAGCGACTCGGTTGCAAACGCACCTGGGTCCGGCATCACCGCTCAGAATCCCGCGAACTTCCTTGGCTCGCAGGCCCCGATCGCCGGCATCGGCTTCCGAGGGAACTCACAGCCCTCGGGTGACTTCGGACGCACGACGACCGATCCCTCGAACTTCCGCGATGGCTTGAACATCGTCAGCGGGACTGACTCCTTCACCTTCCTCATCAACGACGGCGGCTCGTTCGATCTCTTCGCAAGCATCCAGAGCGTCGCACAGTCGAGTATCACCGGTGTTGATGGCGAGAACTTCAGTGCCGACCCGGCCTATCTGGGCTTCCGCGTGTTTATCGATGTTGAAGACAGGAGCCAGGTACCGACCGGACCCGCTGGCTCATCCACCAGCACCGACTTCGCGTTCAGCCTCACGAGCGAGTCGGGGCATGACTACACGATGGTCCCGGCGTTTCCTGTGCCAGCGCCCGCCGCGGCGCTAGTGCTCGGCGCATCACTGCTGAACGCTCGCCGCAGGCGGTGATTCGAGCCACCCGAGCGAACGGAGCACGCCGATCCCAATCTGGTCGACCGAGACCGCTCTGCGAGCAGCGCCCTCAGTTGTGAAGATCACGCGTACCCGCCGAAATCCCGCCTTGGGTAGCAGGGTTGCATTCGCTTGGCCGCGTTTGAACACCACCTCCCTGCGAGGTCCACTGGCACGCACCTCTTCACTGTTTGCAATCGCATCAGCGATGAACTCCGGCGTCAGGCCGGCCCACGAGATCCCCATCGCAATCGCACCAAGTGCGATCGGTATCGCGACCGGTGCGAGCACGATGTAGTCCTGGCCGTGAGCGATGACGAGCCGAAATCCGAGCGCGCCGAAGAAGAAGATCCAGCAGACACCCGTCAGCCGGTCGTGCCAATGCACAGTGTGCCAGGTCCGACGGAACCGATGCCACTCATCAGGCGCGATTGTGTCGGTACGAGCTTCTGTCACAAACGCGTATGTTGTACCGTGGATCAGTCGCCGGATGCCAGCCGCTCGATGAGCCCCTCGACAACCACCCTGCCTTCGAGTCCGATGTTCGTCGCAACCGCGACAACCCTGCCGCGATCGGGCATGATGCGCAGCTGAGCGAAGAACGTGCCCGCAGAGCCGTTGTGCTCATGGACGCGGCCAAGCCCTTCAACTTCGCCCACCGTCCAGCCGCAGGCGTAGTTGCCACCCATGGGCGGCGTATGCAGAACGCGAGCAGTGTCCGGGCTGAGAATCGTCGGCTCCCCAGCGAGCGCACGGCGGTGTGCGTCTCCGTACATGACCAGATCCCGAATTGTGCAGTGCGCATCACCGGACGCTTCAATATGAGCCTTGAGCTCATAGATCCCGTACGGGATCGACATCAATCCACCGCCCTGGTCGAGGTGGCCACGCGGCTGGCTCACCGAGCCGTCGGGATCCGGCCAACCGATGCCGCCACGTTCGAACTTGAGCGGCCCGAAGATCACACGCTCCATCAACGCATCCCAGCTCTCACCGCTCACACGCTCGGCAATGTGTGAGAGGATGCCATACCCACCGTTGGAATAGTTCATCGTGCCCGGCTCGAACGTGGGCGGCGCGGTCAGCACAGCCTTTGTGAACTCGGCTCGAGCAACCTGGGCATCACCGAGGTAGGGCTCAACGGTACGTTCGATCTCTGGCTCGGGCGACGTCATCGCGCGGACGCCCGCCCGATGGCGGAGCAGGTCCGTGACAGTCACACCTCGGAAATCATCGGTTACATCCAGATCCGGGAACAAATCCGCGAGCGTGTCGTCGAACCCAAGCTTTTCTTCTTCAACGAGCTTGCCGATCACGGTTGAAGTCATTGACTTCGTGATGGAGCCGATATGGAACGCATCATCCTGCTCGACGGGCTCGCCACCGGACAGCGTTCGGATGCCCACAACCTCAATCGCCACGAGCTCGCCGTCCTGCATGACCGCCGCAGCGATGGCCGGCGCCTCGGTCTCTTCGAGGCCTCGTTCGAGAAGGTCACGCAACGAGTCGGCCGGCTCGTCGAGCCAATCCGTCTCAACAGCTTTCCTGCCCGCGGGCTGTAGCCGCATACGCGCGAGATAGCCACCCTCCGCCTCAATCGTGCATTCGAGCTTCATTGGTATCTTGCTGCTTGATACGAGATACACCGCACGGTCCAGAGACTCACTGACCACCTCATCAATCGTCAGCTCGCCGAGCTGATCGACGGCATTGAGGAGTGAGCGTGCCCGCTCTTCGGCGGCTTGCTCGGCAAGCTGCTCCGGAGAGCGAAACACCTCGTTAAACGAAATCAGCGCGTCAAGATCCCCGGTATTCATCGCCTCGAACATTGCTCGCGCGATCTCTGGTGCTCGCCGGCCTTCGGCATCGGTTGCCGCAACGGCACGCGGCACAACGAGCGAAACAACCAGCGCCAGTAGAAAAGGGGCAAATCGGCAAAGACGGCCACGGTTCATCGGAACTCTCCTCGCGGACCGCCGCGATCGGTCAGCGATTTGAAAAATATGGATTTATCAAATAGACTAGCGATCGTGTCATCCAGAGTCCAGCCAAGGATCAAGACGCTCACCGAGCCCGCGCAGCTCCGGGCCCTGACCTCGCCGACACGGATGCGGGTGTTCCAAGCGGTGCAGGAGATTGGGCCATGCGGTGCGGCGCAGATCGCCGATCGCGTGGGGATGAAGCCGGCTTCGGTGTATTACCACGTGCATGCCCTCGCGCAAGCCGGGCTGATCGAGGTCGCCCAAGGCGAGGAGGGTCAAAGAACCGTTCTTTATCGGAGCGTCGCGAAGAGCGTGAAGGTCGCGCCAAAGGCCGGAGACACCGAGTACCTAGAGGCGCTGGCGGACCTCGCAAGCGCAGGGCTCCGTGAAGCCGACCGTTCTCAGCGCCGCGCACTCCATGACCCAGAAATCACGCTGTCGGGCGCGGAGCAAGAAAGGCTGTTCCTGCAGGTCACGAGCCGCCTAACCAGAAAACACCTGCGCGAGCTCAACAGGCGACTGATCCAGCTCATGCTCGACGCCGAGGACTCGGACACTCCCACCACCGATCGCCGGTACACGATTGTGATCGCGATGAGCCCCACCGAGTAAGCTCCACGGATGCTGAAGCATGACCGTCACGCACTCGATGAGGCGATTGCGCAAGCCCGCAAGGGGCTGTCCCAAGGCGGGATCCCGATCGGCTCAGCACTCATGGCTCGCGACGGATCCATCGTTGCGGCCGGCCACAACCAACGCGTGCAGTCGGGAGATCCAACTGCACACGCCGAGATGGACTGCATTCGCAACGCGGGCCGGCGCCGCGACTGGCACGAACTCACGCTGGCCAGCACGCTCAGCCCCTGCGCCATGTGCAGCGGAACCGCGGTGCTCCACCGGATCCCCCGCGTCGTGATCGGCGAGAACCAGACCTTCCAGGGCCGCGAGGACTGGCTACGAGAGCATTGCCGTGAAGTCATCGTTGCTGATGACCCGGACTGCATCGCGATGATGCGGGCCTTCATCGCGGCCCGGCCCGATCTGTGGAACGAGGACATTGGCGTGCCACCGACAAGCGAGAACACGGAGACGGGCCAATGAACCGAATCGGGATCGTGCTCGCAGTACTCGTCGGCTTGACGCTCGGCGGCTGCACAAACAACTTCGAACGCAACTATCAGGGCGAGATCTACGCGCCGATCGAACACGCGTTCGCACTTACCGAAGCGCCTAGCCATGCCCGACTGATCGGGACCTCACTGTTTGTGAGCGAGGGCGCAGAACGCCAGGCCGAGGCGCTCCGTGCCGCGCAGAACATCGGCGCTCACTACGTGGTGTGGGACCGACAATACATCGGCTCAAGTACACGGATCGATCACATCGCGGTCCAGACCGAGTTCCACGAGCGCTGGGACGAACGCCGCGGGGATCGGATCACGTACCGAAGGACCGAATACGTCCCGGTGCTCCGCACCCAGCACTGGCACGAGTACTACGCCGAGTTCTACCGGTCTTCGGACTGACACGGGCTTTCCTTAGCCGTACGCCACAGCGCAAGCCCCAGCCCACCCAGCACGAGCAAACCGCTTACAACAAGGCGGAACTCGAGAACTTCGCCAAGGAACAGAACGCCCGCGATCGCGGCGAGCACAGGAACACTCAGCTGCACCATCGACTTCGCGGTATCCGAGAGCCCTGTCATCGCGGCATACCAGATGACATAACCCACGCCACTGGTGAGCACCCCACTGGCCATCGCAAGCACAACCCCATCAAGGCTCACCGTCGAGCCACGTATTCGCAACCACACGAGCCCGACCGGTAGAACCAGCGCGAGGGAACGCAAGAAGTTGCCAGCGGTTACACCCGTTGGGTCCTTCACCCCTCGCCCGAAAATCGAGTAGGCACCCCAACCTACGCTCGCGAGAGTCATCAGTATCGCACCCAGCAAGGACGGGCGTTCTGATCCTGGAAGCAGCAGATATCCAAGCCCCAGCATTGCGACTACGAGCCCGATACACGCACGAAGACTGAGCTGGTCCCCCTTGATGTGCGCGTGCCCGAGCATGACGATCTGCGTACCACCGAACAGGATCAGTGCCCCTGTCCCGGTCGCGAGTTCGAGATAGGCAAAGCTAAACGCGAACGCGTAGCCCGCGAGCGCAAACGCGGCCCACCAGCGGCCGCGTCCCTGTGTCTCTGGCTTGCGCCTGATGGTGATCCACGCAAGAAGAAAGCTCGCACCGGATGCGATGCGAACAAGGGTGAAACTTGCGGCATCGATCGTCGGCTCCAACCCATCTTCGGGCTTGAGCGCCCAGCGGCAGAGCAACGAGTTCGCGGCGAACGCAGACATCGCCACCGCGGTCAGCAGGACCGCCTTCACGCGCCGCTCGCGACCAACTCGTCCATGATCTCACGGTGGTTCGCGCACCGCGGGCACTTGTGCTGACCACCCAGCTTGCCCTTGGCGTCGAGCCATCGATGGAACGCACCGGGATCGAGCCTGGTGATCGTGGGTGGACCCATGCCGACACCGTCCGATCGCTTGGTCGTGTAATCGACATTCTGCTCTTTGAGCGAAGCATCGAACGCCTCGCTAAAGGTCTCAGCGTCCAGCGCCCCTGCAACCTCGATCGCCAGTTCGAGGCCTGCCCGCCGCCCGTCCGCGGGATACACCGGCGCTGCGGTGAACTCGCCGACCTCGATCCCGACCGCACGCGATGCATCGGCCACCGCGCGTTCGATGTGCTCAACAATCAGGTTCTCGCCGAACGCGTTGATGAAGTGCTTGTGCCGACCCACGATGCGAACGCGGGCCGGACCGGTGCCCCTGTGGACGCCGTCGGGAACGGTGTCGAACACGACAACATCACCTAGTACATAGCGCCACAACCCGGCGCAGGTAGACGGAACGACAACGTAGCGCACGCCGGGCTCGACCTCCCACGCCGCAAACGCGCGGGCATCGTCTTTGCCGATCTCTTCCAGGGGCACGAACTCGTGGAAGAGGAAGTTATCCACACACAATCTCAGGGGCGGGTTCCGGCCGCGTTCGCTCCAGTTCCCGTCCTGCTGCGCAATGAAGCCCTCGCTCGCGGGGTACAGCTCGTGTCGCGCCGGCAGGTCGGTCGTCGCGTCGCCATCCCAAAGCGCCCCCGCCTTCGGCAGGAACGGCAGGTAGTTCACCCCACCGTGCACGAACACCCGCAGGTGGGGCCAGACATCACGCATCACCCGCGCGGGAGCGCCCCGTTCTCTCGCGAGTTCGAGCACCCGCTCGAAGAGCACACACGCCCAGCTTGGCATCCCGCTGATGAACCGCACATCCTGATCGATCACCAGCCGCGCCATCTTCTCGATTTTGGTGGGCCAGTGGCTCTCGAGCGCTATCTCAGCCCCGGGCGTGTAGACCTCGGTCAGCGGCCAACGGATTAGGGGTGTCACGAGGCCCGAGAGATCGCCGGTGTTGATCCCGTGCTCGTTGGTCTCAAGTTCGGTCGAACCGCCCAGGAACAACGCGCGCCCCCCCATGACGTCAGGGAGCGCAAAGCCGCGGTTGATCAGATGCGCGAAGATATCCAAGCTTGTCAGATAGTTCGAGCGGAACATCGGCTTAGACACCGGGATGAACTTGTCGCCTGCCGTTGTCCCGCTCGTCTGCGCAAAGTCCCCGACCAACCCTGGCCAGAGCAGATCGGGCTCGCCCCCCTCACGCATGCGCGCAATCCGATCCTGAAAGGCGTACCAGTCGGCGATCGGTACGGCCGCTCTGTAAGCCGCGAGCATCTCATCGCCCTGAAGCCTTGAGATGCGGTCGAACCCGTGCTCGCGCCCGAACTCGGTCTGCCGTGCTGCCCTCAGCAGCTTGCGCAGCTGCCCAAGCTGGATCCGCTTTGTCTCGCGTTGCCAGTGATCATGATTCGCGAGCCGCTGAGCGCGAAGCATCACACGCGCCTGGAGCGCAAAACCCACCGCGGCGGTCCAACGGATCGGCGCCTCAGCCAGCGCCATTGCCAGACTGCTCCAGCGCGAACGATGTCAGTGCGGCCGCGAACTCATCCGGATGCTCAAGCATCGGGACATGCCCGCACCGGTCGAACCATTCGATCCGAGCATTCGGCAGCCGATCGAGGAACTCCTGCGCCGCTTCCGGGGGAGTCACTATGTCCTCGCGACCCCAGATCAGCAGCGTCGGCGCCTGGATCTCACCAAGATCATCGGCGAGGTTGTTCTTGCGTGCCGAGCGGCTCAGGCGCACCATCGCCCGAGCGCCGCCGCGCCGATTGAGTTCGGCGTGCGCCCGCTCGAGATCCCCTTCGCGAATGTTGCTCCGGTCGTAGAACAGCTCACCAATCTTCTCGGCGACCCACTCCTTGCTCGGGCGGATCTGGATCTCTCGCATCCGCTGGGTCTCGGCTAGGGGGCGCTCGAACAGGCCGCTCGAGCCCGTCAGGACAAGGCCACGAACCAGGTCCGGGCGCTCAATGCCAAGCCTGCACGCAACGTGCCCACCGAACGAGTTCCCGACCATCACCGCTGGCCCACCGAGCTGATCGGCAACGGCGTCCAGGGCTTTGGCAGTCATCTCGCTGACCGCGTGGACCGAGCAGTCCGATCCACGCAGGTCAAGCAGAGGCACCTGCACCAGCACGCACCGCAGCCTGGACGCAACGCGGCCAACGACCCCTTCCCAGTGGGCGTTGAGGCCGACGAGCCCGTGCAGAAACACCGTCGTCGGGCCCTGGCCCAGGCCCACGACATCGATCGGCACCTCGCGCCCACTCGGACCCGCGACGCGGATGGTCTCTCTTCTCGAGCCCGCCAGCGGGCCGGATGTGGAGTTCAGGACGGTCAAGGACGTTGCTCTCCGGAAGCAGGGATCCTACCCGCTCTAACCGGGTCTGGAGCCGGCTCCGGGCCAGACCCGCGGCCGGGCGGTCAGCGCCAAACCACGCATTGGAGCGGGGTTATTCCCCGTCGTCCTCGTTCGGGGCCGGTGAGGTCCGCTTCCATCCGAGGCTGTCAAGCCCGAGCAAGCCCGAGCCAGCAACCAGGGGGATCGCTGCGAGCAGGGCGTGAACACCGTTCCGGATGACGCTGCACCAGCCGAGCGGGCCCTGACAGACGAAATCGATCTTGCCAAAGCAGCCACACTCAAGGGTCATGTCCCGGGCGATCACGCTGTAGATGAGCCCCGCAAACCCGAGCAACATCAGCGCGATGATCGCTGACGAAGCCCTGGTCCACAGCCCCACGACCAGCATCACGCCGGTCAGCGCCTCCAGCCAGGGAACCACAAACGCCGCAAGGAGGATCAAGTGATCCGCCTCTTTAGGTATGACATCGAATCCGACAATGGCCTCGGCAAACGCGTGTGGATCGTTCAGCTTGATGAACGCAGCAAATACAAACAGACCACCCGCGAGCAGTCGGATGATCAGAAGTGCCCATGACCCGATACCGGGCCGAAGGGAGCGTGTCGGCTTGTCGGCGATGTCAAGGTCGCTCAAGACTGGAACGCCTCGCGAAGGTCAGCGCCTATGCCAACGGGATACCCGGCTTCCTCCCAAGCTGGAAAGCCATCCATCATGATGTGCAGCGTCGTGAAACCATAGAACTCCTGGAGGTACTGCGCAACGTTGTGGCTCGCTTCACAATCGCCCCCCACGCAATAGATGATCGTTGGTGCTTCGGGGTTCAGGAACTCCATGACAGGCGAAGCATCGACGCTCGTGAGCATGTCGGGCGTCAAATAGAACGCGCCCTGCACGTGGGCTTCGTCATACTCAGAGGGCAGCCTCGCATCGAGGAACTGCGCATCCGGGAAGGCGTCGAAAATCAGCTTCGCCTCGGCGGCGCTGATCTCCAGGCCGAGCACGACTCCGGCTTCACCGGCATCGGGCATCTCCTCAAGCGGAAGATCCACCCCACCGGCTTCCTTTTCACCGGTCGGGTCACTGTCTCGCTCGCCCGCGTCCCACAAACTCGGGTCGATGACCGTGCCCTCTGACTTGAGCTCCACATCGATCAGGACGGGCCGATCCCCAGTCTGAATCACCCATGAATGAGCGATCCCCAAGGCCGAGGCAGCCGCTCCGATCAACAACACACGCGTGAGAAAGGGCACCGCTGGAGACTCCGCGATTCCTGCTCGCTCAGCGGGCGCTGCCAAAGAACGAAACAGGCGTCTCGACTTCGCCGTCGATATTGGTACCGAGGATCATCCGACCCCGGACAACCGAGGCATTCGTGGGGCAAACACCGCTGATCACGACCTCGTAAGTCCAGGGCGAGACCTCGATGATCTCATGCTCGATCGGGAAGCTTCCAACGCCCTCGAAGCGGACGCTGCTGACCTCGAAAGCCTCACGCTTCTTGTGGGTCACCCGGATCTGCTTCTTCCAAGGCTGACCCTTGCGAAGCGGGTTGAGCGACAGCTGACGCGGGGTGATCTCCAGATCGCTCTTCACCACCACGACAACGGGCACCTCGGCGGTAGGCAGGCGATCAAGGTTCGTGTGAAGCTGGAGCTTTCCACGGACGTGACCAACATCCTTGGCCTCAACGGTCACCTTCACGGCGTACTCGGTGTACGTGTCACCGTGCAGCACGCTCTTGGTCGGCTCACCGACCTCGGTGTTCAGCACGTTGACATCCTCGAACGAAAAGTCGCTGATCTCAAAGTCATCGCCGCGGCCCTTGACTCGGATCGTCTTTGTGAGCGTGGCGCCCTTGCTCATGTTGGTGAAGTTCACAAGCTTTGGCGACATCTGGACAAGCGGACGAACGAAAGCGTTGACCTGCAACACCTTCTGGGGCTGGTTCGGGTCGTTGCTCGTGATCGTGATGCGCTGGCGGAAGTTCCCGCTCTTGTTGAAGGGCTTAACTCCGACCTCGACCTCGGTGGACTCGCCCGGGTCGAGCACGGTGTCGCCGATGACAGGCTCGGTGCACTGGCAGCTGCCCTTCACGCCGCGGATGATCAGGGTCGAGCCACCCTCGTTGGTAATCGTGAAGGTCTCGTTGACGATCTTGTCATCGAAGATGTTCCCGAGCGTGATCTCCTCGACGCTCGTCGCGAGCTTCGGCAGGTCCGCCTCGTTCACGCTGCTCCGCTGGGCCAGGGGCTCAGCGCTCGCGGGCGCAGCCGCCGAAACACAGCAGGCCGCCGCGGCCACCAGGCCGATAGCGGGACGGACACGGACGAAGAGATCGTTGATTCGGCGAATGCTGCGCATGGCTCGTGTGCTCCTCGGTCTCTCTCTCTCGGACTGGCCTCAACATGGCCCGCCCGCTCACCCGGATCTGGGCCCGCTCGCCAGCTTCATTACCGGCGGCCCACTCTCAGCGAATCCTTGCATCCAAGGACCCCAAAGAGATGGAGCCCATATTCATCTTCCATTCCGACGCCCGTTGCAAGCCCGAACACCGGAATTGTCCAACCCGGACGCCTCGGCACGCGCGAGACCGTCCCAGGCCGCAGAAAACGGGATCTCGAAGAACCGAAGGCCCGTCTGAAAGCCCACACGGAGCCCGGCCCTGTACGTGCCCACGGAGCCCTGGCCTCCGCTCTCAGCAAACTTCTAACCGCCCACTGGGCCTGGGATGCGGCATATGACCCGGGAGGAGCATTTTCCGCGCTCCTCGGGACCACCCGATCCGATCAGCCCGCGAACTCCAGCCAGCCATCCAGGGCCATGTGGACCTGGGCAGCGGTCTGAGCCAGCCGCACCGCCTCGCGGAGGGGCTTGGTCGCGGCCCCGGTCCCACCCAAACGCTTCGCGAACCAACTGATCCGCCGGTTGATCTGCATCACCGCGAACCGCTCGCCCCGATGATGGTGCATCCGCTCAAAGAAGGTCCGCACCACCTCGACCTTCTCAACAAGCGAGGGCTCAGGCGGACGAAGACCCATTGTGGCCAGCGCCCACGCATCACGGAAGATCCAGGGCGTGCTCAGCGCCCCACGTCCGATCATCACCCCGTCGCAGTCTGTCTCGGCGATCATCCGCACGACATCCTCGGGCTCGCGGACATCGCCGTTCCCGATCACCGGAACCGGGCCCGAGACCCACGTGCCGCTCTTGGCACGCACCGCCTCCACGACGCGCCTGATGCCCCCCCGATCGGCCTCGCCCCGGAACTTCTGCTCGGTCGTGCGCCCATGCACGGTCACCCCAACAACGCCAACATCGAGCAGCGCACACGCCAGCTTCGGGGCATCATCGGCGCACGCCCAGCCGAGACGCATCTTCGCCGTCAGCGGCACATGCTCGGGCAACGCACGTCGCACGGCCTCTGCAACACGGAGCGCCTTTGAGAAGTTCCGGCACACCGACGCCCCGGCGCCTTCATCGGGCACCATCAGCATCGAGCCACCGTTCTTCTTGGTGACCTTGTCCACCGGGCAGCCCATGTTGATGTCCACGACGGTCGCGCCGTGGTCCGCGGCCCAGACTGCGCCCTCGGCCATGATCTCCGGATCGGCGCCGTAGAGCTGCATGCCGATGGGCTTGTCAGAGTCATCGGTCTTCGCGAGATCGAGACTGCGGGCCGTACCCCGGAGCAGTCCGTGTGGGCTGAGCAGATCCGTACAAGCGAGTCCCAGACCGGCGGAGCCGCCGCTGAATCCAGGCGCTGCGTGCGGGTCGTCGTTAAAGTCGCGGCAGACCGAGCGAAAAGCCAGATCGCAATACCCCGCGATCGGGGCCAAGAGCAGGTTGGTCTCCAACTGGACGGGCCCAAGCCGAAGCGCACGAACCGCGGGCTTTACTTCTGGCGCTGCAACGGGTTGGAGGGCGATCCCAGTCATGGCTGTTATTCCCCCAACTCTTCCCGCGCCGGCCCCCGGTGGCCAGTGATCCCTAAGGTCAGCCGCACGTGTACCAGGCCACCCTTACCCGCCGCTACCTGACACAGAAGGTCATGCCCCTGCTGGCAGCCCTCGCGGTGGCCCTGTGCTCGGCCATGGTCATGACCGTCTGGAGCGTCATGGGCGGGTTTCTGGACCGTTTCATCGACCAGGGACGGACGCTCGTGGGCGATGTCGCGATCGTTTGGCCAAACGCGGGCTTTGCCCACTATGAAGACCTGATTGAGCGGCTTGAGGCCGACCCCGAAATCGAGGCCGCGGCCCCGATGATCGAGAGCTACGGGCTTGTCAGCCTCCCTGGTGGCCTCAAGGAGACTGTCGTCATCAAGGGCATCGAAGGCCCCGGCTTCGACCGGGTCACCGGATATGCCGACACCATCTGGTGGAAGCCGGTGGATGAGCCTCTCCCGCGTGACGAGAACCGCGAGGACTGGCGCCTCGCCGAGAACTTCCCCGAGCCCAACTTCCTCCGGAGCCCGGAGAGTTGGCAACGCGACTTTGATGCCGGGCTCGCACTGACCGAGACCGAACTCACGCCCGACGGTCCCCGCGACCGCGCCGCAATCGTGCTCGGAATCGAGGCCGCAGGGTTCAACGTAAGGCGGCCCAGCGGCGTCTACGTCCCAAGCACGCCGCTCGTGCGCGAGCCCGACGGAACCACGCGCTACACGAACAACTTCATCCTTGACGAGAAAGTCGTGCTGCACGTTGTCCCGCTCGACCTCGATGGGCAGGCAGTAGAGCTCGTGACCCGCTCGTTGCCTGTGGCCAATGAGTTCGCGACCGGCATGTTCGAGGTGGACAATCGCGTCGTGTTTGTCCGCATGGATGCCCTCCAGGCGATGCTCGGGATGGACGAGGCACAGCGCATCAGCGCCGACACACCCTTCGACCCGTTTGCAACGAACCAAGACGGCTCGTTCGCCATGCCTGTGCAGCTCGAACCCGACCCGGCTCGTGTCTCACACGTGCTCGCTCGAGGCATCGACCGGGATATGGATGCTCAGCGGCTCAAAGAGATCGCGACTGAGGTGTACGAGGCGTTTGCGTTTGAGCATCTCGGCGAAGTCCCGCAGCCCGGCCGCATCATCATCACGACCTGGGCCGATCAAAACCGCACGTTCATCGCGGCGGTGGAGAAGGAAACCGCGCTCGTCCTGTTTATCTTCGGATTCGTCAGCCTGACCGCCGTATTCCTAGTGCTCGCGATCTTCTGGAGCATGGTCAGCGAGAAGACGCGCGATGTTGGGATCCTCAGGGCACTCGGCGCGAGCCGCGTCGGCATCGCCTGGCTCTGGCTCCGCTACGGCGCCGCGATCGGCATCACCGGCTGCGTGCTCGGGATGATCCTGAGCTACATGGTCGTAACAAACATCAACCCGATCCACGACTGGCTCGGCGCCGCGCTGGGCCTCCAGGTCTGGGACCCCAGCGTCTACTACTTCACCGAGATACCAAACCACTTCGACCCCGTGAAGGGTTCGATCATCTTCTTCGGTGGTGTGCTCGCTAGCGTCGTCGGTGCGCTTATCCCAGCCGTCCGCGCGGCGTGGCTCGACCCCGTCAAAGCGCTGAGGTTCGAGTGATGACGCCGATCCTTCAGGTTGATTCGGTGCACAAGACCTACCGCCTCGGCAAGGTCGAGGTCCCGGTCCTGCGCGGCGTCACCATCTCCGTCGATCAAGGCGAGTGGATCGCGATCCTCGGCGCATCTGGCAGCGGGAAGAGCACGCTGCTCCATCTCATCGGCGGGCTCGACCGCCCAGATCGCGGCCCCAACGGATCGCCGGGCGATATCCGCTACCGCGGGACACCGCTCTCTGGCATGTCCGCATCCGAGCTCGATCGGTACCGCTCGCGCAACGTCGGCTTCGTTTTCCAGGCCTATCACCTGCTGCCCGAGCTGACGGTTCTTGGCAATGTCCTGCTCGGCGCGATGGTCCGGCACGGACGCGTCGGGTTTATGACCAAGCGGGGGGAGGCAACGAGCCGCGCCAAGGCCCTCCTCGACACGATGGGCCTCAGCCACCGCCTTAGCCACCGTCCGCGGGAGCTCTCGGGCGGTGAACGCCAACGCGTCGCCATCGCCCGAAGCCTCGTCAACCAGCCCGATCTGCTTCTTGCCGACGAGCCCACCGGCAATCTCGACCGGACCACGGGCGAGGCAATCCTGGACGCGATCACCGCAACCCGAAACCCTTCCGAAAACCGAACACTGATCATGGTGACCCACGACGAGCAGATCGCCGCGCGGGCGGACCGCGTGGTGCGTCTCGAGGACGGCATCGTCACCGCTGGATCAACGACTAGCGCCGAGGCTGAGGCCTAGCATCGGGGCCAACCGTCGCCCGGGGCTGATCCCCGGGCCACCGATGACCACGACGGAGCCATCATGAGCCGATTCAACAAGTTCGGCGGTCCCCCGATGGGCCGCCCCGCCAAGCTCGTCCACACCAGCGCCAACGGCGTCGAGTACGTGGACTGGAAGGACGCCGAGAACCTCCGCCGGGCGATGACCCCGAACGGCAAGATCTACGGCCGCAAGCGCCTGAGCACCAGCGCCCGCGAGCAGAAGCTCGTCGCGCAGGCGATCAAGCGTGCCCGCTTCATGGGCCTGCTGCCGTACACCTCGGCCACGCTCTAACAGGCGAAGCTCCAATCGCGAGCACCACCACAACCCGAGGCGATGCGTACGAAGCGGTGTCGCGCGCGCTCGAGTCGCACGTGGTCAGCGACTTCGCCGGCCTAGGCCGCGTTCAGCGGATGCAGCTCCTCTGCGATCTTCTGTGGGATCACCTGGGCTCGCGTCCCGCGCAACGTGAAAAGCACGCGCCCGATCGTCCTTACTCTTGGCTCGGCTTCTATTCGATGGAGCTCAAGGGCAAGGAGATGGTCCTGGGCCCAAGCCGCGACACCCCGGCGTGCAGCCCCATCGGCCTCCACGGCATGTGCGGGAAGTGTTGCATCGAACGACGGTCGATCCTGGTGCCCGACATCAAGACGCTCGGCGAGAACTACGTCGCGTGCGACCCGCGCGATCTCGCCGAGATCGTCGTCCCGTGCATCAACGAGGACGGCACCTGCGACACGATCTTCGATGGTGACAGCTTCGATACTGGCGCGTTCGACGACGCCGACGCCGCGGCGATCCGCCGGCTGCTGATGCTCATGGGGCTCAGCGCGGCGAGTGATCCGCTGCCGATGAAGCTGTAGTTGTCAGAGTCTCGAGGCGCAATCCAAAAACACCCGGTTCGGCGTGTCCGGCTCATAGAACATCAACTCACTCGCGTGCAGCAACAGCCGCGGCGCTGACCCCGCATCCCCGTACAGCGTGTCACCCGCGATCGGGCAGCCCAACCCGCCTTGGTCGAGCGGGTGGGCCGCGTGCACGCGGAGCTGGTGGCTCCGACCGGTGATGGGCGTGAACTCGATGCGGGTACGCGGCCCGTGCTCATCCTCGAAGCGTTCGAGGACGAGATAACGCGTCTTGCTCGCCTTGCCCTCGTCGTGATCAACCTTCTTTTTCGGCCGATTGGGCCAGTCGATGATGAGCGGCAACTCGACGACGCCTTCGTCGTCCGCCACGTGGCCGTCGAGCACGGCCAGATACTTCTTCCGCACCTTCCGCTTCTCGAACTGGCGGCTCAGCGTCACGTGGGCCCGGGGATCGAGCGCGAGCAGCAGGATGCCGCTGGTCTCCAGATCCAGCCGGTGGACCGTCATGGGCCCCGTCGCCTCTGGGATCATCGCCTGGACGCGCGATCTGGCGCAGTCTGCCTTCTCGGGGCCCCGCCCCGGCACACTTAGCAGCCCGCTGGGCTTATTGATCGCGACCCAGCGTTCTCCTCGGGCGATCACCTCGGGATCGCCGGGTGGTGGGTCATACACATGCTCCGATGGGCGGTCGGCGTCGCTCACCCGCTAGTGTTGGCGCGATGTCCACCGAGCCGGACGATTTCGGATTCAACGCCGTTGCAACGCTCGCGCACTGCGCGGCAGACCGCCCGCCCTCTGGGTTCGGGCCGTTCTGGCAGAAATGGCGCGACGCCGAGACCACCCGATCGATCACGCTCGCACCCGCCACAGACGATGCGGGCGTCGGCGTCACTCACCGCATCCAGGGCCAGGACATCGCAATCGGAACGAGGCTCATCGAGCCCCCCGAGGGCATCCCATTGGTCGGGGGCGTTGTCGTCGGCCACGGCTACGGCGAGCTCACACCACTCGGCGCGGGCTATCGCTGGTGGACCAGATTGGCCGCGAGAGGCATCGCCGTGCTCGCGATCCGTGTCCGGGGATTTCCGGGTTCGCCACCAGAAGCCGACCCGATCGGGTGGATCCTCGAAGGCCTCGCCAGCGAGGTGGACGCGGGCAACGAACCCGACCCATGCTCATGGATCGTCAGTGGCGCGGTTCGCGACACGGTCAACAGCGTGCGTGCCCTGAACAACTGGCTGCGGGAACGCGGCGTCCATACGCCACCGACACTCTACGGCATCTCGTTCGGCGGCGGACTGGCGGTGATCGCCGCGGCCCAACTCGCGAGGCTGTGCGAAGACGGCAAGCCCGGGTGCGCGATCGGCCGGCTGGTGCTGGGTGTGCCGACCTTCGGCGATTGGCACTGGCGCACGCAGAGCCAGCGATTCAGCGGCAACGGCTCGGGCGCACTAATCCACGATCTGCTCGTCCGCCATCGCGCACGCGAGGAGGCGTTGCTGCTGTGCCTCTCGCACTTCGATGCGACGCTCCACGCGAAAGGCGTGCGGTGCCCGGTGCTGTGTCGGCTCGCCGTCAAGGATGATGTCGTTCCCGCCCCCACCGCCGCCGCGGTGTTCAACGCGCTGAGCACCGACACCGGGCACAAGTGGCGGTACGTCACTTCCTTCGGACACTACGACGGTGGCCTGACCCACGCACGGCGGTACGAGCTCTTCGATCGCATGGCGTGCGAGTTCATGGACCCGACCATCAAACCCGAGACGACCATGAACCGCTGGGCCGATGTGGTCGCTGGGTCAATGGAGCCCCCCTCGGACGAACACGGCGCCAGCGGTTCCCAAGAACGGCTCTTCGCCGACGACGGGACGTGGACCGACGCCGATGACACACGTCTCCTTGCCGCATACGAGACCGCAGGCCGTACGCTCGATGATCTGCCCTACACCCCCGAGTTCGAGAAGCTGCTCGCGGCATCGGATGCGGCCTCGAAAGGTCGCTCGCCCCGGGATGTCCTGGCGCGCCTGCTCAACCTCCGCAAGGCTGGCAATCTCCCGAAGCTCGGGCGGGCCGGGTCGTCACCGGTCCGCGTTGACCCCGAAGAGGAAGCCAGGCTGGGCGAGCTCGTCGCCGAGTGCGCCGGCGCGATGGGCTCGCGGGACCGACTGCCCTACACCGAGGCGTTCGACACGCTCGTCGAGCGATTTAACGCCGAGACGGGCAGATCGCTGAGCCCCCATGAGCTGTGGCGACTCGTCGCAAGGCTTGCCAAATAGCTAGGCTGATCATCGCATGCAACAGCCCCTCAAAACGCTGACCGAGGGCCTTATCGACTACGCCGGGCTTTTCCCGCCCGCGAAGCTGCCCATCGAGAAGTCGGTCGAGTCCTACGCCCGCCACCTCCAAAGCGAGCACCGACAGGTGCTGGGGCGCTTCATCTGCGCTGTCGGCCACCTCGAAGGCCTGACCGAGCACGGGCGCGCACTCATGCCTGGCACCTGGGCCACCAGCGGCTACCGCGAGATGGCCGATCAGTCCGAGCCCTGGTTTGTCAGCGTCGTCCTCCCGCACGACATCGAGCAGCTTCCGGCCTCGCTCGACGCCATCGGCGCATTTAACGAGCGGCACGCAGAAGAGACCGGTGGGCTAGCCCGCGTGGACTCGGTCGAGCTCCGCGTCAGCGAGCCCACTGATGTGGACCTCGCACTCGATCGCATCCCGGAAGAACTCATGCCGCACTTCGAGGTGCCGGTGATGGACACCGACTGCCGGGGTTTCGTCGCGGCCATTGCAGGGACTGGTGCTGCGGCCAAGGTCCGGTGCGGCGGCGTGACCCCGGACCTATTCCCGACGACCGAGGACTTGGCGGCGTTTCTGAAGGCGTGCCTCCTGGGCGAGGTGCCGTTTAAGGCGACCGCGGGGCTGCACCACCCGATCCGCGCCGAGTACCGGCTGACCTACGAAGAGAACCCGCCGACCGGCATCATGCACGGGTTCCTCAACGTGTTCGTCGCCGCGACGCTGATGCACGCGGGCGAACTCGAGCCCGATGGGGTGCAACCGGTTCTCGCCGAAACCGATCCGGAAGCGTTCATCGTGACGCGCGATGGCTTGGGCTGGCGCGGCGCAACGGTCAACGCGTCGGCGGTCATGGAAGCGAGGCGGTTCGCGCTCGGGTACGGGTCGTGCAGCTTCGATGAGCCGATCGAGGACCTTGGCAAGCTCGGGCTGCTGTAGAACGAGAGTACGGACGCGAGAAGGGAGCTTCGGGGATGACGTACAAAATCGATGACACGCACGATCCGGACCTGGAGAGCTGGATCGAGACCGCGAACGACTCGAGCACCGACTTTCCTATCCAGAACCTCCCGTTCTGCGCGGTCAACCTCGATGACGAGGACGAGGACGACGGGGATGGCGGCTACCGCACCGCGGTCCGCATCGGCGACGAACTCGTGCTTCTCGATGTGCTCGTTGAGGCCGAGATTCTCGACGAGGACGAGACGCCAGAGACCTGGTGGGAGCTGTGCATGGCGTCGCCCGAAGAGACGACCATGCTGCGCCGGCAGCTTAGCCAGCTCTTCCGCAAAGACAACGACGAACTCCGCGACGACAAGGACCTCCGTGAGGCGTGTATGCTCGATGCGGACGATCCAGAGATATACGAGGGCCTCGAGCCCGACGATTACACCGACTTCTACGCGTCGGCCTTCCACGCCACAAACGTTGGCAGCATGTTCAGGCCCGACAACCCGCTGCTGCCCAACTACAAGCGCGTTCCCATTGGTTACCACGGGCGCTCATCGAGCATCGTCGCGAGCGGCACCGAGATCCCACGCCCCGTCGGACAGCTCCTGCCCGGCGCGACCATCGACGACGGCGAGCCCATCCTCGCGGCCTGTAAAATGCTCGACTACGAGTTGGAGATGGGCGCCGTCATCCGCGGCGACAGCGAACTCGGCGAAGCGATCGCACTCAAGAACGCCGAGGCCAGGCTGCTCGGGCTTACCCTCGTTAATGACTGGTCGGCCCGCGATATCCAGAAGTGGGAGTACCAGCCGCTCGGACCGTTCCTTGCGAAGAACTTCGCAACCACCGTTGGTCCGTTCGTCGTTTCGATGGAAGCACTCGCACCGTTCCGCTGCGCGGCGATGGAACGGGCCGCGGGCGACCCAGAGGCACTCGCGTATCTCAAGCACAAGGACAACGACGCCAAGGGCGGCTTCGACATCACCGTCGAGGCCTACATCCGCACCGCCCAGATGCAGAAGCAGAACATGAGCTCCCATCTGCTCAGCACGGGCAGCTTCAAGCACATGTACTGGACCCTCGCCCAGATGCTGACCCATCACGCCGTTGGCGGATGCAACATGCAGTCGGGCGACCTCATCGCCAGCGGAACGATCAGTGGGCCAGCGCGGGAGAACCGCGGCTGTCTGCTCGAACTCACATGGGACGGCGACCCGTTCGCCACACCTCCTGTCGCGAAGCCCGGCAGCGCACGCACCCCGATAAACCTGCCAACCGGCGAGTCCCGCAAGTTCCTTGAGGATGGGGACGAGGTCATTCTCCGAGCCCACTGCGAGGCGGATGGTTACCGGCGCATCGGGTTTGGCGAGTGCCGAGGCACGATCGCCCCCGCGCGGAAGGTCTGAGAATCGCGCACCAGCATCCAGACCTTGCCCGAGATCGCCCTGAAGATCGAGAATCCTGGCAGACTGCCGCGCCGTTTGTGCCTGTTCTCGGTATGGGCAATCACGTCCCAAGCCGACCGTTCCTTGCGGCGGGCCTGCCTTTCGACGGAGCCGCGCTCCCACGCCTTACCGATGAGGCCAGGGCGGGGCGAACAAAGCGTCTTATTACCCGGCTCGAGAGCAGTTGGGCCCTCCTGGGCGAGCACCAGGCATTCGAAGGAGCCTGCGTGCTGATCGCCGATCCCGACACCGATCTGCCGACCGAGGACGTACGCGCCCTGTTTATGGCCGACATGGCGCGGATCGGCGACGCGCTCCAGCGGGCAACGGCCTGTGAGCGGATCAGCTTCGCCATCCTCGGCGGACCCGATGGCAACCCAGATGCCCCGCTGCACGCGCACGTCTTCCCCCGGCACGCGGACGAGCCCACCCCGTCTCGGGGTCTCCCCCCGTGGCTGGCGGCGGGTGAACCCAGACGCTTCGACCCGGAACGCGACGCCGACCTGATCCGCAAGATCAGAGCCGCCCTCGACGAGCCTGACGACGCCCGCGACGTGGCCTAACGGGCGCCCCACACCCTTCCGAAAGTTGTCTTGGGCACCCAGCCCCCCAACACTGTTCGTGGAGGGGATCCGCCGCCAACTCGGGCGCCAGCGGCTCCCCCCTGCCCAGGGGGTACTTCGTCGGCAGCGCCCGAGCACAGGAGGCAATATGACCAGCGACCCGTTCAGCGCCACGGCGACCCTTGAGGCCGCCGGGCGGAATTATTCCTACGCCCGTCTCGCGGCCCTCGAAGAGAAGGGTCTGACCAAGCTCGCGAGACTGCCCTATTCGATCCGGGTCCTGCTGGAAGCGATGCTCCGCAACCTAGACGGGTTCGTGGTCACCGCAGACGATGTGACAGGGCTCGCCGGGTATGAGCCCGGCAAAGTCAACCGCGTCGAGATGCCCTTCATGCCAGGACGCGTGGTGCTCCAAGACTTCACGGGTGTGCCTTGTGTGGTGGATCTCGCCGCGATGCGAGACGCGATGAAGAGCCTGGGCGGTGACCCGGCACAGATCAATCCAGAGGTCCAGTGCGATCTCGTCATCGATCACTCGGTGCAGGTGGATGACTTCGCGACCCGTGTCGCGCTGACCATCAACGCCGAAAAAGAGTTTGAACGCAACAACGAGCGTTACACATTCCTGAAGTGGGGCCAGGAGAGCCTGGATAACTTCAGAGCCGTGCCCCCGGCGACGGGCATCGTCCACCAGGTAAACCTGGAGTATCTCGCCCGTGGCGCACTGACGAAAAACAAAGAAGGGGACACCTGGGTCTATCCCGACAGCCTCGTGGGCACCGACAGCCACACGACGATGATTAACGCGTTGGGTGTGTTGGGCTGGGGCGTGGGCGGTATCGAAGCCGAGGCGGTCATGCTCGGCCAGCCTGTCTACATGCTGACCCCTGAGGTTGTCGGCTTCAAACTCGGCGGCAAGCTTCCCGAGGGCGTGACCGCGACCGACTTGGTGCTCACGGTCACTGAGATGCTTCGCAAGCACGGCGTCGTTGAAAAGTTCGTCGAGTTCTTCGGTCCAGGGCTGGCCGAACTAAGCGTGCCCGACCGTGCGACGATCGCCAACATGGCGCCCGAGTACGGCGCGACATGCGGCTTCTTCCCAATCGATGCCAAGTGCATCGACTACCTCCGCTTCACAGCCAAGAGCGAGGCGGAGGCCGAACTCGCGGAGAAGTACGCCAAGGCGAACAACTTCTGGTGGGAGCCCGGCACCCCCGACCCGGAGTTCGCCAGCGTGCTCGAGCTTGATCTGGCGACGGTCCAGCCCTCACTCGCGGGCCCGAAGCGTCCGCAGGACCGAATCCTGCTGGCGAACATGCAGCCCGAGTTCGAGCGTGCACTCAACGCCGAGAACGGTCCCCAAGGGCTCGGCGTTGATGCCTCGAAGAACGATGCCACTGGCACGGTCAAGCACACCGAGGACCGTCCGGGCGAGACCCCGGGTACAGAGAGCACCATCGGTCACGGCTCGGTCGTAATCGCCGCAATCACGAGCTGCACGAACACCAGCAACCCCGATGTCATGGTCGCGGCCGGGCTTGTTGCTCGGAAGGCCAACGCCCTCGGGCTGACCCGAAAGCCGTGGGTCAAGACCAGCCTCGCGCCGGGCTCGAAGGTTGTCACCGAGTACTTTGACAAGGGCGACCTGACCAAGGACCTCGATGCGCTGGGATTCCAGACCGTCGGCTACGGGTGCACAACGTGCATCGGCAACTCGGGCCCATTGCCGCCCGAGGTCGAAGCGGCGATTAATGAGGGCGACCTGGCAGTCGCGAGCGTGCTCTCGGGCAACAGGAACTTCGAGGGCCGCGTGCACCCGAAGGTAAAGGCCAACTTCCTAGCGAGCCCACCACTGGTCGTCGCGTATGCGATCGCTGGCACCGTTGACATCGATCTTCAGAACGACCCGATTGCGCAGACCACCGATGGCAAGGATGTGTTCCTCAAGGACATCTGGCCGAGCACGCAGGAGGTTCGCGACCTGGTCGCCGAGTGCCTGACACCCGAGCAGTTCGAACGCCGCTATGCCAAGGTGTATGAAGAGAACGAGACCTGGAACCAGGTACCAGTCAGCGAGAGCGAACTCTACCCCTGGGACGACAAGAGCACGTATATCCAGAACCCGCCGTTCTTTGAGGGCATGACCGATGAGGCCCCGGGCTTCAAACCCGTTGCGGGTGCGCGGTGTCTCGCACTACTGGGCGATTCGGTCACCACCGACCACATCTCCCCCGCGGGCCGCATCGAGCCCGAAACGCCGGCTGGTCAGTACCTGATCGGCGCGGGTGTGCAGCAGAGCGCGTTCAACAGCTACGGTTCACGCCGCGGCAACGACCGCGTCATGACCCGGGGCACGTTCGCCAATGTCCGCATCAAGAACCGCATCGCGGCCGAGGGTGGCACGATCCCCGAAGGAGGCTGGACCCGTGACTTTACCGAGGGCGACACGCTCTCCGATGCTCCGAAGGCATACATCTACGACGCGGCGATGAACTACAAAGCCGCGGGCACCCCGCTGGTGGTCGTCGCGGGCAAGGACTACGGCATGGGCTCGAGCCGCGACTGGGCGGCCAAGGGGACCATGCTCCTGGGCGTCCGAGCGGTCATCGCCGAAAGCTTCGAGCGGATCCACCGCTCGAACCTGGTCTTCATGGGTGTGCTGCCGCTGGTCTTCCAGGGCGGCAAGAACGCGGCTAGCCTGGGCCTGTCTGGCGACGAGACCTTCGATCTGAACGTCCCCGACCCGATCGAGCCCGGGGCGACCGTCGGGGTTACCGCCACCAAGCCCGATGGGACCAAGATCGAGTTTGACACGACGTGCCGCCTCGACACCCGCGTCGAGATCGAATATGCCCGGAATGGTGGCATCCTGCAGACGGTCATCCGCAAGAAGCTCAATGAGGCGGAACAGCCGGCCGGAGCCTAAGGCCGCTGCGTCAACGCGGTCGTTAGGTATGCTCTCCTGCCCTCTTGTTCAGAGCACGGAGAGCTTATCGATGCGCAGAATGATCGCTGGTTCGTTCCTGATGCTTGCTGCCTCATACCTGAGTGGGTGCATCTCGAATCGGATCTACAACGATGAGCCGCACGATTACCTCCGTTCGGTTGAAGTCGCGGACGGCCCGTCGGTTCAGACCGACATCGCGATCATCGAGTTCGACGACTTCGGTACGTTCTGGAACAAGCGGCAGTTGCTCGACGCGATCGATCTGATCAAGACTCGGATCACGGAGAGCGAGGGCCGGGTGGTCGTGCCGGTCTTCGTGCACGGCTGGCAGAACAACGCCGATCCGGACCGGAAGAACGGCGACCTGTTCCGATTCCGAGAGTCCATGGCGAGGCTGTCTGCTCAGTTCGGTCGGGCCGCGAAGGCCGGCGTGGACTCCCCCGAAGCAATCGTCGGCGTGTATCTAAGCTGGCGAGGCGCAACGACCCGTGTCCCTCTGGCAAACCAACTGACGTTTTGGAGCCGGCGTCGAGCGGCAGAACGGGTCGCGTCGTTTGATATGCGCGAAGCCATGTTCCGGCTCACCGAGGCTGTGAAAGCCGAGCCGGAGTCGATGATCGTGATCACCGGCCACTCAATGGGCGGGATGATCGTCGCCAAGACGCTTGCCCCGTCGCTCACGACGCTCGCGCTGGCGGCAGAAAACGGCGACGTGCCGACGGTCATCGACATGGTGGTGCTCCAGAACCCCGCGCTCGAAGCGCTCGACGCGCTCCAGCTTGTCGAGTTCCTCAAAGAGATCGAGGCCAGGATCGAACTCCGGCGTGGTGAGGAGGTCATCGGCGGAGGAGGTCCCGCCCTCGCGGCGATCACATCGGAAGCAGACTGGGTAACCAAGGTCGCGTACCCGACGGGCCGGGTCTTGAACAACCTGGCGCGGGCGACCAGGAAGGACCGGCCCGAGGGCCAACCCAGCCAGTGGCACATGCTGACCCGGGCGGTCGGACATGTGGACTACCTTGTGAGTCATGAAGCGTACATCGATGACAACGGTGAGCTTCAGGTTGAACCGATCGAGGGCGCCTGGAACAACACCCCGTTCTGGATCATCCGGTGCAGTCCTGAGATCAGCCGCAACCATGGCGATGTGCACAACGAGCGATTCGCCAACGTGATCGGCAGGCTTGTCGAGATCAACCAGACGTTTGACCCGACCGTAAAAACGTGGCTTGTCACCGATCAGGAAGGCGAGAAGGACGAGTAAGCAGCGGGCCCTTCGGCGGCGGGGCATGGGCTCACTCTGAGCGTTGCCCGGATCAGCGCCGCGGCTTCGTTGTGACCCGCTTCGATCGGGCGTTCGGACCACGCGTCGCCCACGATCTCGCGGGCAAGGACTACAGCATGGGCTCGAGCCGCGACTGGGCGGCCAAGGGGACCATGCTCCTGGGCGTCCGAGCGGTCACCGCCGACCTCGAGCTCAATGAGGCGGAACAGCCCGTCTAATGCGGGTACCTTGAGCGTATGCAACAACAGCGACCGCATGTATTCATTCTCTTCCTACTCACCTGCGCGATCGTGCTGCCGGGCTGCATCGGCAGCCGGATCCACAACCCGGATCCCGATCAGTACATCCGCTCGCTGAAGGGCGAGCCCGGGGTCTCGATCGATCTCGCGATCATCGAGTTCGATGACTTCGGGGCGTTCTGGGACGAGTCACAGCTGTTTGCCGCCGAGGAACTCATCCAGCGGCGGAATGCCGAGGTGCCCGGCGCGGTTGCCGTCGCGGTCTACGTGCATGGATGGCAGAATGACGCGGATCCGGATCGGAAGAACGGCGACCTCAACCGCTTCCAAGAGGAGCTTCACGACCTCGCCATCGGGTTCGCCCGAGCCCGTGAGCGGGGCGATGAGGTGCCCGATCATCTCGTGGGCGTGTACATGGGCTGGCGCGGCGCCTCGACACGCGTGCTCCCCTTCAATCTGATGACGTTCTGGAACCGGCGGCGTGCCGCCGAGCGAGTCGCGTCGTTCGATATGCGCGAGTCCTTCTACAGGCTGACAGAATCGGCAAACAGCAAACGCGAGTCGTCGATCGTGATCACCGGTCACTCGATGGGGGGGCTCATCGTCGGCAAGACCATCCATCCGTCGGTCTCAACGATACTGCTGAACGCGTGGAGCGAGGGACGCCCCGAGACTCCGATCGATGTCGGGCTCGTGCTCCTCGAAAACCCAGCGCTCGAGGCATATTCGGTGCACCAGGTGATCAAGCAGCTCAAGAAAGCCGGGGCATCGACCGAGCTGCGTTCGACGGACGGCTCGGTCGAGCCCGGCGGACCGCTTGTGGTCGCGATCACTTCCGAAGCCGACTCAGTCACGAAGATCGCCTACCCCGCGGGCCTGATCTTTGACAACATGTTCCGCGACACACGCGATGACCACGCGGAAGGAGAACCCAGCCAGTGGCATCTGATCACACGCGCCGTCGGACACGTGGATTACCTCGCGAGCCACGATGCGTACATCGACGAAGCTGGCGAACTGCGGATCGAGCCCATCGAGGGGGCGTACAACGACACGCCGTACTGGGTCATCCGCTGTGACAGCGAGATCAGTGGGAGCCACGGTGACATCTGGAACGATCGCTTTCGAGGCCTAATCGGGATGCTGGTGGGCACACACCAGGTGTTCGATCCGAACAAGCAGCTCTGGCTCGTTATCGATCCGCCGTACGAATCGGGTCAGTGAGCCTCCGACGCACTGCACATGCCGCTTCGCTCAGTCCGGCTTCCAGCGGGCGTTCGAACAAGGCATCAGCAATCATGTCGCGCACACGCGAGCAATCGAACTGCACACTGAGGGCCATGTCTCCGTAGAGCTGCTCGGCGCGGTCAGGCTGCTCATTCACGATCTGTTCGATATCCAGGTACTCGATCTCACTCCGCGCCCCGAGCGCATCCATCCCGCGTCGTAAAATCTCGTCCCAAGGATGACTCACCTCGCTCACCAGATTGAAGGTCTCGCCCGCTGATCGCTCGTCGGCAACTAACGCGGCGAACCATCTGGCGAAGTCGCCCGCATGAGTAACCGCCCACCTCGTCACTTCACCGTTAACCGTGTGGCACGGCACGGCCTGCCCAGCCAGCGCCCGCCGCGCAAACTCGTCGAATGGGATGATCGGACACGGCAGGTAGCGGCGGTAGGTGTGGCTGGGTCGAACAATCGTCGCTTTCCAGACGCCCCGGGACTCCGCATCGCGCACGGCGTCCTCCGCGGCTTGCTTGTTGCGGCCGTACGCCGAGTGCGGATTGCCGACCGGCGAGCTCTCGGTGATGAGCCGGAGCTCCGGATCGGGCACCTCGGGCCGAGCGTAGACGCAGGCCGTCGAGATGAACACATACCGATCGCATACTTCCGCAAGCCCTGCCGCGTCGCGCGCGATGTCTTCGGGCCCGAACGACATGAACTGACACACCAAGTCGAATCGGTAGCCCTTGAGCTCATCGGCCCAGCCGTCGGACCACATGTCCGCCTTGATGTGCTCGACACCCTCCGGCGGAGCCGCCGAGCCCCGATTGAGGACCGTGACGTGATCACCCCGCGAAAGGCTCTCGGCGACGCACGCCGCGCTGATCTCGCCCGTCCCGCCCAGATACAGAATGCGCTTTGGTGCCCGGTCGCCCATAACCCCGAGCGTACCCTTGCAGGATGCCGGAAACCGCCCCACCGCCCAGCGCCGACGCCCCGCCGACACCCGTCGAGTTTGAGCACATCGTCGCGGCCGGCGAGACCATCCGGGGCGTCGCCCACCGGACACCCGTCGAGACCTGCGCTGCGCTCGACGAAATCGCGGGCGCGAGGGTGTTCTGCAAGTGTGAAAATCTGCAGCGTGTCGGCGCGTTCAAGTTCCGCGGGGCGTACAACGCAATGTCCGCGCTCAAGCGGGGTGAGCCCGGAGCCGGCGCGCTGGCCTACTCCTCGGGTAACCACGCCCAGGGCATGGCGCTCTCAGCGGCACTGCTCGGCGTCCCCACGACGATCGTTATGCCCAACGACGCACCGGAAATCAAGCGGGCGGCGACCGAGGCGTATCTGGCGCGTGCGCCGAAGGGCTCGGGCGTTCACACCTACAACCGCGGAACCGAGGTGCGCGAGGAGATTGGGGGACGCATTGCGCTAGAGAGAGGCCTCACGATCATCCCGCCGTTCGATCACCCCGTGGTGATCGCGGGCCAGGGCACCGCCGGAATGGAACTCTTCGAAGACGTAGGCCCGCTCGACGAGGTCTACGTCTGCGTAGGTGGGGGCGGCCTGCTCTCGGGCTGTGCGATCGCGGCCAGGGCTATGGCGCCCGGCTGCCGCGTGATCGGTGTTGAGCCGGAGGCAGCCGACGATGCGGCCCGGAGCTTCCGAGATCGCACCCTACATGTGGTCCATGAGCCCCCCACGATCGCCGACGGTGCGCGCACGCCCAGTCTCGGGCGATGGACCTTCCCGCTGGTGCTCCAGCACGTGGACGAGATGACGACCGTGACCGACGATGAGCTGCGCGAAGTCGTGCGATTCGTGTTCGCGCGCATGAAGCTGGTCATCGAGCCGACTGGGGCCCTCGCGATCGCCGGACTGCTCAAGACTGCACGGATCGATCCAGAACGCGTGCGCGGCAAACGGATCGGCGCGATTATCAGCGGCGGCAACGTCGATGCATCGACATTTGCAGCGATCTTGTCTGGAAGTTAGGCCTGCTCAGCCTGCGCGACGGCGCGGGCCCTCAAGCATCCGGGTCGAGGCGCTGATCCGCGCCATCGAGGCGATCCGGGCTCGCTCGGCCTGGCCGAGATCCGTAAAGCGGATCCCGATCTCACGCCCGAACACACCCGTCCGCTTCATCCAGACCACACGCGCCCGGACCACAAAGCCGCCCATTTCGTCCTGCATGCGAAACGCGAAGATGCGGCCCTTCTTCATCTCACCCTTCAGCGGGCCTCGGGCCACACGCATCCCGGTACCCGAGAGGTCACGGATACGGCCGACACCGCAGCGAAGGTCGCCACACACCAGACGGCCTGCGCGGCGGCGGTCGTCCGGCTTCTCAGCGTCCAGCCTCAATCGCTCGTTGAACCCGAAGAAAGCCATGCGATGTCAACATCGCCCAGGATCGGGGTCCTCGCATGGTTCTTGGTCCCTGTTGCCGCGAACCAGCGCCGGTCGTGCGGGCCCGGCAGGTCGGAGAGATCCCCGATGGTCCGGGAATGTGGCCCCTGGGTGGTATTGCCCAATGAATCTGGGGAAACCGGTTGCGGGGTGATGACAGAGAAGTGGCGAGGGGGGGACTCGAACCCCCGACCTCCGGGTTATGAATCCAGCGCTCTAAACCAGCTGAGCTACCTCGCCTGGACGGGTCCAGTGTACGCATGGTTGATCGACCGACAGGCCTCTGAAACCTCGGTTCTGGTGAGGATTCGCTCGACCTCCCGATCAAGACTCCCTGGGCCGAGGAGGGCCCAAGATCATGCTCCAGACGCCCGTTTTCGCCCGAGTGGCCCTCGCTTGCCTACTCGCACTGCTCACCGCCGGCCCCCTGGGTGGCTGCTCCAACGCCCCGAAGCTCCGCATCGTGACGGATCCACCTGGTGCCCGTGTCGTCGTGATGAATGAAGCGACGGGCCGAACCGTCCGCGTCGCGCGGAACCAGCGGATCCAGGGCTCGAGCACATTCCGGGCGGACTTCGGCAAAACCGGGCTGGTCACATACCGGCTTACCGCGATCCCCCCAGCCGAGGCGATCCGAAGCCACCGAGAGACAACGATCGTGCTCGATCGCGACCTGTTCAGGCTCCAGCCCATCGGCACGGACAGGACCAAGGAGATGCTGGTCCGCCTCGATGGCGGCCAGCGACCACCGCCGGTAGACATGACAATCCGGTTTAAGAGCGTGCGTGTGATCTTCCCGGCGGACCAAGCGGGACGCGCGGCGGGCCCGGCGGTCAGCAACGAATGGGACGACTTAGTGGCGGGGATCGAGGCCGAGGTTCGAACCGGTGGCAGCCTGCGCGCACTCGAGCAGCTGCTCGCACAGATGAAGGAGATCGGTATCCCCGATCAGCGTTATCTCTCTGATGAGCGTAACGACGAACTGACGAGCGATGGGCAGCTGATCCGTTTCTACGACGTGCCGCTCATTATCCGGCTTGAAAACCTCGCGCCGATCAACGACCTGGCGGAGAAGATTGCGCGTATCGGTGGCGGTACCGGCCGCGGCGGCGTCGTCGTGCCCGAGTTCATGCCCGTCAGCGCCGAGATCAACTACCAGACGACATTCGTCAACTCACGCGTGACGATCACGGTCAGCGGTATTGCGCCCCTCGGCGCTCGCGTGTTCCTTTACGGCACCGACTTCGACGAGCCCGTCGAGGTCCAGCGTCAGGGGACCACAACCGAATGGAGTCAGACCGTGCGCGTGCGCCCGCGTCAGCGTTACATCTATGGGTTCAGCTTTGAGCGGGTTGGCGCGACGAACCTGCGCAAAGCGTTCCGAATCGACATCTTCAGCCAGCGGACCGAGGAGATCCCGGTCGCATCGTTCGAGCGGCTGAGGCGTGATGAGCCCTGAATGCGAGAGTAACAGGGCTATCCGGTCCGCTTGACAGGCGCGGCATCATCGGTATGCTCATCCTTGCGACTCGGTGCCCGGGGAATGCCTCGGGTGAAAAGGGAAGTGTGGTGCAAAACCACCGCGGACGCGCCGCCGTGACGGGCAGCAAAGCCGCGGGCCCCACAAGCTGAAAAGCTTGTGGAGAAGACCACTGGGGCGCTCGGAACCCTGTTCAGGGGTGGCGAGCAACATAGGCCCCGGGAAGGTCGGCCCGTCGGTGCCCGGAGCCGGAAGACCTGCCGACTCGCTGTCGTTCGGCCCTCGCGATCCAGGGCGTCGGCGGCGGTGTCACGTGCGCTCCCGGCGCGGCATTGCCCTGACTGCATGCCCGACGCGAAGGCCGAGAGGTCTCTTGGAAGAGAGGCCCGGGAGTCGCCCTGCGCGAACACAGGGCGGGCCATGATCCGAAAGGGGGCGCGCGATGAAGCGCGTGCTCAAGACCGCTGCGCCGTTGGCGTGCGCAGGTGTTGTATTCTCTGGTACTTCCGCTCAGGCCCAGTCGCTGTTCGCGACGACCGTCGTTGAGTACACGCCGGGCAGCAACCCGGCCTCCGGGTTTACCGACCCGACAGCGGCGCTGGGAAGTCCGACGCGGTTCGGGGTCGGCGGGGCGATTACGCCCTTCAACTCATCGTTTGGTTCCGACGAAACCGTCAGCATCGGCGAGGGAGGCAGCCTGACCCTCGGGTTTGACCAAACCGTACTCGACGACCCCAATAACCCGTTCGGTATTGACCTGCTCGTCTTCGGCAACAGCTTCTTCGGCCTCGACTTTGGGTCCGGATTGGCCACTGGTGCGATCTTCAGCGAAGGTGGCACCATCGAGCTCAGTGAGAACGGTGTTGATTGGTTCGAGGTTGTGGGTGTCGAAGCCGACGGCCTCTTCCCGACGCTTGGCTACCAGGACGTGACAGAGCCATTCCCTTCAACAGCTGGCTCTGTACTGACCGACTTCCACACTCCGGTCGATCCCAACCTTGACGTGACAGGCATGACAATCGTGGAGATTGCCGCGGCTTACAACGGCTCGGGCGGCGGCGCCGGGATCGACATCGGTTCGACCGGTTTGTCGGCCGTCAACTTCATCCGCTTCAGCAACGCGATCGGCTCTGGAGTCACACCCGAGATCGACGCGGTCTCGATCGTCGTCCCGGCGCCGATGAGCGTCCTCGCACTCACCCCCCTCGCGAGGCGTCGTCGGCGCCGGTGACGCATTCCGCTCGGGGAGAGCGGAGATACTTGCGTGGGGCGCCGGCGGGCGCCCCATGCGGCTTGATGAACCGATCAGTCGCCGTCATCGCGATCGCTGTAGCACCTGCCATCGCGTGCGCGCAGGCTTGGCCGTTCTATGGCGGTAACACGTCGCGTGTCCCTGTGGTCGAAGCCACGGCCGATGCGACCACGCTCGATCAGCCCGCCTGGTCGCTCGAGCAGGTACCGTCGGGCCCAGTAAGCGTTCTAACAACGACTGGACCGGTCAGCGATGGTGAGCGGGTCTTCTTCACCGCGGACGCGGGCGGTACCCACCGCCTCATCGCGATAGACATCGTGACGGGCATACGGCTATGGGATGCCGAGATCCCGACGCCTTCCCAGGATTCCTGGGCGAGCCCGGCGGTTGACGAAGAAAACGGGTCGGTGCTCAGTGCTACCGGTGATGAGCTGCGCGCTCACGATACGCAGACCGGCTCGTTGCTGTGGACTACGACGCTGGCACGGACAATCGTAAACGCGTCACCTCTTATTACCACCGATCGGGGACCGGCAGACCGAGCCTTCATCGTGCACGAAGACGGGAGCTTCCTGACGTTCGACGGCGGCGTGCTCTACGCAATCAATGTCGATCCCTTCGATGCGGCATCGAATCCGCATAATCCTGGCGAGGTCGTCTGGTCTATGCCGCTCGACGCCGCCGCGACCGGAGCGAGCGTCGCATACGAGGCAGGCGTGGTCATTCTGTCAGACGCGGGTGATCCGTTCTTTGGCGGACCGGGTTCGGTGCGCGCGATCGATGTCTCGGACGCTGCCCCCGTTGAACTGTGGCGGACCGATTCCCCCGATGGCGAGGGCTACTTCGGCGGGGTCTCGCTCCTAAACGGCTCCGTACTCGCGGTCACGTACGGGTTCTTCGGGGGCCTGGACTCCGCCTCGCTCGTGAGCCTCGACGCTTCAACCGGTGTCGAGCAATGGTCGTTACCCACAAACCGTTCGAGCAGTATCCCGATACCGTTGAGCGATGGGCGTGTCCTGGTCTCGGGTGGCATCGACGGATTCGGCAGTGTTCCATCGCTCGCGTTGTTCAGTTCCAACGGCACCAGCGCAGCACCCCTGTGGCTCACCGCAACGGACACGTTCAACGATCTCAACACAAACGACCTCATCGAGGACGGTGAATACCTGCGCATTGGTGGCTGGACGCATCTGCCCGCGGTGCTCGCGGACGGCGCGAGCCGCCTCGGCGTCGTTGGTACTCTGGCGGGAGCAGGAGTCTCCTTCAGCGCGTACAACGAACTCCGCATTGTGGATCTCTCGCTTCCACCGTCCGACCCAGGCTTCGTTGTGTGCCAAACCGCCGGTGCTGGAAACACACCCATCATCGCGGCTGGGCACATTCTGTCGCTTGGCCCAACGGGTCTCTTCGCGTTCGAGCTTCCGGGCGGCTCGATCCCAGGCGACGCCAACGGCGACGGTGTGGTCGATCTCGATGATCTCTACGCCTGGTATCAGGATCCGAACGCTGAGCTCGACGCGAACGGAGACCAAGTGATCAATGCGGACGACGCTCGGTTTATCGAGTCGATCATCCGCGCTGGCGAGATCGAAGACATGACGGCGGGGCGCCGGTGAGCCAAACTCGAGCGTTCACGCTGATCGAGTTGATGGTCGTGATCGCGATCATCGCGATCCTGATCGGGATCCTGCTGCCTGCGCTCGGCGCGGGACGCGATGCGGCGAAGACGGCCCGGTGCCTCGGCAACCTCCGACAGCTCGGGCTGGGCTGGGCTCTCTACGCCGAGAGCCACGGGGGACGCGTGATGCCGCTCGCCTATACCTCGGCGAGTGACGTCGGCACAGGCGACCCGATCTACTGGTGGGGCTCGATCCGCGAATCTGGAACAACAAGCGCATCGGTTGATCACGACGCGGGGTTCCTCAGCCCATTCCTGTCCGGCTCGAACGGTCCGAAGTCCGTCTTCGAGTGTCCCGAGCAACCGGTCGGCTCATACACCCCGCCGCTATCGGTGGTTCGTGCCGATCCCGCTCCGCTCACGAGCACGTACGGCTACAACGGCTATTACCTCAGCCCACCGAAGACCCCGGGCTGGGACGCGACCATCGGCCACCGCCCGTGGCGCTCGCTAGCAACGATCGAGCGCCCGACCGAGGTGGCCGTATTCGCCGATGCGCTGCTCGCCCATCCCCGCGGCAGCCGCGCGACTGCGTTGCTCGACCCGCCGATGCTCTTCGAGCGAGAAGGCGCGTGGCGCAAGAACGACTTCCCAACCACTGCGTTCCGCCACCGGGGGGGGAGAACTGCAGCGATCCATGCAGACGGCTCGGCCCAGACCCACTCATCTGGAGTTCTCGATCCAAATACTCATACAGGGTCTGTTACCATCGAAAACGAGCCTTTTTACGTGCCCGACTGGCGCTCGTGGTGACCCAAGCCGACCGGGTCCGTAGCCTGTAACTGTGCCCTGGGCCGGGGGGATTATCTGGCCCATCCGCAGGCTGGGGGACCACATGCCCGTCGATCGATGCGTCTGCAAAGACACGACGTTCGCCAAGCTGGTCGCCGAAGCCCGGGTCACCGGCGAGAGCATTGAGACCGTCGCAGAGCGATGCGAAGCAGGCCGACGGTGCGGGCTCTGCAAGCCCTACGTCGATGCGGTGGCACGAACGGGGCGCACCAGCTTCGATGTGAACGATCCAGATGTGCTCATCCTCTCCAACGGCGATATCTCATGACCACCGAGCCGTTGTCGAACGACCTGAGTGCCCCCCCTGAACTTGGCGTGGTCAGCCGGTGCATCTGCTACAACAAGTCCTTCGCAGAACTTGCAGACTTGTCCGAGCGGGAGGGGTGCGGCATCGCCGGGATCCACGCGCAAACAGGCGTGGGTGCGCGATGCGGTCTTTGTATCCCTTACATCAGACTCATGCTGCGCACAGGGAAGACATCGCTGCCCGTGATGTGGAGCCGGGACTTCGAAGACCAGGGTGTCCCGCCCGATCCGCTCCGTCGTATGGAGCGCCACATCGGCGTCGATGGGCGCGGAAAAACGGCCGGCGGGTAAGACCCGCCGGCCGTTCGATCAGTTACGCATCAGGATCGAGCGCGTCAGCTCTCTTGACGCACGTTCTCGACACCCTTGACCTCGACCTGGGGCACGCCCAGCGGGTCGCCCGAATCGGCGCCGAGGGCCTCGGCGGCCATCGCGGCCTCGTCGAGGTCCAGCTCCTGTGCATCGAGGTCATCGGGATCGACCAGGTACTTCACACGGAGATCCTGATAGGGACGGAAGCCCGTGCCCGCTGGGATCAGGTGGCCCAGCAACACGTTCTCCTTCAGGCCCACCAGGTCGTCCTCGGCGCCGCGGAGCGCGGCCTCGGTCAGCACCTTGGTCGTCTCCTGGAACGATGCACCCGAGAGGAACGATTCGCTCTGCAGTGAGGCCTTGGTGATGCCCAAAAGAAGCGTGCGCCCCGTCGCGGGCCGAGCCTTCTTGGCCTTCGCCGGCTCCTTGCCCTCGGCCTCCGCTTTGGCGTTGGCCTCCTTGAACTCGTCGCGGCTGACCAGCGCCCCGGCCGGCAGATCGGTGCCGCCAGAATCGGCGATCCGCGCCATCTGGGCGATCTCGTTGTTGCGGCGGCGGAAGCTCTGGCGGTCCACAACCTCGTGCGGCAACAGATCGGTGTCGCCAGGGTTCTCCACACGCACCTTCCGGAGCATCTGTGCCAGGATGACCTCGATGTGTTTGTCGTTGATGCCGACGCCCTGCGCTCGGTACACGTTCTGGACCTCGTCCAGCATGTACGCCCACAGTGCTTCTTCACCCTTGATTCGAAGGATGTCGTGCGGCACCAACGGGCCCTCGGTGAGCTGATCGCCCGCCTGGACAAAGTCACCGGTATGGACCAGCAGCTGCTTGTCGTTCGGGACGTGGTGATCCTTCTCGATGCCGGCGTCCGAGATAACGCGGATGGTCATCTTGCCCTTCCGCTTATCCGAATGCAGCTCGACGCGGCCGGAGATCTCCGCCATGAACGCGGGGTCCTTCGGCTTGCGGGCCTCAAAGATCTCGGTCACACGCGGAAGACCACCGACGATGTCCTGTGAACCGGCCGACGCACGAGGCTGACGCGCGATCATGTGACCGGCCTCGATCTCCTGACCGTCGGTGACCTCGATACGGGCCTTCGCCGGCAGATAGTGGAAGTCGAGGATATTGCCCTCGGCGTCGCAGATGTTGATCTGCGGGTGCAGGTCACCCTTGTGCTCGATGATGACGAGCGCCTTCTGACCGCGACCCGCATCCTCTTCACGGACGGTCTCGCCCAGCTCGAGGTCGACGTACTGAACCTTACCGCCCTTCTCGGCGAGGATCGGCTGACGGTGCGGGTCCCACTTGACCAGCGGGGTGCCCTTCTTCACTTCATCGCCGTGCGAGGCGTAGAGGTAGCCACCGTACGGCACCTTGAACTTGTCGAGCTCGCGGCCCTTCTCGTCGATGATCGCGACCTCGCCGTTGCGCTTCAGCGTGACGAGGCAGTCGTTGCCGTCCTCGTCCTTGGTCGCCACCTCGTTACAGTCGCGGAACTCGACCTTGCCGGCCGCGCCAGCGCGGTACTCCGTGTCGGACACGTGACGTGTGCCGATACCACCGGTGTGGAAGGTACGCATGGTGAGCTGCGTGCCCGGCTCACCGATCGACTGGGCAGCGATGATGCCGACCGCCATGCCCTGCTCGACAACCTTGCCGGTGGACATGTCCATGCCGTAATCGAGCACGCTGCAGCCGATGGCGCTCTCCGTAGTCAGCGGAGAACGCACAACAACCGAGTCGATGCCGAGGGCCTCGACCTTCGCGGCGGCCTCCTCGGTGACCATCTCGTTGGCCGCAACGACGACTTCATCGGTGACCGGGTTGACGATCGAGTTCAGGCTGACGCGGCCGATGATCTGCTCGCTGATGGGCACATCGACCTGCTCGCCCTTGTAGACGGCGCGCTTGACGATGCCGCGCTTCGAGCCGGAGTCGTGCTCGGTCACGATCACGCTCTGGGCGATGTCACAGAGCTTACGAGTGAGATAACCCGAGTCCGCGGTCTTCAGCGCGGTATCCGCAAGGCCCTTACGAGCACCGTGCGTCGAGCTGAAGTACTCGAGGATGTTCAGGCCTTCACGGAAGTTCGCCTTGATGGGCGTCTCGATGATCTCACCCGAAGGCTTTGCCATGAGACCTCGCATGCCCGCGAGCTGCTGCATCTGGCTGACGTTACCGCGCGCGCCCGAGTCACTCATCAGGTAGACCGGGTTGAGGTAGACCTCGCCGTCGGCCTCGGGAATGGACGCCTCCCGGCCATCCTCGAACCTGCGATCCTTCTTCAGGGTGTCCACGAGGCTCTTGGTCAGTTCCTCACGGCAATGCGCCCAGATATCGAGCAGCTGGTTGTAGCGCTCGCGGTCGGTGATGATACCTCGGTCGTAGTTCTTCTCGACGCGATTGACCTTGGCCTGAGCGTCGTCGAGCAGCTTCTGCTTGTTCTCCGGGATGCGGAGGTCGGTGATACCAAAGCTGAGGCCCGCGACGGTCGACTCCTTGAAGCCGATTGCCTTGAGGCGATCAAGCAGATCGATCGTCGCCGGGCGGCCGCAGTAGCGGTAGACATCGTCGATGACTCGGGCGCAACCCTTCTTGCCGATTGCGCAGTTGTAGAACGGCATTCCCGGATCGAGGATGTCGCTGAACATGATGCGCCCAACAGTCGTGATCACGCGCCGGTTCTCGGGCATCGCCTCGGGCGCGCCGGTCTGCTTGGTCACGATCTCGGTGAAACCATCGAGGCGGACCACGATCAGATCGTGGATATCGATCTTGCCTTGCGCGTGGGCAAGGAGCGCCTCGGTCCGGTCCTTGTAGCGGGGCAGCTCGCTCTCGGGCTTCATCTCACGCTGGGTCGTCGTGATGAAGTACACACCCATCACGATGTCCTGGCTGGCGCTGATGATGGGCTTGCCGTTGGCCGGGCTGAAGACGTTGTGCGTCGACAGCATCAGCATGTGCGCCTCGGCCTGGGCCTCGACACTGAGCGGCAGGTGAACCGCCATCTGGTCACCGTCGAAGTCGGCGTTGAAGCCGCCGCAGACCAGCGGGTGGATACGGATCGCGTTGCCTTCAACGAGCACCGGCTCGAACGCCTGGATACCCATGCGGTGGAGCGTCGGGGCGCGGTTGAGCAGCACCGGGTGCTGATCGATGACCTCTTCGAGGATGTCCCACACCTCCGGGTCGCGACGCTCAAGCATCCGCTTGGCGCTCTTGATGGTATCGGCGAGCCCGTGCTCTTTGAGCTTGCGGATGATGAAGGGCTGGAAGAGCTCGAGCGCGATCTTCTTGGGCAGGCCGCACTGATTGAGCTTGAGCTCGGGGCCAACGACGATCACCGAACGTGCCGAGTAATCAACACGCTTACCGAGCAGGTTCTCGCGGAACCGGCCCTGCTTGCCCTTGATCATGTCGGTGAGCGACTTGAGCGGGCGGTTCGAGCTACCGAGCACGGGGCGGCGGCACCTGTTGTTGTCGAACAGTGCATCGACCGCCTGCTGAAGCATCCGCTTCTCGTTCCGGATGATCACGTCCGGCGCGTTGAGATCCATCAGCTTCTTCAGGCGGTTGTTGCGGTTGATGATCCGGCGGTAGAGGTCGTTGAGGTCGCTCGTCGCGAAGTTGCCGCTCTCGAGGAGCACGAGCGGGCGCAGGTCCGGTGGGATCACCGGGATCACATCCATCACGAGCCAGCTCGGCTCGTTCTCGCTCTTGCGGACGCTCTCAACAAGCTTGAGCCGCTTGGCATAGTCGGTGATCTTCTGCTTGCTCCGTGTTTCGGCGAGGCCCTGGCGGAGCTCGGCGGCGACCTCGTCCAGATCGGTCCGTTCGATCAGCTCGCGGATCGCGTCGGCGCCCATGAGCGACTTGAACGCGTTGCCGTACTGCAGCACGGCCTCACGGTGCTCGTCCTCGGTCAGCAGCTGCTTGAACTTCAGTTCGGTGTCGCCCGGATCAACGACGACATAGTCCTGGTAGTAGATGATCTTCTCGAGGTCGCTGGTCTTCATCCCGAGCAGGGTGCCGAGACGGCTCGGCATGCTCTTGAAGAACCAGATGTGCACGATCGGCGCAGCCAGGTTGATGTGGCCCATGCGCTTGCGGCGCACGCGGCTGTGGGTCACCTTGACGCCGCAGCGGTCACAGATGATGCCCTTGTACTTGGTCCCGCGATACTTACCGCAGGCGCACTCGTAGTCGCGCTCGGGACCGAAGATCCGCTCGCAGAAGAGACCGTCCTTCTCCGGACGGTACGTGCGGTAGTTGATGGTCTCGGGCTTCTTGACCTCGCCGTAGCTCCACGACCGGACGTCGTTGGGGCTGGCCAGGGTGACTTTGACACCGGTGAAGTCGTTGACGCGGTCGTACACGGCTTCGGACATACGCGATTTCCTCTCGCGAAAGGTTCTTGATTGCTTGGTCGCGTGGGTAGCCGCGGGAAGTGTTCGGTAGGGGAGTGAAGAGACTGGAGCACGAGTGAAGAAGGGATCTCTGATCCCTTTCGCCGGCGGAGGCCGGCGACTCAGGTCACAGAAGGCCGCCTGATTCCAGACGCTTCTTCTCAAGCCCGACATTCATGCCCAGGCCCTTGAGTTCATTGCAGAGCACATCGAAGGCGACGGGCATGCCCGCCTCAAGCTTGTTGGTACCCTTGACCATGCTCTCATAGATCTTGGTGCGGCCCTCAACATCGTCGGACTTCACCGTCAGGAGTTCTTGGAGGATGTACGCGGCGCCATAAGCCTCGAGCGCCCAGACCTCCATCTCACCGAACCGCTGGCCACCCGTGCGCGCCTTACCACCAAGCGGCTGCTGGGTGATGAGGCTGTAGGGGCCGGTGGCACGGGCGTGGATCTTGTCGTCCACGAGGTGGTGCAGCTTCAGCAGATACATGAAGCCGACCGTTGTCCTCTGGTGGAACGCCTCGCCGGTGCGCCCGTCATAGAGCTGGATCTTGCCGCCCGGGGGCATCTCGGCCATCAGCTTGCGCCAGTCGTGGTGCGTGCCGGCTTCCTCGTGCTTCGCACGCTCGGCGCGGACGTACTCGTTCGCGTCACGGACCGCCTTGTGGACCTCTTCCTCTGTCGCGCCATCGAACACAGGCGTCCGGGCCTGGAAGCCCAGCACCTGTGCCGCCCAGCCGAGGTGCGTCTCGAGGATCTGACCGACGTTCATGCGGCTCGGCACGCCCAGAGGGTTGAGCATCACGTCCACCGGACGGCCGTCGTCCATGAACGGCATGTCCTCTTCCGGAACGATCCTGGCGATGACACCCTTGTTCCCGTGACGGCCCGCCATCTTGTCACCGACCGACAGCTGACGCTTGGTCGCGACGTACACCTTGACCATCTCGAGCACGCCGGTCGGCAGCTCGTCGCCGCGCTTCATGTGCGCGACACGACGCTGCTTCTCCGTCTCGACCGCCTCGATGCGGGGCCAGAACTGACCACGGATCGTGGTGGCCTCTTCGCGAGCTTCCTTGGAGCCCTTGGCCCACTTCATGTCGAAGGTCTGAATCTGCTCCAGGATGACCTCGGGGATATCCGATGCGCCGACCTTCTGGCGGGTCATCGGATCGACCATCTCGGTGCCGACGACCGCGTTGATGGCGTCAACCATCTGCTTGAAGAGGTTGATGGCCTCTTGGTCCATCGAGGCCTCGTACTCCTCGATCTCCTTCTTGAGCTGCTTCTTCTGGGCCTCGGACATGTGCATGCGGCGGCTGAACTTCTTCGCGCCGATCACGACACCGTTGACGCCCGAGGGCACCTCGAGTGAGTCGTTCTTCACATCCTCGCCCGCGCGACCGAAGATCGCGTGCAGCAGCTTCTCTTCGGGCGTCAGCTCGGTCTTGCTCTTTGGACTGACCTTGCCGACCAGGATGTCGCCAGGGCCGACGCGGGCACCGATCCGGATCACACCCGCGTCGTCGAGGTTGCGGAGCATCTTCTCGCTGACGTTCGGGATGTCGCGGGTGAACTCCTCGCGACCCAGCTTCGTTTCGCGGATCTCCACATCGAACGAGTCGATGTGGATGCTCGTGAAAGTGTCGTCCTTCACGAGACGCTCGCTGATAACGATCGCGTCCTCGTAGTTGTACCCATCGAAGGTGTTGAAGGCGACAAGAGCATTCTTGCCGATCGCCAGCTCGCCCTGCTTCGTGCTGGCGCCATCGGCGATGACCTGTCCGGCCTCGACCGTCTGGCCAGGCTTCACGATTGGCTTCTGATTGAGGCACGTCCGCTCGTTGAGCCCGTGGTACTTGCGGAGCACGTACTCGTCGGCGTTGTCGATGACGATGCGGAGCGAGTCGGCGTGGGTCACGGTGCCGCCGCGTTTCGCGGTCACAACCATGCCCGAGTTGCGCCCGATGTGCTCCTCGAGACCGGTCGCCACGCAGGGCGGGTCGATCTTGATCAGCGGCACCGCCTGGCGCTGCATGTTCGAGCCCATCAGCGCCCGGTTCGCGTCGTCATGCTCAAGGAACGGGATCAGCGAAGCGCTGATACCGACGATCTGCTTGGGCGAAACATCGATGTACTCGATCTCGCCCGGCTTGACCTGCGTCAGTTCGCCATCGATGCGGGCGAGAAGCAGGTCGTCCTTGAGCGTGCCCGTCGCATCCATTGCGTCGGCCGGGGCAAGCACTCGGCGAGCCTCCTCGTCGGCACGGAGGTACTCAAACTGATCGCTCGGCTTGCCGTCGATCACCTTGCGGTACGGCGTGCGGAGGAACCCGTGCTCGTCGAGACTGCTGAACAGACCCAACGACGCGATCAGGCCGATGTTCGTACCCTCGGGTGTCTCGATCGGGCAGATGCGTCCGTAGTGACTGATGTGAACGTCGCGCACCTCGAAGCCGGCACGCTTCCGGTTCAGACCGCCCGGACCGAGAGCCGAGAGACGACGCTCGTGAACGAGCGAGCTCAGCGGGTTGGTCTGGTCCACGACCTGGCTCAACTCGCTCCGGCCGAAGAAGAAGTCGATCGCGCTGCTGATGGACTTGGAGTTCACAAGGTCCGCAATCTTCGCGACCTCGTCCGGGTCCTTCACGCTCATGCGCTCCTGGACCGTGCGGCGGAGCTTAAGGAAGCCCTTTCGCAGCTCCTCAACCGCCAGCTCATCGAGCGAGCGGAGGCGGCGGTTACCCAAGTGGTCGATGTCGTCGACGTTCGCGACCGGCCGGCCCGTCTCCGGATCCTGGCGGTTCGAGCGCAGGTCGAGGACATACTGGACAACCCGCAGGAAGTCCATGCCCGTGAGGAACATCTGATCCTCGGGTGTGTCCATGTCGAACTTGCGGTTGATGCGGAAGCGGCCGACGCGGCCCAAGCGGTAGCGGTTGTCGTCGAAGAACTTCTCCGCGAAAAGCTGCTTGGCCTTCTCGACCTGAGGCGGGTTGCCTGGGCGCAGCTTGCCGTAGACCTTCAGCATCGCGCGGTCGAAGTCGGTATCGACATCCTTGACCTCGTCGAACTGTTCGAGCTTCTCCTCGGCGATCGTGTTGAGGATCAGCACGTCCGACGGGTTCTCGATCACGCGGACGAGATCGAGACTCGACTCGAGGATCTTGGCCGCCGCCTCTTCGCCGATCTGACGACCGACGTGGACGAGCTCCTCGCCGGTCTCGGTATCGATGATCGACTGCGCTGCCCAGTGCTCGGGCTTGACATCCACGGCCTTGATATCGCTGACCTCGTAGAAGAGGCTGATGATCGCGTCGGTCGAGGCGACCGATTCATCCAGACAGCGGAGGAAGGTCGTCGCGGCGAGTTTGGTCGACTGGTCGATCCGCATCGCCAAGACGTCTTTCTTGGTGACCTCCAGCTCGATCCAGCTGCCTCGCTCCGGGATGATCCGGGCCGAGTGCAGCGGGCGGTCGCCCTCGCTGGAGAGGATCTGGAAGTCAACACCCGGCGAGCGGTGCAGCTGGCTCACGATCACGCGCTCGGCGCCGTTCACGATGAACTCGCCGCCACCCATCATGATCGGGAACTCGCCGAGGTAGATGTCCTCCTCGGGCAAGTCGGGGTGAGTCTCGCGGTTGAGACGGACCGAGATCCGGAACGGAAGTCCGTAGGTGAGCCTCAGCTCGCGGCACTCGTCCGGTGTGTAGCGCGGCGGATCCAGCTCGTACTTGACGTACTCGAGCTGCATCGTGCCGTCGTAGCTCTCGATCGGGAAAATCTCCTTCAAGAGACCCTCGAGCCCGAACCGATCGTCACGGCCATCGCCCGACTGCTCGAGCTGCAAGAAACGCTCGTAGCCGTCGCGCTGGACGCGCGTCAGATCGGGGATCTCGATGAAGTCGCCCCGCTTGGAGAAATCGCGCACGGTCTTCGATGCCATCAACTTCCTCGCGATGGATAAACGCGACGACAACGTGACCCAGCTCTCGCTGCGTTCGTCAGCCGTCGATTAGTGTGTCTGTTGCCCTGAACCCATGCACCGCTGCGTGTCGAACCTCGGATAGTAGTCACGCCGGCATACGGATTGCAAGGGCCTCTGAAACCTCGTTTTTCGGACGAGTGGCCCATCAACCCAAACAATCTTCTTACAAAACGAGCGCGAGGCAAACACCCCGAGCCCCGGCGGAAAAAAAGGGCCCGCCCCGGCGGGGCGAGCCCATCGATTCCGACCGGTGAGGAATCAGGCGACCTCGACGTCGCCGCCGGCTTCCTTGATCTTCTCGGCCAGCGCGTCGGCCTCGTCCTTGCCGAGGGCCTCCTTGATCTTGGCCGGCAGATTGTCAACGAGCTCCTTGGCCTCCTTGAGGCCCAGGCCCGTCGCCTCGCGAACGACCTTGATCACCTTGATCTTGTTGCCGCCGTCACCCTTCAGGACAACGTCGAACTCGGTCTTCTCTTCTTCAGCGGCAGCGCCGCCACCGGCATCACCGCCGCCGGCAACCATCACGGCGCCGCCCGCGGCGGCCTCGATGCCATAGGTGTCCTTCATGTAGTCACCAAGGTCCACAGCCTCCTTCAGCGTGAGGCCCGCGAGCTGGTCGCCGAGGTCCTTGATCTTCGCGTCGAACTCTTTGGTTGCTGCTTCGTCGCTCATGTCTTCGTGTCCTAACTCTGATGCGCCCCCGCTCGGAGACGCCAACTCTGCCAGCAAAGAGGGGCCGAACCACTCGGCGCTTTAACCCGGTCCCGGGCCAGTCCGCTGACGGAAGTCCTTGCTTGTCGAAGTGCCGGCCTCAGCCGACCTTGCCAATCGCTTCGCCCTTCTCGAGCTTCTCCTCGATGCTCTTGACGATCCCAAGCAGCTTGCCACCCGGGCCCTTCACCTGACCCATGAGGTTGCGGGCCGGGCTAAGGACGAGAGTGACGTTCTGCGCGATCGCCTCCTCGCGGGTCGGGAACTTGCTCAGGCGCTCGACGCCCGCCTCGCCCTCGAAGAGCTCCCCGTCGAGGACAGCGCCCTTGAGCTCGACCTCCGGGTTCTCCTTCACGAGGTTGACGAATGCACGGGCGACATCAACGACGCTCTCAGCGCCATAGGCCAACGCGCTCGACCCGACCATGATCTCGCTCAGCGGAGCGAGCGTGGTGCCCTCGAACGCCTTCGGGAACAGCTTGTTCCGGACGACCGTAACACGGATCTCCTTCTCGGCGAGATCCGCGCGGATCGCGTTGTTCTTGTTCGCGTCGATCCCGCGGAGCGACACCAGAAGCGCATCGGATAGGTCCCCGAGGCGATCCTGGTAGTCCTTCATCAGGATTTCTTTGACCGGCTTGCTCATTGGTCTGTTCTCCTGACGGGCGCCGCTAGGCGCCGGCTCCAACAGCCACCTCGGCGTACTCGATCTTGACGCCGGGCGTCATCGTGCCGCTGACGGTGATGCTCTTGATATACGTGCCCTTGGCGGTCGCCGGACGCGCCTTCTCGATCGTCTCGACGAAGTGGTCGAAGTTCTTCACCAGGTCGTCGGGCGTGAAGCTCATCTTCCCGATGATCGCGTGGATGTTGCCCGCCTTGTCGGTGCGGTACTCCACCTTGCCTGCGGCATACTCGGTCACCGCCGCCGGCACGTCCTTGGTCACCGTGCCCGCCTTCGGCGAGGGCATGAGACCCTTCGGGCCGAGCACGCGACCCAGCTTCGAAATCACGCGCATCATGTCGGGGCTTGCCACCGCGACATCAAACTCCATCCAGCCGCCCTCGATCTTGCGGACCAGCTCCTCGCCGCCCGCTTCGACAGCACCGTTCTCGAGACACTGCTTCTCCTGGTCGCTCTGGCAGAAAGCCACGACACGCTTGGTCTTGCCGATACCCGCGGGCAGGCTTACCGAGCCGCGGATCATCTGATCCGCCTGCTTCACGTCCACGCCCAGGTGCATGCTGATCTCGACCGACTGGTCGAACTTGGGAGCCTTGAACTTCTTCAAGGTTTCCATCGCCTGCTTGGCTTCTAGCTTGCCCGCCGGCTGGAGCTCCAGGTTCGCCTTGGTTCGCTTGTTGAGCTTTGCCATGGTTAGCCCTTCACCTCGATGCCCATCGAACGCGCCGTGCCCGCGATGATGCGGCTCGCCGCGTCGAGGTCGTTCGCGTTCAGATCCTTGATCTTCTCTTCCGCGATCGCGCGGCACTGGTCCTGTGTGATCGATCCGACGATGACTGTCGGGTTGCCGCTGGCCTTCTCAAGACCCGCGGCTTCCTTGATCAGCGTGCTCGCCGGCGAGCTCTTGATCTCGAACTCAAACGAGCGGTCACTGAAGACCGTCACAACACAACCAACGAGCTTGCCGTTGAGCTGAGCCGTCGCGGCGTTGAACTGCTGGATGAACTGGCCCGGGTTCACGCCATTGGCACCGAGCACCGGACCGAGCGGCGGTGCAGGCGTCGCCTGCCCACCGGGGGCCATCAGCTTGAACGTGGCAGTAACTTCTTTCTTGGCCATCTGATCTCCACCTCCCACCGGCCGAAGCCCTTGCCGGTGCTCAACAAGAGCCCGGGTCGGACACGAGCCCGCGCCGGCCAAGGCAGGCGGGTCGGTCTCGGTGGTTCAAACGGTTCCGCGAGGGGCCGCAATCAACGGTCCTCGCTTGGGTTGTCTTCTCAGGCCTGGCCCCACTCCCACAGGGCCCTGCCGAGCCGGCAACAGTAGGAACCGCCCCCGGCACAAGGCAACCACGCGACGGGGCTATCCTCGCCGGCCGATGCGACCGCTGCTCCTCATCCTCCTTCTGTTCGCCCTCGCCGGCTGCCGAACCGGCTCAGGAATCGAAGCGGTTGGCCTTGCACCCACCGAATCCGGTGGGTTGGCGGCTGTTGAGGCCCGTTTCCCGATAGCGATCTACGACAGCCCATCGCCGGGAACGGCGGAGATCTATCTCACCGACCTACCACTCGAGGCCTTCGACGCCGGCTTCCCAGCCAGCCAGATCAGGGGCCAACTGGTTCAAATCACGCTCTTCGTCACCCCAAACCCCACGCAAACGCCTATCAGCGACAACGCGACCAACGCCGTGATCCGTCACGCGATCTTCGCCGGAGACGGCGAGCGGGAGCTCGTCGGGATCTATGAGGGAGCGGGGTTCGTGTTGCCCTCGGGCGACCCGGGCAAGAACCGCTTCCGGGGCGACATGAACGGGGGCTCGACGGTCCTGCTTTTTGCGACCGAAGGCTTCCCCGACCTGCTTGGGGCCACATCGACCAGCCTCTGGTTCGACGCGAAGCTTGACCCGCCTCGCTGCACGCTGCTCCGACGCCGGCTCAATACCGCCCGTGCTGAATCGGTCCAACTCCAGCGCGAAGAGGGCGATCCGTTCCGCTGAGCCCCTGGTCAAGCAAGCCCGTACCACACATCGAGGCTCTGCTCGCATGCGCCGTGGTACAGGACCTCGAGTCGCTCGCGACCCAGATCATGACCCCGCAGGCGCGGCGCACTCATCTCGTCGTGACTTTCCGGGTCCACGAGCATCAGATCTGGATCCGCGATCGGGCTCTCGCCGTCGTAATCCGACTCCATGAGCTTGCGCATCGCCCAGTACCTGCTCGCGTACAGATCGAACGCCTCGGCGCGGCTTGATGCCTGCACGCCGAAGTTGGGCCGCTTTGAACCGGGCTCCGACTGCTCGCTCTGCTCGAGGTGCTCATCGGTGCTCACGATGTCCGAGCCAAAGAGCACACGGCCGCTAAAGCGGTCGCAGAAAGCACGAAACACGGCGGGATCGTGCTTGCTCAGCTCGCGCACTTGCCACTTCGTGGCGCTCGTATCGACCACGACGTTCTGGTGCCGATCGAGCAGACCACCCAGGAAATCAAGATCCTCCGGGCTGCCCGCCATGTGCGCGAGCAGCCAAGGCGTCGGGCTGTAGGCCTCGATCGCGCGTTCAAGGCTCTCGTACTGCTGAGCTTTGGTGCCGTACTTGCTCGCATCGGCATACTTGGTCTTGAACCAAGTATCTGGATCCGCGATGTGCGCCATGAACACGAGGCCAAGCTCTGCCGCGTGGTCCATTTGGCTCCGACGCAGATCGCTATCAAATGTGAACAGCCCAGCGGCCTCCGGATCATCCGCGAAGTCGCGAAGGCGCGGCGCCATCCAGAACTTGACCATCTTGGCGCCGAACTCGTCGCGCCACTGCGTCATCGCGTCCAGGAAACCCGTGGTGAACGCGTGCTTTTTGTCTTCGGCCATGTAGTCGGGGATCGCGACGAACCGGGCCCGGTCGCCCAGGACTTCCCGGACACGAGCCGCGTCGCTCATCCTCGTCTGCGTGTACACCGCGCTGATGCCGTACAGGTCCGCGGCTTCGAGCCAGACCTCGCATGCTTGCTTGCCGGCGATGTGCGCGTGGGCATCGACAATCGGCGTGTCGAAGCGCATAAATCCGGACGCCTCGCGGCGATAATCCAGACCGAGACGGTTGGCGGGCGTCGGTGCCGCGGGAGCAAGTTCGGACATGCCTCGATGCTAGACACACCCGCCGCAAGCACCACGCCCCACCGCATCTCGCTCGCGCACGACTGGCTGTGCGGGTTCCGCGGGGGCGAGGCGGTGCTCGAGCGGCTCGCGTTGCTCTTCGAACAAGAGAACGAACCAACGCGGCTCTACGCGATGTTCGATTCGGGTGTCCCGCTGGCACCCGCGATCGATAGGACCGAACGCCGTGTTCCACGGATCGGGCGCTTTCGCCCATTCGCCGGGCCAATGCGCCGCTGGCTGCTTCCGGCTTATCCGTCGCTCGTTGGGTCGCTGACTGTGATGCTCGGCAGAGATCACCGCGCACGCCCGATCGACCTGCTCATCTCGACCAGTTCCGCAGCCATCAAGGGCATGAGAGCGCCGGAAGGCGTCCCGCACCTCTGCTATTGCCACTCGCCGGCGCGATACATATGGGAACGCCGCGCTGACTACGGGGGCAGCCCGCTGCGCTCCATAGGTCTGCGCTGCGCTGGGCCCGCGTTCAAGTCGTGGGATCGATCGAGCGCAACGAACGTCAGCCGATTCGTTGCGAACAGCCACGAGGTCGCGCGCCGGATCCGTGCCCACTTCGACCTTGACGCGACTGTCGTGCACCCACCGGTCGATACCGAGTTCTTCACCCCGAGTGATGAGGCAGATCGAGGGCACTGGCTCGTGGTCGCGGCGCTCGAGCCCTACAAGCAGATCGATCTGGCGATCGAAGCGGCTCATCTGGCCGACCGAGAGCTCGTCATCGTCGGGACCGGCTCGGAACGAGCACGGCTCGAGTCGATCGCGCGCAACGTACGGTTCGCGGGTCGCGTCGGCCCGAACGAACTGCGAAAGCTGTACCGCACCGCCTCGGCACTCTTGTTTCCCCAGGTCGAGGACTTTGGTATCGCGGCAGCGGAAGCGCTCGCCTGTGGGTGCCCGGTCGTTGCACGCCGGGCGGGAGGGGCCCTCGATATCATCCAGGAAGGAACCACAGGAGCCTTCTTCGGCGGGCCGGAGCGTGCGCGAGATGACGCCGCTGCACTCGCGGAAGCTGCGGCAAGCGTGACGCGAGATCCGCTCGCGTGCCGCACACGCGCCGAACTGTTCTCGGTTGATCGGTTCGACAACGCGATGCGTCGTCACGCTTTGGACCTGCTCTAGCTGTCGGGCACAGTGACGAGCGCAACATCTCCGAGTTCACGGCGCTCACTCAGCCCGGTCCGGCTGATCTCGCTCCGGCCCTCGCGGAGACTGGGGATCTCAACGCGGACACCAGACCCGAGACCGCCTCCCTTGAGCTCAACAAAGCTCGGTGCCCCAGCATCGGTGTGAACCGATGCAACAGCCGATGCGGGGCCATCGACGCGGACAAACACGTCGCTGTTTGCCGGAGCAAACCAGTAGAGGTACTCACCCGGCGCGAGCCGGCCGGCACGACGCTGATTGATCGTGACCGCGAGGTCGCCCCCGCTGTCACCCGCTGCGCGGTAGATATAGACCACCGCGGAGTCGCCCCTCGAAGGCACAGGACGGAACGGTTCACCACGGGGCACCGCGGCACAACCCGATAAGGTCGCGACCAGCACGCACGCGAGGAGCGGGCGCGCGCTCATGTACCGGCCTCCGGCTGATGGTCGATCGGCTCTGGATACGCCGCCCGCACCAGACCGACGAACAGCTCGTGATCGGCTTCCAGGTCGAGGTGCCGAACGACCTCGCAATCGAGGGCCGCGACCGCACGCTTCACCACGGGCGATCCGGTCTCAAGCGTCAGAGTCGGCAACGAGTCAAACGGATCGTCGGGCTCGTCGGGCGGGGCGTGCTCACCAAACTTCCGCACCAGCAGCTTCTCATCAGCGGATACCCGGCAGATCGCGAAGCTGCGGCTGTCGCGGATCAATGGCTCGATGGGATGGCCGCGGCGGAGCGCGACCGATACCAGCAGTGGGTCGAGTGCCGACAGCTGGACCGAGAGGGCGATCGCCCCAGAACGGGTGCCGTCGTGCGCGCTCGTGAGGATCTGGACCGCGTGGTTGTCGCCGCCGGTCAGGGCACGGATGGCATTAAGAGGGGGGGTCATGCGGGCAGTGATCTCCGCGAGGCCAGCCTACTGGGCGGCGGAGCTTACCCAACGCTCCCACGCGGTGCCGAACTGCCGTCATCGGGCCCAGATCAGGGACCGTGCGGGCACTCGATCCAACGCCAGACCGCATGCGAAGCACTCCAGGATCTGTCCCAGAGTTATCCACAATCCGATGAAGTTTGTCTACAAGGGCGCTCTTGGTGTTGCAAAGTGTCGAAGTGTGGGGGATCATCCCACACATGACGCTCGGAGCCCAAGATGCTCTTCACCGGACAAGCCGACCTCAACATCGACGCGAAGGGGCGTTTGGCGATACCTGCCAAGCACCGCTCGAAGGTCGATCCAGGGGTCCACGGCACCGAGTGGATCTGCGTTCCGTGGCCCACGGGCGTTCTGAGGCTCTACCCGGAGAAGACATTCGCGGAGATCGCTTCCCGAGCGGACGCGACGCTGACTCCGGGCCCAGAGGAGGCGGAACTGGAAGCGGCGTTGTTCGGGATGGCCGAGGCCGTCGAGCCGGACTCAGCCAACCGGATCATGCTTCCAAAGCGGCACCTAGGCCTGCTCGACTTGGACGGCGAAGTGACCGTTCTCGGTGTTCGACATCATCTCGAAGTGTGGCGCCGGGACGCATGGCAGAAGGACGAAGAATCGCGATTCGCGAGGCTGCCGGAGCTGGTGGCACGGGCCGCCCGGCAGAGGGACCAGTAGCAGAAGGGTGGAGCGAAACCGCCTGCTGAAGCGGGGTGAGAGAGATCCTCCGGGGAAGAACCGGTTCCCGTGCCGGTCCCCGAGGGAGCACTCCAAGCGCCGGGCCGTCGGAGACGGCGGCCGGGGCTTTGACAATCCGAACCACGGCGCCAGCTCGTTGTTGTTCATTTCGGGCATCAAGGGCGCCCCACAAGTCACTCCAGCCGCCGGGGACCGGCGGCCTTGAAGGCTTGCTCGAGGGGACCGGAGAACGGACTCCACGGGAAACCGGGGTCGGTTTCGACCCCGTTGCGCAAGGACGCGCAACGCCCGGTGATCCCCTTCTTCTCGAGCGTGTGTTCAGAGGCCGTTGCTTCGCGAGCGGCAACCACGTCGCTCCGCCTCCGGTGTCGGTCGGACCCACACACCACCCGGCCGGTCTCGTTGACCGGCCATCCCCCTTCCGGCATCAACAGGCACAGCGCTCCGGCGGCCCCTCGGATCCTCATCCGGGGGGCCGCATTTGTGTGGAACCCGCACGTGCGGATCAGTCGTACTCGCCAGAATGTTCGAGATGGACGCCAATGGCTTGGGCCACCAGGTTCGCAGCATGCTCAACGCGAGCATCCTGCCCGTTGCTGGTCGAATCGATCGTAATAGATGCCCGCGGCGTGCGCAGGCGCAACTCGGCCTTGCACATCCGGACCTCGCTGGTCCCGCCGGTGCCCGAGCTGTCGTGGTGCCGCTCAGTTCGGCGGATGACCTCGACCTGCACGGCGCTGTCGAACGCGAACTCATGGCGCTTCTCCTCGCGCTGGGTCAGGATGTTCACCTTGTGGTAGACACCCCGCCGGAGACCGCGGTCGATCTCGAGCCGCTCACGCGTGAGCAGGGAGCCGAAGCCTGTCCAGGTGATTAGCAGCCCGATGCCGCATCCAACGAGGCCCACCATGATCGAGCCAAAGATGGCTTGGCTCCACAGCTCAGAGGCCGCACCGCCTGCAGCGGCGGTGATCGCCGGGCCCAGCAGGACCATGAAGAGCGTCCATCCGACGCCATGAGGCATGCCGGAGAGGACAAGAACGGTGCCGGTATCACGGATCGGCTTCACGCGGCCTTTGCCCTGGGAACTAGCGTGCCTGGAGCTTGCGCTCTAGTCGCTCCTGATTTGCGAGCTCAACCGCCTCGACGAGCGCCCTGAACAGTTGGCGATCGATCCCCGTCGAACGCTCGGGATGCCATTGCACCCCAACGACAAAGCGAGGTCCAGGCCGCTCGATGGCCTCGGTCACACCATCTGGGCTGCGAGCGCTCACGATGAAGCCCTCACCAAGCACATCGCTCGCCTGGTGGTGGTAGCTGTTGACTTCGATGCGTCGGGCACCATCCAGTATCGATGCGAGACGGGTGGCCGGGACGATGTCTACCTCGTGGCTCGCGCCGCCGCCGTGAGTAACCCCTTTACCAACTTCGGTTGGGATGTCTTGGATCAGCGAGCCCCCCGAGCAAACAGTCATCATCTGGCTGCCAAGGCACACACCGAGAACGGGCTTTTCACCCGCGAGCCACTCGGCCATAAGCGAGCTCTCTGCATCGAAGCGTGTGCGCTTCAGGGGGTATACGGTCTCATGCTGCTGTTCGCCATAAAACGAAGGTGGAACATCGGCGCCACCAACGAAGACCATGCCATCGCATAGCTCCATGTACCGACGACGCAAGGACTCGTCGGCCGCAACGCCCGGCGGGATAAGGACCGGCAAGCCTCCGGCCTCGCGGACCGCCTCGACATACGTCATGTTGATCTCGGCCTTGCCATCGCGGACAGCCGAGTCCTCGCCCCGGAACACCGTGGTGATGCCGATGACCGGCGCATCCTGCGCGATCGCTAGGGGGGCGAACGCCAGCAGTGCGGCGACGAGAACAAACGCACGTCGTGTGATCATCGTGGGAACCTCCGGACAGCGTCTACCGAAGAGAGCCTACCGGAGCCGCACGGATTCGCCAAAGCGTGTCAGTCAGTGGAGGCTTCGTGCTCGATGCCCAGTGTGGTCGCTGCCCGAGCGACATCGTTGGGAATCAGGAACGTGAGGCTGTAGTGCGCGATCCGCCAGCGGTTGTCGTCTTCGAGCACGATCACGCCCGTGCCGCGACAGTGCCCGTAGCTAGCGCTATGGAGCACCTCGTCGAACCAAGCGAGCCGGCCCGATTCATGAACGGTCACGAAACGGCGCAGGGGCTCGTAGGTCCACGCCCCATCTCCGTACGTCGTTGGCCCGTCGAAGTACGACCCGTACGCGGTGCGGAACTGCTCGAGCGTCCACCGCTCGGTCTTGTCCGTGCCTAGGAAGATCGCGTTGTCGGTAAGCGTACCGAAATATGCATCGGCATCTCCGATTGCCGCTGCGTTGTGCCATTCATCGACCCGGTCGTTGATCTGCGCCCGGGCACCATCAAGGCTTGCGAACCCGAGCAGGCCCATCGCTCCCCCACTGCCCTCCGCCTGCTTCGCGTTGGTCGTGCGTTGATGCTCGAGCGCTGATGCGTTGTTGTTGAGATCGACACGTGTGTTGCTATTGCAACCAACAAGTGCAGTTGCGGCGCAGGCGAGCAAGACGGGCGAACCTGTTCTGGGCTTCATGCAAGCAGTTTAGCGGACACCGGTGTGGTTCCGCGTTTTCAGGAGCGGTACTTATCGTGAAGTCCTCGCCCGGCGCGGATCAGCGGCAACGCTTTCTCGGCCCGGCTCGCCCTGGTCGCTTCGCGTTTTGCACTCGCGACATGCTCGGTGTACTCGCGCCGCTTCCCGAGTGACAGCTTGTCGAACGCTTCCCGAGCCCTGGCATCTCCACCAAGCGCCACAGCGAGTTCGCTCGGGATCTCGATCCTCTTGCCCCGCTCGGGCTTGATCTGCTCTCCCGCAGCAACAAGCGCGATCGCCTCCTCCACGTACGCTTTGATGGGCCTGGTACGAATGTCCTTGGAGTCGGTAAACCGCCACTGACGCATCGCCTTGGTCTTCCCGGCCTGGGCATTGATTAGCACGCCCTCGGCATCGCTGAGCAGCGCCCCCTGAAAGAACCAAAGTCCGACATACGCCTTGAACGCACCGATACCGACCACATTCGTGCCTTCGTGGACATAGCACGGCGCACCCCACTTGACCGTTTCTTCGAGGCCCGTCGTGCATAAGACCTCGCGGAGCTTGAACAGCTCTTGCCTCCAAGGCCTCGCGGCACCGAAGTACTCATCAACAGTCTTCACCCCCATCTGCACATGACCTCCGGTCAGGGTTCCGGCCCACCGACTCCGCACCGGCAGATCATTGCGCCCAGGTAAGTGGGGTTGACGCCCGCGACATCCTCAACCATGCCAGAAAGTACCCAAACATCGTCAAGCAACTGCTAGCGGTTTGGATTGCGATGCGGCACTCGTTGGTTGCGGACAAGATCAAGAAAGCACCAATGCCCCTCTGCTGCTTTTCGCGCACGCCCAAACCGAGTACTCGCGTTGAATTTCGAGACCGATCCAGGAGATCAAAGCCGGAACCTCATCTGTACCCGACACACAGCTCGCAAATCACGACACGGCAATTGGTATCTCAAGCGGAAACAACCGGCAATCGGCCCACTTCAGCTACTCACGCTTCGTTTCTTGCGCGACTCAGGCTTAGATGATGCGAGATTCCAGCAACCAGCGACTACGACGGACATCTGTATCTCGTAAGCACTCACAGCAAAGACAAGGACATGCTGTTCAATAGTGGTCCCAACACACCTCATCATGTGGCGAATCACACAAACTACTCTATTGCCCGATGCAAATATAGTTTTTTCCTTGTCCGCGCCGCTCAAGCCTATAGAGTATTTGCTGTATCATTCACGTACCGAGTCGCTGATGTGTGTGCACTTTTTCTTCGTGCACATCGGGTGGAGCACCATTGGAGGGAACCTCCAACGCGTACATCAATCGGTCGGTTTGATGGTGAACAGTGCACTTGCTTTGATTCACCGCGCTCGCGTGGCAGTGCATCTCAAAGAGGATCTCTTCAGATGAACTCCAACATACAAAGCGCTGCAAGGCGATTGGGACTAGTCAGCGACCGCGGCCACGAAACTTGCGTGCTGGAATGGCTTTGCAAAGCATGGGGCTTCGGCCCCACCTTCACCAGATACGTCCTCACATTTGATGCAGCAGACCTAGCCACAGATTGGCTAGCGCGTGTTCCCAGCGCGTGCAAGGTTGTTCGGTGAAAAGATACCAAGTGATTCTGTTCACCGGAGCCAATGCTGGGTACCTTTGTAGAACCTTGGATCCACCCATTCGGGGGCGGATTCAAAAAAGATCGCATGCTGGGCTGGCGCACAGGCCGGGCCCGCACAGGAGTGGATGCTCATGCCGGATGACAAAGGAGACCAGATCCTCGGTGCCGTGATCGAGCAACTCCGGGGCCGTCGCTCGCAATCCGACTTGGCCGCTGAACTGGGTTTCTCCCAGTCGTACTGGTCACAGATCGAACGCGGCGAGCGCCGTTTCCCTGGCCACCGCCTGGAGGAGTTGGCGAGCGCTCTCGGTGTGAGCGTTGGCATGCTGTTCGAACTTGCCCAGTCTGTTCGCTTGGACGCACTGGGTCGGCCCATTCACTCTGACATTCCTGACGTTGCCGACGCCTTCGAGGAAACAAGGACCGATAACAGCCTGGCGCCGATCGCGGTTGCCGGCGATCGGGTCCGGTTCGAGAGGCTGCCTGAGCATGGCGCGGCACCGCGCGAGCAGGAGGTTGTCGCCGTCCCGATTGTGCCCTCGACGGGAGAGGATGGGTATGCGCGGGAGACGTTCGCGCCGGTTCAAACGGGCCTCGGCGCGTATCGCATTGGTGAGTACACCCGGCCCGGCGGGATGCCCGCGATCCGCTCGTTTAACGGCGGAGAGCCCGTGCCGCTCAATGGAGTCCGACCGAGTTGGAAGCTCGTTTGGGTCCGCCGCACCGGCGCGGCGGCAGTGGCTGCCGCGATCATGATCGGTGCGGTCATCGTGATGAACCAGAATGGGAAGAGCCAGAACCAGCCCGATCTGTCGGGCATGATCGCGATCGATGCGGGCGGCTGGACCGACGACGGGAAGGCCAATCCCGATGGACCGGCCAAGACGATCCTGGTTGATCCGCAGGAGGTTACGAACCTGGACTATCTCCGGTTCTGCGCCGAGACCGGTCACCCCGAGCCCGAGCACTGGGCCGGCCCGCTCCCTCCCGAAGACATCCTGCTCAAGCCGGTCACGCATGTCACGTTGTTGGACGCGCAGGCCTATGCATACTGGGCTGGCAAGCGGATCCCGACACTCGGCGAGATGCTGGCGATCGCGGAATCAGTCGCGCCCAGCCCAGAGGGGATTGAGCAGTTCGATCACCAGGCGACGGTTGAAGCGATCCGCGGCCTGGGTGGTATGCCAGCCCTGCTGGATCTCAACCAAAATCCCGCAGGTATCCTGCATATCTACGACAACGCGAGTGAGTGGACGGTGACCCCCATGTCGGCGTTCCACGAGCAGGCGTCACCCACCACGGTCATGTTCATCGGCCCTGCGTTCCTCGGCCAACCCGGCGACGGGGAGGGCATGCCCGAGGTTGGGATCTCAGGGACTGAACGAGATCATGCTTGGGAGTATCTCGGCTTCCGCTGCGTTGTTGACGCCAACTAGATCCGTACCGGCGCGCTTCGTTTAGCGCGCCACAGATTCCCGAAAGGTTCACTATGAGTGTAAGTCTGGACCTCGCTATCCCTCTGTCCATACCCGCTGGCTCGAACGGCGAAGGCGTTATCAACGCCCTCACCCAAGGTGGCCCGATCACGTCAGTCGCAGCCGGCGACGGTGTAATCTATGTTTTCAAGGACGGACAGGTCTTGTGCGTCTTTACCAATGGCATCAATGATGTGGGCCGGCCTGTCCCCGGTTCTCAGACGGCACAACCGACAACGGTGCCTAACTCACTCGAAGCGAATGTGTCGAAGGATGCCGCCTGCGACGCTGAGCTCAACACATAAAGAAGAGCTCAAACCGCTTCTTTGATTCGCCTTGTGGGCGCGCGCCGTATGGCGCGCGTTCGCGTTCCATCCTGCTGGACCGGCTCTCATCTTGGCGGCTGGTTGGTGCATTATGACGACCCTCCGGGATATCGTGGCCGCGTAGACCTCTGCGAGCAGCCGCATTGTGGACACGAACTGAGATGAAAGGTCCCAGAGGCGTTGGCGGCAGTTCCAGGAGATGAGCGTCACGCTTGGTAACGGACCATCGGCCGGGGACAGGCCACAGTGGTAGATTGATCAGTGACCAGTGAACCCGGCGGGGGCCGATCATGACCGATGCCAATCGAAGTGCGCGAGATACCAGTCCTGTGGGACACCAGCACGGCACATTCGGCTGGCTGCTTGTATCGCTGCTTGGGCTTTGCCTGGTCGCCCCGACATTCGAAATCGCGGGTGACCCCGGCGGTGCGGCGGTCGGAATGATGCTGATCGGGGTTTTCTACGCCTGGGTGCTGTGGAGCACGATCCGAGCAATCGGGGGAAAGCAGCGGGATCGGCTCATCGTGGTCGTGCTCAGCGTCGGAGCGATCGCACCGCGGTTCGGTGTGATCTTCATGAGCGGCGAGTGGCTGTGGCTCGTTGCATACAGCTTCGACCTGATCGTGCTCGGGTTCGTCACATGGCACCTAGTCACGGGGCTGTTCAGGCCTGGACGTGTGACCGCGGGCTTGATCGCCGCAAGTCTCTGCGCCTATTTGATGATTGGCCTCTTTTTCTCCAGCGTGTACGGGCTGCTCGACACACTCAACCCCGGCTCATTCCTGGTCAACGGTGAGCCAGGTCTGACCCAGCTTCACCGCACCGAGGGCACCGCGCTGTACTTCAGCTTGGTCACACTCACAACGCTCGGTTACGGTGATGTCCTCCCACAGAACTCCCTCGCACGCATGCTTGCGGCCGTTCAAGCCGTGATCGGTCAGGTCTACCTCACGGTACTTGTCGCGAGGCTCGTCGGGCTCCATATCGCGGCAAGCACACCGGGAGGGCAGGCCACAGGTACAGAATGACGGGTCGGAGGCGGGGTGGGAACGCCGAATCATCATTGACCGGTTGGTGAGTCGAAGGTAGCTTCGTGACCATGCCGTACGCGGAGTCCTTGCGCGGCACTGGAGGCGGAACGATGCCAGGCCTGCTTTTCGCGATCGGTTTCGGTGCTTCGATAGGGCTCCTGACAACGGGAAACCAAGAAGAACGCGCCGGGGACGATCCCTCTCCCGCGATGCTCGCCCAGATGGAACTCGCCAAGCCCGGCCCGGAGCACAAGCGTTTGGCAGCGCTCGCCGGCGAGTGGTCCGTGGGCATGATCCCCGCGGGTGCTTCGGAAGCGGTCCGGACCGGCTCCGCGGTTATCAAATCCATCATGGACGAACGGTTCATCGACATCTCGATCACTCTCGGCGAGGAAGCTGCGGCGTCAAGCCTTCGATACACCGTGGGATTCGATCGGCGGCACGACGAGTACACCGTCACGCTTGTCGATAGCTCCGGGACCTATCCGGTGTACTCACGCGGGAAGGACGAGGGAGATCGCATCCGGACGCGCGGCACCGACGACGACCCGTATATGACCAGCCTTGGACTCGAGAAGGAGTTCATCTTCGACCTGATCCTCGGCGACGAGCAGGCAGACATCGTGCTTCACTTTGTTGATACTCGCGTTGAAGAGCGGCCGGCGCTTGAGATGTACAGGTACCGGCTGAATCGAACGATCAAATAGATCGCAATAGACCCGGTGCCAGGGGGGGAACATGAGAGCGAAACCAACACCCGAACACGGGTGGCTCCACAAGCTCATCGGCTCCTGGGAGGGTGAGTCGAGTTGCTCAATGGGGCCTGATCAGCCACCGATGCTCATGACGTTCACCGAGGTGTTCCGCGCGGTGGGCGATGTCTGGGTCGTGGGCGATGGAACCATCAGTGATGGTGATGATGCGGGGGCAAGCGTGATGACGCTGGGCTTCGATCCGAAGAGCAGCCGATACACGGGCACGTGGATCGGATCACCAATGGCGCACCTCGTGGTTTACGACGGCGAGCGTAAGGAGGGCTCGGACACGCTCGTGCTCAACGCTGAAGCGCCGCACTACGAGGATCCGAGCCGCATGGCGACCTATCAGGACATCGTGGAGTTCGTTGGTCCGGACGAGCGTCTGCTTCGCTCACAGATGAAACAGGACGACGGGTCCTGGAGTGAGTTCATGCGGATCGTGTACAAGCGAGTGCGCAACTGAACGCTACCTCAAGCCCGCATGTCGCTCGGCTCAACTTCTCTAAGAAGTACTCACCTACCCGAACGGATGCCGCGCCACACTCTGGGCACGTGTCAGGATGTACCCACTGATCAGGAGGCTGCGATGACGCATCATGAGTCTATCAGAGCCATGTACCAGGCATTCAGGGATAGGAAGCGTGCGGCGCTCGAGGCACTGCTCGCGCCTGACTACACATTCGCGAGCCCATTCGGAAACTTCGTGGGACGTGACGCGATGCTCGACGTGATCTGGCCTCAATACCTGGCGGAGGAGAACCCACGCTGGGCAACTGACATCGAGATCTTTGGAACCGGCCCCGGCTACATGGTTCGCTACAGACATGAATCCGATGACCCATCAAAGTCGGGTGCTCGGCTCGCGGAGTTTGTGCGCTTCGAGGGCGATCTCGTGGTAAGCGTCGAGGTTTACCTCGGGACGGGCGCGATCCCGTTGCCTCCACCTCCGACCGCCTAAGTCGGCGATTGTGCCAGGCCCCATGCGATGGCTCCCACTGCCGCGAGTGCGGCAATGGTCCGGATCGTGTTGAGCCTGGTCCATCGGGACAGGTATTTCGCCCATACACGCTTGTCTTCTTCGGTGCCGGGTGTGCTCTTGGCCAGCTCGTTGTTGAGCGGCACGTTGCCGAGACCCGTGACGAGAAACGTGCCGACGAAGTAAAGCCCGCCGCCGGCGGCGTACCAGATCGCGCCTGTAACCGGTGATACTCCCACAATTCCAACCATCGAGAGCAGGCTCAACGCGACCAGCACGAGCGAGAGAATCGTGGTGCCCATAAATACACCGAGGAACAGGGGATTGATGACAACGATGTTGATCGAGCGCATCGCCTCGGCACCGCGCTCCGGTCCTAGCTTCGCGAGGGCCCCCATCACGAAGCTGCTGAAGGCAAAGAACGCACCGGCGATCAAGCCTGAGCCAAGCAGAGCGACAAACGCGAAGAGTTCCACCAAGAGTTGCACACCCAAGCGTATGCGACGCTATACGGCCTTCGAGAGGATCCGGTCAGGTGAAGGTCGCTTGATGTCCCAGGCGAGCCCGACCTTTGACATCGCCCAGATGAGCATCCAGCTGCCATCGATCTCCCACCACCGGAGACCGTGACGGGCACTGGTTGGGAAGGCGTGGTGGTTGTTGTGCCATCCCTCGCCCATCGCGAGCACACCGACAATCGCGTTGTTTCGGCTCTCGTCGTGGCTCTCGAAGGGCTGGGTACCCCACATGTGGCAGATCGAGTTCACGCTCCAAGTCACGTGATGGACAAAGAACACGCGAACAAGCCCGCCCCAGATGAACCCCAGCAACGCGCCCGACCAGCTCAACGTCAGCACGCCGCCCAGAACCGCAGGGATCAGCATCCCAAGCACGACCCAGACAGGGAATAGACGGTTCATCCACACAATGAGGCGATCCTTGTTGAGGTCCTTGACATAGCGCTCATGGTCGGTGGGCGGGCTCTTGAATAGCCAGCCCATGTGAGCGTGCCACCCACCCTTGATCGAGCCCCAGAGCCCACCGCCGTGTGTTGCGGGTGAATGCGGATCGCCCTCATCGTCGCTGTGCTGGTGGTGGCGCCTGTGGTCGGCGACCCAGTTAATGACCGGGCCCTGCGCTGACATCGATCCCAGTACGGCGAACACCACCTGCATGGGTTTGTTGGTTTTGAAGCTCTTATGCGTGAAGAGACGGTGGTAGCCGACGGTGATACCAAAAGCCGTGAGCACGTACATGATGCCGAACACCATGAGGATGGGCCAACTCAGTGCGATGCCCCAGAGCAGGATGATGGCCGCAATTAGCCCGAGGAAGGGCACGAGCACAGCGATCAGGTTCGCGATGCGCACGAGCAGCATGTTCTGTGAATGACCGACGTCTGGAGAACGCTTCCTTGCGTGATGCACGGCACTCACCTTTTCTGACTCAAGCTCAAGGGGGGGGGATGGACCCCGTGGCTTCATGGGATCTGAATGTTCTGGACCGGAGGAGCAGGCGCACTGTACTACCGCCGCGCACCCGTCGTTCGTGGGATTTGCATCGCCCGGATTCAAGGCCTCAGCGCGATCCACGCATCTGACCCCTGAATGGTACCGAAATGTGACAAAGCCATTCTGCTGGAGTTCGATATGCCCACCAATCTGACGCTGATTCTCGCCTTCCTCGCACACGCCCTGGGCGGCGAGCATCAGGTGACGGGGGAACGGATGATCACGGATTTCGAGGGGCCCAAAGTGCCTATCGAGTGGATCATTATGAATGACAATGTGATGGGTGGGCGTTCGATTGGAGGGCCGGTGTTTGCCGGGGGCGTCCTCACGTTCTCGGGATCGACAAACACGAATGGAGGCGGGTTCTCATCCACCCGCACGATCGCGAATGACTGGGACCTTTCCGACTTCGATGCAATACGCCTGCGCGTCCGTGGCGATGGGCGTACGTACCTCGCAGAGATCCGCACCGGTGTCACACTGCGCGGTCGTGCGGTCGCGTACCGCGCTTCCTTCAAGACTTCCGACTCCGGGGCCTGGGAAGAAATCGACGTGCCGTTCGAGCGTTTCACGCCATCTGTGTGGGGTCAGGATGTGAGCCGTTGGGTCGAGCCGTTGGATACTTCAAGCGTGCGCACGTTTGGATTCATGATCTACGACGGTCTTGATGGCGCCTTCAAACTCGAAGCCGATTGGGTCAAGGCAGTAGTGATCGAGGAGGAGTCCCGCGGAACGGTTGATGCGTGACACCTTCCTGATCCGAAACACCTTCTTCTCGGCTTACGATCGCTTAATCAGCATATCACAAGGTCTGTCGGGGGATCACCGGCAGGCCTTTCTCGTGCGCAGCGGCGGTGATTTCGAAAGAAGTCGATAAAACCAAAGGGATGACGCATTCCAGAGGACGGCTGAAAACCGGCTTTATCGGCCGTCCGGCAGGTTGCCCGTCCTGGATGGGGCTTCGTGGTTTACTGAGACGCGTTGTTGTGATTCACTAAGCGGCAAGGAGCAATTGTATGAGGCATATCCTTGCCATCGTCTTCCTCGCAGTGACCGCGGCCTCGGCCATCGCACAGACCCGTGAAGAAACATTCAACTACCAGGGCGTGCTTGAGAACAACGGCGCTCCTTTCAGCGGCACAGTTGATCTGTCGTTCTCGTTCTACGACCGGCCGACCGGTGGAACGCTGCTCGGAACTGATACCGCCGAAGATGTACAAGTTGAAAATGGCCTATTCTTCGCGGAGTTTCTGCTGCCATCGCCTGCGGCACTGACCCCGATCTGGCTAGAGATCCGCATCGCGGAAGACCGCGGGCCGGGCACGGCGCTATCGCCTCGGCAACGGCTTCGCCCCGCACCCATCGCGGCGAATACCACCGGCGCAGAGAAACTCGCCGATGGAACCGTCGTGTTCCAACGCCAGAGCAGTCTTACAACCGCAGAAAATGACGCAGGCAACGACATCAAGAGCGCAACAGCCGCGACCCAGACCTTTATCGCGGCCCGATCCGGCCGCCTGCAGTTGGCAGTCGTCCTTGTTGCGGGGGGCAGCCTCGGTACCGCAACGATCTATGATGGACCCGACACCAAGGGCGAGATCCTCGCTTCGGCTTCGATCAGTGGGTTCGAGTTCCCAATCGCGAACTTCAATACGACGTCTGAGCTCATCGCGGGCCAGACTTACACGGTCGAAGCCGTTTTCCCTGAGCCGCTCTCGTGGTTCACCTCTGACTCGAACCCGTATCCCGATGGGCAGAGCAGCTTCGGCCCAGCCAACGACCTGATCTTCCAGATCGATGTCGAATCACCTGATGTACCCATTGCCTCGGTGAACAACTTCGGGCTTGCCGAGCTCAGACAGCTGAACGTGACCGGCAGTGGCGACACCGCGGTACAGCTCCCGCCGAACGCGATCAACGCGAGCGAACTGTCAAACGAGCTCGGTGTTGCGGCCGACTTCGACCTCGGCAGTTCGCTTTCAACAAGCCTATCAGCTGTTGCTCAGCGAACGATTGATGTGCCCGCGGCGGGGTTTGTCCTCGCCAGCTTCACCGGCGAGCTTCGACTTACACACACAACAGGTTCTAGCTCGAGCGTGGTATTCGGGGTTTCGAACTCACCGAGCAGCATCGCGCCAACAAACAACGACATGCAGGTCGTGCTGCCGTCTTCATTGCCATCGGGAACCTTCGAACACTCGATCGCTGCACAAGGGCTCTTCCCTGTCTCCGGGGCGGGCTTGGTCACGTACTACGTGATCATGGATCCGTCAGCCTCAACAACCGCGGCACTCGAAGACTATGGGTTCACGCTGCTATACATCCCAACCGCCTACGGAACGACTGAGTTCGGTTCGCCAGCCCTCGGTCCTCAACCACACGATGAATGAAGCAGGACATTGTGGATACAAGTGCCTTGTTCAAGATAGACATCCAGATTCCCTACACCGAAGCGTCTGCTGAAGGATTCGGGATTGAGCTTGCGATCAACGGTAATGGCATCTCAAACGCAATACTCGCGCCACGGCAGCGCTACAACCTGGCCATGTCACCGACCAACTCGTATGGCGTCGCAGTTCAAGTAGACGGAGCTGTGCGCATTGGCACCGACACCGAGCGGCTCGTCAATCAGAGCCTGACGGTTGACACGGGATACCAGCGTGGAACCGATCGTCCTGCTTAGAGGCCACGACGGCGATGCGTGACTGCAATGCCCATCACAGCAACCGGCAGCGCGGCGCCCGGCGCAGGCACAAAGGTGAACGTGAGCGTTGAGCCAGCGTCGATGAACAGCACATCGGTGCTACCCGTGGAGGTATTGGCTCCGGTCAGATCGGTGGACACCTCGGCTTCACCATAAATCCTCGAGCCGAAGACAAAGACCGAGCCACCGCCCGGTCCACTCGATCGCTCAATCGCGAGCGGTGGCGAAGTCAAGTCGCCCGCGGTCGGGCCGTTCGCACCGGCAACCGGATACCAGATCCAGGGCGGGAGATCAGGATCATTGGAGGCGGACATCGAGATGATCCCGCCCAGATCGGCGGACCACGTGCCGCTCGCTGGATCGAAGCTTTGCGTGCCGCGGAGCGATGTGAGGTCAAAGAACAACGATGGACTTTGCGTGAGCGGGTTGTTGCTGGTGCCGGCGCTCCAGTCGCCCCAACTCACGGGCGCGACATCGTGCGGCTCATTGAACACGTCGATGAAGATCACGTTCCACTCGCCCGACGCGGCGTTTCGGCTAACCGTAGCATCCAGCCCGACGGAGAAACTCAGCCGCCCCCCAGCGGTGGTCTCGCCCGCGGCGTTCTCGGCGCCGATAAGCAGATCGGCCTCGATGATGAGTGTGCCGGTCTCCTGCTCGACGGTCTGAGCGATGGTTGGGCTGGAAACAGTGAGCACGGCAGCGGTAGCCACCGCGGTATGGGCCTTGGACGTGAACATGGTCTTCCCCTCCGACCGACCGTTTGGAACAGCCGGTTTCCTGCAATGGGTCCAGTTTACGGGATACGACCGGGTGCTCCAAGAGCGGCGTTCGGGACCCATCTGATCAGAATTCGTCACCCTCCCCGGGCGCGACAGCCACGGTTTCCGCTGGACGTGTGGAACACCTCTCCAAGCACGCACAGTAAGGAACCGCCATGAACACCAAACACCTGATCGCTGCGCTTGCGCTCGGTGCGATCGCCTCACCCACGCTCGCCGCCGACATCATCGTCCCGGACGATGTCCCGACGCTCGAACTGGCGCTCAACCCCGCCGTGAGCGGGCTCGCCCCGGGCGACACGATCGTCCTCCGAGCCGGGCTCTACGCGGGCGCATTCACCGTCGGCGTCCAGGACATCACCATCCGTCCGTTCGGGGACGACGCCGTGACGATCGACAGCTTCGGCACGGGTTCGGTCCTGACCGTGGGCGCCATGGGCAGCGGCCTGATCCTCGAGGACCTGATCATCTCTGGCGGGGGCGGCGTCAGCCAGGGCGGCGGCATGCTGATCGATGGGACCACAGTCACGATCCGCCGGTGCACATTCCGAGACAACGAAGTCATCGACGACGGCGCCGCCATCCGCTCGCGCACCTCGACGCTCATCATCGAGGACTCACTCTTCGAGAACAACACTCTTGAGCTCCCGAATACCACAGATGACGGCGGCGCGATCCTCGCCGAGTTCGATACAAACATCACCATCACGGGTACCACCTTCAGGAACAACCACGCCAACTTCCGGGGCGGGGCGCTCGCGATCTTCAATGACGCTGTGCTGACCATGTCCGATTGCTTGTTCGAAATGAACAGAAGTTTCGTCGATGGTGGCGCCATCGCGTTCGTCAACGGCGGCCGCGGAACCATCAGCGACACGCTCTTCCAAGACAACATCGCCGACAATGCCGGCGGTGGCATCTACAGCAATGGCTCCTGGCCCCACTTCTCCCGCTGCACGTTCACCCGGAATGAGGCCTCGGGCAACGGAGGCGGCGCTGCCGCGATCCAGGGCGAGACCACCGAAGAGGTCCGGTTTTTTAACTGCCTGCTTTACAATAACATCGCGGAGCTCAACGGCGGCGCACTTCTAACGCTGACCGGTCCCGACCCCAGCATGGACAGCTGCACGATCGTCGGCAACCAGATCCGTGACACGGTCAACGGCAACGGCGGCGGGATCTGGGAGGCTGGCGGCGGAACCGCGACGCGGCTCAGCAACAGCATCCTTCGCGACAACATCCCAACCCAGTACCCCGTGAGCCGCACGAACGTCGCGTTCTATTGCAACGTCTCGGGCGGGGAGCTGTCGGGCAACCTCGCGATCATCGACGAGGACCCGATGTTCGTGGATGCCGCGGGCGGTAACTTCCGCCTCATGCCGGGCTCGCCCAGCATCGATGCCGGCGACACGAGAAACTACAGCGACGACCAAGCCCCGATCGACCTGGCCGGGAACGACCGCTGCGTGACCGATCCTGATTCGGCTGGCACAGGCTTCCCGATCATGCGGCTCTACACCGACCACGGCGCGTACGAGTTCCAACCGACCTTGCCCTGCACGAGCGACTGCGTCGGCGACACCACCACCACCGGCGCAACGCTCGATGGTCAGCCCGGTTTCGGCGAGCCGGACGGCGTGATCGACCTCGATGACCTGGGCTTCTTCCTCGGCCAGTGGCTGGTGGGCTGCCCGTAGGGCATAGCGAAGCCGAGATACAACATGATTCGTGGGGCACGGCCTAGCACAGCTAGGCCGTGCCTTTGTACGTTGGATCGCGGATCGATGGACACCGAAGGAGCCAACTGCGTGATGTGTATCAAGTCACCGCGAAGCTCGAGTAGGTCCGATACATAAAGGCGTTGCAAACGATTATCCATGCTTTGTCTGTTCGGCCCAAGTGCTGCCACTACAGCAAATAGACCGGTCGGCCTCAATGGACCACACTTCCAGTCGCGCCTGGTACACTCTGATGAAACGTAGGAACGTCGATGATTCTCCTTGGCCCAGCGGGCGCCTTATTCCAGCGAGGAACAAGCGTGAAGAAACACCTGATCGCCATGCTCGCGATGGGAGCGGCAGCCTCGCCCTCGTACGCCGCCGAGATCTTGATCCCCGACGACGTCGCGACACTGGAGCTGGCACTGAACCCCGCCGTGAGCGAGATCGTGCCCGGAGACACGATCGTCCTCCGAGGAGGCCTGTACACAGGCACGTTCAACGTTGGTATCCAGGACATCATGATCCGCCCGTTCGCGGGTGACACCGTGACAATCGACTCGTCCAGCACGGGCTCCGTCTTCACATGCGGCCCCGCGGGCAGCGGCCTTGTGCTTGAGGATCTGACAATCTCCGGCGGCGGCGCGTCGCAGGGCGGTGGCATCTTCGCAAACACCACCAGCGTCACGATCCGACGCTGTACCTTCCGCAACCACGAGGCCACCAATGATGGCGGCGCAATCTACGCCAACGCCTCAACCCTGGTCATCGAAGACTCGCTGTTTGAAAACAACACGCTGGCGCTGCCGAACACGGTTGACGACGGGGGCGCGATCTTCGCGCAGCTTGGCGCGGATATCACGATCGCGGGCACGACGTTCCGCAACAACCACGCCAACGCCCGAGGCGGGGCGATCGCGGTCTTCACCGGCGCCGTGCTAACGGTGACGGACTGCTTCTTCGAGATGAACACGAGCAGCCAAGACGGCGGCGCGATCCTCGCGGTGACCGGCACGGATGTCGTGATCTCCGGCACGACGTTTCGGAACAACGAAACCAGCATCCGGGGTGGGGCAGTCGCGATCTTCGACAACACCGCACTGATGATGGCGAGCTGCCTCTTCGAGACGAACGAATGCCAGTTCGACGGCGGCGCGATCGCGTTTTTTGCTGGCAGCCGCGGCGCCGTCACCGACACGATCCTCCAGGGAAACACCGCAGGCAACACCGGCGGAGGCATCTACTGCAACAGCTCTTGGCCAGACTTCATCCGCTGCACGTTCACGGAGAATCAGGCGCTCGGCAACGGGGGTGGCGCGGCCGCGCTCCAGGGCGAGACCGCCGAGGAGGTCGAGTTCTTCGACTGCCTGCTTTACAATAACACGGCGCAGGTCAACGGCGGTGCGCTCCTGACCCGCGCCGGGCCCGATCCCAGGATGTACAGCTGCACAATCGTCGGAAACCAGATTGTCGACACAGCCTTTGGGAATGGCGGCGGGATCTGGGAGACAGACGGCGCGACGGCGACATCGCTCTACAACTGCATCCTCCGAGACAACGTCCCGACCCAATACCCAGTCATCCGAACCAACATCGCGTTCTACTGCAACATCTCCGGCGGCGAGCTCAGCGGCAATACCGCAATCATTGACCAAGACCCCATGTTCGTGGACGCCGCGGGCGGAGACTTCCGTCTGATGCCGGGCTCGCCCAGCATCGACGCCGGCGATATCACCCTCTTCTTTGACGACGTGACGCCGATCGACCTCGACGGGAACGACCGCTGCGTAACGGACCCGGACACCCTCGCGATGGGAGGCGGCACCGGTGTTGGCAGCATGCGGCTCTACACCGACCACGGCGCGTACGAGTTCCAGCCGGATCTGTCGTGCACGAGCGACTGCGTCGGCGACACCACCACCACCGGCGCAACGCTCGACGGCCAACCCGGCTTCGGCGAGCCGGACGGCGTGATCGACCTCGATGATCTGGGCTTCTTCCTCGGCCAGTGGCTGGCAGGCTGCCCGTAACGCTGGTTCATACCCAGACGCGCACCACTTCAGATAATCGTGACACGGCCTCGCTCAGCGAGGCCGTGTTGACATGCGCAAGGGCACCGTTGCGCACAACGATCGTCACTACGTGGATGCCTCGCCGCTCGCGAACACCAACGCAACCAGAATCGCGATCGTGAGCGGGATCACACCGAGTACATGCGGGATCGCACGGGAACTCGATCCACGGAACCGCCCGTGCAACGGGCCGCGTGGACTATCGAGCCGCTCCAGCATTGCTTGGTCTGCGATAGGCCACGCCCGTCGCTCAGCCTCGAACATCAGTTCCTTGTTCCGAGATGCTCTCTGCCCGTGATAGGTCTGCCACAACCACTGCAACAGGCACCCGAAGAACAGCACAGCGAACATCACCAGAACCAATGGTTGATCCAGCGCGTCCCGCATCGAGGGGGGTGCCGAGCGGGCAGCCGCGAAACCGCCAACGGCGATGGTTGCTGACGTAAACGAGCTGATCGTCCACCGGAAGCTGACATCCCACGTGTACCGCGCTCGGTAGATCGAGAATAGCGAGGCATAATGCTTGTGCTCATCCGTGATGCACTGCGAACGAGACAATCCCCGGGGCGCCAGCCGCGGAGGAAGGCCAGATGGAGGACGACCCTTCGCCACGCATTTAGGATACAAGATCCGAGGCGGCCTCTTCGGGCAGACGAAGGAGCGAGACCAATCGCGATGCTCGGCGACTGCATCGCCTCTCGTGAGCCAGACTGCGTGAGTTCTCTCGGTGACCAAGGCCTCGTGCTGGGCCAGTGGCTCACCGGCTACCGCTCACGCGAGTCAGCACGATCACACATAGCCACATCCATGTGTCTCGGTCTTGCGCGGACACCTCGTGTCTTCGTCCGCCGAGTGCTGTGGCACTGACCGGTCTGCGGGCCTGTGCAACGAGGAGGCCCAAGCCACGTGCCGGCATGAAATCCTCATCACCACTCGCCGACAAAGTCCGCATGCACAAAGCGATCCGTACGGTGCGCGCGTACTTCTGGGTCTTTGTCGTGTGTATCCTCATCGGGACCGCGATCGAGTACGCCGGCTACGTGGGCAGCGAGACGACGAGCGTCTATCGCGACAACTGGCTCGCGTGGCTCGGGTACACGCTCGCGGGGATGGGCGCTGTGGTGGTCCTTCTGTTCGGCGCCCACCTGATCGGCCCGCGCACCGGGCCGGTGCGGTTCGGGATCGACCTGGCCGCGGCCGCCGCGTCGGTCCCGACGCACCTCGTGCTGACGGGTCCGGTCGCCGACCGCGTGTTCTGGGACGGCACGGTCGAGTTCGAGCCCGTGAGCCTGATCATGCTGCTGCCGCTGGCGGTCGTGTACCTGCTCTCGCGCGGGGCGACCTGGGCCGCGAGCGCGGGATGGCAGCGGCTCGGCGCCCGACGCCCCGCGTGACGGGCTGCACGGCTCCGGGCGTTCCTCGTGGCGCCCCACCCCTGTCGCGCTGACACCCCAACTCTGTCACAGGGACTGACCACGCCCGTCACAGCGACAGACGAACCATCCATCCAACCATCATCGAAACCAAAAGAGAACCCATCCGGCGAAGCCGTTCGGAGAACCACCAGGACGGGAGGCCCACAGGAGGGGTGATGGTTGGAGGGCGGAGGGGCGGTGCGGCGCGGGCCCCGGCGCGTGCCACGGTCTAGCGGAGCTAGGCCGTGTCTTACAGCGCGGAAGTCACGGGTAGGAACACGGCCTGGAAGACCAGACCATGCCACATCAACGGGTTAGCCCGGCCACCTGCCTTCGTCAGCCGGCGAATCTAGAGATCCGCCTTCTGTGGAACCGCGACCACTGCAGCCTCCTGTAGCTTCGCAAGCTGTGCGGAACTGAAGACATCCTGCAGCACGTCCTGCTCAATTGCGAGCGGTCCGGACTCGGCAAGATCACCTAGATCCGACCCAAGGGTCGCGACAATCCGTGACAGAACACTCACTCGCACTGAGTCGGGTTGGCGCTCTGCCCTTGAGACCTCGGCCTGGGTCGTTCCCGCATGTTTCGCAAGCTCCTTCTGCGTAAGACGAGCGACCCGACGAAGAGTCCGTATCTTCAATCCGAATGATCTCTCGGAGAGCTTGCATGCGTCAACAAATGTAGCTACCCCTGTATCAACGACATCTGGAGCTTGAACTCCAGCGCTATACACACCAGTCTCATCCATCACGGCACCTTCCTTCTCACTTCAATTCATCTGCGCGGATTGTGACAACCGAGGACTCCGAATACTCATTCAGAGTGCTACCGAGTGCTTCAGCGATTGCTTGAAGCGCGAAGAACGGCACATCCCATGGTCGACGCTCTACGAGCTCGGCCAGATCTCGCGGAACCTGGGCCCGCTTTGCAAGTGTTGCGATCGACCAGTCCTTTGCGAGCCGGGCTGCACGAACGCGGCCTCCGAATCCACGATCGTTGATCCGAGACGCATCGATGAAGTCGGCCACCTCGTGACCAGCCCCATCAGCCCGAGTACCAGCAAAGACAAACACGCCCTCGAGACCTGATCCCTGCCCCTTCCTTTCTTCAGCGTTTCGACCATCATTCATCATGACTAGTCTCCCAAAGAGCAATCACTCGTAAGTCGGCCGCGCGTGCAAAACAAACAGGCACATCTTGCCCTTGCAACGCTCGGGCAAGCGGAGACCGTACATGATCGCGGCGGAGACTTCGTCAGGAATGCCCGCGATGCAGATCAAACGGAAACCACCAACGTCCATCTGACGCATGGCGTTCCCGATGTGCTTCCCCTCGTCGATGTACACCTCGGCAGCTTCGACGATGTGAGCGGGCGTGAGCTCCATCGAGTAATCCGGTCCCGGGTCCCAACCCAACGCCCGCGACAAGTACATGGGCTGCAACATCACCAACCTGGCCTCAAAGAAATCTCGAGGAAGTCGGAACTGGTCGTAGTACTCCAGCATCGAAAGGTCCTCCGTGGACATGGCCCCTGCTCCATCGATCAGGGACCCTCGAACCCTCGTACTCCTCGTTGTTGAGTATCGTCGAAATCGAAACCCTTGTCAACAACTACAACGAAAATATTCAGTTGTACGGTATTTGAAAGGATCTTGGAGCCCGCAGCCGCATAGCAGGAAGCAGAGCCGCATGGGCTTGACCGCCAACGTCGGCGCCGACTCGTTCGACACCCTCGACGGACAGCTCAACGGCTTCTGGGAGATCACCTCCCTGCCCGGCAGCGGCGACATCACCCAGGCCGCGATCTCCGGCTAGCGCGCAGATCGTCTACACAGTCGTGCCAGCGCCGGGGGCCGCGGGATTGCTCAGGTTGGCGGCGATCGCGTCGCGACGCCGGCGCGGATAAAGCCTCATGTGCTACGGTCTACCGCAGCTAGGCCGTGTCTTCGTCAACCGGCGCCGCGGATAAGAACACGGCCAGGAAGACCAGACCGTGGAACGTCAATGGGTTGGCTGGGCCACCGGCTCTAGTGATCGCGCTGATCCGACTCGGGGCATGAGTCGGTTTGCTGCGGCCCTGCGGGAATGCCATATCGGTCACGAGAGGCGATCGTTTCCCGTGTGGCCTCTTTGGCCGCCCTCACAACCTCATCCGGATTGGCTAGATTTGCCGATGCCATACCAGGATCTAACTGGGCGTACCGATCGCTCAATCGACTAGGTTCCCTCAGGCTCGCCATTGTCGTTCCCCATCACCGGTACGGCATCACCACCTTGTGCCGAATCGACCAGCATACTCATGGTATCGGCTGCGACGCCTTTCGGTTCCAAAGATTCGTCGGCATCTCCGCACGGCGGTTGCGTAGGGCTGACCACGAACAACTCCCGATCTGGGGCTTCAACCAGAACGGCCGCCAGTTTGTCAATCACGGCCTGCTCAACCTGATCAGCCACACGAGCGTTCAGGCCGAGGGGCCCGGCTAGCTCGTCGACATCGAGGACAAATCCGTGTGATGGGTATCCGAAGACGAGCCTTTCAGCTACAAGTCGGGCCCTGTTGGGCTCGAATTTCGCATAGCGGATCAAGAGACGTTCCGCATACTCTTTTCCGATCTCAAGGCTCCTTGCCGCCGCGCCGATCCGTTCTGGCCGGAGTTGACGCATCAGAGGCTCGGTAACCCTGGCGGCGAACTCGACCGAGTGCCCAACTCGCTCAGACTTCTTCAGCGGCACCCGATCAATGGTAAACAGAGCAAGATTCAGACACTCGATCATGTGCTTCTGGAGGTGTTCCAGAGCCTTGAATCTGTTAAGGGCTGACTGCCATTCGGGGGCGTCGCCTTCTGTCTTCTCCTGGACTTGAGCATCAAGCGGCCCGAGCTCAGCGGCTTCAGCAAGCACGAGCTCATTAACTCCCAGGCACAGCAGTGTGCCGGCGCTCTTCGCACGGGTTGGAACGATGCCGCCAACATCGTTGAACTTTGAACGAAGCCTGCGGATCAACAGGAACGCTGCGTCAGCATCGCCCCCAAAGGTCTGGATCACGAGATCGATCTGGCCTTCCGGCAGCGACGCGATAGCCGATCTGAGTTCTTGGCAGCGCGCGCGATGGACAGGGCCGAGCATCGCCAGTTGCGGGCGCCCCCGTACATTCGCGAGTTGCTGCAGAAGCTCTTCGAGCGTTTGCTTTTTCTGAGAAGCCATGTCCACCTACCCCAGAAAAACGCCGGCATGGGATATTAGCCCATGCCGGCGCGGAGAAATAACTTTGAATATTAGTAGTCGAAATCATCCCCGCCGGCGCCCGCCCCGACCGGCTTCTTCTCCTTGATCTCGACGATCGCCGCCTCGGTGGTCAACAGCAGGCCCGCGATGCTCGCGGCGTTCTGCAGCGCGATCCGCTCGACCTTGGTCGGGACGATCACGCCCATGTCCACCAGGTTGCCGTACTCGTGGGTCAGGGCGTTGTAGCCGAAGGCGTCGTCGCCCTCGGCCTCCTCGACCTTGCTCGCGATGACCGAACCATCCAACCCGCAGTTCTTGGCGAGCTGCTTGATCGGCGCGGCGACCGCACGGTCGAGGATGTCGATGCCGGTGCGCTCATCGCCGCTGGCCTTCTTGCCGCCACCGTCGACGATCGTGGTGTTGTCCTTGTCGATGGTGATCTGCTTGGCGGTGCCCAGGTCCTTGACCGACAGGTTCTCGAGCTTCTCGCCCAGGTCGTCGGTGAGGGCCTTGCCACCGGTAAGGATGGCGATGTCCTTGAGCATCTCCTTGCGGCGGTCGCCGAAGCCCGGGGCTTTGACGGCCGACACCTGAAGGGTGCCGCGCAGCTTGTTGACCACCAGGGTCGCCAGCGCTTCACCGTCGACGTCTTCGGCGATGATGAGCAGGCCTTTGCCCTGCTTGGCCACCTGCTCGAGGATCGGCAGGAGGTCCTTCATGTTCGAGATCTTCTTCTCGTGCAGAAGGATGTAGACGTCCGACATGGAGACTTCCATGCGCTCCTGGTCGGTGACGAAGTAGGGGCTGAGGTAGCCGCGGTCGAACTGCATGCCCTCAACAACGTCGGTCTCTGTGTCGAGGCCTTTGTTTTCCTCAACGGTGATGACGCCTTCGTTGCCGACCTTTTGCATCGCATCGGCGATTTGGGAGCCGATCTCGGATTCGCCGTTGGCAG
>JBCCZZ010000014.1:0-117553 GCA_039186605.1 Planctomycetota bacterium | reverse complement strand
CCACGCAGGCCACCGGCATCCTCAACACCGAGGAGAGCGGCACCGTCGCCCTCCGCTTGGGTGTCGATTTCAGCTTCTGATACCTGACCGATCCCCGCACGGGGATACTCCTTGCCGACTCAGGCGGCCGGCCCCATCTCCTGGTGGCCGGCCGTTTTTTTCATCCACTCTCGCGGTATCCTCTGCCTCCCAATCGGGAAGATCGGTCGGAGAGGGATCCCCTGATGCCGCGCTCAGCGATCGCTGTTGCAGGCCTCGCGCTCTTTGTGGGGTCGTGCCATGCACAGATACTTCAGCTCGAGAAGCCCGGTGAGGTGAGCCTCACGGGTGGGGGCTACTTCCAGTTCCGCTACAACGCGAGCATCCGAGACCACTCAGCTCCGGGCGCCCAAGACATCGCGAGCGGGGCCCATCACCGACGCGCGAAGCTCTGGCTCCGCCATCGAGCGATGGACGGGCGGGTGCGGAGCTACGCCCTCACGGCGTTTAACCGAGGGACAGGCCGCATGTTCATCGAGAACATGTACCTGGACTACGACATAACGGGGAACGAGGACTGGCTACGGATCGGTCAGTTCAAGCCGCCTCTGCTGCGCGAGGAGACGCTGGGTGCCCCAAGACAACTCGCCGCCGAGCGGTCCAACACCAATCGTGCATTCACCCAGGGGTTCAGCCAGGGCCTCCAGTTCATCGCCAACGGAGATGAGCATCTCACTTGGACTGTATCGATTAGCGATGGACTCGGGCAGATCAACACGGCAGCGGGAACCGAGGACGCCGATATCGCGTTCACCGGGCGCATCGATGTCTTCCCGCAGCGACAGAAGCGCCGATTTCGCGATTTTACGAGCTTCAGAGGCAGCGATCTCATCTCGACATTCGGCGCCGCGGCTCACTTCGAAACTGGTGGTGCAACTATCGGCACGGAGGACATGGATCTGCTCACCTGGACCGCCGACGGATCCGTTGAGGGCGATGGTTGGAACGCGTACGGCGCGGTAATCGGGCGATACACAAACGAGACGCTGGGTTCGTTCTACGACACGGGCGTGATCGCCCAGGGGGGCTGCTTTGTAGCCGACGACGTCGAGGTCTTCGGGCGATACGACGTGTTGATCCCGGACAGCGGCCGTGAGACAAACGAGACATTCCATACGCTGACCGCTGGCTCGACATGGTTCCTTGTGCCAGAGAGCCATGCGCTCAAGATCACAGGGGACGTGGGTGTCACATTCGGCGATCAATCCGAGAGCATCGCGCCCGCAACCGACGCGACAGGCCTGCTGAGCGCCGATGGGGACACACAGGTGATCCTGCGCCTTCAAATCCTGGTGGTCTTCTAGGACCTGAACTTTGCAGGGGGCATGCGGGCGTTCACATCCGCTCGACTACAGGGATGCCCAGCACACCAAGACCATCGGTCATCACGCGCCGCGTGAGATCGCACAAACGGAGCCTCGCGTTCCGCTGGGCATCGTCATCTGCCTTCAGCACCGGACACGCATCGAAGAAGCTGCTGAATGCACCCGCGAGACCGTACAGGTACGCGCACAGGCGGTGGGGTTCGAGGGTCTCGGAGACCTGCCGCACCACGCTCGGGTAGCGAAGCAGCTCCATCGCGAGCGCCTTCTCTTGTGGTTCGGTGATCGCCAGGGTCGCCGACGCGTCGTACACGATTCCTCCCGCCTCGGCCTTACGGAAGATGCTCTGCACTCGAACCACGGCATAGAGCAGGTAAGGCCCGGTATCGCCCTCGAACGCGACCATCCGGTCGAAGCCGAACACGTAATCCTTGATCCGGTCGTTGGAGAGATCCGCGTACTTGATGGCCGCGATGCCGACCGCTTCGGCGATCTTCGCTCGCTCGTCGTCGGGCAAGTCCCGGCTCCGCTCCTCGACCGCGTTGCCGGCCCGCTCCACGGCTTCATCGATCAGGGCCGTGAGCCGCACGTTCTCACCGCTTCGGGTTTTGAATGGACGCCGGTCTTCTCCCAGCACCATGCCGAACGCGGCGTGCTCAAGAGTTGCGTCACCCTGAGCGCCAGTCGCGTAGCCCGCCCTTCTCGCGGCTCCAAACACCTGGCGGAAGTGCAGCGCCTGACGCGCATCCACGCAGTAGATCGCGCGGTCGGCCCCGAGTTTCTGCACACGCCTGCGCACGGCGGCCATATCTGTCGTCGCGTACAAGAACCCGCCGTCGCTCTTCCGGACGATACAGGGCTCGCTAATTCCCTCGAGCCTGACGACCAGGGCGCCATCAGACTCCTCGGCAACGCCGCGGCTAACGAGGTCTTCAACAACCCCCGCTAGTTCGTCTCGGTAGGTGCTTTCGCCCGCGCTGGCGTCGGCGGTGATCTTCGCGTTGAGACGACGGCACGTGTCAAGACACGCCGACATCGTGGTGTCGTAGATGCGTTGCCAGACAGCGACGACCGCGGGGTCGCCCGACTGGAGCCGAACCAGCGTTTCCTTCGCACACGCCATGTGCTGCGCCGCTTCAGCGATCTGCGCCTCAAGTTCGGCGATGATCTTCGGGCCCATGTCGTGCTTGTGCGCTACACGGAGACCCGCGTGATCGCCCTTGCACTGGGCCTGCGCGAGCTTGTAGAGACGATCGAGGTCACCGAGCGTCAGCGTCTCAAGATCGAGTTCCCCCGCGGACGACAGCTCCATGAGCTTGCCCGTCACCATCGCGATGGGCAACCCCCAATCCCCAACGTGATTCTGCCGAATCACCTTGTCGCCCATCCGCTCGAATGTGCGAGCGAGGGCATCACCGATCACCGTCGCGCGAAGGTGCCCCACATGCATCTGCTTCGCGAGGTTCACGCCGCACACATCGACCACGATCGTTCGGGGTTGTGCGGGCGCAGGAAGCCCCAGATCCCCCGAGTCGAGTTCGGCGAGCTTGTCGCTGAGCAGATTTGATACGAGCCGCACATTGATAAAGCCCGGGCCCGCGATGCTCGATGCGTCGAGCGGCTCCGCGAGCCCGCCGAGATCGACCTTCTCGATCAGCTCAGCCGCGATCTCGCGCGGCTGACGGCCCAGCCTCTTGCCGAGGCCCATCGCGGCGTTGCACTGGAAGTCGCCCAGATCCGCCCGCTTGCTTGGTGCGAGCAGCGGATCGGAATCCACCGGGGCGCCCTCGATCTGCCCGATCGCATCGGAGAACCGAGCCGCGAGCAACTCAACGGGGTCGAGGACCGGGTGCCGGACACGCATCGATTGGTCATTCTCCGCCATCGCGGCCACTGTAGGTGGGCCCGCCCGCCCGGTTAGGATCGCAACCGATGACCGCGTCAGACGCGACCCAAAGCCAGGCTTCCGCACCACCCCAGGCCGGGCGCATCAGCCCGACTGCAGAACTGCTCACGCCCGAGATCAAGGGCCTGCTCGCCGAGCGAGAGCTTCACGAACTCAGGCGGGCGCTCGACCCGCTCGCGCCGGCAGACATCGCAGACATCCTCGCCGAACTCCTTTTCGACGATCCGACCGAGGGCGCGGTGGTGTTCAGGCTGCTCAGACGTGAGCACGCGGGTGATGTATTCGCGGAGCTGACCGGCGAAGAGCAGGCGGCGCTGATCGCCGAGTTGGGAGCGGGCCGCACGCTCAGGCTGCTCGAATCGATGGACGCCGACGATCGAGCCGCGGCGCTCGACGAGATGCCCGCCGCGGCCGCGAAGCGATTGCTGGTGGCGCTCGATCCCGAAGACCGCCGCGAGGTGCAGGCGATCCTGGGCTACCCCCCCGAGTCGGTCGGCAGGCTCATGACGCCCGACTACGTGCGCGTGCGGCCCGAGTGGAGCGTCGCCCGCTCGCTCGAGCACATCCGGCGGTACGGCAAGGACGCCGAGACGGTCCACTGGGTGTATGTCATCGACGACCGGGGCCGACTGATCGACGATCTGCACATCCGGACACTCTTGCTCGCCGATCCGGTTGAGGACATCTCGACCCTCATGGATAGCCGCTACATCGCGCTCGACGCGATGGACGATCAGGAAGAAGCAGTTCACATCATGAACCGCTACGACCGCACGGCGTTACCGGTTGTTGATGCCCGGGGTGTCCTGCTCGGTATCGTCACCATCGATGATGTTGCCGACGTGGCCGAAGAAGAGGCTACCGAGGACATCCAGAAGCTGGGCGGCATGGAGGCCCTTGAGAACCCCTACCTCAAGACCGCGCTGATCGAGATGATCAAGAAGCGCGGCGGCTGGCTCTGCGGCCTCTTCGTGCTCCAGCTGCTGACCATCGGAGTCATGGGTGCCTTCGACGAGCAGCTCAACGCCGCAGTCGTCATCGCGCTGTTCGTTCCGCTCATCATCTCCAGCGGGGGCAACACGGGGACACAGGCCGCGAGCTTGCTGATCCGTGCGCTCGCGCTGCACGAGCTGAGCCCGGGAGACTGGGTTCGCGTGCTGCGCAAGGAGCTACTCACGGGTGTGTTATTGGGCGCAGTGCTGGGCGTGCTCGGCGCCGGAAGTGTGCTGCTGCTCGACGCGATGGATGTAACACCGACAGAGCACGCCGCACGGATGGGCCTAACGGTGGGCCTCGCTGTGCTGGGCATCGTCGTTTGGGCCGTGATGCTGGGCTCGATGTTCCCGCTCATCCTGAGCCGGATGGGCTTCGACCCCGCGACCATCAGCAGCCCCCTCGTGGCGACCGTGATGGATGTCAGCGGGCTGCTCATCTACTTCGGGGTTGCGGTCCTTCTGCTCCGGGGGACGCTGCTCTGAGGTCCGTCACCAGAACCCGTGCCTGATACGGGGCGAGAGGCACCGACAGCGCCGCAACGCTGCCCGGGGGTGTCGAGGGTACGGGCCTCGTATCGATCCGCAACATCTCATCGCTCACAAGATCGAGCACAGCGGTCGATCCGGGGGCGAGCGGCGGCTCGCCGCGCCAGATCATGCGCGTCGGTCCGACGCGATCACTCAGGTTGAAGACCGCGATCGCGACTTTGTCATCCAGACGACGCTCGAACGCGAGCACATCTGGTGAAGGCGTCTCGATAATGCGCAGCTCGCCGGAACGCAGCACCTCGTGGTCGGCGCGAGCGCGGATCAGTCTTCGGTACGTGCTCAGAAGCGACGCGCGGTCGCGGGTCTGATCGGCGACATTCGATGAGGCAACACCGCCGTTGGGCTCAGCCCAGGGTTCACCGGTCGTAAAGCCCAGCTTCGGCGAATCCTCCCACTGCATGGGGGTTCGGATCAGCTCGTCCGGCTTTGTGCCGAGCATGCCGATCTCTTCGCCGTAGTAGATGAATGGCACACCCGGCAAGGCGAACTGGATGGCGGCGGCCAGCTTCGCCTTTCGCAGATCCCCACCCAGCTCGTTGCGCGTCCGTGGCTGGTCGTGGTTCCGCAGGAACGTCGCGTACATACCAAGCGGAAACTGCTCATCCACGAGCGCCAGCTGACGGGTCAGAGCCGACTTGTGCCCGCTGTTGATGGTCTCGGTGATCGCATAGCCGGTATCGAACTCGAAGGCCAGATCCATCTGCCCGCCGGTAAATCGGCTCACAACCTCGGTATCCGCCCAGACCTCACCGACCGTCAACGCCTCAGGATCGATCGACTTGTAGAACTCGTGGAACCGCTCGAGCCAGCGGTGCGTCTCGGGCGTGTTGTCCTGCTGCGACCCACGCTCGATCAGATGGCGGATCGCATCAAGCCTGAAACCTGCGGCGCCCATGTCTTCCAGCCAGAAGCGAACCGCGTCGAACATGCGCTCGGTGACCTGCTCGTTGCGGTAGTCGAGATCGGGCATGTGGCTGCTGAACACACCGTAATAGAAACGCCCGGGCTGGTCGGGCACCGGGTGCCACACCTGCTGTCCCCACGGGCCGCGGTACCCGGGGAACTCGTCCGCGAAGATAAACAAATCCTCGTACGGCGCCTCGCCCGCCTTCGCCTTGGTGAACCACGGGTGGTCTCGTGAGATGTGGTTCAAGACCAGATCGACAATGATCCGGATGCCACGCTTCTCAGCCTCGGAAACGAGCAGCTTGAACTCGTCGTTGGTGCCGTACTCCTGATCAACACTGTAGTAATCGTCGGTGTCGTAGCCGTGATAGCTCGGGCTCTCACAGATGGGCATAAGCCAGAGCGCGGTGACACCCAGGTCGTCGTCGGTCGTCGGATCACCATCGTTCAGATAATCGAGGCGCTCGATGAGACCCCGCAGATCACCGACGCCGTCCCCAGCGAGCGGACCACGCGTGGAATCCGCAAAGGAGCGCACAAAGACCTCATAGAAGACCGCGTTCTGCCACCAGCTCTCGTGATCGGGCGCGACGCGTTCCTTCGCCGGGAGCGGCAAGTCGGACGGATCGATCTCGACCGAACTCCGACCGGTGGTCGCCTGCCCGAGCGCGAGCGCCGGGATCGCAAGTCCGATGAATGCGAGCTGCTTCATGCTGTGCTCGGGACGCCGGAGAGCCGGACGCTCGCCGCGCGACGCTGAAGCCCGGCCCGCCGCTCGGCTTCCTCTTCCGCGGCATGCTCGGCTTGCGCGAAGTCCTCTCCAAAGCGGAAGAGGCGGAAGCTGTTCGCCAGCACGAAGATCTCACCCGCGAAGTGGTAAAGACCCGCGAGCGGCACGGCAAGCAGACCCGCCGACGAGAGCACCAGGCCCACCATCACGATGACAATGCTGGCCGCGATGTTCTGGGCAACGATCGTCCGCGTCTTTCGCGCCAGCTCGATCAAGAAGGGGATCCGATCGAGGTTGTCGGTCATCAGCGCGACACCTGCAGAGTTGGTCGCGATGTCCGAGCCCGAAAGTCCCATCGCGACACCGACGTCTGCAGACGCCAGCGAGGGCCCATCGTTGATGCCATCACCGACCATCATGGTGCGGTAGCCGGTCCGCACCATGCCCTGGATCTGCTGGTGCTTCTCCTCCGGCAGGCACTCGGCCTCAACGGTATCAACGCCGACCTGGCGGCCGACGCGCTCTGCGACACCGAGACGATCGCCAGTGAAGATGGAGACCGTCCGGACCCCCAACTCACGGAGCCGCTGAACGACACCCTTGGTCTCAGGGCGGACCTTGTCTTCCAGGCCCACCGCGCCGAGGTAACGTCCTCCGACCATAACATGGACGGCGCTGATGCCGTCGATCTTGGTCTCGACCTCACGGACCTGACCCGCGATCCCACCATTGAGTTCCACAAGCCAGCTGCTGCGACCCGCATGGACCTCACCGTGCGAGCTCTGGACCTTCACGCCCCGCCCGTGGACCTCCTCATAGTGGTCGGTCTGCTCGGTCGAGACGTTCGCCTTCTCGGCCGTCATCATGATCGAGCGGGCCAGCGGGTGCGTGGAGTGCTGCTCGGCGTTCGCAGCGGCGGTCAGCAGTTCGGCGCCTGTCACACCATCTGCCGGCACGAGCTTGGAGACCTCGAAGTTGCCGGTGGTCATCGTGCCCGTCTTGTCCATGACAACCGCATCAAGGCTCGCCGCGCTCTCCAGGTAGTCGGTGCGCTTGATCAGGATCCCCAGGCGGGCGGCAGACGCGAAGGCGGCAACCATCGCACTCGGACTGGCGAGCAGCATCGATGCGGGGCACGCGACGATCAGAACCGTGATGAACCGTTCCGCCGCGCTCGCTTTAACAGCCGGGTCATCGGACTGGCTCGCAATAAACCAGACGACACCCGCGATGCTGATCGCGACAGGCACGAAGAACTGGCTGACCTGCTCGATCAGGAGCTGACGCGGGCTCTTGGTGCTCTCTGCCTCGGCGATCAGCTGGCTGACCTTGCCGATTGTCGTGTCCTCGCCGACCCGCGTGACCTCGACATCGACCTGGCCGGTCAGGTTCGTCGTGCCGGCAAACACCTCGCCGCCCTCCGCGACGCTTATGGGCACCGCCTCGCCGGTCAGCGACGCCTGATTGATCGTTGACTGACCCCTAATCACGCGGCCATCGATGGGCATGTTCTCGCCAGGCCGAACCCGGACGATCTGGCCGACCGTCAACTCGTGGGCCTGGACCGCGCGGGTCGTATCGCCATCGACAACGTTTGCGACATCGGGGGTCAGGTTCACCAGCTGCTGGATCGCTCGCTGAGCACCGAACGCCGAACGGTTGACCGCCTGTCCGGCGATCAGAAGGATGAAGCTCAGGAAGCCGGCCGTCTCCCACTCGTTACTCGCCATCGCGGCAAGGATCGCTATTGCGGCCAGCGACGAGCTCGATGCCTTGAACTTGCGGATCTCCTGGAAAGACTCAAAGAAGAGCGGCAGGCTGAGCAAGATCGCGCCGATCGCTGCCGGGAACTTAGCGACCATCTCGGGCACGCCCGACCAACGGGCGATGTAGCTGGTGATCACCAGCACGCCGCCGAACAGGCAGAAGAGGATCAGCCGGTCGATGGTGCCCGCGCCGTGCGACGCGTCGGCCTCCATCTTGGTTTTGGTGTAGCTGGGCGCCTCTTCGGGCAGACCGCCGGTTGCGCAGCCTTCGTGCATGCGTCTGAACTCCTGGGGACGACTGACATCGCCGCGATCGGGCCCCCTATCTCACGCTGGGGGCCCCGGGGCGCACTCGAAACGCCATACGCGGGGGAGGGTTACGATCGTAGACCGCCAAGCGAACGCGCGGCCCGCCCGGCCGCTTCCATACGAGGGCCGGCAGCCTCCGGTTCACCCACGACACAATGGCCAATCCACAAGCCCAGAACCCGTCGATCACCGTCCTCGGCGCAGGCCAGATGGGGCTCGTCTGCGCCGCGCTCCTCACTGGATCCGACCGTGACCCGCGAGAATCACCCCCGAACGTCCGGATCTGGGGCCATGACCTCGACGAGGTGGGCCACCTCGCCCAAACCCGGGCCAGCGAACGACTCCCGGGTTTCCGCCTTCCCGAGACGGTCCGCCCGGTGATCAACGATGCCGAGGCACTCGAGGGAGCCGACCTGATTGTGTCGGCAATCCCTGCGCAGCACACCCGGCAGGCCTGGGAGCGCCTCGCCCCCCACGTCCCCGCCGGAGCCGGGGCAATCAGCGTGGCAAAGGGCGTCGAGACCCGCACCCTGATGACCCCCACGCGGGTCATTCTCGAAGTCGCAGAGGGCGATCGCCCAGCAGCGGTGCTCTCGGGGCCCACCATCGCGACCGAACTCGCCCGTTGCCTGCCGGCGACCATGATCGCCGCGAGCGCCGACAACGCGTTCTCCCAGACCGTCCAGCGGCTCTTCAGCACGAGTTGGCTCCGCGTCTACACCAACGCGGACGTGCTGGGTGTCGAACTCGCCGGGGCAACGAAGAACGTGATCGCGATCGCCGCGGGGATCCTGGATGGTCTCGGCGCCGGCAACAACGCCAAGAGCGCGTTACTTGCTCGGGGACTCGCCGAGATTGCCCGCCTGGGCTCATCCCTGGGCGCCCAGACCGACACCTTCTTCGGCATCGCCGGTGTGGGCGATCTCGCCACGACCTGCTTCAGCCCCGAGGGCCGCAACCGCTCGTGCGGCGAAGCGCTCGGCAAGGGCGTGCCGCTCAAGACCTACCTCGAAGAATCACCAATGGTGGTCGAGGGTGTCGAGACGACACGCGCGGTCGTGGACCTTGCGCAAACCGCGGGCGTTGACATGCCGATCACCCACGCGGTGCATGACGTGCTCTTCGAGGGGCTCGACCCGATCGAGGCGATCAGTTCGCTGATGAGTCGGGAGCTACGAGCCGAGCGCGTCGGCTAGCGGTTTCGACATCAACCGCGCCTCCGTCCCCTCAATATTCGCCAGCCCCCACTCCGCGACGCTACTGAGCAGCGGCCCCAACGACTCGCCCTTCTTGGTGAGCCGATAGCTCTTGTGCTTGCTGGGCGGCTCTTCGTAACGCTCGGCAAATCCCTGCTCAACCAATCGCTCAAGCCGCGCGGCCAGGATGTTCGTCGAGATCCCCTCGGGTGAAGCGAGGAAGTCCTTGTACCGCCCCACACCTCTGAAGAGGTCGCGGACGATCACCAGCGTCCAACGATCACCGATCACATCGAGGGTGCAGGCGATCGGGCAGGGTGATCGGCGTTCAACAACCTCAGATTCTGGCTTGGTCTGGATCGACATCGGTCCGCGGCTCACTCGGGGATTCCCCCAGGATTTCGAATCCCGGGTGAACGCGCCTAGATTCTATTTGATTCACTTGCATTATGCAAGTAATATTCTCCCAAACCCCGGACATGCCGAAGGAGCACCCGTGGACAACCTGTACGACGCCCACCCGATCACCCTCATCGTCGTGACCGCCGCGATTCTGGTGACCCCCATCTACCTGTTCTGGGCGCTGACATTCAGCGGCAAGCCCACAGCTGCCGCGATCCGCCTCAGCGTCGCATGGCTCGTACTCGGTGCCCTCATGACCTGGGTGTGCCTTGCGGGCGTTCCCGACGGACTCGGCGCGCCGGGCCAGCTCGTTGTTCCCACACTCTGGTTCGTCCCGAGCCTGCTGCTCGTGCTCACACCCGCCGGGCGAACACTCGCGGCAGGGCTCGACCAGCGCTGGCTCGTCGGGCTCCAGATCTGGCGTGTAATCGGTGGTGTGTTTCTGATCGAGATGGCCCGGGGCAACCTGGCCGGCGCGTTCGCTTACCCCGCGGGCATCGGCGATGTGCTTGTCGGGATCGTCGCGCTTGGCGTGCTCGTGCGCTATCGAAAGGCCGAGCGGATCCCGCGCGGCGCTATCTTGGTTGTCGCAGCGCTGGGCCTCGCGGACTTCGCGACCGCGTTCTTCTTCGGCTTCACGACGGCACCAGAGCCCATCCAGCTCTTCGGCGCCGATGCCCCACATCACGTAACCCAGTACCCAACGGGCCTGATCCCGTTCCTGCTCGTGCCGTACGCGATCTTCTTCCACACGCTGTCGTTGCTGGCCCTCCGCGCCGAGCGCCCCGCACCGGGCTCAGCAGAGGTCGCGGAGCGCGCAGTCCAGGGTTGAGAACTCAAACTCGAAACCTTCATCCTGGAGCCGCGCGGGCAAGCAGTAGCGCCCATAGAGCGCGAGCTCTGGGTCGGTCCGGAGCACGAGCGGCGCCCCAAGCCACACCATCCAGGCGAAAGCCGGCAGCCCGATCGGCATGCGGAGCGCCCGGCGCAGCTCGCGCATGAACACGCTGTTCGAGACCGGATTCGGCGCCGTCGCGATGTATGCACCGGACATCGAGCTCTCCTCGATCGCCCGCTGGAAGATCCGGTTCATGTCGCGCTCGTGGATCCAGCTCATGCCCTGCTTACCGGAGCCGACCTTGCCACCGAGCCCGAGGCGGGCGACGAACGCGAGCCTCGCGAGCGCGCCCCCACCCTTGCCGACCACGAAGCTCGTACGGAGGACCACCCCGCGGACACCTTCGGGCAGCCCGGTCTCGAACGCGTGCTCCCACGCCTTGCCCACCTCGGGCGCAAGGCCGTAGCCGAACGGGCTTGGCTCGGTGCACCGCGCCGAGGGTGGATCGCCGTAGATGTGGGCCGTTGACATCTGGACCCAGACCGGCGGCCGGTCCGCGCACACACGCATTGCCTCGCCAAGCACACGCGTTGACTCCACCCTCGAGCGCAGGATCTCGTCGCAATGGTCTGGCGTCTTCACGCAGTCAACCGTGCGACCCGCGACGTTCACGATCGCGGCGGCACCCGCCAGCTCGTCCGCCCAAGCGTCAACCTCGCGCCCGTCCCACTTGGCCCACCGCCAGGGCCCATCGCCCGCGGGCCTCGACCGCGAGAGCACCACCACGTCGTAGCTCGCCCCGCTCAGATGATGAGCGAGCGAACGTCCAAGGAACCCCGAGCCGCCCGCGATCACAACACGCTTCGATGTCATGCTTCGATGTTACGGACCATCATCGAAACCGCCCCGCCCGGACGCGAAACCGGGCGGGGCGATCGAATGGTCGCGAGCGCGTGTGTGCACTTATGGGCAGCCCTCCAGCCAGGCGTTGAGGAAGTAGCCAAGGTCGTCCAGATCGATGGTGCCGTCGGCGATGCCGAAACCGGCCTGACCCTCAAGCGTCGCACCGGTCGTCGTGGTGTCGGCGAGCGGCTCGCCGCCGACCCAGGCGTTGAGGTAATAACCGAGGTCGTCGAGATCGACCGTGCCATCCGGGATGCCGAAGCCGGCCTGGCCCTCAAGCGTCGCGCCGCTGGTGGTCACATCGGCCTCGCATGGATCGATGAAGCCCGGCAGTTCTGGAAGGGCGCCGGGGGCTGGAACGAGGACGAAGTCGAGAATCAGAAGCTGCTCACTTGGCGTCCGGTCGAACTTCGAGCCCGGCACGGTCTGGTGGAACGCACCCGCGGAAACGTCGTACTCGATCTCGTGCTCATCCGCGGTCGCACCGGGGACGGGCACCTCGATGATGTCAAACTCGGTGACCACGCCGTTGTTCACGATCCCGAATCGGTCGTTGTCGAAGAAGTGCATATCGGTGCCGAAGAACTCCGGGCGGGTGTCCTGGAACAGCAGGATGTGCTCGCTCGAAGCGTCTTCGAGTCCCGTGTAGGTGATGGTGCCGGTGCCGTCGCTGTTGTTCGTGTGGTAGACGAGCCCACGCTTGAGTGTGATGTTGCTCGTCCGACGCGCGGCCTCGCGAGCCGCCTGTACCGCGGGGAGCAACAGCGCGACCTCGCTGGTTTTCGGCTCAAGCGTCAGCTCATCGAACACCGGGATCTCGGCGACCGCCGAACCAACGACCAGGATCTCTTTGGGCTTCTTCTTCCCCGAGATCTTGGCAAGCCCGACCGAGCCGCGCGGGAGGTCGGCGACGGGCTTGAGCACATGGCTGCTGGGATCCTCTGGCACAACGGCCCCATCGGTCACCATCAGTTTCGACTGGCCGTTGAAGTCCACGATCGCCGCAAGCCGAGCGCCGATGATGGCGAAGTCGACGAGCAGGCCCTTCTCGTTCTCAACGGTGTGGGTCGGGCCGGTCGTGCCCTGGAACACCGTGGACAACTCGATCCACTCGGCGTGGCCCGAGTCACCGGCGCTCGAACCACCAGGCTGGCTCCATCGCATGGGCGGGTCCCAGTCCACGCAGTAACCGAAGGTCTCGCCGCTGTCGTTGCGGGTGAGCACGAAGACGTCGCGTCCATTGGACGCCACCGCGAGATCAACGATGGTCTCACCGCTCGGCGCAGGGATCGTGAACTTGTCGTTCGGATTCGCGCCGCCGCTCGGCACGATCTCCAGTGCATCCCCCACCACGCTCGGCGAGAAGATGTTGGTGCGCTTCACGAACGTGTAACCGAGGATGTACGCCTCGACGGTCGCGTCGTACAGACGGGGCAGGTTGATGGTCTGCACGCCGTAGGTGTCGTCGTAGGGATCGCTCGGATCGAACACGACATCGAGCGGCTGATCGCCCACACGGGTCGTCGGAAAGCGGAACGCTGACTGCTGGTTGTACGCGTTGTCATCATCCCAAATCGGGTCGGCGATGGTGAACTGCGCCGGTGACACGTTCTGGCCGCTCACGCCCTGGAGCGTGATCTGAAACACCTCACCGCCGTGCGCGACCTCGCCGAAGAACTCGCCCATGTCAATCCGGTCCGGCACCCACACCGCGAGGTTGATCGTGTCGCCGGCGACGAACGCCTCGCGGATCTGCTCGGTCGGCGCTGCGCTCGGGTAGAGCCCGAAGTCGCGGTAGCTGGTGCTGATCTTGTCGGGGTCCTGGCCATCGAAGAACCACTCGATCAGGTCCGCTGATTCGGCGGGCCCGAAGCGGTCCTGATCCATGTTGACCGCGAGTTCTTCCATGAGCGTGAGCGCCGCATCGAGGTTCGCGGCCGACTCCCAATCGGTGCCCATCGGCACCGGTGCGATCCAGCCGGTGTTCGCGGTGGCGAGCCCACGATCGACGGTCGAGACGATCGCGTTGGCCGCGACCGCCGCATCACCGAAGAGCATGAGATCCCAGGTGGAACTCTTGCGGAGCGCGTCAAAGTCGGGCACCGTCGGCTGCTCGATGTCAGCCGCGGAGGCGAAACCCGCGGTGGACGCCACGATGGCGGCCACGGCACAGCGGGCGAAACGAATGGTCTTGTTCTTCTGGTCGTGGTCCATCTCGTGGGTCCTTTCGAGCCTGTACATCCGGCGAGGAACACCCCCGCCACAGGCACTCCGGGACCAGGGAGCGGGACCTTGCGCGGCCTGGGTAGAAAAGTCGCAGCCAAAGGCACAGCAGGAGATTTCCCCCGGTATGACGATGGCGTATCTAGAATCGGGGCAATGCCGAAATCCGCCCGGACTAACATCCTGAGTAAGGCCTTCGAAGGGAGCGGCGGAAGCCTGATCGCCGGTGCCATCGCGAAGCTCATCGAGAGCGGAGGCGATGAGAGCGTCCTGCGCCCGCTCCTCGTGCCGATCGCAGTGGCCCTCGGCTGCACCGTCCCGGTCGCCGGCCAGGCGGTACTCGGGATTGCGTTTGTGGTCGGCGCAGCGAAGTTGGCCAAGCGGGTCGCCGGCGATCCCGAGGCCGAGGCCACCACAGACCAACTGCGGAGATTCGAGGATCGCCAGATCGAGTTGATCGAACTTGTGAAGAGCTTCGAGCAGGACGGCGAGGTCTCGGCACGCCTCAGTAAGTTCGAGCAGGACGAGATCGCTGAACTGACGGCCGCAAAGGTCGCGGCCCACATCGGTGCCGTCGTCTTCCAGCCAAACGGGCCGTTCGCGGACGAGCTGTCGGAGTTACTGGTCTACGCGAAGGACACGAACACGCGCATCCGTGAGATCGACCCGCGTCTCAGCGAGCTTGAGCGGCTCATCCGGTCGATCGCAGCCGAGCGGACAACAACCGACGGTGCTCCAACAACCAACCTCTACGCGTTCGCCCACGGAGGTCGCACGCGCCACGACCGGTTCTTCGGGCGCGAGGATGAGCTCCGGCAACTCCACGAGACACTGATCGAAGGCGGCGGGTCGGCGAACCTCACACAAACGAGCCTGTCGGGCGGTGGCGGGTTCGGCAAGACCGCCCTCGCCTATGAGTTCGCCCAGCGGGCGCTCATGAGGTTCGACGGCCGCTGGTGGTTCGACGCCAGCACCAGCGAGCGCGAGCGCGGCCTGAAGCTGCTCGCGAGCGACCTGCTCAACCGTGACATCCCGGACGACGCCGATCCGGATCAGGTCCGCAACGCGATCAGCCATCGCCTTGGTCAGGGCAGGCACCTCGTCGTGCTTGACAACATCGACGACGCCGAAACCTGGATCGACCTGCACGGTGTCTTCCAGAACGCCGCGATCCTGGTCACCTCGCGCCGACGCGACCTGGACGGGCTCGAGTCGATCACCGTCGAGAAACTCGAACCGGACGCCGCGCGGCTGCTGCTGCTCGACGCCTCGGGTGATCGGTTCACGGGCGACGAACACACCGAGGCCATCGACGAGATCCTGGGGTTCCTGGGGTACCACGCGCTCTCGCTCCGCTACGCGGCCGCCGCGCTCCGCAAGGCGACGATGACCCCAGCCCGCCTGTTTGAGCGCCTTGAAAAGACCAAGTTCGACGACCCATCGCACCCGCTGCTCCGGGCCCGCACGACGAAGCTCAGCGACTACGCCAAGGAGGTCGCCGCGTCGCTCACGCTGCTGGTTGATGAACTCGACGAGACCGAACGGTCGGACGCGTACGACGTGCTGCGGACGCTCTCGTTCCTCGCGCCGGACGACATCCCGCTCGGCTTCGTGGTCGCCGGTTCACCGCTCGATGAAGCGCGGACCGAGGACATGCTCGACACGCTGTGCGACCTCTCGGTGATCGACCGTGCCGGCGAAGGTGACACGCTGCGCTTCAGCATCCATCGGCTCACGGGCATGCTGGGCCGCGAGTCCACCGATCAGGCCGCACGGCAGGAACTGCTCGGAAAGCTGAGCGGCGCGCTCCAGTCTGAACTGAGCGGGGTGGAAGATCTGATTCCGAAAGCCAAGCACGCGGCCGCCGAGCCCCACGCGCTGGCGGTGAGCCGTGCGTGCATCAAGGAGACAAATGCTGCGCTGCGCGTCGCGGGCGCAGACTTGCTGGGTCGCGTTGCGATGGTCATGCAGAGTCGCGTGGAGTACACCGACGCCGGACCGCTCTACGAACAAGCCAGCCGTGTGCTCGAGGACACCGGCGCGGACGATCCGGTCCACGCCGTCATACTCAACAACTGGGGAATGCTGCGCAAAACCGTTGGCGACCTCGACGGAGCGCTCGAAAAGTACACAGAAGCTGAACGCATCGACCGCGCGGCATTCGGCGACCAACACCCCAATGTCGCGATACGCGTCAACAACATCGGCAGCGTCCTCGAAGCCAAGGGCGACCTCGACGGAGCGCTCGAAAAATACACAGAAGCTGAACGCATCGACCGCGCGGCATTCGGCGACAAACACCCCGAAGTTGCTGTTGATGTCAACAACATCGGCAGCGTCCTCGAAGACAAGGGGGACCTCGACGGAGCGCTCGAAAAGTACACAGAAGCTGAACGCATCGACCGCGTGGCATTCGGCGATCAACACCCCAAAGTCGCGATACGCGTCAACAACATCGGCAGCGTCCTCGAAACCAAGGGGGACCTCGACGGAGCGCTCGAAAAGTACACAGAAGCTGAACGCATCGACCGTGCGGCATTCGGCAACCAACACCCCGAAGTTGCTGTTGATGTCAACAACATCGGTAGCGTTCTCAAAGCCAAGGGCGACCTCGAAGGAGCCGTGGCTCGCTACACCGAGGCGTTTAGGATTGTGATTCGGGCATTCGGGCCGGTCGGTGAGAACGTGATCCCGGTCGGCGGCAACGTTCTGAGCCTCCGCACCGACCCCCGCCCCATCGCCTTGGCTGAGGTCGGCTCCGAGGCCGCCGCGGTCTTCGAGGCCGCCTTGAAAGCGAAGTACGGCGAAGACGTCTTCGATCGCTTCCTGAAGTAGCCAGCCCCAGACACCCCCAACCGCCCCGCCCCTACCCTCGCCCCGTGCGTTTCACCTTCCTCGGCACCGGCACCAGCGCGGGCGTCCCCGCCATCGGCTCCACCAACGCCGCGGCCTACTCCGATGACCCCCGCGACCGCAGGCTCCGCACCAGCGCGTGCCTCCGGTTCAGCGATGACCGGGGCCAGGACCGGACGATCCTGCTCGACTGCGGGCCCGACCTGCGCCAGCAGGCGCTCGCCCACAACCTGACCCGGTGCGACGCCGTGCTCTTCACGCACAACCACGTGGACCACACCTGGGGCGTCGATGAGCTGCGCCGGTTCAACGTGCTGATGGATGCGCCGATCGATCTGTTCGCCGAGCCCCGGACGATCGAGCACCTGGGCCGCGTGTACCAGCACATCTTCGACCACGAACTGAACGTGCAGAAGAGCTTCGTCGCGCGGGTGATCGCCCACACGATCGCGCCCGACGTCTCCTTCGAGCTGTTCGGCCTGCGGATCACGCCGGTCCGCCTGCTGCACGGCAAGCTGCCCATCGTGGGCTTCCGCTTCGATCCCGGAAAAGGCTCGGCAGAGCGCCCCCTGCTCCCACTGGCCTACTGCACCGACGTGAGCGGGATTCCCCCCGAGACCTGGCCTCAACTGCGGGGGCTGAAGCACCTGGTGCTCGACGGGCTCCGCTACCGCAAGCACCCGACCCATTTCACAATCCCCCAGGCCGCGGAGGCCGCGGACCGGATCGAGGCGGGCCGGACCTGGCTGGTGCACATGTCCGATGACGTGGTCCACGCCGAAGCGGAGGCGGAGCTTCCGGAAAACATCCGCTTAGCGTTCGACGGCCTGGAGCTCAGCTAACTCAAGAAACGAGCATCAGTTATCGCGCTGCCCGAACCGGTGTGCTGTGCGCAGACCCCAAGAAATCCTCTCGATTTACCCAGAAATCGCGAACGCGAGGTCGATGACAACGAAAACTTTCCCATACTGAGCCGCATGGCCCACGAGGCCAGCATTTGGCGTTCACAGCGTCGCGGGCCGCACGCCCGCGGGGGAGCAGCGAGAAACATGACCACCCAGCCAGATCGTGAGCCCGCCGACGCCTCATCGCCCGCGGCGTCGGGCCCCGAGGACACACGCAGCCGCACCCATCCGGCCCGAAGCGAGCCAGGTCAGGCCTCCAAGACCGCCGCGGCCTCAAAGGACCCCACGGTGACAGGGCTCCGCTCGGCCTTCCCGATGCGGATCAACGGCCGCAACGGCCAAAGCTGACCGCGGCGCTGAGACCGCCTCCGAGGGCGCGACCTAGACTCGCCGCCCATGGGCAAGACGCGCGAAATTCGGAAGCGGATGAAGGCGGTCGGCAACATCCGCCGCATCACCCGCACCATGCAGATGATCGCCACCGCGAAGTTCAGCGCTTCGCAGAGCCGCGCCGTCGCGGGGCGTCCTTATACAGACGCCCTCTTCGCGATGGTCAACGAGCTCGCCGGCGCTGGGGGCCTGGAGCACCCGCTCCTCGCCGGCAGCAGCCAGACCGACGCCAAGGGCAAAGAGATCACGCTGATCATCACGAGCGACCGGGGCTTGTGCGGCCCGTACAACGGCTCGATCCTCAGAACCGCATCGAAGCACCTGGGTGACAACGCGGACGCGAAGGCCGGCAACATCGAGATCGTCGGCAAGAAGGGCGTCACGTTCGCCAAGTTCAACGAGATCGAGGTCGCCGAAGCACACAGCTTCGGAGATAACCCCAGCTACGAGCAGATCGAGTCGCTCGCCCAGCGCTACATCGATGGGTTCGAGGCGGGCGATGTCTCCAAGGTCACGCTTGTATCGATGCGGTTTGTCAGCGCCGGAAAGCAGGTGCCCGAGGTTCAGCAGCTGCTTCCGCTCGAGCCGCCCGCGGCCGATGAGACCGCCTCGGCTCCTGCCGAGTACGAGTTCAGCCCCGCTGGCCCGGAACTGCTCGCCGAGCTGCTCCCCGCCGCGATCAAGGCGCGGCTCTTCCAGGCGTTCAACGACGCGATCATCTCCGAGCATGTTGCGCGGATGGTCGCGATGAAGGCCGCGACGGACAACGCGGGCAAAATGGGCAAGGACCTAAGCCGCCAGTACAACCGCGCGCGTCAGGCCCAGATCACAACCGAGCTGACCGAGATCATCTCGGGCGCGGCCGCGCTCGGCTGAGTCACTCCTTGGGGAGCAGCACGACCTCGTAATGCTCGTCCCGGTCGAGCAGTGATTCGAACGCGCGCCGGATGTCGCGCCCATCGATCGCTTCGTAGCGGGCCTGTGTCTCGAACACGCCCCCGACATCAAGCCCGCGGTAGGTCGCGTTCACACACCTGACCGCCCAGCCCAGCGGGGTATTTCCAGAGGCCAACTCCGACCCGATCTGAGTTTGAGCCGCGGCAAGCTCTTCCTCGGTGGGCTCGCGGATCGAGAGGTCCTCAAGCAACGAGATGAGCGCGAACCTCAGCGCCTCGGCCTGCTCCGCCGGGACCTCACCGGCGAAACCGAACCAGCCAACGCCCGGGTGCGCCAGCGGCGCGCTGAACACGCGTGTCCATCGCTCTAGCCCTACACCGCCCCACTCCGGGTTGCCATCGAGCGCCATTTCCTGGAGTCTCGAGACCGCGATGCTCTGCGCTTTGAGCACGGCTCGGAGTCTCGGGAGCTCATCAAATCCGGGCATCGGCACCGCCACAAGCACGCCAGCCAAATCGCCCGGCGCCACCCCTTTGGAGATCACGCGACGAGGCCCCGCCCGAGGCACGCGAAGCTCGGGTGCCATCCGCAACATGATCCTCGGCCGTTCCGGGAGCGAACCGAACTCCGAAGCCATAAGCGTGAGGGCGTCGATCGGTGGCAACGAACTCGCGACCGCAACTTCCAGCGGAGCCGAGCGCACATGGAGTTCATAAAACCCAGCGACCGCGTCTGCATCGATCGACGCGAGTTCCACGGGCGACGCGACGGCACCGCGAGAATCGCCCGGCGGGAATAGAGACTCCCGCAACGCGCCCTCGAGCATGAAGAACACATCGCCCTGCAAACGCTCAAGACGGTCGGCGGAGGCGCCCGTGTACTCGGCGATCGTCGCGACATCCACCGCCGGGGAAGAGAGCGACACGCGCAGCGCTGCAGCCGCATCAGCGAGCCCATCGCGCGGGGCGAGCGCTGTAAGCATGACCGCGTCGCCGCGCGTGCCCCCCCGAAGACGGATCCCAGCGCCGTCGAGCACCTGACCCGTCTCTTCAGGTATCAGCCCGGGCAACGCTGGGCGTGCCAGCACCTGGGCCAGCGCCGAGGCAACGCCCCGCGTCTCACGGGTCTCGTAGAGCGGGCCGCCCGCGACTGTGACCGCGATCGCGCCGAGATCCGAGGGCACATCCGGGGGCAAGAGCAACGCATGGACCCGGACGCCGTTGCCCAGCCACGCCGACCAAATCCGGCCCTCGGCGTGCCGCTCAATCTCGATAACCACCCCCTCAACCTCTGGGGGTGGAACGAGCCGCTGCCCGAACGCACGGGATGACAGCAGAATCAGTAGTGCAACGAGAAGACGCGCCATCGACCCCAAACGCTACCCGGACAGGGCCTCGCTGGTTGCCCGCATGTACAAGTGAACCGCTGTGTGCCGGTAAACATGCGTCTCTGGGCCCTCGGCACCCTCGATTGAAAGGTCCACATCACCGGGCCTTGGCATCGGCGCGTCAGGATCGGCACCGCCAAGCAACTCCGCCTCGAACCGCTCGAGCGCCTCGTCGGCATCCGGATCGGAGAGGTCGATCTCGATCACCTCTTCGGCCCCACTCGCCGCGACGTCCGGCTCCGAGGATGACTCCACGAATGGCCAGGGCGTTCTGAGGCACGCGAAGCCCTTGGGCGTCAGCATCGCGACAGCGCGCGCGAACTGATCACGCACGCGCGGCCAGGTCTTCGGATCCTGCACCATCGGGTACGGCGGGTCGAAGTAGACGAGATCCACCGGTTCCGGGAACGCGCCGCGGGCTCGAGGCCCCAGCGCATCGAGCGCCAGCACCTCACAACGATTGGCGACGCCCAGCATCGCCGCGTTCTCCTCGATCACCCGCGCCACCCGCTTGTCGTTCTCGATGAACACGCATCGCTTCGCGCCGCGGCTGATCGCTTCGAGACCGACGATCCCCGTGCCCGCGAACGCGTCAAGCACGACCGCCCCCTCATAGTGACCCCGGAGGAGTTGGAAGAGCGACTCACGAACCCGATCCGGCATCGGGCGCGTGATCGCACCTGGCGGGGGGCCCTTGATCTGCTTGCGTTTGAGATTCCCAGCGATAATGCGCATCGCTAGAGCGAACGCCGGAGACCAGGGCGTGTCAAGCCCTGGCCCAGATCGGATCGTCGTCCGGCATCAGACGAGTCTCGAGATCTCCCAGACCGCGACATGGGGGCGATCAACGCCGGTGACGGCACGCCAGAAGGGCTCGGGGTGACCATCGGGCAGCCACGACCTCATCTGACCGTTCGCATCGTCGGCATAGGCCTTGAGGGCCGGACCGCCAAGAAAAACCGCGCGTTGGATCATGAGGGCGTCGTCCGAGATGAACTCGTTCTCGGCCGACACGCCGAGCACCGCGTCAACGAGCTGCCCGAAGAGCATACGGTCGCGCTCGATGAGCACGTCCGCGTCATGCCAGACGTAGTAGCGGAACTTGGGTGGGGCGCGGAAACGGAAGGTCTCGCGCTCCCTGAGCAGGCTGATCACCCCGGTCGGGCCGTGGATCCGCCTCGCTAGCGGGCTGCCCGGCAGGGCGCTCTCAAGCTGATAGCAGAAGGCCTCGAGGTCGGTCACGAAGCGGCCATAGAAGTTCACGACCTCGGTGTCACGCTGGGTTTCCAGAAAATGGCTCAGACGAGTCGCAAAGGTCACACGCGTCCGCGGATCGTCGCTCCACGCCGCGAGATGCTGTTCGTCCATCAACTGCGTGACATCGGGCTGCCAGTCCGCACCACGCAACGGTGCTCTGTCATGCCGTGTGATTGCGCCCATGGCGTGCACATCCCCAACGAGAGTCTGGACCTACCAACCCAGGATCCAGAGCCATAGCCCGACGATCGGCTGACGCGTCGGGCCCGAAACACATCTTCAGTTGCGACCGATCCGCCCGTCGCCCGTCCCAAGGCCCGACCCGGCCAAGGAAACGAACGCGACGCACCTGCCGCGCCTCGCCCCGTCGCGACCTCCATCGCGGGGGACACCTGCACCATGCCTCAGGAACGAGCCCCCGCAACCTGCATGGTCGGTCTATTTCGAAGTTCTTGTCCAAACGGACCATCGGAAGGCGGTTTAGGCGGTTCTCCGGGAAGCCAAAAACCAAACAAAATACGAGTATGAATCGGATCACTCGTGCAGATCAGGGCGATCGATCGGCTTGGACACGCTTCTCGCCACTCCCCGCTACAGGGGGGCGTCCAGAAATCGCTCGCCCGCGGCCGTCAGGCGCAACCTCGTAACGGATTCCAATCGTGGTCTCCGGAGCCCCACCCACAACGCGATCCGCCCACTCAACACCCTGCATGAAGCTGTGGTCGGTGTTTGAGACCTCGTATTTCCAGAGACCAAACCGGCCTCGGCTCGCGATCCCGCGATCGTCCAACCAAGGGATGAGTTCCTCCAGCACCTTGTCGCGGCTCAGGCTGGGCACGGGGTAGCTCCGCTCGACCCGCTCGTGCCACACACTCACGATGTCGTCACGCTCTCCCGGCTCAAGCAGATCCGATCGCTCCAGACCACAGATCGTCTCTTCCACGAGGTTTTCGGCTGACTTCGTCCGGGTTGGTTCCTCACTCATCTCACAAAGTAGTGAGTAATACCCACCATCTTTCGGAGTAATGTGTGGGGAATAGTTACTTAGGTACGTTACCCTGTAGAACGGGCATTCCTCTCCGGGGAAATACATCCAGCTCCATCGACGGGGGCAGGGCCGCTTGATTCCCAAGCCGACGAACCGACCCGCCGCGTAGACAAGCCGCTCCGCACTTCGTCGGAGAGCATCTGGCGCATCAACCAAGACATGGCCGAAGAGAACATCGAGTGGCATCGTGGAGAGCAGGTGCTCGTAGGTGTGCACCGCGCCACTGCGAGTCGTCGCCGTGCGACGAGCAGTATCGATCTCAACTACCGGATCGCCGAACCGGATCGCCTCGGCGTGCCGTTCGGCGAGGCGTTGATAGAGAGCGCCCGTACCATAAATCGGGTACCGGAATCGGTTGTTCGGCCCCCAACCGAAGTCATCCAATCCCTGATCCAGGTTCCTTCGTGCCCGCCCTGGATCGGTGATTGCGATCCGCTCACCGATCCAGGTGTGCTGCATCTTCTCTGGGGGAAAAGCCCATACTTTCCCGTTGTATGGCCGCATAAACAGCGTTGCGATCTCGTCACCAAACACCGAATCGATGAACTCAGCGAAGTTCGCGGCATGCGCTGAGCGCCCCGCTTTGTGCGCACGCTCGAGACCGGCAACACACGACTCGGCGAGCTCGCGCGGGAGATAGCGCAGATTGTTCTGGAAGGGGTAAGGGACCCATGCGTTCGCGCAGCGCACCCAACTCTCGCGCTCGATCATCGAGTAATCGCCTCGGAGTTCTCGCTCGAACACGCGATCAAAGTGCTCGTAGTGACTGAACACAACGTGCCCGCCAAGATCCCAGGTGAAGCCCGAAGAATCAGTCACGCTGCGCGCCAAGCCACCGGCGTTGTGCGCACCTTCAAGCAGCACGGTGTCGTGCAAACACCCGAGGTCAAACAACCGATCGATCGCACCAAGACCGGTGGGTCCCGCGCCAACAACCAGAAACTGGTGATGTTCTGATGTCATGAGTTATGACATTCGCTCATCGAAGGTAGTGAAATACATTTCTGGGGTACTCGGTTCAACCAAGCTGGGGTGGTTGGGAGAAGTTCTTCGAAATTTTTTTCCGCAAACACTCCGCATGATGCATCATCGCGACCGACTCATGGGGTAACTTGAATCCAGGGGTATATCCCAACCGAGTCGAGGGAGTAACCCCCTCAATACCCGGGATGGGATAGCAGTTTGGGGTGGATGTGTACGCCATGAACTCTGAAACAGTCGTGAATACTCTTGAGGCTTCGGCAACCCGTTACCGCGGGCTGGTGGAGGCCTCCAGCCGGGTTGCCGGGCTGCCTGCGGTCGCCACACTTGACTGGTGCGATGCCGCCGCCGCAACCCTAACGAGCCTGGTGCCGGGCTCCTTCTCGCTGGTGCTGATCGCCAATCTCTCGCCGGACGGGCGGATCTCTGGCCACGAGGCAGGGGGTTCTGCCCATGCCGGTGCGACCACGAACCTCCGGATGCGTCACCTGCTTAGCGGGCTGCGTGCCGGCGCCGACCATATGCGTGAACTGGGCTGGACCCCGCACCCCGAGATGACCTCCCGGGGACAGGTCGGGCTGGCCTCGGCGCTCGCGGGCCCGTCCTGGCGTGAGGGACTGATCGGACACACCTGGCAACCGGCGGAGGCCAACGACGTCGTGTGCGCGGCCTATCCGCTCGATCCGGGGCGCAGCGGCCGGGCACTGATCACTCATCTGACCACGACCCGTGGCTTCGCCGAGACGCCGCCGGAAAACGAAGATCTGGTTGCCCAACTGGCTTCGCTCGTTCCGCAACTGGCCGAGCGCGTCCTGCTCGCTCTTGGCGAAACGCCGTCGACGAGCGGCCGCTGGCTGACAGCTCGGGAGCAGCAGGTGCTCGAAGAGCTGACGCTCGGCAAGAGCGTGCGTGACATCGCCGAGGTGCTGGGCCGCAGCCCGCACACGGTGCACGACCACGTCAAGAGTCTGCACCGCAAGCTGGGTGCTTCGAGCAGAGGAGAGTTGATCTCCCGTGCTCTGGGCCATCTTGCTGGCGAGTCGAGGCTGCCCGAGGCTCCGATGGTCATGTCGATCTCGGGATCGCCCGCCTTGGACTTCGAACCCAAGCTCGCGCAGCGTGCGAGAGCGATCCCCACAGAGTCGATCTCGACCCAGGGGGCGTCGTATCGAGGCCAGTGATGGGCCCATCAGCACGCTCGGCAACGCGGTTCCTGACAACTGGTTGAGTGCCACGTGGCTCCTGACCGGGTCTACCGGCCGGCCGCGGCCTTCGCGAGCCGGCGCTCGAGTTGTTCGTCCCGCCCGACCGGGACGGCGTAGAGCGGGTGGAGCCCGCGTGCGCGCAACGCCGGATCCTCGGTGGTCCATTGCAGGCGCACCGAGGCAGGGTCCACCTCACGGCCAGGGCGGTGGACCCGCTCGATGACAACCGCGACCTCAACCGCGTAAGGCCCGTCGTGGGCGCGGAGGTCGAAGCCCGATGCTCCGTCGGCTGCCGGTTCGTCGGCCGCGCGGAACACCACACGCACCGTACGCCGCTGGCGGTTGAGCAGATCCTCGATCTCTTGACCGGGAGTGGTCTGCTGACGGCTCCAGGGCTCGGCGAGCCCGCCAGTCGGCTCGGGATGTGTGGTGATCACACCGCTCCGTGCGTCGATGCGGTCGGGTTCGAATCCGAGCCTGCCGAGTGTGGCGAGCGTGCGGCGGAAGGCGTCTTCGTAGCCGCCCGGCTCGATCGTCGCGGTCCGCGGATGATCGGTTACGGCGCACCCACCAAGGAGGGCGAGCAGCACCAGGATGAGCGGGGCGGTCCTTGCCGTTCTCGTTCTTTCCACAGCGATTCAGCCTAGCCGACCGACTCAGCTGCCCGCTCGATCAGCCTCCACAATGCCTCGATATGCCTCGGCTCTGTGGTCAGGGCGCCGATCGCGACGCGGATGACGAACCGAGAACCCCCCTCCGCGGCCGGGAGCACGGCGTGGGTCAGGAACACGTCTCGGCGGTCGTTGAGTGCCGCGAGCATCGCGCGTGTTGCGGCCTCGCCCGAGGCGTGATCGAAGCAAACGAGGTTTGAGGTTCGCTCGGCCGCGGCGCGGAGCGTCGGATGGGCGTCGATCTTGGATTCGAGCCACTCGGCCTGGGCGCAGTGGTTCCTGATGTGATTGCGCAAACCCTCAAGCCCGTAGTGCCTCATTACGAACCACAGCTTGAGCGCGCGGAAGCGGCGCCCTAGCGGGATCTGCCAGTCTCGGTAGTCGGTCACTGCGCCGGAATCCGTAGCCTCATTGCGCAGGTACTCGGGGGTGATGCTCAGCGATCGGACCAGACCTTCCCTGTCGCGGGTCCAGAACAGGTCGCAGTCGAAGGTCGTGAGCAACCACTTGTGCGGGTTGAAGCAGAACGAATCGGTCAGTTCGATACCCTTCGCCTGCCAGCGATACTCCGGACAAACGAGTGTGGCACCCGAGTGAGCGGCGTCAACGTGGACCCACGGATCGCCGACCTTCTCGCGCCAGATGCGTGTGCACGCATCGATCGGATCGACCGCTGTTGACGCGGTGGTGCCCAGCGTGAGCGAGAGCATCACCGGGGTGATGCCAGCGGCGAGATCCGCGTCGAGCATCGCGCCCAGCGCGCCCGGATCCATTTGACAACGCTCATCGACCGGCACAAGTCGAACGCCCTTTTCGTCGTGTGCGTGCCGCGCGATGCCGGCAACCATCGCGGCCTTGGCGATCGATGAGTGAGCCTGAGTGCTGGTGTAGACCCCGAGTGAACGCGGGTCGGTTTCGGGGTTCGCGCGGAGCGCTCGGTCCCGGGCCGCGACGAGCGCGACGAGCGCCGACTCGCTCGCGGTGCCCTGGATGCATCCGCCGCCGCAAGCCGAGTCTGAAAGAAAGGCCGCGGGCAACCCGATGGCACGACCCATCCAGTCGAGCATCCTTGTCTCGACCTCTGTGCACGCGGGGCTGGTTGACCAGAGCATGCCCTGCTGACCGAGCCCCGCGATCACCAGTTCTGCGAGGATCGCTGGGTGGCTCGTGTTGCACGGGAAGTACCCGAAGAACATCGGGTGTTGCCAGTTCGTGAGTGCTGGAGCGACGACACGATCGAGTTCCTCGAAGATGCGATCGAGGCCCTCGGGCATCTCCGGAGGAGCGACCGGCAGCATCGCCTCGGTCTGTCCCGGGGTGCGGGCGTGCTGAACAGGGTGGGCTTCGACGCCGGAGAGATAGTCATCGACCCAGGCGGCGGCGCGGGCGGCAAGCTCACGGAACTCGCCGCCCGCCATATGCGGGACGGGGAGCTCTTCGGGCGGGGAATCTTTGGGCATACCCCGAGGTTAGTCTGCGAAGCCGGCGCGGCATCCGCGCGGGTTGGAGGCCCGATTGATGACGTGCGGTGTATTCGATCTCAGGCGTGTGTTCTCCGCAGCTGGGGTGGGCTTCGTGCTCTCGGGAAGCGTGCTGACAGCGGCTGTGCTGGGCACGGACGAACCCGCGAGCGCGGCGATCCAGGAGCGGGACGAGGCGCGCCAACAGGGCGCCGGGCCCGAGACCGTCCGCCGACCCGGGTCGGTTGTGCTCAGTCAGGAGTATGACCTCGCGGGGCTCACGCTCCCACTCGAACAGATCCACACGCTGCTCCCACGCGACGCGATCCCCGCGTTGACGGATCCGGAGACCGAGCCCGCGAGCGAGGTCGAGTGGCTCGACGGTACCGACCGACTGGCGATCTTGGTGATTCAAGGCGAGGCATACGCAGCCCCGCTGAAAGTTTTGAACTACCACGAGATCGTGAACACGACGGTCGGGGGACAGCCGGTGGCGCTGACCTACTGCCCGCTTTGCGACTCGGTTACGGCCTTCAACCGCCGCGTGACACAACCCAATGGGGATCCGACGATCCTTGAGTTCGGTGTTTCTGGTGCGCTCTACAACTCGAACGTTCTGATGTACGACCGGACGTACCGGGGGCTCTGGAGCCAGCTCGGGATGCACGCGGCGAGCGGCCCGCTTCAGGGGACGGCGCTGGCGCACCTATCGGCTCGGGTGGTTTCGCTCGCGCGGTTCAGGGCGGAGCACCCCGAGGGCCGCGTGGTCACGAAGAACACAGGGCATACGAGGCCCTACGAGCGCGAGGCGTACGCGGCTTACTTCGAAACCGACGACACCCTCGTACCGGTCTGGGGCGTGGGCGACGCAATCCGCAAGAAGAAGACGCTCGGCGTCGGCGTGATCGCGGGCGAGAAGAGCTGGTTCATCAGCGCCGAAGCCATCGGCAATGATGGGATGAGGTTGCAAACACCGCTGGGGCCGGTTGAACTCCGCGTGACAGAGGCAGGGATCGATGTCGCAAGCGCCCCAGAGGGCGTGAGCACGGCACAGACGTTCTACTACTCGTGGAGCGCGTTCCACCCCAAGACCGAGGTCATCACCGACTAACGGTCTAGCGTCGCCCAGCGGTCATGTCTGCGATCTCGTTACGACGCACCCAGCGCTCTAGGGCGCGACGGTCCGCGCCGTCGATAAACCCATCGAAGTTGAGATCGATCGGCGACTGCTGGTAGTCGGCGAGGTCCTCGGTGCTATACACGCCATCGCCATCGAGATCCCAGGCTCGGTTTGGCGCCATGGACAAGAGCTGGGTCTGATCAGCCTCGGCGGCGGGGATCGCGAATGTCAAAAACTCGTCCACACGGCTGCGCCAGGCGGGCTCGTTGTGGGCCTGACCGAAGCCGACGACGTAACGGAGGTTTCCCTCCTGCGCGAAACGCCCCGTGCCGAGCAGATCGCGGTAAAAGGCCTCGGCACTCGCGTATCCGTCGTTCTCGGTGCCGACATCAAGGTAGACCCTCGGCGCGAACGTTGCGTCGGCGACCGCAGGGTCAACAAGCTCGGGGCCGGTCGCCCACCACGAACCGCTGAACAGACCGATGATGCCCACGGTGTCGGGGTAATCGAAACCCGCGTGCAGGCTGGCGACGCCCCCGAAGCTGCTACCGGCGACCGACGTGCTCGCGCGGTCCTGGAGTGTGCGGTAGTTCGCGTCGATGAAGGGCTTGAGTTCCTCCAGCACGAACGCGAGGTAGTCGTCGGCGCTAACCGTGGGGCTTGGGAAACGCGGAACGTACTCAGACGAGCGGTCCACGGAGTTGTCTATGCCGACGATGATCGCTTCGCGGGCCTGCCCGAAATCGGCGAGCACGGGAGCGATGATGTCAACGCTCCACGTGCCGAAGGGGCCTCCAGGGTTGAATACGTTCTGCCCGTCGTGCATGTACACCACTGGGTACCGGCGGTCGGACGCGTCGTAGTTGCGGGGCAGCAGCACGCGGTAGCCCCGGCCCGAAACGCCCTCGATCGTTCGCGTGTGCACGACACGAGTCGTCGGGAGTGCGCCGGTCTCGATCCGGTGGGGTGTGAAGCTCTGGGGCGGGATGTGGCTGTAGAGCCTGCCGTCCTGCACGAACGACGCCGGGAGATCGGACGCGTGGGGGAACGGGGTCGGAAAGCGGCCGGCGCCGTTCTCGTCAGTGAATGTGAACTGAAGTCGCTCGCCTGGACGGCCAATGGAATGCGTCACGAACAGCGACTCACCGGCCGTACGCCCGGCAGCGATGCGTTCCATCTCGACCTGCTGCTCGGGCTCACCCACATGATTCCAGTGCATGATGACGCGCTCGAGCGTCGAGTAGAGAAACACACTCCGAGACGGTGGCGCCTCAGCGACGCTCGCGGCAACGCCAGAGATCTCCGCCGATACAGCGTCACCGTTGGTGGGATCGCCAACCAGTGACTCGCTCGGATCACGCCGCACGACCCGGTATGTGTATGGCGCACCCGCGGGCAGCGCGACCTCGGTCCGGTAGATCGGGCTGAGCGGGCTGTCCTGGATCAGGCGGAGGGCGCGGCGGACGTCGCCTCGACCGAGCTCCGGAAGGTCTCCGGTTACATAGAAGCCGTTCGGTGACGAAAGCGGTACAGCGGTCGCGTCGAACACAAACGGAACGCGGACCGTTGTCGGCTTGTCTGCCGTAGGCTCCGCGGCCTGCGCGGACGCCGCGGCGGTAAGCGCAGTAACGATCGTTCGGCGCAATCTCCCACGCATCCCGGATCCCTCCACAGGTTCTTTAGTCAGGCAGCTTCGAGAGCTCGGATTCGAGCCGCTCGGTCAGCCTCCCGACGGTCTCATCGCCAAAGTCGAACGGGAGACCCGCGGCCTCGAACAGTTCGGGTAGCGGCCGGGAACCGCCCAGCTTCAGTGCGGCTTTGTACCGTTCCAACGCCGCGGCCGAGCCCTGCTCAAGACTGATCAACCAGAGTCCTAGCGCACCCAGCTGAGCAATGCCGTACTCGATGTAGTAGAACGGCACACCGAACAGGTGGCCCTGGCGCTGCCAGACACTCTCGCGCTGCGCGTCGAGGCCCGACCAGTCGAGGCTGTGACCGAACCGCTCGTCGATCTCGAGCCAGATCTCGGTGCGGCGGGTGCGTGTGTGCTCCGGCTCGGCATACAGGCGGTGCTGGAAGCAGTCGATGGTCGCCACCCAGGGCAGAACACTCACGATGCCCTCGAGCTGGCGCAGGCGGGCGCGATCGGCGTCGGCCTGGTCGGGATAGAACGCCGACCAGTGCGGCATGGTGAGAAGCTCCATCGACATGCTCGCGACCTCGGCGAACTCGATCGGGCTGTGGCGGTAGTGCAGCAGCGGCTCAGGGCGGCACAGCATCGAATGGAACGCGTGCCCCGCCTCATGCACCATCGTCTCGACATCACGGTGCAGACCCGCGGCATTCATGAAGATGAACGACCGCCTCGCGCGGTCTCGATCGTACTGATACCCGCCCGACGACTTGCCCTTTCGGCTGTCTAGATCCAGGCACGCCCCGTCACGTGGGCCCTGGGCCGTCGATCCATCGCCCAGTGAGCGGAAGAGACCCGCGAGTTCCGGGTCCAGTTCATCGAAGCACGCACGGCTTTTCGCGATCAACTCGACTCCGCCATCGAACGGTGTCAGGGGATCGCGGCCCTTCGGATCTACCGTGATGTCCCACGGACGCAGGCTGCTCAGACCCAATGCTGATGCGCGACTCCTATCGAGCTCGCGCATCAAGGGGACCACATGCCTCTCGATCGCGTCGTGGAACGCGAAGCAGTGCTCGGGTGTGTAGTCGAAGCGGTGCTTGCTCCTAAACGCATAGCCTGTGTACTGCTTGAAACCCGCGTTCTGCGCGAGTTTGTGGCGCTTCGCGATCATCTCGTCGAAGAGGCCATCGATCGCGTCACGATCCGCGAGGCGTCTGTCGGCGACGGCGCGCCACGCCCCCTCACGTATCTCGCGGTCCGTGCGTTCCTGATAGACGCCCATCTGGGGCAAGGTTCGCTCGGCGCCATCGAACTCAACGGTCATCCCGCCCACGGTCTGGTCGTACTTCTGGCTGAGCTTCTCCAGTTCGGTCTGGATCGGCACGTTCTCTTCGCGGAAGAGCTCGACATCGGCCCGCGTGTCTCTGTCGAGCACGGTGTACCGGTGACCCGGTGATCCGAGAAGCTCAAACAACTCGGCCTGCCGACGGTCGAGGGAAAAAGCAGCCTTCGTGAGCTCCGGCGCCGTCTCCTCGACAAACCGTGTATATGCGGACTGCGCTGCTTCATCTTCAGTGAAGCAGGTCATCGTTATATAGAGATTGGCTTGTGCCTCGCTGGCGGCGGCACCGAGTTCGCTCCGGTCGAGCAGCCAGCGCTCGAGTTCGGCGTGCGTCGAGACATCACGCTCACGCAACGCGTCAACAAGAGGAGCGAGCGCCTGCCAAGAAGCGGCGTCAATGTCAGCGGGCACGAAGCTGGTATCAGGCGAGTGTGGCGCGAGGGTTGTCATAGCCCGAGGGTACGCCCAGACTCACATGATCAGTTGGGCCTGAACGCCTCGCGGATCGCATCCTCTTGCTCACGGTACCAGCGGTCGAAGTCCTCGGGATTGGTGATCCCGAGGTTGAGCAGAGCGAAGTTCGGGTTGTTGCGGACCACACCCCGGATGCGGAGCAGGGCCTGCCTCGCGGCGTTGGCGTACCGCGCCGCGGTCGTGCGATCACCACGAATGCCCCCCATCGCTTGCTGGAACGTCAAGAAATACTCGTTGAGCTTCTGCTCATCGCGAGCTGTAACCTCGCGCCAGCGGCGCATCTCACGCTCGGCCTTGCTCAGCGGGTAGGGCACCGTCGGATCGAACTCGCCGACCCAGTCCACTTCTTCGAGGCCCATTGCGGCGCCGAGCTCATCGATCGTTGCGGCCGTGCCATCCGAGAAATAGACCTCCTCGGCGGTGCGGCTGTTGAAGGTGAGAATGTCGCCCTCCTGGTTGAGCAGGACCTGGCCATCCTCGTCCTGACGGAAGGTGACCTCGCCGGTCGCGGGATCGAAGTCTGCGCTCAGCGGCTCGGTGATTTGCATAGAGCGCATGACGCGGTAGTCGTGGCGGCCCTTCTCGGAGATCTGTTCCATCTGGTAGAGGACCTGCTCAAGAGCACCGCCCTCGATCTGCTCACCGTTGCCTCGCCAGCCGGTGCAGGCCCCATAGTTGCCCTCGGGCATGAAGTAGATCTCTTCGAGACAGTGGACGCTCATCGCGGCGGCGCTGATCGCGCTCTCGATCCAGCCGACCGTGCGGAAGCGGCTCTTGTACTCGGTGTGGATGAGATCACTGATGCGGCCCAGCGAGTACAGGAGTCCACCGCCGGAGTTGACGCGGAACACGACGATGTCGATCTCCTCCTCCTCGAGAAGAGGGATGATCGACTCGAGCTTGTCGCGCGTCACGTAGATCCCGATTGTGTCCATGTCGGGGGCGCCGAGACTGATAACCGCGGCTCTTGGTGCGTTGGAACCGACTCTGGGGCGGGGTGCGCGTGCCGGCGCGGCATCTCGAACAGGGCGAGCGTCCCCGATCGGGTCCCGTGCTTCATCCTTGGGTTCAGCGCCTGACTCGGGTTCGCCGGCGCCGTCCCGGAGAAGCTCGACGTACTCATTGGGACCGAAGACATCGGTCTGGTCGATGCCGCCCACGGAGTGTGTGAACCAGATGTATCCGTCCAGCTCGTTCTGGACGGTGCCTTCGAGCGTGCGCCCATCGGAGAGCCTGAGCGTGTCGGCCTGGGCGAGCGTTGAGAACAGGAACGCCAGGGCAAGGAGCCCGAGCCTCAGCAGTGTGTTGGGTCGCATGGTCATCTTCCGTGTCGGTCGGTTTTTCCGATTCCCTCGGTGCGGCTTAGCGCTGGCCAAGGCCCTGGAGCCTGATCTGGGCGATGAGCTGGTCGATCTCGGCGACGCTGGGCACGCCAACCGCGGGGCCCGGGACGGCGCCCTGCATACGGAGCAACGCGCCCTTGATCTGCTCCAGCTTGCGGATCCGCTGGCCCCGGAGCTGCGCAGGGGTCGCGTTTCGACCCTGCCCGATCTGCTGATACTCCTCCCACATCTTGGGCACGTCCTGGATCGTGCGGCGGACCCGGCGACTCCAGGTCTCCATGATCCGCTCGGACTTGCCATCGATGAGGCGGTAGTCGCGGTTCACCCCGAGTTCGAAGAGCAGATCGTCGAGCGTCTCGACGGTGCCCATGCTGACGCGGAGGCGACGCGCGGTCTCCGCGTCGAGCGTGAGGGTGTCGTTCAGCTGGCCTCGGACGGCCTGGGCAAGCGTGTCTTCGTTCGGCCCATCGCCGTCGTCGGTGAGGAGAAACTCGCTCTCGCTCTCGGGCATCCGCTCGTGGTACACCGGCTCGCCACCGTCGATGCTGTAGCTGAGCACCGTGTGCTCGCGCATCAGTGCATCGGCGAGCCGCGGCTCGTAGCCGCGAGCGATCAGCAGCCCCTGGGCGTGACCCATGCGGAGCGAGATCTGCTTCGCGTTAAACATTTCGTCACCCTCGAAGAGCTCATCGACGTAGCCAAGCCCGCCGATCCGCCCTTCTGGGTGGAAGAACATCGTCTCGCTGAAGAAAGGCATGAAAGCCGAGCCACCCATGGCGTTCTTCACCCAGAACACCAGCTCGGGCTGCTTCGGCCAGGTGTCGCGGATCTCCTCGGTGAAGAGCGGCTCGATCTGCTCGGCGTAGAACAGCTCATCCGGATTGGTCGGGATCTCGACCTCGTTGCCCTCATCGAACTGGAGCTCCACCCAGTCGGTGTCGATCTTCACGATGAGGTAGTCCGGCTGCTGATCGCGTGCGTCTTCGAGCGCATCGCGCAGCGGCGCCTCGTGCACATCGCTTCGGAACCGACCGCTCAGCTCGATCAGATAGACCGACGTGCGTCCATCGTCGCGAGCGTTCGACTCTCGGCCACCGGAGCGGGGGCTCACGCTCGGGTGTTGCCGTTCGGAACGGGCGGGTTCCGCCTTTTCCGGCGCCGGCGCGACGCCTCGACGGATCTCCGCAATCGTTGACTTCTCGTACGTGGTGTTCAGAGGGATACCGTTCAGCTCACCCTCGAACGTGATCCGATCGTTCGTCTCGTCCACGATGCGACCCCGAAGGATCCTGCCGCTGCGGAACACGATCTCGTCGAGCAGTTCGGCATCGTCGGACATGGTGACCATCGCCGCGGCTTCGGGGACACCTGTGGGCGAGATCAGTGGAAGAGCGAAGACCGCCGCCAGCAGCGCGCCTGCCCCTCCCAGACGCTTCGCATAGGGGATCCGAGTGTTGTTCTGTCGCATGGTGTCTCGCATGAAGCCCGTTCTCAGCGTGTGGGAGGAGCCTGCACCGTCCGCGCAGCCGCAGGAACTCCCCGCCACGATGTGTACCAATCCTATCCGAACAGGTTCGGATCTCAGATCCATCCGTTAAACGGTTCCAAGATCTGAAAATCGGTCCTTAGGCGTCGGATTCGCCGGGCTGAGCACGCTCAAACAGGGCTCGGGCCAGGTCGATCGCCTCTTCCAGCGTCCCCACGCGGCCCTCGAGCTGCGCGTCGTAGAGCAAGCCCAGGACCTCCCCAAACCTCGGGCCGGGCCGGAATCCCTGGGCGATGAGCTGATCGCCATCGAGTAGCGGCCTGGGAGCGAGCCCACCAGGGGATGCCGCGAGCTTCTCGACTTGGCGGCTCAGGCGGACCATCGCAACGGTATCGCGGGCCGAAAGCAGGATCATCGCGTCCGGAAACCACCCAGCGCTCGCTGTCCGCTTCTGTTCGGCGATCGACATGGAGCCCCAGGCCCGTTCGAGCTGGGCATAGCCCTCCAAGACGGCCTTCAGCGCATCCCGCTCCTGATTGCTGAGCATCAATGCGCGACGCCAGGCCTCAACCAGGCCGGCGACCTGGCTGACCTCGACCAGGCCCCGGTCGAGCGCGAGGGCGGCAAGGCACAGCGGGAACGAAGAATCGTCACCCAGCCTCCCCAGCGTGCGCGGCGCTGAGGCGTTGCTGTGGGGCTGGTCAAACACCGGCGCATCCAGGTCGAGGTACTGGAGCTGCCAGACCGCGACCGATCGGTAGGTGTCTGCCATCATCTTGCGGATCTCCTCGCCGATCCGCTCGCGGCTCACGCCAGCCAGCTCCGATGCGTGGTCCCTGATCGCCTCACCCGTCGCCTCATCGATGCGGAAGCCGAGCCTCGCGGCGAAGCGGACGGCGCGGAGCGCGCGGAGGTGATCCTCCTTAAGCCTCGCCTCTGGGTCTCCAACCGCCCGGACCACACCCGCTTTGAGATCGCTGACACCACCAACGAAGTCGATCACCTGCTCGAGGAGCGGCGCCGTGCTGGACTCGCTCGCGACGGGATCGAGAAACAGCGCGTTGATGGTGAAGTCGCGCCGCTGAGCGTCGGCCTCGGGCGTGCTGAACGTCACGCGATCCGGACGCCGGTTGTCGGTGTATTCCCCATCAGCGCGGAACGTCGCGACCTCGACCGCCTGAGCCTTGGGCTGCGGATGGACCAACACAACGCCGAAGTGGGCGCCGACTTCGCTTGTGCGTCCGAACAGTTCCTGCACACGGTCTGGCGTCGCATCGGTCGCGACGTCGTAGTCGGTGGGATCGAGGCCCAGCAGATCGTCGCGGACGCACCCGCCGGCGAAATAGGCGACATGGCCAGCGTCTTGGAGGGCGCGGGCGATCTCGGTCGCCTGCTCGCGGGCGCGGTCGTGGGCCGCACGCCGTTTCGGATCGGTGTTCGGGCCCGGCACGGGCGATGGTACGTGCTATGCGCGGCCGCGAGCGTCGTCGGCCCGCTTGTCCCGGCAGGCATCGAGAAAATCGACGCCCCGCCTCAGGTGCGGGATGACGATCGACCCGCCCACGATGAGCGCGACTTCGAAAACCTCCATCAACTCGTCGTCGGTCCAGCCCAGCTCGACACAGCGATCGATGTGGTAGGCGATGCAGTCATCGCAGCGGAGTACTGCGCTCGCCACGAGGCCCAGCCCTTCCTTCGTCTTGGCGTCGAGCGCGCCGTCCTCGTAGCAGCGCGTATCGAGTGCAAAGAACCGCTTGATGCCGAGGCTGGGTGCCGCGCGGGCTGCGCCGTCAGGGCCGTTGCCGCGTTGCTGCTCGTTGCCGAGGAGGCGCGTGTTGAGTCGCTCGCGGAAGGCATGGAACGCGTCGTAGCGGTCAGCGCCACCCGAGGCCTGTTCAGCTGCCATCTGATGCCTGCTCCGCGGAATCGCTCGCGCTTTCGGCGTTGCGCAGCATCTCCTTGATCTGGCTATGGAACGTGCGCTCCCACCATTCGTACCGGTTGCCGGTAGCCGGCCCGTCAAAACCCGAGAAGACCTTCTCGACTTCGCCCTCGTGGTTCACGAAGAGGAATGTTGGGTAAGCCGCGACACTACTTATGAGCGGGAAGGCCTCCGCGGCCCGCTGCTTGTCGGCCGGCCCAGCAAGCAACACGGGCCAGTCGGCGTTGTAGCGGGCCTGATGAGCGCGCACACGCCGTGCGGCCTCCTCTGGATCGGTCGCGACCTCGAACGCGAGACCGATGATCTTGAGGCCTTGGCCTCCGTAGACCGCCTGCATCTCCTCAAGCAGGCGCGTGCCGTCGCCACAGTTGGGGCACCAGGATCCGAAGACCTGCAGGATCGTGACATCGCCGCGTAGCTCCGGGTCGTCGAGCGTGCGGATATCCCCATCGAGGTCGGGGTATTGGAGGTCCGACAGCGACACATCAGTCGCGCGAACGCGACGATCGGGCGGGGTTCGACGGAAGCGCTCGGTGGGGACGCCCTCGAAGCTGGTTCTGTACCAGTTCCCCGAGTAGAAGTTCCCGCGGACATCGGAGGGCAGCGAGCCTCGTGGAGCACCCGGGTCTTGCCCAACCTGACCCTTGATAAAGAACGCGTGAGATCCATCGAACGTCGAGAGCTCGAACTCCGTCGGGCCGGTCGCGACGCCTCGCAGATATCGGTAGTCGCCGGTCTCAGAGATGACGGTTGCCAGTAGCCGTGCATCGGCGTTGCCCTTGATCTCAAGCAGAACAGGGTCGTCCGAGTCACCCATGATGACCATCCAGTTTCGGACGGCCGTGAGGTACTTGATGGGCGGAGACTCGTAGATCTCGTCCTGGTCGTCGAACACAGCGCGGAAGGGCAAGACCGCGCGGCCCTGCTCGCCTCGGTCCTTCGTCCAGGTGCCGCTGAGTACCTTGCCCGGATCGACCCATGTCGCGTTGATCTCGCTGCCGAAGTGCTCGAATCGGATGGTGACATCGCCGTCCTTCTGCGTCCAGGGGACGGGGGCCCTGCTCTCGGGATCATCGATGACGCCGAAATAGGCCAGGCCTTCGAGCTCGTCACCGGCGAAGAAGGGATCGGGGGTGAAGAGGCTGATTCGTGTGCGGGCATCGCCACCAGGTGTGGTGACATAGGCGACGCCAGCGACGGTCGCCTGCGCCAGCGCGGAGACCGGGGCGAGGGTCACAGCCAGGATCGATACAAGGATTAGGGCTCCGAGCGATCGAGTGTTGGTCATGGCTAAGGCTACCACCGGCACTACCGCCCGGCTGCGAGAGCGTGGGGCAAGTGGTCCGTGATCGGTCCCTATCCTCTCTCCATGACGAACCCGCAGCCGGCGGGCCCGCAGGGCACGACCGAGAACACGACTCAGAACATGAAGCTTGGGACGGGGCTTCCCGATGGCTTCAGCCCGGTGCCCGAGATCCTCGACGAGCTTCGGGCGGGTCGAATCGTCGTGCTCACCGACGACGAGCGGCGCGAGAACGAGGGCGACCTCGTCATTGCGGCTGACTTCGCTACCCCCGAGGCGCTGACCTTCATGCTCAGCGTGGGCAGGGGCTACATGTGCCTTTGCCTGACGGAATCGGACTGTGAGCGGCTCGCGCTCACTCCGCAGACACCTGTGAACACGAGCGTCCGCGGGACACCGCTGACCGTCACCATCGATGGGCACCCGAAGCACGGGTTCACCACCGGCGTCTCGGCGCACGAGCGGGCCAAGGGCATCAAGCTCGCGATCGATCCCACGAGTGGGCCCAACGACTTTGTAAGACCTGGGCACATCAATCCGCTGCGAAGCCGAGACGGGGGTGTGCTCGTGCGGATCGGTCAGACCGAGGGCACGGTGGACCTGTGCCGGCTCGCGGGCCTGACACCGGCGGGCGTGCTCATCGAGGTGATGCGCGACGATGGGGAGATGGCACGCGTGCCCGATCTGATCGAGCTCTGCAAAGCACACTCGCTGAAGATGTGCTCGGTCGCGCAGATCATCGAGTACCGGCTTCAGCGGCAATCGATGCTGACCAGACTCGACCCGGCGAGCGGTACCACGATCCGCACGCCTGAGGGCGAGTTCAACCTGATCGCGTTCCAGAGCCCGGTAGACCCCCTGCCGCACCTCGCGCTCACGGTGGGCGGCGTTGGCGATCTCGACGCCGATGGTGCTGTGATCGAACGCGATGAGCCGACGCTGGTGCGCGTGCACCGGCGCGATCTGCTCGGGGATGTATTCGGTGATCTCGATGCTTCGGGCAGCGGCGCAACGGGCGACACGCTGCGGGCAGCGCTACGCCAGGTGCAGCAAGCCGGACGCGGGGCGGTGGTGTACCTCAGGCCTCAGGGCGGTTCGGGCAGCCTGCGCGAGCGGCTTACCCGCGCATCGAGCCACTCGGACGAGGACACACCCCGGGAGACGCTGGCGCCGGGCATGGTCGAGTACGGAACTGGGAGCCAGATCCTGCGGTCGCTCGGTCTGCGAAAGCTCCGGCTTCTCACGAACAGCGCGACCGAATACCCGCAGCTCGATGCCTTCGGCCTCCAGATCGTCGGCCGCGAGCCGATCGGATGACCTCCGGACGGACCGCCTATCCGCATCCAGTCCGAGAGCGGCCCATCTGCAGTGGTTCTGCAGCCAGGTTCTCGGGCATGTGACGCCGAAGAACGCGAAAGCGCTGGAATCGGGCGGATCTCGCAGGTAGGTTCTGAGATCGACGGGGCCTCGCGGCCTGCCGGAGTGGGGTGAGCCCGGAGATCGCCCATATGGCCGAATCGCGCTACGCCATTTTCACGACGATTGCCAGCCTCCTCGTCTGCGCTGGGGCTTCGGCGTCCATCACGCACCCGAGTGGTGACTCGGCGGTTTTTTCGCATCCCCCGACCGCGGTCATGGGCCAGTGGGGGTCGAACGCGTCGCTGGTGGCGGTTGGGCCCAACCACGCGATCACGACCAGACACCAGGGCGGGGGTGTCGGCGGGACTGTCACCTTTGACGGCGTGCCGTTCGTGGTGGCCGAGCAGACAGTCCATCCGACGGCGGATCTCCGCGTTGTGCGTCTCACAAAGCCCGACGGCTCGGACGCGGATCTCGCCGAATGGGTCAACGTCGGGACCTCGACCGGGGAGACGGGCCGGGTTGCGGTCGTGACCGGCTACGGCGTCGGCCGCGGCGCCGACGTGCTCGACGGGACAGGGCAGTTGATCGGGTACGCGTGGGCATCAACACGGTCGCTCGGGGTCGGACAGAACACGATCGAGGGCGCTGCACCCGATCAGTCGGCCATCGGGTTCACGAGCGACTGGCTGTTCGCTGATTTCGATTCGGTGTCTGACGGTGTGCCAGGAGAAGCGACCGTCGCCGACGGAGATTCGGGCGGAGGCTGGTACCTGTTCGATGGCGGCGAGTGGTCGGTGGTCGCGATCAACATTGCTGTCGAGAACGCGTTCCAAGCGATCTTCAATCCGCCCGAGTTGATGGTGGCACTGCGCGTGAGCAGCTACTCGACATTCATTAACGATCTGTTGCCTGTCGTCAACCTAGCGTGCAACGAAGCGGACGTCACGAGCAGCGGCGCGACACTGCAAGGCCAGCCCGGCTTCGGCGAGCCCGATGGCGTGATCGACCTCGATGACCTCGGCTACTACCTGTCGTTCTGGCTGGCCGGTGATGCGGCCATCGCCGACGTCACCACAACTGGTGCGACGCTGACGGGACAAGCCGGCTTCGGTGTGCCCGATGGTTTCGTTGACCTCGATGACCTCGGGTATTACCTTGGCGTTTGGCTCGGGGGGTGCCCGTAGACGGGCACGCTCGCCCGACGCGAGCGCCGAGGAGACGACAGTTGAAGTTGAATAGCGTGGTGTTGGCGGCGTTGCCGCTCGTTCTGTCCGTACCGGCCTCGGCGCAGCTCGCGCCGGTGATTGATGCATCATTCGATGACTGGGACACGATACCGGTCGTGGCAATCGATGCGGCGGGCGATGCGATCGGTGCCTTCGACGTCACCGAGCTCCGCGCCGTCGGCATGGGGTCTGAGCTGTACCTCCGGTTCGATACCAACACCGAGCGGAATCTGGTGAGCGGTCGCTTTACGGATGGTGATTGGATCATCACCATCGGACTCCCGGGGACCGACCTCGTGATCGACTATCGGGAGCGGAGCGCCAGGCGCGACGGAGGCGTGAGCTGGAACGACATTCGGTTTGTCACACTGCCCACTTACGCCTCGGACGAGTTCGAGGTCCGGGTCGATCTCGGCGCCTTCGGGATCGGGCAGGGTGACACCGTGAGCGTGCAGTTCTCCGGGTCGGACAGCCTCACAGCTCCGGCAAGCGTGATCATGGGTAGCCCTGCGGCCGCGCCCGTCTCTACACAGCTCGAGAAGCCGGTTGGTGCTGATCTCCGTGTCGCGAGCCTCAACACGCTCTCAACCGGGCTGTTCAGCGCGAGCCGGGGCGACGAGCTAGCGCGACTGATCGACGCCGTGGATGCGGATATCTACTGCTTCCAGGAGGAGTACTCGAGCAATGCCCCGCTCATTCGGGGACTGCTTGAGGGAATCGACCCGCTCGATAACGGCCTTCCCTGGAATGTCGTTCACAATGGGAGCGACGAGGTCATCGCGAGCCAGTACCCGCTCGATGTTGTGACGTCTGGGACGAGCGCCGCGGCGGGCGGGCTTGTGCGGCTGAGCGACACCGAGGGGTTGCTTGTGTTCAGTGTGCATCACAAGTGTTGCGGGAACATCCTCTCGAGCGAGGACGCGACACGGATCGGTCAGAGCAACGCGATCGCCGACACGATCGCGGACTTCCGTGCTGCAGCGCTCGGTGGCTCATTGTCGCCCTTCGCCGATGCGGGCATCGTCGTGATCGGCGATTGGAATCTCGTGGGCAGTCGCGAACCGCTCGATGTTCTGCTCGACCCGCGGACGCCCGATATGGTCCTTTCCACGCCCATCAATGCCGGGGGCAATGACGCCGCCACATGGCGGGACCTCGATGGCTTCGGCTTCCCACCGGGCGTGCTCGACCTGATCACGTTCAGTGGTGATCGTCTGACTGAGCTCAATAGCTACGCACTGGACACCGAGCTGCTCACCAGCGCCGAGCTAGCTTCGCTGGGTCTCGAACAGAGCGACAGCACGATCGCGAGTGATCACAAGTTGCTCGTGCTCGATCTCGCGCTCGGCGCAGGGATGGTCGCGTGCCCCGCGGACCTGACCACCACGGGCGCAACGCTGCCCGCCCAGGCCGGGTACGGGCAGCCGGATGGAACTGCGGATCTGGACGACCTCGGGTTCTTCATTGCCAACTGGCTTGCGAACGACGTCATCGCGGATCTCACGACTTCGGGGGCAACACTGGCTGGTCAGCAGGGCTTCGGCGCATCAGATGGTGTGATCGATCTCGATGACCTCGGGTACTTTCTCGGGGTCTGGCTCGCTGGCTGCCCCTGAGCGATACCTCGAATCGAGCTGCACGGTGCGAAGCTGGGTAGGCCGTTTGGTCCTCCGCAGATTGTGGGGTACGCTCATCGCGCGGGCGTTCAGCCCGGCACTTGAAGGGGATGTCAAGCTATGTCGATCCGTACCGCCTCGTTGTCCACCTGCGCGTTGGCCGCGCTTTCGCTCGCTCCGTCCGCTCACGGCCAGATCATCGCCGAACCTCGCGAGGGCCTCTACGCGATGGAGTTCAGCACCTTCTACTTTGTCGAGCTGGATCCGGCGTTCGCCAACTTCGAGTTCAACTCCTCCGCGAGTCAGTTCGGCCCAGAGTTTGAGTACGGCGACGGGGTCTTCTATCTCGCAGATCGCGACAGCCCGACGCCGCAGCTGAAGCTGATGGATGCCGCCGGCGCCGACCTTGGCGTGCTGCCGCTCACCTTCCCACCCGGCTCCACGAACGACATCCTGACCGGCATGGAGTACGTCAACGGTGTGCTCTACGGCGCGGCCAGCATGGCGGGACAAGGTTTCGAGTCAACGCTCGTAACGGTTGATCTGACGACGGGCGTCGTGACCGAGATCGGAGCGATGGAGATCTTCTGGCCCGCCGGCGGCCTCGCCTGGGACGGGACGACCATGTACACGGTCGCCGCGGGGAGCAGCATCGCGGACTACTACTCGGTGGATCTCGCGACGGGCCTCGCCACCTATCAGGGCACCTTCCTTGACAACTTCGAGTTCGTGGACATCTTCCTCACGGGGCTTGAGTTCCATCCGGATGGCACGCTTTATGGGTTGGGACGACCCGAGGACTTCCCGGCATCGGTGATCCTTTACGAGCTCGATCTCTCCACCGGAGACGCGAACAACCTTGGTGAGCTGTTGCCCATCGAGTTCGAGCCCACGCTCACCTCGATCACGTCCATCGGCGACATTGGCAGCTCGGGCGGTCCCATTCTCTGCCCCGCAGACCTCACAACGACCGGTGCCACATTGATGGGTCAGCCGGGGTTTGCGATGCCAGACGGGGTCGTTGACCTCGATGATCTGGGCTACTTCATCGGCGTCTGGCTCAGCAACCTCTCCGAGGCCGACGTCACCACGACCGGCGCCACGCTGGCCGGCCAACCCGGCTTCGGTGTGCCCGATGGGACCGTTGATCTCGATGACCTCGGGTACTTCATCTCGGTCTGGCTTGCGGGCTGCCCGTAAGCCCTCGGTTGGAGCAAAAAAATGACAGCTCACCCGGTGAATGCCATCGGGGCCTTGGACGGAACCGCCTGCCTGGCAGCTCTGTTTGCGGCAGTTTCAGCGTGCGCTCAAGACCTTTATTACGAAGACACGTTCGATGACGCACCGCTGATTCTGGCGGGCGCGAGCGCCATGAGATCCGGCGCCGGAGACATCGAAAGCGTGCAGGGCTTCGATGTGCTCGCTCCGCTCTTCGAAGGCGACTTCCTCAGAAACACATCCCCCGGAAACCCGGCACCGGCATCGGTCTTCGTGCTGGCCGGTCTGCCCACCAGCCGCGAAGTGAGCGTGCGGTTCTCGTTGGCGATCATCGATTCCTGGGACGGGTCCAGCTTCCCACTCGCACCGCTACAGGCACCAGACTTCTTCAATGTGACCGCGAATGGAACCGAGGTTTTCCGCGAGTCGTTCACGAACCTGTCACCTCTCAACGCATTGCAGAGTTACGAGGGCCCTGCGCTCATCTCTGAAGACCAACTGGGCTTCGAGACCGGCACAAACCGTGAGGACAGCGCGTACCGGATCGGGCTTGTCACAAGCACAGACACCTCGGGCACACTCGAGCTCGCGTTCTTCGCCGACGGCACCGGCTGGTTGTTCGGCATCAGCACCGGTGCCGGTCCAACCGAAGAATCCTGGGCCATCGACTCGCTCTCAGTCCGCGCGTTCTGTCCGGCAGATGTGACGACTACTGGCGCGACACTGCGGGGCCAGACTGGTTACGCGGAGCCCGACGGGACAATCGACCTCGACGACCTGGGGTACTTCATTGGGGTGTGGCTCATGAACGACGCCGCGTCGGACCTCACAACCACCGGCGCTACACTCGAAGGTCAGCCCGGGTTCGGCGAGGCCGATGGGGTTGTAGACCTTGATGATCTTGGATACTTCATCGGTCTTTGGCTGGCTGGGTGCCCCTAACAAAGCGCTGAACTGGCATCACTTTGCACAATCCTCTTGTGACGTCGCAGCTAGCAAGTAATCTCCGTTGCAAAGGCTGACCCGTTACCTCTGAGGAAGCTGTGATGTGGCGGACATTTTTTGGCAGCGGCGTCGCACTGATCGTCTTCGCGTCTGGACATGGAGCTGTGGCCTCATGCCCGTCCATACCGCCGGGGCGAGGCCTCTATCTGATTGATCAGCGAGTGCCGTATCGGGTATTCACGGATCCCACGTCTGTTTCCCCTCTAGACACCCTGTCGGCATGGTCTCTCGGAAGCGCGATACCAGAGTTTGAGCTTGGCAACAGCGTCTTTTATGTCGCCGAGGCATCATCACCAGATCTGCTCTCGCGGTACTCCGGCAATGGCTTGCTGCTCGACCCGCTTCCTCTCTCGTTCGATGCGGGCCAAAGCGGCACGGTCGTTGCGATGGAGTACATCTATGGCGAGCTCTACGCGGCTGTCCTCCCGGCCGCGCCAGGCGCTGGCGAAACACTTGTCATTATCGATGTTGAAACAGGGTGGGTGACTTCGGTTGGGTCGACAGAGATTGCGAGCGCTGGTCTCGCATTCGATGGCTCGGCCATATTCGCCGTGGATGCGAGCAGCTCGGGAAGTTCGCTCTACAACATCGATCAGATCACCGGGGCAAGCGCAGCCATAGCCCCGATCATCGATGCGATATCAAGCGATGCAGTCATGCTCACCGGGCTTGAGTTTGATCCGAATGGAGTGCTCTTCGGCATTGGCTATCCCGTGGGTGATGGGACAAGCATCAGGCTCTACGAGATCGATCCGACCACAGGAACTGCATTGGACAACGGAGTTCTGACCTACGCACAGAACCCCGTTGCTGCGGTTGCAGTTACCGCGGATAGCGATCCCGGCAACGGCCGCCCGGGCTGCCTCGCAGACATGACCACCAGCGGCGCCACATTGTTTGGCCAACCCGGCTGGGGGGAATATGACGGGGTCGTCGATATCGACGACCTCGGTTTCTACATCAATGCGTGGCTGGTCGGCAGTGGGATCTGTGGGATCGATCTGACATCGACTGGTGCCACACTCGTAGGCCAACCCGGGTTCGGTGTGCCCGATGGCTGGATCGATCTCGATGATCTTGGCTACTACCTCGGATTCTGGCTTAGCGGCTGCAGCTAGCCGAGCAAAGAGCCCCGTCAGAACCGCGCAAAGTAAGGCAACTCGCCCACCAGCGGCCTGCAGTAGTCGATGAACGCCTGGCTCACGTTGTTGTGCCCGTCCAGGAACTCCGCCGGCATGTGCTTGGTCTTCGCCGCGACGTCGCCCAGCTCGATCCGTTTGAAGCTGCTCGAGTAGTGCTCGAACGGGCCAGGGTCTGAGTCGCGGATGATCGCGATCGAGCCATCGGTATTGCCCTCGCAGACCAGCCTCGCGGCCATGCGTCCAGCGCCCCGCGCCTCGCGTTGGTCGATCGGGCTCGGATCGGGGAAGCAGCGCTGCAGATAGCCGAATGTGTCGGCGCGGACACGCGGCGGCTTGCCGCCCGCGGGCGTCAGCTTCTCCTTGAGGAGGTTGCTCAACGCATCGCCCAGCGCGCCCGAGCCTGAGAGTTGCACGTTTCCGTGCGCATCGGTCTGTGCGCCCTCAATCAGCTTCGCGCCGATCGCGTTGCCCTGGTCATCGCTGATGCCCTCACTGACCGCGATGTGGCAACGGCCCTTCGCGTCGAAACGCTCGGCAACATCCTGCACGAAGCGTTCGGTATCAAAGGGAACCTCGGGGACGTACACGAGCTGAGGCCCATCGGTGGACGCGTCGCGGTCCTGACGACGCGCCAGCGCGCTCGCGGCGGTTAGGAACCCCGCGTGCCGCCCCATCACGACGTTGATCTTGATGCCCGGCAGGCTGATATTGTCGAGGAAGTCGGCCTGGCACGCCATCGCAACGAAACGGGCAGCCGAGCCGAAGCCCGGGGTGTGGTCGTTGATGACCAGATCGTTGTCTACCGTCTTCGGGATATGGATGCACCGCATGTCGTAACCGGCGGCGTCCGCCTTCTCGTTCACAATGCGGCAGGTATCGCTCGAGTCGTTGCCACCGATATAGAAGAAATAGCGAACGTCGTTCTTCTGACAGGCCGCAAGGATGCGATCGCAATACCCCGCGTCGGGCTTATCGCGTGTCGAGCCCAGACCCGCCGACGGGGTCTTCGCGAGCACGTTCAGGAAGTCCTGATCAACGTCGGTCAGGTCGTGAAACTGATCCTCGGTCAGGCCGCGCACGCCGTGCTGCATGCCCAGGACCTTCTTAATCGGGCTGTTCGGGCCGCCCGCACCGCCCGAGCGGCGGAGCCCCTCGACGACACCCACGACGGACTGGTTGATGACCGCGGTGGGTCCGCCGGACTGGCCGATGACGGCGTTTCCTTCGATCAGGCTCATCGGATTCGGTTCCTCTTCAACGTAGATACTCGACGGGAACGCGAGGGTAGGAGCCCGGCAGGACCGTTTGCGGCGTACCGCCCAGGTGGTACGCTGCACCGCCCGGCACTCCGAACCTGGGCCGTCCCCGGTTCGCTGGACTCGCCGGCCAGTCCGTGGCCCCCGCCTTGCTGGAGCGATGAATGAAACTCTCTTCCGCCCTGACCGCGACGGGTGTCGCGATGGTCGCCCTGTCTGCGCCGCTTCACAACCAGGCGGCCGCACAGCAGAGTGGACGCTCGACGACGCTGGGCCCAACGAGTGATAGCCCGCTCGCCCCGCCGCCCAACGGCATGACACGCACCGACCCCAGGATCCACGTGCTGCTCCCCGATGTGATCCATGTCTCGCCTGGCCAGTCGATCGACGGGGGGGCCGTCGTCATCGCTGATGGCCGGATCGCGCAGGTCCTCAGCGCTGGCGAACTCGCCCGGACCTCCTGGCCCGCGGCGTACATCGCTCATGAGCTTGAGGGTCACCAGGTGTACGCGGGACTGATCGATGCCTTTGTCGAAGCGGAGGCCCCGTCACCCGATGAGGCGGCGCCGGGCGCACACTGGAATGATGATGTCATCCCCCACCGCTCGGTCCTGGATGGCCCGGGCCTGAGCGAGCGAACCAAAGAGTCCCTCCGTGAGCAGGGCTTCACCGCCGCTGGCCTGAGCCCAGAGACTGGGATCTTCCGGGGCCGCGGTGCGGTTGTGAGCCTTGGCGAAGGCCTCGAAGATGCGAGCGAAGGCGATGTGCCCGTGTACCGAGCCGACGCGTTCCACGCCTTGGGATTCGACAACCAGGGCAGGGCGTATCCCAACAGCCACATGGGCGCGGTCGCCGTGGTGCGTCAGACGCTCAGTGACGCTGCATGGAGCGCGGCAAACGAAAGCCCAGGCACAAGCAGCCTGCACGCACTCTCAATCGATGCGCCGCTGATGTTCCATGTGGACCACGAGATCAAGGCGGTGCACGCGGCAGAGGCCGCTGCGGAGGCCGGACGCGGTGCGATGATCGTCGGCTCGGGCCGCGAATACTGGCGGCTCGCGGACCTCGAAGCCGCGGGGGTGCCGATCGTTGCGCCGGTCAACTGGCCCGAGACACCTGATGTGTTCAGCCCCGGCGCCGCCGACGTGGTCGAGCTTCGCGATTTGATGCACTGGGAGCAGGCGCCAACAAACCCTTGGCGTCTCGGCCGCGCAGGGCTCACCGTGGCGTTGACCACCGCGGGCCTGGAGCGGACGGGCGATTTCCTCAAGAATGTTCGCACATCCATCGATACCGGGCTCACTCCTGAGGAAGCGCTCGGCATGCTCACAACGACGCCCGCTCGCATGCTGGGCGTGATCGACGACCTCGGCACAATCGAAGCAGGCAAGGTCGCAAACCTTGTCGTGACAACCGGGCCCCTGTTCAAGAGCGGAACCGAGATCCGCGATGTGTGGACAGATGGGCGGCGCCACGAAATCTCCGTTCCCGAGGCGTTCGATGGAACGTGGGATGCAGAGCTTTCCTCTGACGTTCGGGTTGAGTTCACAGTGAACGGAAACAGCGTGAGCTCGAAGCCAGCGGGCGCTGGCGAGGATGCCAAGGCGAGCAAGGCACGGAATGTCAAAACAACGACCGGCACGATCAGCTTCGTCGTGGACAGCGCCGAGTTGGATACGACATACTCGATCAGCGGCACACTTCAGAACGACGGAACGATCCGAGGAAACGGCTACTACAGCGATGGCGGTGTGTTCAGCTGGACCGCTTCACGCCGAGCAGATGAAGCGGATGAGGACACCGGAGCAGACACCAAGGATGATGCCGACGACACCCAGGACATCCCGGATCTGCCGGGCTACCCCTTCGGCCCGTACGCGATGGACGGTGCGCCATCGCAAGCCGACGAGGTGCTGATCCGGAATGCCACAGTCTGGACCAGTGGCGATGCTGGCATCATCGAAGACGGCTGGGTCCATATTCGTCGGGGCAAGATCAATGCGATCGGCTCGGGCAACCCGCCCCGCATCGGCCGCGACGCGGCGGTGATCGACGCCAACGGCAAGCACGTCACCCCGGGTCTGATCGACGCCCACAGCCATACCGGAACGTACAACGCGGGCTTCAATGTGAACGAGTCCGGGCAAGCGGTAACCGCCGAGGTCCGCGTCCAGGACGCGTTCGACCCGGGCCACATCAACTGGTATCGGCAGTTGGGCGGGGGCGTGACCAGCGCCCTCATCCTCCACGGGTCCGCCAACCCGATCGGCGGGCAGAGCCTCGCCTACAAGAACCGCTGGGGCGCCAAGACACTGCGCGGCGGCAACATCAACACCGCCCCGGGCGGCATCAAGTTCGCTCTCGGGGAGAACGTCGTCCGCTCCAACGGAGGCCAGCCCCAGACTCGCTACCCAAAGACTCGCATGGGCGTCGAGACGATCATGCGCGACCGCTTCCACGCCGCGGAGCGCTACGCCGAGGCGCGAGCCAACGACCCCGAGGGCACGCGCCGTAATCTGGAACTCGATGCGATCGCCCAGATCCTTGCGGGAGATCGCTTTGTCCATTGCCACAGCTATCGACAGGACGAGATCCTGATGCTCGCGCGCATCGCCCAGGACTTCGGCTTCATCATCGGCACCTACCAGCACATCCTCGAGGGCTACAAGGTCGCCGAGGTACTCCGCGAGGTCGCAAAGGGCGCGAGCGCCTTCGCCGACTGGTGGGGCTACAAGTTCGAAGTCATCGACGCGATCCCCTCGAACGGCGCGATCATGTGGGAAGCAGGGGTCAATGTCAGCTTCAACTCCGACGACGACAGCCTCGCACGCCGGCTCAACCACGAGGCCGCGAAAGCCGTGCGCTACGGCGGTGTGCCCCGCGCCGAAGCCCTCAAAATGGTCACGATCAATCCCGCGATCCAGATCGGGATTGATGATGTGACCGGAAGTCTCGAACCGGGCAAGGACGCCGACATCGTTCTCTGGTCGGGTGACCCGCTCAGCACACTGAGCAGGTGCGAGGCGGTCTGGATCGATGGGCGCCAGTACTTCAGCCTCGAGCAAGATCGTACGATGCGCGAGCGAAATACCCAAGAGCGTCATCGGCTGCTCACGAAGATCCTCAGCGTGGGCAAGCCCGAGCCGGCAGCGGAAAGCGAAGAGGGCGGTGCAGCGGGAGACCGCAGCCGCCGCGCAGGCTCGGCCCGAGGGCTGCTCGCCCGCATGAACCAGCAACGGCTCCGCAACCACTACATCGCTCAGTACGAGCGAGGAATGGACCCGACCAACGCCCGCTGCGGCGATTGCGGCTGCGGCCTGATCAACATCCGAGGCTACTGATGCGAGCCAGCACCATGAACAAAGCGAACACCATGATGAAGATCGCCACCACCATCACGCTCAGTGCGAGCATCGCGATGGCTCAAGACCTCACGATCACCGCACCGCCCCAGGTCAACCCCATCGCAATCGTCGGCGCCACTGTGCACACCGTGAGCGGACCCGTCTATGAAGACGGATGGGTGCTCTTCGAAGACGGGTTTATCACAGGCGTTGGACCTGCTGGAAGCGACCGCATCTTCAACGCGACCACAACCATCATCGACGCTACAGGCAAGCACGTATACCCCGGACTGATCGGCTCGTACACGCAGCTCGGCATGCGAGAGATCGGGTCGGTCCGCGCCACCCGCGACGAAGACGAACTCGGTGCGCTCTCTCCCGAGGCCAGATCGACGGTCGCGGTTAACCCGGACTCTTGGCTGTTGCCGGTCGCACGGCACAACGGTGTGCTCGCCGCGGGCGTCTTCCCGACTGGCGGCTCGATCCCGGGCCGAGCAGGTGTCATCCAGCTTGAGGGCTGGACCACCGAGGATCTGACGCTCGAAGCCAACGCGGGGCTCGTGATCAACTGGCCGCGCCAGCGCCCGATCGATGCGTGGTGGATGGACCAATCGGACGCAGAGCAGCTCGATGAGATCCGCGAGCAAATGCGAGTGATCAATGACATCGTCGAGCAGGCCGAGGCCTACCGCGATGCGGGGGATAACGCGACGACCGATCTCGTGCTCGAAGCGATCGTGCCCAGCCTCCCGCGCGGCCGCGAGGAGCCCGAGAAGCAGGTCTTCATCCAAGCCAATGATCTTGACCAGATCACAAGCGCTGTTTCATGGGCCACGGGCAAGGGCATGCGCGTGGTCTTGCTGGGCGCTCGGGATGCCCCGCTCGCGGCAGACCTCCTCAAGGAGCACGACGTCAGTGTCATCGCCTTGGGCAACATCGGCTTCCCGAAGCGGGCCGACTCGCCCTACGACGACGCGTACACCCTGCCCGCCCGCCTCGAGGCCGCAGGCATCAGCTGGTGCCTCCAATCGGGCGATGAGCCGGCGCACGAGCGCAACCTGCCCCATTACGCGGGCCAGGCGGTCGCATATGGGCTCGACCCCGAGGCCGCTCTTCGCGGAATCACCCTCAGCGCCGCGGAGATCCTGGGTGTTGACAGACTGATCGGCTCCCTCGAAGCCGGCAAGCACGCGACCCTGCTCGTGGCCGATGGCAACATCTTCGAGGTGACGACGACCGTCGAGCGAGCGTTCGTGCAGGGCCGCGACATCGATCTGAGCAATAAGCAGACCGAACTCGCCGACAAGTATCGCGAGAAGTACCGCCAGCTCAACGTGAATCGCGCGAACGCGCCGCAGCGATAGCCCTAGCCCTCATCCGACAGAGGTATTACAACCGAAGACAATGACCAGTAACGATCAGGCAGATGCCGGATCGTCTGGGTCTCGCCACTCTTCACATCCAGCGCATGCAATGCGACCACAGTTGGTGGACCGGTGATCTTTCTGGTCACATAGAGCACGCGAGTGTCTTCCCCGGTGCGAAGCACATGCACATCCAGCCCGTCCTCGCTGATGGCCTCATCTCTCGGATGCCACGACTCGTCCAATCGCCAAACCGATCCAGGTTCATCGAGGCGCCATCGCTGGAGCCGGTAAGGCGTGCGACGACAATCCATGAGCGTGAGGTAAGCCGTGAGCACATCGTCGTCGCGCACATATGCCACATCCATGATGCTGCCCGGCGCTTGGAGCACAGGCCCAAGGATGTGCGGCACGTCTCCGCTCACATCCACGGGCACGCACCACCCCTGCCGCCCGGGTTCAAGCTCGCCCAAAAGCGTGAATATCAGGCGATCATCACACCGGCTCGCACGCCAGTCCGAGAACACGAGCTTCGTCGATTCGAAGACAAGCCTGTACTGAACAGGCTTTTGGTCAGATCCCGGCCCTTCCTCCGCTTCAACACGAATCAACTCCACCGGTATCGTCGGCCGCCGATCTCGTCGCTTGACCTCGGCGAGCAGCTCGAAACCGGGCTCCGGCGACTCCGGGACACGAACCTTCACTCGCTGCGGAACCAACCCGCTGCTTGCAATCTCGATCGGCTTCCCTGTTGACCCAGCACTGAACAATCGGCCCAGCACGGAACCGGAGGGCTGCACCCATCGCGCCGCATCGCGATCCACAACGCGTATACCCGCATGCTCCGAGAGCATGACCCGATAGTGACCACCTGTGCGGGTGCCCATCACTGCGAGCGGCGCGTTGTGCTGGCCAGTGACCTCCGTGTGCCACCGCCCCGAAGGCGTCGGCTGCTGTCGCATCCACTCGTAAAAGTGGAGGTCATCAAAAGCGTAAAGCCGTGGTTCGCCAGCCAGATCGACCGCTCCGGTGAGCCCACGCAGTCTCACCCCCCGCGCTACGAACCTGCCCACGTCCACAGGCTCTTCCCCGCCAGAGCCAACAAGTGCATTGATGCTCGGCTCCCAATCCGGCTCTCCAGAATCGGTCTTCTCGCTGATGTACGCGAACAAGTAGTCGCCGCGAACCTCCGGATCGACACGCCCACTCGCGGCATACCCATCGGTGAAGCTAGACCGATCCAGTTTGCTCAGAGAGATTGCTGTCTTAACTAGGCGCCCAATATTCTCGAGCTCGTACGCGAACCCACCGCCCATATACAGCTTGGCACGAAGGCCCGCCTCGGGATCCGCAAGCCAATCCGGAAACACCGAGTCGATGTCTCGAAGTTCCGGCAAAATCGCAAGAGCTTGAATCCACATCACCATGCCGTGCCGTTCGGCACGGAATAACACCTCATGTGGAATCGAGGCGAACTCAAGAGCCAACCAGCTCACGCCAACACGCAGCCGCCCAAGAACTACCGCATCGATCGGGTGCGGTACTTCACCAGCAAGGAGAGTGGACCGAAGGTCCTCAACCGTGGAAAGCAGCCAAGCAAGATCAACCTCTGCCAGTTCGCAACGACGCAGAAACAGCTCACGGATAAGAAAAAGCCGTGTATTCTCTGCGCCATCGGTGTCGCGGATCGACGCGGCTTCCGCCTCGAGTCTCTCCGCAAACGCGGCCTCCTCTTCGGGCAGTCCGCCAGCACCAGACCGCAACCCCTGAACGAGATCGTCACCATCCTCGGCGAGCACCACACCCGCCTGCAACTCTGCGTATCGAATCAGCAAATCCAGCTTCTTGCTGTCACCCTTTGTGATATCAAAATGAACCCGCTGCCGCTGCTCGATCGTGTCAAGCTGAACCCAGATGCTGTCGAGATCGACGCGTTCGCTCAGCCCGAGCTCGATGAGCAGTGGTCTGATCGCCTCCTTTGTGCGGGACGCAATCATCGCCTGATCCGCACCGTCCAGACGCGCCCAAACAAACCTCGATCGGTCGTAGATCTCAGTGAGCTTCGCAAGCCCCTCGGCCATATCGGCCTGGACCGCATCCATCGCCAAGGCGATCCGCCCGAAGTGCTCGCGCAGACGCTGAGTCTGCTCCGCGGAACGCCGTCTCGCCTTCCACTGCAGGAACATCGCCCCGCCGAGCATCAAGCAGGAGGCAGCGACAGGCGTACCGAGTGTTGCCAGTGTCGCGATGGGCACCGTACCGCTCGCCAACAGCTTGCATAGCGCCGATATCTCACCCGCGAGCATCGACGCCGACACAGACTGCGCAGCGTCAGCAACGACAGATGGAACCTCACTAGGCTTTCTATCTTCGGCGTCAGCCATACTTTGAATAGTACAGCAGCTGAAGCAGGCCCAACAGGGGGCGGAGACAATGTCATCTGGGCGGTGCGTATTCGTCGCTCAGAACGATGCCCTCAGGAGCCCCGGGCCCGCTGGGCAAGAAGGACGCCCTGATCAGAGGTCGCCCGCCCGATCCGGGCTGCGCGGCCCATGCCGGCGCGCCCGTGAGTGAGGCCCGGTAGGTCCTGGTCACCGGGTCGTAATACGACGCGTTGACCTCGGGGTCGCTCAGATCGATCTCCCAGTTCGCAACACGCGCCGCCCCGGCGGGGTCGAGATCCGCCCCGACCCGCAGCAGCTGCGCACGCAAGATACCGATGGCCTTCACATCGTCGCCGAACCGGTCTGTGAGCTCAATATGCAGTTCGATTCGTGCTCCGCCGTTTTCGGGCTCGATCCGGGTAATCGGCTCGATCCGAAGCGTGGTCGGCGCGAATGGGTTTGCACCGGACAGACCCGGCGCCCCGGTCCCGCTCCTGGCCGGAGCACGAGCCCCCACGCAACCGCTTGCAACAACGATCGCACCAACCAAGACCAGTTTGGACGCCCTTCCAAGCACGGTGGCGGAGTCTACCCCGCGCGAGCCCCCTGCCGGTCTCCGGCCGCACCGATGCGTTCGACCGCCGTGATGAGCCGCCGCTGGCCAGCCTCCAGGGCAGCCAGTGCCCTGGTATTCTCGCGGATCGCCTCGAGCAACGCGTCAAGCTCCACCCGCTGCGACGCGATGAGGCGATGCGCCTCGGTCAGTTGCTTCTCACGCTCGGCGGCCGCCCGCCGTTCGGTCAGCCACATCCACCCGATGAGCCCAGCAGCACCGAGCTGCGTCAGCACGCCTAGCCCCGCCGCGTCAATCACCACGGGCCACCCCTCGCCGGTCATTGCGCGACCTGGAACCTGTGGAATGTTGCCGAGTATCCGACCGACCACTCGCGGCCACGCTCGACGGACCCGTTCTCGAGGTAGGAGATGAGTGACATCTCATCCCAGGAACCACCCAGCCCATCCGAGAGCTGGCCCATCGTGAGCGGCTCGGTCACCCGCGAGCGGAACGCATCGCGCCGCGAGTCCAGCAGGGAGTAGCTTGAGCCAACGAGCCGCCCGGTCACAACCACCCTGAAGTCACGCAGCCCGAGCGCGTAGGCGTATCCGAACAACTCATCGAACAGCGCCAGTCCGCTCACCACGAGCTGCTCCGGCCCTTCCTCACGGAAGGCGACCGGACCATCGCCAAAGATCTCTTGGCCATCGAACCTTGCCGCCATAGATCGCTCCCGTCGAACTAAACCGCTGAGACCATGACCGGGTCCTCACCCGGATCAGATGAGACCGCGCGCAGCTCAACCGTCTGTGTCGCCTTGCCCGACCTTGACACGCTGTAAAGCACCGCCGTAACCACAGCATCAACCGTGACACGGCTCCGCCCAATGCCCGAAGCGTTCGGCGCCCGCTCGAACACGAGCGTCCCCTCGGTCCCCAGCGCCGGCGGCTCGGCGAGATCCGGGGTCGCCTCGATGACCACACGCGCCACGACTCGCCGCTTCGTCACGTCACAGAACACCTGGTTCGGGCCGCCATCGCGGTATCCGTCGATCACGCGCTGCGCGGTCCGATCGAGCACGATGAAACGAACATGCTCCCATAGCTGCCCCTGGAAGCTGACGCCCTGAGGGTCAATCGCAAGCATGCTCGCCTCACATCCTGACCAGGTTCAGCGCGTTCAACCGGCGCGTCGCGTCGGCCTCGCCATCCCCATCGAGATCGAGCCGCACAACCACCCGACGCCGCTCGGCCTCGAATCGACGCCTGTACAGCTCCGCTCGCTGGCCGAGCGCGCTCATCGGCCCGGGCACCGCCGAAGCAGCGCTCAACGCCAAGTGCACCGCACCGAGCGCCTCGGTCAGCACCAGCGGCGAAGCATCCATGACCGCGGAAACACTCACCTCCCCATCATCCACGTCGCCATCTACCAAACCAAGCATCGCGACCAGCTGCCGATGCACAATGGCGAGCTGCGGCCTGAGTGTCATCACCTCAACCGTCGCACCGGTCACCGCGTCAGGCGGGATGAGCTCGTCTGTAACATCGGGCCTCAGCTTTGATACCGTCGCGGCCATGCCGCCATCTACAGTCACTATCTCGGCCGGGACGCCGGCAATCATCGCGACCATGCCGGCCTCGATACCCAGTGTCGTGAGATCGGCCGCGGCTCCTGGAACGGTGAGTGTCGTGCCCAACACATCGCCGGTCGTGCTCAGCAAGCGTTGCCCGGCCCACCCGATCTCACCGTAGAGCCCGGGCTCTAGCGCCAAGATGTCCCGATCCGCTGCGAACATGCGTCACTCCAATCAAACACTTGTGAAAGAGCACCCGACCGCCGTGAAGCGGGCGGGGCCCACCCGAAGGGGAGAGAGGGATCGATCAGGCCGCGAGCCCGCGGATCGAACCGTGCGCGTTCTCGTTCTTGAACTCGAGCGTGTACTCCCCGAGAACCTGCCCTCGGAAGCTATCGCCCGTCGCGCCAAGCTCCTTGTAGTGGAAGCTCCGCCCGGTCAGGGGCATCACGCTGACACGCGACGAATCAAGCAGTAGAACCGCGTCATTCGGCACCCATCGACTCAGCACGACCTTGGCAACGCCGTAATCGCTCTCGTACACACTGAGCAGATCGCTATACCGGGTGTCCTCCGGGAGATACGCGCGGGTCGCGCTGGCGAACATGTTGATCTTGCGTTTCTGCGCACCACCGACCAGGATCGTGTCGACATGACCGGCGCTCTGTTGCCACACGCTCCGGAGCGCCGCGTTAAGAACCTCTTCGGTCAGCTCATCACCGCCGCCATCACCAGCCGGGATTTCGCCAACACCCGGGATGAATACATTGGTCGAGATCGACGGGATAATCCCGTCCATTGTCCTCCTGACCGTTGCGCTCCCGATCTCGTCGGCCGATGCCGCAACACCGTTGATCACGCAGTTCTCAAGATCCCGGAGCAGTTCCCGCATCCGCTCCTGCTTCTGGTAATCCACTTCGTCAGCGACCCCATGCTGACGACTGGCCCGCATAGAACCGGAGACCTCAACGGTCGCCGCGAAGATCTGTGTGAAGTTGCGGCGACGTGACCGGTTCGTGAACCGCGCATCCGATGCATCGGCACCCTCGAGTGTTGCGTTACCCAGGATCGAAAGGCTCATCCCGTCGGTCAGGCTTATCGCCGAGGTCCCTCCGTACCCACGGGAGACAATCAGCGAGTTCCCAGAAACCGCGAGCACCAGCATGACCTCGCTCGAATCACCCGGTCGCACGAGATCTCCGTCACGGAACTTTGCCCCGTCGATGACATCGAAGTTTGCCTCGGTCGTGGGCGACGAGATCGACGCATCGCTGATGGCATCGGTGTTCGGCAGCAGCGCATCCTCGACCCACTCATGGGCTGTGCTCTGCGCCGCGTGCCGTGGATCACCAAGGTGCTCAAGAAGCGGCACCTCGTGCGGGCTGACGATGCCGATCACATCGCTCACATCCTCGACCAGTTCCGGCAGGTCCGCACCCGCCCCGTACGTTGCCTTCCCAGTGAAGCTCATGCCGTGTCCTTCCCCCGGCGCGTTCGCGCCGGGCGTTCTTGTTGCCGTTCTTCCAGGTCATCTCAGTTCGCGCCGCGTCGCAGCCTCAGATAGCGCAACAACTCACGCCGATCGCCCTGATCACGAGCTCGCTGCGCACTGTGTTGGAGATCGCTCGTTCCGTCACCGCTCGAGCCTTCGCCCATCGAAGCGACGCCCAGATCTTCGATTCTGAAGAGGAAGGGCTTCTCGCGGATCAGGATCATCACGATCCGCTTGATCTCCCAGTCAAGCCCGTGGCCGATCCTCAGCCTTTTATCCACGCGGGTCTCAACGAGCAGCGCAACCGATTCGATATCGATCGCTCCAGACTCGAACACATGCCGGTCGATCGCCCGAGCGCGTTCAAGGTCTTCGACTTGCTCTCGGAGGTCTTCAACCTCCTGTTCGAGCGGAGGATCCCCGTCCCCATCCTCTTCCCCAGGCTTACGGCGCTTGGGAGGATCAATGATGATCCCGTCATCGTTGCGCCTTGACCGTTCGACTCCTACTCGGCGTTCATCATCATCTTTATTGGCGTTCTCGGATTCGAGCGCCAGAACCGCGCCGGCATCTTCATCGTCCTCCAGCAGCTCGCGTGGGATCACCCGCGGTCGAGCTTCGACTCCCTGCGCCGCTTGCTGACCGCCACCACCGCCCGCATCAACCCCGAACTCAACGAAGTTCTGAACCGTGCTCATCACGCTGCTCCTGTCTGTTTCGTGCCTCACGCCACGCCCGCATCGCCCGTGCCGTACCCGAGCTCGCGGAGCACACGCTCCCGATCAACACCGAGCTCGATCTTGCCGCGCGCCTCGTTCACCTCGTCCGTTAGCCCCTCAGGCAGCGGGTCAGGCCAATCAAGGCGTACCGACCGCTCGGCGCGCGAGAACTCACGCACACCCGCCGCATCGATGGCGCCGAGGACGAGAGAACAGATCCGCGCGATTCCGCGCCCATACGTCACTCGCTTCCGTGCCGTCTTGCTCAACACCCCGAGCAGCGTGACACGCAAGGCGTTCGCGCTCGAGAGATTCCCGATCCGCGCCCGAACCACGCCCGCCGCCAGCGGTGGCACGCCGCTCTGCTTGTCCATCGCCTCGCGGATCTGCTCGATATGCGCATCCTCACTCGGGCTCGCGCCATCACCGCCAAACGACTGGATCGATGCGTCGGGGTTATCCGTGCTCCACACAGTTCCCGGTCCGACCGGCCCCTGGTCGAAGCCCTCGAGACCCTTGGCGAGGTACATCTGAAAGCTCTGCAACGTCACGCGGCTCGCCCGATCACTGAGCCGTGTGTTCAGCTCATCCTGCAGCGGGATCAGTGGCTCGACCTCACCCATCCCCTCGTAGCGGAAAGGCTGCGCGATGTTCTGAATGTGCGCTACCGGCACCTCACCACCCGTCCAGGGCGTGGCGGTCGCCTCGACAAGCTCACCATCGACATACACGCGCCGCTCACTGGTCGTGTGGACCTCGAGCCACTCGCGCTGCCGCCGAACAAACCGCTCGGCACGTTGCCACGGGAACATCGTCGGCTCGGGTGACACGTCGTTGAGCACCTGCCGTGCTCTGATCGCATATGCATCGATCACCCGGTAGTCCCCCGGGCTCAAGACCGGCACACCCCGCAACGGCTCAACCACCTCGATGCGGAACAGAGGCGCAAGATCCTCTAGCGACATGTCCCGCCCGGCCGCGGCTCGCAGCCCCCGCCAATCCACGCGAAGCAGCAGGTCTACGTGCCCGTACACATGCCCGAGCAACGCGAGATCTTGGAGCAACGCGATGCCACCAGATCGCTCCCACACGCTGTCGAGCAGCGCTCCCACCGCCCGCCGTTCGCCCTCATCCTCGAGTACTGATGCGATCCGCACGGGGCGCCCGAACATGAAATCAACCATCGCCTGCACGCGCCACGCGATGTCGTTCTCGATCACAATCTCGCGTTGGACCGCTCGATCGTCCCCGGCTGCGCGTGGGCCAAAGCGGATCCGGTCGGGCAGGCCGACCTCCTGAGCAAAACGACGCCGGACACGCTCCTCCCCGTCCACCCGGGCCGTGGTGGTCCAGTCCGCCGCGTTCCGGAAATACGCCCAGCACCGATTAAGCCGCGGCACGCGGCGTTGCTCGTGCTCGTCCAAGACGAGACGGAGCAGATCACGGTCGAGTTCGGCGTCGGACGCTCGCGATACCTGTCCCACCACGGCCAGAGCCCTCCTCGAAAGGCGTTGGATCTGGGCCGTTGAGTGCGACCCGTCACAAACACGCCCCGAGAACCGCCGTGTGCGCATGGAAAGTGCCCGCAGCAGTTGCCCCTGCAGCAGCCACGCGCGCAAATACAGCCCAGCTCTTACGTTCGAGTGCTAGAAAAAATCAGAGAATCGACGAGGACAAATCACCGAACAACGCCGCGGTGTGCGCACGTCCGTGAGCTTCACCCAGCCGCAGCCGCATCATCGATGACCTCAACCCGCGAGAACTGATCGAGGTTCAGATAGATCAACTCGCCATCGTCCTTGCGCAGCTCAACACGGTCAAGCCACAGCTTGTGATCCCGAGCATGAGCAAACCATGATCCGGTCCGCTGCTGGCCCACCCGCATGACAACACCCTCGACAGCCTGCTCGCGAACGCCCTTTGCCCAGCGCGTCTGCTGGGTGATGCGCACCCGCTGCCCGGGCTCAAGCTCGCCGTGAAAGTCCTTGATTCCGGGTGCTTCATCCGCCATGCAGCAATCGTACCCGTTAGCGGCCACCGGCGATCACCCGCTCGGCCGCTTCGACGATCCCCCGGGCTTGGGCCTCTGTCGGGGCTTCAGCGATCACCCTCATGATGGGCTCGGTGTTGCTCGCCCGGACGTGAACCCAACCGGCCCCACCGCCGGACCCAAAGCCGCTGGGAAGTTCGTCCCAATCCACCCGCACGCCATCGGCTGTATCCGTCCGCTGGTCGGCGAAGGCAGACGCGACCGCCGCGACCGCCGGCTCCGCATCGGCCTTCGATGCCAGCGGAGCCTTTGTCTTGACGATCGCGTACGAAGGGATCGCTGCGGCAAGCTCGCTCAGCGGCTTGCCCGTCCGCGACATCAGGCTCAGCACCAACGCCATCGCGCTGAGCGAATCACGCACGTATGTAGCGCCGGGCCAGATCACTCCGCCGTTTCCCTCACCACCGAGCACCGCCGCTCTCCCAGCGCCGAGCAAACCCTCGACGACGTTTGCTTCGCCGACAGCCGTCCGCACGACACCCGCGCCGTACTTTGCTGACACATCATCGATCATCCGGCTCGTCGAGAGGTTCGCCGCGAGAACTGCGCCATTGGCCTTTTCACCCGTCGCGCTGAGCACGCTCTCGGCCGCGAGTGCAAGCGTGTACTCCTCGCCGACATACGCGCCCGTCTCGTCAATCAGTGCGAGACGATCCGCGTCCGGGTCCTGCGCAAAACCGATCTGGGCCTTCAGACCAGGGACAGCTTCCATCAGCCCGCCCTCGACACTCAGATTTGTCTCGGTCGGCTCGGGCACATGCGGGAAGACCCCCGACCCGTCGCCCGCAAGCTGCACCACCCGACAACCGAGCAGCCCCAGCAGCCCACCCGCGGCCTGCGCGCCCGAGCAGTTGACCGAATCGACGACAACGCGCATGCCCGCTGGATCGCCGCCCAGCTCACGGGCCAACGCTGCAACGTGTCGCGCGTGTGTCATAGCGGCGCTGGAGTCGCGCGTCAGGCTCCCCACCCGATCATTGCCAACCCATGCCGCGTCGCCTGTATTGAACCGCTCGATGATCTGTGCCGCTTCAATCGCCAGCGGCGCTCGGGCGGCACTGCCGGACGATTCGATGTCCGGTGCGCCCTTCACGAGGCACTTGAGCCCGTTCCACTCCCCAGGGTTGTGGCTCGCGGTGGCGATCATCGCCCCGCAGCAGCTGCTGTAAACATCTGCCAGAACACCGACGGTTGGGGTCGTCGCGATCCCCAGATCGATGACATCCAGCCCGCACTGACGGAGCGAACCAATGACCACGTCCAGCAGGGCCCCTCCGCCCGCTCGGCCGTCTCGGGCAACCACCACCAGCGGGGATCGCTGCTGCGCAGGCCCATCGAGAAGCCAAGCCCCAAACGCGCCGGCATATCTCGCCGCCACATCGGGGGTCAGGCTCTCCCCGACGATCCCACGGAGCCCACTCACACCCAGCATCAGTGGCGCATCGGCCATCGCAGCGTCCCTCCCGATCCAGCGGGTGTTCACCCGGATCGCGAGGGTACGCGCTCTGGGCCCGCTCCTACCATGAGGATGTGTTCCGAGTTGAGGTGCAAACTTGTTTTAGTGCCGCTCACAGCCTGACCATCAGGGGCCAGGCCGAGCCCGTGCACGGGCACGACTTCCGCGTCACCGTGACGCTCGCGGGCGCCACCCTCGACTCCGATGGGCTGCTGTGCGACTTCCACGACGTCGAAGCTCGCTTGGGCGAGATTGTCCGCCCGTTCCGGAACGCGGACCTCAACGCGACCCCTCCGTTCGACGCGATCAACCCGTCCGCGGAGCAGATCGCCCGGCACATCGGTGATGCCCTGGCAAGCTCACTCGGGCACCAAATCCCAGCGCGGGTCGAGTCGGTCGCAGTGACCGAGGCCACGGGTTGCCGCGCGATCTACGCACCGTCGACCAATACCAACACCTAACCGCAAACGACCGGCCGAGCTGGCTTCTCATGGGCACGACCAAAAAGAAGAACGGACAGACCACGACCCCAGCGCAACCTCGTGCCCCGATCGCGCGCGCCGCTGAGGCCACAACGAGCAGCTCGAACTACCTGAACCGGGATCTTTCGTGGCTCGAGTTCAATCGGCGCGTGCTGTTCCAGGCCCTCGACCCCGGTGTACCTCTGCTCGAGCGCGTCAAGTTCTGCGCGATCTTCAGCAACAACCTCGACGAGTTCGTGATGAAGCGGATCGGCTTCCTCCGAGCCGACCAGGAGTCAGGGGACGTCCCCCGCGGGCCGGACGGGCTCCCGCCCTCAGCGGTGCTCGCCGAGTGCCGGGCGCGAATCGCCGACATGCAGGCAACGCTTGCCCGATGCTGGGATAACGAGCTCGTCCCCGCGCTCGCAGCCCATGACATCCACATCCTGACCTACGCCGACCTCGGAAAGAAAGAACGCAAGCGCGCCGATGAGTGGTTCAATAGGAACGTGTTCCCAGTGCTCACGCCTCTCGCTGTGGACAAGGGTCATCGCTTCCCGTTCATCAGCAACCTGTCAGAAAGCCTGGGCGTGCTGCTGGAGCGTGACCAGACCGACACCCGCGCCGAGGAAGGCCCGAGCTTCGCGCGGCTAAAAATCCCGGATGTGCTCCCACGCTTCGTTCCGCTGGAGGAGGGTGACCGCTGCTCACGCTTCCTCCCCCTCGACGCGCTGATCGAGGAAAACCTCGACGACCTTTTCCCGGGCCTGAAGATCCTCGGAGTCACGCCGTTCCGGATCACACGATCGGCCGCACCAGAAAAGGGCGAGGACGACGAAAACGACGACCTGCTCGAGCAGGTACAGGAAGAGCTCCACCTTCGCCGCTTCGCCGAAGCCGTACGCCTTGAGTTCAACGAGCGCCCACACGAGCGGATCCGCGAACTGATCACCGAAGAGCTCAAGCTCGAAACCGTTGATATCTACGAGCGTTCCGGCCCGCTCGAGTACCGAGATCTCTTCGAGCTCGCTTCGCTACCACGGGCGGACCTGCGCGAAGATCCTTGGCGGCCCGTGACACCCCCCGCACTTGCCGACGACGAGTCGGACATCTTCGCGACGATCGCCCATCGTGACATTCTGGTCCACCACCCCTATGAGTCATTCGAGCGCAGCGTCGAGCGTTTCATTGCCGCGGCCGCGCGGGATCCAGACGTCCTGGCAATCAAGCAGACCATCTACCGCACGAGCCGCGATAGTCCATTCGTGAGGTCGCTGATTAAAGCCGCCGAGGCGGGGAAGGCCGTTGCGTGTCTCGTTGAACTGCGCGCCCGGTTCGACGAAGAACGCAACGTGGAGTTCGCCCGGCAGCTCGAGCAGCACGGCGTCCACGTCGCCTATGGAGTCGTCGGACTTAAGACCCACAGCAAGTGCAGCCTCGTCGTTCGACGTGAGGGCAAGGGCCTGCGGAGCTACGCCCACCTGGGCACCGGCAACTACCACCCCGATACCGCGACGCTTTACACCGACCTAGGCGTGCTGACAGCCAATACGGAGATCACGGGCGATGTGATCGAGCTGTTCAATGAGCTAACGGGCCACTCGGGGACACCCCGCTACAAGCGGCTGCTCGTTGCGCCGCACCACATGCGGCGACGCTTTGCCGACTTGATCGAGAGCGAGATCAAGAACGCAAAGCAGGGCAAGCCCGCAAGAATCGTTGCAAAGTTCAACAGTCTTGAAGATCGGCGGATCACCGAGCACCTGTACAAGGCGAGCAACGCGGGCGTGCCGGTAACCCTGATCGTTCGTGGATTCTGCTGCCTCCGCCCGGGCGTCCCCGGGCTAAGCGAGAACATCAGCGTGATCAGTATCGTCGGCCGCTTCCTCGAGCACAGCCGCATCTTCCACTTCGCGGCGGGCCACGAGGATCCCGTGGACGGAGAGTGGTACATCGGAAGCGCCGACTGGATGTATCGCAACCTCAACAACCGAGTAGAGGCGCAGGTGCCGATCCTCGACCGCGAAGCGAGAGCCCGCCTGCAGCGCATGATCGATGTTCAGATCCGCGATCACAGGCACGCGTGGGACCTCCGCGCCGATGGCTCGTACAGCCGTCGCGAAGTCCCGAAGCACGCAGACCCACTAAGCCCCGAGAGCCTCGGGACATTCGAAACACTGATGCGCGATGCCGCAGCATCTCGATCAGAGCCCGACTGAGCCGCAACTCAAGAGAGAACCCGAAGAGAAGAGAGAGGACCAAGCCTTGGAACGACGCAAGCTCGGCACCACCGACCTCGAGGTCTCCGTCATTGGGTTCGGCTGCTGGACGATGGGCGGGCCCAACTTCAGTCCGGCCAATGGGCAACCGATCGGCTGGGCCGACGTGAATAAGGACGACGTCCTCGCCGGCATCAAGGCGGGCCTCGACGCAGGGGTGAACCACTTCGACAACGCCGACATCTATGGCAACGGCCGCGCCGAGCGGCTCTTGCGCGAATGCCTCGACGAGTTGGGCCACCTCCGAGGATCAAACCGGGACAGGCTTGTCATCGCAAGCAAGATCGGTCACATGCGAGGCACCGCCGAGCACCCCTACCTCCCAAGACACATCCGCAACCAATGCGAACAGTCGCTGATGAACCTGGGTGTCGATCACATCGACCTCTACTACTTCCATCACGGAGGTTTCGCCGAGGATGGCCAGCCCGGCAATCTGCGCGATGCCGCCGAGACGATGCACGAACTGGTCCGGGAGGGCAAGGTCCGCGCAGTAGGCCAGAGCGCGTACTCCGATGAAGACTTCGCACGCACGATCCCGGTGGTGAAACCGGCTGTGCTGCAGAGCCATGCCAACCTGCTCGACCAGGTCCGCATCGCCAACGGCTGCAAGACCCAGGAGCTGATGGACGAGCACGGGTGTACGTTCATCGCATTCGGCCCGCTGGGCCAGGGGCTGCTGCTCGATAAGTTCGATGCGGACAACCCGCCGACCTTCGCGGATGGGGACATCCGGGGAAGCCGGGATGACTTCAAGCGCGAGAACCTGCTGAAGCTTCGCGACAAGCTCACCAAGGTCAAAGAACGCTTCGGCGCCGAGATCGTGGATCTATCGAGCGTCGCGAGCCGCTTCCTCCTCGGGCACCGGAACGTTTCCGGCGTTATCCCCGGGTTCCGCAACGCACGGCAGGCAACGATGAATGTTCGCGCAGGCGCTGATGCCCCTCTATCGGAATCCGATCTCGCGTTCCTCCGCGAGCTCTTCCCCGCGAGCTGAGCGATCCGGCGAGCCTGGATCCGACGGCCCCCTATCATGCGCCGTGCAAAGGCCGCCGGGGCCACGAACGACCATCCAATTCACGGGAGAACACAGAGATGGCCACCAACGTCCGCGAGCTTCTCGGTAATCAGGCCGACGCCCTGCTCAACCACGAGTCCAAGACCGTCAGCCGAAACGCACTCGCCCTCCCCGGTGGCGATTTCGTCGATCGTGTGGTCGCACATACCGACCGCAAACAAACGGTCCTCAACAACTTCGAGCGCATCCTGAACACGGGCCGACTCGCTGGCACCGGATACGTCTCGATCCTCCCTGTCGACCAGGGCATCGAGCACTCCGCAGGTGCTTCTTTCGCCCCGAACCCCGACTATTTCGATCCCGAGAAGATCGTTGAGCTCGCGGTTGAGGGTGGGTGCAACGCCGTCGCCTCCACCTTCGGCGTCCTCGGGATGTGCAGCCGCAAATACGCGCACAAGATCCCGTTCATGGTCAAGTTCAACCACAACGAGCTGCTGACCTACCCCAATCAGTTCAACCAGATTCCGTTCGGCAACATCAAGCAGTGCTGGGACATGGGTGCGGCCGCGGTCGGCGCGACCATCTACTTTGGCTCCGAAGAGTCTGGCGACCAGATCCAGTACGTCGCGGACATGTTCGCTGAGGCCCACGAGCTAGGAATGGTCACTGTCCTGTGGTGCTACATCCGCAACAATGCCTTCAAGAACGGTGGCAAGGACTACCACACCAGTGCCGACCTCACCGGCCAGGCCAACCATCTGGGCGCCACCATCCAGGCCGACATCGTGAAGCAGAAGCTCCCCACACTCAACGGCGGGTACAACGCACTCAACTCGGGTGATAGCTCTTACGGCAAGTTCCGCACCGAGGTGTACACGGATCTTGCGGGCTCCAGCGAGACCGGTGAGGGTGGACACCCAATCGACCTCACCCGCTATCAGGTCGTCAACGGCTTTATGGGCAAAGTGCCCCTGATCAACTCGGGCGGTGCATCCAGCGGTGCCGGCGACCTCGCCGAAGCGGTCACGACAGCCGTCATCAACAAACGTGCAGGGGGTATGGGCCTCATTTCGGGCCGTAAAGCATTCCAGCGCCCAATGGGCGAGGGTGTTGAGCTCCTGAACGCGATCCAGGATGTGTATCTCGACAACTCGGTTACCGTCGCCTGATCAGTTGCAATCCTGATGCAAATGCCCTGCTCGTAGAATTTCGGGGGAGCTCTTGCGACAAGTAGATAGCCTGAGCACACCTGCTCTGGGTATTCTTTGGCTAGTCAGATCGCGTGATTGTTCTTGGGGAGATACCACCGTTCTTTTCGGAGTGAACACCACTATCCCCTATCGAACAGCTTTCGAGTCACGTGTTTCTGCGGTTCCCACTATTGTTTAGCCAATTAATTACCCCCTCGATGACGCGGCGACACGGTGACGCCCGGGGGGTAAGAGCCGGACCGGCAGATGAAAAGCCACCGGAGGAACCCGAAGCGATGCATCCTGCGACCACGCCACTGACCGAGTTGCAGCGCTTTGGAGAGGGCTGGCAAACGCTCAACTTCGATCCACTCTGTGGCACCTGGATCACCGCCGGTGACAACCGCTTCACCTACGCGAGCGAGATCGGCGCGACCGTGCTCGGCCGCCCCAGCCCGGGCGAGGTCACGGGTCAATCCGTTCGCGATCTGTTCCCGACAGCCGACGCCGCGGCTTATGAGGAAGAGCTCGACGGCGTCCGCTCCAACAGGAGTCCACGAAGGCTCCAGCTTCTCAGTGGCGGCGTCGCCTTCGATCTCGCGCTCTTCCCATCGCAAGAAATCACCTCGACCGGACCAGGCCCCGATGTGCTCAGCGTCGCACGCGCGGACCCGTTTCTTCGAGGCGGGGCGCCGCCCATCATCCAGCGGATGGAGGAAGGGCGCGAAGAGGCAACCCCCGCGCGTCGTATCACGCTTGACCCAGGCCCGCTGGGCAAGCTCACCGAGCGTGAGTTGCAGGTGCTCGCACTCATCGGCGACGGCCTGAGCACCGCCGAGATCGCGCAGCATCTCAACCGCAGCGTGAAGACTATCGAGGGCCACAGGCTCAACCTGGGAACCAAGCTCGGCGCGTCCAATCGCGTCCAGCTCGCCCGCATCGCCCTCGGCGCGGGCCTGAAGCACGCCGACGACGCGTAGACACGAACACGGCCCGCGAGCTCTCGCCTACCGCGGATATCCTCAGTTGCATGCGGCCTGCCGTGTTCCTCGACCGCGACGACACACTGATCCGAAACAGCGATCTCGATCCGATGCCCGGCTTGACACCCGGTGACCTAATCGACCCGTTGCAGATCGAGCCGCTCCCCGGTGCCTTGGAAGCATGCCGGCTTCTCTTCGAAGCCGCATTCACACTCGTGGTCGTGACCAATCAGGGAGTAGTCGCTCGCGGCGGGGGCACGCTCGGCGATCTTGAGGCCTGCAATGACAGACTGCTAGATCTCTTTGAAGGCGCAATTGCGGCGGTATACGCCTGCCCGCTCCACCCCCGCGGCGCCCTGCCGCACTTCACCACGGAGCACCCGTGGCGAAAACCCGGCTCGGGAATGATTCAGGCCGCGAGCCACGAACTCGGCCTCGATCTGGAGCGTTCCTGGCTGGTGGGTGACGCCGAGCGTGACGTCGAAGCCGGGCACGCTGCGGGCCTCGCTGCCGAGCGCTGTATCAGGGTTGGCTCCGGGGAGACCCACTCCAACCTGATGTCTGCCGCGACCCACATCCTCAGGAGCACCAACGCGTGACCACTGCCACTTGCACGATGAAGCTGAGCGCCCGCGACGGCACGCCGCTCGCCGATGCCGCGATCGCTCGGACGGTGGTTGCAACAGCGCACGCAATCGCCGAGCGCACCGGGGTTGAGCTCCAGGCGATCCAGCACAACGACAAATCACTCACGGTCCGGCTCGCGACGGACCGGCTAGCGGGGCTCGGCTTCCTTGCGGAGCTGCGCAGGCTGACAAACGCGTGGTACGCCGGCAAGACCGGGACCGATCCCAACCGGCCCAGTCTCTGGGGCGAACCACCCAAGCGGGAAGACGATGACACCGATCACCGCGACCCATGGTCCACCCCCTTCGATGCCTGGGACGACGAGTGACGGCGGCCGAGGGCTCGTCCCACACCCCACCACGGATCCTGGTTGTGTGCCCGAGTTGGGTGGGTGATGCCGTGATGGCGACGCCGGCTCTACGCCGGCTCCGCAGCGCATTGCCGGGGGCGTACATCGGCGCCCTCTGCAAGCCCGGCATCGAACAGATCCTGGGCGGTGATCCGAAAGGTCGCACGAGGCTTATCGATGAGTTCCACGTCGACCCACGCGCGGGGGTCATGGGCCCGAAGCGCGCGGCCTCGAAGATCCGGGGACGCCGGTACACCGTTGCGTTGCTCCTGAGTAACTCTTTCTCCGCAGCGCTTGCCGTGCGGATGGGAGGGGTGCCAGAACGGCTTGGCTACGACCGGGATGGACGGTCGCTCTTGCTCACCTCTCGCATCGCACCGCCAAAGAACGATGACGGTTCTTGGGCCATCGTCTGCGCTGTGGAGTACTACCACACGCTGACTGATCAGTTGATCTCCAGCCTCGGCAAGCAGCCGCCTACCGAACGACCACCGCTCGAACTCCACACCACCTATCAGGAAGACACGGCGACAGAGCAGCTGCTTGAGCGCTCCAGCATCACGGACAGCGCAAGGCTCGCGATCCTCAACCCGGGCGGCAACAACCCGGCGAAGCGATGGCCCGCCGACCGCTTCGCGGCCCTTGCCGATCATCTCGCAACCGAGCACGGCCTGACAATCCTGCTCAACGGCGCCCCAAGCGAGGGCGACCTGATCGCTGCGATCGATGAATGCTGCGAGTGCGCCTGCGTCAGGCTGCCCGAACTCGGCATGTCGCTCGGCATGCTCAAGCCCATCTGCAAACGTGCGAGCCTGATGGTTACCAACGACACCGGACCACGCCACATCGCCGCGGCCTTCGGTACACCCGTCGTGAGCCTCTTTGGGCCCACGGACCACCGCTGGACCACGATCCCCACCAAGCCCCTCCCAAACGGTGAGCCTGCCGAACAAATCATCCTTGCGGACCCGACGCTGCCCGAGTCCGAATCCGCCAACGATCACCCCGAACGGTGCCGAATAGAGCGGATCGAGCTCGAAACCGTGACCCGGGCGGCCGACGAACTGCTACAAGAGATGCGCCCATGAACGAAGACGATGGCCGAGCCTTGGTCCTCTTCGACGGCGATTGCGGCTTCTGCCAGCGATCGCAGCGGCTCATCCGGCGCCTCGATAAGCGGGGCAATCTGAGAACGGCACCGCTTGGGGGCCCCCAAGCTATGGCTGCGGGCGTCGATGAGATGCCCACCGCGACCGGTGGCACGATGATCGTTGTGGACCAAGGCGAGCGGCTCGAGCGGTCCGACGCCGCGATCCGGATCGCCAGGCACCTCGGCGGGCCCTGGCGGCTCGCCGCGTGGCTCGGCGGGATCGTGCCCAGACCACTCCGGGACGGGGTCTACCGCCTTATCGCGCGATACAGGCACAGGCTCGGCGGCGGCTCTGATGGCTGCAAAGTCACGTACGGCCCTAAATCTGACGCGTCTTGACCGCAGACTCGGCCGATCTACCATTCTCGCCCGCCGGATTCGCCCGGTGGGATCACATCTCGGGGACGTAGCTCAGTCTGGTAGAGCGCTTCCATGGCATGGAAGAGGTCGTCGGTTCGAGCCCGATCGTCTCCACTTTAAGCACCCTTCGGGCATTTGCCCGAGGGGTTGTTTGCTTTTTGATCCCCCCCATTGCGAAGAACGGGACAGAGCAGATGCGCTGCGCGGTAGGCTTAGCCAGCGCGGGCGATTGCCCTGCACAGAGGGGATTCGACATGTTGATTCAACTTCTCCGCGTGGCCCTCGCGGCCGCCGCAGCTGTGTTGGGTTCGAGCCATGTGCTCGCGACCGAGACCTCGACCTATCAGGGAAGGCTCGAACTCGACGGCGCGCCCTACAACGGCGAGATCGACATCACCTTCCAGACATTCCCGGCGGCGAACGGGGGGCTGGCCCTCTCAGACCCCAGCGAGGTTTTCGGGGTTGTCGTAACGGACGGGCTCTTCAGCGCCGAGTTCACCTACCAAGAAGAGGGCCTCGTTCGCGAGGATGTCTGGCTTCAGATCAGCGTGAAGCCCACCGGGAGCGCGGGGCCTTTTGAGATCCTGACGCCCAGACAGAAGATCACATCAGCGCCGCGCGCGCAACAAGCTGCGGGTGCCGCACTCCTTACCAACGGCGATGTTGTCTTCTCCTCCAGAGACACGACCATTTTCGGCCTCCTTGTCTGCTGCAATAGCGAGACCGTCATCACCGCCCCTGGCTTCACGCAAACATTCGTCGCTCAAGACGTCGGCTTGCTAAACGAGATCTCAACCGGAGCGATGTTTGCTCTTGGTGATCAGATGAATCTCGAGATCTACGAGGGAGCGACCGCGACTGGTGTGCCGATCGCGAGCGGGAGCAGCAACGCTGCAGTTGCCGTCCAGCTGGACACACCGATCCAGCTCACGCTGGGCGAGACTTACACGATGCAGATGCAGGTCGTAGACACCGCGACCGGCCTCGCTGGAGGCGCGAACTTCCGCGTTGAACAGGGCGACGTCTACCCAGCCGGCGAGTCGAGCTTCGGCGCCGATCTTGATGCCGTCTTCCAACTGATCCTTCTCCGCCCGATCGCCCCGGAGGCATTTGTCAGCAACGGCGGGTTCAACGCGGATGGTTTCTCAAGGCTGGATGACACGAGGGTTGATGGGCTGCTCGACGTGAACGGCCCGCTCGACCTGCGGGGCCAGATGGACATCTTCGGGAATGTCGTCGTGAGCTCGATCGCGGGTGGGAACAGCTCGGTCACCCTCCCATCCAGCTCGATTGGTCCGCCTGAAATGTTCGCCGAGCCGGGGGTTGCGTCAGCAGGGGTTAGCAGCGGTATCCCAAGCCTAAGCACCGCGACGACCGATCCCGTTGTGCTTAGTTCACGGACTATCACAGTACCAGAATCTGGATACGTCGTCGCGATCGCGACTGTTAGCCCGAACCTCAACCACGTGAACGGCAACACATCCACCTACGACATCGGGCTCTCCAGGTCATCTACCACGTTTACTGATGGCTCTCAGGATGTCTCTCTGGTTCTGTCTGGGAACACCCCAACCGGGACATACCGAATCCCAACGACCGTGAGCGGAGTTTTCTTGAGCAGTCCGGGCATGCAGACGGTCTATCTCCTCGGCAAGAAGAACAGCACAACAGCGCCGACGCTCTCCTTCAACGACCTCAGCCTCACCCTGATGTACTTCCCGACCAGCTACGGCACGGTCACAACCACCCTCGGGCCCGACCTCGGGCTTGGCGCCGCCGCGGCACCAGACGATGCCAATGCTCTTTATCGTCCGTACACAGCTGAAGAACTCGAGATGGAGCGACAGGAGAGCGTCCGCACCGTCCGAGAACGCGAGGCCATCGAGCGGAAGGCCATCCCAAAGGGCCCCGGGCCGCGCTAATTGACATCGGCATCGATATGGCTCCCCTCACGCGTTAGTCTGCCCAAGATGCGGGCAGCTGCGCTCGCAGAGGGGATTCGGAATGACAGTCCAGCTTCTCAGAGCGGCCTTCGCGGTCGCTATCACTCTTTACGCCTCTGGTATCGCATTCGCGACCGATACCACGACCTATCAGGGCCGGCTTGAGCTCAACGGTCAGCCTTACGACGGCGAGATCGATGTTCGATTCCAGGTGTTCAGCTCCGCCACCGGGTCGATCGGCTCACAACCCGCCTCCGAGGTGAACAGTGTCATCGTGAGCGGGGGCCTGTTTACCGCGGAGTTCACCTACCAGGAAGACGGTGTGCTGGGCGAGGATGCTTGGCTTGAAGTCAGCGTGCGCGCCGCGGGATCAAGCGATCCGTTCGAGACTCTCTCGCCGCGCCAGAAGGTCACGGCGGCGCCGCGGGCGCAGCAGGCCACGGGCGCCGAGATCAGGCCGGACGGCAGCACTGTCTTGCGCAGCGAAGCGGCTCTTATTAGCCCGCTCGTCGTTTGCTGCTCGAACGAAACGACCATCGCAGCCCCGGGCTTCACGCAGAGCTTCGTTGCACCAACACCGGGTGAGCTCGTTGCCATCGAGATCGATGCGTCGTTTGTCCTAGGCGACACCATTGAGCTCACCGTTTACGAAGGCCCGACAAACGCCGGCACGCTCCTTGGCCAGGGCACGAGCACGTCGTCAGACGGAGCCGCTCTAACGCCAGGAATCCAGCTCGAGGCAGGATCGACATACACCATGGAGTTCGCCGTGATCGACTCGGGCAGCGGGCTCGCTGGCGGAGCAGACTTCAGGGTCGAGCAGGGCGATGCATACCCCGCCGGCGAGTCGAGCTTCGGAGCCGATCGCGACGCGGTCTTTGCGCTCACCGTGCTCCGGTCGAGCGGCGCTTCGACACTGATCACCACGAACGGAAGGTTGCAAACTTCCACACTGACCGTCGAGGGCAACGCGGGGCTGCCCGATCTCGCAGTAGAGCTGCCGACCGATTCGATCAGCAGCAGGGAGACGAGCGAAGAAGCTGGGCTCGCAGAAACGGGCGTGAGTGCGGGTCTGGCAATTGGCAACTCGACAGTCTTTGCCGCCATTGAAAGCGCAACGATCACGGCGCCAGCCAGCGGCTCGATCATCGCCCTCGCGTCGTTTGTTGGGAATGTGTTCCATACCACAGGGTCACAGAGCATCTATGAGTTCGGCCTATCCGCCAACAACGCTCAGCTGGACTCTCTCACCCAGGACTTCTCAATCTACTTCGATCCGGAGCTTCCCACCGGGGACTACCGCCGGCCGGTGACTATCCACGGCGTGTTCCCTACTGATGGTGGACCCGAAACAATCTATCTCTTGGCGCGGAAGGGGTTCACCGGCAACAACGCTCTCGGCTTCAACGATCTGAACCTGACATTGCTGTATATCCCGACAACTTACACCGTCTCCAATCCCATACCGCTAGCACCCGAGCTGCCGGATGACGAAGAACGGCCATGACGCGGTAGCCACGTCACGCTCGGGTTCGACTCTGCCCGAACTTTCATGTGGCTCTCCAGATAGCTGTGCATCCGCGAGACATAGGCTCCGACTGCACTCAGTCATGAATGGGGCCCAACCAGATGAAACGAGTGACCGTGTTCCGGATGATCAATGCGGCAGTTCTCTCCATCGCCCTCGCTGGCTGCACAGACGGAACACCCCCACAACCACCCCCGCCGCCGCTCGTCGAGGTCGCCCAACCAATGATGCGCGATGTCACCGAGTACTTCCGTTACACGGGCAACCTCGAGCCAATGGAGACCACCGAGATCCGCGCCCGCGTACCCGGGTACCTCGAAGAGGTTCGGTTCCGCGAGAGCAGTGATATCGAGAAGGGTGAGATCCTCTTCATCATCGAGCGTGAGCCATACGAGGTCGCCGTCCGGCGCGCCGAAGCGGAACTCGAGCGGGCAAACGCGGCCCGCGGCATCGCTCAAACCCGTTTCGACCGCGCTCAATCCGCTTTCGATCAGGGCGTGACCAACGACCTTGAACTCGCCGAGGAACGCGCCAACCTAGCCCAAGCCGACGCCAACGTGCTCGTCGCACAGCGTGACCTCGAGAACGCCGGGATCGATCTGTCTTACACCGAGGTCCGCTCGCCGATCAGCGGGCGCGTGGACCGAAACTATATCGACGCAGGGAACCTTGTCGGACAGGACGGACCCACCCTGCTGGCCCGGGTGACGCAGATGGACCCGCTCCGAGTCACCTTCGATGTCAGCGAGACCATCGCGCTCCGATACCTCTCGATGGGCAAGACCGGGCGTGTCGATGAGGAGGCGCCACCGATCGAGCTCGGGCTCGCCGACGAGGAGGGCTATCCGCACGCAGGCCGCGTGGACTTTGTCGATAACAGTCTCGACGCCAACACGGGCACCCTGACCGTTCGCGCCGAGCTTGCAAACACGTCCGGCAAGCTCTACCCGGGCCTATTCGCGAGGATTCGCGTGCCCTGGGAGACGACCGAAGACGCCGTGGTCGTGTGGGAAGAGGCGATCGGCACCGGCCTCGATGGGAAGTACATCCTGGTCCTAGGTGAGGGCGATGTCGTGGAGCGAAGGCCCGTAGAGCTCGGCGAGCGGCAGGACGACGGCGCAGTCGTGGTGCTCTCCGGGCTCATGCCATCCGAGCGGTACATCGTCCGGGGACTCCAGAAGGCACGCCCCGGCGCCCCGGTCATGCCGAAGCCGTTCGCAGCATCGATCCCCACCGAAGGTCCAAGCGAAGCGTCAGCTGCCGAGATCAGCCCGTGATCTCCAAGATCTTCATCGACCGCCCGATCTTCGCGGGCGTCATCGCGATTGTCATGGTGCTCGCGGGCGCCCTCTCGACTACGCAGCTGCCCGTTGAGCAATACCCCCAGGTCACGCCGCCGACGGTGCAGGTCAGCGCGTCGTATCCGGGCGCCGATGCGCAGACAGTCGCCCAGACCGTCGCCGCTCCAATCGAGCAGCAGGTCAACGGTGTCGAGGGCATGCTCTACATGTCTTCCAACAGCTCGGACGACGGGTCGTACACACTGACCGTCACGTTCGAGCTCGGCACCGACGTGGATCTCGCCGCAGTCCGCGTCCAGAATCGGCTGTCGGTCGCCGAGCCAAGGCTTCCGCAGGAGGTCCGCTCCCAGGGCGTCTCGACCTCGAAGCAGTCGCCCAGCTTGCTGATGGTCATCGCGCCCAACTCGCCCGATGGTCGCTTCGACCAGCTCTACCTCAGCAACTACGCCCGGATCTTCATGGTCGATCGCCTCGCACGCGTGCCCGGTGTGGGATCCGTCTCGATATTCGGCGCCCAGGATTACTCGATGCGCATCTGGCTCGACCCGGAGAAGCTCGCTTCACGCGAGCTGACCACCGGCGATGTCGTCAACGCGTTGAGAGCCGAGAACGTCCAGGTCGCGGCCGGAAAAATCGGCCAACGACCAACCCCCGATCCATCAGGTTTCCAGCTCACCGTTACGACGCGCGGGCGACTGACGGATGCCGCGGAGTTCGAGCGGATCATCGTCTCCATCGGCGATGACATGCAGACAGTCAGGATCTCCGACATCGGACGCGTCGAGCTTGGCTCCCAGTCTTACGACAGCTTCGGCCGGTTCAACGGGCGCGAAGCGCCGGTCCTTGGCGTCTACCAGCTCCCAGGATCGAACGCCGTCGATGTTGCCGGCGGCGTGCGCGCAGCACTCGAAGAGCTCTCTCGGGACTTTCCGGCAGGCCTCGAAGCACCGGTGTTCTACGACTTCACGGACTTCGTCCGTGCCTCGATCAGAGAGGTCGTGATCACACTTGTTATCGCGACCCTGCTTGTTTTCTTTACGGTCTACCTATTCCTGCAGAACTTCCGCACGACCCTGATCCCCGGAGTCGCGATACCCGTCTCGATCGTCGGCACGCTTGCTGTTCTCCTCGCGCTGGGCTACGGGCTCAACATGCTCACGCTCTTTGGCCTCGTCCTCGCGATCGGCATCGTTGTGGATGACGCGATTGTCGTCGTCGAGAACACCACCCGCCTCATCGACGAAGAAGGGCTCGATCCCAAGGAAGCGGCGCGCCGCTCGATGAGAGAGATCACCGGACCGGTAATCGCCACGACGCTGGTGCTCCTCGCGGTCTTTGTTCCTACCTCCGTCCTCCCTGGCATAACGGGCGAGCTCTACCGACAGTTCGGCATCACGCTCTCCGTCGCTACCGTGCTCTCAAGCATTAACGCCCTCACGCTGAGCCCCGCACTCTGCGGCGTCCTGCTCCAAAGGTCCGGCGGCAAACGCCCGATCGCACCGTTCCGAGCCTTCAACGCAGCGCTCGGCAGGAGCACCTCAAGCTATGCATGGATCGTCGGCAAGGCACTCCGCCTCCCAATGCTCACGGCGCTCGCGTTTGCCGCAGTGCTCATCGGCTCGGTTCTCCTTTTCAGAACCGTGCCCACCGGGTTCATCCCGCTAGAAGACCAGCGGTACTTCTTCGTCAATGTCGCTCTTCCCCCCGCGGCCAAGGTGGCCCGGACCGACGAGGTGCTCCGCAAGGTCGAGACCGAGATCCAGAACACGCCCGGCATCAGCGGCGTCGTCACCATCGGCGGTCTTTCCCTTCTCTCGAACGCCGCCGAGTCAAACTCTGGCACCTGCATCGTCATCCTTGACGACTGGGCCCAGCGCACAACTCCCGAGTTGCAGATCGACGCCATCCTCGGCAGTCTCGCGATGAGGTTCGAGCAGATCCCAGAAGCGATCGTCTTCCCGTTCAAGCCGCCTTCCATCCAGGGCATGGGCACGACCGGCGGTTTCCAGCTCCAGATCCAGGACCGTGCGGGGATCGGCCCCGATGTGCTCGAAGACGTCACCGGCGACGTGATCGCCGGCGCGATGCAGACCGGCCAAATCGTCGCACCGTTCTCGGGCTTCAGTGCAAGGACACCCCAGCTCTACCTCGATATCGACCGCTCCAAGGCCCAACGCCTTGGCGTCCCGCTGGACACGGTCTACACCACGCTTTCCGGGAACCTCGGGTCGTACTACGTCAACGACTTTAACGTCTTCGGCCGTGTCTACCAGGTCCGCGTTCAGGCCGAGCCGGCGTTCCGATCGTCGCCCGAAGATGTGCTGCAACTGAAAGTCCGCGATAGCCAGGGCGACACGCTCCCGCTCGATTCCGTTGCGTCGATTAGCGAGAGCGTCGGCCCAACCACTGTTTATCGCTACAACCTCTACACCTCGGCATCCATCAACGGCGCCGGCGCCGCGGGCGTGTCAACCGGTCAGGCTCTGAACATCATGGAGACGATCGCTGATGGGTCACTTCCCGAGGGATTCGGCTACGAGTGGACGGGCACTGCTCTCCAGCAGAAACAAGCCGGGGGCGCCGCCATCGTGGTCTTCGCGATGGCACTCGTCTTCGTCTATCTATTCCTCGCCGCGCAGTACGAAAGCTGGATTGTCCCGGTCACAGTGATGGCCACCATTCCAATCGGCATCCTCGGCGCGCTCACAACCACGCTCTTCCGTGGAATGGATAACAACGTCTATACCCAGATCGGGCTCGTACTGCTCGTTGCGCTGGTCTGCAAAAACGCCATCCTGCTCGTCGAGGTCGCCGAAGAGAAGCGGCGCGAGGGCACCCCGCTGCTTGAGGCGACGCTCGCGGCCGCGAGGCTCCGCTTCCGAGCAATCCTCATGACAGCGTTGTCGTTTGTTCTGAGTACCGCCCCGTTGCTCGTCGCCACCGGCGCAGGCGCAAACTCGCGTCAATCGATCGGCACCGCGGTATTCGGGGGCATGATGCTCTCCATTCTTGTGGGTGTAATCTTCATCCCCGCCTTTTATGGGCTGGTCCGCCGGTTCACGCCCCCCAGGAAGAGTTCGTAGGCCGAACGCTCCGCTCGGAAGCACTTCCGCTGCACCCATCGGCGACGCGGCTAAGCTCCAGACCTCATGCAGCAGTTGATCGGCGCATACGAGATCAAGGGCGAAATCGGCCGCGGTGGCATGGGTGTCGTGTATCTCGCCCGCGACTCACGGCTCGACCGCGACGTTGCGATCAAGGCGCTCCCAGAGGATCTCGCGAGCGACCCGGCGCGACTCGAACGCTTCGAACGCGAAGCCAAATCACTCGCCCAGATCAACCACCCGAACACGGCCACGATCCACGGGGTCGAGGAGGCTGGCGGTGCCCGCTACTTGATCTTGGAGCTCGTCGAAGGCGAGAGCCTCGCCGACCGCCTCGATCGAGGCGCCATCGCCACCGACGAGGCCATCGAGCTCGCGGCTCAGATCGCCGCGGGTGTCGAGGCCGCGCACGAGGCCGGTGTGATCCACCGCGATCTAAAGCCCGCGAACATCATGATCACGCCCGACGGCGAGGCCAAGGTCCTCGACTTCGGGCTCGCGCGCTCCGACGAAGGCCGGAGTTCAACTGGCTCCGCCGAGGATGTCACGATCACGACCCCCGCTCAACAGACAACGCCCGGTGTCGTGCTGGGCACCGCGGCCTACATGAGTCCCGAGCAGGCGCGAGGCCGCCGCGTGGACAAACGCACCGACATCTGGTCTTTCGGTGTCGTCCTCTACGAGATGCTCGTGGGCGCGAGCCCATTCGTGGGCGAGACCGCGACAGACTCGATCGGCGCGGTGCTGCACAAGGATCTTGATCTCAAAAAGATCATCGACAAGACCCCTTCGGGCGTCACCCGCGTGCTCTCGCGATGCCTCGAGCGCGACCGCAACCTCCGGTACCGCGACATCGGCGATGTTCGCATCGAGCTGCTCGGCGCGATGGATGAGCCCGAGACGCCTGTTGGGCAACAAAGACGATCCTCCACGCAACTCATCGTGACTGCATCACTCATCGCCGCGGCCGCGGCAGGAAGCGCAGCGTGGCTCGCCAAGCCCGCGGCGGAGCCACCGAGGGAACTCCGCCTCTCGGTCGCCGGCCAGCCGAACGGCGAGACCAACGCCGCGCAGATCACTCCCGACGGCTCGACCCTGCTGCTCTACAACCGATCGCTCGGAAGGAACCCTGTGTCATCGGTGTTCCTAAGACCGATCGACTCACACAACGCGATCGAAGCCGTGGAATCCAGGAGGTTTCGGTACGCCGCCGTGAGCCCGGACAGCGAATGGATCTCTTACATCGTCCCCGCCACAGAGGGAAGCACCGACCATCAACTGGTCCGACAGCCGACGGATCTGCGCCAGCCACCGACGCCAGTCGCGGTGCTTCCAGAGTCGTTCGCGATCTCGTTCTTCTACTACGTCTGGCTCAACCAGGGCCGGTTCCTCTTTGATGACAGCCGGAGCAATCTCGTCAGGTTTGTCGATGCGGCGACCGGGCGGATCAGCGACGCCATCGAGATCGATATCGGCGACTATCCCGGGCGCTACCGCAACCTCCTGCGACGCTTCGACGACACCCGAGCGTTGTGCGTGCTCATGCGCACCGGCGATGATGGCGGGCTCGATGTCGGCATCCTCGATACCGAGACCGCGACAGCACGGGTCATCCTTGAGAACACGTCCGAAGCCGCCACAGCCCCGGACGGGTCGCTTCTCTTCACGCGGGGCGCGACGCTCTACGGCTGCACCTTCGATCCTGAAACGCTCGAAACCGGCCCAGCTGTACAACTTGTCTCCGGGCTCCGTGTTGAGAGAGAACACGCCTCCTTCTCGATTTCGGACGACGGAACACTTGTGTTTTTGCCGGGCGGACGCACCGGCCGCGACCGGGGCATCGATTTGATGTCTTCCGATGGCACCAGGACACCCCTCGGCGTCCGACCCAACGCGTACAACGAGCAGGTGTCACTTTCGCCGGACGGCTCGTTCTTGGTCACGCAGGTCACCAACCGGGAAGGCGGTATGGAGATCTGGGGCACCGAGATGGACCAGCCCCGCATGCGCCGGCTCCGCAGCGAGCAGGGCGAGCAGCTCAACTACGCCTATGTTGGTCCGGACAACGACACACTGGTCTACATGCGTTCGGTCCAGGGCCAAGCGAGCATCGAGGTTGCGTCTATCCGCGGGGATTTCGACCCGCGCACCATCGTCGAACCTGTGAGCGAGGGGTTCATCGCGCCGCTCTCAATGCATCCAGACGGGAGCCGCGTGCTTGTCCTGAACGAACGCCCCGAGGGCTTCCGCGCGTTCGAGGTGAACATCGAGGGCGAACCTGTGCAAAGGAACCCCTTCAAAGGGAACGCCAACATCACCTGGAGCGACTATTCGCCCGACGGGACAATGCTCGCGTACACCAGTGATGAGACCGGCCAGCGGGAGGTCTATGTAAGCACGATCCTCAACGACGGGTCGCTCGGCCGCCCTGTTGCGGTCACCACCGGCGGAGGCCGAGCGACACAATGGCGCGCCGACCCGAGCCGACTTGCCGGCAGCATCAACGAGCCTGCCGATCCAACGCAGTATCTCTTCGTCTACCACAACGACAGGTTGGACCTCCACCCGGTCACGCCTGGCCCACGCCCCGAGGTCGGTGAGCCGGTCGCACAGTTCGCCGGCGACCGAGACGCGGTCTTCGGATGGGGCGAACTGCTCCCCGACAACCGCTACATCACGATCACGCGCGGTCCAAGCGAGGCCCCAGCGAAACGGGCCGAGGTCATCCTTAACTGGTACGACGACGCCGCTGAGCGAATCCGCACAGGCCGCTGACGGCCCTCGGGGCCGACCTCAGAGCACGCCTAATCATCCGGAGCACGAGCCGCCTAAAGTCCCTGCCCGAGCCGGAAACCCGGCGCGGCACCCAGATCCCGTGTACGCAAAGGACCCGAACCCCCCTTATGGCGAAGCAAGACGAGAAGTTCACACTCGAGGCCACCGTTGTGGAGGCCCTGCCCAACGCCATGTTCAAGGTGCGTCTACCCAACGAGCAGCAGACCGAGGTTCTCGCCTATGTATCGGGAAAAATGCGGAAGCACTACATCCGCATCCTGCCCGGTGACACCGTCACCATCGAGATGAATCCGTACGATCTCAGCCGCGGGCGTATCACATATCGAGGGCGGTAATCCGCTCCAGCGGTCCCCCAGGACCGGTTTTCCACAAAACCCGGACCCAACAACCACCGATACAGTCGAGTGGCTGTTCCCTGCGCGGGGTACTGCCCCAGGGTCGCTTACTCCAAATCGGAGACACGCCCAGTGCTGTTGTTGTTGAGCCCCATCATCGTGCTCGCCGCGTTGGCCATCGCGGCACCGTTCTTCGCCAAGATGGGCGGGCGAATCGCCGGATACGTGCTGGCGATCGTCCCGGCCGCCTTCTTCCTGGTGTTCGCGAGCCAGTTGGGCCCGGTGACCCACGGCGGCGCCATCGAAGCGAGCGCCGACTGGATCCCCGCGATCGGGCTGGGCCTCGATCTCAGGCTCGACTCTCTCAGCCTGCTGTTCGCGTTGCTGATCACCGGCATCGGCTCGCTGGTGTTGCTGTACGCCGCGGACGACCTTGCAGAGGAGCCGCTCCAAGGACGCTTCTTCAGCTACCTGATCGGCTTTATGGTCTCGATGCTGGGCCTGGTCCTGTCGGACAATCTGCTCCTGACGTTCATCTTCTGGGAACTCACGAGCATCACCAGCTATCTGCTCATCGGCTTCAACCACGACAAGACCGACAGCCGCAAGAGCGCACTTCAAGCGCTGCTCGTCACTGGCATCGGCGGGCTCATCATGCTCGCTGGGCTCATCATGCTGGGCGAAATCGCTGGCACCAACCGCATCAGCGAGATCATCGCGCTCACCACCAGCGGCGCGATCGACCCGACGACCCACGCCCTCTATGTGCCCGCCGTCCTCTGCATCCTGCTGGGCTGCTTCACCAAGAGCGCTCAGTTCCCGTTCCACTTCTGGCTGCCCAACGCGATGGCGGCACCCAGCCCAGTCAGCGCGTACCTGCATAGCTCGACCATGGTCAAGGCCGGCGTATTCCTTCTCGCCCGCCTGAACCCGACCCTCGCGGGCAGCGACCTGTGGTTCTGGGCCCTGACCGGCTTCGGCTGTGTCACCATGCTCGTCGGCGCCTATCTCGCCACAAGGCAGGTGTACCTCAAGAAGCTCCTGGCCTACTCCACCGTCAGCAGCCTGGGCATCATGGTGATGTTCCTTGGTATCGGCGGTGATTACGGCACGACCGCCGCGGTGGCCTACATCTTCGCGCATGCACTGTTCAAGGGCACGCTCTTCCTCGTCGCCGGTTCCATCACCCACATGACGGGCACGAAAAACGCCGAGCAGCTCGGCCTCCTCCGAACAGCGATGCCGCTAACCGCGATTGGCGCTGCCATCGGTGCGCTGAGCATGGCGGGCGTCCCGCCCTTCAACGGGTTCATTGCCAAAGAACTCCTGCTCGCCGCGAGCCTCAAGACCGACCACAAGCTCCTCTTCACGTTCTTGACATTTACCGCGGCAGCATGGACCGTGTTCATCAGCTTCATGATCGGCTGGCGGGTCTTCTTCGCGAAGCCCGACACTGATCGCGAGCCTCTGCCCAAGGAGCCCCGCGAGGCACCGCCCGCGATGTGGGTCGGCCCGCTTGTGCTCAGCGCGTTCGCTCTGATCGCCGGCGTCGCGCCGAGCCTCTTCGCAGAGCCTCTTATCCACGGCACCATCGACTCGGTCAAGCATGTGGATCCCGCCTACGCCGCTGCACATGCCGGCGAGGCACACGCCCACAAACCGATGTTCTTCTGGTACTACCTGTCGAAGCTGGACTCACTCGCGCTCTGGCTGAGCCTCGCCGCGATCGGTGTCGGCTTTGCTTGGTACAAGATGCGCCGCGATTGGAAACGCTTTACGCAGCCCATCGCGAACCTCGAGCCTCAGCTGGCTCCGGAGTCGTGGTACTTTCGCATCTTTGACTGGACCATGGACGGCGCCAAGTGGCAGACCCGCATGCTCCAGAACGGGCAGTTGAGCCTCTACATCAAGACCATTGTCGCGGCTGTCATCGCGGTGGGCTGGTGGGCCGTCTGGCGCACGAGCGACAGCCTCTCGCACACATTCGCCGAGGGCGTCTTCATGACGCCCAATGCCCTTGAGGTCATCCTTGCGGCGCTCATCATCATCCCTGCGATCATTGTGACGAGGCTCAGCAACCGCCTTGCCGCGATCGCAACGCTGGGCGTGGTGGGCTACGCGATCGCGCTGGTCTTCGTCATGTTCGGCGCCCCCGACGTCGCGATGACGCAGTTCTCCATCGAGACACTCACGGTCATCATCTTCGTGCTCGTGCTGGCGAGCCTGCCCCGCTTCCAGAACTTCGAGCGGCGCCCGGGCCGAATCTTTGACGCCGCGATCAGCATCGCCTTCGGTGCGCTCATGACTTCGCTGGTGATGGTGAGCAACTCCGAGCAGGTCACAAGCATCGCGGGGGCGACCGCCGATCCGATCAGTCGCCAGTTTGCCCAGACCGCGTACCTCGAAGCGCAGGGCAAGAACATCGTCAACGTCATCCTCGTGGACTTCCGCGGCACAGATACCCTGGGCGAGATCTTCGTCCTTGGCCTCGCGGCAGTCGGCGTCTTCACGCTGCTCACCATGCGGAAGCGTGACGACAAGAAGCCGCTTTCTCGGGACAGCCAGACGGGAGCGACCGCGTGAAACGCACCGGCCCCTCACCATCAATCATCCTGCGCACGGGGGCACGCCTGCTGATGGCGCCACTCTTGCTACTCAGCCTCGTGATCCTGTTTCAGGGCCACAACGAGCCCGGAGGCGGCTTCGTCGGAGGTCTCGTCGCGGCCGCCGCAGTCGCCCTCTACTCCATGGCCTTCGGCACTCAACCCGCGCGAAAGCTCGTCCGCTTCGAGCTCTTCCACATCATCGGCATCGGCCTTCTGCTTGCGGTCGGCTCGGGCGTGTTCGGCCTCGTCGTGGAGGGCGCCTTCCTCAAAGGCATCTGGACATCATTCGATATTGCGGGCCTGGGCACGCTGAAAATCTCAAACATCACCACGTTTGACATCGGCGTCTACATGACCGTCGTGGGCGTCATCCTGACCTTCATTTTCAGTCTCGAAGAGGCGAGTGAAGTCGGCGTGATGCCCCGCAGCGTGCCCAACATGAAGCCCAAGCAGGAGGGTACCTCCGCATGAACTTCCTGCTCGCACTCGCTGTCGGCACGCTCTTCGCCACCGGGCTCTACATGATGCTACGCCGGAGCCTCGTGAAGCTCATCATCGGGCTCGGCCTGCTTGGCCACGGCGCGAACCTGCTGATCTTCACCTCGGGCGGACTCGTCCGGGGCCAGGCACCGTTCATCGGGGCCGATGCCAAGACCCTCGAAGGTGCCCCCGGCGCGACGTTTACCGATCCGCTCCCCCCCGCGCTGATCCTGACCGCGATCGTCATCGGCTTCGCGATCCTCAGCTACGCCATCGTCCTCGCACGCCGGACGTACGAGGAGATCGGCTCCGATGACCTCGATCAGATGACCAGCACCGACCTGCCCGACCAGGCACAAGCGCAACCCAAGCCCACGGGAGAAGCCGCATGACCGCACTCCTGCTGAGCCCCATCCTGATCCCGCTCATCACCTCGCTGCTCTGCTTCACCTTCTGGAAGCAGGTCGCGATGCAGCGCACACTGTCACTCTTGAGCGCTTCGAGCCTGCTTGTTGTCGCGATCGCCCTGCTGTGGCACGTTGCCAGCGAGGGAACCGCGAGCACGCAGGGCGGAGGCTGGGACGCCCCGTTCGGGATCACCTTCGTCGCCGACACCTTCGGCGCCATCATGGTGCTGCTCAACGCCCTGACCGCGTTCGCCGCAGTCATCTACAGCCTCGGGTCCATCGATCCCCGCCGCGAGCGCAACGGCTACCACGGGCTGATGCAGGCCCTGATCTGCGCCTGCTCAGGCGCCTTCCTGACTGGCGACCTGTTTAACATGTATGTCTGGTTCGAGATCATGCTGATGAGCTCGTTCGTTCTCCTCGCCCTGGGCGGAGAGCGAGGTCAGCTCGAAGGCGGCATCAAATATGTCACCCTCAACATGCTCTCCAGCGTGCTGTTCCTCGCGGCCCTCGGCCTGCTCTACGGTCTCGTCGGCACGCTCAACATCGCCGACATGTCCGTCAAGCTTCAGACCGTTCAGAACGCTCCGATGGTCACCGCCGTCGCGATGCTGTTTCTTATCGCGTTCGGCATCAAGGCCGCCGCATTCCCGTTCTTCTTCTGGCTCCCCGCCAGCTACCACACCCCGCCAGCGGTCATCTCTGCCGTCTTTGCCGGGTTGCTCACAAAGGTCGGTGTTTACTCGATCGTCCGCGTCTTCACGCTGGTCTTTGACCAGGAGACATTCATCACCGCGACCCTGATCAGCGTGATCGCGGCACTCACCATGGTCACCGGCGTTCTCGGCGCCGCGGCTCAGTTCGACATCCGCCGCATCCTGAGCTTCCACATCGTCAGCCAGATCGGGTACATGCTTATGGGCCTGGGTGTCTCGGGGGCTGCGCTCGTGAAGGCACGTGAGTTCGCGATCGGCAGCCCCGATCATGAGGCTCTGATGGCCGCTGGCGCCCTGAGCCTCGCCGGCACCGTGTTCTACATCCTCCACCACATCATCGTGAAAGCCAACCTGTTCCTGGTCGCCGGCATCGTCGAGCGGATTAAGGGCTCGGGAAACCTCAAAAAGATCGGCGGTCTCTACAAAGCCAACCCCTACCTCGCCTTGCTCTTCATGATCCCCGCAATGAGCCTTGCCGGCATCCCGATCCTCTCGGGCTTCTGGTCGAAGCTCGTGCTGATCGTGGGCGGCGTGCAGGCCGGGACCTTCGGCATCGTCTTTGTCGCTCTGCTTGTCAGCGTGCTCACGCTCTTCAGCATGACCAAGATCTGGGCCGAGGCGTTCTGGAAGCCCCAGCCAGAGGGTGACCCGCTCGCGCCGGACCCGGAACCTGCCGAGCCCGAGGAATCACCGCGCGGGCACATCGGATTCCAGTACGGCGCTGTCGCCTTCCTCGCAACAATCACCGTCGCGATTGGCCTCGGCTCGGGCCCCGCTTTCAGGCTCGCCGAGCACGCGGCCTCTGAACTCATCACCGGCCAAGACTACGTCACCGCGGTACTGGGTCCGAACAACGCGCCACCACCCGAGCTCGCCGACCCGGTCAGAGCGGCTCGATTCATGCCGAACCTGAACCTGGATGAAGAAGGCCGCGCGATCATCATCGCCGGCGTCCAGGAGACGAGCTACGAGGGAGGCCACGAGTGATCCTCTTCCTCGCGAACATCCTGCTCGCGCTGCTGTGGGCCAGCACCATCGGCCCCTTCACGATGATGAACTTCCTCTCGGGGTTCATCCTGGGCTTCTTCGTGCTCTACATGGGCGTGCCGAGCGCACGCAAGGGCAGCTACTTCACACAGGCCAAGTGGACCGTCCGCCTTGGCCTTTTCTTCATCAAGGAGCTGATCGTCGCCAACGTGAAGATGGTCATATTGGTGCTCGGACCAATCAAGCACCTGCGACCCGCGATTATCCGGATCCCACTCGAACCAGGCTTGAGCGACCTTGAGCTCACTGCCCTCGCAAACATGATCACGCTCACGCCCGGCACACTGAGTCTGGACATCAGCAAAGACCGCAAGAGCCTGTTCGTGCACTTCATGCACGCCGAAGACCCCGACGCCGAGATCAAGGCGATCAAGGAGGGCTTCGAGCGCCGCATCACGGAGGTCACCCGATGCGCCGCTTGACCACCCTCTTCGCCCTATCCATCGCGTCGATCGCGCAGGCCGCCGAGTCGAATACCGCCGACGCCGTGGCGCCCGCCTCCATCCCAGCGGCCCTCGATGTGCCCGGGCTCGATATCGCGATGTGGATCTTCTACGCGATACTCGCGGTCTCCCTCGCACTGACCTTCATCCGTGTCGCTCGGGGCCCGAGCGTCCCGGACCGGATCGTCGCGCTCGACGTGATGGGCAACCTCTGCGCCGTGACGATCGCTCTGACCGCGATCGCGACCGGTCAACCCATCCTGCTCGCTATCGCTCTGGTGATCGCCCTGATCATGTTCCTTGGCACGACAGCCTTCAGCCTCTACCTTGAGCGGAGGACCGAGTCATGATCGCCACCGTCGCGACAAATCCCGAAGCCATCGCATCGATCCCCGGCGAGCCACGCCTGTGGGCAGCAATGGTCGTCGCCAGCCTGGGGATGTTCTTCACACTCGTCAGTGCCTTTGGCATCCTGCGGATGCCCGATCTCTACACCCGGATGCAGGCCGCCGCGAAGGCCGGCACCCTGGGCGTTGCGCTCATGGTGCTTTCGGTCGCCGTCTACTACAACCAGCTGAGCTACACCATGCTCGCGTTGGTCATCATCCTCTTTACATTTATGACCGCCCCGATCGCGAGCCACCTCATCGGTCGTGCGGCGTACTTCATCGGGGTCGAGAAGTGGAGCGGGCATACCCGCGACGACCTCGCGGGTTGCTACGACCCCAGCTCGCATGAGCTTCGCAACGACCCAGCGCACGACGAACTCAAGCCCAACGAAGACGCTGGCTGCACCGACGAAGATGAGCACCAGCCGCAGGCCGCCGGGACTAGCTGATCCTCGTCAGAAGCCCTCGACGTCCACGACCGCGTCTTCCATCAGGTAGAGCCCGACGAGCCAGTCGTTGACAACGTACGGGTCCGTGCGGAACACGCCAACCACGGTCCCCGTCGGCGAGGCATGCAGCCCAAATACGGGAACCGGCTCGCTCAGCTTGACCTCAATCGCGTCATAGGGCGTGGGCGGCACACCGATGCAGCATCCGTCCCACTGGTTCAACATGCTCAGGATCTCATCGGTCTCGCCCCCGAACAGCGGCGCCGCGAGAAACCCCTGAACCTTCACTCGCTTGCCCTCGAACAGCTTCACCCAGCCCGGCAGCTCAAGCTTGTCGTCTTTGGGCTTATAGACCCTGCTTGCGCTCATCAGGAGCTGCCAGTCCGTGACGTACGGATCTTCCTCCGTGCCGCTCCCGGTCACCCGATGCAGATCGTCGATCACGATCACGCCGTCAGGCAGCGTTTCGATCGAACTCTCGGTGTACGCCTGATCATCAACGGCCCCAGCGGTGATCGCCGCGGCAGTCAATGCCAGCATGCTGGTGAACATGATCCGCAATCCTCCGAAGGCTACTCAGAGAGATCATATGGGCCCGTCGCCTACTGGTTCTCGGAGGCCGCCCCCCGGACCGCTGAAGCCAGCGCCTCATGCCGAAGGTCACGGCCCAGTAAGCCCCCGACCGTGTGGAGCACCGGGAAGCCGGTCGAGATCCGCACACCATCCATCTCGCGAGGGCCCTCGCCCTCCGGATGGGGCTCATGGAGCTCCAACTCCTCAAAGCGGCCCACATGTCCATCGACGAATGCGGTGACGAACTCGACCTCCTTGCTCGGAACATCCGCTGTCCCGGGCGCGGTCTGGCGATCGAGGAACGTGATCAGGCCCTTGTCGTCCGGATACCGGACCTGCCCGAACCGAGTCGGAACCCACTGATGCCGGCCCTCGCGCATGTCCTCTCGCCAGTACTCCGGGCTCGCAAGGAACGACGGCGAATAGACCAACGAGAGCCTGCGCGAGTCCGGCCAGTATGTCGTTTCGTGATAGGTCTCGCCCGAGTAGTACATATCCGCGAGCGCCAATGGCCAGGTCACCGAGGCGTCGAAGTACTGACTGAGGCGGGTCGCACGCGCGTTCCCGACTTCGACTCGTGCACCGTCACGCGGATCCGTGAAGTACGGCCAGTACTCCTTGAAATCGATCGTGTACATCGTGAACATCTCATGGGTCGTCTTGAGATGCACGAGACCCTTCTGCTCGATCGCCTCCTTACGCACGTTCCCAAGCGTGGGCAAAATGATCGCGACAAGGATCCCGATGATCCCCATCGCGACGAGGAGCTCGATCATCGAGAACCCACGTGCAAAACGCGAACGATTGATTGACGGCGAACAAACCACGCTAAGGCCCGCGGCTCGCGAACCGATATTGCAAGGCATTGGTGCCATTGCGCCCTCCAGCCGACGCACCCGTCAGCAAGGGCCCCACGCCTCGCAATATACCACCCAGGCAGGTGGCCAAACAACCCCCCGCTCACCGGGCCCGGCTCGATCAGCCGAGAGGCCGCAGACCACGAGCAACGCTCGACCGATAGGCGACCGCCGCGGGCAGCATCCCGGCAGCTATCGCCAATACCACCGCCCCAACGCAGACAAGGGCCGCGCCGGAACCCACCACATCGATGGCGAGGTAGAGCCCATACCGCTCCCGGAAAACCCCGGTCACCGCGCCATCGAGCCCCACCGCAACGACCAGCCCAAGCAGCGAGCCGAGCAGCCCGATCACCGCGGACTCAATCAGCACCAACCTGAAGACGCGCCCACGGCTTGCGCCGAGCACGCGGAGCACAGCCACCTGCCGCCTCCGCTGCTCCATGCTGTTGTATAAAGCGAGCAAGATCCCGAGCCCGCTGCTCAGAAACACGACCACAGCCATCGCGAGCAAGACCCCCTCGACGCTCCCGATGATCGAGAGCAGCCGACTGATCTCCGAAGCGGGCTGCGCAACTGTCCACTGCGGATTCCCGCGGAACCGATTGAACGCCATCTGAATCGCAGGCGACGCGTCACGACCCTCGCGCGTCGCGATGCGCACAAGCACACCCGTCACCACCTTCTGTTGCTCGACTAGTTCTTCTTCGGTCATGACCGGGGCATCGGGCCCCATCTGGGCGCGCCGCGCATCGGTCCCATGCGAGATCCAACTCGCCGTTAGCGTCGAGAACAACACACGGTCGTGCATGCTCGCTGTTGGCCGCGCGATCCCAACAACCGTGTACACGAAGTCGTCGTGGACATGACCAACACCGCCTGGCTCAACGGGCGCTGTAGGGTCATAGTCATCATCGTGATCTGCTTGATCCGTTTGATCGCCGATGCTGTCGGGTGTCAGCGCCGGCGCCGCTTCGAGCTTGCCAGAACCGGGCCCGTGGGTCAGGAAGATCCGATCACCAATCCCCAGCCCCGTCAGCCGAGCAGCCTCAGAACCAAGCACGACCTCGAAAGGATCGGCGCCCTCCGGATCGAGGAACCGCCCTTCGGAGATCTCCCATGGCTCTCCTGGATTGGGCTCGAAGTCCGTGAAGAAGTTGGGCTCCGTAGCGAGGACACGCAGACCGCGGTAGCTATCGCCCAGCGCCGAGGGAACGCGCCACGCAACGGGCAGCCGCTGCTGCCGCCAGAACCCATCGAAGCGGCTCAGGACAAACGCCGACCGAGGCGCGTTTGCGTAGTAGACGTTGTTAAGGATGCCTGTCAGCGGGCTCGAGTCCCCGCTGACCAGCATGTGCATGTTGCCGCTGCCGCGTTCAAACGCGCGACGACCGGCTTCGCGCGAGCCGAGCAGGATCAGCATCAGCGCAACCGCGATGCCCACGCTCAGCACAGTCAGCGTGGTGCTCAGACCACGCATGCTCATACTCCGCAGCACGATCCGCGAATCCGTCAGCTTATGTGCGCTCACGCCTGCACCTGTCCGCCAATACCGGCTGGCTCACTCGCCCGATTGATCGACGCGAGCTCGTCCACGCGTCCGAACCGCTCTCGCATCGCCGGGTCGTGACTCACCATCAGCAGCGACGCTCCCTCCTCTTGGCAGACCTCTTTAAGAAGCTCCACCGCAACCGCCGCGTTCTCCGGATCCAGGCTCGCCGTCGGCTCGTCGGCCAGCACGAGCGCAGGCCCGCACGCCAGGGCCCGTGCCACCGCAACCCGTTGCTGCTGGCCAACACTCAGCGACTCGACCCGCGCATCGATCCGCTCCACACCCAACCGCCCCAGCAGGCCTTCGGCTCGCGCCCGGTGCTCCGCGGCGGGCTTCTGCCCGAACATCAGCGCCGCAAGCACGTTCTCGACCGCGCTGAAACCCACGAGCAGGTTCAGCGTCTGGAAGACCATCCCAACCGACCGCCCCCGGCACCGATCCCGGGACGCACCCCGCAGGGAGCCAAGGTCGGTCCCACCCACGAAAACCGCGCCAGCATCCGCATCGAGAAGCCCAGCGATCAGCTGCAGCAACGTGCTCTTTCCGCTTCCACTCGAGCCGACCATCAGAGCCTGCTCACCGGCCCCGAGCCCGTAGGAGGCCACCTCGATCACCAGCGGCCCACCCGGATAGCCATACCTCAGATCGGTCAACTCAAGCGCCTGCTCAGCCATCTCGCTCCAACTCTGACGGACAGGAAAACACTGCAAAATAGGCGGTTAGCACAGCATCAAAGAAAATCTACTCCAGCCCCAGGCGGGCGCTTGCCACAGCAAGGGGCAAGGATATGCTCTCCCTAATGAGAATGCGTTCTCAATATAGAGACGCCTCCGGGCTTGGCTTCTGCGCCGGCTTCACCCTTATCGAACTGCTGGTGGTCATTTCGATTATCGCGGTCCTCATCGGCGTCCTCTTACCGGCACTCGGCACCGCCAGACGCACCGCGACCACCCTTTCCTGCCTCAGCAACATCCGTCAGCTCGAGTTGGGCAACACCTTGTACACCCAGGACCACGGCACGTTCATCGACGCCGCGTTCCCGCACGGCGGCACCACGCCGCCACAGGACGTCAAGGCCGCCTGGCCCATCACCCTGACCCCATACGTCGGAGCGACCGATGTCCTGCGCTCCCCCGCCGACGACAGCCGCGCGTGGGCCATAGAAGATGGTGGCGACTCCGAAGGCCTGAGCCGCGCAAAGGCTCTGCTGGCGTTCTCCAACAACATCCCCGACGACGACCCCGGCCAGGGTGATCTCGCCCGCTGGACCAGCTACGGGCTCGCGGACTTCACGACCACCAAGCTGGCGGCGATCCCTCCGATCGATGGTGTCGGCGAGATCAGGGCCGCGCGAGCCCCGAAGGACATCCCTTTCCCGAGCACGACGGTTCACTTTCTGATGATGACCTTCGACGGCATGGGACCCGACAGCGTGGCCCCATCCGGATTCGAGTTCAGCGACCACGTGCACCCGATCAACTGGGCCTCCGGCCCGTTCCGCTCAAGACCCGAGCACTACGCCGCCGCCCAAGAGGTCGAGATCGCCGCGCACGGCGGCACCGAAGACAGCACCGACGCCCTGAGCAACTACGCCTTCTTCGACGGGAGCGCGGGCACGCTCCGTTTCAGCGAGATCTACACGGACATCACGAAGAACCGCCTCCTCCCCCAGATCGCGCGGTGATTCTGCCCGCCAGAACAGGAACCACACGATGCGCACCACAGCCATCCTCGCCTCATGCCTCCTCGCAAGCCACGCATCGGCACAGGCCTTCCACGAAGGCGATATCGCCGTCGGTATCCCCGATGGTGATCACCTCCCGCTGGGAATCTACAACCCGAACTCGCCGAGCATGGTCGATGAGTTCCAGCTGTTCAACGCGGTCTTCAACTCAGCGGGACTCACCAACGACCCGGGCTTCGACTCACCCAGCGGCATCTTCCCCGCGGGCGTCTTCGCCGGGCTCGATGTGCTCAGCGCCGTACGCCTGTTCGACTCGGGCAACTTCGACACGATCGCGCCGGTGCCGATCGGCATCAGCTTCGGTCCGTTCCTCGAGAACGTAAGCCCGGACACCGACGTGCTCACCCCGGGAAACTACGTCGCCGGCACATCATCCAACGGCGAGTTCCACAACCACTTCATCTTCACGCTCGACCCGTTCGACACCGGCGCGATCGTCGATGGCATCTACGCCCTCCACCTCCGCATGGTTTTCCCGAGCCCGATCAACGCCTCAAGCAACGAGTTCTGGATGCTGTTCTCGATGAACGCGACCCAGACCGAGATCGATGAGGCCTTCGCGGCGGCAGAGGCCGACTTCCTCCCGCAGCCGCTCTTCAGCGACTGGACCACAACGGGAGCCACCCTCCCGGGCCAACCGGGCTACCGAACGCCCGATGGCATCGTGGACCTCGACGACCTCGGCGTGTACCTCGTGCTCTGGCTCGAGGGCAATACCGATGCAGACATCACGACCGCCGGCGCGACCCTCGAGGGCCAACCCGGATTCCGAACGCCAGACGGCATTATCGACCTGGATGACCTGGGCACCCTCCTCGGTGCCTGGCTCGTTGGTGAATAGACCAGTACCGCCCGGAGGGGCAGAGAAAGACAAAGGAGAGCAGAAGATATGCGTTTGATTACGACCGCCATCGTGGCGAGTGCCTTCGCGGCCCCCGCCTTCGCCGACTTCGCGACCGACTTCGGTGTCGGTGTGAGCTCAGGCGGCCAGCTCGTCGTCGAGTTCAACTTCGCATCGGTCGAGCCGATCCCCGAGGCCACCGCCCCGGGCTTCAACGGTTGGGTCAGCGACGAGCCGGGCTTCGCCAACTTCGAGGAGGCCGAGCCGGACGAGGACATCTTCGTCATGGGCGCCAACGCCGACATCTACTTCGAGCTGATCTCGACCACCGGCGACGGCTTCGAGGTCTACGACCCCTTCTTCAGCGGCCCGATGGCCAACGGCGACACCTTCGCGCTGGGTGGTAGCTCGTTCGATGAGCACCCGTTCTGGACCGTCAACGCCGATAGCCCGGACTTCGACGCGAGCGTCTTCAGCTACGACGTGACCTTCCGCCTCATCGATCTCGGCTCGACCGGGTACACCGCCACCGAGAACATCACGGTGACCTTCACCCGCGTCCCGGCCCCGGCCGCCGCGGGCCTGCTCCTTGCCGGTGCGCCGCTCGTGCGTCGCCGCCGCTAATAGCGGGCAAAAACAGGCCACGAAACGGCAGCGGCTCACCTCGGCATCGCCTGGGTGGGCCGTTGTCGCTATCAGAACGGCCCCCGCACCGGGTTCACGACCAAGTTGTCGCGCCCCAGCACAAGCACATCCGCGATCTCGATCGCTTCTTTGAAGCTTTCGCGTGCCTGCTCGATGTCGAGCGCCCCGCGATGCACCGTTCCGTTTTCGAGCGTGTACGCCGTGGGGATCGCGTCCCCGCACACCAACGTCGTATAGGTACCCGTCGAGACCAACAACCCGCACAGCCCGGGTGTCACACCCGGCAACGGGAACAGGTCCACACCATCGTCGAGCGAATCCTCCGCGGGCTCAAAACGCTGGAGCACAGCAATATCTTCCTTGAGCGCCTCGGCCTGTTCCTCATGCCCACGCTCGACCGCGAGCTTGAACGACTGCGCCATCGGCACACCGATCGCCTCACGCTCAGCCTCGCTGATAAGCCAGTCGGCGCCATCGAACGCCTCGATCCCCCGCCGTGCTTCCGGGTGAAAGCTGGTCAAAAACACATGCGTGATATCAGCCGGCGCCATGTCCGCCCGCTCGCTGAGCCGCGCGGCGATGATCGATGACGGCAACCCCGGATCAATCAGGATGCGCTTCGAATCGGTCTCTATGAGCGTCGTTGTGGCATGCCCGGTCCGCACGGGCTCTTTCTCGCCCCAGTCCGGGTTCGCCGCCATCGCGCCGATGCTGATGATCTTGACCGATGCCACTACTCGCTCTCCCCGCCAAGCCTGCGCCGGATCGTCGCAAGCGTGCCATCACCCGCCGCACGCTTGGCCCGGATGCGATCGATCACCAGTTGCGGCACGACTGGCCCGAGCGCCTTGTCCAGGTCGTCGCTCATCGCCGCGATCTGCTTAATCAGGCTGCTCGATGTGTACGCGTGGACCTGGCCAGCAACAACAAACGCGGTCTCTAACCCACCGACCTCGCGATTGGTCAGCGCCTGCTGGATCTCGCTCTGAAGGTCGCTCATATTCCGGATGCCGCGGAGCAACGCGACCGCGCCTTGGCGCTTCGCGAAGTCCATCGTCAGCCCATTGAAACCGACCACACGGACCGGTGCCCCATCGGGCTCGTTCGAGACCTCATCATCAACCAGCGAAGCCGCGATCTCGATCCGCTCGCCGATGTCAAACAGCGGGTCCTTCCCGGGGTTCATACCAACCGCGACGATGAGCTCATCAAAGAGCACCCGCCCACGACGGATCACGTCCATGTGCCCGAAGCTGATCGGGTCGAATGAGCCCGGGAACACCGCGAGATGTGCCGCCATACACCGGCCCCCCAATCGAGACCCGACCAACCAACGCAACAGACACTCTAACCATCCAAGTGCCCCCAGCGCCCGCACAACCCGCACGGCTTGACCCCCTTCTCGGGGACGAATGCTGGCTCCGTGCCCCGGTGTTTGGCACGTTTGACCCGCAGGGGGATGACCCTTTACGCGCACCCCAGGGAACCCAAGCATCCCCTGCAGCGCCCCGCGCCGGATGCCTCACCGGTGCGGGGCGCTACTTTTTTTGCCCTTCGCGAGCCCGTTATCGGCGGAGATATGATCCGGCCCCCGAGGCCGCGCCTCGGGCTCCACCGATGGCCGCGCAACCCTCCAAGCAGCAGCCAGTCACCGGGCCCACCACCCGGATGGACGCCCACGTCCATTCAAAGGCGAGCGACAAGCCCGTCGTCGCCGCGGCCGGCGTCATCGGATGCCCCGAGAGCTACTCCGAGCCGGAAGCCATCTACGACATGGCGCGCAACCGCGGCATGGATCTCGTCACGATCACCGACCACGACACCGTGCGTGGCGCGATGGAACTGGTCGAGCGAGGCTTCCAGGGGTTCATTGCCGGTGAAGAAGTCACCACCCACTTTCCCGAGGATCGGTGCAAGCTCCACGTCCTGATCTGGGGCATGACTCCCGAGCTGGATGAAGAGATCGAGAAAGAAGATCTCCGCGACGATGTGTACCAGCTCGCTGCATGGATCAAGGAGCGTGATCTTGCTCACGCCCTCGCGCATCCCCTGTACATCCAGAACGGCCGCCTCACACGCTGGCACGTCGAACGCGCCGCGCTTCTATTTAAAGCCTTCGAGAATCTCAACGGTGCCCACCAGGGCCGCGCGAAGCACACCATCGAGCGGTTTCTCGGGGCATTCGACGAACGCAAGGCCGAGCGGCTCAGCCGCGAACACGAGCTCGATCCTCTCTACGACCAGATCTGGGACAAGGGCGCGACCGCAGGAAGTGATGACCATGCATTGCTGAATGTTGGCCGCACGTACACCCAGATCATCGGAGAGAAGATCGTTGATGCGGGCCAGTTTGTGCACCGTGCGATGAACGGCGAGTCGACCGCCGAAGGGGTTGGCGGCCACGCGTCGTTGCTCGCACACCAGATCACCGCCGTCGGTGCCCGCCACTACGCCGAAACCTGGCACAAGAAGTCGAGCCCCACCGGCAAGCTCGTCGCATCCAAGCTCCTCAAGTTCGCTGGTGTCCGCGCAGAGAAACCGAAGAAGAGCCGGCTCGCGGCCCATGTCATCCGCAAACGCGTCGTCTCCGTTCGCCGGCGAAAGCGCCCCCTGATCCGAGCGATCCGAAAAACACTCCGCCCGACACTCGACCGGCACCCCGAACTACAGCGCAAGCTGGACCCCGAGCTGTGGCTCACCGAGGGCATGCCGCTGGCCGATCACGGCGCGATGGCCGAGTTCATCGACGACATGATCGAGGCAGTCACGGAGGCACTCAGCGAGCCCACGATGCGTGCCTGGCGTCGCCGCGACCGACGAGCACTCGCGCAGACGCTGACCGCTTACGGCGCCGCACAGCTCGCCCAGTTGCCGTACATTTTCAGTCTGTTCCATCAGAACAAGGAACGAGTCTTCCTGGAACGCCTCGAGCACGAGCTCAGCGCCGAAGACGGCCGGCCCGCCGTCCTGGACCGCCCCATGCGCGTCAGCCTCTTCACCGACACCCTGGGGGACGTCAACGGCGTCTGCCGCTTTATCCAGAACGTCGCCGAACGAGCCCTCGACTCGGGCCGCGACCTCCAGGTGATCACCAGCACCAGACTTGAGGTCCCCGACGCGCCCAATATCTTCAACTTCAAACCGGTCTTCGCCGGCTCGATGCCGAAGTACGAGAACCTCGAAGCGGTCCTCCCCCCCATCACCCGGATGCTGCGCCACCTCGATGAGCACCAACCGGATGTGCTGCATATCTCAACGCCGGGACCGGTGGGCTTCGTCGGCTACCTCGCCGCTCGGATGCTCAAGATCCCCGTGCTTGGTGTCTACCACACCGACTTCCCGGCATATATCGAGCACCTCTTCGAGGATCACGCGCTCACGTACATCTGCAAGCGATACATGAAGTTCTTCTACGCCCCGTTCTGGAAGATCTTCACACGCAGCGAGGACTACATCGACAGCCTCGATGCCCTGGGCCTCGATCGTGACCGCTGCTGCAGACTCCTGCCGGGCTGTGATGTCGAGCTCTTCAACGTACGGCACAAGGACATGTCGGTCTGGGACACAGTGGGCCTCTCGCGTGACACCGTGAAGGTGCTCTATGTGGGCCGCGTGAGTGTCGAGAAGAACTTGCCGTTCTTGGTCGGTGTCTGGAAGCAGGTCTTCGAGACACTGAAGCGCACGCCCGGCGCACCGGACGCCGAACTGGTTGTCGTCGGTGGTGGGCCCTACGAGAAGAAGATGGCAGAAGAGCTCCGCGGCAAGAACGTCCGGTTCCTGGGCTTCAAGCGCGGTCAGGAGCTGAGCACCATCTACGCATCCAGCGACATGTTCCTGTTCCCCAGCGTGACCGACACGCTTGGTCAGGTTGTCATGGAGAGTCAGTCGTCAGGCATTCCTGTCATTGTGACCGACCAGGGCGGACCCAAGGAGGTCGTTGACGCAGGCACGACGGGCTACGTTCTGCCCGCCGACCGGCCAGACCTCTGGGCCGAACACACGGTGGCGCTGATCACAGATCACGAACGCCGCAAGGCGATGGGCAACGCAGGATATGAGTCCATGAAGCCCTACAGCCTGTCGCACAGCTTCGAGCACTTCTGGCAAGTCCACACCGAGGCCTGGCACGACCATCTCGCAGCAACGGGGATCCGGAAGCACGCGTCAGCGCACACCCCCGAGAAGCCGGGTGCGGCCCCGGCCCATCAATAACACAAAAAGCCCCGTGGTCTCTCGCGAGGCCACGGGGCTTCAGATCAGATCAAGAGTCGCCCGGGATCAGGCGGCGCGACGCACGACCCGGCGGGTCGAGGTGCCGCGGCGGGCGGCCGGCTTGTTGCCGACGCGACCGACGACCGCGCGGGTGTTCTTGCGAGCAACCGTGCGGGTGCTCTTGCGGGCGGTGGTCTTCGGCGTGGTCTTGCGGGCCTTGGTAGCGGCCGCGCGGGTGACGCGCTTCGCGGCGATCTTCACCGGACTCTTGCGAGCGGTGGTCTTGCGACCAGCGGTGGTCGCCTTGCGAGCCGTGGTGCGGCTGCCGGTGGTCTTCCGCGCGGTGGTCGTACGGGTGCTCTTGCGAGCGGTCGTGGTACGGCTCGTGGTGCGACCGGTGGTCCGCTTCGCGGTGGTGCGAGTCGGGCTCTTGCGAGCGGTGGTCTTGCGACCGGCAGTCGCGGTCTTCCGCGCGGTGGTGCGGGTGCCAGTGGTCTTGCGGGCCGTGGTGGTGCGCGTGCTCTTGCGAACGCCGGTGGTCTTGCGGCCAGCGGTGGTCGTCTTACGGGCGGTCGTTGAGCGACCGGTGGTGGTGCGCTTCGCAGCGGTGCGGACCGGGCTCTTGCGAGCAGTCGTCTTGCGACCGGCCGTGGTGGTCTTGCGGGCCGTGGTCTTCGTACCCGTGGTCTTCCGCGCCTTGGTGGTGCGGGCGGTGCTCTTGCGAGCGGTGGTCTTGGTGCCGGTCGTCTTCCGAGTGCCGGTGGTGGTCTTACGACCGGTGGTCGTGCTCTTGCGAGCAGTCGTCTTGCGACCGCTGGTCGTGGTCTTCCGAGCGATGGTCTTGCGGCCAGCGCTGGTAGTGCTCTTCCGGGCAGTGGTCTTGCGACCGCTGGTGGCCGGCTTACGGCGGCTGGTGCTGGTGGATTTCCGAGCGCCAGTGCGGCTGCCTGCTTTAGTCGAGCGGCTGGTGGTCCTGCTGGTGGTGCGACGGGTGGTCGGCATGGTGTTTCTCCGATGCGTGCCGGCGGCGCATCGGGCCGCCTCTGGGTCCATGTTCGATGACACCGAGCCACCCAGGCCGGAGCCATCCCGCCCGGAGCCGCGGGACACTTCCCAAACGGCAACGTTTCCGGGCGTGCCGAGCATCGACCGAGAAACACCCCTAGATCATTTTTTTGCGCTCTTTTTCCCTCTAGTTTGCTCAACAGTCCTTCGATTGCGCACTACTTCAAGCGCACACACCCGCATCGCACGAGAGCCAGCGCCATGACGACGCACCCCGCGACCAACACGACCGACGCCAGCACATGGTCGCCAATGAGCTGGCAGTCCAAGCCCGTAACCCAAGATGTGGACTACGCACGCCACCCCGAGCACCCCCACGCGCTCAAACGGGCGCTCGACAAGCTACGAAGCGTGCCCCCGCTCGTGACAAGCTGGGAAGTCGAGCGGCTCAAGTCGCTCATCGCCGAGGCCCAACAGGGCAAACGGTTCCTTCTTCAGGGCGGCGACTGCGCCGAGACACTCGCCGATTGCCGCCCCGAACAGATCACCAGCAAGCTCAAGATCCTCCTGCAGATGTCGCTCGTGCTCATCCACGGGAGCCAGAAGCCCGTCATCCGCGTCGGCCGATTTGCCGGCCAGTACGCCAAACCACGCTCCAAGCCCCTCGAGAAGAAGGGCGATGTTGAGCTCCCCAGCTACTTCGGTGACCTCATCAACCGAGCCGATTTCACCGAGGTCGCACGCACGCCGGACCCCCACATGCTCGTTCGGGGCTATCAGCACGCGGCCATGACCATCAACTTCATCCGCAGCCTCGCCACCGGCGGCTTCGCGGATCTGCACCATCCTGAGAGCTGGGAACTGGGATTCGTCAAGAACGCCGACCTGCCCGACCACCGCAAGGCCCAGTACCACGACCTGATGGAGCGACTCGCCGACGGCCTCAGGTTCATGGAAGCACTCAGCGATAACGCGGTCCACGAGTCGAGCGCCGTCGAGTTCTTCACGAGCCACGAGGGCCTTAACCTCTACTACGAATCTGCTCAGACCCGCACCGTCCCCCGCCGCGACGGGCACTATGACCTGACCACCCACCTGCCCTGGATTGGTGAACGCACGCGGGATCTCGCCGGTGCGCACATCGAGTTCTTCCGAGGCATACGGAACCCCGTGGGCGTCAAGGTCGGCCCGAGCGCCGACCCCGCTGAGATCGTGCGCCTTATAGAGACACTCAACCCCGGCAATGAACCGGGCAAGATGATCCTCATCAGCCGACTCGGCGCGAAGAACGCGGCGACCGCGCTCCCCCCGATTCTGGAGGCCGTGCGGGATTCGGGCCACCCCGTGCTGTGGGTCAGCGACCCCATGCACGGCAACGGGCAGACCACCGCGACCGGCATCAAAACCCGCTCCTTCGACAACATCCTCGTGGAGCTCGAGACTGTGATGGACGCCCACGAGGCCGCTGGGACCATCCTGGGCGGTGTTCACTTTGAGCTGACAGGCGAGGATGTCACAGAGTGCATCGGTGGCGCGAGCGGCGTCACCGAGGCAAGCCTCACTCAGAACTACGCCAGCCTGTGCGATCCGCGGCTCAACTACCAGCAGAGCCTCGAACTCGCGTTCCTGCTTGCCGGACGTTTCCGAGCCGCGCGAGGCTCGTAGACCGACCCTGACTGGTCAGAACCCCCCGGTCCCAATACGGCGACGCAAGTCGGGCCCCGGGCCCGCCGATACCTCATTCGCGCCCGAATCCGCACCATTTCCGGGGTGGACCGGCGCGGAGACGGACCACATGGACCGCGAACCCAAGATCAGCCCCAACCTCACCGGGCATGCCCTCAACCTGCCCGAGGATCGCCGCCGCACGGCCCGCCAGCCCGAGGCCGGCACCGCCCGAGGCACGATCACCTGTCCGAGGGGCAACACCAAGCTCACGGTGCTCGAACTCCGCGACAGCTGCCCCGGGGGCCTGGGTGTCCGCGCCGCGGTGCCCGCCGAGATCGGTTCGGTTGTGGACATCTTCCCCTTCGCCCAGCCGATCCCGATGACCCACGCTGAGGTCATCCGCTGCGAACCCGACCCAGAAGGCGGCTACCGCCTTGGCCTGCGTCGCCGCGTCATCGCTGCCCAGGCAGGCTGAGTCCTCGCCACAGGTTTTTCTCTGCGGGCCCCTGAGGGCCCGAGCCATCGCGCCGTGCTCCTCCTTAGTGGGAGGACCCCGTATGCCGATGCGCCACACCCCGATCCTGTTCGCCGCCTTACTCCTGTTGACCCTCGTGGGATCAGCACAGGCCCAGATCGAGTCGTACATCAACTACAGCGGCGAGCTCGCCTGGAAAGGCGAGCCCGCCCAAGGCCCACACGTATTCACGATCAGCGTCTACAACAAACCCGAAGACGGCACACTGCTCGCCAAGTCCGCGAGCATCACGACCGAGGTCGTCGATGGCCGTTTCAGCCTCGAGCTCGACTGGATTAGCGAGTTCGGCATGGACCGCCAAGTCTGGCTCGAGATCACCGTCGCACCCGAGGACGAGAGCGCACCGGATACCGTGCTCACGCCGCGCCAGCCTGTCCGCCCCGCACCCGCCGCAGTCTTTGCGCTCTCGGGCAATGAGGGACCAATCGGCCCACAAGGCCCAGCGGGGGTCCAAGGCCCTCGGGGCCCAGAAGGCGATCCCGGCGACCAGGGCATCCAGGGCCCCAAGGGCGATCCCGGGCCACGGGGCCCCACTGGTCCGGCAGGCAGTACGAGCTGGACCGATCTGACCAACGTCCCTGCAGGCTTTGCCGATGGCATAGACGACGGTGGCAACTACACCGCCAGCAGCGGCATCGTCCTCAAAGACAACGCGTTCCTCCTTGAGCTCAACCCCAAGTCCCTCGAACTCGTCACGGGCGGTATCGCGAGCATCAGCGGCACATCGATAGGTATCGGCACCACTTCCCCCTCCGACCGCCTCCACGTCAACGCACCCGCCGGCGCCGATGCTCTCCGGGTCCAAACCAATGGCACGACCCGGCTACGCATCAACGACACCGGCGGTGTCAGCCTGGGCGCGAACAACACCAGCGTCACCGGGCCAAACGTGTTCATCGAGGGCGACCTGGGCATCGGCGATGCAACCCCCGATGCGACGCTGGATGTCGAGGGCAACGCGGTCATCACCGGCAACCTGTCGGCCGACTCGCTCTCGCTGCCGCAAGAGACCCGCTCGTTGATCGTTGGGCCCGCAGATTTCAGCATCCCGGAACCTCTGGAGAACAACCTCGCTGGACTCCCCACAGACAATGGGCTCATCCAGACGACGTTCCTGTCCGTACCGAACCCTGACTTGCTCGACTTTGCTGTCCGGATCTATGCACCTGTACACCTCCCTCAGGGCGCACGCGTGACGTCGGTGACACTCTGGGCAAACGACTGGTCGCCGAACTACGACCTTGAAACAGAGTTGATCCGGGTGAGCTATCCGCCGAACAACTACCGGGTCATGGCCTCCCCAGGCAGTTCCGGGACACTCGGCCTTCAGACTCGTACCGATACGACCATCGTCGATGACCTGATCGATAACCAAGCGAACCACTACTACATCGAGGCGCGGTGGTCCGAGGACGTTGCCAGCGGCCGGTCGATCTCATTCGTTGCAATCGAGATCATCTACACGACCAGCGGCGAGATCGAGTAGCCATCGCGGCGAATCCTGCGACGTCTACAGCGACGCCCTGACCCGCTCAAGCACCGCGCGATACCGCTCGGCCATCTTCTCCAGCGACGAGGGGCTCACCCGCACTTGGCCCACCACGGTCATGAAGTTGGTATCCCCGCCCCACCGCGGCACGATGTGAACGTGCAGGTGCGAAGGCACTCCCGCCCCGGCCGCGCGCCCCTGATTGACGCCGATGTTCACACCCTGGCACTCGAGCGTCCTCTCGCACAGCTCGGTCCCGAGCTCCACCAGCTCCCACAACGCCGCGCGTTGCCCGGAGTTGTAGTCCAATAGCCTGGGTCTGGGCTCGCCCAGCGCGCACAGCAAGTGACCGTTTGAATATGGATACGCGTTCAGCAAGACCATGCCAGAGCCGGTTCGAACAAGCACGTGATGCTCGACGTCCAGTTCGGGCGTCTGCCAATAGTGCTCCAAGAACGACCCGCCGGGCTTGCTCGCCCCGGGTGCTGCCCCGCCCGCTTTCTCGGCTTCACCCGCCTGGATGAGATATTCGAGCCTCCAGGGGGCCTCCAGGGCCTCGGGGCCACCGGGCTGGGTATTGGCTTGGGCCGACCTGGTGTTATCCGGTGTGCTAGGCATGAAGCGAACTCTATCGCGGGGCCCCGCGTGCCGATAAGCGAGGAGATGCCCCACTCCGTCTCCGACATCATGACCCGCGATGTGGTCACCGTCACCATGGACGACGACCTCGCCTGGGTGCGCGACATCTTCGACACCAAGAAGTTCCAGCATCTGGTCGTGACCGAGCAGGGCCGAGTTGTGGGGGTGATCTCCGACCGCGACCTGCTCAAGAACCTGAGCCCGTTCATCGGCAAGATGGCCGAGCGCAGCGCCGACACGGCGAGCCTCCGCAAGAAGGTCCATCAGGTCATGAGCCGTGATCTGATCTGGGCTCGCCCGACGACCAGCCTGCGCAAGGCCGCGCGCTACCTCGCTGAGCACCACGTCAGCTGCCTCCCGATCCTCCAACTCGCCCCCGACCACCAGGAAGCCGCGGAGCCCACCGAGCCGGTTCGCGGGCGATGCATCGGGATCGTCACCGTCACCGATGTGCTCGAGTGGATGGTCGAGTTCATCGCGTGTGATGTTGAGGATGAAGAGGACCAGGATCCGAACACGCCCGACGCGAACGCCGCGGCCTAGGGCCTGCGGGCCTTGTTCGAACGAGCTAGTCTGCCTCTCCGCACCACCGCGGGAAGAGGGCAGCCGCTCCCATGTTCAGCTCGATCAAGACCGGGGGCCGCACCCCCCCGAAGACCATCGTCATCGCCCGCTTCCTTGACGCCCCGCTCGACAAGGTCACACGCGAGGCGATCGGTGAGGTCGACCCGGGCGGCGCAGCGGTCGCCGCGTGCAAACGCCCGGAGTTCAGCGGCGCCGTGGGCCAGGTCGCACACGTGTTCGTTGAAGGTCTCTCCGAGCGTCTCCTGGTCGTCGGGCTGGGTGACAAGAAGACTGCCGGCCTCGGTACCCTTCGTAACGCGATGGCGTCTGCCGCCCGCGCCTGCGGCTCTTCGAAAGCCTCAACCATCGGCTTCGAACTCGAAGGACCGATCAAGGCCCTCAAGCTCGACACCACCGGCGCGGGGACCGCCGCTGGCGAAGCTTTCGGTCTCATTGGCTGGAACTACGACGAACTCCGCGGCACAGCGACCACCGATCCGAAACGCCCCAAGATCACCCTCCGTTCCGACAGCAAGCCTTTCCAGAACGGGCTCGCACGGGGCCTCGACCTTGCCGAAGCCTGCAACTTTGCGCGCACACTGAGCCAGCTCCCGCCCAACATCGGCACGACCGAGCGCATCGAGGCGGAAGCCAAGAAGCTCGCCCGCGCGTGCAAGCTCAAGTGCACCGTGGTGAAGGGCAGCCAGCTCGAGGCCCAGGGGCTCCAGGGCCTGATCAACGTCGGCAAGGCCAGCGAGAACGAGCCGAGGCTCATCCGGCTCGAGTACGCCCCCACCGGCGCGAAGACCTCAAAGCCCATCGTGCTCATCGGCAAGACCATGACCTACGACTCGGGCGGTCTGTCGATCAAGGTCGGTGGCAGCATGAAGGGGATGAAGCGCGACGGCGACGGTGGCTACGGCGTCCTCGGCGCCATGCACGCGATCGCCAACGTCATCAAACCCCGCAAGCGCGTCGTCGCGTTGCTCTCGGTCGCCGAGAACTCCATCAGCGATGAGGCATACCGCCCCGATGACGTCATCGAGTTCGCCAACGGCGTCACCGTCGAGGTCACCAACACCGACGCCGAGGGCCGCCTCGTGCTCGCCGACGCGATGTGCTGGGCCTGCAAGAAGGAGAACCCGGCCGCAATCATCGATGCCGCCACCCTGACGGGCGGCGTCGTTGTCGCCCTCGGCGGCGCCTTTGCTGGCATGTGGTGCGACGACGACAAGCTCCGCAGCGCGGTCGAAGAGGCCGGCGCCGCGACCGGCGAACGCGTGTGGCACCTCCCACACGACAGCTACTACCGCGAGATGATGCGATCGCCCATCGCCGATATCGTGAACAGCGCTCCGGTTCGCGAGGCTCACCCGATCCAGGGCGCCGCGTTCCTCAGCTATTTCATCGAGGACGGCATCCCTTGGTGCCACATCGACATCGCGGGCACCCACGCGACCGACAAAGCACGAGGCCCGTTCGATCCGGGTCCCACCGGTTTCGGTGCTCGTCTCATCGCGGAAGCCGTTGATCGCTACCGGGGCTGACGCCGACGCCGCGCGAACATCGCCAGCGGCAACAGGCCTACCGCCGGGACCGGAACCGAATGCGGAGACACCCACAACGCGTCGAAACCGACCCCATCGCCCTGGTTACCGATCCAGGTGAACGAGACCTCACCGAACGACTCACCGTTCTCTGCTAGGTAGGCGAACGTGTCGGTTCGGTTCGGGTTCGACCCGCTTAGAGCAGCAACCTCTACGCCGTCGACGCGCACACTCAACGTAGTCCATTCGAGGTCGCTGTAGGTAAAACCGAAGCCGTCGAGTTGAACCCCTCCGAAGTCGATCGTCGTGGTTCCACCCATGAGCTTCCAGAATCGCTCACCCTCGCCGGCGATCGCGCCATCGCCGTCCGTGCCCTCAATGATTGAGCTCATCCGCTGGCTCTGCCCCGTCACCGTGCCTGCAAGCAGACCGAAATCAAGCGACGCGACGCCGTCTCCCTCCGCGAACGACTCGAACCCGATCATGGGATGGTCCACGGGTGTCTCGTCTCCGAGCACAACCCCTGCCACCGCTTCGCCTGTATCGGCAACCAACAGAAGACACCCCACGCACAGAATCACACGCTTCACAGGCAACTCCTGACTGCTTCCCCCACGGTACTGCTCGCTTCGCGTCGCCGGCGCGTGGCGACGAAGGCACCCCCAAGAACACTCAGCGCAACTCCTGGAGCAGGCACCGCGGTCAACGCCGCCGTGCTGACCCAGAACCCATCGAACATCGCGCGGCCAACCACGCCGTCCACCCAGATAAACTCGATCAGATGAAACGGAGAACCCTGATCGGTCTCGAACGTGACCGAGCCATCTCCGCTCAGATGGGCTGCTTCAACTCCGTCGATGACCACCGACACCCCGCCCCCACCGATGTCTTCGTACGTGAGCCCGAACGAGCGCAGCTCGGCGCCGATGAACCACAGCTCGGTGTAATTCTCCTGGAGCCTCCAGCCCGAGAGCTGGGGAAGGTCGCCGAAGACCGTCTCGTCTGTGCCCGTCGGCCCGGAGACCCCTCCTACATAGCCAACCAACAGGCCTTCTGACCCGCGCACATCGGCACGCACGCCGAACCGGGGACCAAACGCCGCGAGGTCAAGGAAAAACGACCCCTCAGGCGGCGGACCGACGTGTTCAACAAGGCCCGCTTCCGCTGAATCCCCAGCGCACAGAAGCAGCCCAACGCCCATGCACCACGCTGTTGTCAAACGAGTCTTCATGGTGTCGGCGTGCGCGGCCGGTTGGGCCGCCCTCCGACACTGATCTCCAAAACATCAGCCGCGTGTTCAAGCCCGAGGACCGAACGATCTCAGAGATACATCCGCGTGCGCGAGTCAGCGAACCTGGGCGCCCTCGCCGACACCAACATGTTCGACGGCAACCGGCACATGCGTCACAAAGCGCACAGGCCGATCGGGATCCTCGATCACGCTGAATGACAGCGCTGCACCGCGATGATCAAGGGTTACACCCGAACCCGCCGGATCTACGGGGAGGTCGGTCAGAGTCACCGAGAAGCCGTATCCGCCCGGACGCAGACCGCAGGAGAACACGAACCGAATCCTGCGTCGATCGCCGGGCGCCATGGGCCCCACGCGCGAATGCTCGTCCGCCGCGGAGGTTCCGAAGACATCGACGCCCGCGCCGTTGCGAACAACAAACGCTACATCCGCGTGGCGGATGCTCTCGTGCGCAGCGAACGTGACCTCGAAGATTACGGACTCATTGAGCCGTGCGTGTTCGACCGGAAGTCCCTCCATGTCAAGTAGCCGGATCTGTTCAATCACCGCGGCGCCGGTCCCGTACCGCTGCGCCGAGCCATCGGACGCTATACCGGTCGCTTCGACGTTGATCCCGAGCCTGACATCGGCAATAAACCGATCCACCGCGCTGGATGCTGAGCCAAAGTAACGCTGCTGACCACCGACAAGGTAGAGACCTGCATCGCACAAGCCCTTGACGGAGTCCATCGCGTGCGACACGTATAGCACCGTCGCGCCGCGGCTCAGAAGTCCCCGAATCCGGCCGACACACCGCTGCTGGAACGCGAGGTCGCCAACACTCAGCACCTCATCGAGAATCAGCACATCAGGCTCGACGCTTGATGCGACCGCGAAGGCAAGCCGCGCGCGCATGCCGCTTGAGTACTCCCGGACCGGCCGGTCGATGAACTCGCTGACACCCGAGAAATCGATGATCTCGGGAATGCGCCGGCGGATCTCCGCTTTGTCCATGCCGAGCAACGCGCAACCGAAACTCGCGTTCTCCTTGCCCGTGAAGTCGTCGTTGAACCCGCTGCCGAGTTCCAACAACGCGGCAACCCGCCCTCGAACCCTCGCTTCTCCCTCGGAGGGCATGAGGGTACCAGCGATCATTTGAAGCAGCGTGCTCTTGCCGCTGCCGTTCCCGCCGATCACGCCGAGCGAGGCACCGCGCTGCAGCTCGAAGTTCACATTGCGCAGCGCCCAGAACCCTCGAGACCGCCCGAAGCCCGCGAGCCTGAGCAGCCGCTGGCGCGGCGTGGTCTCAAGCTCGTACCGCTTGCCGAGACCATCGGCGCTGATCGCCAGATCAGAGCGCATCGGCAAACCCCCGCCGACACGCCCCGAACACCGCGTACCCCGCGGCCATCGCCACAGCGCCGAGCACATAGCTCAAGCCGAGCGTCCACCATTCCGGCAGCTCCGAATGCAACAACACCCGCCGCCCGTTCTCGACCGCACCGGTGAGTGGGTTCCACCCGATCGCCCACCGGAAACGCTCTGGCACAGCGCTCAGCGGGTAGAAGATGGGCGTCAGGAAAAACAGCAGCTGAACAGCAACCGCCGCGATATGCCGAACGTCGCGGATGTAGACCCCAACCGCCGCAAGCACCCACGCGCATCCGAGCGCCATCATGGCCAAAGGCACAAGCACAAGCACAACCAACGGCAACGTCACGCTGAATGTCCCAGCGATCGCAATCTGCCCGATCCCAACGAGCACCACCCCGATGACCACGAATACCAGCGGAGACGCCAAACTAACTACCGGCAACACCTCAACGGGGAAGACCACACGCTTCACCAGTTCGGGCCGCGCGGCGACAGACCAAGGTGAGCCCTCGACCACGCGCCCGAAGAACGAGAACAGCACATAGCCCGCGAAGAAGTGCAGCGCGAACCCGCCCGAGTCCCCCGCGTCCCCAAGTTGCCCCCACCTGCTCGGGAAGATCACACTGAACACGAAGGTGTAGACCCCCAGCGTCAGCAGTGGCTGAACCACAGCCCACAGCGTGCCCAACCCAGCGCCTCGGTAGGGGGCCATCGCGTCGCGGCTGCCCATCCGCCAGATCAGGGCCCGATTGGCCACCAGCACTCGGAGCATCCCCCAGGGCCTGCCTATCGAAGCCCACACCGAGGAATGAGGCTGGCGGATCACGAAGTCCGGCATCCCCCGAGCCTACGGGCCCAGCTTTGAGAAGGATCCACAATGGCAAGCGACCTCACCACGATCCCTGGGATCGGGGCAACATTCCGGGAGGACTTCGCGAGAATCGGCATCACTACGGTGGCCGAACTCAAGGGTCGCGATCCGACAAAGCTCTTCGAGGAGTTGGCGAGTGCCAACGCCGCCGAACACCACGCCACCAGCAAGAACTACCTATATGTCATCAGGATGGCGGTTTACTACGCCAACGGCGGCCGCGACCCCGAAAAACTCCGCTGGAACACCTGGAAGGACAGCTGACGATCCTGCCCGAAGTTGCCCTACGATGTATCTCCCGCGGCTTCCCGCGGCTATCCGGAGGCTGACCCGTGCCCCTGACCATCCGCCCCGACGAGGGACTCGGCGTCGACGCCGACAACGCCCGCTACCTCTCCGAGCACGTGGACACCGGCGACCGCTGGGTCCTCAACTTCGGCCCTCAGCACCCGGCGACCCACACCACCCTCCGCCTCGTGTTGGAACTCGACGGTGAGCGCGTCGCCCGCTGCACGCCGCACATCGGCTACCTGCACTCGGGCTTCGAGAAGCTGGGCGAGCACCTGGACTACAACCAGTACGTCGCCATCGTCAGCCGGATGAACTACCTGTCACCGATCAGCAACGACATCTGCTGGCACCATTCGATCGAGCAGCTCTTCGGCATCGACATCACCCCGCGGTGCAAGGTCGTCCGCACGATCATGGCAGAGCTGGGCCGCATCCAGGACCACCTGCTCAACGTCGCGGCCGCTGCACTCGACCTCGGCGCCCTCACGGGCTTCCTCTACGGGTTCAACCCTCGCGAGAAGATCTACGACATCTGCGACTTCATCAGCGGCCAGCGCTTCCACCCCGACTACACCCGCGTTGGTGGAACAAGCCAAGACCTGCCCGACGAAGAGATGTTCAAGCGCATGGTCAAGAGCCTGCTCTGGGACGACCTCGCCCCGAGCCTCAAGGACCTCACCGGCCTTGTCGAGCGCAACCGCATCTTCATCGATCGCACCCAGGGCATCAGCCCGCTCAGCGCAGAAGACGCGATCAAGTGGTCGCTCTCCGGGCCGCTCGCCCGCGCGTGCGGCGTCAAGCGTGACCTCCGCAAGGACGAGCCCTACCTCTGCTTCCAGGACAACTGGGACGGGGACGGCGCCGAGGCGGTCAAGTTCAGCGTGCCCCTCGGCACCACCGGCGATGTGTATGAACGGTTCCTGTGCCGCATCGAAGAGATCAACCAGAGCTCGAAGATCATCGAGCAGCTGATCGACAACATCCCGGGCGGCCCGATGAACGTCTTCGATGACTCCAAGGTCATCAAGCCCGGCAAGAGCAACGTGTACGGCTCGATCGAAGGCCTCATCCAGCACTTCGAGCTGATCATGACCAACCGAGGCTGGGAGCCGCCGGTCGCCGAGACCTACGGCGCCCACGAGACCGCCAACGGCGAGCTGGGCTACTACGTCGTCAGCGACGGCAACGCCCGGGCCTTCCGCGCCCGCACCCGCCCGCCCAGCTTCATTAACTACCAGCTGATGGCGCCGATGCTCGAGGGCCACATGCTCAGCGACATCGTCGCGATCCTGGGATCGTTGAACATCGTGGCGGCTGAGCTGGACCGCTGACCCCTGCATCTCCCCGAGCCACCACTGGCCTACACCAGGTGGCTCCCTTTGGCTTACGACCAATCCTGCCCGACCCCCGGACGGGGCCCATGTACACGCGCATCCTTGCGGTACACAGAGGAGGACTGGATATGAGACGCTCGCTTGCGGTAGTTGTTCTGGCCATGATGGTGGGCTGCTCAGGTTCCGAGCCGGCCGATCAAACAACCTGGGCGACGGCACCATTGTCCCAAACCCAAACCGCCGCGCTCCGCGATGAACTCCTCGCCCTCAAAGCCGACGACCAGCGCTACGAACAGATGGTGATCCAGCAAGACCCCGCGATCCGCGACCCCGGCTTCTACGACGAGAAAGCCCGCCTCCAGGTCGCTCGCGCCGACCGATGCCAAGAGATCTTCGACGCAATCGGTTTCCCCGGGCATGACCTCGTCGGCGAGCAAGCCTCACACGCCTTCTGGCTCATCGTCCAGCACGCCGACCACGATCCGGAGTTCCAGGACACGGTCGCGACGGCGATGACCATCGCCCACCAGCAGGGCAACGCCGACGGCAAGCAACTCGCCTACCTGACCGACCGTGTCCGCGTGAACACGGACCGCCCGCAGCTCTACGGCACCCAGGTCCAGCACGACATCGAGACAGGCAAGGTCTCACCCAGGCCACTCGAACGGCCCGCCGAAGTTGATGCACTGCGGGCCGAGGTCGGCCTCGAACCGCTCTGGTCCTACATGAACGGCCACTGCGAGCTCTTCTTCGCGATGAACGCCTCGGTGATGGCCGAACACGGGGTCACCGAGGCCCACCAGTATGAGGTGGGCTTCAGCGACTGGTGATCGCGACGACGCGTACGCTCTGATCGTGAAATCGCCCGCACTCGCTGCTCTCCTGTTCTCCCTGCTCATTGGCGCGTTCCCCGGCTGCGCCCGCACCTACACGGTCGAGCTGCTCAATAAGACCGAGCAGACCGTCCGTGCCGAGCTCGTCACCAACGAGATCGGACCCAACACGGTCGAAGGCACAAGCATCCGCCCAGGCGAGTACGGCACGCTCGGCCCCGCAGACGCCGCGTTCGTGGACACCATCCGCCTCGAGGTCCGCCCGCAGACGGACCCCTACGGCCAAGCCGCGCGGCTCGTCCTCAGTCCGGGCCTCACCGAGGCCGAGATTTACACCGATGGCTCCTGGGGCAAGCTCCACATCAATCCGACCCGCGTCGGGGGCCGCACGCCCGAGGAGGCGCGGAACCCACCGATCGACTGATCCCCTACCATGCCCGCTCAGACCTGAACCGCCCGACGGGAGCCCCCATGGCCTGGATCACCAAGCCGAGCGCCACCACCCAGATCGACCGCCGCGATGAGCCCTACCTCACCGAGGCGATGCGTACCGAGCTGACCGAGCGCTACCTCCCCCGCTTCGAGACCACCCACGCTGCGTTGCTCCCCGCGCTGCACATGATCCAGCACGCGTATCACTGGGTGCCAAAGCAGGCGATGGCCGAGATCGCCGAGTTCCTCAAGATCCCACCCGCCGAGGTCCTCGACACCGCGAGCTTCTACGAGGAGTACAGCCTCGAGCCCCGCGGCGCGACCGTGGTCGCCGTCTGCCGCTCCATCGCGTGTGAGGCGTGCAAGTACCAAGAGATCACGAAGTCGATGATGGACAAGCTGGGCGTCGAGGTCGGCGAGACCACCGAGGACGGCAGGTTCACGCTCGTCGAGCTCGAGTGCATCGGCGCATGCGGCGGCGCCCCGGCCTGCCTCGTCGGCGAGAAGCTCATCGAGTTTGCGACGCCTGAGAACATGAGCAAAGCGATCGACGAGGCGCCCGAGCCGGGCCACCACTAAGTTCCACAGCTATGGCGACAAAGCCAGGCCTGTTCCGGAACCTCGGCGCCTTCGTGGGCCACATCACCAAAGCGGTCAAGACGCCCATCGATCCGAACCGACGCGAGGTTGCGCGCACCACCCAAGAAGCCGATACGACCACGCCCGACGGCACACCGGTGACTCTCCATCGCACGACGATTGATGAGATCGAGCGACGGGACGCAGATACTCGACCCTGACAAAGTCCAGAAGAAGTTCGGTAGAGACTTCAGGACATCCGTTTCTTTGTTTTCTCGCGGAATTGCCCTTCTGCGCGGATCCCGGCGAAGGTAGTCTGATCACGCCCAAGGCTCGCACCCCAACCCACCGCCGCGAGCCCCGCTAAAGGAAGGCAACGTCCATGACCCAGATCTGCTGCATTGCCGCGATCGGTGCGCTCTCATTCTCGCTGCAGCCCGAACTCTCCGGATTCTCAACCATCATCAACATCCCAGAGGACATGCCAACCATCAGCGGCGGGATCGGCTCCGACACGCAGCTCAACCTGTCCGATGACGGCGTGATCCTGAGCGATCAAAGCAACCGCTTCGAGATCGGGCCGCCCGATGGCTCGGGCAGCAATATCGAGGTGAACATCACGGCTGGCGAGGCCGGCGATTTCATCCACGCCTATTCAGGAAGCACGGTCAACATCTCTGGCGGCCGTGTGGGAAACGCCTTTTTCTCCGCCGGGCCCGTCACGCTCTCCGGCGGCAAGCTCGGCCAGGACTTCCAGCCCACTGGCCCGTTCGAATACGCGGGTGGTGTCATCGGCCGCGGGATCTCCGCCACCAGCCCACTCGCCAATGTCACGCTAGTCGGCGACCTGTTCACCCTGAACGACGCCCCCGCAAGCCCGGGAGACACGTTCAACATCAACATCGGGAGCACACTCTCCGGTATTGCCTCAGACGGCACACCGTTTGTCTTCACATCCATCCGGGGCGATCTCCTCCTCAACCCGATCGACCTTGAGATCGCCGAGCTTCCCCCAATCGATACCACGCCAGTCACAATCAACGCAGGCCACTGGCCCGAGCCCGGAATCGCACGCGGCCAAACACTGACCGTAGAAGGAACCGCATCGCTCGCTGATGACTTCATCGTTTACGACGCTTCACTGCGCGTCGAGGGTGGCACCGTCGGCGAGTATCTCATGGTCGTCGCAGGCGGCGATCTCAGCGCCTCGGGAGGTACGTTCGGCAACCAGGTCAACATACTGGCGGGTGGCAGCGCCGACATCAGCGGCGGCAACTTTCAAGTCTTCCGTGTCGAACGCAACGCCACCATGAACTTCTCAGGGGGCCAAATCGACGTGCTGATACTCGCCGGGCCCGACTCCCCCACCATGATCAGCGGTGGCACCATCACCGAACTCCGTCCCCTGGCTGGGCCCGCAACCATCACAGGCGGCGAGATCCTGTCGCCAGTAGACGTGGTCGGCTCTATACCCCTCGCGATCGCGGGCGGCACGTTCGGCGATGACATCACCGTATCCAGCACAGCCGATGTCTCGGGTGGGACATTCCTGGGTGATCTGATCGCCCTGAACGGGTCTAACACGAACTTCTACGGTTCGGGCTTCATCCTTAACGGCACGCCTGTCGAAGGCCTCGCCCCCGGTGAGACTGTTGAGTTCAGTGGGACCGAGATTTCAACGCTCTCATGCGTCCTCGCCGACGGCTCCGAGTTCGTTCTTACTCCGGGGAGCGTCTTCACCGGCGCCGCGACCATCAGCTTCACCTTCATCCCATGCGACACCGACCTAACCACAACCGCCGCGACACTCCCGGGCTCCGCGGGGTATGCAGTGCCGGACGGCGTCACGGATCTCGACGATCTCGGTTACTTCATCGTCGCATGGCTGGATCAGAACCTCGCCATCGCCGATCTGACGACCTCGGGCTCAACGCTCCCGACAGCAGAGCGCTACGCCATCCCCGACGGCATCGTGGACCTCGACGACCTCGGCTACTTCCTGAACGGCTGGCTCAACGGCTGCCCCTAGTCGGGCGCCATCAGCACTCAGCCCCGCTTAATCACCAGCACCGTCCGGTCATCATCCATCACCGCGCGCCCGGTCCACTCCGCGACCGCCCAGTTCACGGCGCCGATGATCTCGTGTGCATCACCACCGTGACACTGCTTCAGCACATCGCGCAAGCGATCCACACCGAACTGCTCACCGTCAACGTTCGGCGCCTCCATGATTCCATCGGTCGAGATCACGAACGCATCACCCGGGCCAAGCACCACATCGCACCCCTCGGTCCCGCCCAACTCCGAGCTCACCGCGAGGGGCCAGCTCTGGGTTTCGATCTCTTCGATCGAGCCATCCGCACGCGCAACCAGCAGCGGCCCCTGCCCAGCGCTGAAGCTCCGCACGGTTGATGTCTCGGGATCGAGCACGCCGAACCAGGCGGTCAGGAAACGACCATCCGGCAAGTCCTCGAACAGCTGCGCGTTGAGCGCGCTCAGCCCCTCGCGCGTGTCCCACCCCGCACGGAGCCCCATCCGCACCATCGCGCGGAGCTGCGTCGCCGCAAGCGCCGGACCAACGCCGTGTCCCGTTGCGTCCGCGAGCATCAGCAGCACGCAATGCGGGTCTGAATCAGCAAGCCTGACCACGCCACCGTCCCGCACCAGCCCCACCGCGTCGTACACATCCCCGCCAGCGTGCTCCGCCGCCTCGAACGACGCCGCGAGCGAGTAGCCCGCCACCTCCGGCAACGACGCCGGCAACGCCGCGGCCTGGATCTCACCCGCCAGCCTCGCCGCGGCCTCCAGCTTCCGGTTCGCCTCTTCCGCGAACGAGTCGTACCGCCGGATCACCGAGTTCAGCCCAAGCCCCGTCACGCCCAGCACCACGAGCGCCGCAAGCGCAGCAGTCACTCGGATCACATGCTCCGCGCCCTCGGTCAGCTCCAGCAAGCCCGCCTGCGGCTGGTGCACCAGCAACCGCTGGCCCGTCTCCGGGATCTCCCGCGTCGCGATGTAGTGGATCCCATCCTGGAAGAAGTACGACCGCCCGATCGCCCACTCCGCGCCGACATCGCCGACGTTGATGCTGTAGGTCTCACCTTCGTCATCGCCCTCGCCAGACCGGGTGATCTCAACATCCACGCCCGAGAGGTTGACGCGGCGGAGCGATGAATCATGCCGGATGTCCGGGTGGCACAGGATGTTGCCGTCCTCATCGAGCAGACACGCGAACCCGCTGCCCGGCAGATCGAGCTCCTCGACCACCTGCTGCTGCGCCTCCCACTCGGGCGTGCCGAACTCCACCACCCCACCCTCAGAGCCAGAGGTGTCGGTGGGGAGCCGCTCCAGCAATCGCTCGGCCGCCTCCGCGTTCTCCTCGAGCACCCGCCGCTCGACCGCCATCGCGAACTGATCCCGCACCACCCGGAACGTCGCGACCCAGCCGACTACGAGCACCGCCGCCTGGATCGAGAGCGCCAGGGCGATCAGCGTCCCCTTGCGGCGGATGCGGCGGTAGCTCGCTGGCCCAGAATCTCCGCGCGTGCCTGATGCCAATACGACCTCGCGTGCCGGGTGCTGTTACTCCAACCCAGTCGGGACGAGCCAACACGCACAAGCAGGCGCGTATTTCGCAGACCGAAAGCTGACCGCACTCTGAGCCACCGGAGCACAACACAGGCCGCGCCTGACGGATCGGGATCCCTTGGTAGGACGAGCGTCCAGCCCGTCTCTTCAACCAACCAGCAAAGCCAGACGGGCAAGATGCCCGTCCCACCAGCCAAGCTCGAGCCCGAACCAACGCACGGAGCACCCCGGAGGCCAGCCGATGGCAAACAAGCCAGGCCTGTTCCGGAACCTCGGCACCTTCGTGGGCCACATCACCAAAGCGATCAGGACTCCGGTCGACCCCGACCGCCGCGAAGTCGCGCGCACCACGCATGCGGCCGAGACAACGGCGCCCGATGGGACGCCGATCACCCTCCGGCGGACGACGATCGATGAGGTTGAGCGGCGGGGTGGGGGCTAGGGACACGCCACCGCGAACCGATCCCACACCACCGAAGACTCGTCGCAGCGGATCAACTCGACTTGCCGAGCAGCAGCGAAACGATAATCGTGGTCACGACACGTTTCACGATGTCGAGCGCCTCTCGACGCAGCTCGGCATCGGTGCACACCCGCCCAAACATCTGAAGATACCGCTGCTTGACAATCCAGTACGCGGCCGACCAAGCCATGAACTTACTCTTCCCGACCTGCACCGCGGAAAACGCGGCCTCACACGCGACCACTGTGGCCGCCAAGGACGTCTCGCGAACACTCGCATCCAAACGCTCCACCGCAAGCCGGAGGCGACGGTTGCGCTCCTCAAGTGCCTTATTGAACACCTGCGACCCGGCCTCGGATGCGTCAATCTCCTGCATCTCCCCGGGCGGGCTTGCATCCGGCGTGAGGTAACCCACATCCTCCGCCGTCTGTGGCGCGTCTTCACCGGACATCTCCGCGACAGCCCAGAGAACGCGGAGCACGACATCGGCCCGCATGTTCTTCGCGGTCTCCTCGATCTCCTTCAGGATCTCCGAGCCCCGACCAACCATCGGATCGATAGCCTCCATACGGAGGAAGACCTCGGTCACCTCGTAGCCTTCGCCCATCGCTTCAAAGAGAAGCTTGACCAGGTCGTCGAGCGCCCGTTCTTCCTGGTGAGACAGAGGCGGGAGTTCGTGATCCCAACCAGGGGGGAAGCGCGAATCATCGTCGCCAGGTGGGGGTGGTGCCGCTGTGCTCACGACTCACCCCCAGACACCGGCTGACGCGCCGGAACCGGACCACGGATCTGCAGCTCTGCAATCTTGAGGCCAGACCCGCCCTTCGCGACGTGCAGGTCATTCAGTGTGAAGACAAGCCGGCGGAGGTGCTTCTTGAGTTCCTCCCTGTTCTCCGCCGTGTCCTCTACGGGAAGCACAGGGATCCTCAACGCGATATCCGCGTCTTCGTGTTCGCCTCCCACCACGGGCGCGACTTCATTTTGCCGTCGCTCATCAGAGGAGTCATGCGGAACGGCATCCGGTTCCGGCCACCCCTCCGGCTCCCCGTCCGGCCACAACGGCCCAAAGAACTCCGGCCCCACCGGCGTCTTGCCCGTGAGCTCCCCTCGTTCCATCGCGGCGCGAAGAAGCTCAAAGTCCGCCCGCGCGTCGACGGCGCGGGCGGCGGTGGCGGCGT
>JBCCZZ010000013.1:0-123294 GCA_039186605.1 Planctomycetota bacterium | reverse complement strand
CGAGTAGCGCGTGAGCCAGATGAGCGTCGCGGCTCGGAACGCCGCACCCCGCTGCCCGCCAGATGGGTGTACGCCAACGCCGTAACCGAATCGGCCTTCCCGACCGTCGTGGGATTCGCGATCGTGCTGACCAGCGACACGTCGTTGGATCTCGTGGGCCTCGGCCCGACCAGCCATCTCTATGCGGTCTTCATCGTGCTGAGCATGCTGCATGTGCGGGCCTCGGTCTCGCTGATCGCGGCCGGGACGGCATGCTTAGGGCTCTTGGTCATGCTCGCCACTTCAGTTGCAACAGAAGTCACCGTCGTCACGGGCTCGGCGGCGATAAACAGATCTCTCGAAGCCCTATCGGCCGTGTTCGTCCTGCTTGCGGGAGTGGCCGCTGGGCTTGTTGCGCTACGCATGCGGCGTTATCTCGAAACCGCAGCGAGCGAAGCCGAACGCCGCATCCAAGCCGAACGGGATCTCCAGGCCGCGGCGCTCATCCAACAGAACCTGATGCCAAGCGAGCCGCCACGCGTTCCAGGGTTTGAGATCGTCGGGTGGAATCGGTCCGCCGACGAGACTGGCGGCGACTACTACGACTGGGTTGAACTCGGAGACGGACGATTTGCAATCTGTGTAGCAGATGTCACTGGGCATGGACTTGGGCCTGCGATGATCACGTGTTTCTGCCGTGCCTATGCGCGAACGGCGCTACGAGTCGAAGAGCGTGTCTCATCAGCGGTCCAGAGGCTCAATGAAGAGCTGATGAACGACCTCAGCAGCGGTCGGTTCGTTACCTTCGCGTCCGTGGTCGTGACCCCCGATGACGATCGTGTGCTATCGACCTCGGCCGGACATGGCCCACTTCTCGTCCATCGTCAAAGCGACGGTTCCGTCTCGGAGTTCGGCGCAGACACACTCCCGTTGGGCATCCACGAGGAAGATGGCGAGGTCTCCCCCATCGCACACACGCTGGGAGATGGCGACACATTCCTGATCGTTACGGACGGATTCTTTGAATGGGCGGACCGGAACGGCAAGCAGTTCGGTACCACCCGCCTCAAAGAGTCCCTGAAGAAGTACGGGCGGCTCCCCCCGGGCGAGCTAATTGCAGGACTGCTCGGAGAGGTCGAGGCGTTCAGTGACGGGACGCCGCAGCCAGACGACCTGACGGCTGTGGTCATTCGGCGCAAGCTCTCTGAATCTACGAGAGCAGGCTCATGATCACAACGGCCCCGTTGAGATCTGTTGGAATTTCGCTGGCTTGGCCCAGGCATTTCGTCAGGCTGAGTCCCCCCTTGTTGGTTTGTTCCAGGAGACTCAGCGCCAACTACCGCTGATGCGGGTGTGCACAGAAAGGAACCGATATGTCGTTAACACGAAACAGAATTGGATTTGATATCGTCGCGATCACCTTAGGTATACCGACTCTCGTTGGGGTCGGCCAGGTTGCAATTTCCCAGGGATTATCAACCTATGCATCACCTCTCCCCGCTGATGATGAGACAGATCGCATGCGCGCAATGGGCCGGTTTTGGCCTATCAATGTCATTTTACCTTCGATGCCGAAGTGGTTTATGACCATCGGATTGAAGCTGGCGGCCTCGTAGAGGTTCATGAGTCGATCCGGCGGCCTGGATAGCTGAAAGCCCTGTGCGGGGAGAGGGGGCACGTGTTGTCGCCCTCAATGACCGCGTGCTGACGGTTGCGGACTCGGCAACAAGGCGTTACTTCGAGGCATAGGCAGAAGTGGCTTTGAGTGATGCAGTCGACGTTGTGGTCATCGACTTCGTACTTTCACTATCAGGATCAGACATTATTCATGATATTCCAAGAGCTTTTTTCTTTTCAGGGGTATCCGACTCTGAATACCCCGGAGTCACATTTATCAATGACGCTCCGTACTGTCACCTGTGGTTTTCTAATGAAGGCTTGGAGTGGTAAATGTGGATTTCTACAGGCGTCTATCTAACTCCGCAGCTACTCGTTCTGAACTATATCAACCGACCGGGAAGCCCACGGTTCTGCGCCGACTTTGAGTGGACGCTGTCAGGCGCGCCCTACGACGATGCCGTTTTCACATCCTTGGGTCATGGCGATTTCGCGCGTGTGAGTGATCTGCAAGAGCTCGGCTCGATTGGAGACAGGCCATGAAGCTGGCATGCTTGGCTGTTCTCACTATCAATGCGACCTGTCTTGGGCAAGTCACCGGAAGCGTGTCGCCGGGGTACGGCAGTGTTGCATATGCGACACATGGGGGCGTAAAGCCGGTCACGCAACCGCCTATGGGAGAAGCTGGTGAGGCAACGTCAAGCGGATCTGAGATCGCGCGTCCGGGCCCGAAAAACCAAATCCGTGGCCAAGACCCCGCCCACGAGGGCAGGTCGCCAGTGACGCGTCTGGAACGTCCCTGTCACTGGGAAGCGTTCAGCACGCAAGACCTGGACGCGCACCGCACCACCAAGGCCACCTCGGCCATGCCCCTGAATGCGCGTCGCGTGCAGAAAGGTGAGCTAGCCCATGTGTGATCGCTCAGTACTTCGAAGGACTGAGATGCTCTTACTATTCGCAAGCCGCAACGTGATTCGCGGCCATTGCCATGGCGATGGTTATGGAACACCACTCGAAGCCAACACACTCCGGATGGGGCTCATCTCCAGAGATGATGTGGTCTCTCGAGTAAGGGCGGAGTCATGATCACGAGAGGTCAGCTGTATCTGGTCGACTCTTGTGCTGCGCTGGCGTGCCTATTCGATGGATGTGTTTCCAATCGCTTGTACAACAAGTCGCCGAGCCAGTACATCGTCAGCGTGACTCAGCCCCCAAAGGGCGCTGTGTGTGTCGATATCGCGATGATCGAGTTCGGCATGCTATGGATGCCCGAGCAATTCGAGGCGGCGCTGTCGATGATCGATGAGCGCAACGCTAGTTCGAAACCTGGCATCATCTTGGTGAGCTATACCCAAGGCTGGATAAACAACGCGGATCCGGATTCACAGGAGAATGATCTCGCTCATTTCGAAGAAAGCGAGCGGGCGCTCCGTCAGTTGCATGCAGAAGGCACGCCAGCCCCCGATCGAGTCGTTGGCGTGCTTCTGGGTTGGCGTGGTGCCACGAACCGGATCCTCCTATGGAGCACGCTCCCAGTCTGGGAGCGCAAGGATGCGGCGGAGTGCGTTGCGTCGTATCAGATGCGCAAGTCACTGTTTCGACTGACCGCGGCGGCCAAGGCCCGCCGAGACTCGAAGGTACTGCATTCGGATCATTCCATGGGTGAGACAATCCTCGCGAGGACACTCGCGCCAACCCTCTCGACTCTCTTGTTGGTATCCATCTCCGAAGAGGCGCGGGCGCCGGCCGATATGGTGATCCTGCAGAGCCCTGCGCTGGATGGGCTGGCAGCGTTTCAACGGATCGAGTACTTGAATCGAACAGAGGCGCGGCTTAAGTACCGGCATACCAATGGAAAGATCGAAGTTGCGCAGGGCCCCATGATCGCATCAATCACGTCCGAAGCGGACTGGGTGACCGAGATGGCCTACCACGCCAGCCATATCAGCAACAATCTCTCGCGTGCCTTCAGAGACGACCTCGGCGACGGGATACCAAGCCAAGGCAAGTTCGCGAATCGAGCCCACGGGCAAGTGGACTTCCTCGTCAGCAACCGCGCGGATGCAAGACGGCGAGCTGGTGCTGGAGCGTGTTCCCAGCGCGTTCAACGACACGCCTTCCTGGATCGTCCAGACCACCGGCGAGATTTGCATGAATCACGGCGACATCTACCCCGAGAGCTTTGTCGGTTTGGTTCAGCACATCGCCAAGCTCAACCATCTGTACGACACCGAATTCGACAGTTGGATCGTGCAGAGGCATCCCCCATCATTACTTCAAAAGCCAATTTCGCACTGAATGAAATGATATCACTATGAAGTAGACTTTTCGATCTCATCCTAGGTCGCAGGGCTTCCATTTATCACACGAGACATACTGAGAGGAATCACCATGCAAAGAAGCAAACTCAATTCCGCCGTGATAGGAGCACTGGGTATCTACATCGCAGGAGCCACTACGGCTTGCTCACAGATGACAGTGCCCACGTCAATGTCGTCACTCGCGTTCGGAGAGGACGGAGTGCTTTTCGTAGGCGACTCAGACGGCGGTCGTGTGTTCTCCTATCAGCTGCCTGACTCCGAGCACGCGAAAGAATCTGCCGCTTTTAACCTGCTGGGATTCGGTGGCCGTGTCGCTGAGCGATTCGGCGTGAACGAAACCGAGGTGCTTTACCACGACATCGCGGTACACCCACGCTCCGGAGATGCAGTCGTTGCACTTTCCGTCATCCGGAATGGCGTTATGGTGCCCAACCTCATCCGGGTCGCGTCTTCAGGTGCGATCAGCGACGTTTCTCTGGAGATGCTCACATCGACGTCTGTGGAGTTGTCGGCAACGCCGGAAGACGGCGTGACGTTCTGGCGGGACATCCCCGCAACGAGCTTCACGATCACAGACATGGACTACGCGTCAGGCTCGCTATACGTCTCTGGCCTATCCAACGGTGAGTTCGCTTCAACTCTCCGTCGAATTCCATTCCCGTTCACAGAACGGTCAGACAACTCAAGCATTGAGATCTTTCACGCTGTGCACAACCAAGTCGAGACTCGGGCTCCGATTCGAGCGATGGCCGTAACAACCCTGAACGGCGAAGAGACCGTTGTCGCGGCGTACACGTGCACACCGCTCGTCACCATCCCAACCGATCAACTCGTGGACGGTGCTCGGGTGCGAGGGAAGACCGTCGCCGAACTGGGATACGGTAACACGCCTCTTGAGGTCGTGCGGTTCGACGCAATGAGCATGTCTGGAGAGACTCAACCGTTCGTCCTGGTGGTCAATCGAGAGCGAGCGGCCGACCTCATCCGTCTTGCTGACCTTGAGGAAGGGCATGCAGGAGAAGGACTGGACGGACCGATTCAGTCGGTCAAGGCAGGTATTCCTACGCAGAGCACGCCGCTCGCCGGTGTTGTTCAGATGGCAGACCAGGATCGGCAGTTTCTCCTTGCTTTGCAACGCAACCTCGACACTGGAAGCATGGATCTCGTGTCCTACAGGAAAGGCTCGTACCTGCGCCTGAGCAACTTCGTGAGCGAATACAACTTCGCGGACTATCAGTACACGCCGGAAGTCGAACAGATCAGGCAGTTCCAGAACATGCTCAAGGTCGACGAGGGCTTCCCCGAGCTCGTCCGCGACGCCGAGTCCGGGAAATGAGCTTACCGAGACGATCATCTCGATCGCTTCCGATCGTCTTAGCGACTAGCGTCGTTTGTGCTGCCTGCTCCCCATCACGAATCGCAGACGACAAGTCGGCCGTTGGTTCTATCAAATCCGACTCGGTACTCGTCGAGCAGGTGTTCCCGACTGCGGAGGAGCTACCCGAGAATCTACTCCGATTCTATATCTACTTCTCGAAACCGATGCGGCCGGACATCACGAGCAACTCGATTCGGCTCGCTGATCAGCACGGGAACGAGATCGATGACGCCTTCCTTGCAACCGATGCTGGGTTGTGGAGCAGTAATCGCCAACGACTGACGTTGCTACTCAATCCGGGCCGAGTCAAGACCGGGCTCGGCTCCAGCAAGTCATTAGGGTTGGCAATACGAGAGGGCAACCTTTACGCACTGATCATCGACGCGAGCGCGACTGCGTATGACGGATCGGCCGTCGCCGAGCCATATCTCAAGTGGTTCAGCGTCACCGAGGCGGACCGAGATTCTCCGCGTCCAGAGCGATGGACGCTATCTCAACCGACACGTAACTCCCGTGATCCGTTCGTCGTCGAACTGGACGGCCCCACCGATCATGCGTCACTCGCCTACCGCATTCGTGTGATCAACGGAGCGGGTGGCGTTGTCCGCGGTCGTCTGGAACTGGGGCATCACGAACAGCGATGGACGCTCACGCCCGAGCAACCCTGGACTGACGACAATTACTCACTCTGCGTCGAGCACAGGCTCGAGGACCTTGCCGGCAATCGCCCGAATCGGTTGTTCGAGCAGCACGGAGCCATCGAGCCCGGCGGCTCCGCTTCCGTGATCCCGATTTCCTTGGCGTCCCCCGCCCAGACATCCATGAAAAACACGCACTCCCTCGAACACATGACCTCGATTCAAGACGGAACGGAAAGGAAGGCACAGTGATCTCCCGCAGAACTCTCGCATTGATCACGCTGGCGGGCACAACTTTCAGTGTCCATGCCCAAGAGCAAAGCCCACCGAGTGCTGACACGCCCATCAGTTCTCGCGACCAAGCGATGGATCAGCGGAACCGGGTGCCCGACAGCTTCGAGACGATCATCATCGCCCCAGACAGAAAGAGCCGTGCCCGAGCGATGCTGCTGATCAAGCTCTACGATGCCTTCGCGCGGAACCCCTCGCCGGAAGTGCTCTCAGAGTACATCGCCGAGGGCTACATCCAGCACAGTTCGGCTGCGCCCGATGGCTACGACGGCATTGGCATGGTGTTCAGCCAAAGCGTGAAGCGGTACCCGGTCCGGCTCGATGTTCACAAGGTGATGGTGGTTGGCGACTGGGCAATGGCCCATGTCAACTTCCGGAATCTGGAGAAGCCCGATGCCGGGGATCTTGGCTACACCGCGGTTGATATGTTCACGTTCAACGACGAGGACAAGGTCACCGAACACTGGGATGCCGTTCAGGGGATCCCGACCTATTCGGTGAGACCTCGTCATGGTATGTTCCGCCGTGTGCTCGATCACCCGGTGTGGCCCTACGAAACCGTGGAACCGATCGCACCGCCCGTGCGAGACATCCCTTGGGACAAGTGGTGGGAGGCGCCGACCTCCGAAGAGCGTGCCGCTGATCGTCGGGTCCGCGCGATGACTAAGGGCATTGAGCCCGCGACCTACTACGATCGACACAAAATCGACCTGAGCAACCTCCGAGACTTCTATGACGGCCTGCTCATCGCCGATGTCATGATCCACGCGGACGGCATGTTCAGCGCTCAAGAGAAATGGAAGATCACGCTCTTTCAGATGATCCACAGCGGGAGCAACCACCATCAGGCTCGGGCGGCTTGGCAGCTCGACTACATGGGAGTGCCGCTGCAGGACATCCGAGCGATCTACGCGGACGACTACGTTGACAGCATCGAGGACGACCGGTTGCGCGCAGCGTACGATTTTGTACGCCAAGTCATTGTCCGACCGACGCGGGTGACCGCGGACACCCACGCGATGCTCCGCATGCAGTACACAGATCGGCAGATCGCCGAGCTAATCGAACTGGCGGGCATCAACGCGGCCGTCGCGACGCACGACATGATCACCCCCATTGTGACCGACCCGCGCACGCTCCAGTGGGCGCTTGCCAACCTAGGCCCAGTCGGCTGGGAGCCCGGTCGCAACCTGGGGGCGCCGGACGAACAGCGAAAGAACATCTTTGCAGGAGAAGCGTTGGAGAGGGCCTACGCAGAACTCAACGCCAAGTGGCAACGAGACAATGTTTCAGCTCCGGACCCGTATTTCGACACCGACTGGATCAACTACCTGACCGGGTACGACGTGCCACTCATGACGTTCGATTTCGATCGCGACGGGATCGAGGACCCCTTCGATCACTACAGGGACGACTATCTACTCTGGGAAAGGCCCGGCCTCGCCGACGAGAACCTGCCCCCTGCAACGATGGCACAGTTCGACATCGCAAAGTTCGACCGAGACTTCTACGAACCCCGCCGGGGGAACGACACGAGGTACCCGCTCAGCGACCGTCACTTCTTCGATACCGAATGGACGCGCCAATCCAGCATCGGCACCATCAAGATGGACCAGTTCTTCAGCTCCTACGACCGCGCCCTGACGCTGGAAGAGAAGTGGTCGACTTTCCTCGTATTTCAGCTCGCCAGCGGCTGCGCGCACTGCCAAGTCCACGGCGCTTACGGGGTCTTCGACGCGCTGGAGGAAGACTTTCCATCAGACGAGGTGCCGCAGGATGTATTCGAGCAGAAGATCCTCCCGAAAATCCATGCGCTCTTTGACTTCGAGCGATCAGATCTGTTCACCGATGGTGATAGGGCGTACCTGCGCCTGGCTCGCGATGCTGGACCGCTGCCAACGAGAATGTCACCGGATCACATCGAAGAGATGCGGCGCCATTTCACTGACCGCGAGATCCAGGAGCATGTCGCGACCCTCGTCGCTTCCGGCTGGCTCGCGACCGTTATGCAAGCGCAGATCACCGTCACCGACGGCCTCAGCATGTCGTGGGCCCTGCGTAATCTGACCTCGATCGGCTGGCACCCCGGAGATCACATTGGGTTGCCGCAAGAGCAGCGGCCGTTCCACATGACCGAGCTCGGCGACTTTATCATGGCCGAGTCCGGGATGGGAGAGGTCACGGATGAGTCATCCGAGTGGGTCGGCGTCGCGATCCCGCTCGCCATCGACACCGACTCCGACGGTGTCGACGACGCCTTTGACGGCTTCCCGAACGACCCGAATCGCTGGGCCGACACAGACCGCGATGGTATCGAAGACGCGCTCGATGACGACATTGACGGCGACGGCATCCCTAATCGGACCGAGCGGTTGCAGGGCACGTTTCCATACAAAGCAGACTCCGATGGCGACGGGATCGACGACCCTACCGAGATCGAGAACGGAACGGACCCAGTAGACCCCACTCGATTCTGAATGCTCGAGTGCCTTCGCTCAGCCAGTAGTTCAAGAGCGTGCCGAGATCTTTGAGCCCATGACGCTCTCGAACAGTCCAGTCGTGGTTACCAGTACATGATCCGTCGCTACCTGAAACAGCTCGAACATCACTGGGTGATCTCAGCGGGGCCTGCTGCGCTTGCCTTGCTCATCGTGACTCCGGCCCTGGCCGCTCTGATTCCCGCATGGCTCATCTGGGTATGGATTCAACTGCCCATCTACATGCTGCACCAATGTGAGGAGCACCTGGGCGACCGATTCAGAGTCTGGGTCAACAGCAGGCTCGGCGGTGGTAAAGAACTCCTTACGCCCCGTGATGTTGTCGTGATCAATCTACCTGGTGTGTGGGGAGTTATCGCCGCATCATTCCTGCTCGCTGTGCTTGTTGATCCGGGACTCGGGCTGATTGCGGTATATCTGACACTTGTCAATGCGATCGTGCACCTCATCGCGGCTGCGCGCTTCTTCGCCCCTAATCCCGGTGTGTGGACGGCTATCGTGTTCTTTGTTCCGGCTAGCGTGGGAGGGCTCATCGCCGCTCATGAGGCAGAGACAGGCACGCTCCTGTGGCATGCGATCGGGCTGAGTGCGGCGCTTGTCATCCACGGATCGATCGTCGCACGGCTAGTTCTTGCATTGAGGAGAGCAACATGATGCGCAATCGACCTTTGCATGACCTTTCCCTGGTAAGCAGGCCACAGTCTATGTGAGTATTTGGGGTTCGTGCTCCCGCTGCAGGGCCGCCCGGAGCGGAGGGCGGGCCTGCAGCGATCGTCTCCGGTGTCGGAGGGCGGTAGCCGAGGGCCGAGTGCGGCCCCATCGTGTTTTAGTGCTCCCGCCACCGCTCGATCAGCACCCGTGCCTCCAGCGGCGTCTCGGAGACCTCCCGATCGCGTGCTATCCAGATATTCAGCCTACTACGGAAATGGCACCAGTTGGCTGTCATGGCTAGGTGTTTATTGCCGACAAGATGCCGCCGCGTCCGCCAACTAATCGCTCCCGTTTGAACTTGCTAATCCCCGAGCATATCGCTTCCCTACGGCCTGCCAGAAGCGATGGGCACTACTTACACAAGAGCTTGGCGAATCGGTAACCCTGGGTAACAGGATGTATTCGAACTCGCCGTAAATAGAGAAGGCCCCGGCAATTGCCGGGGCCTTCCAGTCAACCAGTCGGGGTGAGAGGATTCGAACCTCCGACCTTCTCGTCCCGAACGAGACGCGCTACCAAGCTGCGCTACACCCCGTCAGATGTACCCCTTCACTAGGCAAACGCCCGGCCCGGGGCCCCGAGCATACGCCGAGGTCAATGTGCGGTCTAGGTGCGAGGCAAGGTGGCCTGGCTCAAGGGCCGGTCTGTGCGGGCCGAGCCGTCTGTGCCACCCCACTTGATGAGCACGAACGCACGATCTGGCCCTCCTGCGGTCAGTCCAGCGGGTCGTAGCTCGGGTTGATGTCGAACCTTGGCTCGCTGGTGTAGACATTATCGAAAGGCTCGATACGTGCGACCGCCTGGTCACCACTATTCAGTGTTGAGTACACCTGCGGCTTGCCATCGGGCCCAACCGAGTAGAAGTACGGCCTGCCGGCTTGCGCGACTCCACCATCGCTGTCCGCGAAGTTCAAGAGATTCGTGCTCTCGGACGTGAACTGGGGGCTGTCCTGATCGTGGACCGGGTTGGCGAGCCCTCCACGACGGAGGTTCTCAATCTCGTATTCAAAGATGCCGCGCTCCTCGTATTGGACCCCCCGCGGCGCTCGCCCGCGCTGCAGGGTGATTCGCGCAGATGGGCTCCAGTCGTTGACATTCGCGTCGAACCGGTCAACGAGTCGCCCATCGAATGCCGGATGAACGTAGCGGATCGGAAAGCCCCAGGCGTCAAAGGGCGTGAGCACCTCCGGCTGCAACGCATCCGGGGCCGAACGCAGCGCGTCCCGATCGGGTGAATAGACCTTCAGAAAATCGTCGGGCAGGCCCTCGATAATCGCTCGTGCCGGCTCAAACTCGATCGCCTGGAGCAGGAACAGCCCGCCGGAGTTGATCATCTGATTGCCGCGAAGGTCGGATCCGGGCAGCCGTGTGTTCTCAAGAAGCGCCGATGGAGAGGAGGTTGCCGATAGATTCCGCGCATCGGCAATCGGCAGGTAAACCTCGGGATCACCGGGATCATCCCGCGGATCACGCACGACGGGCGGAGGGATCACGCCCGCATCGTCGAGGTGGACATCGAGCGCAAGATTGAGAGTAAACAGGGTTTGCTGCGTCTGAGTCGTCTTGGAATCTCGGAGCACACGGTTCCCGCTGACAAGCCCGATCGCGACCAGGGTCACGATGATCGAGATCGCGACCAAAAGCTCCAGCAGCGTAAAGCCCGCTGCTCTCGAACGTGTGTGCCACCATCCCGGCATGGGCGCTCCTCATAGCAACCACGGGGCACCGCCCCGCTCCCTTTACGGTACGCCCGGGGCCGCGGATCCGTTCACCGACTTCGCTCTTCGCCGCGGTCCTTGGCCCGAGCCGCCTTCGCGGCCTCCATCTGCGAGGCCGCGTCCTGGGCCTTGTCGGCCTCGCCCCCGGAGCCCTCGATGGGCTTGGGCTTCGCCGAGGGCGGCTCGTAGAGACCGCCGCCGGCCGCACCTCCTGGCCCGCTGATGATCGCCCCGGCGGGCTGAGCACCCGCACCTGACCGCTGCTGGGACGCTCCTGGAGAGGAGTTCTGACGCGGCACGGGGATGCTCTGTTGAGGCGGCGCGGCGCTGATACGAGCCTTGAATATGTAGTCGGTGACCCGGTCCCGAGTGGTGCGGAGCATCTGCTTGAGGAGCCGCGACCCTTCGCGCTTGTACTCGATCCTGGGATCCTGCTGGCTGAACGCGCGGAAGCCGATCGCGTCCCGCAACTGATCCATCTCGTAGAGGTGATCCTTCCAGATCGAATCGAAGTTGTCGATCAGGATTGTGCGCTCAAAGTAGAGCAGCTCGGGTCTAAGAAGATTCTCGACTCGCGACCTGATCGCGAGATCTCGATCATCGTCCGAGAGGTGCCGCATCGAATCGGTGACACCGGCGCCGCACTCACGATTGAGGTACTCGTCAAGCTCTTCGTCGGTCCTCGTCGCGAGGGCTCCCTCGAGCACTGTCCCGATGCGGTCTTGCTCGACGAACTTCCCGCTCGCTTCGATGAGTTGCTTCTGCACCTCCTGAGGAGGTGTCTTACCGAGCTTCTCGGCGCTCCAATCGCCCGAGTCCTCGCCGAACCGGAGTTTCGCCCATCGCCCAAGGTTCTCCAGCGCAGCTGGTGGATTCTGGCGCATCAGGTTCATGGTCATCTCCATCACGAAGTTGACCGGGTATTCGATCTCCCGCTTCTCGTAGCGTTCGCGAGCCTCCTTGAGGATGACCTCCGCAGGATCGGCCTCCTCGTCCCCGAGCGCGGCCTTGATGTCCTCGGCCTTCACTTCGAAGCCGAACTTCGTCGAGGCCCACTTGCACAGCTGGTGAACGCCGTAGTCCTTATCCGCGTACTCCGAAAGCCCGCCAAGATCGGCATCGGCAATGCGAGCAGCCGCGGCCTGCTCGAGCATGTCGCGGACATGATTGCGCTCGCTCGCCCCACCCTCACGCAGCTCGGCCGCATCCAGCTCCACCCCGAAGCGGCTCTTGGCCCAGTTCACCAGACCCGCCGAGTCGAAGTCAACGCTCACCTCGCTGCCCTCGAGCGGCATGTACTCGCCGAGCGTCACATCGATCATCGCCGCGGTGTCTTGGGTGGCGAGACGACGGATCGTCTCCTCCATATCCTCCAGGTCCTTGCCCTTGAGCCGGTCGGGCAGGATCGAGGCGTCGAGCTTCTCTTTCGCAAAGTCCGCAGCACACTGGGCCCGGTAGTCTGGGTCCAGATACTCATCCATCGCATCGACGACCGCGTCATCGATGTACTCGAATATCAGCCCCTTGACGTCGCGGCCCTCAAGCACGCGCTGGCGGAGGCCGTAGAACGTCTGACGCTGGTGCTCCATCACTTCGTCGTACTCAAGAATGTTCTTGCGGACCTGGAAGTTCCGTTCCTCGACCTTGCGTTGTGCACGCTCGACGCTCTTGCTGAGCCACGGGTGCTCGATCGCGTCACCCTCTTTCATGCCCATGCGGCTCAAGAGCTTCATGGTCGTCTCACCGGCAAACATCTTCATCAGGTCGTCATCGAGGCTGACATAGAACCGGCTCGACCCGTTGTCACCCTGCCGACCCGAACGCCCGCGGAGCTGATTGTCGATCCGTCGGCTCTCGTGCCGCTCGGTTCCGATCACGTGCAGTCCACCAAGGTCCTCGATGTTCTCGAACCAGCGCATCCGGTGGAGAAGGAACCGGCCCGAAGCATCAATGGCCTCACGCAGGTCCTCCGCGGATGCCGATCGCAGCTTGCCATCGGTGACAAACGCGAACTGCTCGGCCCAGTGCCGCAGGAGCTGAAGCTCAAGCTCAACAAAGTCCATCTGCTCGACTTCACGCTTGTTAGTGCCAAGCTCCGTTGGCGCAACCTTGCGATAGACGTTCTCGCGCAGCTCTTCCTCGCTTGACTCAGCGGTGAGACCCCGGCTGCAAATCCCTCGCTTCAGCCAGTGCTCAAGCAGCTCCTCGCGCGGGAGCGCCCCGAGCTTAATATCCGTACCTCGTCCAGCCATGTTCGTGGCGATCATCACCGCGCCGAGCGTGCCGGCTCCCTGAACGATCGTTGCTTCGTGCTCGTGCTGCTTCGCGTTCAGTACGTTGTGGGCGATGCCGTGCTTCTGCTTGAGCATCTTGCTGAGCTTCTCGCTCTTCTCGACGCTCGTTGTACCTACAAGGATCGGACGGCCCACATCGTGGAACGCCTTGATCTCGTCACAGATCCCGTCCCATTTGTCTCCCTCGCGGAGGAACATCAGGTCGTCGTGGTCGCCGCGTGCGATGGGCTTGTTGGTAGGTATCGTCACCACATCCAGGCTGTAGATGTCGTGGAACTCCTGAGCCTCGGTATCCGCCGTTCCCGTCATCCCAGCGAGCCGCTTGTACATCTTGAAGAAGTTCTGGATCGTGACCGTGGCGACAGTCTGGGTCTCTTGCTTGATGGGCACCTTTTCCTTGCACTCGACCGCCTGGTGCAGACCGTCCGACCACTGGCGCCCGATCATCGGGCGCCCCGTGAATGTGTCCACGATCACGATCGTCGGCTCCGTGCGGCCGGTCATCCGGTCCGGCACGTTCATGATCACGTAGTCCTTGTCCTTCGTGTACACCGCGTAGGCCCGCAGCGCGTTCTCGAGCAGGTGCGGCAGGTCCATGTTCTCATCGACATAAAACGAGCCGATGCCAGCGACCCGCTGGGCCTCGGTGATGCCCTCGTGCGTTAGGTGCGCCTGCTTGCGGTCCATCTCGAGCTCGTAGTACTGCACGTGCTGATCACGATCAGCTTCAAGCCTCGGGAGCTCGCTCTTCGCGGCCTTCAGCTTCGACTCCATTTCGGGAACCGCGCCCTTGTCCCGCGTCTGGCGGATGTCGCCTTCGAGACCCTTGATTGTCTCCTTGCAGCGCGTAACCTCGGCCTCGGCGTTCTGCCAAGGACGCTGCTTGTCCACGAGATGCTTCGCGAGCTTGTCAGCCGTTTCGTAGCGGGGCTGGTTGTCGTGTGCAGGGCCCGAGATAATCAGCGGGGTCCGAGCCTCATCGATGAGGATCGAGTCCACCTCGTCCACGATCGCCAGCTCGCGTTTCTTCTGAACCTGCTGGTCGACGCTCCGCTTCATGTTGTCGCGGAGGTAGTCGAATCCGAACTCGCTGGTCGTGCCGTAGACCACATCGCACTCATACATACGCCGCTTGACATCCTCGGGCTGGGTGTGCTGCGGGTGTATGGCACCGACGGTCATGCCCAGCGCATGGAAGAAGGGTGCCGTCCAGTCGCGGTCACGCTGAACCAGGTAGTCGTTGACCGTGACCACATGGACCTTCAGCCGCTCGACCCAAGCAAGAGCGCAGGCCAAGGGGGCAACGATCGTCTTGCCCTCCCCCGTCTTCATCTCGGCGATCTTGCCGCCCGAGAGCACCATCGCGCCAATCAGCTGCACATCGAACGGCCGCGCCCGGAATGGGGGGCGGCTCTCGGGGTACAGCTCCCGAACCGCTTCATACAGCTCGACCGGGATGTCCGCCTGACGCCAGCCGGGCTGTGGCTCGGCGAAGCCCAGCCACTCGCCCTCGGGCGCCGCGGGCTCTAGCCCGTCCATAACGGCCTTCGTGTCGTGGTAGAGCTTGCGGGGCCCTTCGGGCAACCACTCCGGATCGAACCCGGCCTCGGGGTTGAAGATGTTCCGGATGCCGACCGCACGGTCCATCGCCTCGCGGGCCGTCGCGAAGACATCGATGAGCACCGACTCGACCTTCTCGCCGTCATCGATCCGGCCGCGAAGGGTGAACATCCGCTCGCGGAGTTGCGTGTCGCTCAGGCCGCGGATCTCGGCCTCAAGCTCACCGATCTGGTTGACGCGGCTTGTGTATCGCTTAACAAATCGCTCGTTACGAGAGCCGATGAGCTTGTTCAGGACGGGCCCGATGAGCGGGATACCGGCGTTGTTGCTGGCCATGTGTGTATCGCCGTCAACGCCAGCTGCCGACACAAACGGCAACGGGCGTAATGCCAAGACCCATATGAGGCCCGGCGGATTGATCTGGAGTTGATGCTGGGACGCTGTGACCGGTGCTCAGCCGCCCACGGGCGGGGGCAGATCCAGCAAGGTCCAGTGCGGCATGGGTGGCGGAGGGGCCGCGCAGCTGCTGGACACGTCCGGAAGCAGCGACGCCACCAGCGCCATACGGGACAACCCAGCCGGAGCCGCCTGGCCGGCCTCGGTCTTCTTACCCGCCGCCCGCATCGCACGAACAACGGCATCCGTTACCGCACGGAGATCTGCCCGGACAGACGGGCCACCGGCCATCGCCGCGAATGCCTCGCTGGGCATTCCCATGCCAACCGAGAGCACAACCGCAAGCAGCAGCCCGCTGGCGAAAGTGCCAAAGGGGCTCGCGGGGCGGTCTGGGTGTTGTTCGGGCCTTGGTTCCACTGGTGATCTCAAGAGACTCTATCGGCTTGAGAGGCCTTGGGTTCTGCATGTGAGGATCAACCCCAGAATGTTCAGCGTCGGGCAGGGCCGGTCCGATATCCACCCCGCCAGGGGGAGGCCCCGGGTCACCAGAGGGCCGTACGCTGCGAGGCCCATGAGTGCGCCAGAAACCGGACCGCAGCCTGACCGACGAGACCCCTCAGGCATGATTACGACCCGCCGCGCACTCGATTCCACCCGCGAATCCGTGACACACAAGTTCAGCGTCGATGGCTACGAGGGGTACCTCACCATCGGCCTCTATGACGACGGCATGCCCGGCGAGATCTTCCTCAAGATGTCCAAGGCGGGCAGCGCCCTGAGCGGGATGTGCCAGGCCTTCTGCCGTGCGTTCAGCCTCGCGCTCCAGTACGGCTTGCCAATCGGTGATGCCTGCCGCCGCTTCAAAGGGATGCGATTCGAGCCGATGGGCCTGACGACGAATCCGGACATCCCGGAAGCCGCAAGCGTGATCGATTACATCGCTCGGTACCTCGAGATCGAGTTCGCCCCACGCGAGGACTCAAGGCTCAAATAATGAGCCAGCCTCATGCGATCCGGTTGGGTGGCTCTCGATTCTCAAGCAAGACCGCCCGAACGTTGTCGCACACCATCTGCGTCATCATTTCTCGGTAGCGACGCTCGGCGCTGCCCACGTGCGGTGTCATCACGACATTGTCCAGCCCGACCAGACCAGGGTGGATCTCTGGCTCGCGCTCGAACACGTCGAGTCCAGCCCCGAAGATCCGGCGATCAGCAAGCACCTCCACCAGGGCCGCCTCGTCGATCACGGGCCCGCGAGCCGTGTTCACGATGATGGCCTCTCGCTTCATCCGACTCAGCGCCGGGGCATCGATGAGATGCCGCGTCTCGGTGGTCAGCGGGGGATGAACACTGACAACATCAGCCCTCGCAAGCCCGTCGTCGAGGTCCACGCGCTCCGCCGCCAATGGAGCGAGCTCGAAGTCCCACTTGCGACTCCGAGCGGTATAGAGCACCCGCATGCCCCATCCGATGCTCCGCTTGGCAACCGCCGCACCGATTCGTCCAGCACCAACGATGTGAAGCGTGCGGCCCGTAAGATCTACGCCCATAAAGTCGCTCATGCCCAGCGGGCCTCCGGCGGCCCAATCACCTGAGCGGCAGAACCGATCCCCCTCGACGACACGCCGGGCGACCGCGAGAATAAGGGCCCACGCCATATCCGCTGTGCCCTCGGTCACTGCGTCAGGGGTGTTTGTTACGACGACACCGCGCTCCTTGCACGCCTCGATATCGATGTTGTCGAACCCGACTGCGAAGTTCGCGACGACCCGGAGTTGCGGCCCCGCGGCATCCAGGAACGCCCGGTCCACCCGGTCAGAAAACATGGTGACGACAGCCTCGGCGCCCGAGATGTGCTCGAAGAGTGCAGCCCCACCGAGCCGGTCCTCAGGCCCCTCGATCACGTCAAAACCAGCAGTATCGGGCGTTCCCGGGACCTCGCGGGTGAAGACCAAGAGGGGCCCGGAACGGCCTTGCTTATCACGGATCGACATCAACTGACCCTCGTTTCGGCGTTCTTTTTACGGCGGTTCTGGGCCGATCCTTGGCCCGAACGGACGCCGGGGAGACGTTTCGCACTGTTTTTCAAGGGGTTTTCGCCACTGTGCCGACTTGCTGGCTGCTGCAAGGGCCGGTACAACGGTCGCATTCTGCGGCAGCAGGAACCACGGGAGACCACCGGGCGGAGGCCCGGCCCCACAGAAAGCCGAGAGAACGGAGTTTCATATGGCTCGCAAAACGGCAAAGAAGACCAAGAAAAAGGCCGCCAAGAAGACCGCGAAGCGCACCGCCAAGAGGGTCGCGAAGAAGGCACCCGCCCGCACAGGCGGCCGCATCGTCGGCGCCAAGGGCAAGGCCCGCACCAAGAGCGAGGTCCTGACGGTCCTCTCCGACCAAACCGGCGTCCCCAAGCGCGACGTGGCTCAGATCTTCGAGGTCATGCACCAGATGATCGCGGCGGACCTCAAGAAGGGCAACATTGGAGCGTTCAACGTACCAGGCCTCATGAAGGTCGTTGTCCAGCGGAAGCCGGCCACCAAAGCTCGCAAGGGCATCAACCCCTTCACCAAGGAAGAAACCATCTTCAAGGCGAAGCCCGCTCGCAACGTGGTCAAGATCCGCCCGCTCAAGGCGCTCAAGGACAGCGTCTAAAGCAACACGACAGCATCCTACTGCAAGCTCAAAAGGGCCACCCCACAAAGGGTGGCCCTTTCTCATACACCAATCACTTTGCCGCTAGCTCCAAGCGATCGAGCGAAGCCGTGCCGCAACCGCGAGCAACCGATCGAAGACCTCGTCATAGGCCTCAACCGCCTGGTCGAATGCCTCAGCATCGTCCCGATCAATCGCATAACGCAATGCCGGCAGCATCCACGCGGCGTAGCCCGAGTCCTGATCGGGAGCCGCGAAAAGATTGCGGTACCAGGGCCGCTCGGGAAGTCCTTCCGGATCGATCCAGGCGCGGTCGGCCGCGATGATCATCTCGTTCACCGCCTCGGTCTGCCCAGACTCGCGTGCGCGATTGAGCACGTCGTCCAGGGCATCGCGTACCTCGCCAGCCCGCTCGACCAGCCGGTCAAGTTCGGCGAGGCGGTGGCTGCTCAACCCTTTCTCCTCAGCGATCGCGCGAGCAGACAGAAGATGGCGACGAGCGTCCACACCGTACCGCGACGGGTCAAGCGGCAAGACCGGCTCGGACGCGAGGCGACGCAGGAGCGCGGCACTGAGCTCGGTGATCATCCGCGCCGACTCGTAGTCCTCTCCGACGGTCGCACGGTACCACGCAAGGTTGTCGTACATGGTGTGGTAAGACACTCCATCAGCCCCACGCCCAAAGAGTCCCGCCGACGGAATCCCCGCGTGGCACAGGAACCCCACGTGGTCTGACCCTCCGCCAAGGTCACCGACCGGCTCGCCACCGAGCACACCGAACTCACGCCCGGCCCACTGCTCGTAGAGCGTCACACCGCCGAACTCTTCGCCATAGCCGCGCACCGAGTTCGCGGCATGCGCGATCACGGGCAAAAGCGGCGGAGATGCGCTCACACGCAGCGATGGGCCAGTCGCTGCCCCGTCTAAATTGATGTAGGCGATCGCGTCACGCTCGAGTGCGGCGCGGCGGCCCTCAACCCATTCGGTGCTTCCAACGATCCCGTGCTCCTCGGCACCCCAGGCAGCAAACGCGATCGTCCGACGCATCGGGCCTCGTTGCGACAGCAACCTCGCGGCCTCAAGCACGCAGATCGTCCCCGCGCCTGGGTCCGACGCGCCATAGCCCCACGCGTCGTGGTGGCTCCCCACCACCACCAGTTTCTCAGGCTCAGATGTGCCGCGCAGGTACCCGATCACGTTCTCCGTACGGACGATCGATTTGTCCTGATCGACCTCCAAGCGGACGACGAGATCGGGCCCACCCTCAACGCGGTACTCGAAACCGAGCCCGCCCTGCCAGTCGTCGAGCCCGAGCTCATCGACACTTGCTCCGCTCATCCGGGAGAGGATCTCCCGAGCCGCCCCCCACCCGATGGGCTGCACAGGTATGCGCGGGAGCGCGATCGCGAGCGGGTTGAGCCGATCGGCGCGTCTGGTCGCTTCAACGCCTGGGGTGAGCGCATCGCCTGCATAGGGCAGTGTCTTCAGCGAACCACGCTGGATGCTCGTTGAGTTTGCCCAGCCTCCGATCGGCCATGGGTCGCCCCGCCCGTCATTAGCGGGATCGGTGTAGATGATGAGCCCAGCGGCCCCCGCCTCCTCTGCGAACTTCGCCTTGTAGCCCCTGAAGTTCCCGCCGTAGCGGGCAATCGCGATCTTGCCATCCAAGCTCACGCCTGCAGCGGCTAACGCTTCGAAATCTTGTTTCCGCCCGTGGTTGACGTAGACGACATCGGCCTCAGCGACGCCGCTCGCGCTGTACGCGTTCCATCCACCCGGGTGATCCGCATCGAGGCTGTACGGATCACCCTCCACAGGGCTCTCCTTCGTGGGCAGATCCAGTTCAACGGGCTGCACGATGCTGACCGACGCCTCACTGGGCTCACCCAGATAGGCCCAAAACTCGTGGCGCTCGACGACCAGACCCATCGCCTCGAAGGCCGCCGCGATGTTGTCGATGACGATCTCATCGCCCGGACTACCCGCATGATGGACAACGCTGGACGTGAGGTCGTGCCAGTGCCGGAGCTGCACTGGATCGGCGGTGCTTGCACTCGACACGAACGCCGGAACCGGAACCGTGACGGCCTCAACGGCCGAAGGCCCTGACGAACACGCGGGCAAGAACGCCCCCACCAACGCGGCGCCAAACGCCAGGCACACACGCCCAGAGTGGGCACGAACATCGCGAGCTATCGAACGCATGGGCACCTCCAGCGGCCTCTCCCACCTCGCCCCTTGGGGCAAACGAGCTGCCTCAGCTTATGCGAACCACCGCCCCGCTACAGTCGCCCCATGCGCGTGACCTCCCGCGTCCAACCCGACAGCGAGGCGGTCGCGCTCGAAACGACGCTGCTGGTTCACGGTGTTCCACCAAATGTCGCCATGAGACTTGCGCAAGATCTCTCGAAAGAGATCGAACACTCGGGCGCAAAGCCGGTCATCGTTGGCGTTCACTGCGGCCAACCGATCGTCGGTATGACCGAGGATGAGCTGGGCGAGCTCCTCGCGGCCGGCGCGGATGGAGTCCCCAAACTCAATACCAGCACGCTCGGGCTCCACTTGGCACCGAGGTACCGGGGACACGGCGCGACCACGGTCAGCACGACCATGGAACTCGCCGCAGCAGCCGGTGTCCGCGTCTTCTCGACCGGCGGTATCGGCGGCGTGCATCGCGGGTACGCAAAGCATCTTGACATCAGCGCAGATCTCATTGCACTGAGTCGATTCCCCGTCGCCGTCGTCACCAGCGGTGTCAAGTCGCTCCTCGATGTTGAAGCAACTCGTGAGACGCTGGAGACGCTCGGGATCCCTGTGATCGGTGTTGGGACCGACAGATTCCCTGCTTTCTACCTCCGTGAGTCCGGAGCCGGGGTCGACATCAGCCTCGATGACCCGGAAGAGATCGGAGCCTTTGCCACCGCCGAGCTGCAACGCACCGGACGAGCGGTTGTCATCGCGAACCCGATTCCTGAGACCGACGCGTTGACCGCCCCCGAACTCGATGGCTGGACCGAATCGGCGCACGACGAAGCGAAGCGGGCCGGCGTATCGGGCCGCGATGTCACCCCCTTCGTGCTTTCAGGACTGCACGAACTCTCAAACGGCGCCACACTGCGTGCGAACCTCGCGCTTGCCCGCTCAAACGCGAGGCTCGCCGGAGCCATCGCATCCGCGATGCCGTCACCAACCGAACGGGGCTAATACATCATGGCTGTACTACTCAAACGTGAACCAGCCGATACCAGACCAGGGCAGCCCGAGGAGGAGGCCCTCGTCAACAACCGTGGCTGGGGCATGCTCGTACACCTCGCGTACGAGCGCGGATGGCGGCCCGCCGGCACCGAGCCGCCGCGCCATTGGGACGTGCTGGGCGGCGACGCTGGATGGCAACGCACCGTCGGACCAGTATCGATCATCGAGGGGCCAAACGGCCCCGTGATGTGGCCCAAAGCTGACTACGCGTCGGGACGCGGCCAACTCGTGACAGAACCTGACGCGAAAGCAATGGCCGCTGCACTCCAGTCAGTCATCGATGATCTACCGGAGCACGACCCGCTCGACGGAAAGGCGGACGCCGACCTCCGAGCCCCGGTTTTCCCTCACCTGCGCATGAGCAAGGGACGGATAGTGACGAACGCACCCGAGGCGTTTGGCGGGCCAAACAAGCCCACCTACAAGACACTCGTCGATTTCATGTCGCGCGGAGCGTTCCGGATCTGGTAGCTCAGGAACGCTGCTGACCACGGAGCCGCCTGACCTCGGCAAGCGTCTCGTCCAGCTGCCTCTGTAGCTGACCAACCCGAACCAACGACCTCACACGAGTCAGCAGTTCGAGCTTGTTCACCGGCTTGGTCAAGAAGTCATCGGCCCCGCACTCCACCGCCCGCTCAACATCAGCAACCGCGTTAAGTGCGGTCACCATGACCACCGGGATGGACCGAGTCGCATCGGAGTCTTTGAGCTTCTGACAAACCTGAAACCCGCTCATCCGCGGCATCATCACGTCGAGCACAATCAGGTCCGGGGCCTGCCGTTCAACCGCAGCAAGGGCCTCCAGCCCATCGGTTGCTGTGTCAACAACGCATCCGAACTCCTCCAGATAGGCCTGGAGCAGTTCAAGATTCTGAGGGTGGTCATCCACGAGGAGCACCCGGCCCGGCGTGCCCTCCGCATGCTCGGTCGAGGCCGCGGGGTCACTCAACGGGGAATCGGTCATCGCAACTCGCTCCAAGGGGCGTTCCGTTGGGGGTGACGTGGGATCCGAGAACGAGCGGTTGGCTCCGGATCGAGTCCGAAAAGTCTAGCAAAGCCGGCGGGAGTCTGGAAATAGGCGCAAACCCCGCGTACAACCGGGTCGGGGTGGGGATCGCCCCCATGCGGGGAGGCCGCGACCGTGCCGAGTCAGAGCAGCAAGCAAGCCGGACAGCCAACGGCCTGGATGGACCGATTCCGGACCCCGGGCGCTGACGAACTCATAAGCGGCCTCAGCGAGACGGACCAGGCGATCTTCCGGGACGTTCGCGAACAGTTGCTCACGCTTGAGGATATCTCCGAGTCGATTCTTTGGCACGGGCTGCCCTGGCGCTGGGCCTTTGCCTACCGCACCGGTGGACAGTCTGAGGCCGAGCCCGCGACCGCATACCTCGTCCCGAACCCGGAACTGCCCCAGCTCGGGCTGCCACTGTCCGTCGGCTTCGTCGCTGGCCTCAAACCCAGGCGGCTCTCGAGACCCAGCCGCGAGCGATTGGTTCACGCCACCCGTGTCGCAGGCCTGCTCTGGACAGAATGGGACCTGACCAGCCGAGCGCCACTCACCGAGGCGATCGAGTTGCTCCGCGAGGCTGCCGGCGAGACCGCGGAAACCAAGGACGCTGGCGCGGCCGTCTAAATCGGATTCGGCCGGGTCTTACCCGCAGGTTCTGATCGTCTGACGCATCCATGACCGATGCATCGATGGATCAAAACGGAGAGACCATGCGCTATCCCCTCGTCTGTCGCGTCCTGATTGTCTTCGTTCTTGCAGGCCTCGCCAGGCCTGTGGCCGCTGGTGAGCTCGATAACGCGGTCCGGGAACTTGCTGCTGTTGCAGGTCTTGCACCGGATCAGTACGGTGTCAGCATCATCGATACCGCGACCGGCGCCCCGATCGCCGAAGTGTCTCACCAGACCGCATTCATCCCCGCCTCAAACCAGAAACTCCTCGCGAGCGGAGCCGCGCTGGTCGTGCTGGGCTGCGACTTCGCCTTCCAGACCGACTTCGTGATCGATGGTGATCGCTTGATCGTGAGAGGCTCGGGCGACCCATCGCTCGGAGATTCTGGCGTGCTCGAGCGGCTCACGCCCCCGACCTCGGTATCCGAACTGCTTACGGAACTGACGGGTGCGATCACCGACGGCGCTCCAGAATCCTTCAGCGAGATCGTGCTGGATGACAGAGTCTTCGATCGTGAACGCGTCCACCAGAGCTGGCCCGTTGAGCAACTGAACCGGTGGTACTGCGCCGAAGTAGACGGCATCACGTTCCACGCAAATGTTGTGAGGGTGTTCCCGTCACCCTCACCCGATGGCCCAGGGTCACCGCCTCTGGTGAGGCTTCAGCCCGAGATGGACTGGCTCACCGTAAACAACAGAGCCAAAACCATCGCCAGAGGAGACACCACGGCGTGGGTCTCAAGGCCGCGACGATCGAACAGCATGACACTCTTTGGCAACGTCCCACGCCCGGCAGTGGTCGATGTGGCAACCCACGAGCCCTCGTTACTGTTCGGACGGCTCCTCGCCGATCGGCTCGAACAAGCGGGCCACCCTGTGACCAATACCCAGCGGTTCAGGCTCGTAGAAGAACGCGAGGACACATCTGAGGGGCGGATAGCTGCCCGGGTCTCCAGCCCACTCACGGACATCGTGCGGCGATGCAACGAGGACTCATACAACCTCTACGCCGAGGCGATGCTCAAGCGGATCGCCTTCGAGGTTACCGGCGAGCCGGGCGGGTTTGAGAGCGGCGGCGCCGTGGTCAGGATGACCATCCGAGATCTGGTTGGCGCTTCTGCTGCCGCCGCCACGATCGTCGCCGACGGCTCGGGCATGAGCCGTGAAAACCGCATCAGCCCCGCCTCACTCACAGCGTGGCTCGACGCGATGGAGGCTCATCCAGACGCCGGCGCGTGCTTCCTTGCGTCGCTGCCCACGGTCGGCGAGGGCAGCCTCCGAAACCGCTTCGTGAGCGAGGCGCCAGAGGCTGAACTCCGTGCAAAGACCGGCTCACTCAACGGTGTGCGGTGCCTCTCGGGATACCTCACCGACCCGAGCAGCGGCCGCCAGCTCGCATTCAGTGTGCTCTGTAATAACCTCAAAGCGGGCAGCGCTCACCGCGCGGCACGGAACTTCCACGAGCGCATTGTCCTGCTCGCCGACGCCTGGCTGACCGACCAGCGCCGAGGCGCCTTCGGGGGGTGAGTTGGCTAGGTCGGGATCCCGTACTCGGGCCAACGCCGATCCACGAGAGCTCTGGTCGCATCATCCATCGCGATGATTGGTGGCCAGGCGCGGACCGCGCGACCGTTTGCTTCATCACCCGCAGATTTCGGGGTCGCGTCGAAGACCAGCATGGGACGGTCTCCAGCGATCGCGACAGCATCCCGGGAGGCATCGGTATTCGCGAGCCAGTGAAAGAGCCCCGTGTTCCAGTCCTCGGGCCCACTGACTGCCCCTGTGACAACGACATAGGGCGGTCGAGCCATACCGTTCAAAGAAGCGAGCTGCTCGGCTACTTCACGTCCCTGCCCTGGCTCGGTCTTGTTGAGAGCGATGAACGCCCACCCGCCGAGCGAATCCGGTGCTGCCGCGCCGATCACACCCGACAAACCTCGGGCTTGCTCCAGGAACTCGCCAAACGGCTCAAACACACGAGGCTCAATCGGAGCGGACGAGCCCGCCTCTTCTCCGGGCCACCGCCGCGTGCAATCAAAGCCGAGCTTCATCCCAGCACCGAGCGCTGGGGCCGCGTGATCGAGGATGTCGAGCGGGCCGTTCGCACGCTCGATGTCGCGATCGGGCCTGCAGTTCATAGCAGCCGCACGAAGCACGGCCTCGTGGTCGTGGATGTTCACATCCTCATCAACCACGAAGATCGTCTTCGTCCACGCCATCTGCCCCGCGCCCCAGATCGCGTGCATGACGCGCCGCGCCTGCATCGGGTACGACTTCTTGATCTTGATGAAGGCGCAGTTGTGGAACGCGCCAAACATCGGCAGGTCATAGTCCTCGACGTCTGGGATGAGCACCTTGAGCAGAGGCAGGAATAGCCGCTCGGTCGCCTTTCCGAGGTAGTAATCCTCCTGCGGCGGCAAGCCGACCACGGTCGTCGGATAGATCGCGTTGCGACGACGCGTGACCGCTGTGACCCTCAGCAAGGGATAGCGGTCGGGCATGCTGTAGAAGCCCGTGTGATCGCCGAACGGCCCCTCGAACACAGCCCCTGAGCCCAACGGCTCGTTGCTCTCGCGCGGGTCCCACCCGATCTCCCCGGCCTCGTGGCTCACAAAGCCCTCGATCACGATCTCCGCGTTCGCCGGCACCCACAGCGGCACTGTCTTTGCACGCGTCAGGCGGATCCCGGCGCCGTTGAGGAATCCCGCCATGAGGAGTTCGCTGATACCCGGGGGCAACGGCGCCGTCGCGGCATACGGCAAGATCGCCTCACCACCGAGCGCGATCGCGACAGGCATGTCCTCGCCCCGCCTCTTCCAACTCCGCCAGTGCCGCGCGCCATCGTGATGCACATGCCAGTGCATCGCGAGCCGGTCCTTGCCCAGCAGCTGCACCCGGTACATCCCTATGTTGTGGCTCGCGGGCTTCGGGTCATCTGCGTCATCGGCATGGATGGTGTGGATCCCCGCGAGCGTGATGTATCGCCCGCGGTGGGCCGACTCCCAGTCCTCACTCTTGATGGCGGGATGGCCCAACCCCGCGACTCCATCGTTTAGGCCCGCGGGGTAGCCCACCCCTTTAAAGTCACCATCGAGAGGCCAGCATCGCAAGATCGGCAAGTGAGTGAGGTCGATCGCATCACCGGTCTCGACGATCTCCTGACAAACAGCCTTCCCGCCTCGTTTGGGGCCGATTTTCAGCAGCGGAGCAAACTGCATTGCCTTGCCGAACGCCTCGGATAAGCCACGAGGCGGCTGCGGCTTTGTGAGTTCGCCGATCAACTCCGCGACCCCATCGAGGCCTGGTCCTCCCGGCCAACGGCTCGACGCTTCGGTTGCACCGAGCGCGATCTCCATCCGTCGATACGAGCCATAGGCGTTGATGAGGAGCGGAATATCCGATCCCTCGACATTCTCGAAGAGCAACGCGGGGCCACCGCGCTCGGCGTTGGCAGGATCCGACGACCTGGTTCGGGCGCTGGGCCCATTCGGCGCCGACCGCTTGCTCACACGGTCCACGATCTCCGTGATCTCGCACAGTGGCGAGACCGGAGCCCGAACCCGAACAAGCTCACCCGCCGCCTCGAGGGCGTCAACGAACTGGCGCAAATCCTTGTACATTCAGCTCCGAGCGTATGGCCCCCGACCCATCACACCCCGAGCCCCCGGCTCACGAGGCCGCGGCACGCCGCGACTGGGTCGCCTATTTCGACCGCATGGAGGGCAAGCCCGCCCGCGAGACGACGAAGGCCGCCATCACGGCATTCGAGCGTGACTCCGGCTCAGACGCATCGCCTCGGTTCGCGATCGATCTCGGCTGCGGCGCGGGAAGGGATACCGAACTCTTGCTCGAAGCCGGATGGCGTGTCCTCGCCACCGATGCCCACCCAGACGGGCTCAGACGTCTCAGGCTCAGACCTGCCTGCGTCAGGGCCGAGGCCCAAGGCACGCTCTCGGTCCGTGAGGAGTCGTTCGAGGAAGCCAACTTGCCGGCCGTGGACCTAGTCAACGCCAGCTTCGCTTTGCCGTTCTGTCCGCCGGCCGAGTTCCCCTCCCTATGGGCAAAGATCGATGCTTCGATCTCTAGCGGGGGCCGGTTCGCAGGCCAGTTCTTCGGTGATCGCGACGATTGGAGCATCCTGGAGGACCGGACGCATCTCCCCCGAGCCCAAGTGCTCGCGCTCTTCGGCGGATACGTGCTGGAGTCGTTCATCGAGGAAGACCGACCCAGCCGGTTCACAGGCGAGCACCACAAGCACTGGCACGTCTTCCACATCGTCGCCCGAAAGCGGTAGAGTCGTCTCCCCAACAAGGGGCAGCCGATCGGGAAGGGGATATCGCTCCGTGACCACCGCCTCCACCAGTCCCGCCGCCGACGCGGCACTCGCCGTGTCGGGCGTTTCGAAGGTCTTCGGACGATTCCGCAAGAAGGTCTACGCGCTCCGCGGGGTCGATATGACCGTCGCTCGGGGCAGCGTCTTCGGGCTGCTGGGACCGAACGGTGCCGGCAAGAGCACCCTGGTGAAAGTCCTGCTCACGATCATCACGCCCAAGTCGTGCAGCGGGACCATGCTCGGTGCCCCGGTTGGGCATAAGCCCACGCTCGGTCGCATCGGCTATCTCCCGGAGCATCACCGATTCCCCCCCTACCTCAAGGGCAAGCAGGCTCTGGATCACTTCGCTGCGCTCTCGGGCGTTGCCCGCACAGACCGACGGCAGCGTGTTGGCGAGACGCTTGAGCTTGTCGGCATGAGCGAGTGGGCCGACCACAAGGTGGGCGGCTACTCCAAAGGCATGCGCCAACGTCTCGGGATTGCTCAGGCCCTGATGAACGACCCGGAGTTGGTGATACTCGATGAGCCGACCGATGGTGTGGACCCCGTTGGACGCCGCGACATTCGCAAGGTTGTCGAGCGGATCGCCAGCGAGGGCAAGACGGTGTTCCTCAATAGCCACCTGCTGGGTGAACTCGAGCTTGTCTGTGACCGCGTCGCGATCATGGTGAAGGGTCGTGTCGCCGCCCAGGGCACACTCGACGAGTTGACCGCTCCTGACCGGGCCTACGAGATCCGCCTCGCAGATGATGAGATGCCCCCAGAGCAGGTAAAAACGATGCTGCCACAGGACGCAAAAATCGAAGGCTCGGTCATCCGGTTGGCGTCGGATGACCCGACGCTGGCCCAGCCCGTGCTTCGTGAGCTGCTCTCAAACGGCAGAACCATCCAGAGCGCGAGGCCCGTCAGGCCCAGCCTCGAAGACCTGTTCATGCGCGTTGTCGGCGACGACTCGGGCCCGGGTGGCTCACGCAGCGAGGGGGCCGGCAAGTGATACTCCTGCTCCGCCAGACCGCCGCCGTGTTCGTGGATGCCTATCGCGAGCTCAACGCAAAGAAGCTGTTCTGGATCACGCTCGCACTGAGCGGGCTGATCGTTCTGGTCTTCGCTGGCGTCGGTTTCGACGACGACGGGGTCTCGTTCCTGATCTGGGACCTCGGTTTCATACCCATCGCAGCCGATGTCCTCTCGCCCGAAATCTTCTACAAGATCATCTTCACGACATTCGGCATTGGAATCTGGCTGACCTGGATCGCAACGGTGCTCGCGTTGGTCTCCACGGCTCAGATGGTGCCCGATTTCGTTGCGAGCGGCACCGTCGAGCTCTGGCTCGTGAGACCGATGAGCCGCGTACGGCTGCTTGCGACGAAGTATCTCGCCGGTTTGCTCTTTGTCGCGATGCAGGTGCTCGCGTTTAGTGGCGCAAGCTTCTTTGTGATCGGGTTCAGGGGCGGAGCCTGGGAGCCCGGGATCTTCCTGGCCGTTCCGATCGTTGTGCTTTTCTTCAGCTACCTCTTCTGCATCCAGACCCTCGCCGGCCTGATCACAAAGAGCACAATCGCGTCGCTGCTCACCACCCTGCTCTTCTGGTTCGCTCTCTTCCTGCTCAACACCACCGATATCGCGCTCCTCCAGTTCAAGCTGGTCCCCGAGGTCCGCCAGGAAGTCATCCAAGCACGGATCGACAGGCAAGAGGAGAACACGCTCGTCCTCATCCGATCAGACTGGCGTGAGGCCGGTGTTGAAGATTGGGAGACGCGCGTCCCAACACAGGATGAATACGACGAAAAGAACCCGCTCATCGCCCCGAACCGTGAGGAGCTCGAGGAACTGCTCGCAACACCGAACACTGTTGCGGTCTGGCACACCGGCATCTTCATCGCGAAAAGCCTGCTGCCAAAGACGAGCGAAACAATCGAACTTCTCAACCGGAACCTGCTCAGCTCAAACGAGTTGGAACAACTCGCCGAGACCTTCCGGGATGACGAAGAGTCCGACGCTCGTGAGCCCGCTCCAAACTGGAGCGATCAGCAGATCATGGAAGAATCGAGCCGGCGGTCTCAGATAGAGATCCGGAACCGATCGATCTGGTGGGTCGCCGGAACCTCAGTGGGATTCGAAATCTTTGTGCTAATGCTCGCGCTGGTGATCTTCGCCCGGCGTGACTTCTAGCCACCCTTGGCGATCTCCGACAGCGCAGCCCCGCGGTCGCGAGCGGCACGGACCGCCGAAGCAATCGCATCGCGGAAGCCTGCCGACTCAAGTGCCTCAACACCCGCGGCTGTCGTGCCTTTCTTGCTCGTGACCTTCGTGCGCAGGGCCTCTGGGGTCTCCCCGCTCTGCGCGAGCAGCATCGCGGCGCCCGTTAGTGTCTGACGCGCAAGCAGCGCCGCTTCATGCTCGTTGAAACCGATGTCCTGAGCCGCCCTGGCCATCGATTCGGCGAAAAGGAAGACGTATGCGGGCCCGGACCCAGCGACTCCCGTGAAGGCGTCCATCATCGACTCATCGATCGAGAGCAACTCCCCGAGCGACGCAAAGAGCTGTTCGCTGACCGAGAGATCCCCATCGACCGCGCCGTCGCCCATGGCGATCGCAGACATGCCGCGCCGTATCGAGGCGGGTGTGTTGGGCATCACTCGAACGACGCCCACCTTCTCAGCAGTCGCGCCACCGGATATGCAAACATCTCGTACCGTCCCGCTTGTTACCCCCGCAAGCATCGTGATAACAACGCGCCGTCTGCCGGCGACAACTGCGCCAAGCTGATCTCTCACGTCCGGCAAGACCTGCGGTTTGATACCTAGCACGACCTGACCCGCTGTCGCTGCTTGGTCTTCCAGGTCGTGAAAGGACCGCAGGGCAGCCTCGATGTCCGAGGACCGCCCTACACCAAGGCGCACCAGTTCCTCGCGGCGCTCGACGCCCGGCGAGAACGCGACAACGCGGGTCGGATCGAGTGCACCAGCCGAAGCCGCGCCCGCAATGATCGCGGTCCCCATATTCCCACAGCCAAAGAAGAACAGCGGTGTGTCGATCGGAGGCATGGCGCAGCGTAGCCGAGCCTGGGCGTATCATCCCCCCTGAGCCCAAGGCAGGGACGACCCGGGAGGCGGTATGGCTGGCTTTTACCAACTCGCGTTCGAGAAGCCCATCCGCGAGCTTGAGGAACGGCTCGCCGAGGCTAAGGCCGAGCTCGAACGCGCTGCGAACGGTGAAACCCCCGCGGTCGTCACCGCCCAGAGCGCCGCTCGCGACCCGAGCGTCGTCAACGCCGAGATCGAGAAGCTCGAGGGCGAGCGTCGCTCTGAGCTTGAGCGTCTCTACGAGAAGCTCCCGCCCTGGGACACCGTCCGCGTCGCGCGGCACCCCGACCGGCCCCAGACCCGCGATTACATATCACGAGTTGTCCGCGACTTCACCGAGTTGCACGGCGATCGACGCTTTGGCGATGACCCGGCGATGGTCACCGGCTTCGGGCGTATCGGCAAGCACAAGTGCCTGATCGTCGGCCACCAAAAGGGCAAGGACACGAACGAAAAGATCGATTGCCACTTCGGTTGCGCCCATCCCGAGGGTTACCGCAAGGCGATGGCAAAGATGAAGCTCGCCGAGAAGTTCGGGGTGCCCGTTGTGACGTTCGTCGATACACCCGGCGCCTACCCCGGGCTCGGCGCAGAAGAGCGAGGCCAGGCCGAGGCGATCGCCGTGAACCTGCGTGAGATGAGCCGGCTCCGCACACCGGTCGTGAGCGTGGTGATCGGTGAAGGTGGCTCCGGCGGCGCCCTCGGGATCGCGGTCGCAGACCGGGTTTCGATGATGCAGCATGCCTGGTATTCGGTGATCAGCCCGGAAGGCTGCGCGGCCATCCTCTGGAAGCAGGCCAACGAGACGACCAACTCCCAGGCAGCCCAGGCACTCAACCTCACCGCCTCAGACAACCTGGAGCTCGGAATCGTCGATGCGGTAGTCCCGGAGCCCCTCGGAGGCGCCCACCGCGACCATGCCGAAGCAGCGGCACTGCTAGGGGGCTGGATCACCGACCAGCTCGACGATCTGGCCGGACAAGACCCAGAGAGCCTCCTAGAGGCTCGCTATGAGCGTTTCAGGCGGCTCGGGCGGTACCTCGAGCAGGACGGTCCAGCAGCCACCGAAACCGTAGAGAGCTAGTCGCACAAGCCGAATCGCCCCGCTTTGACACGAAGCCAGTCCGGGCCTACGCTCGTGGACTTTTTGCGGGCTCGAAGCCCCCGCGGGGGAACGGCACGCAAGTCCTTGCCGGCAAAAGACTTGGCCAAAAAAACCTCTTCAAAGAAATCCGCCACAAAGAAGGCGTCGGCCAAGAAGAAGGCCGCGTCGAAGCCTCGCGCGACGACCAAGAAGCCTGTGAAGAAGAAGGCGGCTGCCTCTGCGAAGCCTTCGTCGAAGAAGACCGCAAAGACAGCGGCCAAGACCACACCCAAGAAGACCACTACCAAGGACGCGTCGGCAAACAAAAAGAAGGCAACGTCAAAGAAGCCCCCGGCGAGCAAGGCAGCCAGCAAGACGGCAGCTGCTCCAACGAAGCCCGCCAAAGAAGCCGCGCCGAAGAAATCGATCTCGCCCAAGAGCAAGGAGGCGGCGAAGCCAGCCCCAGCGGCTGAGGAAGCCAAGCCCCAACGCAAGGGCATCACGATCGTTAGCAAGAAGCCCGTGCGCAAGAGCCCGGCCAAGAAGACCATCGTCCGCCCTGATATCCCTGGCGGATCGATCCTGGGGCCCGGACGCAAGCCGCCGAAGCCGTTGATCCCGTCGGGCCCCGGCGCCAAGCCGCTCAATACGGATGAAGACGAGGGCCCGAAGAGCCGCCGCAAAAAGAGCCCCCTGACCAAAAAACAGATCGAGATGTTCGACGAGGTCCTACGCAAGAAACGGGCCGCCCTCCTGGGTGACCTCGAAAACATGGAGGGCGAGGCCCTCAAGTCTGGGAGCGGCTCGCTGAGCAATACCCCCCAGCACCTCGCCGATCAGGGTTCCGACGCGTACGACCAGTCCCTGTCGCTCGACCTCGCGGACTATGACCGCAAGCTCATCCGCGAGATCGACGCAGCACTCGAGCGGATCGCCGCAAGCACGTATGGGCTCTGCGAGAAAACCAACCAGCCAATCCCACTCGAGCGGCTCGAAGAGCTGCCATGGACACGCTACACGATTGAAGGGGCCCGCCTCGCCGAACGGAGCGCGGGCGGCGGAGCGTGAGCAGGCGCGACCTAAGCGCGAGCCCGGCGGGCAAGAGCCGTCGGGCATGGGTTCTCTTGGTGCTTGTGATCCTGCTCGGCACTTGGGCCGATCTTTGGTCTAAACAGGTCGCGTTCGACAGGCTCGCCCCGGATCCGGTCGAACCAAATCGTGCCGAAGTAGTCGAGCTGACCCGGGCCGGGGAGCCACTGGGTCTGTTGTTACCCCCCCACGCGCCGACCGTGTTCATCCCGTCTGTGCTCGAGTTCAAGCTCGTTCTGAACCGCGGCGCGGTGTTCGGGCTCGGTGCCGGAGGCCGGTGGTTCTTCATCGCGTTCACCGGCATCGCCTTCGGAGTGGCGCTATGGATGTTCGCGCGATGGACCATGCGCGGCGAATGGCTTACGCATGTCTCGATCGGCCTAGTCATCGCGGGGGGACTCGGGAACCTGTACGACCGAGTCCGCTACGCCTGCGTGCGTGACTTCCTGCATCCCCTGCCGGGCGTGGAATATCCGTTCGGGATTTCGACGCCCTGGAGCGGTACCGAGATCTGGCCCTATGTCAGCAATATCGCGGATCTCTGGCTGATCATCGGAATCGTCGGTGTGATGATCCGCCTTGCTCGACCAGACAAGCCACACTCGGACAATCCCGAAGAGGACAAGCCAGAAACCGACTAGCGGAGCGCCGCAGCTCGGTCACGGATCCCATCGATCAGGCTTCGGACTTCCTCTGCCATTCGTGAGTTGGGGAACTCCTCGATGATCCGCTCCCCCAGCTCGGCGGCGACGGTCCACTGCTTGTCCTGCACGGCCAGCTTGAATCGCACGCCGAGGTTGTCTCGCGCCTGACCGATCACACCCCGCGCGACCTCCTTAAGCGGCTCGGCCTCCGCTTCCGTGAGGTACTGATCGAGCTCCTGAATCAGGTGCATCGCCTCCTCGGCATGCCCCTCATGCGCGGCATTAAGGAACCGACGCTCAAGCTCCTGCTTGTACCGCTCGCGCGCCTGCAGCACTCGCTGGCGCAGGCCCTCTGTCATGTGCGATTCGGGGTAGAGCCTCCCGATCCGCCCGGCCTCGGCCATCGCATCCGTCCAGCGCATCGCGGCAACCATCTGATCGAGATCGGCGATCGCCTCACGGACCTTTCGATCGACAGTCTCATGCCGCGCTTCGTCGATCTTCTCCCTGAAAGCCTCCGCATCGGCGCGGTAACCGAAGGATTCGGCAAGCTCATTGACGAGGACGAGGGCCGCGTCCCAGTCTTCGGCCCGGATGTCTTCCTCGATCGCGCGTTGGAGCAGCTCACGCTCACGGGAACGGTTCAGCACCCGCCGCGCATCATCGCTCAGGGCTTGCTGCTCACCGAGCTGTTCGATCGAGTGCTGGAGTTCACGCAGCTGTCGCAGGGTCTCAGACTCACCGAGTGACCGCCTCCCCGGCTCACGGGTCGCCGCTGCACAGGCGATGACAACAAGTGCAAGGCCGCCGATGCCGATCAGGATCGGTTCGCTCTGCGCCCCGCCGTAACCAACGATACCCAGCCCGATCGCGAGCGCCACAAAGTAAAGCCATGCCATCGATCGGCTCCTGTCTAACTGCCAGGGGTTGGCTCACCGCAGTTGCGGGTGCCAGGGACCAGGCACACGAAGCGGAAGGGCTCGGCCCCGACAACACGGAACTGGTGCTCTTCATCCGCGGGGACAAAGACGACATCGCCGGCCTTGATGGGCCTGTAATCGCCATCAAGCAGTACTTCGCCCCGCCCGGAGAGCACGATGACCTCATGCTCATAGTCATGGCTGTGCCGCGGCGTGTAACCGCCTGGAGCCACCTCGAACTGGCGCATGCTGAAGGATGGTGCCCCATCGGCTTTGCCGATCATCACCGCCATGCTGGCGCCCTCGGCGCCATCCATCTGGACCGGCTCCAGATCGACATCGTGCAAACTTCTGATCAGCATCGGTCTCGCTTTCCACATCCTCGCTCGTCCGGCACGAGCCACCACAAAGTGTACCGTACGATCCCCCAATGTCAGACCACGAGCACGTCACAGCAGTCCCGCTCGGGCCCTTCCAGACCAATGCCTACATCGTCACGGGGCCGGCAGATCCCTCAGTCTGCTGGATCGTGGATCCAGGCATGGACCCAGGGCCATTGGTGCACCTGATCCATGATCGAGGCCTGACACCCCAAGGAATCCTGCTCACACATGCCCATCTCGATCACATCGCTGGTATCCCCGATGTCCAGGCAGCTTTCGGCGAGCTGGGCGTGAGACTCCATGAGCTAGAGCACCGATGGCCAGGCGATCCAGAACTCAATCTATCGGCCGGGTTCGGGCTCCCGATCAGCATCGCGGAGCCGACCGGTTCCCTCACAGAGGGTGACCAGCTCGAACTCGCGGGACTCATTTGGGATGTGAGCCACACCCCTGGACACTCGCCGGGCTCGGTCACCTTGTACTGCGCTGAGATCGCATCACTCATCGCAGGCGACACCCTGTTCGCAGGGAGCATCGGGCGTCACGACTTCCCGACGAGTGATGGGGAGCAGTTGTTCGACTCGATCCGTACGAAGATCTATTCGCTCCCTGACGAGACCCGCGTACTCCCGGGCCATGGCCCTGAGACCACCGTCGGTCAAGAGAAGCACGCCAATCCGTTCGTACGCCCCTGACTGGGCGAGTTCACATCGCCGACGGCATGCCTTCCGCGCGACGCCAAGCGCTCACCTGGCCCAGATGGAACCCAGTATGAACCGGGCCAATGAACGCCAGAGCATCACCGATGCTCGGATAACGCTCCTTCCACCTTTCGTCAGTGTTGGCTTTACTCGCCTGCTCATCGTCCATCTCCCGCAACGCCACGATCAATGAGCGATAACCGCTGGTGTATTGCTCGATGATGGCGTCTCGCGCCGGATAGCGCGAACCATCGGGGTCGTCTACACACGTCGAGCTAGCGGAGAACAGCTCAAGGTATGACGCATCGACATCGAGGGCCGGCCCACCCCGGGCGAGAGCCTCGAGCCTCGCCGGATACAGCGAAAGGTGGCCAAAGACAAACGCGGGGTGATTCGTTTCGATCGTCTGGTTCGCGGCTACCGGCAACCGCGCAAAGCGATCCTCAGGAATCCCCTTGAGCAATACTTCAGACAGGTACAACAACATTTCCAGGGCGTGAGCCTGGGCATTTCCGAAGCTTCCCATCTCCACTCCTCCATGGCAACTGCCGTTCTATCCCCACTAGCCTCCAATGTATCGCGCGTAGATCCCTCGGGCGACCACGGGGTCTGATGTGCCGCGGACGATCGCCCGCCCATCCGCGAAAACAGTGACACCGATGCCCTCGTGCTCGTCAGACAGTTCACCACGAACATGAAAGCGTGTCGCCTGAAAAACGCCGAACCGGCTGAGCCGAGCCGCCAGTGCCCCGAGATCGATGTCCACCGGTCCCGCGGCGTTGACCTGAACCGCTTCCGTGCCACAGAGCTTCTCGCTCTGGCTTCTCGTAGTGCCGTCGAGAAAATCGAAACGGCGCTCGCCACAGCAGCGACACTCGTCGTTCCGAGCATCGGCCAGCGGAACCGTCGTCGCCCGCCCAGTTGCGGTATCAAACGTGAACAACACCGGCTCGTCTTTGAAGCCTGCCAACAGCCGAAGCGCAAGGGACGCGGCCCGGCTTCCCGCGATCGCCGCAGCCGGAGCATGGACACCAACCGTGTCGCAAGTATCGCCACGCTGGAGCGGGGGTTGTCCAAAGACGCTTTGAAGGCATGCGCCTCCCGGCAACACCGGCATGACCATCGCGCGCCAGGCGATGGCCCCGGCGTAAATCAGTGGCAGTCCGTGCTTCACCGCAAGGTCGTTGAGCAGGTACCGGGTCTCAAAGTTGTCCGAGCCATCAACGACGATGTCTGGACGCCCAGCTTCGCCCTCAAACAGCATCCGCTCAATGTTCTGTTGTGAGACATCGGCCACACGCGAAATGATCTCGATGTCGCCGTTGGCCTCGCCCAACCTTGCCTCGGCCACAGCGGCTTTGGGCAGCGCGTCGGCGGCGTCAGCCTCAACAAACAGTGACTGCCTCTGGAGGTTGGTGAACTCGACCAGATCGCGGTCGATCAGCGTGAGATGACCGACGCCCGCACGAGCGAGCAGATCCGCCGCCGGGCAGCCGACCGCTCCGAGACCCACAACAACGGCATGAGAGCGCGCAAGACGCTGCTGTCGCTCGGGGCCAAAGCCCTCAAGCAACGTCTGCCGGTGATACCGGTCACATGTCACTGGGCGTTTCACGCCGGGACGCTAGACAGCACAAGGGCTCAAGCGAAGTGGGCGAACGCCTTGTTGGCCTCGGCCATGCGGTGGGTCTGCTCGCGTGTCGCCATAGCCTTGCCCTCGCCCCGCGCCGCGGCGTAGAGCTCATCCGCGAGACGCATGTGGATCGGGCGACCCCGCTCGCCACGGACGCTGGTGATGATCCAGCGGAAGGCCAGTGACTGCTGGCGACGCCGATTGACCTGCATGGGGACTTGGTAGTTCGCACCGCCGATGCGCTTGGAGCGGACCTCGACAAACGGGGTCACGTTTTCGATCGCCATCTTGAAGACCTGCATCGACTCCTGCGGCGCGTCCGGGTCATCTTCATTGCCGAGCCGGCTCTGAATCTCATCCAACGCGTTGTAGACAACCCGCTGGGCGACTGACTTCTTGCCGTCGAGCATCATGCAGTTGATGAACTTTGCGAGCTGCTTGTCACCGAAGCGAGGATCGGGACGCAACTGCTCTTCACTCGCGGTAATACGACCGGCCATGGGCGGCTTCCTTCCGGTTCTTTCCGTGCCCGCTCATTCACCCTACAGGGGTTACTCGAGCACAGAGCCATGAGAACCGCGGTGCCACGCCGGCCCGCGGGAAAATCAGAGGACAAGCCTCAGTGTCCGTTCTTAGCCCTTGGCCTTCTTCGCGCCGTACTTCGAGCGGGCCTGCTTGCGGCCATCGACGCCGAGGGTATCGAGCGAACCACGCACGATGTGGTAGCGGACACCCGGAAGGTCACGGACCCGACCACCACGCACGAGCACGATCGAGTGCTCCTGCAGGTTGTGGCCCTCACCACCGATGTAGGCCGTGACCTCACGACCGTTGCTCAGTCGGACACGGGCGATCTTCCGCATCGCGGAGTTCGGCTTCTTCGGGGTGGTCGTGCGAACGTTCAGGCAGACGCCGCGCCGCTGCGGGCAGCTGTTGAGGTCACGGACCTTGGACTTCGTGACCGGTGACCTGCGGGGCTTGCGGATGAGCTGGTTGATCGTCGGCATGCGGCTCGGATCTCTTTGTGTCGTCTCGGCGGGTTTCAACCCCGCCGGCTGTCAAGCCGGGCAACCACAGCCCAGCGTCTGAATGTGGCCACAACTCTAGGCCCGAATCCCGCCAGGGCAACCCTCAGGCTACCCTCGCGCCCCATGTCCACACCCAACGGCCCGATACCACCAGAACCCGCCGATCTGAGCCTGACTCTCGCCGAGGTCCAGACGCTCATCCGAGACCGGTACTACGAGACCGATTCCGCCCGTGGTGCTGCGGGAACCTTCCTCCTGTTCATGGAGGAAGTGGGCGAGCTGGCGACAAGCCTTCACGAAAACCGGCCCGACAAGAAACCAACGCCCGAACAGATTGCCAACATGTCTGAGGAGTTCGCAGATGTGCTCGCCTGGCTCGCGACCCTCGCGAACATCCAAGGTGTTGACCTGACACAGTCCTGGCGGAAGTACACCGATCCGGGACGCGTGGAGGGCTTCAAGGACTAGACCCTGGCTGACTTCGGAGCCGCTTTCTCGCTGGGGGCCGCATCGGGTGAGCTCGTCATATCTGTCCGCAAGGGCCTGGCAACCTCAACGATGAGCGTGTCGTCCATTGGAGGTGACGACCGGAAGGCATCAACCTCGCGCAAGATCCAACTCGCCCAGCCATCGTCACCCGGGTGACTCGCGGCGAGCATGCGCTCCAAACCCTCGATTCCCAACATATCTCCTTCGCCGTTCCTCCGGGCCTCGGTAGCGCCATCGCTATAGAGCACGAGCGCGTCACCCGGACCGAAGCGGCAGGTCTGCTGGTCCGCATCGAAGGCTTCAGCGGGACAAGCGCCGAGAACGAACGACGTTGATCCAAGCCGCTCGAGCGTTCCGTCCACCCCCTTGACAAAGGCGGGCGGGTGACCCCCCGAGGCGTATTCGATGCTGTCGTTTTCCGGATCGATTCTCACGCACACCGCCGTGCCATAGATCGAGTGGCTCGCGAGCGTGAGGTGGACATACCTGTTCAGCAGGCTCAGCACTTCGCCCGGGCTGATGAGCGGGTCCTCGGCGAAGATACGCTCAAGCTCGCCGTGTAGACGGTTAACCGTGAGCGCTGCGGGTATCCCGTGGCCCGTCACGTCCAGAAGCACAACGTTCAGACCGTCACCCTCACTGGTCGCCGACCGCATCGGTGCCGGGCAGACATAGAGGAAATCGCCTCCGATCTGACGCATCGGCTCATACTTGTAGCGGCAGAGCACGGGACCATCGCGAACCTCGGTGGGGAACAGCGATTCGTGGATGCGCCGGGCGTCGAGCAGCTCCCGCCGAACCTCGCCGTACCGCTGCTGGAAGAACCGGACCTTGTACTTCTCAAGCCTTCGGGTCTGACGGATCCAGCAGAGCGTCACGCCAGGAATCACCAGCAGCCAGCTCGCTACAAAGGGGACCAGGTCACCAAGGGCAAGCTGTGCGAGGCTCGCGCCGTTAAAGAACGTGCGATCGGTGACACAAAGATCGAGCCCGAACCTCGCGCAGAGGACAATGACCGCGGGCTGCAACGCCTGCTTCGCCGTCCAGGGCAAGAAAGCCGCGGCGAGGAGGTGGCTCAGCGAGAAGCCCCCCACTCCGGTGAGTATCCCTGAGTTGGTGCTGATCGCATCGATCGAGATCTTGATCAGGCCGTCGATCGTCACAACGAGCACAGTGAGCCTGAGCATCCTCGCGCCGCTAGGCCGCTCGAAGTACGAGAACATCACAGCGCCGACGTAGAGCAGGGTGAAGGTCGCGTACAGCAGGATCACCGTCACGAAACGGCCCGGGCTCCCCTGGAGCCCCGCGAGCCACCCACCCGCATCGCTCGCGAACGTTGCCGCGAGACCGATCGCCCACTCGAGCAGGCTGAGTGTGATCATCACGCCGGCAAACCACATAAACCGTCGGGCGAGGAGCCGATCGGTTTCCGCCTCGTAGCCCCTGTGGAACTCGGTGGTCAGCGTCATGCCTCGGACGCTGGGGCCCGTGCGTTCTCGCTTATTGGGTCTTGCCACCGCCGACCGCCCATCCCCTGGGTCCGGGCCGCCCACGTGGCGGCCCTGCCCAGTCCACCGAATGTATCGCCTACTCGCTCGCTGGTTGGGACTCCGGGCCCCGATCTGTCTGCCCAACGCGAGAAAATGATCCCATCCGAAGACCGCTGAGAGGTGTTCTCAGCGGTTTGCCCCCGGCTTCCAGAGCACATCGGCGCGTCCCTCATCGTTCACCACACGCGCGAGCACGAACAGCAGGTCACTCAGCCGGTTCAGATAACGTGTCGCTTCAGCGTTCGTCGCCTCAGGCTGCTCAACCCACAAGGCCACCGTGCAGCGTTCTGCGCGGCGCACGACCGTCCTCGCGAGGTGCAGCGCCGCAGCCTCGGCTGATCCACCGGGAAGGACAAAGCTGCGAAGCTCCTCCAGCCCCTCGTTGTGCTCGTCGATCGCTCGCTCAAGCCGCTCCGTCTGTCCGGGCGTGACCCGCAACTCGGGCCGGTCCGGATCGGGCTTCGCCGAGCGGATCGGAACGCACAGATCCGCGCCAACATCGAAGAGATCGTGCTGAACGCCGCGGAGAAGCTCGGAAATCGCCTCATGCTTCCCACCGCGTTCAAGCTCCGCAACAGCGATCCCGATCGACGCGTTGGCCTCGTCTACCGTGCCATAGGCCTCGACCCGAGGATCGGTCTTGGACACCCGTCCGCCGGCACCGAGGGCCGTCGTCCCATCGTCGCCACTCCTGGTGTAAATTCGATTCAGCTTGACCATGCGGGCTCCAGCTCGCGCGCGGCTCAGGCACGCTGATCTCCAGACTAGGCGAGCACGTGGACGGACCCACCGCAACCCACTCGATACCGCATCTCGGACGCCAAGCAACCGATCGAGGTCTGCGCCGCCGCTGGCGATGCCGCGGCCGCGAGCCCCAATCCACATCGGGCAACCTGCTCGATGCCGTACTCGCCTCCAGGGGCCTGACCAATCCAGGCGATGTCGAGCGTTTCTGCAATCCATCCCTGAGCTCGCTGCATGACCCATCCCTGATCCCGGACCTGGACCGCGCCGCCGCACGCATCCTCGACGCGGCAAAGGCGCGCGAACCGATCGTGATCTATGGGGACTACGACGTTGACGGCACGACCGGATCCGCGATCTTGGTCCGCATGCTGGCCTTGCTGGAGCCCGAGGCCCAGGTTTCGACCTATATCCCGCATCGGATCCATGAAGGCTACGGCCTGCACACCGAAGCGATCGAAAGACTCGCGGCCGATGGCGTGCGCGTTGTGATCTCCGTCGATTGCGGTATCACCGCAGTTGCTCCGGCACTCACAGCGCGGGACGCAGGCCTAGATCTGATCATCACCGACCATCACAACCCGCCCGCCGAGCTGAGTGAGCTTCCCGACGCCTACGCCGTGGTGCACCCACGGCGCCCGGATTCTCAATACCCCTTCGGCGGTCTCTGCGGTGCCGGCGCCGCTTACAAGCTCGCGTGGCGGCTCGCGACACTCCACGCCGGGAGCGACCGGGTTCCCCCCGCCTCACGCGAGCTCCTGCTCGAACTCCTGGGCCTCGCGGCACTCGGCACCGTTGCCGATGTAGTCCCCCTCATAGAGGAAAACCGCGCGATCGTTCATGCTGGACTCCGCCGGCTGAAGTTCTCGCCTTTCCCAGGCGTCCGTGCGTTGGTCGAGGCTTCTGGGCTCGCCGGCGAGGCCATCGCTGCGGAGGATGTCGGGTTCAAGCTCGGTCCGAGACTCAACGCGGCTGGCCGAATGGGCCATGCCCGCGAAGCGCTTGAGTTGCTAATCAGCGAGGACACCGCTCGGTCCCGCGAACTCGCGACACTCCTCACACGTCAGAACGACGAACGCCGCGCACTAGAACAACGGCTCACCGCTGATGCACTAGAGCTCGCTGAGAAATCGGGGATGACGGGTCCTGACTGCCGGGCGGTCGTGCTCTCAGCCCCCGGCTGGCACACAGGCGTCCTGGGCATCGTCTGCTCGCGTCTCGTGGATCGTCTTTCGAGACCCGTCTTGCTGATGAGCCAAGACGGTGATCTATGCGCCGGGTCTGGCCGATCGATCGAAGGCTTCAACCTGCACCGCGCGCTGGAGTCGTGCACCGACCACCTCGATGGCTTTGGAGGCCATGACATGGCGGCCGGCCTCCGTGTCCATACCGACCGCTTCGAGGCCTTCCGCGAGGCATTCATCGCAACCGCAAACGAACTGATCCGCGCCGAAGACCTCGTGCGCCCGCTGGATTACGACTGCGCAACTTCCCTTGCGTCGCTCACAGCCCGCGCGGTCGAAGAGACCAGCCGCCTCGCCCCGCACGGCGCTGGTAACCCCGCGGTGCGTGTCCGCCTTGACGGACTAACACTCGACGACTCTCCCAAATCCTTCGGGAAACATGGCGACCATGCCGGCCTTTACGTGCGAGATGCCTCTGGCGGGCGGCCGGTTCGGCTCGTTGGCTGGGGCTGGGCCAAGGACACGCGCCACCTGCGTCGGGGGGATCCGCTCGACGCAATCGTCGAACCGAGGCTCAATATCTGGAACGGTCAACGTCGTATTGAGCCCAACCTGCTCGACCTCCGCTTGCACCGCTAATCACACAGAAAAAACGCCCGGCGGATCTGGTCGATCCGCCGGGCGACGCGGAGTCGCGTTCCCACCCCATTGAATATCAGGCGCAGCCCTGTGTCAGTTGGCCTCGCCCTCTTCCGGGACGTTGGCCGAGGCAAAGCCGGCGTTCTCTTCCTGCTGGCGAAGCTCGACGGCCGCCAACGCCCGAGCGATGGTCTCGCTCTTGGGGTACCGGGTCTTGGTGTACTCGAAGGTCTTGCGGGCGTGCTCGAGCTTGTTGAGATCGACGAGCGCGAGACCGCGAAGCGTTAGCGAACTGAAGTCATCGGGCTTGCGCTTGAGCGCTTCTGTGGTGCTCTTGACGGCGTCTGCAAAGCGGCCCTGATCGCGCTGCCACAGGGCGCTGTAGAGGAAACCCTCGTGACGCTGCGGCGCGATCGCCTGGAGACGGGCGGCCGAGCGACGAACGCGAGCCATGTCCTGGAGGCGGTAGGCCACCTGGCCCAAACCGATCCAGGCACCGACATCACTCGCGCCCTCATCGCCGCTGGTCAGATCCAGAAGCAGCTCGCGGGCCTCCATCGGGCGATCGACGGAGAGCAAGCAACGGGAACGGAGATGCTTGAGATCGCGACGATCGGCGTTGAACTCATCGCTCAGCAGGAGGGCGAGGTTGTACTCGGCTTCCGCGAAACGGCCCGTCGAGATCTGGGCCCGAACGAGATCCTCCGCGATCGCCTGGTCATCCGGAGCGAGCAGACGGGCATCGCGGAAGTGCTCGTAGGCCGACTCAGGGCGATCAAGCATGAAAGCGAGGTAGCCCTGGGTCTGCCGCACGCCCGGGCTGTGCTCGAAACGGCTGCCGAGGCCCTCAAGATATTCGTCGGCTTCTTCTACGCGACCCAGGTCAACCATGACCTCGGCGACCGCGATGACATACTGCGCGTTGGACTGGTCGAGCTCTGCGACCGCCTGGTACTGGACCAGAGCGTTCTCACGGTCGGTCAGACGCTCGTAGATAATGCCCTGGAAGTAGCGGGCATCGATGTTGGTCGGATCGATCGCCTCGGCGGTCTCCAGAGAATCGAGAGCTTCGCCCATCGCGCCCTGCTCGAGCAGGATGCGGCCGCGGAGCACGTGGCTCTTTGCGACCTGCGGGTTCAGCTTGAGGCTGGTGTCAACCTTCTCGATCGCCTTGTCGAGGTCACCGGCGAGGAATGCCTGCTGGGCCAGGTCCCACTCGGTGGCGCTCTTGAGCTGGTTCATCCGCTCCTTGGCGACATTGGCGTGCTCGGAGGTGCTCGAGCCGCCACCCATGCCACAGCCCGGGAGGATTGCGGCGCCGGCAAGGGCGAGGATCGACGCGGCGGCGAGGCCGGCGCGGACAGTGCTGCGGGTGCTGGTGGACATGGTCCGTGGTGCTCCAGTCGCGCCCGGGAGGCAGGCCTACCCGGGCTGGGTTCGGCGTATGCCTCAGTCGTTCTTGGGCTTGTTCTGGTTGTTGCCGCTGGTGTTGGTGTTCTCGGCGTTCTTCTTCGCCTCGGTGCTCGTGTTCGCTTCGTTGTTCTCGGTGTTGCTGGGCGTCTCTACCGGCTCCACCTCGGGCAATGTCTCGACGGGCTCGACTTCGGCGAAGCCGTTGTCGCCCGATGTGTTAAGCTCGCTATCCACATCGAAGAGGTTGAAACCGTTCTGGAACTCGGCATCAGGCGCCACGAACTCCGGCTCCTCACCGAAGGCATTGAATCCATCGGCTGACTCAACAACCGGCATGGTGCTTCCCTCGACAGTGCTGCCGAAGGAGGTGCCCGACGCATCGACGATGCCCGCCTCCACATCTGCCTCGATCAGATCCTCGGTGCTGAAAGCCCCGGAGAAATCGGGCTCGACAAAGTCGGCATCGAACTGATCATCAAACTGAGTGTCGAACTGCTCATCGAACCCATTGCCGAAGTCGTCCTGTGTCGCCGGCTCGATCATCTCGAACTCGGCAAACTCAGGGTCAGCGAACTCGGGGTCCACGAAGTCTGGTTCAACAAACTCAGGCTCGACGAAATCGGGCTCTGTGAAGGGCTCGGACTCAGAGAACTCGGGCACGAACTCAGCGTCCTCAAATCCGTCTTCAATGATGGTGACCGACGGCTCAGTGGTCTCTGGCTCGAAAGACTCCGTATCGCTGAAGAACTGCTCGTCAGCAATGTCCTCGCTGAAATCAGGGGTCACGATCTCGGGCTCAACAAAATCTGACTCGTCGTCCCAAATGACCTCGGCTTCCGGCTCGACGACCGTCGGCTCGATAAACACCGGCTCCTCGAAGACAGGCTCTTCAACGACTGGCGCTTCGAAGCCCTCATCCTCAAAGTCAGAGATCTCAAAGCCAGGCTCTTCGAAGTCGCCCTCAACAGAAACAGGCTCCTCGAAGTTCTGCTCATCAAACGCCGGTTCATCCTCGACGTTGGTGATCAAGACATCACCATCCTCAGCGCCATCCTCGAAGTCATCGTTCTCGAGCTGCTCGATCACGATGTCCTCATCGCTGAAGGCGCTGTCGTCGAACACCTCAACGCTCTGGAATTCCATCTCAACGGGGCCAGTGCTGACCGACTCGATGCTGAACTCATCACGCATCAGACCCTGGTTGTTGTCGAAGACACTGCGGCTCATCAGCGCCGCTTCGTTGCCGACGATACCCTCCAAGATGCTGCCCGCGGGCCAGTCGGTCACCTCGCCGCCGAGGTCACGCTGCATCACATAGAGCCCGGCGCGGGTCGGATCCATCGCGGCCGCACGGCGGAGCTTGTGCATCGCCTTCTTCGTGTTGCCGGACCGAGCAGCATCCTCAGCCTCAACCAACAGCTGTGCGGTTCTCTTCTCACGACTGAAGGGCAGCAGGCCCTCACGTGCACCCACACGCGCCGCGTCGGCGAACTCAGCACCGCGCTCGCCCATGTCGGTCAGAACCTCGTCATTGACGACGCTCGGGGTAACCATGAACACGATCTCGGTCTTGTCGACATCGTCTTCGCGACCGCGGAACGCGCCCCCGATGAGCGGCAGATCGCCGAGCACCGGCACCTGGCGACGACTCAGCGAGGTGGACTCGCGGAAGAGCCCGCCCAGTACAACCGTCTGCCCATCACGGACCAGCACGTTGGCAGTGATCTCGTTGGTGATCTCATCCGGGATGGTGACCGCGGCGCCGGTGGCATCTGTCTGCTCACGGATAACCGCTTCCGAGACCTGAGGCTTGAGCTCAAGGCGGATCATGCCGTCCTCGGTGATGAAGGGGCGGAAGTAGAGCTGGGTACCGGTATCGAGGAACTCAACCGTCTGGGTCGTCGAGGTCTCGGTACTGGTCGTGCTCAGGAAGCCGACCTTGCGACCCACGAGCACGCGGGCGGGCTGCCTGTTCAGGCTCAGGACCTTCGGGTTGCTCAGGATGGTGGTGTCGCTCACCTCATCGAGCATGCGGACGAAGACCGCGGCGTTGTTCGCGAGCACACCAGCCTGGAAGGTCGCCGGGCCGCCGATGTTGGCGACGTTCGACCCAACCGAGCTCTGCAGCGCATTGCCCGGATCAAGCGGTATCGAGTTGCCGTTCGCGTCCTCGCCCACACCGTCGAACAGGCCGCTCGTGGTGCTGAGCGGACCGCCGAGACCAATGAAGTCCTCGAAGTCAAGGTTGGCGATGATGCTGAAATCAACACCGAACGCGTTGGCCTCGGTGACATTCGTCTGGAGGATCGTGGCCTCAACGAGCACCTGTGCCGGGCGAGTATCGATCTGATCGATGAGCGATCGGATCGCGTCGATGTTCTCTTCGTAGTCATAGACGACAAGAACCGCGTCGTGGGCGTAGGTATCTGCACCGACCGGTGCATCATCCGGGATGCTGAAGTCCTCGGTCGCGCCGTTCATCTTGATCTGACCGCCGTCGGCGCTCAGCATCGGGGCCGCGAACTCCGCCGCGTCGGTCGCGGTGAGGTAGTTCAGCTTGATCACCTCGATGACGCGCTGCCGCTGCGCATTACGGATCTGCTGCAGCTCGTCGAGCGTGTAGACATAGATAAAACTGCCACGCTCGAGGTAGCCGAAGCCGTTCACGTGCAAGATCGCGTCCAGAGCCTCGTAGAACGTCACGCCGTAGAGGTTGGCGGTGACGGTCGCGGACACGTTGTTGCTCGCGATGATGTTCCGCTGGCTCTGGATGCTCAGCATCTGGAGCACATTCGCGAGATCCTCGTCATTCACGTGGAGCTCGACGAAGAACTCGTCCTCAGTGGCATTGATCGCCGCGTCCGCCTCCGCTTGGAGAGCGTCGAGGTCGACGCCGCCGAGCGCTTCGGCACCGGTCTCAGCGAGGAAGTCGCTCAATCCCTGAGGATCAGCGGGCTCATCGTCGAACTGACCGAGCGCGGCTGGAGCGCCCGCGGTCACTGCGAGCAGAGCCGCGGTCAGGCCCAGTCGGGCGACATTAGTGTTAGCGTGGAACTGCTTCGGGCCGCTGGCCATGGTGCGCACCTCGTGGCGGGCTTGGGTCTCAACCGTGAACGGGGGCCCAACCCCCCATTGCCTCGGCGCCGTCCCCGCAGGACAGACGCATGCTCTTGCGCTGTCGGCGTTTACGATCAGTGACTTCGGGCGAAGATCGACGCCTGGGAAGGGCGGCTGATTTCCCAGCCGGCACAGGCCTCCGGGCTTCACGCTCGCCCCGAGCGCAAGTGAAATATCCGCCGCATGCACGGCGAGTATGAGGCTCTGAAGTACGATTGCGTTGGGCTAGTCGTGCGCTGTGTTATGGGGCACGTCAGCGTTTTTTCGCGATTCTTTGGGCGCGTCAACGCCCTGATCAGGCTCGGCGTACACCGAACGAGGCAGCCCACCGACGAGCCGCAGCTTCGACCAGATCACAGCGCTCAGCATGGTTAGCGCGATCGCGAGCAGTCCCGTGAACCGCCCTCTTCGGTGCTTTCTCTTGGATTGCATCAGCGTCCGTGGCATCGGTGTCAGTTCGCTACCCGGTCGGTATTGATCTGTCCGGTCATGCCGTCCACCGTCACGGTGAATATGAACCGAGGGCCGGTGATCTCAATGAAACCACTCGGGATCGGCGTCACGCTGCCAGGCCCGTCCACAGGCGCCCCGAACTCGTCAAAGACAAGCAGCGGCGCAGCGCCGGTCCCAAACTCTGCATCGGTCAGCACTGCTCCGCCAAAGTCCGGATCGTCGAAGTCGAGTTCGTAACGCTTGTTCGCGCTGAACGGGTCATAGACCACATCAAGCAAGGTCGTGCCACTCACCCCACGGATGCGATACTGGTTCTCATCGGTATCGAACTCGACGGCGCGCTGTTGCTGCAGCGCGATCGCGTCGGACTGTGCGAATGACAGATCAGAGATGAGCGTCCGGACAGCAGTCTGGGTCCGAAGAACGTCAGAGGAACCTACCGCCGGGATCACCAACGCGCCCGCAATGCCCATCACCACGATCACCACGAGCACCTCGATCAGGGTGTACCCGGTACCGACCTGTGTGCGCGCAGTGTGACGCTGGCTGGGCATCATGACCTCCGAACCAACGATTAGTCGCTGTCGCGCGGGAGCCGGATCTCGGGCATGTCCGTCACACGGACATTCAGACCAGCGTTGATCTTCGCGTCGAGGGCCTGGATCGCCGAGTTCATCCGACGGATCTCCTCGATCATCTGCTTCCGCTGTGTCGCGGCGCTAATCAGGCCCCCACCCTTGCGGCTCTCGTTCTGCGCCCTGGCTTCACTGGGACCGGGCACGGGCGTCGAGCCATTGCTGATGAGGTTCAACCCGAGCAACAGTGCGATCGCACCAAGCAGGAGCTTCGTGCCGCGATCGGTCCGGTTGGGGCTTGGCTGCTTCATGACGTACATCATCGGTTTCGTGTCCCCCTTGCCCCGGTGATCGCACCCGGGAGTGCTCATGGCAAGGTCTGGCTGCGACGATCATGTCGCTTGTATCGCTCAACCGATCAGATCAGGGAGCGGGGATCGGCTTGTCGTCCGCGTCGAACGAACCGGCCCATAACTTGCCTGTCGCTGGGTCATATACCCAACCATGCGTGGACTGGTACGCCGTGTCGGCTGAGCCTGCGGTTGAAACCGTCGAGGCGACAGCCGAATCAACGTGACTGTTGACGGGCGGAACCCTGAGGTAATCTTCACCGATGAGTGATCCCCACGCCCCGGGTGCAGCACCGGCGGTGATATCGGGCTGCTGACCGTTCTTGTACAAGTACATGTCGATCGCACGACGGGACTTCGCGAGCTCGCTGAGGGTCGCATTCGTGGTGGCTTCATCGCTTGCCGAAGTGAACTTCGGCACGGCGATGGCCGCGACGATCCCAAGGATCACGGCCACGGTCAGCAGCTCGGTGAGCGTGAATGCCCGGTTGTTCTCACTTTTGACCATTGCCGCCTCACCTCGTCACGAGAGTCCCTGATGAAGACTGCTCAGAGTTGAATGCGACCAGCCCCAGTTTCCTGGGGCTGGCGCTTCTGAATCATTCAGCCAAGATCACGACCCGTCGTGGGTATCCTGGATCTCACCGGTGTCCTCGTTGTAGAACGTGGCCTCGATGCGGTCCGTGGTGTCGTTCCAGACCCAGCCGACGGTCGCCGCCGAGGTCTCGCTCACGTCGGCATCCTGGTTGATCGGGTTGACGGGCTCCTCCTTGAGGTACTCGTTCTCACCGACCTCGTCAAAGGTACCGTTGGCGTTCTCGTCACCAGTGAGCTCGTCCCAACCGTTGCTGTTGAAGTCGGGGTAGCGGCCGTTACGAGCACGGAAGAGCTCGATGGCGTTCTGAAGGGTGCTCAGCTGCGAGGCGGTGTTGCTCGCACGAGCGTCGTCAGCGGCGCTCGAGAACTGCGGGACGACGATCGCGGCGAGAATGCCGAGGATCACGACAACAATCAGGATTTCGACCAGCGTGAAGGCCTTACGTGCGGTGCGACGCATGCGAATCCACTCCTTCCGACCCCCCTGCTGTTAGCCGGGGCCCTTGACTCCCCCGGCACGGGCGTCTGCCCGCCGAGGATCTCGAGAAACACCGGCCGACTCCGACCGGTCCGAACGGCTCGTTGTGGGCCACGCAACGAGGCGTAGCCGGACCCGACGACGCGAAGTGCGAAGCCAGTCCGGAGTCAGTGATCGGTTTCAGATTGAGCGATGGCAGGCCTACGCCCGAGGCCCACGCCCCCCGCTGCGCGGGATGTTCGGACTGAGCCGCTTCTGATGGCGCGCGGCGTGGTTATCAGCCCGCTGAAGGACGTACACCAGCAAGAAAAACGCTCCGGCCTGGGGCTCGGAGCGTTCGATCCGAAGCAAATTTCTTACCGCTGACTCAGCCTTCGCGGAGGATCAGACGGAGCAGGAAGTCATTTGGAAGATCAAGAGCACCCATCAGGCCCGCCGCCTCGGTGGCCTCGGCTGAATCCGTGCTCTGAGCGAACTCGACCAACTGGCGACGCTGGGCGTCGGTGAGCATGTCGCCGAAACGACGGGCACTCTCTGCCGTCTTCTCAAGCATCGCGAGACGGATCGGCCCGCTTCCGTTGATCGCCGCGTCCATCAGGGCCACCTGGGCCCGAGGCTGAGCGATACGGCTCAGGACCTCGGCAACCCGCAGCTGGCGCCCGCCCGCCGACTCGTTCAGCGCTGCGATCAGCGGGAGAGCGGCGTCTGATACATCCAGAACCGTGTTGCCCTCAACAGCAAGGTCACGGAGCACCGCAAGGCTGCGGCCCGCGTACCCCTCGGCCTCGTCCCGAGTGATCGACCCACCCGCGGCGTCCTCGATGAGCTGGCGTGTCGCCGAGACAAACTCGCTGTCGCTGAGCCCGTTGGGCCGGAGCGTCACGCTGACGTCTGCCTCGTACCGACGGCGAAGCGATGTGTAGCTCGGCGTATCGAGCATCGCCAGAATCGGGGTAGCGCCCAACTGACCGTCCGCCGAGACCTGATCGATCAACTCGCTCGTGGCTCCACCGCTCAGAGAGCTCACAAGCAGGTCCAGCGCCGGGACCTCACCAAGCAGCGGGCGGAGCTCGCCGACACGGGCGACACGAGGAAGCACACTGAACCCCTCGCCTTCGAGTCGCTCACGGATGCTCGCATACCGCTCGGCGTCGTCTGCGACGACGGCCGCATACCGGGTCGCCGAGTCACGCACGGCCGCCGCCAGGATCGGCACGACCCGCTCCGAACGAACGAACGTCTGACGGGGCTGAGCCTTTCCAAACGCCAGCGCCGCCTCGATCTGGACCCGCCGGTTCGGGTATCCGAGGGCGCTCACCAGCGGGCTCAGCCCGGCAGGATCAGCGGCAAGGCTCGACGCACCGGCGGTCCGGTCGATCGCCGCGATCGCGCGGCGGATGAGCGGCGTGTCCTGATCCTCGATCCCGCGGGCGAGCACACGCTGCACGACCTGCACGCCCGACGCCACAGCGAAGTACTGTGCTTCGCGGCGATCGCTGCCGTAGGCCGGGTTTGCGTACTCCTCGGGGCTATCGATCTCACGGCTCAGGTTCGCGGCTACCCAGGCCGCCATCGCCTCGGTCGCGACCGGCCCCTGGGGCTCAAGGGTGAGCGAGGTCTCCGCGTGGCGCATGGCCACCGCCTCGTGGTAGACCGAGGTGTCGATCGCCGTCATGAGAAGCCCGACCGATGGGTCGAAGTCCCACAACAACTGGAACTGCTCGCCCCTGAAGTTCGTCAAATCAAGCCGCTCGTCGTAATAACCCTCGGCGAGCGCGAGATAGGCACTGGCAGGAGTCGTCGCCGGATCGATGTCGAGTTTCCCGAGTGCCCTACGAGCTTCCCTGCGCACTTCCTCTGACTGCGTACGGCCTAGCAGATCCAAGATCGCCGGGGCGGTGTTCTGGACGGGAATGTTCCCAAGAATCGTTAGCACGAGCTGCTGCTGCGCCGGGTCGAGACCAGGCAACGCCGTTGCGAGCGGGGTGGCGGCCTGACGTCCCATATCGGTCATCAGCCGCGAGACCTGGCTCTTGAGGCTTGGACCCCCTGTCAGCAGCGCTTCGAGGAGTTGAGGCATGGCGTACTCGCCAGCCTGCGCGAGCCGCTCACGCGCGAGAAGCACACCCCGGGCCCGGCCTTCCTGAAGCAGAGCGATCGAAGCCGCGATCTCCGCAGGATCTCGAGCGATCGCGAGCTTGCCGTCCTGGTACAGCCGACGCAACGCCGAGGCGGTGGGCTCGAGCTCCGGCCGGCGTTCGGCAAGGGCGACCGCTTCGTCGAACCGTGACAGCTCACCACCGTCCTCAAGGAGCTGCACGAAATCACGCTCAGTGATGCCACGGCTGAGCAGCTCGCGCCCGTAGAGATCCGCCGCGTCGAAGCGGCTGATCTTCACGAAGTGGATGAAGTCCCGCAAGACATCCTGGTCGGATTGGTCGGCCTGACCGAAGGCCTGGCCCGTCAAGCTCGCGAGTGTGATCGCGGCGACGGCAACGCGGCTGATGATCCTGTTCAAGGTTCTGCTCCGGGTCTTTCGGGCGGAGTGGGTCGAGGACCCACGCGAGGATTCCGAGTCTGCGGCGTGCTGGGCTGGGCATCACCCACGGCGTGGTCAACGCGCCGTGCGGGCGCTGATCGGGGCGACACCCACACGCTCCGCGTCGCCGCGGGGCGCGGTTCCGGGTCGATCCATCGACATCCGGGCCCCGGAGGGCGTCCGCTCCGCGAGGGGACGCCGGTTCCGGAGGTGTAACCCTAGCCGCGGCGGGCGTCCGCCGCAATTCGGCCCCACCTCCCGCCTTGCTCCGAGAACCGGGCTTGGTCCCAGAACCAGAAGTGTGAGCCGACAAGATCCAGCTCTCAAGCGGGCCGGTTTTTCCGCCGACACCGGGAGTGCCCAAGCTGCCGTGTGTGACGGGTGGCAGGGCTCTGGGTGAAGAGGTCGAAGACATGCCGATTGAGAAGGACGTACTGACGACGGGCGAGGTCGCCAAGCTCTGCAACGTGGCCCCCCGCACTGTCAGCAAGTGGTTCGATTCCGGCGCCCTCAAGGGCTACCGGATCCCGGGATCGAAGGACCGCCGCATCCCCATGGGGGAGCTGGTGAAGTTCATGAAAGCCCACGGAATCCCGCTCGACGGGATCACCAGCGGCCAGACCCGCGTCCTGATCGTTGATTCGGATGAGGAGATCCTGAGCACCCTGAGCGGGGTGCTCACCGAGCAGACCAGCTACGACGTCAGGACCGCCAACGGCGGATTCGGAGCCGGTATGGAGGCAGAGCGGTTCAAGCCGCACGTCATCCTGATCGACCTCCATGTTGGCGAGGGCGACGCCGAACGGATCGCCAACCTGGTTCAAGAGTCGAGCAGCCTCCAGATCACGCGACTCATCGCGATGAGCGGGCGTCTGACCGACGGCCAAGCCCAGGGCCTCCGTGGCCGCGGCTTCGACGCCTTCATCAAGAAGCCGTTCGCCGTTCGCCAGGTGGTTGAGGCCATCGAGTCCTGCGTCTCGGTCGTCAACTGACCGAGTCACCAACTGTCGAGAGAGACGACGAGCCATGGACGGCTCTCTAGCAAGCCGGGCGGCCCTCTGGGCCGCCCGCTTTGTATTGGTGCATCAATATGGGACGCGATTAGGCCTCGGCCAGATACGCCGCGAGGATATCCCGCGCCGCTTCAAGGTCCTTCCGATCGATCATCTCTGTTACGGTATGGATGTACCGCGTCCCGACGGTGATGCCAACCGCCTTCGCGCCGGTTGCGGCGCGTTGGGCCGCGGCGCCGTCCTGGCCACCCGCAGCGAGGATCGACCGCTGATACGGGATCCGCTTCTTCTTGGCGATCCCCTCGATCTGGTTCGTCAACTCGTAATCGCTGATGAAGCTGCCGTCCTTGATGTGAAGGGCAAAGCCTTCGCCGTGCGTGGTCACGGACTCGTTGCGCGGGACGCCCGGCGTATCACATGCGAGCGTGACATCCACACCAATGCCGATATCAGGACGTACCCCGAACGAAGCCGTCTGCGCGCCACGGAGTCCAACCTCCTCCTGTGAAGTAAACGCGACAACTACCTCGCACTTGTGCCCACCAGCTGACTTCGCGAGCTTGCGAACCGCCTCGATGCCGAGCCAGCATGCGACGCGGTTATCCAGTGCCTTGCTGACGACCTTGTTACCCACTTCGATCAGGGGCTCGTTCATGACGATGTAGTCGCCAACCTTCACGGTCTTCTTCGCCGCGGCTCCGCTGAGCCCGATGTCAACGAAGAACTCTTTCACTTCGGGGACCTTCTTCCGATCCTCAGGGCTGGAGATGTGCACGGGACGCCCGCCCGGGTTCATCACGCCATCGAGGTCACCCGAGTCGGTCACGACGGTGACGCGCCTGCTAAAGAGGTTGCGAGGATCGAAGCCCCCCGCCGCATTGATCCAGAGAAAGCCCTGATCGTCGATCGATGAAACGTAAAACCCGATCTCATCCATGTGGCAGAGCAGCATGACCCGCTTCGGGTCCTTACCGCCCGCCTTCTTTCTCGTCGCCTTCTTCTTGCTCGCTTTGCCCGAGCGGGGGCCGCGGCGGCAGATCAGCGAGCCCAGCGCATCGACCTCCACCGAGTCGAAGAGCCCATCGATCTCGGCTTCGATGAGCGCACGAACGCGCTCCTCACGACCCGGCACGCCCGGGGTTTCGCACAGCCTCTTCAGCAGGTCGATGTTCACGCTCGGTCTCCTTTGCTCGCCCCGCCTTGCACTGGGCCTTGGGGGAGGGAGCATACAGTCGTCAGTGACCCGCCGAAGCCCCCTGTTGGAAGACCATCGAGCCCGCGGCGCCGAGTTCTTGCCCTACGGCCCGCCCGACGCCGAAGGACGCCAAGTCGAGGTTCCCGAAGCATTCAACGCGGTCGAACTCGAGTACGCGGCGATCCGCAAATCCGCTGCGTTGCTCGACGAGCCACACCGCGGTGTGGTCGAGGTCAGAGGGGCCGATCGGATCGAGTTCCTGAACAACATGATCACTCAGGAGCTCAAGGATCTCGAAACCTTCGCCTGCCGCCCAAGCTTCTGGCTCAATCGCAAGGGCCGGATCGACGCGGACATACTGGTCGTTCACATGCCCGATCGGACACTGTTCGATCTTGATGTCCACACCGCGGCGCACACCGCGCAGACCCTGACCGACTTCATATTCGCCGAGGACGCGGCACTCCGTGACGCCACCGAAGACCTCCACCGCATGTCCCTCCACGGACCCGGAGCCCGGGCTCTGCTCGCGTCTTTGTGTGATACGGGCAACACCATCGCGTCGATCGAACCCGGCGGGGTTGCGACAGCCAAAATCGCGGGCGCTGAAACTATTGTGGCCCGATGCGACCAGACCGGCGAGTGCGGCATGCTCCTGTTCGTCCCCGCGGAGGCCGCGCCCGCTGTGTATGCGTCACTCATTGAGGCCGGCGCTCCCGCCGATCCTGAAGCGCCGCCCAACACCGAAGAGGGCCGCGTCGGGCTCCGCCCGATCGGTTGGCACGCGTTCAATGTCGCCCGGATCGAGCACGGCACGCCGCTCTTCAATCTCGACTTCGGCGGCGAGAATCTCCCCGCGGAGACGGGTGTGCTCGACGAACGTGTGAGCTTCACCAAGGGCTGCTACCTCGGCCAGGAGGTGGTCGCACGGATGCACGCACTGGGCAAGCCAAAGCAGAAGCTCGTCGGCCTCCGCTTCGAAACGCAGGACGCCCAGCCCTTCACAGGCTGCAAGGTCTTCGCCGCGAGCGATGAAGACAGTGTCGGCGATCCGATCGGCTCGATCACCAGCAGCACGCTGAGCCCGCTGCTCGGGGCAGAGCCGATCGCGTTCGCGAGCGTGCGAACCAAGTTTGCCGAACAAGGTACCCAGCTGATCGTCGAGGCAGAGGGGGCCCGCGCAAAGGCAACGGTTCAACCAAGCCTGCGCTTCTGGCCAACCCCGAAGCCCTAGCGAGCCTCGCGACGCCGGTATGTCAGTTCCACGTCCTCACCGACCCGCTTGTGCCGAACGAGATCGAGCCGAACGCCGCTCGAAAGCGACGCCGCAACTCGCCCGATCGCGGCGCTCTTGGCCTGCTCATCACCAAGTAATACCGGCGCGACATAGACCAGGGCCTCGTCGATGAGCCCTTCTTCGAGTAGCGAACCGAGCAGACCCGGGCCCGACTCGACGAGCACGTTCTGGATCTGATGCCGCTCGGTGACGAGTTCGAGCGCTGCGCGGAGATCCATCCATCCCGCCGTCATGGTGCCACCGAGCACACCCAGGACCTCAACTCCCGCAGCGGTCAGCGCTTCGCGGCGCCGCTTCGCGATCCGGAGATGGAGGTTCTCCTTCGCGCACACAATCGTCGTCGGATACTCGCGCGCCGTGCGCACGAGATTGCTTTCCATCGGCGTATCGAGATCGCTATCAATCACGATCCGTCGAGCAACCCTGCGGACACGCCGCGTATCACGGGCGTTGAGCATCGGATCGTCGGCGAGCACGGTGCCTAGCCCCGTCAGGATCGCATCGACACGCGAACGAAGCCGATGAACACGCCGTCTCGCGTTCGGACCGCTGATCCACTGGCTCTCCCCGGTGCGGGTCGCGATCCGACCATCGATGGTCTGCGCCCACTTCGCGATCACCCATGGGAGTCCGGTCTCGATCCGCTTACAAAAGTCGCTGCTGACCGCCTCGGCCTCCGGAACACCCGGCAACAACTCGCACGGAATGCCCGAAGCACCAAGCACGGACGCCCCACCGCCAGATTCGTGGCCCGGATCCTCTCGTGCGTAGAGCACACGCGATATACCAGCCTCGAGCAAGGCCTCTGTGCACGGCGGCTGCTTGCCCGTGTGCCTGCACGGCTCAAGCGTGACATAGGCCGTGGCGCCCGCGGGGTCGTTGCCGCGTGCCGCGCAGTTGGCAAGCGCCTCGCGCTCAGCGTGGAGCCCACCGAATCGCTTGTGACGTCCGACCCCAATGACCTTCCCGTCCTTGACAAGGACGGCGCCCACCATCGGGTTGGGGCTTACGTCGCCGTGCGAGCGTGCGGCGACATGAGCAGCAAGACGCATGTACGCGCGGTCGGCGTCCGATACAGTCTCGGCGGTTGTGTGTGTCACACCGAAACGCTAGGCGAGCCGGACAAGCCGTCGCCGCTCGTCCGCGGTGATCGATTCTCCGACTTCGCCCAGCCACCGCTTGGCGTCCTGCACATACCCAGCCGTCGGCTTGAGCTCGGGCACCCGGGCCGACCAGTATCGGTTGAACCTCGCCATAGCGAGCTCGCGCACCAGCTTCGCGGCCATCGATGCGAGCGCGACCGGCAGGTGTTTCTCCTCCGCCTCGGGCATGAACGCGATCCTCCCGAGCTGGCCTCCATCGCCCAACGCGTACTCGCCCAGCTCGGGATTCTCCCGCACAAGGGAAACGGGGATGCCTGGCAGTTCCCGCGCCACGAGCGGCCCGCACTTGGTCCGCCCGCCCAGCCGGTCGCACACGACACGGAGCGTGTCTTGCTCGATCTCATCAACGACATCGCGCAGATGAGCACCGACGGCGCCGAGTGTCGCCTCTGCCTTTGTCCCGGTCTCCCGGACGATCCGATTGAAGTCAGACTCACCGACCCATCGCACACCGAGGTGAACCAACTCAACCCCGGCGGTCGCAAGCGTCTTCCGCAGTGAGGCCACGTCGAGCCTCAGCTCGCCCTCGGTGGTCCCCACCGGCAGCGATGCCGGCTCGCCGTACCAGGCCTCGGCCGCGGGCGCAGCACCGAGGCGTTCGAACAGCCCATCGTCACTCGCCGGCAAGTCTCCAGATCGTGCGCCATTAAACGCCAGCACGCCTCGTTCAAGATGCACCAGCGGGTGCTTCGTCTTGACCTGGTTCGAGAGCTTGAGCTTCTTGCTGTCGGCGATCGGGATCAGCTTCGTGCCCCTCGCCTCCGTAAGCGTGCGGCACACCCCGCCCGAGAGCGTCTGCCAGAGATCCGGTGACGGCTCACCCTCCGTCCAGCCCTCGACGCGGAACACGCTCAAACCAACGCACAACGGCCCGAGCATCGGCCCATACCCCGCTTCATCAATACCCGCGTATAGCAACGCCATCGCGCGAGTGTGTCCACTCCACGCCCGAGCGTCAAACGGGTACCCTGAACAGATGTCCCCAGGGCTGCTCGGCAAGCCAGTCTGTGATACGTGCGGCTACGACCTCACCGGCGCCACCGATACCCCAACGTGCCCCGAATGCGGCCTCCCTCTGGTTGAGGTGCTCGTCCGCAGCCAGGGAGGACGCCGCTATCGCAGCGAAAAGACGCTCTTCGGCCTGCCGCTCTTTGACATCGTCCAAGAGCGAGAGCCCGGGGAGAAAGTCGCGAAGGCCAAGGGCATCATCGCGATCGGTGAGCACGCAACAGGCTGGATCGCCATCGGTGGCTTCGCCCGTGGGTTCATCGCAATGGGCGGGGTCGCGGTCGGTGGCATCGCGATTGGCGGTGTCAGCATCGGCGCGGTCGGTGCAAACGGTGGGCTCGCCGCGGCGGGGCTCTTCGCCGCGGGCGGAGCAGCGATCGCGGGCTACGCCGGGTTCGGCGGAGTCGTCCTCTCCCACACAGGCGGCGCGCCCCTGTTCTTCACGCTCTGGTAAGACGAACTAGGCACACGAAAAAGCCCGGCACACAGCCGGGCTTTTCGAAAGATCAAAGTGCGGGCGAGAGGATTCGAACCTCCACGGGATTTTACTCCCACTAGGACCTGAACCTAGCGCGTCTGCCAGTTCCGCCACGCCCGCGGCGGCCCCAACGATACGCGTGGAAGCCCGTCCGGGCTACCGGCACGGCAGCCAGACCGACTCAGCTCTTCGCCTTCGCCGGCGGCTTGCTGGGCGTCTCGGTCGGAGCGGGCTTGATCTCTGCCTCGGCCGATGGCTTCGCCTTCGGCTTGGGCAACTTCACCTCCAGCACCTTCCGCCGGATCTCATCGAACAGGTCGGGGTTGTCGCGGATGAACTGCTTCGAGTTCTCGCGGCCCTGGCCCAGCCGGACCTCCCCGTAGCTGAACCACGCGCCGGACTTCTGGCACACATCGCACGCGACCGCCAGATCCAGCAGATCGCCCGAAGCGCTGATGCCCTCGTTGTACATGATGTCGAACTCGGCATCACGGAAGGGCGGGGCGATCTTGTTCTTCACCACACGCGCCCGCGTGCGGCTGCCGACGGTCGTGTCCCCGTCCTTGATCGCGCCCGTTCGGCGCACATCGATGCGCACCGACGAGTAGAACTTCAGCGCCCGCCCACCGGTGGTGGTCTCGGGTGAGCCAAACATCACGCCGATCTTCTCGCGGATCTGGTTGATGAAGAGCACCGTGCAGTTCGTGCGCGCAATCACGCCCGTCAGCTTCCGCATCGCCTGGCTCATGAGCCGGGCCTGGAGGCCAACATGACTGTCGCCCATCTCGCCCTCAATTTCGGCCTTGGGAATCAGGGCTGCGACCGAGTCCACGATGATGATGTCCACGGCGTTGGAACGGACGAGCAGTTCGCAGATCTCAAGCGCCTGCTCGCCAAAGTCGGGCTGGCTCACCAGCAGATCATCGATGTTCACGCCCAGCTTGCGTGCCCACGAGGGATCGAGCGCATGCTCCGCGTCGATGAAGGCCGCGACACCACCACTTTTCTGCGCATGAGCCGCGATGGTGAGCGCGAGCGTCGTCTTACCGGATGACTCCGGCCCGAAAACCTCGACGATGCGGCCCTTGGGGATGCCTCGACCACCGAGCGCGAGATCGAGGCTGATCGTGCCCGTGCTGATGCCGGGAATGCCGAGATAGGCATCCTCGTCGAGACGCATGATCGAGCCCTTGCCGAAGGAACGCTCGATCTGCGTCAACGCACGGTCGAGGGCCTGCAGCTTCTGCTTCTGATCCGGATTGTCACTTGGTGTTGCCGAACCGTTCGAGGGAACTTCGACAGGCGCCTTGTTGGTACGGGGGGGCGCAGGGGGGGCCTTGGAAGGCATGCGAACTGTCCTTTCGCCACGTCTTTGACCATCCCGGGAGTGCGCCGGGTACGCCTCGGACGTCGGTCCCGCCGCGATGCCCCGTTGGTCCTCCGTGAACCTGGCTGACACGCTGGCCAACCCCCGGGGGCCGGGGACGGCGGCGGTCGCACACCCGGCTATCGGAATGTACCAAACCCCAAACACAGTGTCAATGTACGCTCTTTGATAGGTGTTCAAGATCCGCAAATTGTGGAAAACTCAGTCCAGAGCCGCACACATCCATGCGGTACCGTTTCGATCACGATCCGGCCTCGAACGGAGCCCACCGATGCGCCCATCAGCCAAGTTTGTTGTCACGGTCGCTGTTCTCGTCAGCACCACCGCCGCCGCACTCGCGCTGGTGCCGCCACCCGAGGCCCCGCGGCGCCCATTCGAAACCACCATCCACGGTGTCACGCTGGTCGATCCATATGCATGGCTTCGCAACAAGCAGTCCACGGAGGTCATCGAGTACCTCAAGGCGGAGAACGCCCACGCGGAAGCCTCGATGGCACACACCGAGGACCTCCAGCAGGCGCTGTATGACGAGATGCTCGGGCGCCTCAAGCAGACCGACCTCAGCGTCCCGGTGAAGGACGGCGGGTACTGGTACTACAGCCGCACCGAAGAGGGCAAGGACTACCCGATCTACTGCCGCCGTGAGGGCACAATGGATGCGCCCGAAGAGGTATACCTCGACGTCAACGAGGAAGCCAAGGGTTACGACTACTACCGCGTCACGAGCCGAGACATCAGTCCCGACGGCCGCTGGCTCGCGATAAACGTGGATACAAGCGGCGCCGAACGTGTGGACCTGTTCGTCAAGGATCTCCAGACCGGAGCGACCCGAGGCCCGTTGGCCGAGGGCATCAGTCCGTGGACCCTCGCGTGGGCCAACGACAACGGAAAGACGCTGTTCTTCGGACGACACGACGACAGCCAAAGACCAAACCGCATCTACCGGCTCGACACCGCCAACGGAGAGGTCGAGTTGATCCTCCAGGAAGACGACCTCAGATTCGGGATCTATGGAGGCCGCACGAAGACCGACGCCTATCTCGTCTTCCAAGCGGGGAGCAAGACCACCACCCAGGCCTGGATGATCGACGCCCGCCGCCCAGCCGGCGATCCCGTCGAACTCCATCCGAGAGTCCAGGGCGTGGACGCGGGCGGCTTCGCCCACCGGCCAGACCCAGAGGCGCCTGGCGGCCACGGCTGGTTCTATTACACCACAGACTCAGATGCCCCGAACTACAAGCTCATGCGCACCCCCGCGGCCGCACCGGATGTCGGCAAAGCGAGCTCGATCATCGCTCACAGCCGCGACGTGTACCTCACCGGCCTTGAGATGTTCGACGAGCACATGGTCCTCAGCGAACGGCGCGGCGGGTACAGCACCCTCAGGGTTGTCGAGCATGACACGGGCAAGAGCTATCTCATAGAGAAGCCCGAGGAGGTCTCAAGCGCTTGGCTCGGCAACAACCCGAGCTTCGACTCAGACACAGTTCGATTCAGCTACACAAGCATGATCACCCCGAGCCGCGTCTATGACCTCAACCTCCATACAGGCGAGAAAGAACTCCTCAAGGAGACCGAGGTCCTGGGCGGGTACAACCCGAACGACTATGTCACCAAGCGTCTGTGGGCGATCGCCGACGATGGCACCCGGATCCCGATGAGCATCGTTCACCGCAAGGGCATTGTGCCCAATGGCGACAACCCGACGCTCCTCTACGCCTATGGCTCCTATGGCTCGAGCAGCAACCCAAGCTTCCGATCCAGCTGGGTCAGCTACCTCGACCGGGGCTTCGTCTGCGCCGTCGCCCATGTCCGTGGCGGCAGCGAGATGGGCCGGCACTGGAAGGAGGAGGGCCGGATGATGCAGAAGATCAACACCTTTACCGACTTCATCGACTGCGCCGAACACCTAATCGACCAGAACTACACGAACCCCGCGCGGCTCGCGATCCAGGGCGGTTCCGCCGGCGGGCTCCTCGTCGGGGCGGTCGTCAACATGAGGCCCGACCTGTTCAGGGCTGCGCATGCCGCGGTCCCGTTCGTGGACGTCATCAACACCATGCTGGACGAATCGATCCCGCTGACCACGAGCGAGTACGAAGAATGGGGCAACCCCAACGAGCCCGAGGCGTTCGCCTACATGCGCCGCTACTCGCCTTACGACAATGTCAAGGCACAGGCCTACCCCGACATGCTGATCACGGCTGGGCTGAACGATCCGCGCGTCGCGTACTGGGAGCCGGCCAAGTGGACCGCGAAGCTCCGATACGAGCGAGTCGGCGACAACCCGCTGTTGCTCCGTACGAACATGGGCGCCGGGCATGGAGGCTCGAGCGGGCGATATGGTCGGTACGAAGAGATCGCATTTGAGTACGCCTTCCTGATCGACCGCGTCGGTGCTCCCCTGGCCCCGATCGCCGACTAACGCTCCACCCACCTCGCTCAGCTCAGGACAATCTGTAATGGGCAGCGTGGACAGCCAGGCCACTTCGACCTCTCCCTGGAGATGGCGGCAGCAGCCGTCGCATCACCGACTATCGAGTAGATCCAAATATGGTCCAAGCTTTGGTGCCAGCCTTCTGGTTGGGTGTGTATAACTTGGGTACCAGCTCTGCGCGGCCGAGTGGAGTCCGCGTTAGGCTTTGAGTCAGATACTTCCGGGGGGAAAACGCGAGGTGCGTGTTGATCCGCCGGATGCACCGCAAAGCGGGGAACGTGGAAATGGCATTGGAACTGAAGAAAACCGGTAGCGTCCGAGCCCTCGGGCTTGCACTCTGCACGGCCGCGGTGGTCGCCGCGGCGGGCTGCACGACCGTCTCGCGCGGGCTGGGCAAGCTCACCTCGAACAAGTATGCCGAGCCGCGGAGCGGCACGGTCTGGACGGTCCCACCCCCACAACTCGAGCCGCCAGCGCCCGAGGACAAGACGGTCTACATCTCGTACCGAAACATCAGTGATGCGCAAATCGAACTGACCGAGTTGCTCCGGAGCGCCGCATCTGCGCAGGGCTGGCAGCTTGTCAGTAACCCGCAGGAGGCAAACTACCGCCTCCGCGCTTCGACACGCTTCTTCGGTGAGGTCGAACCCGAATCGGGCGGCCAGAGCGTGGCTCGAGCAATGGGCATCATCAGCGGTGCCGCCGTTGGCATTGGCACCTACGAACTCGCTCGCAACGCGACGGACAACTGGGCCGCGGGCGCTGCGGCGGGTACCGCCGCGGGCGGCCTCGTGGGCATCGGCATCGCCAACGCCTCGACCCCGCGCGAGTGGGCGCTCATTGTGGACTTCGTCCTCGAGGAGTTCAGCAGCACCCCGGTTGAGTTCGAGCTTGCGACCGATAGCAGCACAAGCGCCACGACCACCTCGGGCGTCGGCAACTCGCGGATGGGTGATGGCGGTGCGACCAGTACCGGCAACAGCCGCAGCGCGGGCATGACCCAGACCAGCAACTACGTCCCCCACGGTGTCCGCCTGTCCGCTTGGGCCAATCAGATGAACATGAAGGAAGAAGAGGCGATGCCGCTCATCAATGAGCGTGTCGAGCGTGTCGTTCGGCAGATGCTGCCCCAGTAGTTGATCGATCAGATCATCGTTACCCAAGGGCCCGGGCCGATGCCCGGGCCCTTGTCGTTGGAACTCGGGTCTACCCTCGCCAATCGACCGGAGGATCAGACCAGCCATGCCCCCGACCGCGAGCGAGAGCACAAGCCCACTCAGGGCGATCACAGCCGAGTTCCTTGACACCGAGGCCCAGATCAAGCTGGGCGGCGGGCCGAAGGCCATCGAGCGTCAGCGTGCCAAAGGCCGCCTCACCGCACGCGAGCGGATCGACAAGCTCATCGATGACCCCGCACGCTTCCAGGAGTTAGGCCTCTGGGCCGCCTACGGCATGTACGGGGAGCACGGCGGTGCTCCCGGCGCTGGCGTTGTGACGGGGATCGGGGATGTCCACGGGCGCCCAACCATGATCATCGCGAACGACGCGACGGTGAAGGCGGGCGCGTTCTTCCCGATGACCTGCAAGAAGATCATCCGTGCCCAGGAGATCGCGATCCGCGGGCGTATGCCCCTGGTCTACCTCGTCGATTCCGCCGGCGTCTTTCTGCCGCTGCAAGAAGACGTCTTCCCAGACACCGACGACTTCGGCCGCATCTTCCGCCACAACGCCAAGATCAGCGCGATGGGCATCCCTCAGATCTCGCTGATCTGCGGCTTCTGCGTCGCGGGCGGCGGCTATCTCCCTGTCATGTGCGACACGCTGCTTATGACCGAGGGCAGCGGGCTGTACCTTGCCGGGCAGGCGCTCGTGAAAGCCGCGATCGGCCAGGACGTGACAGATGAAGAACTAGGTGGTGCGGAGATGCACGCCTCGATCAGCGGCACGATAGATTTCAAAGAGCCAGATGACGAGACCGCACTGCGCCGCGTGCGCTCACTGATCGATAAGTACCCGCCTGCGCCGGAGCCCAACACAGCCGCCGAGGTCGCAGGCCCCCACACCCAGCCAGAGAGCGTCTACGAGGTGTTCACCGATGAGCCGGGCCAGCAATACGATGTGCTTGAGCTCATCGCGGCATTCGCCGATCAGTCAACCGAGCCAGACGGCTCGGGCGAGAAGCTCGCCCCCGACTTTGACGAATACAAGGCGGACTACGGCAAGAGCGTCGTCTGCGGATATGCGAATATCGGCGGGCTGCCCTGCGGCATTGTCGCGAACCAGGGTTCACTGACCGAGCGCCAGCAGCCGGGCGGCAAGGCCGGACCGAGCAAGAGCGCGAACATGCCACGCGTGATCTACGACGACAGCGCCGACAAGGCCGCGCGATTCATCATGGACTGCAATCAGCGGCGCATCCCGCTGGTGTTTATCCACGACACAACCGGCTTCATGGTCGGACGCGATAGCGAGCAGGCGGGGATCATCCGGTCTGGTGCGAAGATGGTCAACGCGATGGCCAACAGCGTGGTCCCCAAGATCGTGCTGATCACAGGCAACAGCTACGGCGCCGGCAACTACGCGATGTGCGGTCGAGCATTCGATCAGTTCATCAGCCTCGCCTGGCCCGGCAGCAAGTGCGCGGTGATGGGCGCCGCAAGCGCCACGGGTACCCTCGCGATGATCGAGGAAAGAAGCCGACAGCGTAAGGGCGAGGAAATCGACCCAGAGACGCACAAGCAGATCCTCGATGCGGTCGCTGCGAGCTACAACGAGCAGCAGGACATCCGCCACGGCGCCGCTCGGGGATGGGTGGACCGAATCATCGAACCCCACAAGACCCGTGAGGAACTGATCGCCGCGCTCCGCGCCGCCCAGAACTGGGACGACGGCGAAGTCTTCAAGACCGGTGTCCTCCAGACCTGATACCACCGGGACAAGCCTGCCCCCTTAGGATCAACGCGTGACGACCGACCACGTGCGAATCACCGACGTCGCTCCTCGTGACGGGCTCCAGAACGAGTCCAAACGCGTACCGACCAGTACAAAGTCCGTCCTCGTTGAGAAGCTCGCAACCAGCGGTGTCAATGAAGTAGAGATCACAAGCTTCGTTAGCCCGAAGTGGATCCCGCAGCTTGGTGACGCTGAGGAACTCTGCCAGCTCGTTGCGCCATCCAAGCCGGCCGGCGTCGTCTACAGCGCGCTTGTGCCAAACGCGAAGGGCATGGAAAGACTGCTCGCAATGAACGAGCACTACCCGGGCGTGATCGACAAGGCCTCGGTCTTCACCGCTGCGAGCGAGACGTTCAGCCAGAAGAACACGAACGCCTCGATCGCCGAGACTCTTGGGCGGTTCAAGCCGGTGATCGCACTCGCCAGAGGCGCAGGGCTGCCGGTCCGGGGCTACGTGAGCTGCGCGATCGCATGCCCGTTCGAAGGAACAATCGAGCCTGAGGCTGTCGTCGAAGTCGCCTCGAGTCTCAGTGAACTCGGTGCCGATGAGATCGATTTGGGCGACACAATCGGCGCCGCGTCCGTGGAATCAATTAGTGCGTTGCTCGGCGTGTATCAAGAACGGCTTGGCAGCCAAGCGATGGCGCCCAACCGTTTCACTCTCCATCTCCACGATACATTCGGCAAGGCGGCGGACTGCGCTATCGAGGCGATGAGTCTGGGTGTGCGGTCCTTCGATGCTTCCGCCGGGGGGCTCGGTGGCTGCCCGTATGCATCGACATCAGACAGGCGAGCCCCCGGGAATCTCGCGACTCACGCGTTGCTCGCTGCAATCGAGCGATCAGGCCTGACGCACTCCGTGGACAGCACCCGCCTCAACGATGCCGTCGCGATTGCCACCGAGGCCTCATCATGACGGTCCGCCACGAGCTCAATGGTGATGTTGGCGTGCTGACCCTCGCACGTCCCGAGAAGCGCAACGCGCTCACGCCGGAGATGCTGATTCAGTTCACCGAAGGTGTGGGCTCACTCATTGATCGTGGTGCCCGCGTCCTCCTGGTGACGGGTGAAGGCCGCGTTTTCTGCTCTGGCTTCGACCTCGCGCTGTGCATCGCTGATCCGGGCGGCGACACGATGCGGTCATTGCTCACCGGCCTCGACACCGCGATCCGCGTCATGCGTGAGGCCCCGACGCCAGTCGTGCTCGCCGCGCACGGCGCCGCGATCGCGGGCGGCTGCGCGATGCTGGGCGGCGCAGATGTGGTTGTATCCGACGAACAAGCCAAGCTCGGCTATCCAGTGGTGCGGATCGGTGTATCACCAGCGGTCAGCGCACCGTTCCTCACCGCGCAGGGCGGCCCCGCCGCCGCCCGCTCCCGAATGCTCGACCCGGGTCTAACGACAGGCCGCGGTGCCTTCGCGTCTGGTTGGGTGCAGGAACTTGTCGCAACAGAGACCGATGTACTGCCGCGAGCAAGTGAGATCGCCAACGAACTCGCCACAAAGCCGTCTTGGGCGATAACCGCAACGAAGGCCCTGCTGAACGACCTCACCACCCCGCCGCACGGAGGCAGCGGACTCGCCGCATCGCTCGCGCTCACTGGAGGATCCGAAGAACGCGAGCTGCTCGCGCGCGCCATGGCACCAAAGGACCACAACCCATGACAACCGATCTCGCCACGCTCATCATCGATGGACCGATCGCGACGCTTGCGCTGAACCGCCCGGACGCGCGGAACGCGCTCTCGATCCCGATGCTCAAGACCATGCATGCCAGGCTTGGCGAACTCGAAGCCCTTGACAAAGACGATCGGCCTCTCGCCCTCATCGTCACGGGCGAGGGCCGCGCGTTCTGCGCCGGCATGGACCTCAAGGCAGTCCTCCACGAAGAGGGGGCCCCGCCGAGGCTTCTGACCAGCCTCGCCGACTTCACGGTTCGGCTCCGCAAGCTGCCTCAGATCACCATCGCCAAGGTCAACCGCGCGGCCATCGGGGGAGGCTGCGGACTCACCTGCGCCTGCGACCTCTCGGTCACCCACGCCGACGCGAAGCTCGGCTTCCCGGAGGTCGATCTCGGCGTCTGCCCCGCGGTTGTCGCGCCTTGGCTGGTCCGCAAAGTAGGTCCGGGACGTGCACGCCGAGTGCTGCTGAGCGGCGGGACGTTTGATGGAGCCAGAGCCAGCGAACTGGGCATCATCGACCACGTCGTCCCAACGCTCGATGACCTGGACGGCGCGGCTGCGGATATCGCCAAGCGCATCGCCTCGGGTGGACGAACCGCGCTCGCCGCAACCAAGTCGCTCCTGAACGATCTCGACGGGTCCGGGAACCTGGATGAAGCCCGCCGCTGCGCGACGATTTCGGCCGATGTGCTGGCCCGCGAGGATGCAAGAGCCATGCTCACGAAAGTTTTCGCGAAGGCCTGAGAAACCCTGTTCTTGGCGTCATACGCTGGGTTTACCTCACGGGGCGTCACGCCCCCTGAGTGGCCGGTACCATCGGCCCCGGATCGGCATCCCTCGATCCGGGTCAGCGGGCACGGACTCGCCCGCACTCGGAGTCAGAGACGGATGACCACAACCTCCACCGAACCACTGCCCACCCAGATCGAGTCTGGCGTGGTGACCGTGACCCTGGAGCAACCGGGCCGCCCGGTCGTTGTCCTCGATCTCGATCTCATCCGGCGGCTCGTCGCGACTCTGAAGGCCGTACCCCAAACCGCGGCGGGGCTGATCCTCCGTTCGGCCAGCGAGCGGGTCTTTGTTGCCGGCGCGGATCTGAACCAGATCCAGGACGCGGGTGACGAGCAGTTGCACCAGTATCTCCAGCTCGGCGCCCGGGCTTTCGGCATGCTCTGCGACTTGCCATACCCCACCGTTGCCGCGATCAACGGTGCGGCTCTCGGCGGTGGCCTTGAGCTCGCCATGCATTGCGATGCGCTCATCGCCTCGATCCCGGCCTCGAAGCCATATCCCGTCGGGTTGCCAGAGGCCGGCTTGGGCCTGTGCCCTGGCTGGGGCGGAACCAGCATGCTGCCATCGCGCATCGACCCAGCCGAAGCGATCAAGCGGACCGCCACGGGCAAGACCTTCCTCTACGAGGAAGCTCGCGATGCGGGACTGTTTGTGAATATCCAGCCCGAACAGGGAGGTCTCATCGAGGCCTGTCGCGCATGGCTTGCCGAGGCCAAGGCGCCGCCTCGAGACAGCCGTCCAAGCCACTGCATCGCACGTAAGCCCGCGGTCGCGCTCCGGGCCCTCGAAGAGGTCGAGTCCGATCTTCCCGACACACCAGCCGCGCGAGCCGTTGCGACGTGCGTCCGTGTGGGTGGCGAGTCGGGCTGGGAGCAAGCCATCGAGACCGAACGCCGAGAGCTTGTCGGGCTCCGGCATACCGACGAAGCCAAGGCCGCACTGGAGGCGTTCTTCGCCAAGCAGCGCGGCTGAGACAGAGAACCACAACCGGCCCGCGGCGCGAACGCCGGGGCCAAGCACCCACGGAGGCCACCACCATGACCGACGTCAAGAAGCCGGATCTCAAGCAGCTCAAGGGCGCGAAGGCGGAAGACCAAGCGATGGTGGACGAGGCCGACGCCCTGATGGGCGCCGAGCCCGAGACCATGGGCTTCGTCAAGAACATGTTCTGGGGAAGATTCCGTGAGGATCTGGTCCTGCCATACCCCGAGCAGAATCCCACGACCAAGAAGAAGTGTGATGAACTCCTCGTCGAGCTTGAGGCTTACCTCAAGAACGAGCACCCCTCGATCCACATCGATCAGGAACAGGAGATCCCCGAGTGGTGCCTCAAACGCCTCTTCGACATGGGTGCGTTGGGCTGCACAATCCCCGAGGAGCTCGGTGGCCTCGGCTTCGGCATCACCGACTACAACCGCGTGCTCGAGATGCTCGGTCGCTATTGCGGATCGACGGCAGTCGTCGTCAGCGCTCACCAGTCGATTGGCTGCAAGGCGCTCATGCTCTTCGGCACCGATGAGCAGAAGAAGAAGTACCTGCCGCGTATGGCGCGCGACGCGCTCAGCGCCTTCTGCCTCTCCGAGCCCAACGTCGGCTGCGACGCTGGGGGCCAGGAGACCCGCTGCGAGCTCAGCGAGGACGGCACCCACTACATCGTCAACGGCGAGAAGAAGTGGTCGACGTCCGGTGCCCTCGCAGGCCTCTTCACCGTGATGGCGAAGCAGAAGATGCCCGACGGCAAGGAGAAGATCACCGCGCTGATCTGCACGCCCGACATGGAGGGCGTGGACATCTTCCAGAAGAACCGCAGCAAGTGCGGCATCCGGGGCACCTGGCAGGCCCGCATCCGCCTGACCAACGTAAAGGTTCCCAGAGAGAACCTCCTGCACAAGGAGGGCAAGGGACTCAATGTCGCTCTCACTTGCCTCAACTACGGGCGTTGCACGCTCAGCGCTGGAATGCTGGGTGGCGCCCGCCGCGCGATGGATCAGGCCAACAAGTGGGCCCGGACTCGCTACCAGTTCAAACGCCCGCTGAGCGATTTCGAGCTGGTCCAGAAGATGATGGCGGAGATGGCCGCGTATGTGTACGCGATGGACTCGATGCTCTACATGACCACGGGCATGCTCGATCGGCATGACGAGGACATCATGGTCGAGACCGCGATCTGCAAGCTCTTCTGCAGCGAGTACGGCTACCGCACCGTGAACCACGCCGTGCAGATCATGGGCGGCGAGAGCTACATCACCGCGAATGAGGTCGAGCGGATTTTCCGCGACAGCCGCATCAACCTGATCGTTGAGGGCGCGAACGAGGTCATGCAGTCATTCGTGTTCGGGTACGGCGGCAAGCAGATCGGCGAGTACATGCTCGCGATCCAGCAGAGCGCGTCCAAAAGCTTCTTCAAGCCCGGCTTCCTCGCGAAGGCGATCCCGCTGGGCCTCGAGGTGTTCCTCGGCCTGCGTCGCCGTGCTCCGGCCATTCGGAATGTGCACCCAAGCCTCCGTACGACGGCCGACCGCCTCAGCCGCTTGATCAGCGAACACACATTCCAGTTCAAGCAGGCCTCGAAGCGTGAGCAAGGCGCGATCCTTGGGCGTCAGGCTGTGCAGGCCCGCATCGCCGATACAGCAGTGATGATCCACGCGTGGACCTGTGCAATGAGCAAGCTCGACAGCCAGCTCAAGGCCGGCGAGTCGGGGCTCGCCTTCGAGCGTGACAAGGCAGCTGCGATGCACTTCTTTGATCTCGCGGAGCTGGCCTGCCAGAAGAACTTCCGCGACCTCTACGAGAATGCCGACGACACGATGCTGGAGGCCGCCGAGAAGGCCATCCGTTTCAGCGATAGCCAGCCGGCCGGTGACTTCGTCATCCCAGAGAAGACCCCAACCGAGGACCTTGGCAAGGGCCGCACGCCCCGCCAGGAGGCTGTCAAGCAGTTCCCTGGCGACACGCACGAGCAACAGGCCGAGCACGCGGTAACAAGCAACGCCTAAGGCACCTCAGCAGACACCGCGAGCCACCTACTGGCCCGCGGGGAGGCCCATCAAGCCTCTTCCCTAGACTCCCCCGGGCGGCGGCGCCCCACGCCATCGCCCCCGACAGCTCTTCTGCGAAAGGCAGATCATGCCAGTCAAGACGGTCTACGAGGGCAAGGTCGAACACCTATCGATCCTCGACGAGAACGGCAACTTCGACGAGAAGCTCGGCAAGGGCCTTCTTACCGACGACCAGTGCGTCCATCTGTACGAACAGATGACCATCTGTCGCCAACTCGACGAGATCGCGTTCAAGCTCCAACGCTCGGGCCGCATGGGTACCTACCCGCAGAACAAGGGCCAGGAAGCCAACGCGGTCGGCTCTGCGCTCGCGATGAGCAAGGGCGAGGACTGGCTCGTCCCGAGTTACCGCGAGAACGCCGCGCTCTTCATGCACGGCCTGCCCATGCACCACGTTCTCGCCTATTGGATGGGCGATGAGCGAGGCAGCGCGATCCCCGACGGGCTCAAGATGCTCCCCCTGAGCGTCCCGATCGGCACGCACATGCTGCACGCCGCGGGCATCGGCTGGGCCAGCAAGCTGCGGGGCGAGAAGAACGCTGTCATAACGTACTTCGGTGACGGCGCGACCAGCGAGGGAGACTTTCACGGCGCGATGAACTTCGCCTCCACTCTGCAGGTGCCAGTGATCTTCTATTGCCAAAACAACCAGTGGGCCATCAGCGTTCCGCGTGAGGAGCAGATGAACTCCTCGACCGTCGCACAGAAAGCCTTTGCCTACGACATGCCATGCATCCAGGTCGACGGCAACGACGTGTTTGCCTGCTACAAGGCGACCAGAGACGCACGCGAGCGTGCGGTCAACGGCGGTGGCCCGAGCTTCATCGAGGGCGTGACCTATCGCCTCGGCGACCACACCACCGCCGATGACGCCCGACGCTACCGCGAAGCCGAAGAGGTCGATGCCTGGAAGCAGAAGGATCCGCTGATCCGCCTCCGTATCTATATGGAGCGTCAAGGCTGCTGGGACGACACCAAGCAGACCACGCTTCAGGAGCGAGCCGAGAAGGTCGTGCAGGAGGTCGTCAAAGCCGCGAACGACTTTGGCGATCCTGCGATCGGCGACATGTTCGACTTCATGTTCGAGACCCTGCCCGAGAGCCTGAAGGTCCAGCGGGAGACCATGCGCACCAGCAGCCTCGGCCAGAACCCCGACCAGATCGGCCTCCGTGCCACACCGCAACACACGTCCTAGCGCCACACCGAACCCATGCTCTTCAAAGTCACCGACATCAAGGGCGATACACGATGGATCAACCCGACTTATGTCCGGCTGATCCGCGAGCGAAAGAACCGTACCGAGATCTGGGTCGCCGGAAACAGCGTGGCGATCTACGTTGATCGCCCGCTCGACGAAGTCGCCAACGTCATCAACGCCGCACTACCGCTATCCGAAGACCTCACACTCGAGGGCACAAGCCCGAGCCCAGACGAGACCGCCGCCCTGCTGACCATCCTTGGCTAGCGCAAGCCGGATCACGCACGAAACAGACTGGAACCCATTCATGGCACAGATGACCCTCGTCCAAGCCATCAACCACACACTCGATCACGAGATGTCGCGCGATGAGCGTGTCGTCATCCTGGGCGAGGATGTCGGCGTCAACGGCGGCGTCTTCCGCGTCACCGAGGGCCTGGCTGAGAAGCACGGCAAGGATCGCGTCCAGAACACCCCCCTCGATGAATCGGGCATCATGGGCAGCGCGATCGGCCTCGCCGTCGCCGGGATGAGGCCCATCCCGGAGATCCAGTTCGAGGGCTTCCTCGGCCCTGCCTACGACCAGTTCGTCAACCACGCCGGTCGCTACCGCTGGCGCACACGCGGCAAGGTCACGGTCCCGCTCACCGTCCGCGTCCCGGTCGGAGGAGGCATTCACGCACCTGAGCTTCACTCCGATTCGCCCGAAGCGATCTACAGCCACCACCCGGGGCTCAAGGTCGTGATGCCGAGCACCCCCCACGACGCCAAGGGCCTGCTGCTCAGCGCCATCCGTGACCCAGACCCGGTGATCTATTTCGAGCCCAAGCGCGTCTACCGAAGCTTCCGCGAAGAGGTGCCCGAGGACGACTACACCATCCCGATCGGCGAGGCCAAGGTCGTCGCCGAAGGCGAGGATGTCACCGTCGTCACGTGGGGGGCCCCGGTCTTTCAGTGCCTCGAAGCGATGGACAACCTGCCCGAGGACGTATCAGTCGAGTTGATCGATCTCCGCACTTGTTGGCCCATCGATGTCGACACCATCGCCCAATCGGTTGAGAAGACCGGCCGATGTGTGATCGTCCACGAGGCCCCAAAGACCGCTGGTCTCGGCGCCGAGATCTCCAGCCTGATTCAGGAGCGGTGCTTCTTGCACCTTGAGGCCCCGGTCCAGCGTGTGACAGGCTTCGACACCATCATGCCGTTCTACAAGCTCGAACTCGACTACCTGCCCGAGGCGCCGCGGATCAAGACGAGCATCGAGGAAGTGCTGGCATACTGAGATCAGATGATGGCACCCACAATCACACGATGGCCGGGGAGTGAATTGCCACGCGTCGTGGAGGTTGTTCGTGTCTTGACGAACCACACGGGCAGGCATCCGCCACTCGACTGGTCGGATGTGCGGCGGCTGGACACACAGCTCTCAGATGAACTGCACAACGCCCATCGCAAAGGCGAACTTGATTCCTTGAGCCCATTGCATCAAAAGTATGCCCTGGCGTTCATCGCCGAGATGTATGCCTGGATGGACTCGCTGGACGACTTTTTCCTGCTCAACGACCGCGACATCCTCGGCGCGATCGAGGCATACGACGAAATTGACTGCAAGCCGCAAGCTGATGCGCTCCGAGAGGCGATCAAGGTTTACCCGGACGGAGTGCTTCCATCACTTGAGGACCGGCGCAATCAGCACGCCACATGGGACAAGAAGCGGCGAAAGCCATTCCGCAAGGCAGAGAAGCTGTTCCAGAAGACCATGATGGCCAAGGTAGAGCGGCTCGCTTTCGCCGCCCGACACGCAGATCATTTCTTTGAGGCCCCGATCCCGGAGCTCGCCGAGGACGCTCTCGATTGCTTTAGAAGCTCCACCACGGCCGGAAGGTCCGAGCCAACTCAGCCTGAGGCTGAGCACCTGCTGAGCGCAAGAGCACGTGAGCAGATCGAAGCCGCGCTCCGCAGCAACGATCTCAACGAAATGACCACAGTCGACATCGCTCTTGCCAAGACGGTGCAGCCAGAGGAACTCAAAAAGAGCCTATGGGCGATGCTCCCGGAGCGACGCGTTGCGGTGGTCACCATCAATGCCGAGGGATACTGCGGCAACGGTGGCTTCGAGATGCTTTTCGAGCAAGCGGACGACTGGCTTGAAACCCTCATTCCGTCATTCGAGACGCTCGGCGCCGACAAACTGGTGAAGGCGATCAAGCTCGCGATCGCTGCGTACCCGGACGGCGTGCTCGGCACGCTCGATAACCGCTACGACATCCACAGAGAATGGGACGAGCGCGGCGACCACCCGTTCGACACCGCCTACGAGGAATGGCTGAAGACTGAGACCGCAATGGAGCAACGGCTCCGCTACGTTCTCGAGCATCCTAACGCGTTCTTCGCCAATTGAGATAGAGACCGACCCTGAAGGCGCTCGCGCCAGACACAGGAATACACACATGGCCGGCAAGACCTCAACCGACCCCAACATCTTCATCCTCCCCGACCTGGGAGAGGGTGTGCACGAGGCCGAACTCATCAGCTGGAAGGTCGAGCCGGGCCAGACGGTCAACGAGCACGACATCCTCGCCGAGATGGAGACGGACAAGGCACTCGTCGAAGTCCCCTCCCCGCGCGACGGCACCATCAAGACGCTTCACGGCGAGCCTGGCGAGATCTGCCACGTCGGCAACCCACTCGTGACCTACGAGAGCGGGAACAACAACGACGCACCGGCACCAGCACCAGAGCCCTCCGCGGCGAAGGCCGCGGACACAACCGAAGACGCCGGCACCGTCGTCGGCGCCATGAGCGACGTCATGCCCGGCATGGGTGGCGGTGACGGCAAAGCCCTCGCCACGCCCGCCGTCCGACGCCTCGCCCGCGACCTGGGTGTGGACATCAACAGCGTCCAGGGCTCCGGCATCGGCGGCCGCGTCACCAAGAAGGATGTCGAAGCGTTCGCAAAGGGTGGAGGTGCTGCCAAGGCCGCTCCAGCGCCGGCTGCATCCCCACCTCCGACACCTGCCGAGACGCGTCGCCCGCTGCCGCCCCAGGGCCCCGGGGTTCAGCCCTCTGCTATTCCGCAGCAGCCGGCCTACCAGCCGATGCCCCAGCAGCAGTTCATGCCGCAGCAGCAGATGCCCATGCAGCCGATGGCCCCGGGCTACGGCATGCCCATGATGACCATGATGCCGACGCCGTTCGGCTTCATGCCCGTGATGATGCCGCCCCAGGGCATGGGCGCCGCGGGCGGCATCCCACAGGCGCCGGGCTTCACCCCCTTCGGCGTCCGCCCGATCCCGATGCCCAACCAGACCCCAGCGGTCCAGCCTGGCCAGCCCGAGGCGCGGGTCCCCTTCCGGGGCGTCCGCCGGACGATCGCTCAGCGGCTCCGCGACAGCGTCAACACCGCGGTCCACTTCACCGTGGTCGATGAGGCCGACGTTGCCGAGCTCGACGCCTATCGCAAGGACCTGAGCGCACAGACCGGCACCAAGCTCAGCTTCCTGCCCTTCGTCGCGGCCGCCGTCTGCCGGGCCCTTACGAACGGCTTCGGCGCCCTCAACGCCACCGTGGACGAGGCCAACAGCGAGATCGTCGAGCACGGCTCGGTCCACCTCGGCATCGCCGCGGACACCGATTCAGGCCTGATGGTCCCGGTCATCCCGAATGCGAACGCGATGAGCGTCCCGCAGCTCGGCGCCGAGATCGTGAACGTCGCGACCGCGGCCCGCGACCGCACCATCGCCCGCGACCGCCTGATTGGCAGCACGTTCACGATCAGCAACGTTGGCAGCCACGCCGGCAAGTTCGCGACCCCGGTCATCAACGCCCCAGAGGTCGCGATCCTCGCGGTCGGCAAGGCCTACGACGGCGTCGCGGTCCGCGACGGGCAGGCCGTGGTCACGAAGATCCTGCCGCTGAGCCTGGCGTGCGATCACCGGGTTGTGGACGGGGCGACGGCGGCGTTGTGCCTGGCGAAGGTTGTGGAGTTGCTGAAAGACCAGCAGCAGCTCGTCTGACGTTGTGCGCCGCAGCCTAGCTACTACGAAGCTTTGCTCTGCGCGCCCCTTACCCAGCAACACGACCTAGCTTAGCTAGACCGTAGCACGCACTAGTGGGCTGGCACTGCCACCCGCCACTGGGCCAACCCGTGCGCTCAAACTGGCCTCACTCAAGACCGGATCTAGCGCCGCAAGGGGAAGTACCGGCGTCAAGACGCCCGCCAACCAAGAGTTGGCCATCTTCGATGGCTTGAATAGCGAGCGATGCCATACTCGAAACAGGTCGACCTTCTTTAGAGTAAAGAGTTGCAAGCATGCCAAAGGCGTCAGTCAGCAACGAGACGCTCAGTCTCTTTTATGCGCCCGTCTTGGGAGCCCTGCTGGTCATCCTGTCCTCCCCTGAGTACAAATGCGAGAAGTACCATTGCGACAAAACCTGCGATTGCGACCGCGGCCTGGACACCTTGGGAATTGTCTCCGACTAGGTGAAATGAGTCCCTTGTTGCTCTAACACCGACCTTTGCATGGGTCTCCTTGGACGACCCAGAACCGCTAGGGCTCTTAGACATAATTGTGCTCCCGTGACTGAGCATACTTGTGCTGCACTATGCGTCTTCACAACGCGATCTTGATCTCACGCCAAGTCAAACTGTTCCGCCTGGCAGGTCCACACAAGAGGTATCGCCCGTGAGACCCCACTTCTGGAAGAGAAAGCGCGATTTCTGACAAAAAAAAAGCACAAGCTCTAAACTCGCTACTGACACGGGGATGGCATGCTGGATCGGGGCTTCGCTTCCCAGTGGCTCTCCCCCACCATCGGCATGTGCCCCGGAGAGACCCCGGGACCCCACAGGCCTTGATACCAACTTGTACACAAGCCTGTGCTCTCGGTAACTGGGTACCGAAAGGCTGGCTTAGCACGCGGCACGAAGCAGTTCTCGGGTAGGTGTTGCAGGAACCTTTCCCCAGAACGGACACCGACCTAAAGAGAGGTCTGTGCCACAGCACAGGCTACTTCGCAGACCGCCCCGCCGCATCGCCTCAAGCATCACATGGAACACGGCCGTGTTCTCAACGAGTGCCCCATACAACTCGCCTCAGAGCTGCGTTGCCTTCAGATCAGTTCTGCCGAACTAACTGAACGTCTCGGCCCCCGTGCCGAGGCAGGTGACCCGGCCTACCTCCCACTGTGACACTGATCCGGAGACGGGTCAGTATCAGAATGCTAGTCAGCCCACCCGCCGCCCCCGTCCGCCATGTTGTGCGTCGTCGCCCAATCCGCCGGCGGGATCAGCACAAGATCATGCTGCGTGATGTACTCCTTCGTGAAACGCTCGGTCTCGATCCAGTCGTACAGCACCGCTTGGCGCAGCGGGCGCAGGTCGATGATCGTCCACGCGTCAGACACGCCCATCGATACCAACTCCGCGTACCCTATGCCATCAGCCAGGGCATCGGCCGGCTCGTTGCTTCCCTCGGCCACCCAGTACCGGCTCATACACGCCAGATGCACAGAACGCTCGCCCTGGAGTTCCGCGAGTTCGGCGATCGTGCTGCCAATCTCGTGGTATCGGAGCAAAGACAACCCCCGCCCGGTGTGGACCGCACCCATCTTGAGGAACACCCGGTCCGGCCCAATCGTCAGGCCCAGCCGGTCCAGAGCGCGCCCGAGATTGGTCTTCATGTGCCCGATGCGTGTGCCGTTGCTCTGCCACCAGTCGCCCTCGTCGTTGAGCCGGTAGATCTCCAGCGATGTGCGCACATCTGCCACCGTGGCCGCGGCCTCGTCCGACACCCTCGCCGCCCGATCCAGGAAAGCCTGGAACTCGACGCTGTCCGTGAGCGTGACCGCCGCGCTTGGCCCATCCTTCGCATCCAGCTCGAACGCCTCCTCCACGGCAGCATCGGCCGCGAGGAAACCAGCATCCACTTCGGTGCTAACCCCCACCGCCCCGGCAAGCTCCCGCAGTACGACCCGGTACCCAAAGACGAACTCCTGATCGATGCCCGCGAGTTCCCATCCGTGGTCATGAGCCGATTGGATAAACGCTGCGTCCTCGACCCCGCCAACGAAAGGGATCGGCGCATAGAAGCCATCTGGCGTTTCGACGCCGAAACGCTGGTTGAGCAAGCCGAGCGCGGTGAGTGCCAAGCCGTGATCATCGAGCGATTCTGACACGATGCCTTGGGCGTTGGGCCCGATCTCAAGGATCATGGTCCGGCACCCCGCGTCGTGCAGCTTCGGGACTAGCGCTTCGGTGAACGCGGCAATCTGGACCGACCCATGGTACTCACCGAGCAAGACCGCGGCGGATTCCTCGATGGCCCTTAGCAGGACTTCCGCACCAGGCCCAACGAAGGCGCCGCCTTCGATCGTGAACGTCTTCGTGTGTGGCGCCAGGATCTCACCCGAGAGAGGATCCGCACCCGCGGTGCGAGGCATCGCCGCGACGGCAAAGGCGAGGGCAACGACGAAAACGAGCGTGCGCATGGAGACTCTTTGTCCTTGGGGATGTCGTGTCAGAGCGCGAGCCACAGCCCGACATTACAACAGGATGCACGCCACGCGGCTCCCCGCCGCATCCTCGCAGGTAAACGAGGGCTGCAAGGGAAAATACCAGCGGCGACGCGCCAGTCAGCGAGCCGACGGCCCCACCGCATCCCCCACCAACGCCTCAAGCATCACGTGGAACACCACTGTGTTCTCCACAAACGCCCCATCCCAGCCGTACACATCGCCCCAGAGCTCCGCGGCCTTCAGATCGGTACTGCCGAACTCACTGAACGTCTCCGCACCCGCGCCGAGCACCCAGAGCGGCACCAGGTCGTTCGTGTGGTTCCCCGACGCGAACTGGTAGCCCGGCATCGCCCCGGTTCCGTTGTCCTGAACCGTCAGGAAGCCGTTGAACCGATCCTCCGACGGATCGAACCGTGCCGACCGGATCGCCTCGCCCGAACGGCTTGCGGCCACCGGCCCTCCGACGCTGTTCGTATAGGAACCCTCGCCCCAGATCCCGCCGCACTCGTGGTCCGACGTGACGATCAAAAGCGTCTCATCCCAGTTGGAGTTTGTCTCGACCCACTCGATCGCGGCATCCACCGCGAGATTGAAGTCGATCTGCTCCTCGATGTATCGCGGCATGTGATTGGCATGGCCCATCCAGTCCACCGCGCCGCCCTCGGCCATCAGGAAGAACCCGTCCTCATCCTGGGCAAGCACGTTGAGCGCACCAACGGTCATCGTCGCAAGCGATGGAACATCACCGTTGAAGGCCATGCCCGATGGCGTGTCACCACCGCCCTTGCCATCCCGCTTCGCCTGCAGCGTCTCCTCGACACGGGCGACTCCGACGACACGTTCCGGCAGGTTCCTTCCGGACGCGAGCGCCTCGAAGTCTCTCCGGTCATCAATGAAGGTGTACCCATGAAGCCCGGGGCCGGTCAGCTTCGCCCAGGTGCGGGGGCCACCCACATATCGGTACGCCTTGTCGCTCTGAGGCTTCACGCTGTTGCCGCTGTGGTCGTACAGCGGGTGACCGCCGCCCATGATTACCGTCAGCCCGGAGCCGACCATCTCGTTGAAGATCGCGGCGTAGTTGTTCCGTGAGATGTTGTGAGCCGCAACCGCTGCAGGCGTCGCGTGCGAGACCTGAACACTGGACACCGCGCCCGCCGCCTTGCCGTGCTCCATCGCGATTTCCGCGATCGTCCGGAAGGGCACCTTGCCGGTCCAGTCCATGTTCAGCCGGCCGTTGGCCGTGCGGCGACCGGCGAGGAGCGCGGTGCCCGCGGCCGCTGAGTCTGTGTACGACGTGTACGAACGCGAGACCGGCGAGTAGTCGTTCCCAAAGGCGCCCTCGAAGCGATCCCAACGCCGGATCGGGTCATAGCCCTGCGAAACAGCCCCCGCGGCGTTCGCAGGATCGGAGCCACTCCTCAAGACATTCCCGTTCTCGTCAACGAGGTTGAGTGCGTAATGGGCAAGGCCCATGACGACCGGCACTGTCCCGTCCGGACGCGCGATCTGATACGACTGCTGCCCCACCAAACCCTGGTAGTAGTCCGCGGTGAGCCATCCGTTGAAGCCCGCGCCATCCGAGATGAGGAGGATGATGTTTTTGGCGCCGGGCCCCTCGGCCAAAGCCGGTGCCACCAGTCCGCCCGCCAGAGCTACCGCGAACACACACGAGCGAGCATTCATCACAACTCTCCTTAAGCCCTGCCAAACCCTGGGTATCACCGGATGCGGCATCGTAACCAATGCCTGCTGGACCAAGGCTGCCAGCCCAATGGTCTGAGCGAAGACTTCACCCGGCGCTCAGCCTGGATCCTCTGGCCGGACAGAGTCACACAGATCCGACGCCTACCGCCGCCCGCTTTAAGGCCACGGCTTCTTGTTGTCTCAGGGCGTATCGCCCCTCTACACTAATGGCATCGAATTGCCAAGAGTGGCGCCAACATGCACCCCGCTGGTGCAGCCACGATGGGGTGAAACGAGCACTCTCGATGATCAAGCGTTTGCTATCAGCCAAGAAAGGGCCCAGTGACTACGACGTCGTCGTCGTCGGGGCAGGCCCGGCGGGCATTGGGGTGGCCGTTGCTCTCAAGGACGCGGGCATCGAGAACTTCATCGTGCTCGATCGGCGCACGATCGGCTCATCCTTTGAGGCCTGGCCTGCCGAGACGCGGTTCATTACGCCGTCTTTCCCCACGAACTCCGTCGGCATGCTTGACCTCAACTCGATCGCGATCGGCGCTTCGCCCGCGTTCAGCCTGAAGGTCGAGCACCCGACCGGCACGGAGTATGCATTGCACCTCCGCCAGGTCGCGGCGGTCGCGCAGCTTCCCGTCCGAGAGCACACCAGCGTCTTGCGTATCACGCATGTGGGCAGTGACTTCCGCATCGATACCGCAGAGGAAACCCTGCGCACGAAGCATGTGATCTGGGCAGGCGGTGAGTACCAGTTCCCCAAACGAGATTGCTTTCCCGGAAGCGAACTGTGCAGACACACTTCGACGGTCCCGAGCTACGAAGAACTCGAGGGCGATCAGTTCATCGTCATAGGCGGCTACGAAAGCGGCATCGACGCGGCCTACCACCTCGCCCGCTACAACAAGCGGATCTACTTGTTCGACCGGGGCCGACCTTGGAGCGAACCGACCTCAGACCCAAGCGTTGCGATATCCACTTATACACAAGAGCGAATGCGTGACGAACGCTTCGCTCGGCAAGTCAGGCTATTCCCGGACAAGCCGGTGACCTCCGTCACCCAAACCGATACCGGATATGAAGTCACGACGCGGGATGGCCCGGTCGTTCACTCCGAAAATCGGCCTCTGCTCGCGACTGGCTTCGAAGGAAGCCACAAGCTCGTGAGCGACCTCTTCGAGTCGCGTGAAGACGGCTTCCCGCTGCTCACCGCGAACGACGAGTCCACGCTCGCACCCGGCCTGTTCCTGTGCGGCCCCTCTGTGCGTCACGAAGATCATGTCTTCTGTTTCATCTACAAGTACCGGCAACGCTTTGCTGTGGTCGCCAAAGCCATCGCAACGTCTCTTGAGCTTCCGGCACCACAACTGGAGGAGTACCGCAACTGGGGCATGTATCTCGACGATCTGTCCTGCTGCGGGGAGGAGTGCGTGTGTTGAGTGAGAATGCAGAGAGTTCCATCAACCCTCAACGAACGCCAGGCCCTTTGGCCGGTGTGTTGCGGATCGAGTGGCTCGGCCAGACCGCCGCGAGCCTCTGCTGGATCGCGAGCGTCTTTGCGTACGGGCTGAGTTCCGCCGGGGATTACCTGCAGCTATCCGCCGCCTCGGCTTGGCTCATCGCGAATATCGCCGTCGCTTTGAACACTCGCAACACCTTATAACGCATCGGGAGCAACCCCTTGACCCGACGCGACACGTGCCAGCAGCGGGCAATCCGAAACGCAATCGAGTCAGAGGGCAGGCCGCTCTCCGTCCAAGAAATCCGACGCATCGCCTCAGCCCAAGTCCCGACGCTCGGTGTTCGAACGGTGTACAGAGTTGTCGGCAGAATGCTCGCCGATGGAGCGATCGTGCCCGTGGTGGTCCACGGCCAGGCCGACCGCTACGAGCCCGCTGCTGTCGCCGCCACACACCACCATCACTTCCGCTGCGAGCAGTGTGATCGCGTGTTCGATGTCGGAGCATGCCCAAGCGAGCTCAGCGCCATGCTGCCCCCGGGGTTCGAACTCACCGGACATGAGGTGTTGCTCTGGGGACGCTGCGTGGACTGCACGAGCTAAACCCCGGTCTTTGACTGGTCGGCGATTGATTGGTTGCTCACACCTGCCCATTGGTCCGCTGGGACGCTGGCACCAATAAGGTGTACACGAACGGCCAGTTCCTCTTCCGCGAGTCGTTCCGGTCGAGACACTCGACGCTGCTCGCTTCGGTGACGGATCCTGGACGGCCAACTCACTGTCGCGATCTCAAGCCCTACGGGAGGGGTCGTACTCGCAAGCAGATTGTCCTTTGCTGTGCGGCGGCACCGATAGCACAAGACCAACGGCGCAATTCGGAGCCGCAAGAGTTCGGGCATCGATTTGGACGTCACTGCAAGCGCCGGCTTCGAGGATGACACTGGCATCCTCTGCCCGGGCGGTGTGTTCAGCCAAATCGGTAGGCAGATCTGACCACTTGCTCCATGAGCCTCGGTACCTCGCCGCTTGGCTACAGGGCAACATTCGAACGCTCCGCCGTGCCTGAAGCACACGTCTCAACACCTGGTGTCGGTGTGCTCGCGGTTGCGGACCCGCGGTTCATGAGTCGCCTGGCGCGACGACCGAAGGACGCACGATCGCGAGTTCAAACCCCGCACGCAACACATTCCGAGCACTCGCCAGATTCCGCGGGTCCGTCTGCGCACACACGATTTCGCAACCTGCATCTTTCGCCATTGCAACCCGACCACGAATGAGTGCCGCCTGGACGCCCCGCCGACGGTACTCCGGAACCGTCGCTCCGGCGTGCAGCAAGGCGACCCCGCCCATGACGACAAGCAAGGCGCCGCCAGCCGGTTGGCCACCGATGTACGCCGTCACCGGCGTCACACCAGGCTGCTGCGCCAGGATCGACAGCTTCTCATTCATCCCAGCGTGCAGATCCTCGGGAGGGCCGCCCGCACAGAACGCCGTCCCAGCAACCTCCGCCCACACGACCGGCTCATCCGCGATGCGAACCGAGACCCCATCGACCGGCTCCCGTGGCTCTGGCTGTGCGAGAAACACCGAATCAGAGTGCGCAATGCGGTAGCCCCGCTCGAAGCACAACTCATGCAATGAGCGATCACAGATCGGTGACAGATCAACCTTCGCCGGTTTACCCAGATTCGCGAACCACGCCTCAGCCTCATCGAGTTCAGACGCCGTGATCTCCCCATCGAAGCCCGGCGCGTACACGCGGCTCCACAGGTCATCTTGCCCCTTATCAACCGCTGCTGTACGCAGAAGCGTGGCACCCGTGTGCGGAAACGAAGAACCGAGCCGCTCGCATGTCGGCACAAAGCCTGCCTGAAACTCCGCCTCTGCGAGTTCCACACGGCGTATCGATTCGTAATCAGCGGCGAATCCGTTCGGCATGTCCGTCTTTATACTCATCCCAGCCCCACCCCGAGAGGATGCCCATGCCGATCCGTGCTCCATATACCCCAGCTGCACTTGCACTCGCCGCCCTACTCGCACTCGTCCCTTCGACGCTCGCACAGCAAAGCGTCGCCGAACAAAGCAGCTACCAAAGAACGGGCGCCAATGCAGACGTCACGGCCTTCCTTGGTGAACTCGCCGAGAACTCAGAGCGTGTAACGCTCACAAGCATCGGTGACTCCCACGAGGGCAACCCGCTCCATCTCGCGATCCTCGCCGACCCACCGATCGGAACCCCCGAGCAAGCGAGCGACTCTGGGAAACTCGTTGTCTTGCTCTTCGGCAACATCCATGCCGGTGAGGTGTGTGGCAAAGAAGCGCTCCAGATGCTGTGCCGGGACCTCGCTATGGCAGAGGATGCACCACTGCTCAATGATCTCATCGTCTGCTTCGTGCCAAACTACAACCCGGACGGCAACGATCGATTTGACCCCGACAATCGCCCCGGCCAGAACGGCCCCGAACGGATGGGCACCCGCGCCAACGCGCAAGGACTCGATCTCAATCGTGATCACCTCAAGATGCAGGCGCCCGAAACCCTCGCCCTCAACCGGTTCCTCACTGAGTGGGACCCAGCGGTCATCGTGGACACCCACACGACCAACGGAAGCCTTCACCAATACGCCCTGACCTACCAGGGCCCGAAGCACCCCGCGACAGACCAGGAAGTTCTGTCGTACGTCCGCGACACGATGCTCCCCGCCATCGACGAGGCATTCGAAGAGACCACCGGCCGGGACACCTTCTTCTATGGCAACTTCCGCGACCGCCAGACCAAGTGGGCAACCTATCCCGCCGAGCCACGCTACGGAGTCGCCTACCGCGGGATGCGCAACCGCCTAAGTATCCTCAGCGAGGCCTACGCGTACGACACTTTCGAGGGGCGTGTAAAGAGCACCTACGCCTTCTGCGAGCAGGTTCTAAACTACGCCGCCGAGCACGCGAGCGAGATCCGCGATCTGGTCAAAGCCGCAGATCGGCGCACGATCGAGGCGGGCGGTGATCCGGACGGGACCGCTCGCGTACCGCTCCGTATCGATGTTCGAGCGTTCGAGGAGAAGGTTGAGATCCTGGGCTATGAGGTCCTGGAAGCCGAGGATGGCCGCCGCATCGCCGGCGACCCCGGCGCGTACGAGGTTGAGTTCGTCAATGACTTCGTGAGCACCGAGGATGTCGCGCTGCCCTACGCATATGTATTTGATCCTCGGATGGAAGACCTCGCCCAGTTCCTGCAGCGCCATGGCGTCGAGGTCGAGGTGCTACGCGAGCAGATCGAACTCGATATCGAGCGGTACGAACTGAGTGATATCCAGCGTGCCGAGCGCCCGTACGCAGGCATGGACCGCATCAGCTCGCTGATCGCCACCCCTCGGACCGAAACCATGCCGCTCAGCCAAGGCACCTATGTCGTGCGCACGGCTCAGAAACTCGGCACGCTCGCCGCGTACATGCTCGAACCCCGTGCTTTCGACGGCCTCCTCGCCTGGGGCATGCTCGATGAGTGGTTGACCAGCGACCACCCGATCGGCCGCCTAGCGAGACGCCAACCCATGCTCCTCCGGGAAGCCAGGCCGTTGCCCGAAGACTCCGGCGAACCCCGCCACCTGACCTTCGATGATGTCTACGGCGACAACCGCGTTGACTTCGACGGCTCCTTGATCCGGAGCACCATCTGGATCGACGGCGACACGTGGTACCAGCGCAAGGACGACGAACTCCGCATCGTGAATGCCTGGACAGGCCGATCTGAGCCTGCAGGGATCGACGAAGACACCATCGCGGATCGCCTGGCCGAACTCCCAACGGTGACGAACGAGGAAGCGGAATCAATCGCCGACCGATTCCCGCTGCCAATCCCGGATGTCGATCGCGTCGTCTTCACTCACGCCGGTGACCTCTACACCGCCGCGCCCGACGGCAGCGAGGCGGTCCGGCTGACCAGCACCCCAGCACGGGAAGAACTCGCCGAACTCAGCCCCGATGGTCAGTTCGTCTCATTCATCCGTGACAACAACCTCTACGTCGTGGACATCGCAACCAAGACGGAGCGCCAACTCACAACAGGAGGCGCTGATGAACTCCGCCACGGCAAGAACAGCTGGGTCTACTTCGAGGAGATCTACGGACGCCGCTGGAAGGCGTACTGGTGGTCGCCGGATTCAACGCACATCGCGTATCTGATTCAGGATAGCTCGGACGTCCCGACCTTCACCATCGTCGATGACAAGGAAGAGCCCCAGCGCATCGAGGTCACACGCTACCCGAAGCCTGGGCAGCCAAACCCCATCGCCCAACTCGCGGTCGTCCGCGCCGCCGGTGGCACGCCAGTCGTCGCCGAGATGAACGACTATGACCCCGCCGGATCGCTCATCACCTGGGTCGGCTGGACCACCTCGGGCGAGCTGCGGATGGCGATACAGGACCGGATCCAGACCTGGATGGACCTCCGGAGCGTGGACATCCGATCCGGTAACACTGAGAAGTACTTCCGCGAGACAACCGAGGCCTGGGTCAATCCGATCGGCCAGGCCGAGCGCGGCCCGCTGAATGGCCGCACGTACAACGGCGGGATGGTCGAACTCAGCGACGCCTCGTTCCTCCTGTTCAGCGAACGCGATGGCTGGCAACATCTCTACCACTACTCGCCCGACGCGGCGCTCCTGAGCCGACTCACCGAGGGCGAGTACGAGGTCCGCACCGTCCACTATGTGGATGAAGAAGAGGGTTTCGTCTACTTCACAGGCACCGCCGACAGCAGCCTGGAAGTGCATTTCTACCGCGTGCCCCTCCCCACCAAAGACAACCCCGGGCCCAACGACCCGTTCCGACTCACCCCTGAGAGCGGCACGCACAGCATCCAGATGTCGCCCGATGGCGAGCTGTTCATCGATCGGTACAGCAGCTTTGACCAGACACCCCGCGCGAACCTTCGAGACAAGAACGGCGAGCTCGTTCGCACGATCGACACCAACCCCGTCTACGAGCTCGAACAGTTCATCTGGCCAGAGCTCGAGCACGTCGTGATTGCGGACACCGCGGACAACCACGAGCTCGAGGCGATGGTGATCTACCCGCCAGGGTTCGACGAGACCGCCCAATACCCGGTCTGGTTCTTCACATATGCCGGCCCTCACGCCCCCACCGTCCGGGACACATGGGCCGGAGGCCGCATGCTCGAACGCCTTGCAGCGACCCACAACATCATCGCATTCCGGGGCGACCCATACAGCGCCAGCGGCAAAGGCGCCATCAGCGAGCAGCACGCGTACAAGCGGCTCGGGGAGCCCGAGTTCGACGACATCGAGACGATGATCCGCTGGATCAACGACAAGCCCTGGGCCGACTCAACCCGCGTCGGCATGTCGGGCCACAGCTACGGCGGCTACATGACCCTTTACATGCTGACACGTTCGGATCTCTTCAGCGCCGGTATCAGCGGCGCTCCGGTCACAAGCTGGCGAGACTACGACACCATCTACACCGAGCGGTACATGCAGACCCCCCAGACGAACCCCGATGGCTACGCCCGGACCAACCTGGTCGATACCGCCGAGGGCCTCACCGGCGAGCTCCTGCTCATGCACGGCACCATGGACGACAACGTCCACATGCAGAACTCCATCAAGATGATCCACGCCCTCCGGCTCGCCGAGAAGCAGTTCGACTTCTTCACTTACCCCGGGGCTCGTCACGGCTTCCCCAACATGCACTACCGCCGCCTGGTCTGGGACCACATGCTCGGAACCATGAATCCCGACCTCCCAGAAGGCCCTGAGGGCGAGAATTGACGCCGCAAGCACTTATCGCCTAACGTTGGAGCCCCGTGGAAGTTCCGCGGATCAGTTTCCACATCCCGGTCAAGGCCCCGCCCCGACTGGCGGCGCTCCCAGGACACGCGTCCTGGTAGGAAAACGAAGGCACTCACAGCATGGTCCGACTCCGTCTGATGCGTCTCGGTCGTCGCAACCGCCCGTTCTACCGCCTGAACGCCATTGATCAACGCACCCGCCGCGAGGGCAAGGTGATCGAGAACCTCGGCTGGTACAACCCGATCGAGACCGACGAGTCCAAGCAGGTCGAGCTGAAGCCCGAGCGCATCGCCCACTGGCTCAGCATGGGGGCACGCCCGAGCGACACCGTCGCTGACATGCTCGGCAAGCGTGACATGCTGACCCCGAAGCTCAAGGAAGAGTGGGAAACCCGCCGCGCCCGCGACCGGAAGCGCGTCGAGGACCGCCTCGCCGCGAAGAAGGCCGAAGAAGAGGCCGCTCGCAAGGCTGAGGAAGAAGCCAAGGCCGCTGAGGAAGCCGCCAAGAAGGCCGAGGAAGAGGCGAAGGCCGCGGAGGGCGAGGGCGGCGAGTAATCGCCCGCTGGCCCTGAGCCGCACATGCGGTTCGATCTTCTCAGCACGTTCCCGGAGATCTTCGCCAGCGCCGCACCCGCGGCGCTGGGCGTTTCTATTCCCGCGCGCGCCCACGCCGCGGGCGTCGCTGAATGGCACGCCCACGACATCCGCGCGTACACCACCGACAAGCACGGCAAGACCGATGACCGCCCGTTCGGTGGCGGCCCCGGCATGGTCATGACATGCCAACCGGTGTGGGACGCCGCGCGGGCAGTCGAGGCGATGGACAGCCGGCCGGCGACGCGCGTGCTCATGACACCGCAGGGCGAGCCGCTTACACAGGCTCGCGTCGAAGACCTCGCGACAAAGCCGAGGCTGCTCGTCGTGTGCCCACGCTATGAAGGGCTGGACGAGCGGGTGATCGAAGCCCTGGACCCTGTCCAGATCTCGCTGGGCGACTATGTGCTCTCAGGGGGTGAGCTCGCGGCGATGGTCCTCATGGACACCGTGATCAGGCTCCTGCCCGGGGCTCTGGGCCACGAAGAATCCGCGGGCCGGGATAGTTTCGGGGAGGTGGATACAACCGACGCCGTAGGAAGCCCCGTTCCGAAACGAGTCCTCCGCGAACTCGACATCCCGCCCGGTGCACGGCTCCTGGAGGGGCCCCAATACACCAAGCCTCGGGTCTGGCAGGGCCGGGAGATCCCCGAGATCCTATTGAGTGGTGATCACGGCAAAATCCAGGCTTGGCGCTTAGCCCGCGCCCAGGAGCGGACCCGAGCACGGCGGCCCGAGCTGCTGAAGGAGCCGTCAGCGGGCTCCAATGACGACCTAGACCCCCGAGGGGGCAAGGCCTAACATCGTGGCCCGCGTGGCCGAGCCGGCCTCCGGTTTTCTCAGTGGACAAGGACAAGCCATGGGCGCTCAGGACATCCTCGAATCGGTCGCCAGCGAGCACCTGAAGACCGACATCCCCCGCTTTGATATCGGTGACACGGTCAACGTGCACACCCGGATTGTGGAAGGGGATAAGGAACGCGTCCAGGTCTTCCGCGGCGTCCTCATCTCCCGCAAGGGTCGGGGAATCAACGAGATCATCACAGTCCGCAGAATTGTGGATGAGGTGGGGATCGAGCGTACTTGGCCGATCAACTCGCCGCTGATCGCGAAGTTTGAGGTCGTTCGTAGAGCCGATGCCCGTCGGGCCAAGCTGTATTTCCTCCGTGACCGCGTCGGCAAGAGCCGCCGCCTCCGCGATCGCCGCCGCGGGATGAAGCACGTCGAGGGTCTTAAGACCGTCAACCGCTGATAGCGGCCCACTAGAACGCTTCCATGCCAACGAGTTCGGCCTAGCGCCGAGCTCGTTTTTCGTTGGGGACACGCTCAACGCATAGGAAGGCCCGGACGATCCAAAGGTGGCTAGCCTGCTCATCCCATGAGAGCAGTCGTCATCGAGCAGCAGGGCAACCCGGTCACTCCGAACATCGCGTTCCACGCCGACTTCCCAGATCCACCGGAGCCCGGCCAGGGCGAGGTCCGAGTTCGCACGATCGCGAGCGCGTTCAACCACATGGACCTGTGGGTTGGGCGCGGTGTGCCAGGTCTTGAGCTTACGTATCCACGGGTGTCGGGCTGCGACGCGTGCGGCGAGGTCGATTCCGTCGGGCCCGGCGTTGACCAAGCCTGGGTCGGCAGCCGGGTCATCGTGAACGCCGCGGTCGAGGTTGACCCGGCGGAGCGCCCCGGTGATCCCCCGGCTTCGACGCTCGCGCCCGACTACGAACTCATCGGCGAGCATCGCTCACCCGGCATGCACTCCGAGTGGTTCAATGCTCCCGCAACCAACCTCGCACGGATCCCTGACGACGCCGACCCAGAACAGGCCGCGGCGTTCGGGCTCTGTGCCCTGACCGCCTACTCGATGATGGTCACCAAGGGCCAGCTCCGCCCGGGCCAGAGCGTGCTGGTCACTGGCATCGGCGGTGGTGTGGCGACCAGCGCACTCACGATCGCCAAGCACATGGGATGCCCGGTCGCCGTCACCAGCCGACACGCATCGAAGCTGGAACAGGCCAAGGCACTCGGCGCCGACCTGGGCATAGTGGACACCGGCGCAGACTGGTCGCGCGAGATCAGAAAATGGACCAAGAAGCGCGGCGTGGACATGGCGGTTGACTCGGTTGGCAAGAAAACACACCTTTCGTGTGTCAAGAGCCTCGCCCGAGGCGGGGCGTACGTATCGCCAGGCTGCACAACGGGCCCCGATGCGACAACCGATCTCGCGCGGCTCTTCTGGAACCAACTCCGTCTGCTCGGATCGACGATGGGATCCAACGAAGAGTTCCGCGAGTGTGCGGCCCTGTTCTCAAGCGGCGCCCTCAAACCGGTTGTCGATAGGGTCTTCCCCGTCGAGGACGCGACCAAGGCCTACGCACGTCTCGAAGCCGGTGAGCAGTTCGGCAAGCTCGTGCTCCGCTGGCGTTAGTCGAGCGTGAGCCACCCGCTACGCCTCGCTCCGATCGATACACCGCTCAGGTCAGGCGGCGCATCACACGCTCTCACATCTTCCAGCCAGATCAGCGTCCCGTACCGAGACGAACGCATGGCCTCCCACCGCTCTACGGGGCCGAGGATGCCCTCGTTGTGCTCACGGCGGATTGCATCCACATCCTCGGGTCGCAGCCCATCGAACGAGAGCACCTTCCCGGCATTCGCTTCGCCGACGATCGCGCCCCCGCGTTCCTTGATATAGATCAGATCCCCGTGCCCAACGCGCTCGAACGGCACACGCCTGGTCTTTGTCAGCCGGCACTCGATCGTCTTCTCACCCGACAGAATGAGCCTGCAGTACACCGGGAGAATGATCGCGACGTGCCTCACGACCCGGTCGGCGATCCCTCGCCCCGAAGCTTCGCGATGGTCCCGGTGGTGCTCCGCCCCTGAAGCAGATCGATGAGCACGACCTTGCCCCCCGCCCGCTCCACCGACTCACGACCAACAACCTCGCGCCCGGCGTAATCGGCACCCTTCACGAGCACGTCAGGCGCCACAGCATCGATCAGCACCGCGGGCGTGTCATCACCAAACACACACACGGCTCCGACCGCTTCGAGCGCCCCGAGCACCTCGGCACGGTCCGATTCGCAGTTCACGGGGCGATCTGCGCCCTTGAGACGCCTGACCGAATCGTCGCTGTTCAGACCGACGACGAGGAAGTCACCGTGCGATGCGGCCTCCGCGAGCAGGCGAACATGCCCGGCGTGCAGGACATCGAAACAGCCGTTGGTAAACACGATGGTCTCACCCGAGCCGCGTCTCAGCGAGAGCTCGAGTAGGAGCTGGTCCAGTGTCCGCAGCTTGCCGTCCATCTTGCCATGACGAACGAGCAGCTCGTGGTGTACCTTCTCAAGAGGGATGGGCTCAACCCCGAAGATCTCGACCTCAAGCCCCGCCGCAGCGTTCGCAAAGCGGACCGAGTCTTCCCAGCCGATCCCGTTCGCACGTGCGGCTGCGAGCCCCGCGAGCATCATGTCGCCCGCGCCCGTCACGTCGTACACCTCACGCGCAACCGTCGGTACGGGTGTCGGATCGGGAGAGTCATCGGTCATCAGCAGCGAGCCGTGTCGATCGAGCGTGAGAACAACCGCTTCGAGATCGAGCGTCGTTCCCAGCCGCTTCGCGAGCTCAGCGTTGTGGACCGCCATCTCGTCCTCGGTCGTGTCCGGCGCTGTCGGCAGCCCCGTCGCGTGCTCGGCTTCCGTACGATTCGGCGTTATCGCGGTCGCCCCTCGGTAGCGGGCATAATCCTCAAGCATCGCAGGATCGACGAACACCGGCACGGACGCCGCCTTCGCACGCTCGATCACACCTTGGCACAGCGCCTCGCTACACACGCCCTTCGCGTAGTCCTCGATGCAAACGGCGTCCGCATCCGCCAACAACGCGTCGATGCGATCAAGCATCCCCTGGACCACCGCGTGCCCGATCGGCTCGTTGCTCTCGGTATCGAGCCTGAACATCTTCTGTGGATGGCGAGCCTGAGCAAGCCCAACCAGGCTCCGCTTCACGGTCGTCGGGCGGGCGCGGTCGGCGATCAGCCCGGCCGTCTGCACCCCGCGCGATTCGAGTGATTCACGGAGCCGTGCGGCGTTCGCGTCGTCCCCTGTGACACCAACCGCATGCACAGTCCCGCGCAGAGCCACCAGGTCCAGGCACAAGTTGGCCGCGCCCCCAGGGCGATCGGTCTCGTCCGCGACCCGGAGGACCGGCACGGGCGCGTCCGGGCTGAGCCGGCTCGCGTCACCCCGCACGATCTGGTCGAGCATGAAGTCGCCAACTACCACGGCGGTGAACGGCTTCCAGTCGGCCAGGGATTCGAGCAGTGTGTCCATGCGGCGTGCCGCCTCCATGCGAGGTGAATGCACGATGTTAGGGGTTCGCGCGAGCGGTTCGCAGCACCCGCTCGCGGAGGGCTTCCTCGCCAGCACGCCAGCGGAGTTGGAGCACTGGCCGCACCACAGGACATCCCCAAGTCTCGACCGGCTCATGACGCAGCTTTGACCAGTCCTTTTCGGTCACGAGCAGCGCCTCGGCCTTGGTCTCTTTGAGAAGTCCACGCAAGGCTCTGACGGTCGCGGGCCTAAACGGATCATGGTCAGGACGCTCGAACCAGCCGCACAGCGGGCCACCGATCACACGCTCCGCGCAGCGCCTGAACCCCTCGGCGCGGCCAATCCCACACGCCGCAACAACATGTCGCCCGGCAAGCCACTCCGGGCTCATCGCGGATTCTCCCTCTGAGTCATTCACCCGCAACCCAGTCCAGGCGTGCTCAGTCACCCCGATCGCGTCCGATCGGTCGCGCAACGATTCGAGCTGCTCGCTCTCGCAAAGCTCCGCGTGCGTCAGCACCACTGCGTGCGCTCGCGAGAGCGATTCGACCGGCTCGCGGAGCCAGCCCATCGGCAGGCACCGATCGGCAAAGGGATCACGACCCGCATCGATCAGCACGATGTCGAGATCACGAGCGAGCTTCCGGTGCTGGAAACCATCGTCAAGGACGATCGTGTCTACACGCCGACCCTCTGCGGTCTCAAAGAACGCAACCAGCCCCGCGTGCCGCGCGGGATTCGCAACGACCGGGACACCTGGCAACGTCCGGGCGTACTCGTCGGCCTCGTCCGAGCCGTGCGCATCGGTCGCCTTGTACCCTCGCATCGCGATGACCGGCCGGCGTTCCGCTTCGATTAGCCACCGGCAGATCGCCGCGACCAACGGTGTCTTACCCGTCCCTCCGACCGAGAGATTGCCGACACTGATCACGGGTCGATCGAGCGAGAGCACGCCGATGCCAGCATCGAACCGTTGTGAGCGTCGTGTGGCCTCGGCCTTATAGATCGCCTCGGCCAACGGGCCGATCGTTCGGGCGAGCAGGGGTGGAAGCGGTCCTCGGTCAGGCATCCGCTTCCCGGTCACCCCGGGCACGGGCCCGCAACGCCGCATGAATCTCTTCACGCGTCGCTCGTGCCTCACGGCCAAGCTGGCGAAGCTCTCGCCTATGGAGCCTCACGTTGTTTGCGCTGTCCAAGAAAGCGAGCAGGATCACGGCGAAGAGCAAACCCACACACGCGGCCCACACCAGCGTGAACGTCCTGGTGTCAGCGGGCGTCGCGATCCCGAACGCGTACGCCAGGATCGGCGAGAGCACAAGCATCACCACATCCGCTGCGCTCCGGATCCGCCGCCTGCTCTCGGGCATGTCGGCGCCACGCACAGCCAGAAGATGCCCGGCGATCAGGACCATCGCCACCAACGCCAGCGGCAACACCAACCACGACGGCGCGAGCGGATCAGCACTCTGCGAGAGCTGAGCGAGTTGGATCATGCCGCACCCCCAGTCGCTACACGGCACCCCGCAAGCAGCTCGGGCAAAAGCCGCCTCGGGAGACCCACGATCGTGTCAGGATCGCCCTCGAACTCGATCGGCCAGCCCGCAGCGATCCGTTCCGTCAGGTTGTACGCTCCGGCCTTGCCCCGCCAATCATTTGACGCCACATAGGCATCGATCTCCGAGTCGGGCAGGTCGCCAAGCGATGACCACGCGACATCCACGGCCAGCCGGCGTTCACCGGTTTCCTGATCGACAACCGCGACACCCGTGAGCACAGCGTGCCGAGCGTTCCGGAAGCTGTCGATGATCGACCAGGCATGCCGGGCGTCCTCGGGTTGGCCGATGATCTTTCCACGATGCACACACACGGTGTCGCCGCCGATCACTGGGAACACCAGCCCGCGCCGTGAGGCCTCGTCGGCACCAGCGGTGGCCTTGAGCAGGGCCAGCGCCGCGACCCACCACGCAGGGGGTACCAAGCCTGGCTTAAGCAAGCCATCATCGATGCCCGCATCGATCACCTCGACGCCGTACCCGGACTCCTCGAGCATCGCCCGCCGGCGCGGGGAGCGGCTCGCGAGCAACACACGGGGCGGGCTCTGATCCGAAAGTGGCACAGTGGATTGTAAACCGTGCATCCGTGCCCGCCAGGAGATCGCCCAGCGAGCCCGCCCGGGTAGCCTCTGGGCGCTATGCATGCCCACCTCATCCAGATGGATATCACCTGGGAGGACCGAGAAGCCAACCACGCTCACCTCGAGCGACTTCTCGACCACGCCGACATCAGCCCGGGTGATCTCGTCGTCCTGCCCGAGATGTTCGATGTCGGCTTCAGCATCAACATCGACAAGACGCGTGACAAGGACGGCGCCACGCTCCGGTTCCTGCTCCGCCTCGCCGATGACCTGGGTGTCACGATCCAGGGCTCCCGTGCCGTCCGTGATTGCGACTGCTCGCACGGCGAGAACCGAGCCACCGTGGTCGGCCCGAGCGAGAGCGAAACCACGCTCCTCTGCGACTACGCGAAGATCCATCCCTTCGGATATGGCCGCGAGACCGAGGCCTTCGTGGGCGGCTCCGAGGTCAAGACCTACGCCTGGGGCGGCATCACGGTGTGCCCGGCGGTTTGCTACGACCTCCGCTTTCCGGAGTTATTCCGCGCCGGCGCCGCGGCAGGCGCCGAGTGCTTCGTCATCGGCGCAAACTGGCCAATGGCAAGGCAATCACACTGGCGGGCGTTGCTCGTCGCCCGTGCGATTGAGAACCAAGCGTTCGTGTTCGGTGTGAACCGTGTCGGCAACGACCCGTTCATTCAATACGCAGGAGGCTCGATCGCGCTCGGCCCCAAAGGCGAGGTTCTCGCCGAGGCCGGAGCGGATGAACGCATCCTGACCGTGCCGGTCGATCCCGATTCGGTCCGAGCGTGGCGCAAAGAGTTCCCGGCACTCGCAGACAGACGGCTGTAATCGCCTAGTTGCAGCCAGCCAGCCAAGCGTTGACGAAGAAATCGAGATCCGACATATCGACAACACCGTCGGGCTCACCGAAGCCCGGCTGACCGACAGTCGTGGCACCCGCAGTTGTCAGATCTGCTAATGATGAGTTATTCGCGAGCCAAGCGGCGATAAAGAAGCCGAGATCGTCGAAGTCTGCCGCCCCATCGGGCACGCCGAAGCCGGGCTGTCCGGAGAGCGTGGCGCCGGTAGACGTCAGGTCCGCGATGCACGGTGCAAGCGCCGACTCGAGCTCTGCAAGAAATGCCGGAGCATCGACACGCCCGGCACCAGACTCCGGATCCACACCCGGCGCGGTCCCGGCAACCTCAACCGCTGTGTCCCGCATCGCGTCGTAGATCACGGCAGGCGACACAGCCCGACCTAAGACATCACGGGCGTACTCGATCCCGAGCGCAGCCACCGCCGCGGCGTGCGGGGCGGCCGCCGATGTACCGAAGAAGTTCGGAAAACCGTTGCCGTCGCTGTCACTGTTTCCTGACGGGAAGAACGATGTGTCCGTGCCATCCGTCGCGGTGATGTCGGGCTTCTGCCTGATCTCCTCCGAGATCCGGTTCCCGTTGTTGTCGAACTGTATCGTTGCGGGCCCGCGCGAGCTGAACGTCTCGAGGAAGTCGCTGAAGTAGCCCTGCGCCGCGACACTCATTCCCCCCGCCGCATGGGCGTGACCGAACACCGTGCTGCCGCTCATGACATCGTCGTCGCTCACGATGCCGCGCAGCACAGCGAGCTGAAGGACGACACCATCGTTTACGTTGCCTTCCTCGGTGATAAAGATGTCCACCGTTGCATCGGCGCCGATGTTTGTCCCACCGAAGAACTCAACCGGATCTTCGCCGGCGTCCTGATCCGCGAAGCTGCCACCAAAATCCCGCCCGTCGGTCGATCGGGCGAAGATATCGAAGTCGCTGAGGATCTCGTCGCCCCCGAGACTGGTGTAGGGCTCGTTCCACCAGAGCACGACTTGGAACGTCGAGCCAATCGGCACACTCAGCGTGAACGCGATGTCTCGACTCCCGTCGAGGTCGAAGTTGTGGTTCATGCGTACCCCCACGCGTGTGGGGTTGTACGGTCCCGCCCAAACCACATCGCCCGCGTTACCCGCGGCGGTGAAATACGCGACCCCCGCCTCGAACGCACGGTCGATCGCGCGGCCCGCAAGGCCATCCTGAAAATAGGGCTCATCGACAAACGCAACGTCGTCAACGATGATGTCACACCCCGCAGCAACCAGCGCATCGATCGCGACCGCGATGCTCGATTCCCCGGGCTGCCCCTCCTCGATGCTGTTGAACGCAGAATGGAAGAACAACTCGGCGCCGGGAGCAAGATCGTGGATCAGCTCCGCCATCCCGCGGCCCTCGTCGATGCGCCCAGGAATGAGATCATCCTTTAGCACAGTCACCGGTGTAGTGCGACCGAATGGGTTGCCCTCGCCCGGCAGATCGCCAGATTCGATGCCCCGAGACTCGGTCCTGATCCAGTTGTACGAATCCGAGATGATCCCGATCCGAACGCCGGTGCCATCCACGCCGAACTGGCTCCTCGCGTTCTGTGCACCGAGACCACCAGGAAAAGTCGGGGGCGCGCCGTCTGCTTGCGACGTTACTGACCCAACCCAGAGCAGCTCACGCGACATGTCTGTCGGTCGGCCGGGCTGCGTCGTCATCTGGGCATAGGGACCCGGATCCGGCTCGGGCGTGTCGGCACCGCGGATCACCCGCGCACCGAAGCCCTCCTGCGGCAGCACGTGATTCTGGAGAAGCGGGAGCACCGTGTGGTGGCGCGGGATGTGCCGAATGTCCACGGGTGCACGCTCGGGCCGTGGCGTTCCACGCTCACCCCGCTCAAGGGCCTGCGCAGCGGAAGCTGCGACCGCCGCGAGGCCCGCGGCTGTGAGAACAAATCTCCGGAGGTGTCGGGGCATCTGGCTCGTCTCCGCCGCGCGCGAGGACCGCGCCGGGTCGATTTGACCATACCCCATACGCGAGCGTGTGCCACCCAGTTCAGCCCACCGGCGCCTTCTCGGACTCGCGTCCGGATGCGTGGACGGATCAGACCAGTCGGAGACGGGCCCTTCCTACGGGCAACCGGGCAGCCAGACATTCAGGAAGTAGCCCAGATCATCGAGCGTGACCTCACCGTCCGGAACCCCAAAGCTTGGCTGGCCTTGAAGCGTCGCGCCGACCGTTGTCACGTCAGCGATCGCAATGTCACCTGGGAGCCAGAAGTTCAGGAAGTAGCCGAGGTCATCGAGGTCGATGATGCCATCGGGTGCTCCGAACCCAGGCTGGCCCACCAGCGTGGCGCCGGTGTGGGTGACATCTCCCTCGCTGCACTGCTGAGGAACCGCGGCTTCCACGATACCCATCAGGTTCACCGCATCCACACGGCCTGCGCCCTCTTCGTTGTCGGGCCCCGGTGGTGTGCCGTCCACCTCGACTGACGCGTTTGCCATCAGTTGATAGAACTGCGTCGGGCTGGGCGGCACTGGCAGGAGCGTCCTGGCGTACTCGAGGCCGAGAGCCGCGACAGCCGCCGCGTGTGGTGCAGCGGCTGACGTCCCGAAGAAGTTACCGAAGAAGGTCGTTGACGTGCCATCAGTTGCAGTGATGTCGGGCTTCGGCCTGATCTCGTTGATCTCTGTGCCATCCAGCGCGTATTTCACATCAGCTGGGCCAACCGCACTGAATGTCTGGAGGAATGTGCTAAACCAGCCCTGCGCCGCGACCGCCTGCACACCGCTCGCCGTCCGATGTCCAAACATAGACGGACCGAGCTGAGCCGATGCATCGAGCACGGTGCCATCCACCGCGACAACGGCGAGCTTCGCGTTTGGGTTCACTGCGAGGTAAGGCTCGATGCTCAGCTCAAGCGTCGTCGAGAGGCCAGCGTTAAAGGCCTGTATGAACTCGAACGGATCATCGCCCTGGCCCTGATCGCCGATGCTCGTCGCGATTAACTCGTTCGTATCTCCTCGGCGTGCGAAAGCGTCGAAATCACTCGCGCTCGGCGCGGTACCCAGCGACGGATATGGCTCATCCCACCAGATCACGATCCTGATCGTCTCGTTCGTCGGGAACGCAAACGAGAGGTTCGTATCGACACCTGCACCCGTATCAAAGTCGTGCGCAAGCCCGGCACCCGCGGTCACCTCTGCATAACTCCCGACCCATACCGCAGGGCCAGAGTTCCCCGCCGCTGTGAAGTAGAGCCCGCCGGTATCCACGAAACTCTGGGCCGCATCCCCCGCAAGGCTCTCCTGGAAGTACGGCTGGTTCAGGTATGCAACGTCATCGACGATGATGTCACAACCCGCCGCCGCAAGCGCATCGATCGCAACAGCGATGCTGCTCTCGAAGGGCTGCCCGGCCATCTGGTTGTTGAACGCCGAATGGAAGTAAAGCTCAGCCCCCGGCGCGAGATCGTGGATGAGTTCGGCCATCGCGCGTCCCTCATCGATCCGATTAATCGCGATGTCTTCCTTGAGGACCGTGACCGGGGTGAGGAAGCCGAACGGGTTCGTCGCCCCGGGCAGGTCGCCGGTGTCTACACCGGGAACCGGGCCCTGCAGGCGATTGAACGAATCGCTGATGATCCCGATGCGGATGCCAGACCCGTCGACGCCGAAGAGACTCCGAGCATCACTCGCGCTCAGACCGCCGGGGGCGGTCGGCGGTGAGAGATTCGCTTCCGAGCTCACGCTCCCCGAATAGAGGATGCCAGGGATCGGGCTGCGTAGCACACCCGTCTTCTCGGTGATCGCCACCGCAGGCAGGTTCGGGGCCGGCACAAGCCCGAGGGCCGCAGCCTCGGCCAAGGCCACGGCTCGGTCGCGTGGCATCGACCTGACCACGTCGCTGGTTAGCCCATCATTCGCGGGGAAGAGAACCTCGTGCTCCCGCTGCGCGGCAGCCGAACCCGTCGCTCCGAGCAACAGCGCGAGGCAGGCGAGACTGGGGAACGCTCGGACTCGCGGTGCTCTGGCCATGGCGGGCTCCGCTCCTTCGCGGGCCTAAAACCAGACCCGCGTGTGCACAGCAATGGGGTTTACCCGGTGAGCCCGGGCCATGAGAGCCTACTCAAACGTGCCCGGAGCGCCAAACATCAAGCTCACAGTTCGCTCAGCCAGCGACACGCTCGACCTCGTCGATGCTCGTCACACCCTCGCTGACGAGTCGCCAGCCAGACTCCGCGAGGGTCGTGAAAAGACCCCCGCTGATCGCGTTCTTCATGCTTGTGACCGAGGGATTAGTCAGAACCGCGTCCCGCAGCTTGTCATCGAACGCGAGCAGCTCGAATAGGGCCTGCCGGCCTCGGAAGCCGGTCCCGAGACAGGCGCTGCAGCCAACGGGTGTATATGACTTTGTGGCCCGCCGCAGTGCCGGTCCGATTCGCGACAGCACGCCCGGGGGAATCACCTGGGGTGCTTTGCAGGCTGGGCACAGGACTCGGACAAGCCGCTGGGCGAGCACGAGATCCAGGCTGTTGGCCACAAGGTACGGCTCGACGCCAAGGTCAAGCAGCCTGAAAACCGCGCCGAAGGTCTCCTTCGCGTGGACCGTCGAGAACACCACATGCCCAGTCATTGCCGCCTGGAGCGCGGTTCGTGCCGTCGGCTCATCGCGTATCTCGCCGACGAGGATGACATCCGGATCCTGCCGAAGCACCGAGCGGAGCAGCGTGTCGAAACCGTTTCCGCGAGCCTCGTCGATGGGCATCTGGGTCACACCGTCGAGCTGGTACTCGACGGGATCCTCGATCGTTACCACGTTCTTTGTGTCGCGATCGATCTCGCGCAGGGCGTTGTACAGCGTCGTCGTCTTGCCACTACCCGTCGGCCCGCAGACCAGGAACATCCCGGCGTCTTGCCGCGTCACCCGACGGACCGGATCAACCATGTAAGGGAGCAGCCCGAGCCCTGCGAGGCTCGTAGGCACATCCCGCTGATCAAGAACGCGGAGCACCAGCTTCTGGCCGTACACGCTCGGCGTGAGGCTCGCACGGAACTCGACACGCCTGTCGGGGAACCGCGCGGAGAAGTGACCATCGAGCACGGCGTCTTTGTGCGTGCTCTTCATGCTGCACGCCGCCTTGACGATGCCCCCCAGCAGGTCGCCCGTGGACCTTGGCATCTCACAGATCCAGGCCATCTGCCCGTCGACGCGCATCCTCACATTCGTCTTGTCGGTCTTCGGCTCGACGTGGATGTCTGTCGCGTGCGACTTGCTCGCGATCTGGAGCATGAGCAGAAAAGCGACCGGCCCCTCGCTGCCCCGGTCCATCCCGGGGATCGGGTTCCCGCGTGCATCGATCAGCTCGGGTACAGCCTCCACCGAGTCCTCGGGCGGAAGCTCCTTCAGAACGCGGAGCATCTCTCGTGCCCAGCTCGGACCCTGCTTCACACCTGCCGCCGAACTCGACTTGGCGTTGGACTTCGACTTGGCGGGCCTCGCCGGCGCACCACTCTTGGCGGCCACCGTGTTCGTCGTCTGCTCCTTGCGCTGCGCGGCACGGCCGCGCCCCTTCCAGCTCAGCGCGTCACGTGTCCTCGCTTCCGCTTCTGGCACCGACAGCTCGACAGACTCGATGATCAGGTCGGTATCGCCGATCGTGATGACGTCGCCCTCGCGGAGCAAGACCTTGCCGGTCACGGGCTCGCCGTTGATCAGGCTGCCGTTGCGGCTGCCCAGGTCGCTGAACATCGCGGTCTCGCCCGGCTCCGCAGCAGCCAGCGTCGCGTGGTGCCTGCTGCTCTTCGCGTCGAGCAACTGCATGACGTTGTCGGGGTGGCGCCCGATCGTGATGGGCTCCCCCTCGATCGCGACCGGCCTTGCTAAGCCACCGACCGGGCGTACCCGGAGCTGTTTCAACACCTCAGACGACAACATGCTCTCCGGCACTTGGACCCGGGGACCTTATCCCAGGCCCTAACGAGTCGCCGATCATACGGAGCCTCGGAGCCCCCGGGTCCCCCCTTCTACACTCCCCGCCCATGATCGATCTCAAGCACCTCCGTGAAGACCCAGAGCACTACAAGATGGGCGCCCAGAAGAAAGGCGCCCAGATCGATATCGACCGCGTCCTGGAGCTTGACTCGCGGGTTCGGGCCTTGATTGGCGATTCGGAGAACAGGCGCAGTGAGCAGAAGAAGATAGAAAAAGATCTCGGACCACAGATCGGCAAGCTCTCCGGGGCCGCGAAGCGAGCCGAGGGCGCAGAGAAAGACAAGCTGGAGGCCGAACTGGCCGAACTCAGGGCCCGCCCGGCCCGGATGAAGGACGAGATTAGGGGTTTCGAAGACGAGCTAGCGACACTTGAACCCGAGCTCCGAAAGCTGCTGCTCGAGATCCCACTGCCGCCCGATCCCGATGTCCCGGTAGGCGAGAGCGCCGATGACAACGTCGAGATCCGTCGCTGGCACGCGCCAGGTTTCAAGGCCGGGACCGACTTCGAGAGCCAGCGAGGCTTCAAGCCCAAGACGCATATCGAGCTCATCGAGTCGCTCGGGCTCGTGGATTTCCCACGAGGCGTCAGGATCGCCGGCACCCGGAGCTACATCCTCACCGGTGAGGGATTCCGCCTCCATCAAGCTGTCCTCCGCTACGCGTTCGACACGATGGCCGAGAAGCACGGGTTCGAGCCCGCGAGCGTTCCGGTGCTCGTCCGCGAAGAAGCGATGGTCGGCACCGGTTTTTTTCCGCACGGCCGCGAGCAGAGCTACCACATCGAGGAAACCCGGCGCGGGAGCGGTCACGACTTCTACCTGACCGGAACCGGCGAGGTGGGTCTCATGGGCATCCACCAGGGCGAGATCGTGGATGAAGCCGATCTCCCCCTTCGATACGTCACCGTCAGCACGTGCTTCCGCCGTGAAGCGGGCGCCGCGGGCAAGGACACCGCGGGCCTGTACCGCATCCACCAGTTCGACAAGGTCGAGCAGGTCGTCATCTGCAAGAACGACGAGGCCGAGAGCCGCAAGTGGCACGGCAAGATGATGTCGATCGTCGAAGAACTGCTCCAGGATCTGGGCCTTCCCTACCGCCTGCTCCAGTGCTGCACGGGCGATCTGGGCCAGAAGAACGCCGACATGATCGACATCGAGTGCTGGATGCCAGGGCGCGGCGACCTTGACAAGGACGGACGCCCCAAGGGTGCCTTTGGCGAGACCCACTCCGCGAGCCGGCTCTACGACTTCCAGTGCAGACGGCTCAATCTGCGGTACCGCGAAGGTGGTGAACGCGGCAAGGGCCCGACCACGTTCTGCCACAGCCTCAACAACACAGTTGCTGCCAGCCCGCGCATCCTGATCCCACTGTTGGAGATCCACCAGAACGAGGACGGGAGCGTGACGATCCCGGAGTGCCTCCGGAAGTACATGGGGGGCAAGGAGCGGATCGAGCCTCGCGCCTAATCAGTGATCGTCGCGGCGTTCAGCTCTCCTTGGGCAAGCATGACACGCCAAGCCTGGCTCACAGGCACACAGATTCCCAACTGGGTCTCCGTGCACGCCGCGTAGCTCAGCTCAACGAGCAACTCCGCGGCCTCCGTTGCCGGCACATCGATACTGATCGGTAATGATCCCCGCCGCTGGGTCCGGCTCGCTAGGACCTCCATCGCTTCGCCCACCGCTGTCACACGGACGCTGACGGGAGATTCCTCGTTGACCTTGCCCGGGAGGCCAGAGACCGCAGGGACTTCGGGCGACAGTGTGAGCACGAATGGCTCGTCCGCATCGACCTCGATCGCGACGCCCTCGGCGCCAGCGAGTATGTCCCTCTTGTCCTCCTCTGGAGTTAGCCCACGGAGCACAACCTCCGCCCACTCGCCAGACTCGGGATCGACGAACACCACACGGTGGTTGTTCGTGTCGGCGATGTACACACGGCCCGAAGGCTCGTCAAAGTGAACGCCGCCAGGTTCATTGAGCTTGAGGGCTCCTTCCGGCGCCGTCGAACCCCGCTCGACCCCCACCCACTCGCTCAGTCGCTTCTCATCTGGCTCGACCCACTTGACCTTGTCGTTGTAGGTGTCAGCGGTCAGCAGACGGTCGTTCCCGTCCGCGTCCGGGAGCAGCGTGAGCCCGATGTTGTGCTGGAGCCGAGCGGCCGGGTACACGCCGTTAACGTCCCCGTAGTCGAAAAGCCCCGTCCCGATCACAGTCTCAACCTCGTCGGCATCAAGATCGAGGTATCGCACCCCCGAGACCTCGCTGTCAGCGAAGTAGAGGCGCCTGGTCCCCGTGCTCAGCGCGAGCGCCGATGGCTGCGCGAGCTGCGCCCGTGCGGCAGGTCCATCGATGATGTTCTCCCCGGTTCCGCCTGCGATCGCCTCGGCCTTCCCGGTCTCGACATCGATCTTCCAGAGCTGGTGAGGCCCGGCCATCGCCACATAGAGCGTGCGCCCATCGGCCGGATCCAGTGCGAGATCCCACGGACTTGAAAGTCTCTGCTCCTGACCGCTGCCGCCTCCTCGGCGGTCGTAGCCCTGTACGCCGTTACCCGCGAGCGTGGTGACGACGCTGGTCGCCAGATCGAGCGTGCGCACGGCGTGGTTCTTCGTGTCCGCGATGTAGAGCTTGTTCCGTGCCGCGTCGTATGCGAAGCCTTGCGGGTCGTTGAACTGAGCGTTTGCGGCGATCCCGTCGCGGTACCCACGCTCACCCGTCCCGACGACGAGCCGGACCTGGGCGCCGCCGTCTTCACTTGGCGCATCCGCGATCACGACCCGGTCGTGCGAGCTGTCCGCGACGACCAAGCTCGAACGCCCGCCGATCGGCGCGGTGTACACCTTGCCCGGAAAGCTCAGTCCGCCGGCGCTGGGGACCTCCTGATCGAGCGCGAACTCGACCTTGGCGTCCGCGAGCGTCCCGTCTTCGCGGCCCTTATCGAGCGCGACACGGATCGCTTCGTCGAGGATCATCCGGTTCCCCTCGCCGCTCACGCCACCGATGACCTCCCCGTCGGGACCCACGAGCACCAGGCTTGGCCAGGCCCGGACGCCGTACTGCTGCCAGATCCCCATGTTGGCATCGATCACAACCGGGTGCTTGATGTCGTAGCGGAACATCGCGTTGCGGATGCTCTCGCGTGTGCCCTCCGTGTCGAACTTGGCCGAATGAACCCCAACGACCACGAACGGGTCATCGGCATACTTCTGCTCCAGATACTCAAGGTCGGGCAGGATATGGATGCAGTTGATGCAGCAGTAGGTCCAGAAATCGAGCAGCACGACGTGCCCCTCGAGTTCCTCACCGAATCGCAGCGGCTTGTCGGTGTTCAGCCAGCCCAGATTGGGGTCAAGCTGCGGGGCCTCGAACTGGGCACTTGCCTGCTGAGGGATCGTTGCAACAGTCACCATCGCACCGAAGAAGATTGCAAGGACGGACCACAGCCCGAGCCGGTCGGCGCGACCGGCGGAGTTCACAGCGGGGCGAGCGTGCATACGGCGATACCTCCCGGGGCCCCTCCGCCCTCTGAGTCCCTGAACGCCTCGGACTGCCCGGTTGTTCGATCCAACCCGCGGATCGGGTTCAACCTGTGCCGGTCATGCCCCCAGCCCAGGCTCCAGCCCGAGCCGCTTGAAGGGCACCGTCCCCCCGATCTCCGTCCGCTCCGGGCCACCTCGCTCGCGTAGGTGCTCGATCAACCCCAGCAGATCCCCCTCGGGAGGCGCGACAAACACGAGGTCTTCACCGGTCATCGGGTGCTCGAAGGCTAGCAGTGCCGCGTGCAACGCCTGCCGCGCCATGACGGGGCCCGATGCACCAACGGCGCTAAACAGGCGGCCGCCGTACATGTCGTCGCCCACGAGTGCGTGGTCCTTCGCTGACAAGTGCACACGGATCTGGTGTGTGCGGCCTGTCTTGAGCTCCAACTCGCACAGCGTGAAATCCTGATCGCCTACAGGCCGCTCGTGGAGTCTGTACCGCTCACGGACACGGCAGATCGTCACGCTGGGCTTGCCCAGATCGTCGTGCCGCACGACCTGCTTCTCCCGATAGCCCTTCTCCTTTGACGGGTGGGGTCCTATCGGCAGATCGATCGGATCGAAGTCCGGCCTGACACGTCCCTGCACCACCGCGATGTAGCGCTTGTCCACACGGCGCTTTTCGAACTGGCGACCGAGCTTCCAGTGTGTCTCGTCATCCTTCGCGAACACAATGCAGCCCGAGGTGTCGCGATCGAGCCGATGGACCACGCCTGGCCTCGCGAACTCATCGCCAACGGTGCTTAGCTCGCCAGCCGAAACATTCTGGAAGTGCCAAGCCAGCGCGTTGATCATCGTCCCAGAGAGCTCGCTCCGAGCCGGATGCACGATGATCCCTGGCTGCTTGTTCAGCACGATCAGGTGCTCATCCTCGTGCAGCACGCTCAGCGGGATCTCTTCAGGGACCGTCGCCCGGCTCGGCGGTGGCGGTACCGTCACCTCGATTTCATCGCCCAACCTCAGCTTCGTCGATGCCTTCGCGGCGCGGCCGTTGACCGTGACACCCCCGTCGCTGATCAGACGCTGCAGTTGGTTCCGGCTTAGGAACGTGATACGGCTCGTGAGATAGCGATCCAGCCGGCTGTTGAGGTCGCGCTGGAGCGTGAACAAGACCGCTGGGAGCGCAGCACCATCACCGCTCTCGCGCTGAGCCGCTTCCACCGCGCGGCGGATCGCCTCCGGGTCCACTTTGCCCCCGGGCAGGATCAGCTCATCCGCGGTGTCGAAGCTGGTGCGGACCCGCTCGTCGCCTTGGTCCGCCGGGGTGGTCACTGCTGGCCGTCATCACCCTCAGGCGGATCCGTCACCTCTGGTTCGGACCCCTGATCAGGCCCGGATTCAGGGGCCGATTCGGGCGGAAGCGGGAAGTCCGGCGCCGCCGGCCCCGCCTCAGGCTCCGAGCCCGCGCGTGGAGTAAGCACGTTCAATGCAGGCTCCTGAACCGACGGGCTCAGCCGGTCCGGCGGAAGCTCGAAGTCATAGAACAACGCGGGCCGCTCGAGCTCGGTTCCCATCGAAGCAATCCGCTGGTTGGCGATTCCGACATGCAGCGTCAGTTCCGCACGCTCCGCCGCGCGGGCGACACGCTCGTAGGCACCGGTCGCGCCGGAATAGTCACCAAGCGACTCCTGCGCCGCGGCAAGCCCGAAACCGGCGCTCACCGCGATTAGCGCCTGAGCCCTGTCACGCTCGGTGGCGGAGAGCACCCTTTCATAGATGTCTCGAGCCCGAGTCACCTGGGTGTTGAAAGTCTCGCCCTCGATCAGGTCTTCATCGCTAAACGGTGCGCCCGATTGATCGAGTTCCGCGCCGAAACGAACACCCTGGATGGCCTCACGCATCAGCGTGTCCGCAGCCTCGATCCGTGCGAGATGGCTGACCGCCGCCACGCCCTCGAAATCCGCAGCGATCGCGAGCAGGGCGTCGGGGTTCGGTGGATCAACCGAGCGGGCCGCCTCGAACTCGGCGTACGCATCGCCTCGCCGGATGTCGGCTTCGGCTTGCTGCGTCTTCAGGAAGCTCCAGGCCGCGTATGACACCGCGAGGATGACCACGACTGGGGCGCCCCAGCGACCCACGAACCGAAGAAAGTCCTCGTTGATCCGGGACTCCTCGAGCCCCGCACCCTCACGGATCTGAGTTTGCCGATCGTCCATGTCCGGCTCGCTCCTATCAGGATCCAAGCGTCCAGGCCCGCGCTGGCGTTACGCACCAACACGGGGCCTCCATGCTAGGCGTAAACCCAGCTGCCCCAGGGGCTGCCTGCCGGCCAATCGCTTCAATCCCAGAAGACCCACCGGACAGACGTGTCGAGCGCACCATCCGGCACAAGGGCCCGCCGAATCGCCTGCCCAATGCGGCGGATTGACGGCCCGCGCTCCTGGCCCACCAGGGAGAGCTCAAGGTCACACACCCCGCGGGGCGGGCCGAGGTCCCGGCGTAAGCCAACAGCGATCGAGCACAAGCTGTCATCGATCATCGGTGGCGGCAACGTTCCGTCCCCACACCGCAGGACTAGATCGGCCCGGGCAACCGCTTTGTTCGCCAACGCAAGGGCGGCCCGCTCACTCGGCTCCATCTCATCTCGCAGGCCCGCCACATCGAGCAGACGAACCTCGATGCCGTCCACGTTGGCTACAGCTCCAACCGCGTCGCGCGTCGTGCCGGCCTCATCGCTCGTCACCGAGACCACACGCCCGGCGAGCGCGTTCACCAACGTGGATTTCCCAACATTGGCCGGCCCGACAACCGCGACCGTCGGAGGATCAAAGAGCCTTTGCCTCGTCCGCTTCCATGCGTCCGAAGCGGTATCGGGAAAGCTGGGCCAGCAATCCCAGGCATGCCGCTGAGCAAGCAGCAATCTCGTGCCCCACTCGCCCCGCACGCGCGTCAGCGCTTCAAGCCATGAGGCCTCCAATGGTCCGGACGCTTCGGAGAAAGCGAGCATGGGATCGAGGCCCGATCCCAGATCTTCGAATCCGTGTGCAATCAGGCCCCGACGTATCCCATCAACAACCGCAGGGCTCCCGTGCGGCGTGATATCGAGCGAGGTCTGCGCCCAGCGAATCGCGAGCCCTCGATCGATGCCGAGCAGATCGATGAGCGACACTGAACCAACAGGAGGGACCGCGAGCCGAGACGCATTGCACGCACGTATCAACGCCTCCTCGGTGGATGCGCCAAGCGTGAGAACACCGATTGCCGAGGGTGATCCCCGTCGAGTGCGCACAGAGAACCACGCGTGGTTCATTCCTCGCCGTCTCGGCCCGCTTCGAGGATCCGCCCCACAGCGGCACTGATGCCACGAAGCTGCAAGTCCGGGACGATCGTCTCAACCAGTTCATCGACTGCGAACAACGCCTCGGCGTCCCCACCGGTTGCGATGACGCGGGGATACGCGCCAAACGCCTCAGCGGTCTGCTCCAGTACCAGATGCACCAGTCCCCGCACCTGCGCGGCCACCCCGAGACACATCGCGTGAGCCGTATCCTTACCCCAGGGCCCGCGGTCCTTGTCCGGTGCTTCATAGTTCACATCGGGCAACGCTGACGTTTCCCGATGCAACGAGCGGAGCATCATGCCAAGACCAGGACCGATGACCCCGCCCTGGAACGTGCCCTCCCCGTCCACGAAGTCGCAGGTCACAGCGGTCCCCGCATCGACCACGAGTGACGCCTGACCCGTCAGCTCAAATGCAGCCAACCCGTTTAGCAAGCGGTCGTGCCCCACGGTGGTGGGATCGTCGAGTGCAACTGGGATCGGGACCGGCGCATCCCGTCCCAGCCTGAGCACCGAACCGACTCCGAGGCCTTCGAGGACACGCTCGATGCGCTGGGCCGCCTCGTCGGCAACCGAGGCGACAACCGCCGCGGCTCCACCCCCGGCGGCCTCGACGAGGGAACCGAGTACCTCCCTCGGGTCCCCCTCCTCATGGGCGATCGTCTCGGTCTTTTCAAGCCGTCCGGAGACAAAGAGGCCGGCGTGGATCCTGGTGTTACCGACCGCCGCGGCAAGCAGGGTCGTGCTATTGAGTTGCGATGGTGTGCTCACGCAATGACGCTATCCGCCGCGGCCCGCCCGTGCGCCGGCGTACGCTGCGAACCGATGCTGAGGTGTGAAGTGAACCCCAAGCTGGAGCGGGTGGCGATCGGCTCGATGAGCTTCCCGCTCGGGGTCTATCCCGTCGAGCCAATGGAGCCTCTCCCGGGCTATCTCATGCAGTTCGAGCCCGCCGACGGCGACGACGGCAGCGGAGACTGGGAGGAATGGCCCGACCGCTACGTGTTCGACGCCGTCATCACCTGCGAGCGGCTTGAGGCCCTGGTCACGATGCTGATCCAGGCGATGCCCCCACGGGCGTACCCGATCCTCGATGTCATGGGCCATGACGCCTATCGCGAGATCGATCCATACATCTCGTACGAGCTCGTCGGGACCGACCGGATGACCGATGCCCTGCGCCGATACCGCTCATTCTTCCTCGAAGATGGGCTCGTCGGCTTCGGCGCCATGTGCGACGACCCGTTCGCGTACTTCTTCGTTGACGAGCACAAGATCGTGACGGTCCGCGTCGAGCCCGATTCCAAGGAGAGGATCGAGAAGATCTTCGGGGCGTTCGACCTCACGCCGGTGGCCGAACCTGCCGGGGCGGATGCCGCCGCCCACGAACATCGGACCGTCCTTCGAACACCGCCCGACGACCCTGACCTCCAGGGCGTTGACGAGATCGTCGAGCGGCTCAGGGACGACTGGCGCCTCACCCTCAACATCGACCCCGAATCGAACGTGGATGATGCGGGGCGGGCACTTGGCTCGACCGGGTGGCGTGTGCTCATCCGAGCGATGTACGAAGACAGGCCCCAGTGGAAGTACGCTGAGGCTCTTATGCGGGCCTCGTGCCTGCGACAAGCGGAGGAGCTGGCGCTGGAACTCGTGCTTGGGCCAGTAGATAGGCCACGCGACCGCACCCCTCAGGGTGAGGAACCGCCGAGCGACGCGCTCATCGTCTCAGCCGATCGCTTGAGCCCGGAACAGTTCAAGGCCGAGCTCGAGCGTGCCACACGAGATGCCAAGCCTGGCCGTGGCAAGCCGCTGATCAGATGGCTTGAGTAGCACCGAGTCGGGAACCGCGCGTCTGTCTGACACGGACCGGACACGGTCCCGGGCAAGCCCCGGGAACGAAGATTGCTTGAGCCTGTGAGTTGCGACGACGCGCCGGTCCGAGTATCTTCCCGCCGCATGAGCCAAGGCCCTGGGTCTCACCTGAGGGGAGAGTCCCGAACGGGGCAGCCACGGCTTACGCGGGTGTCGGCGGGCCGTGCCGCGATGATCGCGGGCGTCCCGGGCAACCGGCACCACCAGGGATCAGGGGCGGGCACCCACCACTCCACCGGCGATGGATCCGCCGGACCCGCCGAAGCCGCCGGCCCCGAGCCGAGCGCAGCGCCCGCGAATGAGGCCTCAGCGTGGGCCCTCGGAGACCGTGATGTTCCAGACTTCGATCAGCGTTCGTGCCCGTTCCGCTGCCGCTCTCATCGCGGCCGCTGCAGCATTTAGCCTCGCGGCCCCCGCCCTTGGCGGCACCGTTCCCGGTGCCCCGACGCTCGCGGGATCCCTCGACGGTGCCGCAGCAATGATCGAGTCAGGCCAGCACGGGCTCGCCCGCGAGTCGATCGTGGCGTTGCTCGCCGACGGCACAGTGGTCTCGGACTCCGATGCCCGGTCGAGGGCGTACAGCCTCTTGGGCGAGGCGGTCGCCGGCCTGGGCACGCTCTCACAGTCCGAACAGCTCACCCAGGCAGCAGAAGCAGACATCGCTGCGGGCCGTCTCGATGAGGCCGAGACCAAGCTGCGCGAAGCGACCATCACGCCCGATGCCCCCGTCCGCCTCCCGAGACTGCTCGGCGTGATCTCTGAGATGCGCGCCGAGGCCGCGCTCGCGCTGCCCGGGCTGATCACGGATGCCGAAGCCGCGTTCGAGATGGGCCAGACCGAACTGGCACGCGATCTCCTCGACGAGGCCCGAGACAGCGGCGCCGCCAAGTTCGGACCGCTCGCCGGCCGTATGCGTGATCTTGGCCGGAGGATCGATGGCACTCCATCTGAGCCGGTGGTGAGTCCCGCCGTTATCCAGGCGTCCATCGAGCGACAGGACCAGCCCGCAGCGGACCCGAACGCGGACCTGATCCAGCAGACCCGCCGCCTCGAGGCCCAGAGCCTTTTCGCGGAAGCCAACAGCGACATGACCGAGCGGCGTTGGGCGTCGGCCGAGGCCAAGTTCAGCCGCCTGCTCGGCGAGTACCGCTCGTATCTGAGCGACACGCAGGCCGAGGAGGCCGAGGGTCGCCTCGCTGAGGCCCGGGCCCTGCTCCAGACTGATCAGGCCGATGAGGATGTTCTAAGCGACATCCGTCAGGACCGCGAGATCGCGAAGCAGCAAGCCACGGCAGAGTTCGACAATGAGCTCGAACAAGCCAACCGGGCGCTCGACAGCGGTGACGTGGGCCGGGCCCGCGAACTGGCGGTTGAGGCACGCCAGACGGCCCAAGGCGCGCGGAACCTCTTCGCTGAGAGCGAGTTCGAGAACCTCCAGAGCCGTGTAGATGCCCTGCTGACCACGATCGAGATCCGTGAAGAGGCGATCCGCGACCAACAGCGGCAGGATCGCGAACGCGAACTGGTTCGGGAAACCGCAGAACGCGAGCGTCTGCGCAGCGAGGAACGCGAGACCCGTATCAACGAGGCGATCGATCGCGTCCGCGCGTTGCAGGCCGAGCGGAAGTACGACGAAGCGTTGCAGGTCGTCGACGAGATCCTGTTCCTTGATCCGAACGACCCATCGGGTCTCCTGCTCCGCGACATCATCAGCAACATCAGGGCATACACCCGATACGACCAGTTGGGCCGAGAGGCCCAGACGTCATACATGCGTCAGGCGGTCGAGAACCGTATCGCGACGATCGCGCCAGAGAACACGGTGAACTTCCCCGAGGACTGGCCCGAGCGGAGCCTCCGGCGCATCGGTGCCGCGAACGATTACGAGCCAATCGAGAACCGCCGCGTTCTCCAGAGCATCAATGATCGTCGTATCAACGTCGCGTTCCGCGATAACACGCTTGAGGAAGTCATCCAGTTCATCGAGGCGGTGAGCCAGCTCGATATCGATGTCGATTGGGATGCCCTTGAGGAGATCTCGATCGGCCGTGACACGCCGATCTCGCTGACGCTGAACAATCCAACACTGCGCGTGGTGCTCGATCGGGTGATGTCCAAAGCCAGCGCCGCGGGCTTCGGTGAGCAGGCCGACTGGGCGGTGATCGACGGTGTCCTGACCGTGAGCAGCGACAGCCGTCTCCGCTTGAACACACGCCTTGAGATCTACGACATCCGCGATCTCATCGTCGAGGTCCCCGACTACGAGGACGCTCCCGACCTCGATCTGAACACCGCGCTGCAGTCCGGGCAGGGCGGCGGCGGCCAGAGCCCATTCCAGGACGGCGGCGACGAAGACCCCGAGCGTCGCACCTTCCAGGAACGAGTCGATGAACTCATCGAGATCATCCGCAACAACGTGGACTCCGATGGATGGCTGCAGAACGGCGGTGATACGGGACGGATCGAGCAGTTGAACGGCAACCTGATCATCACCAACACGCCGAAGAACCACAGGCGGATCAGGTCGCTGCTCTCCCAACTCCGCGCAGCGCAGGCACTCCAGATCAATGTCGAGGCCAGATTCCTCCTCGTCAGCCAGGACTTCTTCGAGCAGATCGGTTTCGATCTCGATGTCTACTTCAACGCTGACAACAACCAGGTACGCACGGCCCAGGCCGGCAACCCGGCGATCACCGCGAGTGACTTCTTCGACTTCACGACGGCCCCGGTCGGCCTCCAGAACACGGTCCCGGGTGGTGAGAACTTCTTCCAAACCGATCCGGCAACGGGCCAGATCGTTCTGGACGATAACGACCAGCCGATCACGATCACTCCGAACCCGTCGTCAGTTATCCCACCGGAAGACGGCTTCAGCCCGGTCGCTGCCGCCCAAAACTCGCTGGGCCTCGTTGGTGCCCTCGCGCCGCAATCAGGCATCGCGGCGACCGTACTCGCGGGGTCACCCGCTCTCGGTGTCGCGGGCACCTTCCTCGACGACATCCAGGTGGACTTCCTCGTCCAGGCAACCCAGGCCGACACAAGGAGCGTGACGCTCACCGCACCGCGGGTGACTTTCACGAACGGCCAGCGAACCAACTTCTTCGTCGCGACACAGCAGACGTTTGTTAGCGATCTGACACCGATCGTCTCAGACTCAGCGGTCGGTTTCGATCCAGAAATCGAGGTCGTGACCGAAGGCGCCGTGCTCGACGTTAGAGGCACCGTCAGCGCAGATCGTCGCTACGTCACGCTAGATGTCACGACCGGCACCAGCACGATCGATGGCTTTGGGACGCAGGCGGTCACCGCGGTCGCCGGTGGTCAGCTGGTCAGCTCTGCTGATACAGCGGCGTTCGTCCAGCTGCCAACCGTCAGTGTGACAAACGTCTCGACGACAGTCCAGGTCCCCGATCAGGGGACGGTGCTGTTGGGTGGCCAGAGGATCGTCAACGAGAGCGAAGTCGAGACGGGCGTGCCGGTTCTGAGCAAGATGCCAATCCTCAACCGCTTCTTTAGCAATCGCCTCGAAGTGCTCGAGGAATCGACGCTGATGGTCCTCATCAAGCCGACGATCCTGATCCAGAACGAGCAGGAGGAGCAGAACTTCCCGGGCCTGCTTGACCAGCTCGAGTTCGGTGGCATCAACTAACGGATTCTGTGCGAACCGGCTCTCTCAGGGCCTCAACCCTGCCGATGACGACGCACCGCTCCACGGAGGGGCAGTGCGGCTACACTGCCCACCCTGGCCCATTTGTGGGTGGTGCACCCTGACCCTCCCCGCTGGACCACACGGTGGTACGGAGAAGCTGATGTCGCCGAGCGATTCCCGCCTGAAGGTCTCGAAGAACGAAGCGGTCACGGTCGTTGAGTTCATCGACCGGAACATCCTCGACGAGGGCAATATCCAGGCCATTGGCGACGAGATCGCGGGCCTGATCGACGCCGAGGAGACACCGAAGCTGGTTATCAGCTTTGATAACGTCGATCACCTCTCTTCCGCCGCCCTCGGCACGCTCATCACAATCAACAACAAGATCCGCCCCAAGGGCGGACAGCTGCGGCTCGCCAACATCGACCCGCAGATCTATGAGGTCTTCGTGATCACAAGGCTCAACAAGCTGTTCGAGATCCACGACACGACCGACGACGCCCTCAGCAGCTTCTCCTGATCGCCGGAGGGCCCGGCCTTGGCCTCGGACCAATCACCCGACAATGCCGGTACGCCCGCGGACTCAGGCGCCGTGGAGATTCGCCAGGAGCGCGGCGAGATCGACGCCGTCGAGGCCGCCATTCTCTCCGCAGCTGAGCGGAAAGGCTTCCCCTCAGCCAGCCTGTTTGCCGTGCGGCTCGCCGTCGAAGAGGCGATCAGCAACGCATTCCGCCACGGCCACAAGGGCCTCGACCCTTCACTCTCTGTGAAGGTGGAGTTCCGCGTCAGCGACCAGGCCGCGGAGATCTCCGTTGAGGACCAAGGCCCTGGCTTCGAGCCGCAAGAGGTTCCCGACCCGACGCTCGATGAAAATCTCGAACTCCCGAGCGGGCGAGGGTTGATGCTCATCCGGTCATACATGTCGGACGTGCGCCACAGCAATGGTGGCCGCCGACTCGAGATGCGCTACGACAAGCCCTCGAACGCCTGACCCATCCACATCCAGCGACTATCCGAATCGGCGTTCCGCCAACCGCCGAAGTGGCCGTGTACACACGCCGTCGCTAGAATAGAACTATTCTAAATAATGACTGCCGGGTCCGTTTCCCGGCTCGGAGCTCTTGCCCATGACCCCCAATCTGCCCATTTACTTGGATCACGCCGCGACCACGCCCTGCGACCCTCGCGTGATCGAGGCGATGATGCCCTACTTCACCGAGACTTTCGGGAACCCGGGGAGCAGGAACCACAGCTTCGGTTGGGCTGCAGAAGACGGCATCGAGACCGCACGCCGACAGGTTGCGGATCTGCTCGGCGCCGACCGCAAGGAAGTGATCTTCACTTCCGGCGCAACCGAGAGCAACAACCTCGCGATCAAGGGCGCCGCAAACATGTACGCCAAGGCCCCCGCTGGCCAGTCGGGGCGGGGCCACATCATCACGTGCGCCATCGAGCACAAAGCGACGCTCGACCCATGCAAGAGGCTCGAGAAAGAGGGCTTCGACGTCACCTACCTGGACCCCGGACCGAAGGGGTTCATCAGCAAGTCGCAGGTCGAGCAAGCGCTCCGCGACGAGACCATTCTCGTCTCTCTGATGTGGGCCAACAACGAGGTCGGCGCAATCAGCGAGATCCCGGAGATCGGGAAGCTGTGCCACGACCGGGGCGTGATCCTGCACACCGATGCGACCCAGTGGGTCGGCAAGATGCCCACTGATGTCAACGAAGCCAACGTTGATCTGCTCAGCCTCAGCGCCCACAAGCTCTACGGGCCGAAGGGCGTCGGCGCCTTGTACGTTCGCCGCAGGCGCCCCCGGGTCCGCCTCACCCCGCTCAGCGAGGGGGGCGGCCAGGAGCGAGGCTTCCGCTCAGGCACGCTGAACGTCACCGGCATCGTCGGCCTCGGCGCCGCGTGCGAGATCGCCGGCAAGGAGATGGCGACCGAGGCCGAACGCCTGGGCAAGCTTCGCGATCAGCTCGAGCAGGCGATCACCGAACGGCTCGACACCGTGCAGGTCAACGGTGATCCCGAGCGTCGCCTGCCGCACATCACAAACATCTCCTTCGGCTTTGTCGAGGGCGAGAGCATGATGATGGCGTGCAAGGAACTCGCGATGAGTTCGGGCTCCGCATGCACCAGCGCCAGTCTCGAACCCAGCTATGTGCTCAAGAACATGGGTGTGGGCGATGATCTTGCCCACTCCAGCCTCCGAATCAGCCTTGGACGATTCACGACCGAGCAGGAAGTCACGTTCGCCGCGGACAAGATCTGCGAGGCCGTCGAGAAGCTGCGTGCACTCAGCCCGCTCTACGACATGCACAACGAGGGCATCGACATCACCAAGATCGAGTGGCAGGCGCACTAACCAAACGAATAACACGGGAGAACCGGCCATGGCATACGGCGACAAAGTCATCGACCATTACGAAAACCCCAGGAACGTCGGCAACTTCGGCACCACCGGCGAGGTCAAGGAGCGCAAGGACATCGGCGTCGGGCTCGTTGGAGCCCCCGAATGCGGCGATGTCATGCAGCTCCAGATCAAGGTGGACGACGAGGGCAAGATCGAGGACGCCAAGTTCAAGTGCTTCGGCTGCGGCTCGGCGATCGCGTCGAGCTCGCTCGCGACCGAGTGGCTCAAGGGCCGCACCGTCGACGAGGGCCTGGAGATCAAGAACACGGAGATCGTCGAGGAACTGAGCCTCCCGCCGGTCAAGATCCACTGCAGCGTGCTTGCAGAGGACGCGATCCGGGCCGCGATCGCTGACTACAAAGACAAGAACGGGATCGAGTCGGCTGAGAAGGCGCACGCCCACTAGAGGCCTGTCCGGAAGCCCTCGAGCGTGTAGTCTGGTCGGCATGACTCGGCTCAACGCCCCCCGGATGCTGTCCTATGGCCTGACCTCCGCTGTCCTTATGCTCCCTGAGCCCGCGTGGGCCGGTGAGATCACATACGAGATCAGCGAGGTACCCCCCGGGCACCTGATCGTGACCGAGACCGTCATCGTGAACGCGCCCGTCGCCGAGCTCTGGGCCGCGTACACAACAGTCGAGGGCTACACCGCCTGGGGAGCGCCGGTCGCCGACATCGATCTCCGCCCCGGTGGGCTCTTCCGCGCTTCTTTCGACGAGGATGCCGGGCTTGAGGGCGATGCGGTCAACACACTCCGGATCGTAAACTTCGTACCAGAGCGGGTCTTGACCCTCAAGGCCGAGATCAGCCCCGCCTGGCCGGAGATACTCCTGAAGGATGCCGAGAACCTCTACAACGTGATCACATTCGAAGCTGTAGATGACCAGACCTCAAAGCTCACCTCCTATGGCGTCGGCGTCACCGACTCCCAGGAGATGCGTCAGCTCGTGAGCCTCGGCGAACAAGCGAGCATCCGGCGCTACCAGCCGCTGATCGAGTACCTCGAGCGATAGCCGCTCGGCCGGTTGCTTGCGGTATGGTGACGCCCGTGCAGGGATCGCGGATCGGGACATACCAGATCGAGCACGAGATCGGTCGCGGCGGCATGGGCGTGGTCTACCTGGGCCGCGACATGTCACTCGACCGCGCCGTCGCCATCAAGGCGCTTCCGCCAGAGCTCGCTGATGATCCCTCCAGGCTCGAGCGTTTCGAGCGTGAGGCGAAGACTCTCGCGCAGCTCAGCGATCCACATATCGCGGGCATCTACGGGACCGAGTCGCACGAGGGACAGAGGTACCTGATCCTCGAGTACGTCGAAGGGGAGACCCTCGCCGACCGGCTCGACCGTGGCCCGCTGCCCGTTGATGAGACCCTCGAACTCGGCACGCAGATCGCAGCCGGACTTGAAGCGGCGCACGAGGCGGGCGTGATCCACCGGGACCTGAAGCCGGCGAACATCAAGCTGACGCCCGAGGGAAAGGCGTTGGTGCTCGACTTCGGGCTCGCCAAGGCCGACGAGGGCACGAGTTCAACGGGCCTCAGCGACGCCGCAACGCTGACGACGCCCGCCCCCCACTCGCCCTCGGTCCCGGGCGCCGTGATCGGCACCGCGGCCTATATGAGCCCCGAGCAGGCGCGGGGCCACAAGGTCGATCGGCGGACCGACATCTGGGCGTTCGGCGTCGTGCTCTACGAGATGCTGACTGGTTCCAGCCCGTTCGCCGGTGAGACCGCCACCGACTCGATCGGCGCGGTGCTGCACAAGGGCGTCGAGCTGGAGCATCTCCCGAAGGGGACGCCACTCGGAGTACAGCGGCTCATCGAGCGATGCCTGGAGCGCGACAAGAACATGCGTTTGCAGGCAATCGGCGATGCCCGGATCGAACTGCGGAACGAGCTCGATGGACTTGGATCGGTTGCCGCCACGATCGGGGCCTTGCATGCCCAGCCTCGCTCGGTATTGCTGCCGTCGGCACTCTCCGCCTTCTTCGCCGCCCTCGCGACCGGGATCGCGCTCGCGCTCGCGACGCCGACGGGCCCCTTCTCCGGAACGCAGCCCCCGTTCACCGTCGGCGACATGCGCCAGCTCACCGACTTCGAAGGGCTCGAGCAGAGGATCTCGCTCAGCCCGGATGGCAAAACGCTCCTGTACTCGGCAGCGGACGGAGAAGACCGAGATATCTATTTCCTCCGGGTCGGCGGGGCGAACCCGATCAACCTGACACCCGACTCGGATGCGGACGACTTCGACCCGGCGTTCAGCCCGGACGGAGAGCGAATCGCCTTCTGTTCCACGCGCGAGGGCGGCGGCGTGTTCGTGATGGGCGCAACCGGCGAGAATCCACGCCGCGTGGCGGATGCCGGCTTCGACCCGGCATGGTCGCCCGACGGACGGTCACTGATTGTCACGAGCGAAGAGGTGTACTACGTCCACGGCCGACTCACCCGCGCCGGTCTCAGCGTCATTAACCTCGAGACACGCGAGACACGCAAACTCGACACCGGCGAACAGAGTGAGGACCAGCGGTTCGATGGGGACGCGGTCGATCCGAGCTTCTCACCCGACGGATCGAGGGTCCTTTTCTGGTCCGTTGTCCGCGGGAATCGTGACATCTTCACGATCGCGGCCGAGGGAGGTGATCCCGTCGCGCTGACGGACGACGTCCCCACCGACTGGAGCCCGGTCTGGGCGGGCAGCTCGTCGCGGGTGCTCTTCCTGAGCGACCGAGGCGGAAGCCCGGGGGTCTGGTCGATCGAGCTTGATCCGGAGACCGGCAGACGAATCAGCGATCCGACGCCGCTCCTCCGTGCCCCGGCCGATCTGCTCGAACTTGCCACGACGCCAGACGCGTCCCGGATCGCGCTCACAAGCCAGACGATGCTTGCGCGGATCCGATCTGTCGGCTTCGACCAAGAGTCGGGGCGTTTCACCGGGGACCCGGTCACGCTCGTGCGGAGCACATCAGAACTCCACCAGGCGCACATGACCGATGACGGATCGCGGCTCGTCTACCGGACCGGGCCGCCGTTCGAGGACGTCATCGTGTCGGATGGCGACGGCTCGAACAGGCGCAGATTGACCGACGACCGCTACCGCGACCGCAAGCCTGCCTTCTTCGATGGTGGCTCTCACGTCGCCTGGCACTCGAATCGAGGAGGGGCGTACTCGATCTGGGAGATGCGGATCGACGGCACGAACCTCCGCCGCTTCGAAGGCATACCTGAGCGCGACCTCCACTCGCCCATCATCTTCGCCGACGGCGCAGAGATGCTCGTTGCGCAGTCGAACCCCAGCGACACAAGCATGCTCGCGTTCAGCAGGCGGCTCGATGACACCTGGACACCGGCACGGCCGCCGGTCGGTGGCCTGCTCGCGAACGTCGTGAGCCCGGATGGAACCAGAACGACCGTGACGATCTTAGAGAACGGCGCATGGACGGGCTGGGCGATCCGCACCCTCGCGGATGGTCACACCGTCAGGATGACGCGTCCGGATGGCACACCCATGTTGCCCGGCGCCGATCTCCAGCCCCATGACTGGATCGATAACGACACGCTCCTCTTCATCGACCTCGGGGGTGAGTTGCTGCTGATCGACGCCGAGACCGGTAGCAGCCGGCCGACCGGTGACCGACTCGGGAACGTTCAGAGCTTGTACGCGTATCGCGGTGGTACCGAGTTCGTCTACGTCGAGGCTGAGGCGGGCTCGGAGGTCTGGCTCACCGAACTCAATCCCGCCCCGGCCAGCGACCGATAGCCGATGGAACTGGGGAATGAACGTGCCCGGTTTGGCGTGCGTAAAGTACGCTGAGCAAGGACGTTTCCGAGGAGTCGTCGCACATGACCGCAATGGACACCAGCACCACCACTACCGAGCAGGCCGGGATCATCCTGACCGAGACCGCCGCTCGCGAGATCATGACCATCGTTGAGCAGCAGGAACTCGACGCCAACGCCGTCCGCCTTCGCGTCGGTGTCAAGGGCGGCGGCTGCAGCGGGTTCAGCTACGTCCTCGACCTCACGGAGACACAGAAGGACACGGACGAGGTGTTCGAGCAGCACGGCGTCAAGGTCATCTGCGACCCCAAGAGCATGCTCTACCTCCGTGGGACCACCGTGGACTTCAAGGATGAGATCATGGGTCGCGGGTTCGTCTTCCAGAACCCCAACGCCACCAGCAGCTGCGGCTGCGGGTCGAGCTTCTCGGCCTAACCTCGCGGATCACCGGGCAGATTCACCCTCGGATCTTCCAATCGGATCTTTACCCGTTTCGATTGGTCCGCTAACCTTTGAATTGGGGCAGGGTTACCCGCAAGTCGGGCAGCTGCCGGTCTCCCGTCGTTGCGGGTGACCTCTGGGGCGAGGTGGATCTTGGGGTTCTCCCGACCGATGCACCTTTTTTGAGCCTCGGACACGAGTCTGAGAAGGGCGTCGGCGGCCTTGCCGGCACCCCCGCTAGAACGCTGGAAGGGCACGGATGGGCCACGCAGCGATGCCGCCTGAGACGACGCTGGGTTATTCACCCCCGGTTGTCACCCAGTACAGCGTCTTTCTCTCGAACAAGGTCGGGAAGCTTCACGACCTCATGGACCGCTTCGAGCGAGCGACCTGCCGGGTCTGCGCCGTCAGCGTCCATGAGGCCAGCGATCACGCGGTTGTCCGGCTGATCACGAACGACAGCCGCGAGGCCCGAGCCCTGCTCCGCCGCGAGGCCTTGCCCTACAGCGAGGTAGACGTGCTTGTTGTCGAACTCACCGGCGGACACAGTCTCGAGAGCCTGTGCTTGTGCCTGCTTGGGGCCGAGATCAACATCCGGTTTGCCTATCCCCTCATGCTGAGGCCGAACGGCACCCCGACCATCGCCCTGAGTGTGGATGAAACCGATCTCGCCGGCCAACTTCTCCGCAGGCGGGGGTTTCGGCTGTTTGGCGAGGCGGATATCTTGGATGTTGCCTGAGTGGTTGCCCCCGAGGTGCCCCGTAGGTCGAATGAAACCAGCACCTCATCGGTGTCTCTTGGGTAGAACACGCTGAGGCCGGCTCATCCGGGGCCGTGCCGATCCGATAACACCATGACCGGTAGGTGACACCGCGTCGTCGCACCGGCACCTGACCCCCCCGGATCTGGAGATGACATGGTCCGCACAATTACCGCCGCTCTGAGCCTCGCCCTCGCGGCGACCACGCTGGCCACCGAGTACACCGCCGACGAGATCGTCTTCGAGGGCATGACCGTTGACCAGCTTCGGGCCGAGCTTCCTCAGTTCGAGCAGCCCGACCTCTGGTTCGGCGGCAATGCTCCGGAGCTGACAATCGCTGAATGGGTCAAGGGCGACCAGATCACCGGCTTCGAGCCCGGCACAGTCTATGTCGTCGAGTTCTGGGCGACCTGGTGCGGCCCTTGCATCCGAGCGTTCCCGCACCTGACGGAACTGAACAAGGACTACGGCGACAAGGTCGAGGTCATCGGTGTGAACATCTGGGAGCGGAGCGAGGGTGAAGCGCGGGCGAAGGCCGTCCGTGACTTCGTTGCGAGCCAGGGCGAGCGGATGGGTTACACGGTGGCGCTCGAGGAAGGCACCTCGATGTCGGAGAGCTGGATGCGCCCCGCCAACCGAAACGGCATCCCCTCTGCCTTCATCGTCGATCAGCAGGGTGACATCGCCTGGATGGGTCACCCGATGGCGATGGACGAGCCGCTCGAGCAGATTGTCGCGGGCGAGTACAACTCCGCAGAGGCCGCGAAGACCAGTGCCGATGAGCAGATGCTCCAGGGCCGTCTTCAGTACGTGCTGGAAAAGATCGACAAGGGCGACGCCGATCGTGGCTACGCGCTGCTGAAAACCATGATTGACCGGGAACTGGGCAGCAACCCTGGCATGCTGAACCAGCTCGCCTGGGTCACCCTGAAGAACCCCCAGATCCCGGCGCGCGACCCCGACTTCAGCCTCCGCGCCGCGCAGAAGGCCGCCGAGCTGACCGAGCACAAAAACGCGGACGTCCTCGATACACTCGCGCACGCTCTCGCCGCCACTGGCAACAAGGGCAAGGCCATCGAGATGATCAACAAGGCGATCGAACTCGCTGAGAGCGATGAGCAGCGGGAGAACTACATCTCAAGCCGCAACGAGTTCCAGAACGCCGGCTGAGCCGACAGAACATTCCAGGTCATCGACGAGCCCCGCCGAGCACGAATCGGCGGGGCTTTTTCGCACATGCTGGTGTGCCCATGAAATGGAACCGCATCCAGTCCAGATTCCATGGAGAAATGCGACAGGGAGCCCCGTCTTGGGAGTCCTGAAGCAGAGCACCCTTCGCTGGCGAAGCTCGATTTTATCGAGCAAGCACGCGACTTTCGTGACCCAGAGTAACGACGGTCGCCACCAAACGTCTGATCTGATCAAAGGAGCACCAATGATCCATCGAATCGCGGCATCCGTTCTCATTCTTGCTGCGTGCTCATCGACTGTCGCTCTGGCTCAGGCAGAGGGTGAGTTGACGCACAACGGGATGACCCACGCGGAGCTGCGTGCCGAGTTCCCCGAGTTCAAGACCCCCGATGTCTGGTACAACACCAGAGCCCCTGAGATGACGATCGCCGAGTGGGTCAAGGGTGAGCCCGTCACCGGGTTCGAGCCCGGGAAGGTGTACGTAGTCGAGTTCTGGGCCACCTGGTGCGGACCCTGCATCGCCGCCTTCCCACACCTCGGAGAGTTGCAAGCCGAGTACGGCGACAAGGTCAGCGTGGTCGGCGTCAACATCTGGGAACGGCAATCTGGCGAGGCTCGATCCGAGTTGGTCCGAAAGTTCGTTGCCGATCAGGGCGACCGGATGAGCTACACGGTGGCCATTGAAGAAGGCGCCACAATGGCTGACAACTGGATGAGGGCGGCAGGCCGGAACGGCATCCCGTCGGCGTTTATCGTGGACGGCAAGGGCATCATCGCTTGGATGGGCCACCCCATGGACATGGATGAGCCCCTTGCCAAGGTTGTCGCTGGGGAATACGAGAACACCGCAGCCGCCGAAGAATCGGCCGTCGAGTTTGTCAAGAACTCGCGCATCAAGTTCGTCTACGACACGATCACCACGGGCGACTCAGCCAAGGGGTACGCACTCGCCGAGACCCTTCTCGATCACGAGCTCGCCGACGACCCGTACTCGATGATCCAGATGGCAATGACGACCGCTACCACCGAGCGGTTCCCGAAGAACCTGGACTTCAGCCTCACGGCTGCCGAGAAAGCGATGTCGCTCACCAACAACGAAGATCCCTACATCACCCACATGCTCGCCCAGGTGCACTTCCAGCGCGGCGACAAGGCCAAGGCGATCGAGACCTGCAAGAAGGCGATCGAACTCGCCGACGGTGACCAGCGGTTCGTCGGTTGGTTCGAGCAGTCGCTTGCCGAGTTCGAGGGCTGATCCAAAGGCGTTCACTGACAAGCACAGAGGTCCCCCGGCAGAGAATGTCGCGGGTGCACGGGGGGGGGT
>JBCCZZ010000012.1:0-144328 GCA_039186605.1 Planctomycetota bacterium | reverse complement strand
GTCATCATACACTGGTAAACATATGTGTAAATTAAGTATTGCTTTTTAAATGAGTAGCTCTTATTACATGATACAATAGGAGCTCTTTCATTTGCTTGATCAATGGCAAATTCTTTTGGTAATGGATGCTGAAAAACTTAAACCAGGAGAAAAAATGAGTCCATAGTATACAGCAGAATAGTGTAACTATACAATGAGATTAAGTTCCTTACACAGAAACATGAAGTGTGTGTATGTGCTTGTCTGTGTGTCTGTGCACATGTGTGTAACTATGTAACTTATATTCTTCTCTCTTGATAACTGTCATGCTGGTTTTCAGTTCCTGTCTGTACACGTACTTGACAGGCAGGTAGATTATGAAATGGGACATAGGAGATGATTTCACATCCGGCGGCCGTTGCCGACCAGAGCGACCTGTGACCCGTGGTAGCTTGCGCGTGACCAGTTGGTGCTCTGCCCGCTGTCGACGAGCGTGTTGACGCCGACGGCGAACTCGTTGGTGTACAACGAGACCTGGTTCAGGTCGGGCAGGTACCAGCCGCCGTCTCTGTCGGGGTCGGCGATCCTGGTGCCGTGGGCGTGGTTGCGGCAGACCTGCGTGTCGTCGTCGATCGCCCGGTCCATCGGGGTCGCGTTGGCCCATCGGCTGTTGCCCACGCCTGCGCCGAAGTAGGCGGCGGTGCCGGTGATCCGGGTGCCCGTGACGATGCCGCTCAGGTGGGGTAGGCTGCCCGAGACTGAGTCGAGATTGAGGGCCGGGTCGCCGGGCGACACCTGCCAGAAGGCGCTCCACGCCATGCCGGCCGCAAAGACCGTGGCGCGCACGGCGTTGGCGAGGTTCTGGCTCGCGGGGTTGACGATATCGACCGGGTTCTTGCGGTTGACAAAGTTGGTGTAGGTGTCGCCGTCGCCCTTGAACCAGGCGGCGCACCCGTCGTCGGTGTTGATCAGCGGCGTGTCGAGGACGTTGGGCGCCGAGTGGCCGTAGCTGAATATCAGGTCGTCGAAGCCGTCTGGATAGAAGTCGGTGAGGCGGGGCCCGCCCGAGCGTGCCCAGGCGGTTGTCACCTCGGAGTTGGTCATCGTGCCGGCCTTGGCCATCGCGAACAGCGTGGCGGCACGGTGCGAGTCGTCGGCCGACGAGCCCGGGTTCGGGAAGGCGCAGCCCAGGTAGATGCGTGAGTCTGCGCCCAGGGCGAGCAGCCCGCCGACCGCTGCCCCGCTGAACGTTGCTAGGGGCGCGTCGGTCTTGCCTTCTTCCCAGAGCCCGCCCGAGATCGTGTCGTTGGCGACGTTGACGACCATGAGGTAGTTCGTGCCGTTGACGATGTCGGTGCCCGCGTCGCCGGTGTAGCTGAACGTGTTGCCGTCGGCGCGCCGGCCCTGGATAACGATCAGGGGCCGTCCGGAAGCGCCGTAGCGGATGCGAAGCGGGAAGTTGTCGCTCGAGGTCAGGTTGTCCTTGTCCTCGGCGATGTGCAGCAGGGTGGGACGAACGGTCGAGGCCTGGGGCTGGTTGCCCTCGAAGGCGACGATGAAGCAGCAGTCGTCGATGACGCTGCCGTTCCAGGTCGTGGGCGGCGCGGTGTCGCGCGCGTAGGCAACCTTGGTCAGGTTGCCGAGATCGATTCCCATAGGGCCTCTGCCTTTCGTCGTCGCCTAGGCCGGGGCTACTTCGCCGGCATTCCCGCGGCGGACGCCCTCGTCGAACAGGGTGTCTTCACGCTTGCGCTGCCGTGCTCCGAGCACGCCGACACCGACCGCGCCGGCGCCGAGCGTCAGCAGCTCGCCCCAGGGCGCGGGCAGCCACGGCGATACATCGGCGGCTGTTTCTTGAATGAACTCTCCGGCCCGCTGCGGGTCGGTCGGCTGCTCGCTTGCCGCGACAAAGAACCCGACGCCGTTCGGGTTCCCGTTTCGGTCGTGGCTGACCGTGCATCCGGACAGAACCGCCGACAGCATGCCGACAGATGCGATGTTTCCTGTTTTCATTACCGTGCTCCCATCCACGCCCACAGGCTGGCGGCGGCCGACGTGACCGCGGCGCCAAGCACCGTTCTGCTGAACCACGTCCGCCTCCTGAGGTCGTTGGCGTGCGATGTCTCGATGCGATCCATCCGAACCGTCAGGGGTTCCTTGCCGTTGCCTCGCCACACGTAGTCCGCGAGGCGGTCGATCTTGCCCTCAAGCCTGTCGAAATCGGAACGCGATATGGGGTCCTGCATAGGTAGTGCCTCGGGCCTGATGAACAAAAAGCCGCCGCCCGAGCGAACGGGCGACGGCCGCGAAAGGAGGACGAGACGGGTTACGCGTTCTTGACACGGATCTCGACGGAGCCGGGCGGGTGGATGATGCCCCAGCCGAAGCGGTGGTAGCTGCCCAGCAGGGTGCCGAGCTTGCGCTGCTGGAACTCCGTGAACGTCTGCGGGCCGCTGCGCGTCACGTAGCCGATCGGGGCGCGGCCGTTGTCGGCGCCCCAGGCCATCAGCACCACCGGCTGACCGGTCGCGCCGTTGAACCGGAAGTCGCCCTGGTACTTGGTGGGCAGGTTCAGGGCCGCGGTGCCGCCGAGATCGGTCGCGCCGATGTTCGTCGACGGCAGGTTGTTGGTAAAGACGCAGCGGACGCCGTCGACGACGGCGATGTCGTAGGCGTTGAGGTCGTTGGTGTTGCTCGACAGGTCCCGATCGAAGGACCGGTCGTCCTTGGCCAGGACCCGCTTGAGGTAGTGCGGCATGAAGGCCGTGATGCCGCCGTAGGGCGCGTCGTCCTCGGCGGCGAGCTGCTGGCCCTGGGCGATGTCGTCGCGGAGCTGGTGGGCACCGGTCTTGGTCGCCGGGTAGGCCGCCGTGATACCCGTAGCTCCGATACGCTCAACGACGTTGCCTCCGTTGTGGATCACGTGCGAGGTCGATCCGTCGGTGCCGGTCTTGGTCTTTGCCGAGGCGCGGGCCGCGGCGGTGAGCATCGCGAAACCCCGCTTGTCGACGAGGCGGGCGTGGCCCTCGACGTGCTCGCGGACGAGCGGCATGACGGGCTCCCACTGGTCGTCCTCGACTTGGCCCATCGGCAGGAAGTTGTGGCGGACGACGTAGGGATCGAGTGTGACGCTTCCGTTGTCGAAGGCGTAGCTCTCGCCGAGCATCTCGGTGCCTTCGGTGTAGTTCTGCGGGTCGGTCAGCTCGCCGATCTCGCGGAAGTTGAACACCTGGCCCGGGCCGATGTCGCGCCGCTGCACGATGCCGGGGATCTCGAAGTTCGCCAGGTAGGTCTTGTTCGGGAAGTCGCTGCGGACCAGGAGGTCGAAGGCTTCCTCGAGCGCCAGGGCGGCGTCGTTGCCGCCGACCGCCAGATAGCGGCTGGCAGGTGAATCGGACATGATGGTTCTCCGTGAAGGGGGGTCGCTGGTGCGTGCCCGATCGACGGAGTTGTGCGGCCACGGCGCCGAGGCCCTGTCGGGTTGCGTCGGCGCGAGCCGGGCTCGCTTCGGTCGTAGCGGTAGAGCCCGCGACGTCAGGCCGGCATCGGCGCCGGGGTCGTCGGCGGGAATGCCCCTGCACGCGCTTCCGCGCGTCCGGGACGGGGAATCAGATCAGATCGTTCTCGAAGCAGAGCGAGGCGAGCTTGGGCACGCCGGATCGCCCATCAAACGCAACGCCGGCCTCGCGCAGCCTCGAGGTCAGGTCGTCCTTCTGGAGACCCGACGACTCGACGATCTGCATGGCCCGCGCCTCGGTCTCGTCGGGTTCCGCGTCGCGGGTTGCCTCCGGCGGAGAATCGGCCAGCGCTTCGAGCTCATCGATCCGCTTCTGCTTCTCGATGAGCTGCGCCTTGAGGTCGTCGGGCGACAGGGACGGGACGACCTCGGATGCCTTAGCGGCCGCCGCGGCGAACGCGGCTTCCTTGGTCGGCCCGAACGCGAACAGGTCGATCGTGCCCGAGCTCTTCGAGATGATGTTGCACCTGACGGATTCGTCGGGGTCGATCTGCATGCCGGCCCGGTTGACGAACGCGAAATCGAACCCCCGCGACGCGAGGGACTGCACGGTGTCGTTGTCGAGCTGCATCAGCGTCGTCCTTCATTCTTGATTGAGGCGGGTGTGGCGGCGATCTTTCTCTGGATGGCCCGCGTGTCCTGCCCCTGCGAGGCGCGCCTGCGGAACTCGGCGAGGCCCTCGGCCAGCTCTTTCTGGTTGGCGTAGCCGGCGCTGGTCCTGGCGGGCGAAGAGGACGTGGCGTCGACGGGGCGGTTGGCGGGCTGCTGGAGCGTCGCCCCTTCCCCGAGCGCCGACTTGAGGTAGAACACGGCCTCGGACACGGATTCCGGCGTGCCCTTGCCGATCAGCGTGTTGTAGGCCGAGAGCTGGGAGTCGCTCAGCTTCGCACCGGCGCGGGCGATCAGCGACTCGAGGGCCTCGGCCCCGCCCGCGGCGGCCGACGCGGCCTCCGTGACCACTCGGGCGTTCGCTTCGGCGGCGCTCCGCTTGGCCTGGATGAACTCCCCGACCAGGTCGCGGTGGTAGCCGGCGCTCTCGAGCGACGCGAACTGGTCGCCGGTCAGCGTGCCCGACTGCTTGATCGATGCCTCGACCGCGTCCCTGTCGAGCCCGGCCGCCGCGAAGATGTCGTTGAGCGAGGTCGCCGGGGTTGCCGTCGGCCGCTCCGTCGGTTCGATGGACAGACCCTGCCTTGCGCGGCGGCCCTTGGCAAGGTCGACGGCGTTCTTGTACGAATCCGTCAGCGCCTCGATGGTCTCTTGCTGCGTCCCCCGCCGGAGGTTCTCCGGCACGCCCTTTGCCCAGTCTGGAACCGGCTGCTGGCTTTCGGTGTGGGTGTCAGCCGTTCCTGTCGTGGGCGTCGGGGCCGCTTCGGACGACGGTTGGGCCTCGGGAGGGGCCGTCGTTTCTGCTTCGCTCATGTGTGTTCCTTAGACGATGGCCGCTTCGGTTTGCGCGACCGTGAACGTGGGGTTGCTCACCGACGAGAAGTCCGTGTTCCCGAGCCTGAAATAGAACTCTCGGATGTCTTCCTCGCTCGGCGAGTCGATCAGGTGGTACAGGTCCACCATCAGCGTCGCCTTGGCGGTGTAGGCCGGGTACGCGGCGGTGTCGGTGATCGCTTGTCCGTCGGCCATGTCGGGCCTCCTTACTGGGTTTGCTGCGGCGTTTGCTGCGGGGCTTGCTGGGCCGCCTGCTCGACGACGGTCCCGGCGGCGTCGATGCCGCGCTCGGCCGCGACGGAGGCGAGCCGCTGCTGCTCTTCCTGGGCGACCTGCTCCGGGCTCTTGACCAGGCCGGGCATGTCGATCGCCGCGAGCCGCTGGTAGGCGCTGAACGCGACGTCCATGTCGATCGATGCGATGCCCCGCTCGCCGAACAGGCTGACGAACTGGGCGAAGTCCAGCAGCTTGACGCGCTGGCTCTCGCGCTGGAGCGCGACCAGGCCCGTCAGCGTCTTGACCTCCGCGAGGCTGATGGTCCTGCCGCCGCCGCGGCGCGTGAGCGGCTCGATCAGGTCGTCGCGCTCAAGCTGGTAGAGCAGCCTCTGGACGAGGGGCAGGTGCTGGTCGTCGGCGATCTGCGTGTAGACGCCGCCGAGCGCCCCCTCGAGCTCCTGGGCGATCCGCTGGATCTGCGTCGCCGTGACCCGGTCCTTGTTGGGCGCGCTGGCCGACTCGATCAGCATCGTGCGGGCCAGGTCGAGCTTGCGCGACTCGGCGCCCTGCGTGAGCATCTGGTAGTCGCCGATGCTGCCGAAGCTGAACACGCCCAGGCCCTGCGCCTCGCCGCCCTCGACCCGCGTGCGGACGGGCGTCCCGGTCGGCTGCATGAGCTCGTCTTCGGTCGTGACCTCGCCGTGGTCGAGGATCGGGTGCTGCTTGGCGGCCAGGAAGAGCAGGTCGAGGCGGTGCTTCTCGATCTCGTTGAGCGAGCGCAGGTCGCCGAGGACGTTCGTCTCGACAAAGCCCCGGCCGTAGTCGTCGTTCGGGCTGAGCTTGTAGACTGTCGAGAAGTACGGCGAGACCTGCTCTTCGGCCTCGAGTTCGGCGCCGTTGATCGGGATCAGGTTGCCCCGTACCTGCTGGCGCATGACCCACGTCTTGGATTCCGGGTTCCAGCGTACCTCGGTGTAGAGCGTTTCCAGCCGCTTGGCCGGGTGCTTCTCGCGGAGCTCTTGCATGTCCCGGACGTCGAGGTCCACGGCCCGGAGCTGGTCCTGGCTCAGCGAGAGCGGGTCGATCCGCTCGGCGGTGATGTGGTAGAGCACGTCGCCAGCCGAGTCGCGCCGCGTGACGTACTGGTCGCGGCGGAACGTCCGCACCCTGTAGTCGTCGCCCATCTTCTCGAGGGAGTCGCCCGTGGCGAGGATCTGGCGGATCGACATGCTCTTGCTCGAGCGGAAGCCCATCGGCCGGCGGTTGGTCCGGTCGCCCGTGCCGGCCGACTCCAGGACCGCCATCGCGACGGCCCCGATGTTGGCCAGCCTGGCCAGGTAGTCCTCATAGGTCGCCGTGCCGTTCTGTGCGTCCGCTTCGCGGAGCTGGACGCCGATCTCGGCCGTGGGCCGCAGCTCGAAGAACGGCTGCGTGAACGGGAACAGCGCCGACGACATCAGACCGTCGAGGATGGTCATCCCGCGGGCTCCGACCGAGGTAAACGCCTCGGGCAGCCTGCGGTGCGTGTTCAGCTCGCGGTGCTCTTGGGAGGTGTCGACGGCTTCGGGGGGCAGGATCGACGGGTCCGTCAGCGCGGCGCAGATCACGGCCCGCTCGCGGAGGGCGCTGTCGCGTTCGACGGCGTCCTCGGTCCAGCGGGCCTTGATGTCCGCGTCAGCCACTGCTCAGACCGTCTCCTGATCCGGCGCTCCGGACGCCGGGGTCGATCTTGAGCGAGTCGATGCCCCGCCGCCGCTCGGCGCGGAGCCGAAGCAGGTCCGCCTCTTGCGCGGCTGTCTCCTGATCGTCCGCGGCCGGGCGCTCGATAGGCGTGACCGGCGGCGGGGACGGAGCGAGGCTGTCCAGGATGCCGCTCATTGCTGCTTCGACCTCTCTCGGATCAGGTCTTCGATGAACTCCCATCGGGCGAAGGCTCGAACGTGCTCAGTGCTCGGCTTCCCCTCGAGAACATCAGACAGCGATCGGTCTGGACGGGGGTGCCTCTTTTGGAGGACTGCAAGCAGCAGGTCTGTGTCGTCCGGCAGGCCGCTTCCGGGATTCGCCAGCCGGAGCCGCTGGTTCTGCGGGTCAGCCATCGGTGGAGCCCTTTCACGGTGAGGATGTGTCGCGGCACGGGGTAGCCGGCCTGACGCAGGAAAGCGGAGACGACGGACACGCAGTCACGCGATCGCCAGCGGCCGAGGGTCAGGATGCGGAGGAGCATCGCGGCCTTCGACGGCGGGAAAAGAACAGCGTCGATCCTGGCCGGGCCGAACACGTCGCGGACGATCTCGGACCGGATGCGGCGCAGCCGCCGGTACTGACCCGACGGCAGGATCCGGACGCACGTGTAGGTGCCCTCGGCGACCATGCCGTCGGCTTCGACCGCGACGTGGTCGAGACGGGACCGCCCTATGAGCCGGTTGAGGATCCATACCACGCCCCAGAACGAGGCGAGGCGGCGGGTCCGGCCTTGGACACGATCCTCCGAGAACAAGACGCGGATCGTCGGCGTTTCGTAGGTCGCCATCATACTACGAGACCTGTTAGCGTTCGCTAACAGAACGCGTAGGTGCTCTGCCTGACCAGATCGAGGTCGAAGTCCCCCGCCGCCGGTGGCTCCGGGACCCTGATGCGGTACCGGTCGTTGATCTGGGACCGGAGCTCGTGCAGCAGCGGCCTCTTGTGGAGCCGGACGAACTCGTCTCGGACGATGGCTCCGAGCGCGTCCATGTGCTCGGCGTGCGACGCGAACGAATCGTGGATGCCGGCGAAGTCCATCCCCGTGTCGTACGCCGTTTTGGCGACGGCGAGCATGTGGCTGGCGTCGATCGAGTGGATGTAGTTGGGGCTGATGCCCGCGATCTGTTCCCGGCGGTTGGGCCCGAGGTCCTCGTCGTCGATGTGGAGCGTGACCTTCTGGGTCGCTGTGGTCACCTGGTACTTCTTGCGGTTGTAGTAGGCCTGGCCGACGGGGAAGCCGCTGGGCGCCACCCAGCACACCGGCCTGCCGGTCGCGCACACCCGAGCGGCGATATCCCGGAGCCACGCCATGATCTCGGCCGCCTGGGAGCAGACCGACTCCACCGCGGAGAGGATGTGCCGGGCGAGGTGCCGCGATCCCTGGGTGATCCACTCCGGGGCGAGGCCGAGCTCTCTGAGCGTGTCCCGGATGTGCGTCGATGCGCCGTAGAACGTCACGCCGTACACGTACGTCATCACGGGCCGCTTGCACACGGCGCGCTGCACCAACGGGAGCAGGGCCCGGGCCAGGTCAAGACCGCCCTCTGCCTCGGCTTTGATCGCGCGGTGCGCGAGGGCGGTGACCGTGGAGTAGATGTCGCCCGGCTCGTTCGCGTCGATGAGGCTGGTCTCGGCGGCACCCCTGGGGTCCCGTCCGAGGGCCGCGTAGTGCGCGAGGCCGTTGCACTTGCCGTCGATGTCGACGGTCAGGTGCGCGGCCTGCTCGGGGTCGTCGATGGCCATGCACGCCGCGAGAAACTGGAGCGGAGACTCGGCACTTCGCCACCAGTCCGTGTCCGCCGGGTCGCGGGCGCACCGGACCATCTCCGCGCGGTGGGCCTCGGACCACTGGACGCGCTCGTCGAGCCTGAGCTTGTCCATCCCGAAGCAGTTGGCGGCGTGGATCCTGATCCACCGCATCCCGGACGCCGTCGCCTCGACGGGCTTGGCCCATTCGAGCAGCCCGCGGCACAGATCGGGCCCCTGGTGGTTCAGCGGCTGCGGCTTGGGGTAGATCCTGCCCCGGAAGTCGGGCCGGTGCGGGAAGTAGATCGCGCTCCGGTTCCTGAACTTGCGCGCGACGCCGAGCTGGAGCAGGAACGTCTGCCGGAGCGAGGGCAATATCTCCTTGTTCATCTTGAACGCCTCGGCGCGGTCGGCCCGGTTGGCCTTGGCTTCGGCTTCGCTGCCCGCGTCGATCCGGTCGGGCACGGGCACGTTGTGCTTGAGCGGGATCCCGACCTGGCCGCCGCCCTCGTCGTAGATGCGCTCCACGGCTTCGAGCATGCGACGGTTGATGCGCCGCCCGGGCGCGTTGATCGCGTTGATGGCCCTGAAGACATCGCCGAGATCGTGTTCGGCCATCAGCCTCCGGTGCAGGGGCTGCTGCGTGACCACGAACGGCGGCCGGAGACGGACGTAGCCCCCGGCCTGGCCGTCGGACCAGGGCAGGGGCGGCGTGACCATCGGCAGGAACCGAGGCCTGAGAAAAGATCGCCGGGCGTCGCCGTCGCGGATCACGTCCCATGCGGCCTCGCCCAGGCGGACGCACCCGACGCGCTTGTTCTTGTGCTGCCGGTAGAAGTGGACGATGCCCGCGAGCCCGCCCCCGTCCACCGCGGGAAGCTCGGTCGTGTTGATCAGGTTCCAGAGCACCCAGCTCCCGAGCTGCACGCACACGACCCGGTTGCAGTACGTCTGGTCGAGGTTCCGCTTCGCCCACCAATTGATCTTGGCCGGGGTCAGCCGCTTGACGTTCCTGGTCATCGCCGAGAACGAGCCGTGGAGGGCGTCCTTCCTGGCCTCTTCGGCCTCCGCTTCGCTGATGTCGGGGTCGGCGCGCATCGCGTGCACCTCGTCCCACCGCCGCTTGTCGAGCTGCCGGCACAGGTCGGCGTTGGCCTCGGCGACGATGTCGCGCCCGATCGCGTACGCGACCTTGGTGAACTTCTCGCCGGTCGGCCGCTCGACGAGCATCCCCAGCGCGGTCTGGAGGCCGATCAGCGCCGCCTTGTCGGGCTTGATCAGCAGCAGGACCGGGCCGTAGATGTGTCGGTGCGGCGCGGCCCGGCCCCGCCGGACGTCGCGCTGCTCGCGGGCGGTGGCGCGCTCGACGCTCCGCAGCCAGTAGACGACGAGCCGCTCGACGGGCTTGAGCGACCCGGCGTCGCCGCGCTTGATCGCCGCCTCGCGCGCGTTGCGGTACCGCTCACGGCCGAGGGCGATCGACTCTTCTTCGATCTGGATCTGTTCTCGGATCTCGGTGTCCGCCATAAGCGGCTCTGCGAGTATCCCGCCTCTGTTCATCAGGACGCCTCCCTGCGATCCAGTCGAGTATTTCGTCGGGCATGTACCGCAGGTGCGTGCCGATCTGGTGTTTCGGCATCCCCTTGTCGCGGAGTCGCTTGAGCGACTGCTTCGCGTCCTCCGCGTTCGTCTGGTCGATGCGGAGAAACGCGATGGCCTCTTCTTCGGTCATCAGCGACGGCGCCGGGGTTCCGTCTGGCATCCTGCACCTGCTCATGCCGCCACCACCCGAGAGTTCTGGGCCGCGTACTCGACGATCCGCCGCGTCGCGCCGCCCTGCACCCAGTCGCGCATGTCCTTGAAAGGCGAGGGCGGGGTGATGATCTTGCAGCGGCCCAGCGCCCTGGCGATCATCCGTGCGCCGTCCCGGCCCGGGCCGTCGCGGTCGGCGACGACGATCCGCTCGACCGGTCCGGACTCCCGGAAGAGGTCCGCGAGCTTGCCGGCTCCGCCGCTGCACGACGGGCGGCCGACGGCGGTGAGCCCCAGCACGCCGCACGCCGCGGTGTCGGTCGGTCCCTCGGTGATGTAGACCTGCCCGGATATGTCCTTGGGTCGGCCCGCGTAGAACAGCCCGGACCGGCTTCCGGTGACGGCGTACTTCTGACCCGTGATCTTCCGCAGCCGGATCCCGACGGTGATGCCGTAGCCGTCGCGCATCGGGAACGCGGCGTCGCCGTTGAAGGCTCTGCCGATGCCCAAGCGTTCCAGCGCCGTCCTGCACAGGCCCAGCGAATCGGCGTACCGCTCGGTCCACTGCTCGTCGATCTCGGCCTGCATCCGGCCCATGATCGCGGGGGCGTCGATCGTTCTCGGCTTGGGCTCCGGCGTGAGACGGATCTCGGCAACGGCTCTTTGCTGCTCGCTGCTCAGGTCGTGCAGCCAGCCGGCCTCGCCGACGCGGCCGACGTCGTGATCATCGGGGTTGCACGGTATGCGGGGGCAGATCGCGCTCAGGCCGTCGTTCGAGATCAGGCACCAGGTGTTGACGTTGCCCGTGGTCCGGAAGCGGTCGCAGATCGGGCACTTGAGCCGGCGCCCGCAGGGGCGGTATCCGTCCATCATCGAGGCGCCCCCCGCATCAGCATGTCGATCGCGTGCGACGCCGACTCCTTGGTCATGCCCTCCGTGCTGACCCGGTGCCGCTTGAGCAGACGCTCCTGCTTGTAGGTAGGCATCCCTGACTTGATCCGCTTCTTGATCTCGCCCACGAGCCGACCCGCATCACCCCGGCTCAAGTCCGCGACGTCGACGCCTTGGCTGCGCAGGAACTTGGTCTGCCTCTCGGTCGGGGGCGTGACGAGGCGGGCGTGCCGGACCGGCGGCGTTCGGATGTCGAGGATGTTGAACGGGCTGATCGCTCTGCCGATCGAGTATTCGACCCTCGCCCGCATGCCCTCGACGCGCTTCTCCGCCTGCCGTTTGCGCTCCTCTTCGCGCTCGTCGAGCGAGGCCTGGGCCGCCTCGGCCATGTCGCGCGTTGTGCCGACCATGCCGTCGTCGCGGAGCTTCTTCATCTCGCGGCGGACCGGCTCGGGCAGGTGCCCGGCGAGGACGTCCATGCTGCTGACCAGCTTGTGCTCACCCGCGACGCCGACGAAATCGAGCACGCTGAGGTTCTTCTTCCGCGACCGCGCGATCGCCGCGAGGCGGTGTTCTGCGCAGCCGATCTCGTCGACCACGCCGGGCAGGACGCGGGTGCCGCGGCCGAGCATCTGGACGTACTTGGCCCGGCTCTTGGTCGGCCGGCAAATCGCGACCATCTCGATCGAGGGCTCGTCGAAGCCCTCGGTGAGGACGTCGACGTTGACCAGGTACTGGATCTCGCCCCGGCGGAACGCCGCCAGCGTCTCTGCGCGCTGGTCGCTCGGCGTGTTGCCGCAGATCATCGCCGCGGAGCCCGGCTTGAGCTCGTTGATGATCTTGGCCAGCAGCGTGGCGTGGTGGACGGTGACCGTGAAGACGAGCGCCTTGCGCCACCGCGATTCTTTGACGATCGCCTCCGCTTGGCCCCAGAGCGGTTTCTGCTTGGTCATCTCCCGGTCGAGATCCTCGAGGCTCATATCGTCGCCGGAGCGGCGGACGCTGGTCAGGTCGATCGAGCCGAGGTAGACCGGGACCTGCCGGATATCGACGAGCCAGCCGTTCTCGATGCCGAACCGGATGTCGTAGTTGAACGCGACGCTGTCGTAGGTCGACTTGAGCCCTACGCCGTCGAGGCGGTGCGCGGTGGCGGTGGCGCCGAAGTGGCGGATGTCTTCGTTCGCCTGGCGGAAGTAGGTATAGATCGACTGGTACCTCGCCGCGGGCGCGTGGTGGGCCTCATCGGTGATGATCAGCGAGAAGTCTTTGGGCCGGAACTTCCGCATCCGGTGCGCGAGCGTGTCCCTCGACGCGACGACGATGGGAGCCTTGCCGAAGACGCTCTGGTCGGCGCGGTCGCTGGCCATCTCGATCTCGGCGCGCTGGCCGGTGACGTCCTCGGCCTTCTCGCAGGCCTGCCGGACGAGCTCGGCCCGGTGGGCCAGGATGAGAACGCGGCCGAACGCCAGGAAGCGGTCGGCCACATGAGACAGGATGACGGTCTTGCCCAGGCCTGTCGCGCCGATGCCGAGTGTGGAGGCGCCCCGCGGCTGTAGCGCCTCCACGACCCGGTCAACGGCGTCTTCTTGGTAGTCACGGAGCTTCACCCTGCGACATCCCTGAGGTACTGCTGGTACTGCCTTGCGCTGAGCCATCCGCGTCCGCCGCACGCGGCGCACTCGCCGGCGGGGTCGCCGGAGCAGACCGGGCAGACGGCGTAGGGGCGGGCGTCGAGCATGAGGTGGTGCCGAAGGTTCCAGACCAGCGAGTGGACGTGCTTGCGGTCGATCTTCTGGCCGCCCGGCCTCGACGCGACGCGCGTGACCTCGCGATGAAAGCTAGCGATCGTCTCGTTGATCGCCTCGATGTCGGGCGTCGCGCAGCGGAACGCCTCACGGAGCTCGCCGACATCCGGCACGACGTTGCCCAGCATGTCCTTGACCGGCGCAGGCATCAGAAGGGGATGGGATCGGAGGCCTCGACGACCCGCTTCCAGTGTTCGGAGTTGAAGTCCGCCTCGGCCACGCCGGTGTCTGACGCAACGGTTTCGATGGCCTTGAACCAGCCATCATCGCTGAACTGGTCGCCGTATTTGGTGACGCAGTGGTCGTAGGCCTCGTCGGCGCTTGAGAACGACAGCTCTTTTGCTTGTGTCGGTGCCGGACGAGAAGGCGCCTTGCGTTTGGTGTCAGCGGTCGCACTCGGCTTGGCGGCTGGGCTTGTACCAAACTCGGCTCGGAGCGATGACTTGAGGCGACGCCGCTTGTCGTCCGTAAGCGGCTGGACTCCGCCTCCTCCGGCGATGTCCCATTTCTCTCGGTCGGTGCCGTCGTAGACCTCATGCCGGCACTCGACCTCGATCGGCTCGTCGGACCAGGCGGGGTTGTCGATGTCACCGTTAAACCCGATCCTCTTGAGCTTGTCGATCGTGTACTGCTTTGCATTGGGGCTGAGCCAGAGGAACGCCTTCCGGGAAGCTCCTGTTCGCTCGCCGTTGTTGAGAAGCTCGAACTGGACGCCGATACCTTCGGTTCCGGTGCTGGCTTCTCCGAATTCGATACCCGTTACTGCGGCGCTGTAATACCCTGCTTCGATCACGCGGATGCCTCCTAGAGTTGGTCCCACAGCTCGGTGCTGCCTTCGCTAAACTCGATTTCGTCCCTGAGCCTGCGGCTCTTGGCCCAGAACGTCGCATCGCCCTGGGGCCAGATATACCGCTCGCCCGTCTTGGCCTTGCGGTTCTTGTCAACGCTGACATCGCGGCGGAGGAAGAGCAGGTGGTCGCACCACCCCTTGACTCGGTCGCGGATGAGCGCGGTCTTGCCTGCGTTCATGAGCGACGGCTGGTAGCAGAGGTAGTCCTCGCCGGAAGGGTGCGGAACCGCGACGGTCGTGTCGTGGCAGACCAGCACGAACCTCTTGCCAGAGCGGCTGATCCGGTCGCCGGCGGCGAGCAGCAGCTCGAACTGCTCGTACGCGAACCTGTACCCCTTGCCGTAGCCGGGGTCTTCGATGGATTTCCACCCGTTTTTGCGGCACGCGTAGGCGATGGCGAGGTCTTGGGCATCGGTAGCTGTGTCGACCACGATCGTTTCGTATGGCCGGAGCAGTTCGTCGTCACGGAGTATCTCGAGCAGGCTGTCGAACGTGTCGACGCCCTGGATGCGATCGACGTCGAGATCCCAACTTCCGTCTTGCAAGTCGATGATCAGCGGCTTGGGGGCCAAGGAACAGAGCGTGGTCTTGCCGATGCCGCCCTCGCCATAGATGACGATGCGGCTGTTCGCGGCAGACCGGCCCTTAGTGACCTTGTGCTTCGACTGTTTTGGTGCCGGCATCGGCTTCCTCCAGTTCGGGGTGGATGTTGCCGAGCTGCCGGTAGCCCTCGGGCACCTGGCCGGGGATCGCGGCGTTGCGGCAGATGCCCAGGTACGGGCACCGTCCCTTCCAGTCGCACGCGCCCGTGTTGCGGATCGTGATGCCGAGCCTGCGGTCGCTCATGACACGCTTCGAGAGCTGCCAGACCTCGGCCATGAACTGATCGAGGTCGTCCTCGAGGCGAGGGATCTCGCGGCGCGCGTAGTAGAACTCGGGCCGCTCGGCGATGTTCTGAGCCAGGCGTACGCCGTATTCCTCTGGAGACTCGTCGCGTTCGAGCAGGAACTCGCCCAGGTCCTTGCGGGCCGAGAGCCTCGGTTCGCCGTTCTTCTTGAAGACGCGGTTGAGACCCTTGTCCACGACGACCTTCTGGCCGGCGTTGTCGAGGTCCGGGATCGTGGTCGGCTTCATGCTGGGCTTGCGGATCGCGTCGTAGATCACTGTCTCGACGTCGTAGCCCAGCTCCCTAGCGGCGATCATGTAGAGGCTGATCTGGTTGTCGAGCTCGAGCCGCGTCCAGTAGTCCGACTCAGGGGCGACCGACTCGCTCATGGTCTTGGTCTCGAGGACCGCGAGTCGGTCGTCCGGGAGGCGGACGATGCGATCGATCTTGCCGGCGAGGTCGAAGGTGCGTGAGGCGCGGCCCCGCGGGTTGCGGAGCCGGAACCGGAATGGCAGCTCGGACGCGATCGTCTCGTGCTCGTCCAAGGCGTAGCGGTCGAAGTAGCCCCGAACCAGGGCCGCGACCATCTGGGCGTCGTGCTCGCTGCCGTCGATCTCGCCGGGCAGGTCGGCCACGATGTCCTCTTGCTTGGCGCCGTGGCACCACCAGTCCAGCGCGTGGTGGACCCATTGGCCGATCTGGATCGCTTTGGAAGTGCCGGCCGGACGCCAGCCCAACTCGTAGGCGAAATAGTGTTTGCGGTCGCAGGTCAGCTTCGTCTGCATCCGCGAGTGCGTCAGCACGTTGCGGCCTTCGAGCTGGGGCAGCGAAACGACCATCACAGGTGCTCGGCTAGGGCAACCGCCATGAACGAAACGGCGAGCAGGACCACCAGAAAAAGGTACACCTGGGCCTCGGAGGGCCATTTGAGTCGCGATCCGTCGCGCTTCATGCCGTGCTCCATTCGCATTTATTTGCAGACAATGACCGGTAATACTACCAAACAGACACGCTCTGTCAAGACGAATTATCGAATTACGTGAAGATTGACGCGAATTTGTAGACTGGGCAGACTGACCGCTGATAATGGGGGTATGAGTGCAGTCGGCAAAACGATCAGAGCATTGCGTCGGGAGCGGGGTTGGACCCAGGCGCAACTCGGCGAGAAGGTCGATATGCACCTGTCGCTGGTGGCGCGACGAGAGCGCGGGTTGACGCCGGTCCGACCGCACGAGAGAAAGGAATTCGCCAAGGCCTTCGGCATAAGCATCGAAGAGTTCGATGACGAGTGGCGTTCCTTGGCCAAGGTGCCCCGCTCGGTCAGCGGCCTCGGGATCGCCGTGATCAACGTTGCCGCCGCGGGCGCGATCGCGGAGAACGACGAGTACGGCATCGACTCCGGCCAGGGCTACGAGTACATCGACCGCGGGAGCATCGGCGACGATCTCGCGTTCGGCGTCAAGGTCGATGGCGACTCGATGGAGCCGACGCTCGTGAAGGGCGACATCGTCGTCTTCTCTCCGATCAAGAACGTGCCGCGACCATCCAAGCCACTCAAGTCCGGCGACATCGTCTACGCGCGCTTCTCTGCCGACACCGAGCAGGAGGGCGGCACGATCGCGAGGTGGCAAGAGACGGCGCCCGGTGAGGGAGTCCTCGTCAAGGACAACCCGGAGTACGGTGTGATCATCGTGAAGCAGGGCGACCTCGATCAGCTCGCTGTCGCGATCGAGCGGCGGACGCGCAGCGGGCTGTGATCCGCCGGCGCTGCGCCGTGCCGCAGTTTTGCCGCATTTCAGAAGATCACCCGGCGTAATGTAGCGAGCCTGTTCGCGCATACCTAACGGCGCAAGCTGTTGAAAACGCCCATATTGCAATGTTTTGCAGGGCGCGTAGTAGCTTTGTAAACCGCAGGTCGCCGGTTCGATCCCGGCAGGTGGCTTTCGTCATACCCCTTGACCGCCCCACCGCTTACGGGGGCGCCCCCGTACAAACCCATATGACGTGGCACCAGCGGGTACGAGCCGGTTCGAGCCCGCACATCCCGATTCCGAGCAAACCCTGCCACCCTCGGTGCCGATCTCAGTCCCGGACGATACGCTCCGGAGCGCCGCCGCCGCGCATACCGAACCAGCCTCACGCGAGAGCACCATGGCCCAAGACGCTGCCGTTTATGAGCTGCCCCAGACCATCGACGCATGGGACGAGCACTACTACAAGCCGATCGCGCTGCGGCACTACGACCGCGCCGTCCGCATCATGCTCGACGCCATGCGTGCCAAGGACGGGCAGCTTGTTCTCGATGCAGGCTGCGGCACGGGCGTCCACAGCGTCCGTACCGCCAAGTACGGCTGCAACGTACGCTCGATCGATATCTCGAACGCCATGCTCGACCGCGCCAAGCAGAACGCCGAGTCCGCCGGCGTCGCGGACCGGATCACGTTCAGCCAGGAAAACCTCACAGCGCTCACGCTCGAGGACAACAGCGTCGACCACGCATTCTCCTGGGGCGTCGTCGTCCACATCAAGGATCTCGAAGCGGCGCTTGCGCATCTCAACCGCGTGATCCGCCCGGGCGGATCGCTCGCACTTCAGATCACCAACACCACCGCCATCGACCACCGTCTCGAGGACACCGCAAGAGCCCTGCTCGGCAAGAAAGGGCCGTCCGACATCATCGACAGCCCGTTCGGCAAGGGACTCAGCTGGGACTGGAACGGCGAGGAAATCTTTACCTGGCGCATGAACGCCGCCACCCTCTCGCGCTACATGCGCGATACGTTCGATGCGCAGCGGACATTCCGCGGCATCAGCGAACTGACCGAGTTCCAGCGGTGGCTGCCCGGCTTCATGTCGACACCCATGCTGCTGCTCAACCGCGCCGCACACGTGCTCAGGCTGCCGGCATCGCTCGCCGCGACCCAACTCCTGGTCTTCCGCATGCCGGGCTGACAGGAATCCAAGCCGATCTAGCCATCGGTGGCTGAGCCGGAATCCACGCACGGGCGGCCCTGCGCTTCGCGGTACGAGCAGTCCGGCCGCGGCTTCTCGAGCAGCATGTACAGCGCGTTGTTCACAAACGTCGGATGACGCGTCAGCATCATGTGATCCGCCGGCACGAATGTCACGGCATCCCAGCGGATCGGCGTAAGCACACGCGGCGTCTCCCGGCGCCAGGTCCGCTCATCCATAAGCGCGCTCGAGCGAAGCACCGTCCCGTCGCCGTAGTCGTACTCGACCGGCGACATCTGTCCGTCCTTGATCTCGGAACGAGCGGGTGTCATCACCCCATCGCCCGCGAACAGGTGCTTCGCGACGTGCGGCGGGGCTTCCGCCGGCAGGTCCATCGCACGGTGGAACCGCACGGTGTCATCCAGCGATTTCGCTAAGTGATCCATCGCAGCCTCGCGACGCTTCGCGGCTGTGTCCAGCGAAGGGTACATGAACCCGAGGACCTCACGCGACTCTTCCGACATCAACCCCCAACCCTGGCGCGCCCAGAGCTCCGGATCCATGTAATCGCCGATGACCTCGCCAGCGCCATCGACGTAGGGCTCATGGCGGACGCGAGGCAGCAGCTGGTAGATCGAAGGCATCGTGCACAGAACTGCCGGGGGGTACCCAGGGGTCGCCGGAGACGCGGGAAGGCCCCCGAGAAGCTTCTCCATCGACACCATCGAGCCCGCGTTCGGCGTCCCGACCACAACCGCGTGCTCGATCGCATCAGCGCCGAGCCAATTCGGCTTCGGCTCATCGCCGAGCTCGTGCAGCTGCACACCCCCGTACCGCAGAAAGTAGCGCAGCAGCAGCCCGCCCATGGAATGGGCTACCACATCGACCTTGATCGAATTCTTGTCAGCCACCTTCGCGTCGTACGCCGCGAACTCACGCACGTTGTCGATAAACGTACCCAGCAGCGCCGCGTTCTCCGGGATGCTCCGCCGCCAGTCATACGCGAACTCGAAACACGTCGCGATCGAACGCGCGCTGTACCGCTCCGTCAGCGAGTTCTTCTTCTTGTCCTCGCTGAGGAACCCGCCGACGCCGAGCATGCTCAGAATCGGTCCGTACGCCTGCACGCTCAGCGGAAGCCCGAACAGGCGTGCGCGCAGCTTCGTCACCGTCCCATCGATCTTCGTGCCGTCGGCAAGATCGCGCAGCGGGACACCCGCCTCGACCGGGTGAGCAACCAGACGCAGCTCGTCCCGATTCTTTGGATCAGCGAACGCCGCACGATCCGGGCCACCCCAGAGCGTCCGCCCCGTCGCCGGGTGCGTGATCGTCGAGCCCATGATGCCAGGCATCACGATCACCGGGTTCCGTGTCGACGCGTCCTGATCGACCGCGTGCCCGTACAACTCGCTGAGACTGGGATGCGCAAAGCCCGCCGCGGCTCCCGCCACCCGGGCCTTGAGATTATGCAGCCGCGCCCGTCCGGTCCGCGCCATCGCGTCTTCCCCTGCTCATGCTCCGGAATCACCAAACCGATCCGGCTGCATCATTGTTCGCAGCGATGCAGGCTCCCACACACACTGCATACCGATTCATACAAGAAAAACGCCCGGGCGCTGGCCCGGGCGTGTCGTGGATAGCCCAAAATGCAACTCAGCAACGCTTGCGGATCAGCAGCCGCCCTGCGTGAAGAAGGTAACCCAAGCGAAGAAGTCGCTGTCCGTGCAGAGCGAGTCCAGGTTCACGTCACACTCGGACTCCTGCGCCGGCGTGCGAGGATCAGCCGTAAACGCGGTGACCCAAGCGAAGAAGTCGCTGTCGTCGACGCTCCCGTCCAGGTTGACATCAGCCGGGCAGGTCGGGATGGCCGAAGGAACCATCGACGCGATCTTCGCGTCACTGGGACCGCCCGCATCCGGACGGAAGAGATCGAGCAGGACACTCTGTGCTTCCGGCGGGGTATCCGCATCGAACCAGAAGTTGTAGAGCGTGCCCCAACGAAGCGCGTTGGTGTTCGGGTTCTGGGCGTGCGTTTCGGGTGATGACCACACCACGCCACCGGATGTCACCGCTGAACTCCAGTCCGTGCTGTCGAACGGCTCGCCCGAGTGGTAATCCACGTCACGGAAACCGACGTTGGTGATCGTGGCACCTTCACCGACCGGAACGATGAACGCATCCGCGGAGCGGTGCGAATTCAGGTTCTGAACGGCGTACTCGTACCGCCACGTCCCGTCCCCGTTGTCCGTCACGTTGTACGCCAGCCAGAACCGGCCATCGTTCGGGATATCCGCTGCGACCGTCTCGACGGACGAGTCGACCTGCTGCCACGAAAGAATCGCGGGCAGGACACGCTGCGTCGACCCGACGTATTGCACGTTCCAGCCGTTGCCGAACGAGGTCACGCGGAACTCGCGGTAGCTCGCGTTGTTATCGTCGTTGCCCGCTTGAGCATCGTCGGGCGAAACATACTGCGCTTCGGCGAAGTACCGTGCGCCGGGGTTCAGCGAGGGGTCGAGCTCGGTGTTCGGCACCTGAAGACGCTTGAACGTCGAGGCACCCGCGACCCCGTCACCGGTAAACGGCCACGGGAACTCACCCGTCGCGGCGTTGATCTCGAACTTCGCACCAAGACCCCTCTGGTCGCCGTTGAGGGTCGAGCTGTACGGATCGCTGCAACCCGGGCCGAGGAAGTTGCCGTTGGGCGCCGGATCACAAGGGAACCCGCACTGCCCGTTGAGCTGGAGCGCGAAGAAGCTGTGCTTCAGCCAGCTCTGACCGATCTGGGTAATCCGCCCGTCGCTGACCTTGAAGAAGTTCTGCGCGATGACGGGGTGCAGGTTCGCCGGCGTGCCATCGTTTGTTTCGTCATCCCACAGCGCATCGACGTCGCCGATGTTGCACGATGTTGTACCGATCGAGTACGCCGATACGCCGTTGGACGAACCCCACAACCGCGGGCCCGTCAACTCCGCGGTGATCACATCCGGACCGACACCCCCCGCGGGCGCTTCGAAGCCTTGCGCCGAGGCCGCCGAACAGCAGGCACCAGCCACCGCGCACATCGCAATCTGTTTCAGTGTTTTCTGCATGATGTTCCCATGTGGAGCGCGCCCCGCACTCACCCACGACAGACGCGCAAGGTTCAGATGATCGAACTCAGCAAACCGACCGGTCGAGTCTACAGGGTTTTCTCGGAGCACGAAAGCACCCAGAGACAGGGGCAGATAACTTACTCCCCAGTCCGTTGCCCCAGCCTCGCCTCAAGCCTCGCCAGCGACGCCGAAAGCGCTTCCGAGCCTGGAGCTAGGGCCGCGGCAAGGCGAACACGCTCGAGCCCCTCCTCGACCCGACCAACCGCCACCAACGCCTGCCCAGCATCGTGCAGCATCGTCGGAGCATCGGGTGCAAGAGCCACGCCACGCTCCATAAAACCGATACCTCGATCCGCCAAATCGCGGTTCCGCAGCGTCAGCCCGGCGCGGACCACAGTCTCGCCAAGCGATGCGAACGCCCACGCCTGGTTGGCGCCGCGTCGCTCCAGGATCGCGCCCGCCGACGCTGCATGGATCGCAGCCGCATCGGGGTCTGCTTCGGACACCGCAATCTGGAGAGCCAGCTCGGATAACGCGAGCGCGTCCGGATATCGGACCATGCCCTCCTTCAACAACGCATCCGAGGCCTCAAGCCGCCCGAGCTGCCGCAGCAATGTTGCTGCGGCCCGCACTTCCGAAGGGTCATGCCGCGCAGATACCTCAATACCCTCGAGCAACGCGGCGCTTTCCTCGGTCCTGCCCAGGAACGCCAGCACACGGGCCTGGAGCACGAAGGTGCCCAGCGGCAGACGCCGGCTTTCCGGCATCCGGGCGAGCAGCGCCGACGCCAGCTCCGGCTCTCGCAGCTCCGCCCAGACCAGGGCCGCGAGCGCGACCTCCCGCGCCGCCTCCGCCGTTCGGATCTCCATCGAGTCCAGACGATCGGTCCACTCCGCCATGGCCTCCGACGCGGGCAGACCGCGCGTAACACGCAGCCGCACGATGTCCCCGCGGATCTCCGCCAGGCCCGGGTGACGCTCGAGCGCCGATGTGTACGCCGCCTCGAAAGCCTCACGCGAAGCGCCCGACCGCACCAGGATCGAACCGTAATGGCGCACGAGCTCATCGGTCGGAACACCCGTCTCGATCAGGAACTCCAGCGCCTCGGCGGCGGCGACAAGATCGCCCGACACCAGCAGCGCAAACGCCTTGGCCCGGGCATCCCGCGGGGCGAGACGCCAGCCAACACCACCGTCACCCCACGGGCCCGAGACGCCGAAGCGGGAGACGGCCTCGGAAGCGAGGAAGTCCGTCGCGGGTGAGGGCGCATAGGTATCGCGCAGCGCCACCTGGATCGGCACCGCGATCGACTCGTGAGCGATGTGCGCACGCCAGCGCAGGTTGTTCACCGCCGCGCCCCACGCAGCCGATGCGATCGTGACCAGCGCGACCAGGAAGACCACAACACCCGATGCACGCCAGCGTCCCTGGTACTTGAGCTGAGCCCGCTGGATGCGGACGTTCGGACGACGCAGCAGCGACCACGCCGTCCATACCAGGAACGCCCCCACGCCGGCCATACCCACAGCCATCAGCATCGGGATCTGGTTCAGAAACCCCCGATACCCGAGAAAAAGCAGCAGGAACACGCCTGCGATCGCGAGCTCCTCGGGCCACGTCAGGTCGAAACGCTTCGGGTTCTTCCGCTGCGAGGCGACACGCGCACCCGCCTCATCCGTACGAGGCGCATCGAAAAGGCTGGGCGCACCGAACGAGAAGGACAACGCATCGTTCGGGCAGGCCGTGACGCAGTCGAGGCACTTCATGCAGCCGGGGTTGACCACCGCCCCAAAATCGCGGACCTCTTCGTGCACGCGAACGTTCGAGGTACACACCGCGGTGCAGTGCGCCGAGCCGTCGCACGAATCGTTGACCTTGATACGGCCCACGCTGACACGATCAACCACACCAAAGATACCGCCGTACGGACACCCGTAGGTGCAGAAGCCCTTCGATCCCAAGAAATACACAGCTGCAAAGCCGATCACAAGAAAGAACGGGATCGCGACATACCAGGGCGGAAAGGTGGCCCAAAAGTCCGTCACGAACAGCTCGGCATAGAACCCGTGGAACTCGGGCGGGCCGCGCAGCCACGCCGGCCGTTCGATCCCGACCGCACGCATCGCAGGCAGAAGCGCCTCGCGCTTGAACGTCGGCCAGATGAACATGTACGTGCCCAGGATCAGCGGCACCCAGACCAGCAGGCGCGACCGGAACGGCTTCGGCCTGCACCCGAGCCTCCGCATCCAGGCCCCGCACAAGTCCTGGAGCGCCACCACGTGGCACCCCCAGCCGCAGAAGAACCGTCCGAACAGCACCGTGGAGAGGATCGCCGCAACAAAGAACAGCAGGCCGGCGTTGACGGCGCCCAGCTCGAGCGCCAGCATCGACTCGCTCGGCTCGACCGGCGAGAGCGTTGTGCCCGTGATCAGCCACTGGACGACGTGCGCCGCGATCAGCACGTGCACCGCGATCAGCACCGCGGCTCGCCATCGTCCCATCGACGACGTAGGTCCCCTGGAAAGCCGTTCCCGACCGCCGCCGCCGCGTCGCGGCCGCTTGCCCGTGACCGGGTCCTTGCCGGAGACCGTGAGCGGCACCGATCCCTCGGCCTTGCTGAGCCCCCCACCGTTGCCTTGGTCCCGGGATGCCACGGTCGCCACGCCTCAGCAGGCCCTGACACGCTCTCTGCGCACGAGACGCGCCAGCGACAGGGCCGTTCTGGCAAAGTCTACGTTTGCAAGCGGGTCAGCGCCGAGCCGTCTCGGACGCTCAGTTCGCAGCCGCAGCCTGTCGCGAGGCTACGAAGTCGCGGAGCGTTTTCGGACGCGGTGTGTCCGGATCCAGCGGATCGACGTGCACGGTCCGGCCACGGAACACAACCTTGCCGAGGCCCACGCTGTACAGCGTGTCGTCCTTGCCCCGCTCGACCAAGAAGCCTGGGAGGAACTTGGTCCCGCACTGACGCACGATGATGGCGCCTGGCTTGGCCACCTGGCCGCCGTACAGCTTCACGCCCCGATACTGCGGGTTCGAGTCGCGGACGTTCCGGGTCGAGCCCTGTCCCTTCTTGTGTGCCATGGCGTGTTCCTCGGTGCGTGTGCGGCTGCGATCCTAGGGACCTCTTACCGCATGATCCAGCGTTGAGTCTCGACCTCGAGCGGCCTTGAACCCCGGCCGGCGATCGTGCCAGGTGTCGCGTACCGAACCATGTAGGTCTTGCGGAAGGTCAGCTCGACGGGCTCGCCCGACTCGGGGTCTGTAAATGAAACGATCTGGGTTTCCCCGCTGAAGCCCGCGGCATACAGGGCCAGCTCGTCAGCATCCAGGTCAACAGCCCTCCAGATCACCAGGCCGTCTTTGGCGTTCTCCCGGCCCTGCAGGATCGGGCCGATGATCGAGATCTGGTCCTCGAGCAGCGGGTTGTCGAGCAGGTCATCGAGATAGTCTCGGACATACTTCGAGACATCCACGCCGCCACGGACAAGATCGCCATCCTCGTTGCCCAGATCAAAGATCGGCGCGAACTGGAGGTCCTGACCCGAATTGTTCGTCACCCGGTAGGTCAGGTAGAAGAAAGGCTGCGGTCCGACGCCGGGAACATCAATCGTGATCAAACGCATCGGGCCCAGGTCGAGCACGAGTTCCCAACGCTGAGGCAGGGGGTCAGGCTCGGGCGGTCGGGCGAACGCGCCCGCGATCCCACCGAGGAGAAGGAGCGACCCGAGCGTAAGCACACCCGTGAGGGCGCGGACCGACGCCGATCGTTTGGCACACCGCATCTGCATGGTTGTCCTATCCTCCGCGAGCCGTTCCGGCACCCCGCCGCGGTATCCGGATGATAGGCGTGACGGCGACGGGACCGGCGACCAGCAACCCAGCGTGAACGATCCACCGTCCAACCCTGCGATCACCCGTCTATCCGGCGAACTGCTCGTGCGGGCGGTCTCACGGATGATGCCCGGTACCGGCCCGCACCGGCGCACGACCGCCGAGCAGTTCCTTACGGGTTGCCGCAAGGCGGGGCTCGACCTGTCTCGGGCATTCGGTCTCGTCGAGACAGCCCAGGGGCGGGAGCCGTGGGTCCGCCAGGCCTGCCTGGCCGTCCCGGGGCCCGGGAGGACGGCGATGCTGCTGGTCACCGGTCCGATCGGCCGGGGGGGCGAGCGAGAGCAGGATCTTGCGGACCGAGCGGCCGTGATCGATGCGGCCGGAGCCTCGTGCAGCCCGCCCGAGATCGTGCTGGCTCAAGCCCTGCCCAGCGCTGAGGAAGCCTGGGCGGTCGATGCCTACCGGCGTTCTGGCTTCGAGCACGTCGGAGATCTGGCGTATCTCGAACGTGCGATGGAGGTTGCGGACCGCGGCCTCCCTCAGCCGCACTGGCCGGAGGGCGTCGCCGCGCGGGCCATGGCGAGCCTGGAACACAGTTCGGGCGACCGCGCGGATCTGCATATCGCGCTGGAAGCCAGCTACGAGGGCACGCTGGATTGTCCAAGGCTCTGCGGCCTGCGCGCCACCGAGGACATCATCGACAGCCATCAGGCCACCGGCGTCTTCGACCCAACGAACTGGCTGCTGCTGACCGAGCAGGGCGAACCGATCGGGTGCTCACTGGTAAGTCTTGTTCCGGAAACCAGTTCAGCGGAATTGGTCTATCTGGGTCTTGCACCGGCTGCGCGCGGGCGCGGGCTGGCGAAGCAGTTGCTGAGCGCCTCGCTCCGTGTGGCGGCGCACGCGTCGTGCCAACGGATTGTGTGCGCGGTCGACCGCCGCAACACGCCCGCGTGGGCCTTATACAAGAACGCGGGGTTCCGCGAGTTTTCCGCACGAGTTGCTTTCGTCTCGAACCGTTCCGGAGCGTCGCACGCCGCGTCCGGATCGGTGATGAAGCATGGACGCGCTGTGGATCGATCCTGAATGCAAAGCCTCGGCAAAATTTTTTGAGCGACGAATCGCCCGTTGCGCGCACCGCATCGCGGTTCATACGATTCGGGCGAGCAGCAGCCCATTGCTGACCGTCCGGCGACGCCCTAAGCTAGCTCCTCGCGGGCGAACGCCTGCGAACGCCGGGTTCTCCCGGCCGACGCATGGATCGCGTCCGTGACACGACCGGGATTCAATCTGCACCGGAGGGCTGTGCCGACGCGTGATGCGAAACGGGGCGAACCCGCACGCTGGCATGTTTGAGCTATCGCTCTGCGGTCGCAGATGAATCGTTGACGTGTCGCTGTGCTCCAACGCATCGCTGCGGGACGCAGAATGCCACGGGGTTCCGGAGGAGGGTGGCTTCGGCCACGCACGAGGTTCGTTCGTGCTGCGGCCGACGCATGCGAGACTGATGCCTGGAAGGGGAAAGAGCGTTGGAGACGCCCACTCGCCGATTGCATGACGACACCTCGGCTTCCACGGCTTCAACCACTCGACACGACGAAACCGACATCCCCTCTCCGGGTGGGACACACGCCAAGGCCAAGGCACGCAGCCCCGGTCGCTCAGCCGGGCAGTCTGCTGGGGCCGGCTCCGGCGACATGCCGTCGACACGCAGCACCCGACGGCCCAACGCGCTCCGAGCCACCGCGCTCCGCGCCAAGGCCAAGCCGCGCCCACCGAAGCACCCGACCGCAGCACCCATCGCTGGGCCGACTCACGCAGCAACAACGCCAGCCCGATCTGTCACGCCCACGGACCGCACGAGCGACACGATCGTCGCCGAGTTGCTCGACCGTCTTGGCGAAGCGATCGGTCCGCACCGTGTCGAGCGATACTTCGTCCGCGATGCGAGGGTGATCCTCGACGGAAGCTCGCTGCTGCTCGTTGTTCCCACCCCGTTCCACGCCGGGCTCATTGAGCGGCGGTTCATGCAGCAGCTTCGCGAGCTGCTGTTCGATGTCACCGGCCAGTCGGGCACCGTAACGACCTCGGTGCAGCCGGAGCGTTTCGAGGGCGTTGAGACAGCTCTTCCCGCAGAAACACAGGCTTCGCAGGCTGAAGCCCCGCGCCGGGCAAAGAAGCAAGCTGCGGTTCGCGAGGATCGCTACGACCTGGACCGGCTCATCGTCGGTCAGCCGAATCGTCTGGCGTACGACGCAGCGCTGCGATTGATCGACGGCACGCAGGACGGCTTCCGTCAGCTGCTTGTGCACGGGCCGTGCGGCAACGGCAAGACGCACCTGCTCCGGGGCATCGCCCGCAGGGTCCGCGAGCTGGAGCCGGGAGCCAAGGTCCGGTGCGTATCGGCCGAGTCGTTCACCAACGAGTACATCCAGGCGATCCAGCACGGCAACCCGGACGCGTTCCGGAAGAAGCACCGGGGCCTCGATGTGCTCTGCATCGACGATGTCCACTTCTTTTCGAAGAAGAACGCAACACAGGTCGAGCTGCTGCACACTCTCGATTCGATCGACCTCGACGGCAGCCGCCTTGTGCTGGCCAGCGATGAGCACCCGCACCGCATCGCAGAGATGCACAAGGCGCTGACCAGCCGGCTCGTCTCGGGCATGGTCTTCACGGTCGAGCATCCCGATCGGGGGATGCTCGAACGACTGGTGCCGGTGCTGTCCGCCCGTCGTGGCTTACGGTTTGCCGGTGATGCAGCGGCGTTCCTCGCGGCGCGTGCCGAGCAGCAGCGGCTCTCGGTCCGTGATGTTGAGGGCCTGCTGACACGGCTCTCGGCGCTAGCTGAGACTTCGGGTCATGCGGCCGGGGTGTTGACGGCCGACACCATCGAGCGGTTGTTCAGCGCCGCGGGCTCCGGGCAAGCGCCCCCGAACCGCCTCGTGTCGTATGAAGACATCGAGCCAGTCGTTTGCGATGCGCTCTGTATCGAACCGATGGAGCTGGGCAAGTCCGGGCGGCACCGTCGGGTCGTGCTCGCGCGGGCGATGATCACTGTGCTGTGCAAGCGGCTGACCTCGATGAGCTATCCGGACATCGCTCGGGCGATCGGCAAGCGCAACCACTCGACGGTCATCACCGCGCACCAACGCGTCAGCGGTCAGATGAGCGACCTCGTCGAGCTCGGTGTGCCGTGTGACGGCCAGACGATCGGCCAGCTTGCCGACTCGCTCACGCACGCGGTTCGTGCCGCCGCGGGCCAAGGGACGTTCGGCGGACGATGAGCGCGTTTGAACCGATCCCCCTGAGCAGGCCCGACATCTCACCGCTCGAGCGATCCCTGGTCGACGACGTCCTGAGTTCCGGCCGGCTCGCGCTCGGGCCGATGGCGGAGCGGTTCGAGACCTTGGTGGCGTCGAAGTCCGGGTGCGCGCACGGCGTCGCGACCAACTCGGGCACCTCGGCGCTCCACATCATGATGCATGCGCTTGGCATCGGCCCCGGCGATGAGGTCATCACGACGCCGCTGAGCTTCATCGCATCGGCGAACCCGATCCTGTTCGTCGGCGCGACGCCCGTCTTTGTGGATGTCTGCCCGAAGACGCTCAATATGGATCCTGCCAAGATCGAGGCGGCGATAACGCCGCGCACCCGCGCGATCATGGCGGTCGAAGCGTTCGGGAACCCCGCCTACATGGACCGCTATGCCCAGCTGGCGGCCAAGCACGAGATCCTGCTGCTCGAGGACTCCTGCGAGGCGCTTGGCGCGACGGTGGCGGGCAGGCCGTGCGGCTCGTTCGGGCGCGCCGGGGCCTTCGGCTTCTACCCCAACAAGCAGATCACCACCGGTGAAGGCGGCATGCTGGTCACCGACGACACCTGGCTGGCCGACATGGCCCGTTCGCTGCGCAACCAGGGGCGCGACGGCTTCGGGCTGGCCACCGACACGCCCGCCGAGCGCAGGCTGGGCGCCTGGCTCCAGCACCACCGCGTGGGCTTCAACTTCCGTATGAGTGAGGTCGCCGCGGCGATCGGCGTCGGCCAGATGCAGCGGTTCGACGAGATCATCGATCGGCGTCAGCGGGTGGCGACTGCGTACATCGAGCGCCTGGCGGGTGTGCGGGACGTGATCCTGCCAACCGTGCTTCCCGGCAGCGAGCCCTCGTGGTTCGTCTTCGTGATCCGGCTGACCGCGGACTACGGCCCCGAGGAACGCGACCGCATCATCGAAGGGCTGCGGGCCCACGACATCGGCGCCGCGCCGTATTTCCCTTGCATCCATCTCCAGCCGCCGTATGTCGAGCGGTTCGGTTTTTCGTTGGGCCACTGCCCGATCGCGGAGTCAATCGCCGGGCGGACCATCGCGCTGCCGTTCTTCGGTTCGCTCAAGCCGCGGGAGATCGACCTCGTTGGCCAGACGCTCGAACTGCTGCTGACCCGCGAGAATCTGACCAGAGGCTGAGCCGTGGCCGCGATTCAGCGGCTAGGGCGGGCTACGATCGAAGCCCGCACAACCGCGGCGGGTCAGCCACCCTGCCCCGATCTGCCACGATCGGCCTACCGAGTGAGGACGCAGCGATGCCGTACGAGTGCCACTTCACGGGCAAGAAGTCGACCTTCGGGAAGACCAAGGCGTACGGCGGTCAGCGGATCTCCAAGGGCGGTTTCGGTCTGAAGACGACGGGCGTGACCCGCCGAAAGTTCAAGCCCAACCTCCAGAAGGTCACGGCGATCATCGACGGCACACCCAAGCGTGTCCGGGTCTCGACCAACGCCATCAAATCGGGCTTGGTCGTCAAGCCGCTCAAGCGGAAGTACGGCTACACCCGCCAGCAGCGCGATCAGCAGACCGGCTAAGACCCCGAACGGACCGCTTGCGCCCGCGCCGCGTCTCGGATAGACTCCGAGCGAGGGCGCGGTCATGAAGTGCGATCACTGCGACAAAGAGGCCACCGTCGAGGAGGTGCTGCTCGTCGGGGATTCGTACGTCTACAAGCACATGTGCGAGTCGTGCGCCTCTGAGGTCGGGCTGCTCAAGAGCGGTGCGGGCGGCAGGAGCGAGCCGACGCCTTCAGACTCGGCCTGTCCGCGCTGCGGCATGACCTTCCAGGCCTTCCGCGAGAGCAAGCGGCTGGGCTGCCCGGCGTGCTACGACGCGTTCACCGACCGGCTCGGCCCGGTTCTCTCGCGGGCGCACGATGGGGCGACGCACCATACCGGCAAGGTTCCCAAGCGGCTGCTCGATGCGGCGCTGCAGGACCGCGCCGATGCGGGCCCGTCGGAGACGCGTGAGGCGATCGCGCGGGTTCTCGGTCAGGCTCGCGAGCGAGCCGACAAGATCGAGCGGGTCGCAGAGCAGCTCGCGGCGGCGGTCCGCAGCGAGCGGTTCGAGCAGGCGGCGCTGCTTCGCGATGAGCTCGAGCGTCTGCGCTCTGCCGTGCAGTCGCACACGCACGCTGATCCATCGCCCGACGAGGCCGGCTGATGTCCGCGGCTTCGCACAGCAACGGTGACACGCCCGGGCTCCCTCTTGATGGCCGTCACGCGCCGTGGATCGGCGAGGGCCGGGATACCGATGTTGTGCTTTCGAGCCGCGTGCGGCTTGCCAGGAACATCGCGGGCTTCCGGTTCGCTGGCTTGGCCGATGTGGACGACCGCCGATCGGTTCTGGAGATCGTTCGTGACCGTGTCAGGCCTGCGCTCGTGCCTAGCCAAGGCGACGATCCGGGCCGGGCCGCGTGGCTCGATCTGCATGCGTCGCCCCGGAGCGTGCGGGATCTCTTGGTAGAGCGGCACCTGATCTCGCCGCAGCACGCGCGCGGCCGCAAGGTGCCGCCGTCCGCCGGTGGGCAGGACCCGCGGGCGCTGCTGCTAGAGCTTCCCAGCGAGCGGCGTTCGATCATGGTCAATGAAGAGGACCACCTGCGTATCCAGGTGATCGAGCCGGGGCTCGCGTTGGGCGAGGCGGCCGAGGCGATCGACGCGCTCGACGATGCCATCGAGTCGTGCGTCGACTACGCGTACCACCCGAGGTTCGGGTACCTGACCGCGTGCACGACCAACGTCGGCACGGGCATCCGCTGCTCGGTAATGCTTCACCTGCCGGGGCTGCGGCTGCTCGGGGAGATCGACAAGGTCAGGCGGGCCGCGGCCGACATGTCGCTGGCGATCCGGGGGTTCTGGGGCGAGGACTCGGACAACCCCGGCGAGTTCTACCAGCTCTCGAACCAGACGACGCTAGGGTCGTCCGAAGCGCTGCTGCTCGAATCGCTGCTCTCGACGATCGTCCCGCGGATCATCGAATACGAGCGGCTAGCGCGGCGACGGCTGCTCGAAACGCGCCGATCGATCACAGAGGACACGGTCTTCCGGGCGCTTGGCACACTCCGGCACGCGCGGCGGCTCGCGGCGGCCGAGGCGATGCAGCGCCTCAGCGAGCTGCGGCTCGGTGTTGCGCTCGGGCTCGTGGACGGGCTGTCGCTGACGGATTCGACGCGTCTGACGCTCTTGGTGCAGCCCGAGCACCTTCGCCGAGCGGTCGGCCCGATCACAGACGAAGAAATCCGCTCGGCCAGGGCGGCCTTCCTCCGGGAGCAACTCGCCGGCTGCGCCGAGGGTGGAGCGTGAGCGAGCCGGGCCCGTTCCGCTGGCCGCCCGTCGAGGCTCCGGCAGAGCCCGACGGGGATCATCCGGAGAGCACCGGGGCGACGGCTCCCGCAGTGAAGACCCCTCGAAGCCATGTACCCACCGGCGCGGCTCCCGGCCGATCGTCGTCAGCAAGCGGACACGGTTCTGGGCGGCAAGGCAGGCGCAGGCGCGGATTCGGCGGCATCGTTCGCGAGTTGGACGCGGCGCTGCTCGGCGGGCAGGCACCCGTGGCGGAACGCGTGCCCGAATCGGCATGGATCCTGGAAGAGAGCTCGGCGTGCCCGCGTTGCGGCCGGACGGTCACGCCGGAGGAGGTGACCCCCGACGAGCCGGGATGTGCGGGCTGCCGAGTGGAGTCGCTCGCCTGGGAGCGAGTCATCCGCCTCGGCGAATACGATGGCGCACTGCGAGACGCGATCCTCGAGACCAAGTACGGCCGGTGGCGCCGCGAAGGCGACCGGCTGGGACAGAAGCTCGGCGAGCGGTTGCGGTCTGCGTTGGCGGATGCCGACGTCGAGCCCGGAGCGGCGGTTGTCGTGCCGGTGCCCATGCCGCCGCTGCGGCGGCTGCTCCGCGGGATCGACCACACCGCGGTGATGGCGCGCGGAGTGGCCCGCGCCTCGGGGTGTCTGTATCAGCCCCTGCTGTCGAAGCGTGGCGGTCCGACGCAGACCAGCGTGACGCCGAGTGCCCGGGCCCGGAATATCCGCGGCCGGGTCCGGCGGACGCAGGTTTGGCCGATGGGCTCTCGGGTGGTGGTGCTTGTTGATGATGTCCGGACGACGGGCTCGACCTTGCACGAGTGCTGCAGGGCCCTTGTTGAGGGGTTACCAAAACGCTCTGCTTCTGAAACACCGGCGGTATGGGCCTGCGTTCTTGCGACTACGCCGGACCCCGCACGCCGACGGGCGCGCTCGGGCGGTCTTGGTGGCGCAGTTCTCGCCGATTCGGGGGCGTGACGCTGAGAAAAATGGACGACTGCTTGACCGCGTCGGGCTCTGGGCTAGACTCGTCTCTTGCCCCCATGGGGCAGCCGGCCGGGATCTGGTGGGTCCCGCGGACACGCGGTTGCCAGCCTCGGCCTCCGTTCTTTGACAAGTGGTGATTGTCTGCCCGCGAGAATACGGGGCACCGATCAGCGTTGAACGACGCAGCCCGGGAGGGCCGATCGGATGCCATATTTTCGCAAGCTACGCGGGGTCTTCACATCCCGCGTTCCCGTGAGCATGTTCACCGGCCCCGTCCGGGGCTCGCGGGAGAACAAATCCGTCGGTCTAGCCGGCCGGCGGTGGTTGGGAGCGATCCCAACCCAAGTCGACGGCTGGCCTTGCCTGAGTCAGACCCTCCGGGTCTGGATCATTGCTTGGCCAGCTTTCACCAGTTTCAACTTGAAATTGACCGCGATGCCACTTTGAGGGCAGAGCGGACGCTTAGGCAATCAATTGAAGAGTTTGATCCTGGCTCAGATTAAACGCTGGCGGCATGGCTAAAGCATGCAAGTCGAACGAGAACCCTTCGGGGGGACAGTGGCGAAAGGGCGAGGAACGCGATCGAACGTACCCTGAGGTGGGGGATAGCGTCGGGAAACCGGCAGTAATACCCCATGTGCTCTACGGAGGAAAGCTATGGCGCCTCGGGAGCGGCGATCGTCCTATCAGGTTGTTGGTGAGGTAACGGCTCACCAAGCCGAAGACGGGTAGCGGGTGTGAGAGCATGACCCGCCGCATCGGGACTGAGACACTGCCCGGACTCCTACGGGAGGCTGCAGCGACGAATCTTCCGCAATGGGCGCAAGCCTGACGGAGCAATGCCGCGTGTGGGATGAAGCGTCTTCGACGTGTAAACCACTGTCAGGGACTAGTACCAACGAACAGTCCCAGAGGAAGGGCCGGCTAACCTCGTGCCAGCAGCCGCGGTAATACGAGGGGCCCGAGCGTTAATCGGAATCACTGGGCTTAAAGCGTGCGCAGGCGGCCCGGCAAGCATCTTGTGAAATCCCACGGCTCAACCGTGGAACTGCAGGGTGAACTGCCGGGCTTGAGGCAGGTAGGGGCTGACGGAACCATGAGTGGAGCGGTGAAATGCATAGATATTCATGGGAACGCCGATGGGGAAGCCGGTCAGCTGGGCCTGTCCTGACGCTCAGGCACGAAAGCGTGGGGAGCAAACAGGATTAGATACCCTGGTAGTCCACGCCGTAAACGATGCACACTAGGTCGGGGCGGTTCTGACACCGTCCCGGCCGAAGGAAAACTGTTAAGTGTGCCGCCTGGGGAGTACGGTCGCAAGGCTAAAACTCAAAGGAATTGACGGGGGCTCACACAAGCGGTGGAGCATGTTGCTTAATTCGAGGCAACGCGAAGAACCTTACCTGGGTTTGACATGTACGGATTAACTCTGTGAAAGCAGAGCCACGCCCTCGGGTGGAACGTACACAGGTGCTGCATGGCTGTCGTCAGCTCGTGCTGTGAAGTGTCGGGTTAAGTCCCTTAACGAGCGCAACCCCTATCGTTAGTTGCTAACGCGTTATGGCGAGTACTCTAGCGAGACTGCCGGTGTCAAACCGGAGGAAGGTGGGGATGACGTCAAGTCCTCATGGCCCTTACGTCCAGGGATGCAAACGTGCTACAATGACGTGGACAGAGCGACGCGATATCGCGAGATGGAGCAAATCGCAAAAACCACGCCCCAGTTCGGATTGCAGGCTGCAACTCGCCTGCATGAAGTTGGAATCGCTAGTAATCGCAGATCAGCTACGCTGCGGTGAATACGTTCCTGAGCCTTGTACACACCGCCCGTCAAGTCATGGAAGCCGGTAGTGCCCGAAGTCGCCTCGGTTCAGGGGTGCCTACGGCAAGATCGGTGACTGGGACTAAGTCGTAACAAGGTAGCCGTAGGAGAACCTGCGGCTGGATCACCTCCTTTCTAAGGGATTTCCTTAGACTCGTGTCTGCGGGGCGACCCGCGGCGAGTACGTGAGCTCACTCTCGCCCACACTGTTCCCTTGGGAACGCCGTGGATACCGGTTCGGCAACGCACCGGGAAGATGAACCGAAAGATCTCTCTAACCGGCCCGCTCTTCGGAGCGGGCCGGTTTCTTTTTTGCTTTCAGCCTACAACGCCAAGCAAACAAGCAGTTTAGACCCGAGTCGTAAAACTCGGGCGCTCGAACTAACCAATCCTCTCAGGCAGGGCGGGGGCCTTGCTTGCGCTTCTCGTGCCGGATGATGGTGCCAGTAGCGAGATACACCACATCCTCGGCGATGTTCGCCATGAGGTCGCCGATCCGTTCTAAGTCACGCCCGATGCGGGCGATGCGGAGCCCCTGCTCGGCTCGGCTCGGATCGCGCTCGATCAAAGCCGCACACTCGCGGAAAAGCTGCTTGTCGAGCTTGTCGATGGTCTTGTCACCAAGCACTAGTTCCCGCGCTTGTTCGATGTCCTCGGCAACGACAGCGCGCAGCAGCGCGTGGCACTGCATCGGGACACGCTCTCCCATCTCACGCAAAGCTGTAGGCCAACAGACCTCAGAGCCCCCGCTCAGTTTCCGAGCGCTCTTCGCGATGCTGCACGCATGATCAGCAACACGCTCGACGTCGCCGTTTACCTTCAGGATGAACGTGATCCCACGAAAATCGCGAGCGAACGGCTTCTGAAGGGCGAGCAGCTCGAAGCATGCTTCTTCGAGGAGTACCTCTTCAAGATCGATCTGATCGTCCCGGCGAAGGACCTCAGCGACAAGCGCGGCGTCGAGACTCCAGAGCGACTCGAGTGCAGTCTCGAGCATGCCGGTCGCGAGAGTCGCCTGGCGGATAAGCCGGCGGCGAAGCAGCGCGAGCTTGTCCTCAAGGGCGTGCCGCTGAGCGCCCTCGACGCCGCCGACCTGACGCGAAAACGGACCCGCGCCGGAGGGATCCACAGGGTCAGGCTGTCGCGGCTCATACTGCACGCTTGAGACCTCTCGCCACCAAGTGAGGCCGCTCGTTTCAGAGTGGCCGTAGCCTTGACGTTAGGGTTGACCTCTGCGGAGGTCGCTCTCGGTGTGCCCGATCACGGGGCATTCGGCACCATATTCACGTTATCTTAGTGCCCAACAAGGCTTTATGATCCCCAGCCAGTCCACCATATCCGACAGGCTTCTGACCGACGGCGATCCTCTATGGGGTGAAACGATCACCCGTCTGAGTTGGGTCGAGCAGCGATGGAGCGGAGCCGGGGCGGCGGTCTGGCGGGGCGGCCCCGCGGGCCGCTGTGTCAGACCAGATGGATCGGTTGATCGTTTCCAGACCGAGCGCTTTCGGGGAGAACTCGCCTACTGGTTGCGGGAACTAAAATCCCCAGGTGCGGGAGGATTCGCCGAACGCTTCGATGGATGGCAGGCCGAGCGGCGCGACGCTCTGCGGCTCGCACTCACCGAAGCGGAGGGCGGGCCGGTTCCAGACCTGGATGCCTGGACGGCGCGGTGCGATGTGATCGAACTCGGCGGGGGGCCGCGGCCGTTCGTTGCACTCGGCACATGGCGGTCGGCTGTGATGATCGATCCGCTCGTTGAGGGCTATCGCAGTTCGGGCATCCTCGATGACCGGGGTTCGTTCGTGCCGATCGCGTCCGGAGCCGAACGGCTTCCGCTGCCCGCGCGATGCTGTGATCTGGTTGTGTGCGACAACATGCTGGACCATGTGAACGACCCGGCGGAGGTGTGCTGCGAGGTCTCACGTGTGCTTCGCCCAGGCGGCCTGCTCTGGCTGCTCGTGGACGTGGGTGCCCCGGTGGATGAGATGCACCCGCATCAGATCCACGAAGAACTGCTGCACGCCATGCTTTCGCCGATCGGTATGGAGCGGGTGTTTGTCCGTGAGACCGGTCGCCCGAGCCATCCGATGGCCCACGGGCAACTCCGCGCGATGTACAAGCGTCAAGCGGAGAGGCGCGAGAGCAGCACTGAGAGCAACGACCCGCCCTCCAGATACGAGGCTGGCGGACGCCAATAGACCTCGGCCGCGGAGTCGTGACTCTTCGGCGGCAAAGCCTTGACGGTGCCTTTGATGCCGGCAAGGGCTCCGGTAACACGAGGACCATCTTCGCAGCGGAACACAACATCGGGTGGTCGGATCGAGACGGCCTTCACCCCCACCGCTGCGCACGCGGCTCGGAGTCGCGCAACGCGGAGCAGGTGCTCAACCGGCTTCGGCAAGTCGCCGTACGCCGCGACGAGATCGCTCTCAACGCCTTGAAGCCCTTCCGAATCGCGCGCTGTGGCGATACGGCGGTACGCATCCATCCGCCGCTGGTCGTTCGGGATGAATGGCCTTGGGATAATCCCCGGGCTGAGGCCCAACTCGACCGCGGTTGCGCTGGGCGGGGCGGTCACCTGCTCGTTCTTGAGATGCTTGACCTCTTGCTCGAGCAGACGGCAGTACATGTCGTACCCAACGGTGGCGATGTGGCCCGACTGCTCCGCGCCGAGCAGGTTGCCGGCGCCACGGATCTCCAGATCGCGCATCGCGATTCTGAACCCGGAGCCAAGGCTGCTGTGTTGCTCGATCGCCTTGAGCCGTTTCCGAGCGACCTCTCGGATCGGACGGTCGGGAGGGAGAAGCAGGTAGCAATATGCACGGTGCTTGTGCCGCCCCACCCGTCCTCGTAGCTGGTGAAGATCTGCAAGGCCAAACCGGTCGGCATCGTTGATCAGCATCGTGTTCGCCGTCGGGATATCGATGCCGCTCTCGATAATCGTGGTCGAGAGCAGGACATCGGCTTCACGACGCATGAAGGCAAGCATGACCTGCTCAAGCTCTTTGGGTGGCATCTGGCCGTGCCCGACGACGATGCGGGCATCTGGAACGAGCGTCTGAATATCGTCACGCACACGCAGGATGTTGTGAACACGGTTGTGGACGTAGTAGATCTGTCCCTCGCGTGCCAGCTCGCGCTCGATCGCGGATCTAATGCGTCGCTTGTTGAAATGGATGACCTCCGTCACCACCGCGCGGCGATCCGCTGGAGGCGTGGTCAGGCTCGATATATCGCGCAGTCCCAACATCGACATGTGGAGCGTGCGAGGGATCGGGGTTGCACTCAGGGTCAGGACATCCACTGTTGCTCGGAGCTGGAGCAGCCTTTCCTTATGCTCGACGCCAAAGCGCTGTTCTTCATCAACGACAACGAGCCCGAGGTCGCTGAATCGGACATCCTTGCTCAGCAGACGGTGGGTGCCGATGACGACATCGACCATTCCCTTCCGAAGTCGCGCGAGTACATCATTAATCTCCTTAGCCGTTTTGAAGCGGCTGAGGCTCTCGACCTTGAAGGGATAGTCAGCGAAGCGGCTGCGAAAGGTCCGCTCGTGCTGCTCGGCGAGCACCGTCGTCGGGACGAGCACGGCGACCTGCCGGCCATACTCGACGGCCTTGAATGCCGCGCGAATCGCGAGTTCGGTCTTACCAAAGCCGACATCGCCGCACAGCAGGCGGTCCATCGGTCGGGCACTCGTCATGTCGCGCTTGATCTCGGCGAGACTCGCGAGCTGATCGTCCGTTTCTTGATAGGGAAACTCTGCCTCGAACTCGGTCTGCCACTTCGTGTCAGACGGGTACTGAACGCCCGGCGTGTGCTCGCGGGCCGCACGGACGCGGAGCATCTCGGCAGCAAGATCTCGAACGCTCTCGGCGACCTTATCCTTCTGACCCTGCCATCGCTTACCGCCCAGCGTGCTTAGCGGGGGCTTGCCGCTGAAGCCACCGACGTACCGCTGGACCAGATCTATCTGAGTGCACGGGACGTGGAGCCTGCCGCCACCCGCAAACTCGAGCGTCAGAAACTCCGCAGGATCAGGCTCCTTGGTCTTGTCCTTGGGACCTGTCGGCTTCGCGGCGTTCGCACTGAGCCGCTCGGGGCGCATGATCTGGAGCCCGATGAACTTGGCGATGCCGTGATCGGCATGCACGACGAAGTCACCCGGCGCGAAGCCCAGGAAGGTGTCCATCGCCCGCCCGGCCCTGAGGCGTTGAACCCGGCGGCGCGTGGTGAAACGCCCAATCAGCTCGTGGTACGGGATCACGGCGTACGGACGGGCGCCAGGCTCGGACCAGATAAACCCGCGGTGGACATACGCGACAGAGCACATCGCGTCGGTGCCCTCGGCGAGTTCACGGAAGCGATCGGCCTCGCCCTGGTTCTGGCAACACACAAGCACATCGCTGGATGCACAGAGCTTTTGGAGCTCGTCGATCGCTTCGCTGGCGTCGGTGTTAAAGCCACCGAGAGGCTGGACGGGCAGCTCGACCGGCTCGCCCGCGGCGTCAGCACCTGGGGAGTACTGGTTTATCTCGGCGAGACCGGCACTGCGCTGCTCAAGCGAAGCGAGTACTGTGGGCGGGCCAAGGAGCCCAGCGGGCTCGGTCGCCCGCTCGAACCAGCCTCGTGCCTGCTCAACGAGTTCGAGTGTCTCGACGAGCAGGACGGGCGCGCTCACCGGCAACAGGTCCACAGGTGGCACCCTCGCAAGATCCACCATCCGCTTGCCGGGATCGACGATCGTCAGTTCTGCAGCGTCGAGGGCCCGGTCTGAACCGAGCGTCTCAAGATCCACGGCGGTGAGCTTGTCGAGCTCGTCGCCAAAGAAATCGAGGCGGACCGGCTCGGGTGCCCCGGGAGCGAACACGTCGATGATGCCACCCCGAACCGCAAACTGACCCGGTTCTTCGGCGGTGTCGTGCCGCTCGTACCCGCCCTCGGCGAGCCACCTCGCGAGTTCCTGCGGATCGAGCCGCTCGCCAGGCCGAACGATGCGCTGGATCTGCTCGAACTCGTCGATGGGCGGCAGCGCGTGCATGAGCGCCTGAATGGAAGTGACGATCACAGAAGGCTCGTCACGGGCAAGATCAACGACAGCACGCGCCGAAGCCAGGCGTTCCGCGAGGAGTTCGGGGTTGGATCCCGTTGGGTCGGGGGCGCTGAGGCGGACCGCGGACACTCCGGCGCTCTCGAGCTCTTCGACGGCCTCATCGGCGTCGTCGAGGTGTGCGAGAATAAGGACCACAGGCCGCAATAGCTCGCGCGCGACCGAGGACGCCAGCGCCGACCCGCTGCTGCCAGCCAGACCACGGGCGACCGAACGCTCGCCCTTCGCGAGTCGATCGGCAAGCGTCCGGACCGCGCCGGATCGCGCGACCTCACCGAGCCAAGCATCGCGCTTTGCAGCGTATTGATCGGCTTGCTTCGGCAGAAAGTGTCCTTTCGGCGCACGGGTGGGCGAGCCGCCTTGGCGCACGACCAAGGCGGTTCGCCGCGTGGATGGACTCGTGAGAGCTTAGTCGGACGGGAGGCCCGGCTCGTCGCCGAAGGTCAGCAGCGGCGCGATGCGCTCGACGGTACGAGGGCCGATGCCCGTCACACGTTCGAGATCCTCGGCGCTTGTGAACGGACCTCCAGACTCCCGCTCCTGAATGATGCCAGCCGAGAGTTCGGGGCCGATGCCTGGTAGCAGCTGGAGGCGGTCGGCTCCGTCCACATTCGGGTCAATGAGCAGAACCGGCGCCGGCTCGTCCGGCGCCGGGCCCTCGACGATGCCAGACCCCGGTGGTGGCGGAGGCGGGAGCGGTCCACCCCTTGTCGCGATGGACCAGATGAGCCCGGTGACGCCGGCGAACCCCAGCACGGCGACCGCGGCCGCCTTCGCGGGTCCCCGTGTCCAGTCCTGCTGTTTCTGATCGGGCACAGAATGCCCCGCTCCTCGCAAACTAAGATGCGAAGCGTAGTTTAGCCCAGCAGCTTCTCGAGTGGAGCCCCGCTCTCACGCCGAACCGCCATGCGGACGGCGCGGAACGCGTCGAGTGCGGGCTTCGCTTCGCCCGACGATCGGAGCAGGCCACCGGCGGCCATGTCGCCGCCGGGCTTCGTACCCGACTCGGGCGGATCGACCAAACCCTGCCAGCACACACTGTGAACGAAAGGGCGGCTCAGCGCAATGGATGCAGCGCGTGCAAGCCAGTGGCCCTGGCTGACATCCGTCCAGCCACCGCGCCACGAGCCAGGGCTGGGCGTCTGAGTCGCGCCGGGCTCGCTCGGCACACCGAGGCAGGTGACCGCGATCGGCCGCTCGAGCTGGCCGAAGCGATCGAGCATGCCGGCAAAGCCAAGGAGATCGCGGGCCGCTTGGCCCGGGTCACTGCTCCCAAACCGGATCCCGAGCCCGATCGCGTCGGCCGCGATACCGACCTGCTGCACCATGTCCGCGTACACCTGAGGCGGGAGGCTCTTGCGGTGCTCCGCGTAGTACTCTCCCCAAGGCTGGGTGATCTCAAGCTGCACCTTCGCCTGCGGATGGAGCTTTCGGAGGATCAGCACGCTGACCCGTGTCAGGTCCATCATCTGCTCGAAGGTGAGTTGGAAGTTGCTGTTGACATGCAGGCTCGTGGCGACCGTCCAGCGGCGGATCGTCCGACGGTACCTGGTGACGACCTGCTTGACATGCTCGTACACAAGCTCGCGCAGCGTCTCGTAGTCGTTCTCCCAGACGTGGAGCCACTTCGGGCTGCCGCCAGGGCGGAGATCGATCACGGGACCCCCGACGATCGGCATGCGCGCCTTGCGCACCGCCCACTCGATGCACTTGTCGGTGGGCTTGAAGTTGTACCGGCCCTCGGTCGGTTCCATGTCGGTCCATCGCATCGGGATAGACACGAAATCGCACGTCTCCTTGATCACCTTCTGCTGCGTGGAATCGAACCGAGCGGGATCGACGGTCACCCCCAGCAAGGGGCGACCCGGAAGCACGACGCCCGGTGCACCGGGGTAGATGATCGGGGTCTCCGGCGGAGGCGGCTTGCCGTGGATCGCTTTGAAATGGTCCGCGGCCTCGGCGTGCATGCGGCCCAGGATCCGTTTGGGTAGGTCACGGCGGGCAGCGCTGAGTGAGAGCTGCTCACCCGCCTCGATCGCGAGTGCGAGGGAGGTCGCGCCGAGGCTCGATGCCTCGGGATTCAGCCCGTCGCCCTTGCTCTGAGCGACCAGGGAGCGTGTGAACGTGGCGCGGGCCTTCTCAAAGGTCTCGAGTGCTTTAGTAACGCCATCGACCGAGCCGGCCGCGTCGAACAAGCCCCAGTCTTCAAGCTTGTTTAGGAAGCTCATGATCCGGCGTCTTGCGAGCTCAAGCGTCAGCAGATACGGCGCATGCCGGTCGGGCAGCAGGCAGGTCGCACACATCAGCGTGCCGAGCCCACCACCGACTTTCTCGCCCAAGGCATCGAGGTTGAATGGCAGGCACAGGCCACCCGCGCCGTCCGCGGCCTTCTCGCAGACCAACAGCCCGGACTCGAAGCGGATATCAGCCTGAACGGGCACGCCCTGAGGCCCGAACATGTGTGCCCGGGCGAGGGCGGCCTGGTCGATCGGGCCGTCGCTTTCAAACACCGCGAATCGCACTCGGTATGGGCTCCCTGAGCGCGGCGTCCTGGGTTCGCCCCGACGCCGCTGGTTGGGCCTGGCTGGCCCCGTCGCAGGGCCTGAGGAGGGATTGTTCCCACTCGCGACGCTCGGGCAAGCGCTCGGGGGGCCTCCTGAGCCTAATGGACGGCCCGAGTTCAGGTCTCGCGTACGATGGATCCATGAGCGGAGCCGCACAGGCGGATCAGTCGGGAAACGCCCCCGCGGTTTTCGAGACCGATCTCGACCTTCCGGGCAGACGCGGCAAGGTGCGGGACATCTACCGGCTTATCACAGCGGGTGAGCCCGAACGTGTGCTGATGGTCGCAACAGACCGGATCAGCGCGTTCGATGTGGTGTTGCCAACACCGATCCCGGGAAAGGGTCGCCTGCTCACCTCGATCGCGGCCTGGTGGCTCCGCTGGATTGAGTCCCGGGATCTATGCCGCACCCACCTGATCTCCACCGACGCCTCAAAGGTGCCCAGGGAGGCGTTCACGGCCTCCACCGGGCTTGATGAGCTCACTGGACGCGTGACAATCGGTCGTCGGTGCGAGGTCGTCCCCGTCGAGTGCGTTGTCCGTGGGTACCTCGAAGGCGGTGGCTGGGCGGACTACCGGGCCACCGGCTCGGTTTGCGGTATTGAGCTGCCCCCGGGGCTCCGCCAGTGTGATCGGCTCCCCGAACCGATCTTCACGCCGGCGACCAAGGCAGAAGAGGGTCATGACGAGAACATCTCGTTCGAGGCGGCGGCGAGCGCCGTTGGGAGCGAGCTGATGTCGAGGCTTCGCGACCTCTCGCTCAGCCTCTACCGGGAGGCATCAGCGCATGCGCTCGAGCGCGGGATCATTATCGCGGACACAAAGTTCGAGTTCGGTATCGATCCGGGTGCACCAGACGAGCCTGTGCTGATCGACGAGGCACTGACGCCCGACAGCTCTAGGTTCTGGCCCGCTGACCTTTATGAGCCGGGCCAGGCGCAGGCGAGCTTCGACAAGCAGTTCGTGCGCGAGTATCTCTCGACGCTCGTTGATGCCGGGACATGGGACAAGACCGATCCGGGCCCCGATCTGCCTTCGGAGGTGATCGGGGGCACACTGGCACGCTACCGCGAGGCCGCAAAGCGACTGACCGCCTCGTGAGTGCTCAGCGACCGTCCATCCGCAGCCGGCTCTCACGCTCAGCAATCTTCTGATCGAGGTAATCGAGGAACGCGGGGATTCCTGGCGGCTCCGGAAAGATGTCCGCGAAGGGCCTCGCGCCCGGATCGCCGCGTTCGACCGCAGCATCAAGGGGAGCCTGGTAGACCTGACGTAGCGCAACGTATGCGAACTGCTTCAGGGAAACCGGTGCGTTGAGATAGACGGTCTCAGCGTCCGTCAGGTCGATCAGCGTGATGAACCGTGCGAGTGCCTCGCCCGCAACGAGGCGGAAGTCGCGGTCCATGACCTCCATGCGTGCCGTGCCCCCCGTCGCCGGGGTGTTGCGGAAGTGATACTCCATGAATCCCGCATGGAACTCACGCGCAAAGGCGAGCTGGGAGTCGAAAAGCTCGGTATCGCCGGCGAGCAGGCCGCTGGCGAACGCGCCCTGGAGCGCACCGAATACCTCGCTGACCGCGACGCTGGGCTGGGTGAAGCGTTCATCCTTGAACTGGTTCTGGATGAACTCGTCCATCGTGACCGCGAACTCATCGCGTAGGACGTTTGTCGTGCGTCCTTCCCATGTGCGGAGTTTGCGGTAGTAATCCTCGGCCTTCGCTCGCTCGCCTCGGCGGTAGTAAAGCCTGACGACATCCTCGAGGAAGTTCTGGTAACCCGCGCTGTTGTGCGTGTACCCGCGGCGGGATTGGTCTTCGAAGATGCCACCCCGGTTCGCGGACTCCTCGAGTGCGATCCCGTAGCTCTCAACGAAGTGGACGTTGGGCACCGCAACGTATGTCGTGCGCTCGGCTTCTTGGAATAGCGTGAAGCCCAGGAGATCGAAGTAGATCTCGCCGCTCCGGTAGAGCTCCTGGAGCGAGTGCATCGTGCCACGATCGGTATTCACCACATCGAGGTCATCGGCGTTCTGCTCATTGGCGACGCGGAGACTGAGTTCGGTGCCCTTGTGCGACCAGTAGGCGCCGTGCCCGGCGGGATGGCGGAAGTCGATGGGGCCGAACTTCCGGATGTAGCGGGCCATCCGCCGGGGATCCATGTGATAGTTTTCTATCAGGACCCGACGCCGGACCGTGCGGATCAGGGTGTCCCACGCGTCTTCATAAGCCGGGTCGTCCATCAGCTCGGTCTGACGCAGATACCTTGGACCCATCTCGGCCTGGATGCGCTCTGCTCGAGCGCTGCGCTCGATCGCGAGGATCACCTCGTAGCGTTCGAGCAGTTCCAGGCCGGGTTCGACTTCGATGGCCCGGAGCTCTTGGAGCAAGCTGGCGACGGACTCATCGGCATCAGCGGCACGCGTCACCGAAGTCGGCGCGTCGGCGATCGACTCGATCCATCCGGCATAGGCCTCGATGGCGTAATCCCGATCGCGCATATCGGGGCCCGGGGGAGGTGGGTTGCCCAGCACGAACGTCCACTCGGCGGCCATCGCACGCTTGTAATACTGGTTCGAATCGTCGGTGTAGCCCTGGATCTTGTGCTGGAAGATGTAGGCGAGCTCGCGGTAGAGCAGCAGTTCGCTCGGGTTGGCCTGGATGCCCTCGTCGCGGAGCAACCGGATGCCCTTGTTAACCCACTCCCAACGCTCTGCCGGGTTGTTGGCGGTGACCGAGATGTTGTACGCCATGTTCCAGGCGTGGAACGCCCAGACCCGCGGGAACCGGGGCTGTAGCGTCGTGATCGCCCGGCTGAGGTTCATCGCTTCGTGGTAGCGGCCCGCCTCCTTGAGCTGGTTTGCACGGATCCAGAGGTAGTTCACGAAGAACCCGCGGAACGCTCCCATGGCGATGCCGAGGCCGACCTGCGGTGGATCGCCTTCCTCGGCGCGCATGGTGACGCTGAGTTTGTTCGCGCCGACGCTCGCCGAGACCGCTGAAGCGCTGACACCCGCGCTGCCCAGAAACACAACGAGCAGGATCGCGGCCACCAGTTGGACTGCCGAATCTCGTCGCATCATTCCTCTCCAGGGCTACGTTCACTACCGCCCCGCCGGTTCGCTCATTGCTCCGGACTTGCTCGTCCCGCGTTAGTGGCCCGAATAGGTCGCCAGCTCCCGACGCTTCATCGCGAAGATCGCCAATCCGAACAGCAGCGTGGTCCACCCAACGATGACGCCCGCCCCGGCGGCGGCGTCTATCCAGGGGAGTTCGAGCCCGTCAACCAATCGGTTCATGGGCTTCATCTCTGCGTATGGAAGGAAGACCGTGGCGACCCCTTCAGCGACCATCGCGATCACATAGTTGAAGTGCATCAGTTCGCCCTGAGTGGTCTTGATCTGATAGGTCTGCACACTGCTTGTGATGTAGGCAGCGCCCTCGGCGGCGAAGGCAAGAACGAAGGTCATGAGCCCAGCGACCGGGAAGCTCAGGAACGTACCCGTAAAGATGCCGACCATCGCGAGGAAACCGAGCTTCACCCAGAGCACCACCACAACGCGAAGGAAGTTGCCCCGGAACCCGCCGACGGCGTAGGACACCTCGAAGCCATCATCGGGGAAGGTCACCGAGGTCGGGTTCCGCTCGCCAGTCTGGATGTCACCGTTGAAGACCGCGACCGAGAGCGCACCGTCCTCCGGGTTCACCGTCCATGGGCCGATGGTGATGAACTGACCGAAGCCCAGCGCAGCTTCACGAACGATCGGCGCCTGGTTCGGGAACAGGAAAGTCAGGCGGAGGGTTTCGTCGGGCCGGTTGGTTCCGGCGTCGATCGCGAAACGCATCTGGATCACACCACGATCGCCCACAGCATCGCCAAGTCCTGGGAACCTGAACTCACGGATCTCTCCGGGCGGGACGACCCGGCTCTGGCGGCGGAGATCCTCATAGAGCTGCGCGATCGCCTCAACCTCGTTGGCCCTGGTCGGAGCGAACCCCGGGTCGGCGAGCCTGAACTGCTCGATCTGCTGCTGAGCGGCGTCAAGAAACTCCGGATCGTCGGCCAGGATCGGCGGCTCGGGAACCACAACGCGGCGAGCAACCAACACGCGGGTCTCGAGCGACAAGCGGTCGGTGCTGATAGCGCCGGTCTCGCCAGCGTCATACATGGTCCGCTCGCCGACCGCCGGCTGGGCGCGGAGGTATTCGGTGAACAAGAAAATGCCCGCGCCGCAAACACCAAGAAGGCAGGCGTTGAGGGTCATGATCCCGAGCCACTTCCCGAGGATGTACTGCCACGCGGAAACAGGCTTCGTGACGGTCTGCCAGATGATCTTGTCGCGCTGCTCGAACGCAACTGTGGCGACGCTGAAGAACAGCGTGAGCAGAGCGACCAGCACATACGTCCCGCCCAGTGCGTACTGAAGGAACGACTGCACGCGGTAGCGAAGCTCTTCCTGGCTGTCGAGCAGGGTCGGGAGGCCGGCGAGGCCGAACACCAGAAGGACGATGAAAACACCCGAGAGCTTCATCCGAACCGCTTCGCTCAGCACCGTTCGCGCGACCGCGGTGACCGGGTGTGATGCGCTGAGCGATGCCGCGCCGACACGGAGCAGGGTCGCAAACGCGAGCGCAAGCTGCCCGGCGCCGCCGATCAGGATCGCGGCGTCGCGCGTTGCACCGAACGACGCAAGCGGGACCACGAAGATCGCGAGACCGACATTCACCGCCAGATAGGTCAGACCGAGGCCCAGCCAGATCGCCGCGATGACGACCGTCCCGACCGCGAAAGCCGCCAGCACGATGTTCCAAGGGTTGAGCCTGGCGCGGAGGAGATTTGCCGTGATCTCCTGCGCCTGAATGACTGCGGAACGCTGTTGGGCCCTGGTCTCCTCGATCCGACGCTCATCGGCACCGCTGGCGAGTTCGTCGGTCTCCTCCGCGCTGCGCTCGAACTCGGCGTCGGCTTCGGCGCCAGGCGTGGGTGCCGCACCGTCTGCCGGGAACTGATCCAGGAACGCGTAGCGATCATCGATGCGTTCGCGGGCCGGGCCCGTGACCACGACGGCATAGGCCGCGGCGGCGGCAACGCATAGGGCCGCAACGACGATGGTCGCGGCGATCTTGAAGCCTCTCGTCTTCTGGAGGCGGTCGAGCTTGGCGAGCCGCTCGGAGAAGGACATCAGCCGTCCTTCCTCTCCTGATCACCATCGGGCTCATCCGACACGAGCGAATCGATCACGCTCAGGTCAACGTCGGGTGCGGCGGGTGGCGGCGCTGGCTCGCTGGTTGTGCTGTGTGGCGCCGGCTCGGATGAGCTCGATACGTGCGCGGGTTCATCGCTGGCCGCGAGCAGATCGTCGATGACCGCTCCTCCGGGCTCCGGCGCCGAGGATTGACCCTCGTGCGGGTCTGCCGTTGAGGTCTGCGCCGGGGGCTCAGGATCATCTGCGGTCAGGCGATCGATCAGCGCGTCGCCCTCGTCGATGCCCTCGGTCAGGAACGCCGCTGTACCCCCAGCATGTGTTGCGCCGCTGGTCTGTGCCTGCTCGCGTTGCGCCTCCTCAACGATGTCAAGGAACAACCGCTCGAGCTTCTGCCTCGGGCGTTCAACGCTGATCACATCCTTGGCACCACCCGATCGCTCACGGATGATGCGCGATACCTCATCGATTGTGCCCTCGTCGAGGGCATCCGCCTCGATGCTGGTTCTGTCGTGGACGCGGAGCAGCTCATCGCGTGCGCCCTCTGAGCGGATTTTGCCGCCGTAGAGAATCACCATGCGATCGACGACATCTTCAACATCACTGAGTAGGTGGCTCGAGAGCAGGATCGTCTTGCCGCGTCGCCCGAGCTGGATAATTAGATCCTTGACCTGGCGAGTGCCGATCGGGTCGAGGCCGGTCGTTGGCTCATCCAAGATGAGCAGATCGGGGTCGTTGATCAGCGCCTGGGCGAGGCCGATCCGGCGCTGCATGCCCTTGGAGTACTCGCGAACCTGGCGGAACTGAGCGGCAGAGAGCCCGACCATGTCGAGCAGCTCATCAACGCGGCGCTGCCGGGTCTTGTAGTCGAGCTCGAAGAGCTTCGCGTAGTAATCGAGCGTTTCGCGCGCGTTGAGGAATGGGTAGAGGTAGCTCTCCTCGGGGAGGTACCCGATGCGCTTCTTCACCGCGACATCGCTGGGTCTTTTGCCGAACACAGCCAGGCGTCCGTGCGTCGGGCGGAGCAGACCAAGCAGCATCTTGATGGTCGTGCTCTTGCCCGACCCGTTGGGCCCGAGAAGCCCAAAGATCTCGCGATCGCGGATCTCGAACGTGACACCGTCCACGGCACGTGCGCGATCGCGATACCAGAAATCCTTGAACACCTTCGTCAGCCCCTGGCAGGCGACGAGCGGCTTGGTCTGTGCCGATGCCGGTTGGGCTTGGGCGCTGGCGGTGCTCATGGTCGTCGCTCCTCCGAGGCCTTGGGGTCAGCCGTCGCTGCGGAAGTTCCCCTCCTGGAGTTCACGCCTGCGTTGTTCCATTGCCTCATCGCTCTCCCGCTGGTTGCGGCTCCGCTCGATCTCCTTGTTGATCTCGGGGTCGCTGTTCAGGAAGAGCTCGAAGGGCTGCCCGGAAGGCAGCGTGAAGGTCACGACGTTCGGCTGGGCAAGGAACTCCGCGAAGCGCTTCGCCCACGCGTTCTGCACGGTAACCAGCGGGTTCGCCTCGAACTGTGCCGCCAACGCCTCGAAGTTCGCCAGCTCGCCCCGGCGCTGGTTCACGATGGTGGCCGCATCCTGATTGGCTTGGTTCAGGATCCTGGTCACCTCGCCCGACACCTGCACGCCCTGGGCGAGTTGGCCGGCATTCTCATAGTCGCCCTGCAGCAACGCGTGAATCTCCGAGAGCGTCTCTGCGGCCAAGCCGGCCTCGCCCAGCTCGATCTGCGACCCGTACTCGTCGATCCGCTCGACCAGCGCTTCCGCGGCGCGGCCCGCGGCACGCGTGAGCTGCAGCCTCGCGATGTTCTCCGCCGATGTGATCCGCTCGTTGGCCGATGCCTCGGCCGACTGCACACCGTCGAAGTCCTCGATAAGGCGCTTGGGCGGAATCTTGTCGAGCAGCTCCATCGTCTCGATCCGGAGTCCTGTACTCATCGAGTCGAGCTTCGCCTGTGTGAGCTGGCGCGCACGAATCGCGACAGTGGTTCCGTCATTGCGTTCGGTATCTTTGAGCAGTTCGTCGATCGTGCGGCCCGCGACGGTCGTCACCACGGCGCTGCGCACGGCGTGATTCACCAGGCGTTCTTCGTGATCCGGATGCACGTTCTGCGCGTAGAGCGCCGGATCCTCGCGGTAGTAAGTCACACGCCAACGGGTGTGCGCAACGTTTTTGTCCGCGGTGATCAGCGAGCCATCTCGGCCGGGCGTCAGCGAGGGGCTTGATGCAAGCCGGTCGATGGTCCGGGGCGACCCGTCGTCGTTGGGCCGGGGCCAGAAGGCCCGCTGCTCATCAAGCGGGGCCGCGGCACGGCGGATCTTCACGAGCTCACCGATTGGGTAGGGCCAGGCGGGTCGGAAGCCAGGTTCGAGATCGTTCCCGACCACGCTCCCGAACTGGATCCTGATGCCTCGCTCGCCCTCCTCGATCGATTGGAAGCCACTCAGGAAGTACAGCGCGACAATGACCACCATGCCGACCTGGAGAAAACGGAAGGTGATCTTCAACGCATCCATCAGGGACTGGTTGGCCGCGTCCAGACCAAGCCCCTTCTCGACGGGGGCCTGAGCTGTCTCGAAACGGACGGATGCAGTCCGCTGTGAGCTGCCCGGCTGGGCGGCCGACTCTTCTGACGGCTGAGTTGGTGGCGTCTGGTCGCTCACTCGGCGCCCCCACCGCTGCGGGCCGATGCGCTGGTCTGACGGGTATCGGCAGGAGCGATGCCGGTCAGCCCGGTGTCGGGGATCTCGCCGGCGCTGACGTCATTAAGGAGGTCAGGACGGAACACGCCCATGCCCGGCAGGTCCGTCGAGAGCACCAGCGTTGCCTTGCGGCGGAACTGGGTCGCGAGCAGATCGAGCTGCGCGAGGAACGCGGCAAGCTCGGGATTGGTCCTCATATCAGCCAGATACGGCGCGGCCTCCTCTTCGCCACGGGCGCGGATGCTCGCGGCAAGCTGCTCGGCGAACGCCCGGATCTTCTGGGCATTCGCCTCGGCTCTGGACTCGATCTCCTGCGCCAGGCTCTCGCCCTCGGACTCGATCTCCTGTGCCAAGCGGTTCCGCTCGGCCTCCATCCGCTCAAACACCGCGCGGGTGGTTGTCTCGGGGAACACGATGCTGGTGATGCCGACGCCGACCACCTCGATGCCAAAGTCGGACGACAGCGAGCCCCCGTCGTTCTGGCTCCGTCTGATCGACTCAAGCACACGCTCTTCAAGCTCCGGGATGCGGCTGCCGCTGCCATCGATCGTGAAGAGCTCGTCGAGACGGAAGCCCGAAAGCTCACCCAAAGCAGCGCGGAGCTTGGTTTGGACCAGGCTGTCTGCTTCCTCGAAGTGCTGGACCGCGCGGTCGCCCGCCCGACCGAAGCGGCTGAAGAACACCCGCGGATCGCTGACGCGGTAGGTGCAGAAGGCCTCAGCGACGACCTGGCGGTCATCGGCGGTCTGCTGCGCCTCCTTGCGGGTCTCGACGACACGGACGCGCGTGTCGTACTTGATCACACTCTGGATCGGATAGGGCGCCTTGAAGTAAAGCCCCGCTTCGGTCTTGATCGAGTCGTCCCCGGCCCGGCCGAACGTTGTCACGACCGCGGCCTCGGTGAAGCGCACGGTGTATGTGAACATGAACGCGCCTAGAGCGAGCAGGAGTACGCCCACCAGCACCACCATCTGAAGAATGCGCACCACGGTTCGATTCCTCTTCTCGTGAGCGCCGGGGACTGGATCGCCCGGCGCGTCTCTGCTTACTCGAAGTCCGAGCCCGCGTCGAACACATCAACCGCGGTGTCGCGGTCCTGCAGCTCGATCCGGGTCTTGATGTCGTCACTGGTCACGATGTACACACGCGCATCCTCCATCGCGGAGAGCCATGCGTTCACTCGCTGGCTCGCCTCAAAGAGGAGCGGGTTTGCCGAATAGCTCGCGATGAGGCCCCCGTACAGGTCCGAGGCGCTGCGAGCCCCCATGTGCCGGGACCACCGCTGGGCCCCAGCCTGCAGGATCGCCTCGGCCGCCTCGCCGCCCGCGTCCAAGATCAGGGCCTGTACGCGCTGCTCCTGGCGGACCACCTCAACCTCATCGGCCCCCGACCGGCGCAGCCTGGTCAGCTCGTCGATCTCGGTACCGATGGTCTCGCTGAGTTCGGTACCGCCCACCACGCTCGTGAGCGCCTGAACAGCGCGGGTCCGGGCAAGCTCGAGCCTGCCCTCGTAGTTCTGCTGTGCGTTGACCACGTTCTCGAACGCCTCGGCGGTGTCCTTCGGCGGGTGCACACCCTCCACGCCGACCATGAGCACCTCGATGCCTGCGCCGAGCGGTACACCGTCCGGACCCGGGTTGAGACGCTCGTAGGCGGCGGTCAGCCGCACGCGGAAGTCTTCGGCCATCTGTGAGCGGCTCGAACTGAGGACCTCGTCAACGGTCTTCTCGCTCAGAAAGAGCATCACCTCACGCTGTCCGACAGCGCGGAGCAGGTTCTCCCGAACCAGCGGCGGACCCAGACGCTCAAAGGCCTCGACATCCGAGACCGCGTAGACCATCGGAACCTCGACGGCGATCAACGCTCGGTCCGCGGCCTGCCCGGCCGCGCTACGCCCGGTGTCACTCGAACGGACGATCGCGAAACGCTCTTGTGCCGTGTGGTCCTCGGTCCAAAGGATCGGGCCCAGCCCCGGGTCTGGCGGAGGGGTGCCCAGCTCGAGCCGCATCACACCCGTCGTCGAGCTCGAGTAGGTGACCTCGTCTAGCAGACCTTCCCTTGCAGAGCGCGGAACCACCACTTGGTCCCAAGGCCAGGGGAGGGTGAGGTGCGCACCGGGCGATAGCGTCCGCACCAGCTTCCCGTTGCGGAGCTGCAGGCCTTCTTGGTCGGGACCGATGATCGTGATGCAGCTCAGCGCCCAGATGATGATCACACCGAACACCGCCATCAGGCCCAGCCACTTGCTGATGAGGCGGTAAAACCAGGTGCTCGCAACGTCGAAGCCAAACTGATAGTTGATCGCGTCGCTGACCGACTCCGCGACACGATCCGGAGCAGCCACAAACGCCATGAGGCGCGAGTCAAAGCCCGGACGGATGGGATCGCCCTTCTTCCGCGGGCGGTACAGATCGACCAGCAGGTTCAGGATGATCTCGGCGCCGATGAAGATCAGGGCGCCGCTGAAGAGCACGGGCTGCCATCGGAGCAGCACGTCGGGCTCCGCAATCCGCACAAACTGCGCGATGGCGGTGTAGGTGCCGAAAAGCGAGAGTCCCACGGCAAAACCGGCGCCGCCGCGGAGCGGTGCCCAGATGTCCTGCTTGCTCATACCCGAGGCGTAGCGAGCGAAGATGAAGCCCACGAACGCGACGACAAGGCCCGTGAAGAGGGTGGCCGGGCTCCCCTCGGGCGGGTTGGTGAGCATCTCTGCTGACCAATCCTGGGCACCACGGATCCGGAGGACACCGAAGCCGATCAGCAGAAGCCCGAGCACCAGCGATAGAGCGGGCAGGCCGAACTTGACCATGACCCGGAGCCGACGCGCCTGCACGCGCATCTCATCGCCAGCGGACTCGAACACGGAACTGGAAGCTGCACCGGATTCGCTGAGTGTCTCGGCCTCCATCGCCTCGACACGCTCGCGGCGGTGCTGGTCGAAGAGAATCGCGAGACCGAGCCACACGAAGACACCGATGAATCCGAAGATCGCGGCGTCGGTCTGTGTCGGATCGCCCGTGTAGTAGCCGGTCAACCACAGCGCAAGCGAGAGGACGAACTGGATGGCCAGTCCGACGAGGCTGGCGTTTGTCGCTCTTCGGAAGCTGACGTAATCGGCCTTCATGAATACCCCTGCTGCTGGCGTGCCCCGTGGGTGGGAGGTCGGGCTTGGGGCCGGATTGGACCCCATCGGCGGGGCGCGGCGTCGTGGGCCCCTCCTGGGCCCGTTCCGCGTGCGTCCATCGGGAGGAAGAAAGGCGTCTCAAGGCGACGCCGGAAGAGCGGATTGTTCGCACGGGGGTCCACTCGGGTCCACCCCGGCCAGGATTCCGTGCTCGCATCAGCCCGCCTGCGTGGACTGGGCTCGCCCCCACAAGCGCGGGAACGTGCACGACAACGGGCAAGGCCTCATACGAGCGGGCGGGAGCGAGGTTCGCGTCTGGCGCACGCATCGACGCGATTTGCTCCCCGAAGACCGCATGATCGACGCGAACCGGCGGGCATCTCGGGCGTACCGGCACCCGGACGCCTAAGGATGCACCCTGCACGAACTCGCGCGGGCCCGATTCCGGACCGGTGCTGAATCAATTGACTCGGGCTTTGAGCCAGGATCCACCCGCATGCTGACTCAGGCGGCGACAATCGCCCGCAACACCTTCGTCGAGAGCCTCCGCCAGCCCATCTACCTGGTCATGCTCCTTGCCTGCGGTGTGCTCCAGGTGTTCAACACCTGGACCAGCGCGTTCAGCATGGGATACACCACCAGCAGCGAGGTCTCGGGCGACGACAAGATCCTCTTCGACGTTGGCCTCGCCACGGTGTTCGTCTGTGGGATGCTCCTGGCGGCATTCGTCGCGACAAGCGTGCTGAGCCGTGAGATCGAGAACAAAACGGTGCTCACGGTGGTAAGCAAGCCGATCGGCCGGACCACGGTGATCCTCGGCAAGTACGCCGGGGTAGCCGGGGCGATCACGATCGCGGTCGTCGTGATGCTCTGTTTCCTGCTCTGGGGAATCAGACATGGGGTGATGACGCGCGTCAGCGACGACATCGACTACCCGGTCCTGATCTTCGGGCTCGGCTCCGTGGGCCTCTCGCTCCTGATCGGTGCATGGTGCAACTTCTTCTATAACTGGTCGTTCAGCCAGACGGCGGTTCTGTCGCTCGGCGGGCTCTGTCTCGCGATGTATCCGGTGACGCTGCTCTTTGCCCACGACTTCGCCCGACAGCCCATCGGCACGGACTTCAAGCCCCAGATCATGCTGGCGGGCCTCGCGGTGCTCATGAGCATGTATCTGCTGACGGCGATCGCCACAGCCGCGTCGAGCCGGCTCGGTCAGGTCATGACCATCCTGATCTGCGCTGGATTCTTCGTGTTCGGGCTCATGAGCAACCACTTCATCGGGCGTCACGCCTTCGTCAATGCCGCGTTCGCGAGGATCACTACTGCCACGCCCGTGAACCCCGAAGAGCGTGCCTTCGACGAGCCACGCATGGGTTATCGCGTCACGATCGACCGAGATCCGAACGATCGGGTCGAAGCGGGGATGACAGTGTACTACGGCGCCAGCCCGAACGGCCTGGCCCTTGTGAACGGAGGACAAGGCACCTTCCGCCTATCGAATCCACCAGAGTTCATCGAGCTATTTGGGCCCGACGCCGCGAGCGGTGTTGTGATCCGTGAGTACGACGGAGCGCGGGACATGGAGCTTGTCCATGCGGGTGTAAGGCCTCTGGCGCTCGCCCGCCCGCCACGTGAGGGCGACTTTCTGTTCCTGCAACCCACGCAGAGCAACCCGGCGGCCCTTGTGTTGTGGGGGATCGTGCCGAACATGCAGTTCTACTGGCTCATCGATGCCGTAACCCAGACACAGGCGATCCCACTGACCCACCTAGGACTGGTGTTCCTGTACACCGCTTGCCAAGTCGGCGCGGCGTTGTGCGTTGCCGTATTGCTTTTCCAGAAGCGAGATGTCGGCTGAGCAAGCGTTACCTGGCCGGCCGGACCCTATTCGATCCGCTCTGTTGAACCGTTTCCGGTTGGCCTGCAAGGACCGAACAGTATCGGCTAACCCGCGCCGTTCAGCGCTGCTCGGTGGTAGGTCTTGACGCACTTCTCGGCGGCGCCGTCCCACGTCAAGCCTCGCAGTTCGTACGCCCCGTGCTCACGGAGAGTGCTGCTCAACGCCGGGTAGCGGAGCACGCTGACAATTTTGCTGGCCATCTCATCGGTGTCCCAGAAGTCCACCTTCAGGGCGTGGGTCAGCACCTCCGCGGCGCCGGACTGCTTGCTGATGATCACCGGCGTGTCGTGGAGCATCGCCTCGAGCGCGGCGATACCAAATGGCTCGCTGACGCTGGGCATCACGTAGCAGTCGGCCATGGAGAAAATCCGCTCGACATCTCTCCCGCGCAGGAAGCCGGTGAAGAGCACCTTGTGCCCGATGCCGATCGCGGCGGCCATCTCGATCATGCGGATCGCCATGTCCCCGGAGCCCGCGACAACAAACTTCGCATCGGGCACCTTCTCGAGCACGCGCTTCGCGGACTGGATGAAGTACTCCGGTCCCTTCTGCATGGTGATGCGTCCGAGGAAGAGGACAATGCGGTCCTGCGCCTCGATCCGCGCACCGGGCTGCGGGTTGGCGTTGCCCTCAACCCCGTTGTAGACCACGTCGATCTTGCTTGCATCACCCGAGTAGCGGTTGACGAGGATGTTCTTCGTCAGCTGACTAACCGCGATCACCCGGTCGGCGCCGTGGATCCCCGCACGCTCGATGTCGTAGACCTGCTGGTTCACGTTCTGGCCCGAGCGATCGAACTCCGTCGCGTGCATCTGCACAACGAGCGGTTTGCCGCTCACGGCCCGGAGCGCGAGGCCAGCGGGATAGGTCAGCCAGTCGTGGGCGTGGATCACGTCGAATCGCTCGTAGCGGGCGAGCGCGACCGCGAGCCTCGCGTAGCGCTGGCTGTCTCCCATCAGGTCGCCACCGTACGACCCCCCACCAGTGGTCATGCGTTCAAGCGTCTCCGGGTCGAAGGCCTCTGACTCGCCCCGCCAGATCGCGCCGAAGCCCTCGGAGCCCGCGGCCTCTTCGAGGAAGTCTGTGGGCAAACCCTCGCCGGGCTGGCCGCCCGGGCCTTGGTCGAATGGCGCATAAGGGCTGCTGAAAGATGCGGGGATAGAAACGAACTTGGTGCGTTCAAAGCCCGCAGTATCTTCCGAAGCTTCGGTCAATGAAGCGCTGCGCAGCTCACCGATGATGCTCCCATCGGGCCTTCTTGGCGCGGGCTGCTCTGCCGGTCGCGGCGGCATGTTCTTGAGCGATGCCGGACTGCGGAGCTCGACATGCGACTCGCCGTTATCGATCGCACGAGGAAGCAGGAAGATGACCTCGTGCCCCTGCCGATCGAGCGCCTTGGTCAGGCCGTGACAGGCCGTGCCGAGACCCCCGGCGATAAACGGCGGGAACTCCCAACCAAGCATGAGGATGCGCATGGCACCGTCTCCCCAGACGATGCGGCGCACGGATGTCGCGCCGCGGCAGAACGATAACGGTGCACGCACCCCGCGGGGCCCAATCAGGACAGAAAACTAGATCAGCGGGACCGTTTCTGTGGCGGGCTCTGATCTAGTCGTCGCCAGCCGACTCGTCCATATCACCCAGTTGGCGGAAGCAGGCCTCGTAGCCAAGGAGCGTCTGGCGCGCAAGCTCATGAAAACTTGCGTCCCCAGGTTCGGCGGGGATTGCGGTGCGGAACGTGAAGAGCATGTCGCTGGAGCGATAGTGCTCGAAGGGGAGAGGTTCGCCCGTGTACCCGAGCTCGGCCATCTCCTCTTCGATGAGTTCGTCGAGTTTGTCACCGGTATGGACGAGTTCGGCTTCGATCGACTCGCTCTGCCAGCGGTCCTCCATGACGAGTGAGACGTAGACCTTCCCTCCATCCGCCTCAACCCGGTAGAACGCGGGCTCGGCAGAGCCGTCTGCGGCACACTCGAGACGTCCGTCTTTGACCTCAGCAGAGGCAAAGACACCGGCGGCGTTTGCCGCTTCGGCGAGTCTGGCGAGCTCCGGGGCGAGCGTGTCTGCGGTTACGGGCATGGCGTTTCCTTGAGTTTGTCCGGAACACGGTAGTCGGCCCGGCGCCCGGGGGATTCGGTGGTTGAGCCTGACGAGGTGGAGGCCTAAGGTTCCCGCCGCTCCGGACCGCGTGCGAACGCCCCGGTGCGCCTCCCGGCCCGGGTGGCGGAATTGGCAGACGCGCCACCTTGAGGTGGTGGTCCCGGCAACGGGGTGGAGGTTCGAATCCTCTCCCGGGCATTGCGGGCCCTCTCTTTCCGGGAGGGCCTTTTCCATTGTTGATGGGCGACCTGTCGGCTGTGCGGAGCACGCCCCGGCTTTAGGCCGCCTTCGTGGCTTAACCCCCGATCCGATCGGTTCGATACCTCCGAGTGGCGAGAAGCAACGCCACGCCTGGAGGCCCAGCGGTGACGATCCGAGTCTTGGTAGTTGACGACTCGGCGCTGATGCGTCGCGCCATCACCCGCCTGATCGAGTCCGACCCCGGGCTCGAGGTGGTCGGCACAGCGCGGGACGGCCGCGATGGGCTCGCCAAGATCGCCCGCTACGAGCCGGATGTCGTCACGCTCGACATCGAGATGCCGGTGATGACCGGGATCGACGCCCTGAAAGAGATCGGCAAGATGCCGATCCACGACAGGCCGGTTGTCCTGATGTGCTCGTCACTGACCGTGGAGGGCAGCAACGAGGCTCTCGAGGCGATGAAGCTCGGCGCCGCCGACTACTTCCCGAAGGACCCTGACACACTCCGACCGGAGGTTGCCTCATCGGACAAGCAGGGCCTGCTCGCCAAGATCCACGCGGTCGGCAGCAGCCGGCAACATCGGGCGAACACGGCACTGCGCTCGATGGTTGCACCGACTCCACCCTGCAAGCCAAGGGCATCCGCGAACGCTCCGAGCGATATCGCACTGGTTTGCATCGGTTCAAGCACCGGCGGCCCGCCCGTGGTCGAGAAGCTGCTCGAGTCGGTGCCAGCAGGATTCCCCTACCCGATCGTGGTTGCCCAGCACATGCCCGCGACATTCACCGAGAGCCTGAGCCGACGCCTCGATGGCAGCTGCAAAATCCCTGTCCGCCACGGCGTCCACCGCACGGCGATCGAGCCTGGGGTGGCGGTCATTGTCCAGGGGGGTGCGCACGGCCGGGTCGTTCGCGGCGGGGGCAACGGCGTCTTCAAACTCGAGGTCGGCCAAGAGCCCCACGCGGCGATCTACAGGCCGAGTGTCAACGAACTGTTCAAATCGGCGTCCCGGATCGCCGGAGCGGGCACTCTGGGCATCATGCTCACCGGCATGGGCGACGACGGGTGCGTCGGGGCCCGCCACGTGCGCGACGCCGGGGGCGCCGTGTACACCCAGAGCGCGGACTCGTGCATCGTCTACGGGATGCCCAGGGCCGTCGATGAGGCGGGCCTGAGCTCGGGCTGCATGAACCCTGATCAGCTTGTGGACTTCCTGGCGGACATCGCCCGTCCAGGGGGTAACGCGCGAGTGGCCTGACCCCCGGTCGTGGTCGGGGCGCGTCATCTCGCCCTGGACGCGGCCAACCCCGATCAAGCCGACCCAGGAATCGCCCGATTGAGCCCATTGAGCGGCCCAGGTGGGCATCGAGCCACGAAACCGGAGTCATCCATGCCAGATCCGACCGAGACCACCAACGCGAGCATCGCCGATGGGGCCACGATCGACGGCGCCAACGGCGCCGATCAGCTCCAGTTCGTCACGTTCGAAGTCGCGGGCGAGGAGTTCGCCGTTGACATTCTGAGCGTCCATGAGATCAACCGGATGATCGATCTGACTCGGGTTCCCCAGAGCCCCCCCGAGGTCGAGGGCGTGATCAACCTTCGCGGCAAGATCATCCCCGTGATCGATCTGCGTCGGCGGTTCAGCATGCCGGAGGCGGAGCGGAACGAGCACAGCCGCATCATCGTGGTCGAGGTTCACGGACGCGTGATCGGATTCATCGTGGACCGTGTCCATGAGGTGCTGCGCATCAGCCCGTCGATCGTCGAAGCGGCGCCGCCGATGGTCGGGTCGATCGACAGCGACTTCATCTCCGGTGTCGGCAAGCTCGACGACCGGCTGCTGATCATGCTCGATCTCGAACGCCTCTTCACGGCGAACTCGATCGATGCGATCGATACCTCGGTCGCGGCCTGACCGCGCCGAACGACCGTTGCGGGGGTCTGGACCGAACGCCAACGACCCTGGGAGAGCCGATGCCGACGAGCAAAGCGCAAATGAACGATGAGCAGTTCCGAACACTGCGCGAGATCATCTACAAGCGAGCGGGTATCCACTTCCCGGACGGGAAGAAGTACGTGCTCGAGTCGCGGCTGGGCCATCGCCTGGGCGAGCTCGAGGTCGAGGACTACGACCAGTACATCATGCTCCTGACAATGGGTCCTTACCAGAAGGACGAGTTCCAGGAGATGTTCAACCGCATCACGATCAACGAGACCTCCTTCTTCCGCAACGAGCCACAGCTCAACGTGTTCGAGCGCAAGGTTCTCCCCCAGCTGCTTGAGGACCGAAAGACGACACGCCGGCTTCGGATCTGGAGCGCGGCCTGCAGCAGCGGCGAGGAGCCCTTCACACTCGCGATGATCATCCACCGCAGCCTGGGCAGCCGGCTCGCCGACTGGAACATCGAGATCCTCGGCACCGACATCAGTGAGAAGGCGCTGGGCACGGCGCAGAGCGGGGCGTACACCAGCTACGCCGTCCGCTCGACACCCGACCTCGTCAAGCGGCGCTACTTCACCGAAGAAAAGAACCTCTGGATTCTCGATGAGCAGATCCGCAAGATGGTCGCCTTCGAGACTCACAACCTCAAGGACCGCCTCGCGGCCAAGCGTTTCGGCGCCTGGGACGTGATCTTCTGCCGCAACGTGATGATCTACTTCGACGACCAGATGAAGGACGAGGTCGTCGGAACGTTCCACCAGCAGCTCACCGACGACGGCTACCTGTTCATCGGTCACTCCGAGAGCATCCGGGGTCAGGAGCACCGGTTCACACAGCTCCCCCACGCCCAGGGCTTCGCGTATCAGCGGAACGCCGGCGCGGTGAAGGCCGCCGCCTGAGCACCAAGCACACCTACCGAGGAAGACACGATGGATGGCTTCGACGCCGAGATCATGCAGGACTTCCTGACCGAGTCGGGCGAGCTCCTCGAAGAGCTTGAGACCGACCTGGTCGATCTGGAGTCCACTCCCGACGACCCGGAGCTGCTTAACAAGGTATTCCGAGCGCTGCATACAATTAAGGGCAGCGCCTCGTTCCTCGACCTGAAAAACTTGGTCGAGATCGCGCACAACGCGGAGAACCTGCTCAACGCCGCTCGCTCGGGCGATGTCGCGGTTGACCGCAAGGTCATGGACCTCCTGCTCGAGAGCGTCGATCTGCTGAAGATCCAGTTCGAGCAGCTCGCCGAGGGCGATCACGACCTCCGGGCCGCCGAGCCCCGGCTGATCTCGGATCTCCAAGCCGCAACCGCGGGTCAGGGTGCGGCGGTGGCCGCGACCGCGGAAGCAGCGATCGGCGCGACCACTCCGGGCGGAGACGACGCAGGCTCCTCGATTTCGACAAGCGCGGGCCCCCTCGATGCAACGGTGACCGCCCTCGAGCTCGATAGCTCAAAGGAAGATCTTCTCGAGTTTCTGGTATCCGACCTGGAGCAGTCGCTCGACGAGGTTCAGACGAAGCTCAACGAGCTCAAGGACGCGGAACACCGGGCAGAGGCCGCGGAGTCGATCACCGATCTCGCGGGCGCGATCGGGCGCAACGCTGAGTTCTTCGACTACACATCGATGCGGAGCCTGTCGGCCGCGCTCGCAAGCGCATGCCAATCGATCGCGAGCGAGGGCATCGAGCCCACCGAGTCGTTGTCCGCACGCCTGTTCGCGATCTGCCAGCTGCTGGGTGAGCAACGCGAGGGACTGGGCCGGCGCGAAGTGCTCGAGTGGCCAACGGAGGAGCTGATCCACCGGGTTTCCCTGCTCTCCGACCCGGCCGCGACAACGGATGTGCCCGAGGTTACCGACGCGGCGAGCGCACTCGCGACGGACGGCGTCTACAGCCGCGAGCCGAGCACTGAAGAACCCGCGGTCAACCCCGAGAATGCCCCCGGTGATGCAGCGGATACGTCTTCGGGTGGCGCCGCAGAGGGCGAGAAGTCGCCGCAGGCCGACACGAAACAGCCCGCAGCGAAGAAGGCGGCAGCCGCCGAGCAGACGATCCGAGTCGAGGTCGGAAGGCTCGAATCGCTGATGAACCTTGTGGGCGAGCTTGTGCTCCAGAAGAACCGCATCGCGGCGCTCGGACGGATGATCTCGGGCGAAGAGGTCATCGATCAGGAGAAGCGCGAGCAGTTCAACGAGGCGGCGGGCGAGCTCGACCGCACCACGGGCGACATCCAGGTCGCGGTCATGCGGACGCGGATGCAGCCGCTCGACAAGCTGTTCGGCCGTTACCCCAGGCTTATCCGTGATCTCGCGGGCAAGACGGGCAAGCAGATCCGCCTGGACATCATCGGTGGCGACACCGAGGTGGACAAGAGCGTGATCGAAGAGCTGGGCGATCCGCTGGTTCACCTGCTGCGCAACAGCGCCGACCACGGGCTCGAGCCGCCTGACGAGCGCGAGCAGAACGGGAAGGAAGCCGAGGGCTTCATCGAGCTCGCCGCGAGCCACGAAGGCAGCCATGTCCGGATCCATATCAAGGACGATGGGCGAGGACTGCCGGCCGACAAGATCGCGAAGAAGGCGATCGAGAACGGGCTGACGACAGAGGCGGAACTCGCGAGTCTGAGCGACAAAGAGATCCACCGGTTCATCTTCCAGCCCGGGTTCAGCACGGCGGACCAGGTCAGCGACCTGTCGGGCCGAGGCGTCGGCATGGATGTGGTCCGCACCAATATCGAGGCGCTCAAGGGCTCGATCGACGTGGACAGCGAGCCCAATAAGGGCACGACGCTGACGATCCAGATCCCGCTCACGGTCGCGATCATGCAGGCGATGATGGTCGCGATCGGTGACGAGAGCTACGCGATCCCGCTGGACGCGATCACCGAGATCGTGAGGCCCGAGCCCGAGACGGTCTCGACGATCGGCGAGGCGCCGGTGATGCGCCTTCGAGACACGGTGCTCCCGATGATCGACGGGCGCGAGCTGTTCGACAGCCCCGATACAGGCGAGGACAAGCTGCCGTTCGCGGTCGTGCTCACGGCACAAGACAAGCAGGTCGCGCTGATGGTGTCAAAGCCCCTTGGTCAGCAAGAGATTGTGATCAAGCCGCTCGACGACGCCGGCGCGAGCAAGGGGCCGGTAAGCGGCGCCACCGTCCGCGACGATGGGGGGGTCAGCCTGATCATCGACGTCGGTGAGGTCATCAGAATGGTCCGCAGCGCAAGCATGCGGTAAACGTCGCGGCGATTCACGCCGATTGGAATCATGACCCTTCCCGGCACGCGGGCGGGCGAAACAACGCCAGGAACCTCCGAAAGGCACCGAGGCATGGATCCGAGCTTCATCTCGCCATTCGTCACCAGCATCCAGAACGTCTTCAGCACGATGCTGCAGCTGCCGGTTGACATCGGTGACCCGCGCGTGAAAACCGAGAAGGGGTCAAGCCACGATGTGAGCGGCATCATCGGTATGTCCGGTGAGATCACCGGCTCGGTGGTGCTCAGCTTCCCGAAGGAGACCGCGGAGCGCGTCGTGAGCCTGTTCTGCGGCATGGAGCTCAACGCCGACAGCCCGGACTTCGCGGACGCGATCGGCGAGCTCGTCAACATGGTTTCGGGCGGCGCCAAGGCGCAGTTCCCAGACAACCGCAGGGTGTCGATCAGCGTGCCCAGCGTGGTCGTCGGCGACAATCACTCGATCGCCGGCCAATCTGACGCGCCGTGCGTCGTCATCCCGTGCTCGACCGACTGCGGCGAGCTCTGCATCGAGGTCGCGATCAAGGAGCAGGCCGGCGCTCAGGCCGCCGCCTAACGCATCCGGAAAGACTGCAAGAGGAAACCCGCCATGCGCATCATGCTCATCGACGACTCCAAGACGATGCGGAACATTCAGAAGTCCGTGCTCGCCCAGCTCGGGTACACCGAGACCGAGGAAGCCTGCGACGGCGTTGACGCGCTCAGCAAGATCGGGGCGTTCAACCCCGAGCTCGTCCTCGTGGACTGGAACATGCCCAACATGGACGGCCTGACGTTCGTCAAGAACTTCCGCCAGAGCAACAAGACCACGCCGCTCATCATGGTCACCACCGAGGCCGAAAAGAGCCGCGTGATCGAGGCGATCAAGGCGGGCGTCAACAACTACGTTGTCAAGCCCTTCACGCCCGATCTGCTGAGCCAGCGCATCAATGAAACGCTGGCCAAGATGCAGAGCGCGGCCTGAATCGCAGCGTCTTCCGAGGGGGGGTGACCGCGAGGATGGCCCTCCATGGACAAGAAAACCCTCGAAGGCAGCGTTCGGGTCATCATCGATGATCGGCAGCTCAAGGCCACCGTCCGGATCAACCCCGGCGTCGATCCCGAGTATCTCGACCCGGACACGATCCGAGCGCTCCTGATCGAGCGGGGCGTCAAGCGCGACAAGATCGACGACGACGGGCTCGCACGCTTCATCGACACCTACGACCCTGACAGCGATGAGCCTGCGCAGGCCGTACTCGCAGTGGGAACGCCCCCGACACAGGGCGTTGATGCCGGGTTCGAGTGGCTCGAGAGCATCGCCGAGACGCTGAGCAACGCCGAACGGAAGCGTGCTGCAACGCCAGATCTGTCCGAGCAAGAGCCTGACACTGATGGGGCGGAGATCGAGACCAACCCCGACCAGCCCCCGGGCGAGGCGGTCTGCCATTACGACCGTTCCGCCTACTGCACGGTGCAGAAGGGCGAGTTGCTCGGGACCGTGATCCCAGCCGAACCCGCTGTAGACGGCGTAAACCTGTTCGGCGAGTCGATCGCCGGCAAGCAGCCCGTGACCGAGCCGCTTCGCCACGACGGGACGCTGGTCATCACAGACGATGGTGAGATCCGCGCGGGGATCGCCGGAATCCTCAGCCCAAGAGGCGATGGGTTCGTGATCGACAAGGTGCTCCGCATCCCCGGGTCGATCGACTTCTCGACCGGCAATCTCGTGGGTTTCAGGGGTGACGTCGAGGTCGTCAAGGGCGTGAAGGACAACTTCCACCTCGAGATCAACGGCAACCTCACCATCGGCGACCTCGTCGAGGCGGCGCATGTCGCTTCGGCGCAGAACGTCCACCTGCGCCGCGGCATGGCGGGCCGCGAAAAGGGAACGATCGATGTCGGGGGCGATCTGAAGACGCGTTTCCTCGATGGGGTCTCAGGATCGGTGCTCCGCGATCTTGAGTTCAGAGCCGAGCTGACCAACTGCCGGCTGAAGGTCGGCAGGGACATCAAAGGCGATTCTGGGGCGATCGTGGGCGGGGAACTGGAGGTCATGGGCCGGTGCACGGCCGCACAGATCGGCTCACCCTCTGGGGCCACCCAGCGGATCACGCTGGGCAAGAAACGCGACATCGAGCAACTCGCAGCCCGGGCGGCAGGCCTCATCCCAAAGCTCAAGCGCGAGCATGACAAGCTCCAAGAGGGGTTCTCGATGCTCACAGAGAGCACGACCAAGCTGACCGCGGCCCAGGCAGAGGAAGTGACCCACCTCCAGCTCCAACTGGCGATCTCTGAGGGGAAGCTGAAACCGCTGGCGGGGTATCTGCGGAAGATGCTTGAGGTTCTCGATGCGGTTAGCCAGCCAGCCCTGATCGCTCAGCGGGTGATCCACGCGGGTGTCGTGGTCGAGATCGGGAACTACTCGGTCTCAGTGAACACGGACATCCGCGGGCCAGTCCGGCTCGAGCTTGAGCCGAACAGCGGGTCGCTCCGCCTTGTGGAGCTGCCTTCCGAGCGTGCCACGGATCTCTTGGGGCTGGCCCGCGTGGTCCGAACCGATGAGGTCGTGGACCTGACCGCGCTGACCGGATTCTGCGCGGAGGTGCTCGGCCCCGCCGCATAGCTCCCGGGACGGGTGGGCCGTCCGTGGCGGGGGGGCGATGGACACGGCGCGACCAACCCGGGAGACTCCGAGCCGTGCTGCGTTCCAGGAATACCGCCATCTTGCTCGGTCTCTCGCTCTCGCTGCTGACACCGATCGTCCCGACGCCCGAAGCGGCGTCCCTGGCTTGGGCCGCGGTCACCCAGGACGGGGTGCCGAGGCCCTGCCTCATCACATTCCCGAACGGTCTGAAGCTGTTCGGGGTGCTGACCGAGCGGACCGAGACCGTGGTGACGCTCCGTGTGGGTGAAGAGACGATGCGGTTCGAGGCCGATGGGCTCGCATCCGTCGAACCGGCCCCAGGCGTGCTTGCCAGGTACGCGGAGCTCCGAGCCGCAACAAATGAAGAGGATCCTGCGCAGCTGCTCCGCCTCGCACAGTGGCTGTTCGGCCAGAGGCTCTATGACGCGTCGCTCCGAGAGCTGGATGCGTCGCTCGCGTTGGACCCGGGCAGCCCGAGGGCGCAGCAGCTCCGGCTCGTGATTGGCCAGCAGCGGTTGCTGGATCTCGGTGCCGCCAGACGGATGAGCATTGATGGCGCGACGGCCCCAGAGGTTCGCGAGCCGGCGCCCGAGGGCCCAGCGCAGGCCGACCAGCCCGGTGTGCCAATGCTCGGGCCCGATCAGATCAACCTCATCAAGGTCTACGAGGTTGATCTCCGGGATCCGCCGCGAATGCGGATCGACCGCGAGGCGGTCGAACGTTTCATGGAGGCCTACTCGGACGACGAGCGGGTGCCCTCGGGGCCTGAGGCCCGCGAGTCGATCTTGCGGAAACCGGCGCACGAGATCCTGGAGTTGATGTTCAGGCTGCGTGCGCGCGACTTCTACAACGAGGTTCGGGTCGAAGGCCTGCCGGGCCCGCTCGAGAGCTTCCGCGACGACATCCACAACGGCTGGCTCCAGAACCGTTGCGCCACGAATCGGTGCCACGGAGGCGAGTCCGCCGGGCGGCTCTGGCTCGCAACCGACCGCCCACGCACCGAACGGACGGCGATGACGAACTTCCTGATCCTCGATCGCTTCCGCATGGCGGATGGGACACCGCTGATCGACTGGGAGGTTCCGGACCGCTCACCGCTCCTACACATGGGCCTGCCGCGCAATCTGTCAAGGCACCCACACCCCGAGGTGGTTGTCCGGGGCGGCGAGCGGGGCTGGCGCCAAGTCTTCCGGAGCGAGGACGACAGGGTGTTCCGGGATGCGGTCCGCTGGATCGAGTCTATGTTCCGCCCAAGGCCCGAATACCCGGTCACCTATGAGCCCGCGGTCCCTCGTGGCGCGATCCCGGAGCCCGAGGATCTGGGCGATCCGGGACGCTAAGGCCCCCCGCATGACCCACTGGGGGTGATAGACTTATCTGCTTGGCAGGAAGAACCCTGCCGACACGGGGCTTCCGCCACTGGGCAAGGCCGCCAGAGCCGCCCCCCAAGCCGAACGGTTCGCCGCAGCCTGAGCGGGCGGCGTCCCCGGCCCACAACGACGAACGATCCCCGTTCGAGACACCGGACTTCGGAGAGCCCATGGCCCGCACGCTGAGCCGCCGACACCGCCTGCCACACTTCGCCACCTGGGCGTTTGTCGCCGCATCCGGGGCGCTGGTGGGAACAATGTCGGGCTGCCTTGAGCGAGATGCCCGGGCGGACGCGATCACCGAGGCCCGAGCGCTGCTGGTCGCCATCGATAAGGACAGCTCCGGGGTCGAGTCCGCGAAGACCTACGAACAGGTGCTCCGGGTCGTCCAGCAGGCCGCGCAAGGTGATGACACGACCGCGGCCGCAGCCGCGCTGCTGGTTGCCGAAGCGGAGATCGGTCTGAGCGGACAGCACCTACGACGTTCGGCCGAGCACGAACGCGAAGTCATGCGACTCTCGAACCTGATCAGGGGCGCCGTCACATCCTGGTCGGTACTCGATGCTGAAGCCCAGGCGGCATCTGGTTTCGATCCAACCGACAGCCTCGCGGCGCTCCGAGCCGACGGGGCAGCACTCGAGACGCAACTCCGCGATGCGACTGCGGCGCGAGATGAATCCGCTGCAGAGCTCGCCTCGCTGCGTGCCGAGGCGGACCGGAACCTAGCTGAGGCCTCGACTCACCGGGAGGAAGCCGGCGAGTTGATCCTCCGCGCCGCGGGCACGAGCGCAACCGAAGCGGCAGATTTGGTTGAGCGAGCCAGGGAGCTGACGAGGCAGGCCGATCGGCTTGAGCTCTCCGCAGAGCTCTTGGAGGCTCAGATCGATCGGGGCGAGCCGGTCCGCGACGCGTTGGATCGCGACATCGAGGCCGCCCAGGACCGGATCGACGCGAACCGGACGTCGGTTGCAGACCTGACCTCTCGGGCCCAGATCGCGCAGGAAACAGCGGCCGAGGCCCGTCGCGAAGCGGGTGCCCTCGCGACGCGGATCACAGACCTCTTTGCTCGTGCCGTGGAACTGCATCGGGGCGAGGCCGCGGACGCCGCGAACGATGCAACCTCACACATCGAGCGTGCGGTGAGCTTCGGGGGCCGCGCAAGGCGGGAGTTCCGAGAGCGGGCGGCCGGCACGGTCGGCTCGGCGCACCAGCAGCACGCGACGCTGCTCCGCGCCAAGCTCGACGCGCTCGAGGCGCTCAGCGGTGCCGCGAGGCTGGCGAGCGAGGCCGGCGCATTGCCCGGCTCGCTCCGATCCGAACTGGGCCCGCTGGCCCAGGAGCTCACTGCGGCGCGCGAAGAGTTCAACCAAGCGATCACGGACGCCGAGGACCAACTGATCGCTGCTGGCATTCGTGAACGCCGCGAGCGACGGGCACCCCCGCTCGACGAGGACGCCGGGCAGCAGGACCCCGGCTCAGATACCGCAGAGTGACTTGCCGCGCGGCGATCAGCCGCCTCTGATTCCAGTCCATGCCAACCGACACGAAGACCGAGAAACGTGACCCAGGGCCCGATCTGCCCGTGGTCAAGATGCACCTGCACAATCCCAAGGCGCCGGGCACCGCCCGCGTCGTGAAGAGTGAAATCTGCACCGCTGGTCGCCGTGCAGCCGGGTTCGTGCGGCACGTCGAGCTCGATGTGAGCGGAACGGAACTCGCCGGACGTTTCAGAGCAGGTCAATCCTTCGGTGTGATCCCTCCCGGCCAGGATGAGCGGGGCAGGCCCCACCAGCTGAGGCTCTACTCGATCGCCAGCCCCACCAAGGGGGAAGACGGGTCGGGCAACGTGCTCGCGACCACCGTCAAACGGACGATCGATGAGCACTGGGATGACCACAGCCTGTTCACCGGAGTTTGCAGCAACTACCTCTGCGACCTCAAGGAGGGCGATGAGGTCTTGGTCACTGGGCCGAACGGAAAGCGGTTCTTGTTGCCCGAGCGTCCCGATGAGCACGACTACCTCTTCTTCGCAACGGGCACCGGGATCGCGCCGTTCCGCGGGATGATTCAAGACCTGCTTGATGCAGGCGTCACAAGCCGCGTCGTACTCGTGATGGGGTCGCCCTACTCGTCGGATCTGCTCTACCACGACGAACTGACAGCACTGGCGGAGAAGCACCCCAGCTTCACGTACCTCACGGCCATCAGCCGCGAGGGCGAGGGCAAGGTCTACGTTCAGGACCGCATTGGAACCCACGCGGAGACGCTCGTGCCCCTTCTGGAAGACAAACGCTCGCTTGTTTACGTGTGCGGAATCGCGGGGATGGAGCTCGGGATTTTCCGGGAGTTGCACGCCCGTCTCGATCCCGGGCGGCTCGGCAGGCTGCTCGCGGTCGATCAAGAAGCTGGCGACCCCACGGGGTGGAACCGGAAGATGGTTAATCGCCAGCTGAAGCCCACGAGGCGGATGTTCCTTGAGGTCTACTAGCGGAGGCCGGCTCACCAAGCCCGGGCCGATGGCGGGGAGCGGACGCGGGAACACGCTATCATCCCCGATCCCACGACGGGCACCTTCGGGAGGCCCCGTCGCGGCGTCGTGACGACGCCTTTGGACGAACGAACCAGCCGGAGCGCGCGATGAACCGACGCCGGAACGCCTTTCTTGCCGCCGCCCTGATCGGTTGCGTCGCCGCGCCGGTATCGGCCCAGCAGATTACTGATGCCCAGATCACCGCGAACTCGATCGGTGCGGGTAGCAGCCAGGAGCAGGCGATCCGCGCGTTCGCGGATCGGTTCTCTGGCGATCTAACCAGCGCCGATCCAGCGCTACGGGCTCGGGCGAGGCGCGAACTGCTGCGTCCTCTGACGAACACCAACGCGACCATCGCGTTCAGGCTTGCTTACAGCCGCGTCCTCAGCGGTGCGCTCGAGCGAGCAATCGCGGGTGGTCCAGAGACCGGGATCGGCGCGTTGCGGATCGCCGGGGACCTGGCGAGTCCGACGGGTGTGCAGCTCATCGAGCAAGGCCTGAGAAACGCTGACAGCGCGGTGCGGTTCAGCGCCGCGAGCAGCGCCGGGCGGACGTTCCAGGCGATCGGCCGATCCCAGCCCGCGGTCTCCGAGGAGAGCCTCGCGCGTCTCGCGGCGGCGCTGAGCCGGGCGATCGGGTCCGACAGTTCCGCCGCCGTTGCAGACGCTTCGGCGCGGGCTCTTGGCGAGGCTGCGGGGATCGAGATTCAGGGCTATGACGGCGTTGCCCCCGGCGCTACGCGCGCTGTCCTTGAGGGGCTGGCATCGCGGCTGTCTGATCCCGAACTCCTCGCGGGCCCGGTGGACCCTCTCCTCTACGTCGCGGTCGCGCGAGGCCTCGAAATCGCGAATAACCGGATCAGCCTTGCCAACGCGGACAACTCGACAGCAACGCTCGCGGCGAATGTCGCTGGCCACGCCCTCGGGCTCGTCGTTCGCGACCTCGATGACGCGGACAGCGATACCGCGGCGGCGCTGTCGTCGCTCGCCGGCACAAGCGAGGCGGTCGTGTACTGGTCAGCGGAGCTCCTACGCCCCGGCAGTGGGCAGCAGTTCGATCTCCGGAACGCAGCACAGCGGGGTGCGGCCCCATTCCGAAACGCAGCGTCTGGCCTGATCGGAACCAATGGGCAGCTCGCAAGCGCCCCATTCAACCTCGATCCGACAGCGTTCCAGATCGACTAGCCAGCCCCGGCAAGCGGCCTGGTGTATGGTCGGATCCATGCGCACAAAGAGCACCGTGTTCGCGTTGCTTGCCCTCGCCCTCCTGGCGATGGCGATCGGGCTCACCTCGCGCGCACCGAGCACCGATGCCGATCTCGTGGTCATCAACCGGGGTGGCGTCACCCTGCTCGATCCGCAGCGTATGAGCTACATGAGCGAGATCCGTGTTGGGCTCATGCTTTATGAATGCCTCGTGCGACACGACACGCTCACGGCGGGGTTCGACATCATTCCGGGGGTTGCTGAGTCTTGGGACGTGTCCGCCGACGGGCTGACATACACGTTCCGGCTCCGAGACAACGCCCAATGGAGCAACGGTGACCCTGTCACCAGCGCTGATTTCTACTACGCCTGGCGACGCGGGATCCTGCCTGACCTGGGCGGTGACTACCAGAAACTGTTCCTGCTCATCGATGGTGCCCAGGACTTCAGCGACTGGCGGCTCGAACAGCTCGGCGCGATGGCACGCGGCGACAGCAGCTTCACCGACGGGGACGAACTGTGGGAAGCAACAGTCGCGCGATTCGCAGAGACGGTCGCAATTCGCACTCCCGACGAGCAGACCTTTGAAGTCACGCTCAAGCGGCCCGTTCCCTACTTCCTCGATCTCGCGGCCTTTGTCGTCTTCTCGCCGGTGCACGCCGCGACGGTGGGTCGGTATGAGACAATCGATTTCGCCAGCGGACGTCTAGAACAGCGGCTGGGTTGGACCAAGCCCGAGGTGCTCATCGCCAACGGGCCCTTCCTGCTCGATCGCTGGCGGTTCAAGCGGGACATGTTCTTCATCGCTAACGAGCGATGGTGGGACCGCGACTCGCTCGCGGTCGAGACCGTGCTGATTCCTGAGATCGAGGATCCGTCGGCGGCGGTGCTCGCGTTCGAGACGGGCGTCGCGGATTGGTTGACAGATGTCGTCGCGCCGTTCCGTGGGGACATGGTCGCGGCCAAGCTCGACTATCTCGATCAGCACCGGGAGACGGTTGATCGACTGCTTGCCGAGGGCGCAGATCAGTTCACGATCGACCGGGCGCTCCCGCCCGATCCGAGGCTCGGCATCCACTCGATCCCGGCGTTTGGGAGCTACTTCTGGAACTTCAACTGTCTGCCAACTCTGCCTGATGGACGCGAGAATCCGTTCGCGGATCAGCGGGTACGTCAGGCCTTCGGCATGGTGATCGATCGCACCGCGATCGCCAGAGACGTCCGCCGGATCGGCGAACCCGCAGCAACGACGCTGATCCCGCCCGGGTCGATCGGTGGATATACAGCGCCCGAGGGCGTGCCACTCTTCGAGTTGATGAACGAGGCGGATCAGGCCCAGACCGTCGCACGAGCGAGGGCGTTGCTTGCGGAGGCCGGCTATCCCGATCCTGCTGAGATGCCTGTGATCGAGCTGCTGTTCAACAAAGACGGTGGGCACGACCTGATTGCGCAGTCCATTGCGCAGGACTGGCAGAAATACCTGGGCGTACGCGTGCGGCTTGAGCAGAAAGAACTGAAGATCTACCGCGCGGATCTCAAGAGCGGGGACTACATGACAAGCCGGGCGGGCTGGTTCGGGGATTACGGCGATCCGACAACCTTCCTTGATATCAACCGCACGGGCAACGGGAACAATGACCGGAAGTTCTCGCAGCCCGAGTACGACGGGCTGCTCGACGCGGCAGAGCTGGCCACCGATCCCGAGGAGCGCCTGGCGTTGCTCGCAGAGGCTGAGCGCCGGCTGGTGACAGAATGGGTCCCGCTAACACCTATCTTTCACTACGCGAACATCTATCTATTCGACCCGCACGAGTTGAGCGGTGTGACACCTCACCCGAGAACGAAGCAGTACATCCACATGTTCGACATCCTCGGTGATGGCATGGGTTCCGATGTTGCGCGGGAGCTTGTGCCTTGAGGTCGCTTCTTCTTGGCCGGCTGTGGCAGCTTCCGCTGATCGTGATGGCGGTGTTCACGATCACGCTCACACTCGCGTGGGCGATCCCGGGCAATCCACTGGAAAATCCGGAGCGCAGCCCGCCGCCCGAGATCGCCGAGCAGCTGCTCGCGAGCTACAACCTCGACGACTTCTGGAAGTTCTACGGCACCTACCTCTACCGCGCGAGCGGCTTGGCATATGCGATGGGCGACGCGAGCGGGCCCTACATCTTCGACCTGGGCCCGAGCCTGCAGTATCGCGATTGGACTGTGAATGAGATCATCGCGGGCGCGCTTCCGGTCAGCGCGGCCCTCGGCCTGCTCGCGATCGGGCTCGCGCTCGTCATTGGAATCACCACAGGAGTGATCGGCGCCGCCAAGCCGGGAGGCCTGCTCGATCTGCTTACTTTGCTCGTGGCACTCGTCGGCATCAGTCTTCCCTCGTTCGTCGTTGGCATGGCGCTGTTGCTCGTGTTCGCGGTGTGGATCCCGCTCTTCCCGGTCGCGGGCTGGGGGACACCGGGCGGTGCGGCGCTGCCCGCGCTGACACTCAGCCTCCCGTTCGCGGCGTACATCGCGCGGCTGACCCGCATGGGCATGGTCGAGCAGATGACCAGCGACCACGTGCGCACGGCACGTGCGAAGGGCGCCGGCGAACTCCGTGTACTACTCAAGCACGCCCTGCGCAACGCGTTGCTTCCGGTGCTTGGCTTTCTCGGCCCGGCGACCGCAGCCGCGATGACCGGATCGTTCGTGGTCGAGCGGGTGTTCAGTGTGCCGGGGATGGGTGTCCACTTCGTGAACGCGGTTCAGAACAAGGACCTGTTCCTGATCATCGGCGTGGTGCTGGTGTTCTCAACGCTATTGGTCTTGCTCAACCTCGTCGTTGATATCTTGTATCGGTGGGCGGATCCGAGAACGCGTCAGGCTTAGTCTCGATACGCTACATGGCATTCGTAGCACGTGGTCTCAAGCGACCGGTACGCGCTCTCCATCCGCTCCAGCTCACCCGCGATAATCGCGTTCTCAAGATCGCTCGATTGCGCGATCGAGGTCGCAAGCAGCGTTGCGAACTCTTCATCGCCAGAGTACGGCGAGTCCAACCCGGTCACCCCGCGCAGCGTGTTGTGGATAAGCCCCGCCTCCGCCGCTGGCACAAGGTCTGGCTGGTGCTCGGGCGCCTGCCAGCCCGCCTCGCGGATTGCGCCCATCGCGTGCCAGCTCGCCTCGATGATGCTCATCGCCTCGACCATGCCGCGCGGCTGGTTCGCGGCGTCGAACGCGACGCTGAACCCGTCGAGCGTCGCATCGCTCAGCCGCTTTGCGTTCCGCACCGACTCCCACAGGCCTGGGTAATCGAGGCTGGTGCCCGCGTCAGTCAGGAACGGCTCGCCGCGCGACGGATCCATCTCGCCCGTCGCGATCAGCGCGCATGCTGCGGCGGCAGGGCCTCGGTGCAGGCCCCGGTGGCAGTGGATGTAGATGGGCCGCTCCAGATCGCGCACCGCCTTCGCGAGGGTGAGCTTCTGGATCGGATCAAAGCCGCTGTATCGAGTCGGCACATGCACGCTGCGCGCGCCGATCGACTGGACGACAGCAACATCGGGCTGGGTTGCATCAACGCTGATGACGGTCTTGATGCCGAGGCGACGGAGTTCACCGATTGCGCGTGGGTCGGCGTACGGGCTCCCACCGCTGTACACGCCCGGCACGACCTCGACAAGCGGTCCCAATGGGCCCGCGGGCTCAGGAGCAGTTGCGGCTTCCTGGACTCCGGGTTTGGTCTCGGCCTTCTCGCACGCCGTGGCACCCAGCACGAGGGTACTCAGCACGATCCACCCCCACCGCACCCGATCACACCTTGCGGGGCGTAAACGTCGCGCCGGGGAGCGTTGCGAAGGTGACGAAGTCGGCCTTCTTGAAGTCCGCCGGCTTCTGGCCCGGGGCGGTGAGCGTGCAGTTGATAGGCACGCCAGCGCCGACCGTGATTGTCCCGGCGCCCGCATCGACCGAGATGATCGAGCCCTGCACGCGGCGGGGCCGGCCGTAGACCGGCTCGACGTAGCGGCCCCCTGTGTTGCACACATCGATGCGGCGGGCCTGGGCCTGGATGGTGCCCTCGATGCGTTTGCCGACGGGGAACTCGTCCAGGTCCATCGGCTCGGTCGGGATCAGTTCGAGCCGATAGTCGGTGTTGGGGAAGGTCAGCACGACGGTCTCGGGCTTGGTCGCCGTCGCCGGGTGGTGCTCGGCGAAGGTGCCGCGGCACATGTGCTTCGGGATCTCGCTGGTGGGCGCGGGGTGGAGCATGGGTGTGGTCCTCTGTTCTTACGCGAGCGCCGGCGAGGGCAGGTCCAGGAAGTTTTTGAGCAGATCAGGCCCGTGTTCGGTCAGGAAGCTCTCGGGGTGGAACTGCACGCCCTCAACGGGCGCCTTTGAGCCATCCGCCCAGACGCGTCGGAGGCCCATGACTATCTTCGTGCCGTCCGGATCAATCGTCCAGGCGCTGACCTCCCAGCCATCCTCGCCGGCCTTGGGCGGGGGCGGGACGGTGTCGATCGGGACGATCAGCGAGTGGTAGCGGGTGGCGGTCATCGGGCTCGGCAGGCCTGCGAACACACCCTTGCCGTCGTGCTCAACCTCGCCTGTCTTGCCGTGGACAGGGGTGTGACGCCGGACCGACATGCCGTCGCTGGCCGCCATGCACTGGTGGCCGAGGCAAACACCGAGGATCGGGACCTTGCCGGCAAAGTGCGCGATGACGTCGTTGCTCGCACCCGCCTCGTTGGGCGTGCAAGGGCCAGGGCTGACGATGATCCGCTCGGGGCCTCGATCGCCATCGAGTGCCTCGGCCTCGGCGGGCGTGATCTTGTCGTTGCGAGCAACAACGAGATCCTCATCCAGGCGCAGAGCCGGATCGATCTCCCCCAGGCGCTGGACCAGGTTCCAGGTGAAGCTGTCGTAGTTGTCGATAACGAGGATCACGAGGCGCAGTGTAGCCCAGGGCTCGTAAGCCTCGGACCGGCCGCGGGTCTAGGCCGCCTCGCGGATCGTCCCCGCAACACCATCCAGTGTCACGTAGAACAGCCGGTCGGTGATCGGGTACGGGAGGCGGGTGTAATCCTGCTCGACCCTCGCCTCAAGGCGTCCCAGGAAATCCGTCGGGCCGGGTGTCATCGCGACGAACATGTCGCGGGCCGGGGTAGCAACAAGGAAATCGCCCCCGAGCCTCGGCGCGAGTTTCTCGAAGAGGCCTGAGAGCAACAACCTTGCGGCGTCATAGCCGTCCTGCTCGCTGAGGATCGCGGCCTTGCCGCCCTCCTTACTCTCGACCAGTTGGATCTCGAGCTCGGGGGCATAGACGTCAAGATTCCGGCGCGCCATCGCCTCGGTTTCATCGATGTCGATGCCCCAGCGCAGGAGCTGCTCGGTCGTGATGCTCACCGTCATGAGAGGGAGATCCACGACGAACACAACCACGGTCTCGTTGACGAAGGGGATGTGCGCGACCATCTCGCGGTTCAGGTGCTCGAAGATGGTCTCGGGCTGGATGCGCGGCATGATCCGTGGGCGGACGAAATCGAGCGTCATCGCGCCGAGCTCATCGTTCTGCTCACTGAACAGCTGGCCCAGGTAGTGCTCGACGATATCGGTGCCGCGATCGGGCTCGTGGTTGACCATCCGGAGGAGGTTCTCGAGGTCGAGTCGCCGGCCGTTGACGACCAGCTCGTTCGGGCCCGGCATGTCCACCTTGAAGCTCGGGTGGGTCTTGCGGAGCAGACCACCGACGAACTCGGTGAACCCCGTCGGATCCGTCGGCAGGTCGGCCGGCTCGCGCTCAGCGCCACCGCCGGGGTTGCCGAGATCGTGGGTGTCCCCGAACTGGTCCTCGTTGTCGAACATCGGTCCGGCCTCCTCGCGCGAAGGCCCATCCCTCGATGGGCAATACGCTCGGGGCGGTGCCAGAGGTCGCTGCTGACCAATCCGGACGCCCCGCGCACTGGCCGGGATCGGCGGTATTCGGGCTTCGCAGGGCCTTGAGCACCTCGAAACCACCAGTTCTGGGTGGTGTGGTATCCCGCACAGGCCGGAGGTCCTGCGGGGCCCGATTCGAACCCGTGGCTCTCGGACGCGCGTGGGAGTCGGACTAAGCGTGGCCCCTTTGGAGGTCAGCCGATTTGTCCGGAAACCCTTGTGGGGGTATATGATTCCCGCTTGCCAGCGAGCCCTGGGCCGGGGTGTCTCCCGGAGCGGGGGTTCGGCCACGGGCAACACACGGGAGACCACAGCGTGACGAAGCAGGAAGTCGAAGCGAAGGTGATCGAGATCGTCGCCGAGCAGATGAGCACGGACAAGGACAAGATCTCGGGTTCCACGAGCTTTGTGGAGGACCTGAACGCCGACAGCCTCGACACGGTCGAGCTCGTGATGGAGTTCGAGGACGAGTTCGAGACTTCGATCCCGGACGATCAGGCGGAGAAGATCAAGACGGTCGGTGAGGCCGTGGACTTCATCTGCCAGGCCAACGGCTACTCGTAAGCGGGCTCGCCCGCCGGCCCGAGTGCCTGCGGGGCGCTGCCTAGCGTCCGGCTGGAGGGGGAGGCCAACTCTCCGCCGCGCTTTATCGCGCGCCCATGACAGGGTTTCAGACGCATGAGCACCGGGAACAAGCAAGACGGAACGCCTCGGCTGGTAATCACCGGCATCGGCGCGGTCACAAACTTGGGCGTCGATGCCGCTTCGACCTGGGAGTCGATGCGCGAGGGGCGGAGCGGATGCTCACGCGTAGAAGGCGACGAGTTCGCTCGCTTTGACGGCAAGTGGGCAACCAAGGTTGGGGGCCAGGTCCGCGGGTACGACGTGGACGCTGTGGTCGGGAAACGGGAAGCCAAGCGGCTGGACCGCGCCACCCATCTTGCGCTCGGCGCGGGGACCGAAGCGGTCGAGCACTCGGGCATCGGCCTGGAGGCCATGGACCGGGACCGTGTAGGTGTGATCGTTGGGAGCGGGATCGGCGGCATCTACACGATCGAGCAGAGCACCGAAGTGATGCTCGACAAGGGGCCCGACCGGATCAACCCGTTCACTGTCCCCAGGCTGATGGCGAACGCCGCGGCCGCGAACCTGAGCCTGAAGTACGGGATCACGGGTCCCAGCACGACACATGTCACGGCGTGCGCGAGTTCGGGTCATGCGTTCGGAGACGCGATTCAACGCATGCGCTCGGGGTATCTGGACGCGATCGTGGTCGGCGGAACCGAGGCCGCGTGCACGCCTCTGTGCATGGGTTCGTTCATGACGATGAAGGCGATGACGACACGGAACGACGAGCCGACCAAGGCGAGCCGCCCGTTCGATGTCGACCGCGACGGGTTCATCCTCGCGGAGGGCGCGGCGATGTTCGTCGTGGAGACCGAGGCACACGCGAAGGCCCGCGGCGCGACGATCCACGCCGAGCTGCTCGGCGCTGCGGACGCGAGCGATGCGCACCACATCACCGCGCCTGATCCAAGCGGCGGCGGCGCGACAAGAGCGATGAGATGGGCACTGCGCGATGCGGGGCTTAGCACCGACGACATCGACTACGTCAACGCGCACGGCACGAGCACGCCCCTGGGGGACCGAGCCGAGGTCGAAGCGGTGCTGGGCCTCTTCGGTGATCACGCACGGGCGTCGGCGGGTGGCAAGCTGCTCATGAGTTCGACAAAGAGCATGCACGGGCACGCGCTCGGCGCAAGCGGCGCGATCGAACTGATCGCCTGCATCCACGCGGTCCGCGACGGCGTCATCGCCCCCACCATCAACCTCGACGAAGCAGACGAGGGGATGGATGTTGATCTCGTGCCGCACGAGGCCCGTGAACGGCCCATCCGCCGGGCGATGAACAACACGTTCGGTTTCGGCGGGCACAACGTGTCGATGATCGTGGGCCGTTACGAGGGCTGATCGGGCCTCGATAGCCCCGGTCGGCCTGGCACACCGATTGCGTCTCTCCATTCGCTCAGCGCGGATGCTGCGCGAGCCGATGGGAGACGCATGGCGCGCGATGTGCAGACACTGCTGGGGCTGGAAGTGCCGATCGTGGTGAGGCTTGCCTCCCGGTCGATCAGCCTCCGAGAGGTGCTGGGCCTGACCGCCGGCGCGATCATCGAGCTGCCCAAGAACGCCGACGAGGAGCTGGATGTCTTCGTCAACAACGTCCAGATCGGGTTCGGATCGGCGGTAAAGGTTGGCGAGAACTTCGGGATCCAGCTCACATACGTGGGCGACCTAGAGCAACGCGTCACCGCGATCGCCGACGAAGACGCGAACAACGAGAGCAGCGACGACGAGTTCGCCGAGCAGCTCCTGGGCGGGCAGCTCTAGGACCGACGCACCACGGACCGGCTGAGGCTAGATTGAGTGGCTCCTCGTAGAAGCGGAGGCGATGCGCCCGTGCCCAGAGATATCCCGGTCGGTAATGGCGACCTGCTGCTCACCTTCGACGACCGCTACCGGATCAGGGACCTCTACTACCCCCGGGTGGGACGGTTTAACCACACCCTGGGAAACGTCCAGCGGTTCGGGCTGTGGATCGATGGCTCGTTCGCGTGGATCGAGGATCCGGGCTGGACTCGTGTGATGGGCTACGAGCGAGACACGCTGGTCACATCGGTCACGCTCAGGCACGAGGGCCTGGGCGTCGAGATCCGGTGTCGCGACGGGGTGGACTTCCACGAGCCGGTGTATTTCAGGCGTTCGGAGGTCCAGGACCTGACGGGTCGAGACCGGGACGCGCGGCTCTTCTTCCACGTCGATCTTTCGATCGGCGAGCAGGCGGTGGGAAACACCGCGAACTACGACCCGCAGACCAGCTCGGTCGTGCTCTACAAGGATGACTTCTACTTCCTGATCAACGCGTGCGATGAGCGAAAGTGTGGGATCGATCACTGGGCCATCGGCTCCAAGGGTCTTGCGGGAAAAGAGGGCACCTGGAAGGACGCCGAAGACGGCGAGCTCCAGCGGAACGTGATCAGCCAGGGCTCGGTGGACGCCTGCGTCGGATTCAACCTGCGGCTTCCCGCGAGCGGGTCAACGTACGTGACGTCGTGGATTGCCTGCGGGCGGAGCTATGGCCAGGTGCGCGCCCGGAGCAACTCCATCTGGGCTCATGGGCCCGACCGCATGCTGTCGCGTACGGGGGCCTACTGGAAGCTGTGGGTCAGCAAAGAACAGACAGACACAAGCGGCCTCCCCCCCCGGTTCGCGGATCTGTTCGCACGATCGCAGCTCATCGTGCGCACGCAGATCGATAACGGCGGCGCGATCATCGCGGCCAACGACACGGACATCACGCACTTCGCAGGCGATCACTACTCGTACTGCTGGATGCGGGACGGGGCCCTTGTGGCCGATGGGCTGATCAGAGCCGGGCAGAGCGAGCTGAGCCGCCAGTTCTTCCGCTACGCGGCGCGGTGCGTGGAGAGCGAGGGCTACTTCCTCCACAAGCACACACCCGAGGGACACCTCGGCTCGAGCTGGCACCCGTGGGTCACCGAAGGTCGAAGGGTTTTACCCATACAGGAGGACGAGACGGCGCTCGTCGTGTGGGCGCTGCGCCGGCACTTTGAGGTGTTCCGCGATGTCGAGTTCGTTAAACCGCTGTACCGCCCTCTTGTGACGCAGACTGCCGACTGGATGTGCGGCTTCCGGGATAAGCGGGGCCTGCCGCTGCCGAGTTGGGACCTGTGGGAGGAGCGATACGGGATCCACACATTCACAGTGAGCAGCGTGATTGGTGCGCTCGAGGCGGCCGCGGAGTTCGCATCGGACTTCGGCGAATCAGACCGGATGGACAACTACCAACGGGTCGCGCGTGAGATGCGCGAGGCGATGCTTGAGCACCTGTTCGACCGTGAGTCGGGCCGCTTCGCGCGGATGGCAGAGCCCGAGGGCGAGACGTATCGCTTGGACATGACAAGCGACAGCGCGAACTTCGCGGTGTGGGCGTTCGGCGGGCTCGACCCGACCAGCGAGGAAGCACGCAGCGAGATGGAAGGCCTGAACCAGGACCTGCTCGTGCGCACAGATGTCGGCGGTTACGCGCGGTACCAGCGCGATTACTACCACCAGGTCGAGAGCGAGAAGACCGACGTAGTCCCGGGCAACCCTTGGGTGATCTGCACGCTCTGGCGGGCGTGGTGGCTGATCGAGTCCGCATCGACAACGGAAGAACTGGCCCGAGCCGATGAGCTGATGAACTGGTGCGCCGACCGTGCTCACGTGAGCGGGGTGCTTGCCGAGCAGTTCGATCCGTACTCTGGCGATCCGATCAGCGTGAGCCCGCTGACCTGGAGCCATGCCACTGTTGTCACTGTCGCGATGGCGTACATCAAGAAGCTTGAGGCGTTGTCCGGCTGACGCGCCCTACTTGAGCGTGACCTTGCCGCTGCCCTTTTTGATCCGACCGATCTCGAAGACCTGCTCTCCGGAACGGCGGAGCTTCTCGGCGACGCCCCGGGCGAAATCGGGCCTCACGACAAGGCAATAGCCCACGCCCATGTTGAAGACACGCCGCATCTCCTCGTCGTCAACGTTGCCCTTCTGAGCCAGCAGGCGGAAGACCTCGGGGGTCTCCCAAGCCTTGGTATCGATTACGGCATCGCATGAGTCGGGGATGCTTCGCACGAGGTTGCCCTCGAGCCCGCCCCCGGTGATGTGGGCCATGCCGCTGACGACCTTCTTGACCTTGTATGAGCGGAGCAGCTTCACGATGGGCTGTGCGTAGATGCGTGTGGGCTCGAGGAGTGCCTCGCCGATCGTGTGCTTGGTACCAGCGAGGGGCTTATCGAGGTCCAGCTTCGCCTTCTTGATGATCGCGCGAACGAGGCTGTAGCCGTTGCTGTGCACACCGCTCGAGGCGAGGCCCAGGACAACATCCCCCGGGGCGACACGCAATGCATTCATCTTGCGCCGGAGCTCGACGACGCCCACGGAGAAACCTGCAAGATCGAGCTCGCCCTCCGGGTAGACGTCGGGCATCTCGGCGGTCTCACCCCCAAGAAGAGCGCATCCCGCGATCTCACAGCCCCGGCTGACACCCTTGACGAGATCGAACAGGGTCTGCTGGTCAACCCGGGGGGTCGCGATGTAGTCGAGGAAGAGGAGCGGCTCGGCGCCCTCGACGATCAGATCGTTCACGCACATCGCGACCAGATCGATGCCAACGGTGTCGTAGCGGCCGAGCTGGGTCGCAAGCTTGATCTTCGTGCCAACGCCATCGGTCGCGGCGACGAGGACCGGGTCTCGGTAGTTGCGTGCGAACAGCTTTTCATTGAAGTCGAGGCGGAGCAGCCCGGCGAACCCTCCCGGGTTGTCGAGGACGCGCGGCCCGTGGGTACGGCGGAGCAGACCCGCGATGGAGCCGGCGAATGCGTCGCCCTCTTTGATGCTCACGCCAGCGTCGGCGTACGTGAGCCCGGGCCTTGTCGTGTCTTTGGGTGCTCTGGGCAAGGGCGTACACTGTAGCTCCGGGCGGGCTCCGACCGGCCAGAGGAGCGCACCATGCCGTCCGGTCTCATCCGCAGGATCAAGCGCAGGCTCTGGGGTGAGAAGCCGGTCCGGCCGGTGACGCTCCGCCGCCCGACCGAGCGGCTGGGCTCTGACTACGGCGGCTGGATGGCTGTCACGGGTCAGCTTGATGCGCAGAGCGTCGTGTACAGCGCCGGGATCGGCATGGACACGAGCTTCGATGAGGCCGTGATTTCACAGTTCGGCTGCCACGTGCTCGGGATCGACCCGACACCGCGGGCCATCGAGTACATCCGCACACGCCGGGCGTCGGGCCACCTCGATGACCGCTTCGAGTCGCTACCGGTCGCGCTGGGGACAGAGGACGGCGAGGCGACCTTCACGCTCCCCGCGAGCGAGGGGCAGGTATCTGGAAGTCTCGATTCGGAAGCCCCGGGCCTCGGCGAGCAGAAGCTGCATGTGGAGGTTCGGGGTCTGCGTTCCATCGCAGCGGAGCGCGGCCATAGCCGGATCGACCTTCTCAAGCTCGACATCGAGGGCTCCGAGTACCCGCTGATCGAGGCGTTCTGCAACGACCCGTTCCCGGTCGCGCAGTTCATGTTCGAGGTCCACCCCCAGTTTTACAAGGATGGGAGGGCCAGGACCGAGCGGGCGCTCGAGGGGCTGATCGGGATCGGGTACGAGGTCTTCTGGGTGAGCCGTCTCGCGATGGAGTACCACCTGGCGAGGCCCGACCTGCTGCGGTGATATGACCAGGGTAGGAGCGAACGGCCCGATGGATACAGAGCCAAGAGTCAGCGAGCACCACCGCGCCGGGGATGGTGAGGTCTATGCCAAGGCCCGTCTCGACGCGACCCCCATGCTCGGGCATCAGATCAACGCGAGTGTGTTCCGCCCCCACCTCGGTTCGAGCGATTCTGTGCTTGACTTCGGCTGCGGCGTCGGCGGGATGATGGAGGTCCTCGCATCGAACTGCGGCTCGATCGAGGGCTTTGACATCAATCCATCGCTGATCGCCCAAGCGCGGGAGCGGGGCTTCGAGGTCATCGAGCGGTACGAGGATCTCCCCGTGCAACGATACGACGTGGTGTACTCGAACCATGTTCTGCAGCACATCCCAGACGTTGCGAAGGCGATCGAGAAGATCCGCGAGACGATCAAGCCCCAGGGCCTGCTCGCGGTCAAACTCCCGATTGATGACCCGAACGCTCGCCTCCAGCGGCGTTGGAGCGCTGATGACGCCGATCACCACCTGTTCACCTGGAGCCCGAAGCTCTTCGCGAACCTTCTCTACGAGTGCGGGTTTGATGTCTTGGAGTGCCGGGTGATCACCTACGCCTGGCACCCGAAGCTGCTGCCTCTGAAGCGGGTGGGGCTGCTGGGCGTTGCCGGCTGGGCCCTGGCGACGGTGCTCCGCCGACGCCAACTCTTCGCCCTGGCCCGGGCCTAGCAGACCACTGTCCGGTAGAGGGGTCGGCGAGTGGCGGATACAGTCGGCTTCGCGTCCGAGGGCGGCCTTTGGAACCGATCCAGGGCATTTGAGGCCGCACGCTGCTGAGGAGAGACTTGATGTCCACGCACCAGTTCACGTCCGAGTCCGTGTCGATGGGCCACCCCGACAAGGTGTGCGATCAGATCTCCGACGCGATTCTTGACGCGATGCTCACCGATGACCCCCACTCGCGGGTCGCGTGTGAGACCATGGTCGCGACGGGGCTGGTCGTTCTCGCCGGCGAGATCACGACCAAGACCTATGTGGACATCCCCGAGCTCGTCCGCGAGACGATCCGTGACATTGGCTACACATCGGGTGACATGCGGTTCGACGCCGAGAGCTGTGCTGTGCTCGTGGCGCTGAACAAGCAGAGCCCGGACATCGCCCAGGGCGTTGATCGCGAGGGAGCGGGCGACCAAGGCATGATGTTTGGCTATGCCTGCCGCGAGACCTCCGACCTGATGCCCCTGCCAATTCACCTGAGCCACCGCCTGGTCGAGCGGCACGCGCACGTCCGGCGCGAGGGCATCATCCCGGGCCTTAGGCCCGACGCGAAAAGCCAGGTCACGGTCGAGTACGACGGGCACCGGCCGGTGGGAGTCGGCACGGTTGTGCTCTCGACACAGCACGACTCGTCATGGAACGAGCGTCAGCCTGACCTTCATAAGGCCGTGACTGACGAGATCATCAAGCCCGTACTTGGCGATCACTTCAACGCTGGGATCACAATCCACGTCAACCCGACGGGCCGGTTCGAGATCGGTGGGCCGCACGGCGACGCGGGGCTCACGGGCCGCAAGATCATCGTGGACACCTACGGCGGCCGCGGGCGACACGGCGGCGGTGCCTTCAGCGGTAAGGATCCGACCAAGGTCGATCGTTCTGCCGCATACATGGCGCGGTACATCGCGAAGAACGTCGTGGCGGCAGAACTCGCCGATGAGTGTGAGATCCAGCTCAGCTACGCGATCGGTGTTGCCGAGCCCACCAGCGTCCATGTCACGACCTTCGGCACAGGCAGGGTGGATGAGGAGAAGATCTCTGCAGCGATCCGAGAGGTATTCGAGTTGACTCCCCGGGGGATCATCGAGTCGCTGAACCTGCGTAAGCCGATCTACCGCACCACAGCCCGGCACGGGCACTTCGGCCGCAAGCCGCGGGCCGACGACAAGGGCAACAAGCTCTTCCCGTGGGAAGAAATCGACAAGGTCGAAGCACTCCGGAAGGCCGCCGGGGCCTGAGAGCAGCGTCTGCTCAGGTTCGATTACTTTGAGGCTCTGTAGAGCCCGAGTTCCTGGGCAAGCCTGAGCACCGCCGGGCCGAGCGAGACGGCTGCTGTTGCGTCGTCTCCCCTCGCGAGGGCAGCTCGAACGGCGGATGCGTTGGTTCCGTCCGGAGGTAGATCCAGTATCTCTGAGTCGAACGTGTTGGGCTCGCGCCATACACCAAGGCGTTGCAGCTCCTCGCGGAGTGCGTCTCGGTCGTGTGGGACGCGGGGCACGATGATCGGCCGCGCGAGTTCGAGGAGCTCCGGAGCATCCTTCCAGCGGTGCAGGCTTAGGAGTTGATCGCCCCCGATGACAAAGCGCAACGCCACTTCGGGCCAGCGAGCTCGTGCTTCTCGCACGGTGTCGATGAAGTAGCTTGGAGGTGGACGCTTGAGTTCGGTCTCCCAGATCTCGACGCCTTCGAAGTCTTCGAAAGCCTTTCGAAGCAACCGAACGCGTGCGCTATCGGAGGCGACCGGCCCAGAAGCCTTGTGGGGCGATCGCGCGGTCGGGATCAGGACAAGCCGGGACTTCGATCCGTTGGCATCGCAGTTCGCAATCGCCGCGGCGGCAACCGCGTGGTGTGCGCGCGTCGGTGGATCGAAAGTGCCACCGAAGAGGACGATCGCGGTGCGTGCTGTCGCCACGGCGCATCCTATTTCCGCGCGCGGCTCCGGCTAGCGTCCCGAGAGCAACGAACCGGTCAGTCCCGCATCGCTGGCGTCGCACTCGCTCCGGACCCGGAACTGCTCAAGCCGGAGATGCGGGTGCTCCGCGAAGAGCTGAGGCCGCGACATTGGTTCGGACATGGGTCGGCCCGAGTCGGGATCGCAGTACTCGAACCGATCACCGCCTGGGCCGGCGTAGACCCGGAGGAGCGCACGATCGGCGATGAGCTCGCCCACGAATCCCGCGTTGGACGATGCGGAGGCACGCTGTGGGCCCATTCCGGTTGGCACAGCGGCCGCGGCCGCGGTCAGCAGCAACACACCACCCGCAGCCAGCAGGGCGGTCCGCCTCCATTTCGGGGCGAAATGTGTGCTGTCGGGGTCTCGACCCATGCGTGAAACATGCGGAACAGGTGCACAGGGTGCAAGATGGCGGCGGGCCGAAGCGACCGCGAGGGACCGGCGGATCTGAGGTTATGGATGATGCGGGCTGGGGCGAACGTGAGGGCTAAACTTGGCTCTGACCGGCCCCTTCGTCTAGTGGCCTAGGACACCACCCTTTCACGGTGGCTACACGGGTTCGAATCCCGTAGGGGTCATTCTCGGAGTTCCCTGGCGTGAGCCTGGGCAGAAGATCCGGGCCGCGAGCCTTCGCCAGGGGCGTCTGCACCACCAATACATGGGGTGTTGCTATGCCGCTCTTGAGCGGCTCGCTGAGCAGGCCGATACCTGCTGCCATGTCCGGCAACTACATTCTGATTGTCGATGACGAGCCGCATATCCGGGCCGTCCTGGCGCGGGCCTTCGAGCGTGCCGGGTATGAAGTGGATGTCGCGCACGAGGGCCGGGAAGCGCTTGAGGCAATCGGATCTGCGCACCCGATCGCGGTGGTGACCGACTTCCAGATGCCCCTGCTGGACGGGCTTTCGCTCGCCCGGGCCCTCCACGAGGACGAGACAACTCGGGACATCCCAGTCGTGCTGCTCACGGCTCGGGGGCACCTGGTCACCGAGGAGAGCCGGGCAAACACCAGCATCAAGCGTGTGATGGCCAAGCCCTTTGGCGCGCGAGAGCTGATTGAGGTTGTTCGTGGGCTTATTGAGGATCTCCCGGCGGATCGGGGCGCAGCGTGAGCTGGTCAAACTCGCTCGGTGAGGCTGGCCCTGTTGCTCGGGCGCTCGCGGCCCGCTGCGGGATGCTCGGGTGTGGTGCCTGGTGGGCGCCGCTACGTGACGAGCCAACGGCGCTCTTCGGCCCGACCGATGCCTCGCTGGGGCCTGCGGTAAAGGCCGCTGTGATCCGATGGGCAAAGGACGAGGCGCCCGTGCCCGAAGCCGTCGGCGACGGAAAGATCTGGCTGATCCCTGTCATTGTCGTCTCGCGGCGCCGCAGGAACGGTCTGCTAATTGCAACCTCAACCGAAGACGGTGAGCGGTCCGCGGCCCGGACATTCACGGCCCTCTGCGCGATGCGCGACGATATCGCCAAGCTGAACGAGTCGGCTCTTGCGGTTGACGCGTTTACCGATCAACTCACCGAGAGCTACGAGCACCTGACGATGCTGCACCGGATCGCTCGCGAGATGAACCGGGTCGATGAGCCCGGGTTGTTCGTCCGTGCAGCGGTCCGCGAGCTAAGCGAGGCATGCGAGAACGGGTGGGCGGCCGCGGTGCTGTCACCAGACGCGTCGGCGGTGATACGGGGCGAGGGCGTGATCGGCGCAGGGAACGTGTCGAACGCGACGAACTTCGAGGACGCATCCCGGTGTGCATCGCAACTGATCGATGGCGGCCCTGTGCCTCAGATCGTCAATCTTGACGACAGTCCCAGGATCTCCGCGCGGCTGGGCCGGCAGATCGTCGGGAGCGGGATCAGGCTCCGTGGCGAGGACGTCGGTGCGGTCATGGTCGGGCGGGGCCCCGGATCGGATCACGAAGCGACGAGCCACGAATCACAGCTCGTCGAGACCGTTGGCACCATGCTGGGGACCATGCTGGACGCGGCGAGGCTCTACCAGAAGCAGGAAGCGCTGACGCTCGGCGTGATCTCAGCGATGACCGCGGCGATTGATGCGAAAGACCGGTACACCCGCGGTCACTCGGAGCGTGTCGCGACACTGAGCAAGCAGCTCGCGCTCGCCTACGGGATGGATGAGAAGGTATCGCATCAGATCTATGTCGCGGGGTTGCTTCATGACGTCGGCAAGATCGGGGTTCCCGAGCGGGTCTTGCTCAAGCCCGGCGCACTCACCGATGGCGAGATGGACGAGATCCGACGGCATCCGCAGATTGGCCATGACATCCTGAGCCCGCTCCCCGGGCTGGAGGACCTGCTGCCAGCGGTGCTGCACCACCACGAGCGTTGGGATGGCCGCGGTTATCCGCACGGCTTGAGTGGCGAGCGCATCCCGCTCAGTGCTCGCCTGATGGCGATCGCCGATACGTTCGATGCGATGAGCTCGAACCGCGCGTACCGACCCGCACGCTCACGGCAACGCGTGCTCGAAGAGATCCGGACGAGTGCGGGGACCCAGTTCGATCCGGAACTGGCGCCTCTGGTCGATGAGATCGATTTGAGTGTCTTCGACCAGCTCATGGCGCGGCACAAGCTCGCAGCGATCGAGACACAGAAGGCCGAAGAACTCGACGCAGCATAGCTTTGCACCGGTTCCGCAAGGGCCAACCTCTCGGATCAGTTCATCGAGTCATCGACTCGGCGTGAGAATGTGGCGCTTACCGGCGTGAAACGGCGGATCGTCGGGGTGTCTGCGGCGAGTTCGTTGATCTCATCGGGCCCGAGGACATAGCCAAAGATCGCGAAGTCTCTCAGCGAGCCGACGAAGTGATGATCGATTCGGTCGATCGTGTCTGCAGATGAACCGAGCATGCTGGCGCCGAGTGTCATCGGCTGGGTGTTCATCCCGTCCGTGCGGACCTTGCCAACACCCGTCGAGAATCCCGAGAATGCGCCGATCGCCTCGCCGTTGAGGTAGATCCGCGAGCCGGACTCCTGGAAGACGATGGCGAGGTGGTTCCAGTCGAGCTCGGCAATCGGTGATGATGGCATCCCGACCTGCGATGCGGTACCGACGCGCATGATAATGGCACCGCTCTGGATACCGATCTCGATGTCGGTATCCGCGTAGGAGTCACCGAACTTCGAGATCAGAACCTGCTGGGTGGTTGTCTCTTCCGGTAGAAACCAGAGGCTGATTGTCCCCTGGTCAACCGCGAGATGATCCTCGTGATCGATCCCAATGAATGCGCCATCGCTGATCGTGGCGGCGCCTGTGCAGAGCGTGCCCTTTGTGTCATCAAACCGGACCAGCGAGTTCGCGGTCCCGTCTGGGAAGCCGATCGCGGCATCTGCATGACCATCGCGAAACGGCCAGTATCCGAGCGGCTTGAGTCCGATGATAACCGGTGAAGCTTCTTCGACCGCTTCTGGGACAACGAGCACGCTCAGGAGTTGCCGCGCCTCACCGACCTTGCATTCTGCGAGCAGTTCGACGTGATCGCACGGGGAAGTCGAGAGCGCCTCACCCCCCACGGCGCTCGCGGTCACTCTCACGGAGCGTTGCCCGTCGTCCCAGAGGGCGAGCGCCGGCCGTGACCGCCAGTCCGGGTCCTCTGCCATCTGCTCGAGTGCGAGCTCGATGCCAGATCGCGCGAAGAGGGAAGCGTCTCCGACATCCAGCGCCGCGACCGCCGCGCGGCGTTCGGCGCGAGCGGACGCGAGGCCGGCGAGCGCAAGCATGCCCGCGACACTCATCGCGCCGAGCACCGCGACGTACACCGTGCCGCGCCGGCGGGCGGGTTGAGACCGAGCACTGCTCAATTGGGGATCTCCGAGATCAGGCTTTCGTCGTAGATCGAGAGCTTGGTATCGGCGCGTGCATCGGAGGTGTCGACGCCGGCCTCCAGTGTGCTCCGGAATGTGGTGCCCCCACCGTCCCCGGTGTTGCCCGGATCGCCCACACCGAGGGTACGGCTCGCGACCAGGTCACCCGGCCAAGACTCGGCGAAGAGCGAAGCGCCGGTATTGGACCTCGCGAACTTGCGGGTGGCGGCGATGGTGCCGTTGCGATGGACCACGACGATGACCACCTTGACCCCGGTTGGGGCGGAGGAGTTCAGACCGGACTGTGTGTCTGCCCAGGTCACGAGCACGAGACGCTGCATGCCAGCAGCTTCAGGGATCGCGGTGCCGTCGCGCTCGATGGGCGGTGAACCGATCCAGTAGTGGTAGTCGTCGAGATCATCGAACCCGGTTCGGTCGGCGGGCGCCGAATCGGTCGGGATGCTGTAGATCACGCCCTCGGAGCCCCAGTCCACGGACTGGAGTTCTGAGACCATGGCGTCCGCGAGTCCGGTGGCGATCGCGCGATCTGTGGCGTCTTGGCGCTGAGCCGCGACCAAAGACACAACGGACATGGTTGCGGCGACACCGAGCGAGATGATCGCGACGGAGATCGCGACCTCGAGCAGCGTGAATGCTCGGTGTTTCCGACTGCTCATGGGAAGCTTGGTCACGGCGTTGCCTCCACGGGCCACGGCAGCGGGATCGTGGCCTCCCTGGTGCGACCGGATTCGCTGAACGTGATGCTCATGTCAATGGAAGCCGCTCTGGTGGTCACCGTTGTCTCTTCATCAAGAGGAGGCTCGATGTCGCCTACCAGAGTGAAGTCGAGTTGTGTGCCAGACATAGTGACCCAGGGACTCGTGTCGTCGGTGCGAGCCTGCAACTCGTACCCCTGCACGGGATCTGTGAACGTGTAAGCCTCAGCGGTTGCTGGAGCTGGCAGTGAATCATTTTCTAGGTAGAGCATGACACCGACTCGATCATCCGGTTCCAGCTGCGCACCACCAGGGATCGGGATCTCGACGGTTGTGATGCTTGTCGTTCCCAGCTCTCTCGGGCCAATCGTTGCCCACCCCAGGACGACCGTTGTCGGCTCACCCCACTCGTCGAGCAGCCTGACCGATATGTGCAGCCAGTTCGGGGCGTTGCTCGATGTTGCAAGGAGATCGATGCTGACCATCGAGACACCCCAAGCGCCACTTGAGTATGTGGCCGCAGGCGTGACTTCTTGCAGGATCTGAACCGAGCCGGTGATGAGTGATGGCGATACGCTCAGCGAGTGAACGTCCGCCGTGGGAACGACCCGCACGGCGCCGTCTGCTGCACTCGAGACGTCGCCGTTGTTCAGTCCGAGTGATTCGAAGTTTGAGATGCCCACCGATACGGACTCGGTGCTCTCGGAGATAACCACACCCGGCGTCACGGTGACTTCCGGAACAGGCGCCTCGACGACGGTCATTCGCCGCAGTTCCGAGGTGAAATCCACGTTGTCAACGGGGATGCGGATCGCCGGGGCGGATCCGCCGCTCGTCATTGTCCGGTGGAGGTAACCCGGCGTGCTTCCGTTCCAGGACCACCGAATGGTTCCGGCATCGGCGTACGTTTCGTCATGGACATCGAACTCGATGGTTCCGTCGCCGACCTCGCGGATCCGCGAGGCGTTGGTCAGATCCGCAGCCAGCAGTTCATACGCGCGTGCGAACTCGGTGGCCTCGCGGAGCCCGTCGGAATCGGTCGGTAGTGCGCGAACGGAGACGGTCAGGATCGCGCCGAGCCCGATCAGGAGCGCGGCGCTTGCGCCGATCGCGACAACAAGCTCGTAGAGGGTAAAACCGCGATTGGAGTGTGAGTGCTTCACTCGGCCGACCTCACGAACACACGTCCACCGGCGGGGGCGACGAGCTGGACAGAGCGTGACACGTTGCCGGTCGCGAGGACCACGCTTCGTGTCTCGGTATTGCCGTGACCGTCGAAGAGCCAGTCGGTCTCCGCTAGTTCGCTTGCGTTCGAATAGACCTCGTACGGGGGGCTGGAGAGTCTGACGGTGTAGTCGCCCGCACCATCGGGGTTCGAGATACCCACGAGGGTGTATCCGGAGCCATCGTCTGACCAACGCAGGATGACGTGGCCGCTCATGGATCGCGCGGTCTGCTGCGCGAGTTCGGCGTCCGAAGCGAAACGCTGGAGCGCGAGCGCCAGCCTGCGTTGATCACTCCCCCTCATCATGTTGGGGACAGCGATCGTGGTCACGACCGCCATCACAGCGATCACGATGACCAGCTCGATCAAGCTAAAACCCGGCGCGTGTGGACGCGCCGGGTTGAGGGACCGAGTTGCGATCCGTCGTTCGTGCATGGGAAAGGACGTCTAAATCAGTACGCGTTGTAAGCCGTGCCCGCGGCGTCGGTCTCGGTGCCAGCAAGGTTCGCGACGATCGAGCCTGCGGCCGCGTCGTAGACCCAGCCGCCGTTGCCGTCGGCGGTGCTGACCACGGTCGAGACACCCTTGCCGGTGCCGACCTTGAGTGCGGGGATCTCGCGGAGATAGGGACCGTAGATGAAGACACCGGTCTGGGTGGCGTTGGTGTTGCCGTTCACGTCCGAGTAGAGCGTGAGCTGGTTCTCGAAGGTTGCGAACGCTGGGAAGTCTCCGCCGTGCTCGGCGGCGTAGAGGTCGATCGCGGCACGCATGACGGCGAGGTCGGCCTGGAGGCCCGAGTCGGCAGCGCCCGCGGCGCCGCGGCTCATGCGTGGGATCGCGATCGCACCGATGATGCTCAGGATCACAACGACGATCACGAGTTCAACGAGGCTGAAGCCGCGGCGGGGAGCGGTACTGAACATGGGCAGACTCCGTTCTGGCCCTCCTCCGGGCCCTGCATCGGCGCCTGATTCACGCCGCACAAAGGGGAGGTCGGTCCGATCGGTCCTGTCCTGTAGGATTCACACCCCAGGCCTGGGCCCAAGGACCGATTAGACCGGCGAGGCAAGCGGTGTGACGACCGAGAAAATCACACGCCGGGATTCGTTCCTGGACGAGGGTTTCGGACCCTGATGTCCACCAGTTCCCCGCGGATGAGCATGCGGATCCGCTCGGGGTGGATCTCGACGACGCTCCCGACACCCTCCAACGTGCCGCCCTCTGAGAGCAGTTTGCCGTTGATGACCGCATAGCTGTGCTTTCCGGATGCCATCACGGAGGTAACACGGAGCCCCTGGGTCGTGCGCTCAATGTCGGCTCGCGTTGATGCGGCGTCAGCGGTTGCCCTGGGCTGCTCTCTGGTCCGCCACGCGACGGGGGTGGAGAACGCGCCATCGGGCCGCTCCACGTCGCGCACGATCGCGGTATTGGACGGATCGCTGGCGAATGATGCGAGCATGTCGGCGATCTGCTCGTCGCCCTGGATCGCCTCGGGCGTTGCTTCCACGCTTGTCCCCTGGCCGTCACCAGGCTCGGCCGTCTGGACCGCGTGCGCTGGGCGGCCACCGCCAAACAGGATGCCTTCCTGTACGAGCAGCCCGCCCACCGCCGAAACGATGAGCCCGATCGTGACCTTGCGCTGCGTGTTCATCCCCATGATCCAAGAGAGGTGTCAAATGGGGAGAACCGGTGCCAGGGTTCTGAGCAAGAGATCGAGCCAACCCGGGTTGCCCAGGTGTCAGGGCTCAGCGAACCAGTACAGACCGAACTCAAACGACGCGGCGCCGGCCCGGCCTGGGGGGGGCCTGCTCATCGAGAAAGAAGAGACCGACACATCGCGAGACGACTCGTGCAGTTCCTGCAAGAACTCCGCGACTTGGCGGTAGGTCCCTGTTCCACGTGCGGTGATCGGGACCCGAACAGATGGCCCCGCCGGTGCGGATTCGCCAGGGGTCAGTTCGCCCAGGCTGAGCCCCCTTGCCTCGGCGAGCAACGCGAGCGAGGAGAGCCTGCGATTCATTGCGCCGACGGGCTCGAGTGTGACTTCTTCTTCGCGGAGCCTGCTCTCGAGCGCGCGGGCCGTCTGGCGGTACGCCAAGGCGTCGGCCTCGTAGCGGAGCTGACCCCGCTCGGCCTGCGCGAGCCGGTGGGCCTGGACAAGCTCCTGCGCTTTCATCTCGGCAACAGGTCTTATGCCGAGGAGCCAGCCGGCGGCTGTGATCACCGCGAGCGTCACGAGCCCAACGGTATCGGCCTTGGTCAGCCCCGGCTTCATTGAGCACCCCCGGCCGCAGCGTTGGGCGGCGGAGGCACGGTTCCGCTGCTGATGGTCGCCTCGACCCCGAAGCTAACGCCCTCCACGCCCAGATGAACGACACGGCGCGCGCCGGTGAGACGCTCACTGGTGAATAGTCCCGTCTGTTCGAGTTCAACCACAAAGCCGGCAACGGCGGACTGGCTTCCCGCGATTCCGTCGAGTGACACAAGGAATCCACCAGAGCCCTCTCTGGGCTCAACCTCGACCCTCGTGAGCATCAACTCGTAGCCGGCCAGCGCATCGAGCACCCGAAGCAGGAGGCTCCAGTCCGGGTGGCGTCCCACAGCGCGGGCGCGCTGAAGCGAGAGCTCGGTGCGACGGATGAGCTCCTTCAAGCCTGCGACCTCGCGTTCCGCTGCGCGGTGGCGTTGCTCGGCAACCGTAAGGCGTGCCTCACCGGTCCGAGATGGGTCAGCGGTCGTGAGCCTCGCTCCGGCGGTTCCTACGAGGACAACGCATCCGTACATTGCGCAGGCGAGCGCCCAGCGACGGGCTTTGACCCGCTCACGGCGTGCGACACGATCGGCCGCGGGGGTGAGATCTTCGATGGCACGGATCATGCGGCGGCTCCCCTCGCACCGGATCGCATCGCCCCTGCGGCGAGCCCGATCGCGGTCAATAGCGCCGGATGCGGCGAGAGTTCTGGATTAAACCGGGCGACGCGGTCGTCTTGAGTGAGGGCACCCGCGAGCAGCGCGGCGCCACCGCCTGCGAGCATGAGGCTGTCGAGCCGCTCGATGCCATAGAGAGATTGAGAGAATGAGAGGACACGGTCGAGCTCGCTGGTAAACGCATCGATGAGAGCCGCACCGCTGGTCCTTGCCATGTGGGTGGGCCCAGCGAGATCGCTCATCGCACGCCGTGCGGCGCGGTCGGTCTCATCGCGACCTGCGCGTTCGGCGATCGTGGCGAGACCCACGCCGATGTGCCTTTCGCTGACAACGCCGTCGCGGGTCGCGACAACGATCGCCGTTGATGACCAGCCCGCATCGACGACGACGCGGGCAGCGCCCGAGGGCACCGCGGGCTTGTCGAGCTCGGCGCCGCGGAGCAGTGCCGAACCCGAGGTTTCGATCCGCATCGGGTCAAGCCCGGCTTCACCGAGCACGCGGAGCAGTTCGTGTGCGGCATCGGTCCGAACCCCGAGGGCGATGGCTTGGAGGCTCTCACCACCTCGCACGGGCTTCGGTAGATCACGGAGGTGCATCGTGAGGTCGCTCGATGTTGTGCTGTGCAGCTTGGCGAGTTCGTCGGCGGCGATCTGTTCGACCGGTGCGCCGCTTGATCTCGGGGGGAGTTCGAGAACGGCGGTCATCAGCATGTCACGCGGGGTGGCAACGATGACCCGATCACCCACAAGCCCTCTCTGATCAAGCACGCGCACGAGCCGGCTCGCTTCGGGCAAACCCAGGGGGCCCGAGGACTCTCGGGGCACCTGCGCAAATGCGACCAACTCTCCCCCGGCGTCGAGAGCCGCGGCCTTGATCGAGTGGGTGCCGATGTCCAAGCCGATCGGCCCCCGCTGCTTTGTCCAGCTGAGCATCACGGCGCGCCTCCCGGTCCGGTCATCGCTGTCAGGTCGAACAGCGGAAGGAACAGGCTCAAAGCAACGAAGGCCACGAGCGCACCCATGACCACCAGAATGATGGGCTCGATCAGGCTGCTCAGACCCTTAACCAGGACCTCGTTGTCCTCGTCCATGAAGTCCGCGAGGTTGCTGAGAACCTCTCCGATCTGGCCCGAGCGTTCGCCGGAGCGCACCGCTTCGGCCACCGATTCAGGGAACAGGCTGCTCCGGCTCATGACACTCGAGAGCGTGTCACCATCGACAACCGCGTTGCTGGCTTTCTGAACGACATCCTTGTAAAGACTGTTTGTGGTGGAGCCCCTCGTCAGCTCGAGGGCTTCGATCATCGGGACTCGGGCCTCGAGAAGCACACCTAGCAGTCGGGTCACGCGCGCCACCATCAACGAGCGGACGAGCGGGCTGAAGACGGGCACCCTGACCACGATCCGATCCCAGAAGAGCTTTCCGCCCTCAGTCTTCAGATAGGTATGTACACCGAACAGCGTGACCCCAAGCCCCGCTAGAACGGCCCACCAATAGCCTCGGAGTACGGCGCTGATATCGAGGAGCATCGCTGTGCTCGCGGGCAGCGGGGCATCCAGTGATTCGAAGAGGCCGCCGAACCGCGGGATCACGACGATAATCATCATGACGAGGACGCCGAGGCTGACCAGCATCAGCAGCGATGGGTAGATCATGGCGCCGGTGACCGAACCCCGGAGATGCTCCTGCTGGCGAGCGAGCTGAGCCAGGCGCTTGAGCATGGTGTCCAGGTTGCCGCCCGCCTCACCGGCGGCGACCAGGTTGCGCGAGACCGGATCGAAGACCTTTGGGTGAGCGGCGAGAGCCTCGGAGAAGGGCGTGCCCTCCTCGACACGCGTGCGGACATCGTTGATCACGGCGCGCCAGGCTGGGTCGCGCATCTGCTTTTCCAGCGTGGTCAGCGCATCCACAACGGGCGTGCCGGTGGAGACCAGCACCGAGAGCTGGCGCGTGAATATCGAGAGGTTCTTGAGCCGATTGGATCCGGAGGCCTTCGCGGCCTCGCCCGTCGGCTTGGTCTGACCACCAAGCGGCGCATCGGCGCTGCCGAGCTTTGTGACGTAGAGGCCCTTGGACTCGAGCTGCTTGCGCGCTTCGTCGGAGCTCGTGGCCTCGATGCTGGAGGCGGTGCGCTTGCCGTCACGCCCATAGGCCTCATAGCGGAACTTCATCAGGCGGCCTCCTCACCTGGCGGCGCGGATGGTGCGATGCCTGGGGCATCTTCATCCGCTCCCGCCTGATGCTGCGTTTCGCTGGAATCGTCCGCGGTCACGCGCAGCACCTCTTCGAGACTGGTCCGGCCTTCGAGTGCAAGACGCACGCCTTCTTCACGGAGCGTCAACGAGCCCTGACTCTGGTGTGCAGCGCGGAGCTCGTGGATGGGCGCGTGCTCGTAGATCATGCGCTTGAGGCGTCCGCCAACCGCCATCACCTCGTAGATGCCCAGCCGGCCCTGGAAACCGGAGTCGTGGCAGCGGCTGCAGCCGCCCCCCCGCTTAAACGCCCGCCCGTTCTCGTGCTCAAGATCGGCGTCTGCGAGCACCTCTGGGGACGGGTAGTACCGGGTCTCGCACGCGCGGCAGTTGGTGCGGGCGAGGCGCTGGGCCACAACACCGTTGAGCGCGCTCGAGATGAGGTAGCTCTCGACACCCATGTCCTGGAGCCTCGCGATGGCACTCGGGGCGTCGTTGGTGTGGAGGGTCGCAAGCACGAGGTGGCCGGTCAGGGCGGCCTGTGTCGCGACACGCGCTGTCTCTTCGTCACGGATCTCACCCACCATGATCACGTCAGGATCCTGACGCAGGATCGATCGGAGGCTGCGCGCGAAGCTGAGCCCGATCTGCTCGTTAACCTGGATCTGGTTAACCATCTCAAGCTGGTACTCGACCGGGTCCTCGACGGTGACCAGGTTACGCTCTGGGCTGCGCAGCAGATCGAGCGCGCTATAGAGCGTTGTCGTTTTGCCCGAACCCGTCGGGCCAGTAACGAGCACGATGCCGTGAGGCTTACGGAGCATCGTCTGGAATCGCTCGAGCCCCTCGGGTTGAAAGCCAAGATCCTCCATGCGGACTCGTAGGTTCTGCTTGTCCAGCACACGGACCACGAGCTTCTCGCCCAGCAGCGTCGGGAGACTCGACACGCGGAGGTCGATGTCGCGTTTCTCGGCGACGATCCGGACTCGGCCCTCCTGTGGGAGGCGCCGCTCGGCGATGTCCATCTTGCCGATGACCTTCACTCGGCTGACAATCGCGGCGTGCATTCCGGGTGGAGGCTGCATCAGGTCGCGGAGCGAGCCGTCGATGCGGTAGCGGATACGCGTGCCGGTGGCGCTGGGCTCGACATGGATATCGCTGGCGCCGTCGCGAACAGCGGTGAGCAGCGCGATGTTGACCAGGTTGACAATGGGTGAACCATCGACCATCTGCTCGAGATCGGTTGCTGTCTCATCGACACGCTCACGCTCGACGACCTCGACGTCCTGCTCGCTCAGGCTCGTGAGGAACGCGTCGAGATCGATGTCCCCCGCGGCATACTTCTTCACGAACTCGTTGATGTTGCTCTCGAGCGCGAGTACGGGCCTCACGCGGAGGCCGGTCAGACGCTCGATGCGATCGACCGCGGGCAGGCTCTGCGGCTCGGCCATCGCGACGGTGAGCTCGCCGCGGACACGGAACATGGGGCAGCAGCGCAGACGCTCGCACTCTTCCTCGCCCAGCAGATCGAGGAGCGCCGGATCGATAAGCCCGTGGCGGAGCACAACGCCCTGAACACCCTGCGTGCGTGCAAGGGCGTTCACGAGTGCGTTTCGGCTCACGAGGTTGCGCTCGACGAGCAGCTCGCCAAGCATGCGACCCGTGCTGCGTTGATCAGCGAGCGCAGCTTTGAGCTGCTGCTCGTTAATCGCGCCCTCGGCTATCAGAGCTTCGCCGATGCGTTGACGCGCGCCGATCTCGCCTCCGCCGCCATGGCTCACAGGAAGCTCCTCGCCGCGCTGCCTGCGTCATCGAAGAACTCGCATCGGGCTGCGACACCCGTGAGTTCCATCGCTTCGCGGACGGTGTCAACAACGCCGCACATGCTCAGCGCACGGCCGGCGGTCTCGAGTGAGTCCGAGAGCGCAAGGAGTGCTTCGAGACCCGCCGAGTCGAGGTAGCCGACAGATGTCGCGTCAACCACGAGGCGTCCGATCGCCTCGGACGCCGCATCAGTGGCCTCGCGAGCGAAGCGTTCGGCGTCCTCGGCCACCAGCGGGCCGTCGGGGCGGATGATGGTCACCGCGCCGTGTTGCCGCTTGGTGATTTCCACGCGGTTCCTCCGGTGCGCTGCGGGGGCGCGGGCTTAGGCCGCCGCGGCCTGGGTGTCAGCACTCGGGATACGAATAACGAATGTGCTGCCCTCGCCCGGCAGGCTCTCGGCGGTGATATCGCCGCCGTGCAAGCGGACCACCTCGCGGGCGAGCGCGAGACCCAGGCCCGAGCCTGTGATCCCTTCGAGGCTGACGCCTCGGGCACGGTAGAACTTGTCAAAGATGTGATCGATGTCCTCGGAGGGGATGCCCATTCCTGTGTCGGTGATCTCGACGGTGAGCCCGCTCTCGTCTGCCTCAACACGGACGCGGATGGTCCCGCCATCGGGCGTGTACTTCAGCGCGTTACCAACCACATTGTGCAGCGCGAGTTGGATCTTCTCGCGGTCACCCCGAATCACCGGGAACTTGGGCGGGAGTTCCCAGGTGAGTGTCTGATTCCGCTCGCGAGCTTGCGGGGCGTAGTCTGTTGTCAATGACTCAAAGACGCGGTCGATGCGGACGTCATCGACACGGAGGCTGAGCGAACCGGACTCGATCTCGCTCACGTTGAGCATGTCGTTCACGGTACGCTCGAGGCGTTCGGATTCGCCGCTGATCACGTTCAGGGCGTGGTTAACAACAACTGGGTCCTCACGGCCTGCGTCGATCGCTTCCTCGACATGGAGACGGATGTTCGTGAGGGGCGTGCGGAGTTCGTGTGTTGCCTGTGCGACGAAGTTGTTCCGCGCAGACTCGGCTGCACGCTGCTGGGTCACGTCTTCGAGGAAAACGATCGCTGCGGCCTGGCCGGCGCCCGGCAAGCCTCTCGCGGTGACGCGGACAAGGCTCCGCCCTCCGCCCGACTCGGGGGTGACAGTCACAGAGCGGCGGCGCGATCCACCCGAAGAGCAGGTCTCGTCTAGCACGCGCATCGCCTGGGTATCGCCGAGTAACTCGCCCAAGCTCTGACCCGCGACCTCGCCAGGGGCGACGAAGCCCAGCAGCGCGGTGCCCGCACCGTTCGCACGGAGGATGCGTCCAGAGGCATCGAGAAGGCACAAGCCGTGCCAGAGCGCGGAAAACGCGCGGTCGGTCTCGGCGTTGTCGGCGGACTCCATCGACAGATCGGCACCGGGAGCAGTGTCAGACCTGCCCGTTGAGGCTCGTTCGACAAGGTCATTCCATGGCGTCGATGCGACGAACATGTCGCCCAGCGTGAGGGCCTCGGGCTCACGCTCGCCAGCAGCCCAAGCATCGAGTGCGCCAGAGACGATCGCCATCTCGCGAGCGCGAGCAGCGCCTGTGCGGAATGCCACGCCGGCCGCGATCAGGCCGCCGGCAATCGCGGCGGCGGCGGGGATGTACGAGGGGATCCCGCTCGCAGGGAGCCGCCAGCTCGTCGCGACGACCTGGTATCCGTCGTGTCCGGGGATTGGCTCGCGGGTCTCAACGGAAACGGCGCCGATTGCTGGCTCCGGGCCTGCGGCGACCGCGACAGAATCCCCGTCGGGCCCGATGACCGAGCATGAGGCGAGTTTGTTCGCTCTTGCCCACAGTTGGAGGCGGTCGTGAACCGCGTCGCCACCGAGCTCGCCGCTGGGCGTGGGTGCGAGCGTTGAGGCGAGCGAGAGGGAGGCGGCCTCACCCGCGGCGCGAGCCTCGGCGGTCGCCACAGCGGAGGTGTCACGCACCAACAGCGCACCAGCACCGATCGCGGAACCCACAAATAGCATCGCGGGGAGCGCCAGGACGCGGAGCATGAGCGCTCGGTCGGTCTTCACGCGATGTGGGTTGTTGGGCACGGGAAACCTCGCTCAGGACGGGCCGATGCGCCCGATCTTGCGGGCTCAGCGGATGCCGTCACACGTGCGAATATCGGTCGGGAATCGAACCCACTGGCTCTCATCCAAAGAACAGGGGCCCCGCCGATACCGACGGGGCCCCTACAGGCGGACTCTCGGACGTGTTGTCGAACGGGTTACCGGACGGGCACGGCTCGCCCGCCGTCACCCTCGGCGATGCGACCAAGCAGTTCATCGACCGCGGCCTCGAGCTGCGGGTCTTCGCCCGCGACCTCAAGGATCGGGGTCATGGGGACGTGGACATCGGGGATAGCACCGTTCTCCTCCATGTCCGTCCCGTCCGGGAGATACCAACCGCGGAAGGGGCGGCGGATGAAGGTGCCGTCAATGAGCCCGAACCCACCGGTCGAGATCACACCGCCGAAGGTCTGCTCGCCAACGAGCTTCCCGCGCTCCGAGGTTTTCACGGCGTGGGCGAAGATCTCTGCGTTCGAGAAGCTGTTCTCGTTGATCAGCACGTTGATCGGTCGTGTCCAGCCGTAGATGAGACGGCGGTCGCGGGGATAGTGATCGATGTTGACGTCTTCCGAGTTCGCGCCCCTCGGGATCGTGTATGCGTGGCGCGGGGCGGTGAGGCTGGCCATCAAGATGTCGGTGGTGAAGCCACCGCCATTGTCTCGGACGTCGATGACAAGACCCTCCTTGCCGTGCGCCGCGGCGTAGAGGTCACGCTCGAAGTCTCGCACACTCGGCAAGTTCATACCCCGAATGTGCAGGTACCCAAGCCGACCGTTTGACAACCGATCGACCTCGGCGCGGCGGTCGATGACGCCGTGCTCGTAGCGGAGTGTGTTGTCGGCGCCGAAGCCGCTCGGGGTGAGCAGGACATGGCTCGGGGCCTCGGTGCCGTCGGGGTTCGAGGAGCGATTGATCTCCAGCAGTGTCTCCTCGCCTGCGGTGCCAACCATCGCGTGGTGGAAGTCGTGAAGCACACCGTTGGAGAACAGCGGTTCGGTGTTAATGCTGACGATGATGTCGCCCTCGATGAGACCGCGGTTACCGTGATCCGAGGGGCCCTCGGCGAGCACGTTGGTGACGCGATAGCCGCGTCCGGCGGGCTCGAGGTCAACGCCCAGATACCCATTGGCAGGGTTAGGCGCGTCGAAGCCTCCCGATCCGCCCCAGATGCCGGTGTGCGATCCGTTGGCTTCGCCCAGGAGCATCGTGAATACAGCGTTGAACTCGCCATTGGTTCGCGTCTTCTCGGCGAGGTCGGCATAACGATCAATCAGACCGTCCCAGTCGAGCCCCTTGTCGTTGTAGAAGTTAGCCGCGAACTGGCGGGCACCGACGAGGAACTTCTGGCGTTGCTGCTTCGCAATCGTCACCTTCGCGGTGCCCTTGATGCCCAGGCTCTCTGACTTGCCGCCCGTGGGCGTGCTCTTCGAGGCCTTGCCGCGCGAGACGTAGCTCACGGTCTTGCCGTCGAGGCTCACGCGGACATCACCGACGAAGCCCTTGGTGATGCTCTTGCGGTCTTCGCCTTCGTAGTCCACGCTGAAGAGGCCCCGGTCGTCACCGACCTCTCCAGTGAAGATAATGCGGTTGCCCGCGGGCGTGATCTCGAGATTGCCGAGCCCGCCTGGAATGCTGGTGACGCTGAAGATGCGGAGGTAGGCGTCTTCGGTGTCGAACTCGAAGGGTTCTGCGGGCTTGGGCTCCTTCTTTCCGCTCTCTTTATCATCGCCCTCGGCTTTGTCGCCTTCGCCATCGGGCGCATCGCTCTTCGGCTTGATGGGCTTGCGCTTGCCGAGTTCTTCGCTGGCGGACTTGAAGTGCTCCGCGAGTTCATAATCGGTCAGGTTTTCGAGAGAACGATCGAGGTACACCGCGTGGACGTTGAACTGCCAGTTCGCGTTCGACGCCCGCTCGCTCATGAAGTAGAGGATCTTGCCGTCGGCCGAGAGGCGTGGTGAGTGATCGTTGTCGGGGTGGCGCGTGATGTTGACGGGCTTGGCATCGCCGTCGGCGGTGTTGAGCAGCCAGATGTCGCTGTTGAAATCGAGGTCGGTCTGCGAATAGACGACGTGCTGGCTGTCGGCGGCCCAGAGGATCTCGTCCTCGGACCAGTGCTCGAAGAGCGTGCGTTCGTCCCCCGACTCGAGGTCCATGACGACGACATCGCCGTACCCGCGGTGGAACATCAGCTTGGTGCCGTCGGGTGACGGGATTGGGTTGCGGTCGTAGGTGCCTCCGACGACCACGGGTGTGATCTCGAACGTCAGCGCCTCAGCCCATCGCTCGCCCGGCTTGGACTCGTCGGGTGAACCACCGCCGCCGGTCCCGCCGCCGTCACTCGTATCGGTCTCGGCAGCCTCATCATCGGGCTCACTGTTCTTGGCCTCGTCGCCATTGTTTTCGGGTGCTTCTTCTTGCTTCTCTTCGTCCTCGTCCTTCTCTTTCGGGAGAATGTCGTCCCGCGTGAGTGTCACTGTCACGGCATGGATCGAGCCGCGGCTCTCTTCATCGTCGGCGTGGAAGTAGAGGGTTGTCCCATCTGCGCTCCAGGCGATCCCGCCCTCTTGGGCGTGGGTGCGGGTGATGCGGCGGGTCGGGCGGTCTTCCTCAGTTGAGCGGAGGAGGATCTCGCCGCGGGCAACCAACGCGACCGCCTTGCCCGACGGGTGGATCGCGGCCTCATCGACCTCGCCGGAAAGATCGATCTCCTCGATCTCCGGGATCGCGTCGTCCGCGGCGCCGCGGGCGTAGACCGCCACCGGTTCGGGATTGCGCGCTGTCAGATCCATGGTGTACATGGTGTCCCACACGACGAATGCAGCGGTCGATCCATCCTGGCTGACGTTGAGATCGCGGACACCGTGACCGATCGTGACGTACCCGTTTTCCGGGGCGAAGTCGGTGAGTTGGCGCAGGCCCCGGCGGCTCTCGTCTGTGCGGCCCTCCTCGAGCAGGTAGAGATTGTTCTGGCCGTCGCGGCTTGAGATGAAGAGCACCGAACCGTCGGGCAGCTTGTGGCCCGCAAAGTCGTTGCCCTCGTGCGTGGTCAACTGCTCGAAGCTGCCGCCCGAGTTCAGGTGCCACAGGTCCATCGAGCCCGGGCCACGGTAGATCGGGCGGTTCCAGATGCTGTATCCACGGGTGAAGACTGCGGAGCCGTCCGCGGCTTCGTGCGGGTACATGACGAACGCGTCGGTCATGCGTGTGACCTGCGAGCCATCAAGCGGGGCGCGGTAGCTGCGCGCGTGGCGGAACATGCTCGCCTCTTGACGAGCGCTATAGAGAAGCGCATTGCCATCGGCGCTGTAGCCATCGAGGCTCTGGCCTCGATCGCTGGTCGTCACGCGGACAGGCTGGCCGCCGGTCAGGCGGTTGCCATCTCGCGTGACGGGCATGGTGAAGAGGTTGTTGGCCCCGCCCCGGTTGGACTCGAAGGCGATCTCGGAGCCATCGGGGCTGAAGGCCGGGGCACCGTCGATCGCGGGATGGCTGGTCAGGCGGCTGGCGGTTCCGCCCTCCGCGGACACGGCCCAGAGGTCGCCCGCGAATGCGAAGACGATCATCGAGCCATCGGGGCTCAGGGCCGGCTCCTGGGGGAAGCCGACATCGACACCCGCGATAGCCGGGGCTGCGGCGAGGCCGGCCGCTACCACAAGTGCTTTGCTAACAACAGATTGGCTACGCATTCCCATCGGCTCCCTTTCTCGGTTGCGAACGCTTGAGGCTACGCGAAGCTGGCGGGATAGCCCGGGCCGCGCGGAGTCGCATCGTATTGAACCGGCGTAAGCCGCTCAGGAGGCGGGGTTTGGACAAGCTGTTCGGGCGGCGTTCTTGTCGGCCTCTGCTGGTCTTTTTTCTGTGTGGTGCAAGGCCCTCCCCCGCGGCCCCGGACTCCGGTTGAGGGGCCGGGGTGTCCGGCCCACGCGTCTCACCAGTGCCGGCCCGGAATCGGACGCCCGGCAGGACCGGAACCAGCGAGAGTGAGCGGAGCCATGAGGACCACAAGCAACCGAGTCTCGAAGCAGCAAACCGCCGCGGCGTTGATCGCGGCCTCTGGCGCATTCTTTGGGGGAGCGCACGCGAACATCACGAAGACCTACAACAGCCCGACGAACAGCGTCTGGCATATCACCGGGATGATCGACCTTGATCAGCGTCGTGCCGAGCGTGCCGCGAACTTCCCGCTGCAAGGCCTGAGTGCCGAAAACGGGCTTCTCAACGGCGGCCGCATGTTCTGCGTGCCGACGGCGACGATGAACATGCTGGCGTACGCCGCAAGCCACGGCTATCCAGAGATTGACCCGGGCGTGAAGAGCTATGCGGAGTGGGCCGAGCCCCTCCCGTTCGCACCCCATTACGACGACGCGACCTACAACCTCCGAGGCCTCGGGTGGCTGATGGGTACCGGCGGGGACGACGGGCTTGGTGGCACGAGCGTCGAGGGCTGGTACGACGGCACCCGCGCCTGGGTACCAGAGGACTTGATGGATGTGAGCATGGCGCTCGCGAGTGTGAGCTGGGCGCCGAGGGCACAGCACATCGGGCAGCTCGCCAACGCCGGAGCTCTCACGAGTATCTGCTACGGTCGCTACCCCTACAGCGTGCTATTCCAGAACGGTGGTTCGCTTACCGACCGCGACGGAGGGCACTGCGTCACCACGAAGCGTATCGAGGTGCTCAACAACACGAACGCTGAGTACTGGTACCGCAATCCGAGCACAAGCGATTCTGAGTGGTTCCAGGATGAGTTCAAGGACTCGGTCACCACAATGACTGACGGTGTCTACAGCCGGCCTGGCTACGCGAACCGCACATTGAGCCGCCTGAGCCTGACAGTCAGCGACGGCGAGGTCCGCCTGCTCGACAGCATCTTCTGCCTCTGGCCCAAGGAGGGACTGACCAGTGGCCCTTCGGGCAAGGACCTAAGCAAGGGCACGAAGCGTGGGTTCTACTCACCAGATCACCCAAACTTCGACAAGACGGTCACGCTGTGGAGCGCACAGAGCGACGATGAGCTGATCTGGTTCGAGCAGTCGCCGTTCCGTGATGAGACAGCACTTGTCGTGAGGACAATCGAGCCCGCGACCGGCTCGCCCATCGATGTGTTGCTCATCATTAACAACGTCACCGGTGAGTCCTTCGACACAGGGATCCAGGGCACAACCGCTTCCATTGGCGCGGCCTGGGGCCCGGAGGGTCGGCTCTACGGCGTGACAGGCAATGAGCGGTTCGTCCTTGAGAAGCAATCGGGCGACTTCGACGGGGATGGGATGATCGACGAAGGCGGCTACAGCATGGCGAGCGCGAGTCTCGGCGTGTTCGATGCCTTCGGCAATACGGTTGCGCCCTCGGACTGCCTCTTCGATGACAGCAGCCTGACATTCCGGGTGCTGTTCCCCACGATCGGGCATGTCAAGTGCTACCGGATTGGCGGCGCCGATTCCACTGGAACGCTCGCGCCCGAAGAGTCAACCCGAACGTACGGGACGGTTTGGACACAGAACACACAGTTCGCCATGGATGCGATGACTGGTGCAACGTTGTTCGCCGACAATGGCCCTGGGGAGATCGAGGGCTGGGTGCCCTGCCCGAATGATGAGCTTAACGACTGCTATGTGCCGAACACCTTCGCACCGCCGAGCGGTGGGACGGGCGACATCGTGCCAGACGGCAACGGTGGGTTCTACCTTGTCGGGCTCGACAACGTGGTTCGCGCGTTCGATTTCGATCAGACCACGCTGCTCGCCCGCGATCCGGATGCCCCGTTCGAGGGGACGTCCGCCCGGGCGTTCCAGATCACGCGAAGCCGGACCAACTACGACCCGGCGCTCCACGCTGATTGGGACAACATCCCTGTAGAAGAACTGGTTGAGTCCGACACGATCATCAGGGAGTGCTCGGGAGACGTGACCACCACTGGTGCAACGCTCGATGGCCAGCCCGGCTTCGGTGTTCCGGATGGTACCACCGACCTCGATGACCTTGGCTACTTTCTGAACCGGTGGATCGCTGGGGCGGATGATGCGGACGTCACAACAACCGGAGCGACGCTCGAGGGCCAGGGCGGGTTCGGCCTCGCTGACGGCTCGATCGACCTCGACGACCTGGGGTACTACCTGAACGCTTGGATCACCGGCTGCCCCTGATGTGCCGCTCCTGAAGCTGGCGATCCGACCACCCATCCCCTCCCGGCCCGGCGCGATGCGCCGGGCCGAGGGGATTTTTCTTTTCGTGAGCCGCGCAAGGTTGCGTCCGGAGGTCCCGGACTGCTGGTGAGGGGCCGGGTTGGCCGGCCCTTGGACAGACAACACGCCGGCCCGGATTGGAGGACCGGCACGAGCGGAAGCACTTGGAAAGCGAGTTTCAGTCATGCAGAACACCAGCAACATCGTGGAGAACCGGGCCGCGAAGGCCCTGACCGCCGCCGCCCTCTGCGCGGCATCGATGGGCACCGCCAGCGTTACGAGCGGGAACATCACCGGGGCCTACAACAACGCGAACAACTACTCGTGGTACATCTCAGGCCTGACCGACTTCGATCAGGTCCGTTCGGGCCTCCCGGGCAACGGCGGGATGTACTGCGTCCCGACCGCCACCATGAACAACCTCGCGTATGCAGCGAGCCATGGGTATCCGGGCATCGGGCCGGGCGATGTGAGCTACGCGGACTGGTTCGACGGCTCACCCGCCTCGCCGTTCTACGCCGCAGCGACGGTCAACCTCGCGTCGATGGGCCTGCTCATGGGCACCAGCACCAGCGGTGGCACCGGCCCGAGCGGCTGGTGGAACGGTATCAACGCCTGGCTCCCCGATGACCAGCTCGACGCGGGTATGTTCGTCGCGAACACCGCCTGGTCGCCCCGCGCGGTGAACATCGGCCAGATCGCGCACAACGGCGGACTGACCGCGTTCTGCTACGGCCGGTACAACTTCTCGGTGCTCACCGGCGGGGGTGGCACACTTACGGGTCGTAGCGGAGGTCACTGTGTCACTACTCGTCGAATCTCGACGACCAACGGCACCAACACCGACCTCTGGTACCGCGATCCGGGCAGCAACGACGACGCGTTCAGCCAGAGCGTTTTCCAGACCAGTGTCGTGACTACGACCGATGGCGTGTACACGCTTCCCGGAAACCTGCCGCGCGTCATGAGCCGTATGAGCCTGACCACGAATGACGCCCGTGTGCGTCTGCTCGACAAGATCTACACGATCTTCCCGAAGCAGGGCCTGACCAGCGATCCTTCCGGCAGTTCGTTCGCCATCAACACCCTCGGCGGTGGCTTCAAGCCCACGCACAACAACGGGCCCGAGGTACTGTTCCGCGCCGAGCTCAACGAGGCGGTGCTGGATCTCGAGTTGTCACCGATGCGGAGCCATGTGCTTAGCGTGGTCCGTCGCTCGGTCCCGGGTGCTGTGCAAACCGATGTGCTCATCCTCGTCGACCGCAGCTCCGGGGACTCGTTCACGTTCGGCGTTGAGCGTGAGATGAAGGAGTCGGGTGAGAAAGGGGGCAGCTCGCTTCCAGGCATCAACGCCGTCTGGGGCCCAGACGGCCTCATCTACGCGACCAGCGATACGGAACGGTTCGTGATTCAGTCGAATGACGGGGCTCATGGCGACGCGAACGGCGACGGCAGGGTCAGCGCTGCCGACTACACAGTCTGGCGCGACACTCTCGACGCTTTCGATCCCGCGACGGGTGCCCCCGCCCCCGCGAGCGACATCCTCTACGACGATGAGTCCCAGACTGTCCGGATCCTGTTCCCGACCATCGGTGAGGTGAAGTGCTACCCCTCAGGCACGGGCGCTGGTGACGAACCTCCCACCGAGGAGTTCAGCCTGAACTACGAGGGCGTCTGGAGCACACAAACCCAGTTCGCTTATGACGCCAAAACCGGCACCACCGTGTTCGCTGACAACGGCTCGGGCGAGCTCGAGGGCTTCGTCCCCTGCCCGAACGAGATCCCCGGATGCCAGGTCGCGGGCAACCTCGCGGCTCCGGGTGGTGGTACCGCCGATATCGACTCGGACGGGTGCGGCCGCTTCTACATCACCGGCGCTGACAACATCATCCGCTGCTATAGCATCGATGAGAACGGTCGCTTCGTCCGCAACACCGACGCCAACTTCGATGGTGATACCGCGGGCAGCTTCAGCATTAGCCGCAGTCGAACCACCTATGACCCCGCGCTGCACGACGGCCCGGAGTGGGGCAACATCGAGATCTCTGAGGTTGTCGGTTCGGACACGGTGATCACCGACTGCCTCGCCGACTTCACCACCACTGGCGCGACACTTGAAGGCCAGCCGGGCTACGGCGTGCCGGACGGCGGAGTTGATCTGGACGACCTGGGATTCTTCCTGAACAACTGGATCGCGGGCGAGGAGATCGCGGACGTCACCACCACCGGCGCAACACTCGAGGGGCAGGATGGGTTCGGCATCGCCGACTTGAGCATTGACCTCGATGACCTTGGCTTCTTTCTGAACGCTTGGCTGGTCGGCTGCCCATAAAGACCCGGAATCCAACCCGCAGGGAAACCGGGCTCTTCGGAGCACGCCCCGCGGTTCGGCGCTCGCGCCGGCCGCGGGGTGTTTCTTTTGTACACAAGGCATCGGGTCCCGGGGCGGCGAGTGTTTGCTGCCCCGGGACCCGATGTTGGGACCCAATGATGATGAATGGTCAGTGCGTGACGGGCACCGCTCGATAGTCCTCGGCGAAAGGCAGGCCCTCGGCGAGCGGCTTGAGCGGCGCATCGATCGGGGTTTGCGCGATCCAGTTGGTGTAGTTGCTCATCACCTTTGAGGCGACATTCGCGACAACGTCGAGCGCGTTGCGGCGGGTGTAGCCGGCTTCGTAGAAATCGCGCAGATGGCTCTCACTGACCTGACCTCTGGTCTCGTGAACCGCGAGTGCGAAGTCGCGCAGCGCATTGAACTTGGCCTCGGGCAACGCCGACTGCTTGCGGAGGGCTTGGAGCTGCGCCTCGGGTGCCCTAAAGAACATGCGACCGGCCATGGTGTGACCAGCGGTGCAGTACTGGCACTCGTTGGCGACCGCGATCGCCATCTGAACGATGTTGTCCTCGGGAGGCGACAGGGAGTTGTCGTTCTGGAGGTTGACCTGGAGCTGCCAGTACGAACGGCTCAGCGCGGGTGACTCAGCCATGATGCCGCCGAGGTTCGGCACGAACCCGACGTTGTCAACATACCAATCGAGGACCTCGCGGGTCTCGGCTGGTGCCGACGCCTGGTCATGGATCACAAATCCACGCTCGGTCTGAAACTTGGGGGCCGCGGGACCGGTGGCGGTCGTGGCGGCAAACACGGTTCCCGCACCGATCAGGGCGGCTGCTGCGAGCTTCAACATGCTCGGCTTCCTTTCTGCCGGACTCTGTCGGCCGGCGGTGGTTGGGGGACTGGCTGTTCTGAGGGATATTTATTGACTAGTCATTCCGTATTTATGCCCGATATTCCGATGCACAGCTCTACAGGGTCTTATCCCATCTTGAGCAGGGCCTCGATCAGGTCGAGCGTGCGATCAATCGACTCGTGACTCTGGCCGCTTCGCCCGGCGACCATCATGCCGTTGCGCAACACCGCGAGCGCTGCACCAGTAGACCGAGTGTCAACACCTTCGGGGATCTCTCCCTCTGCCTTCGCGCGATCGAGGACCTGTGTGAATGCATCGATGATGAACTCATCGATGCTGCCGACGAGGCTTGCGATCTCCTCATCGCCCGTTCCGAACTCGTTGGCCGTGTTTGTCACGAGGCACCCGTCACAGTCTGGCTTCTTGGCGTAGTCAGCCATTGCGTGCAAACAGTGACGCAAGTTTCCAAGGGGCGAGCCCTCGAGGCTCAGCATGTCGCGCATGCCGCATATCCACAGCTGGCGGTACCGATCGATCGATGCGATGAACAAGGCTCTCTTGTCCCCCACCCAGTCGTACATGCTCTGGCGGGCGATACCCATCGCGTCACAGAGCTGCCCGACGCTCGTTGCCTCGTAGCCCTGCTTCCAGAACACTTGCATCGCTGCTTCCAGCGCAGCATCGGTGTCAAACTCACGGGGCCGGCCCCGGCGTGCATCGGGCATGGCAGCAGTATCGACTATCCAGAACGACCAGTCAACTATTAGACCAATATTTTTGAACGATCGTTCTGGTACCCATCGAGCCTGAGTCTCAACTACCCTGGACCTTCCGTGGGACAAATCCAGGAGGACAGTCATATGCCACTGCGCAGCCTTGCTTTGCGATCCCTGATCGCCGCCGTTCCTTGCCTGATCGCACACAGTGCCTTGGCATCAGAAGATGGGCTGCTCGTCGATCCGGTCCAACTGACTGACTCGAGCCAGTTCAGCCGCGCGGGTGAGTCGTACTTCAGCCCGGATGGCGACTGGATCATCTTCCAGGCTGTGCCGGTTGCGGAGGAGACTGGCGGGCAGCCGGTGTACGGGATGTACGTCGCGCCGCTGGAGCGCGATGCCTATGGCACCGTGACCGGGATGGGCGAGGCAACGCGACTCTCGGAGCCGGGGGCTGCGACCACCTGCGGCTGGTTCCACCCGACGCTTCCGGGCGTCGTGCTCTACGGATCCACGATCGTGACACCCGAGCGAGAGTCCGACGCCGGCTACTCGCGTGGCACCTCGCGCTACACCTGGGATTTCCCGACCGAGATGGAGATCGTCAGCCAGACGATCAGCCGCATTGTCGAGCGGGACGTCAATGACCCCTCGATGCGCAGCATGCTGCTTTCAAGGCCAGACGTGGACACGCCCGTTCCACTCTGGGAGCGCGAGGGCTACGACGCCGAGGGTTCGTGGTCGCCCGATGGGCGTTTCGTGCTGCACACGCAGGTAAACCCAGAGACCAAGGACGCGGACATCTTCGTGCGTGATCTGGCGGGAGGCGTGACCTATCCGCTGGTGACCGAGGCCGGCTACGACGGTGGACCATTCTTCAGCCCCGATGGCACGTGGATTTGCTATCGATCGGACCGCAAGGGCGACAACCTGCTGCAGCTGTTCGTTGCAGAGCTCGATTTCGACCGGCGCGGCGTGCCGACGGGCATCAAGCGGGAGGTCCGGCTCACGGACAACGGCCACGTCAACTGGGCCCCGTTCTTCCATCCAACGCGGCCCACGCTCGTCTATGCGACGAGCCAAGTCAGCCACATGAACTACGAGGTGTTCAGCATCCCGTTCGATCCGACGGGGCGAGATACCACGCCGCACCGCGTGACCTTTGCCGACGGATTCGATGGGCTCCCGGTCTTCAGTCCTGATGGCACAGAGATGATGTGGACTGGGCAGAGAGGCGAGCCCAACCAAGCGGGACGCCGCCTAAGCCAGCTGTATTTAGCCAAGATCGGCGGCGACTTCCCGCTCGACGATGCCCGTGGATCACTTTTGGTTGATGCTGATGCATCTCCGGTCGCCGACGCGTTCGCCGCGGTCTCGCCGAGCGCACGCCGATTCCAGCAGCACGTCGCGACGCTCGCGAGCGAGTGGTTGGAAGGCCGGCTTCCAGGCACGCGTGGCATTGAGATCACTGAGGAGTACATCGCGGATCACTTTGAGGCGTTCGGCCTAGAGCCGCTCTTCGATAGCAGCTACTTCGGTGAGTTCCGCCTCGCGATGCACGGCACGAGCGATGTGCTGACGTGCCAGAATGTCGGCGCCGTGCTCCCGGGCTCGGGCGATCTTGCCGACCGCTACATCGTGGTTGGCGCTCACCACGACCACCTCGGTGATGGCTCGTTCGGCTCGATCCGCGGCGCCGGTGAGATCCACGAGGGAGCGGATGACAACGCGAGCGGGACCGCGGCCGTGCTGCTGCTCGCTGAGCAACTGGCCGCGATCGAGGACTCCGGCGGGGACCGACGCAGCGTAATCTTCGTGACATTCAGCGCAGAGGAGATGGGTCTCAACGGCGCCCGAGAGTTCGCACGCAACAGTCCCGTCGACCTCGACAAGATCGATCTCATGGTGAACTTCGACATGATCGGCCGCATCACCGGCGGGCGTGTCAGCGTGACGGGCGAGGGCACCGCCGCCCCGCTCGCGAAGATCCTCGATACCGCCGCGGCGTCCTCAGAGCTGGAGCTAGTCCGCGGCGGCGGTCTCACCTCGCGATCCGACCACGCGGCGTTCTACGACGAGGAAATCCCGTGCTTGTTCTTCGCGATCACGCCATTCCACGACGACTACCACACTCCGGATGACGAGTTCTGGAAACTGAATGTCCACGGCGCTTCGCACGCGGTAAAGGTCGCTCAACAGGTCGTGATGGACGCGGCTTACTGGCCCGAAGCGTTCGAGTTCCAAGAGCTTGCAAACTACGACCGGGGCCCTTCGGGCACCATGTCGAAGATCAAGGTCCGGTTCGGGATCATGCCCGGCAACTACAACGACGCCGAGCCCGGCATTGTGGTGCAGCGGGTCAGCCCCGGAGGCTCGGCAGAAGCCGCAGGCATCATTGATGACGACCGACTCATGGCCTGGGACGGCCGGCCCATCACAAACGTCACCCAGTGGATGGAGTACATGAGTGCACACGAGCCGGGCGACATCGTTCAGGTTACGGTTCGCCGTGATGGGCAGATCGTGCAAATCCCGGTGGAACTCAAGGCTTCGGGCCGGTAGTCGCCCGCGTATCGCTTGAGCATGCAGCCATACCGGGTTCGTGTTCAGAGACCGGGCCTTTGATCGGCAATTCAATACAAACCGATCTCGTATGCTTTGATTTCACTTGTAACTGATCTGAACGATCTCTGATAGGGTTTGTCGGTATTGTGAGCGAAATCTCTCTATTACAGAAGAAGCAGTTCAACAAACACTTGCGTATTCATGGTCGGTATCTGTACGAGTTCAAGAAGGGTTACTAATTAATTGAGGGCGACCTGTTAAACCAGAGATTCTGGATATCTCAGGTTAGGCGATACTCGATCGGTCGCCGCTGGGGCCTTCGCTGGAGCGAAAGCCCGGCGGCCGGACGGGAGTTCGCACATGCGATACACCACGGCAACGCTCCTCACACTCGCGCTCGTCTCCGTACCACATGCCGCCGGCCAAACCGCGCAGGAACTCGTTGGGGTTTTGGACACCCAAGCAAGGGATGAGCTGCGCGCAACCAAGGAAGCCGGCAGCTGGGCAATCCGTATCGATGGCCTGCTGCTTCATCGCACACCGTACAGGCCCGAATCTCTTGCAATCAATGAGCTCGCAGGCGGCCGATTGTCTGTCGCATCGTGGGTCGAAACGATCGATGGCATCCAAACAAAGTACCAGTCGATGTCCCTTGACAGACGGTCGTTTGGGCCGGCACGGGTATTCGATCCGTTCGTCCGGCTTGCAAGCCAGGACTTTGACCCTCTCGTAGCGCGCCCGCAGGATGGGCCGGGCCTCACGCGCTTGGTTCAGGCACAAGCACCATTCAATCAAGCGTTTCTCGACGAGCTCAGCGCACTTGGCACTCAGGTTGTAGGCACGATTTCTCCCGAGACGATGCTGGTCAGGATCGGCACGGCCGATCCTGAAGATGTCGCGTCGCTGGACTGGGTGCGGTGGACAGGCCCTTACACACCTGAAATGAAGCTCCATCCGGGGCTCATGAACATTGACAGCGAGACCCGTCTCGTCGTGAGACTCAGCGGAACCGACGAGCGCGCCAGGTCCATTGTTGAGAGTGCCATTCGAGAAGAAGGCGCGGCGCTGCTAACGACCGAAGCCAAGATGATGCAGAGCTACGTGATGCGAGCCACGCCATCAGTGGCTCAACAGATCGCGGCACTCGATGAAGTGATCGCGATCTCAACATACTCGCCCGGCTCGCCTGATCTCGACATTGTGCGAGAGAGCACGGGAGCAAACGCGGCCAAGATCGCGAGCGGCCTGGCAGGGCTTGGGGTCGGTGGCTATTCGGGTGAAGGCGTTGTGGTCGAGGTCATGGAGGCCAGAAGCCTCCCAGAAGCCCATCCGGACATCGTCTCGACCCGACTGCTTGGTCTGCAGCCGAACCCTCCCTCAACAGACCCCGCAACATTAGATCACGCGACCGCTGTCGCTGGCATCGTCTGGGGGGCCAACCCGCTCCCGAGCGGGGCGCTCGGACTTCTGCCTGATGCAGATACCCTCTACGTATCGCGTGACGATTCCGCGGACCCCAACGCTTATGACACGCACTTTCAATCGCTGGTTGCGAATGAGGTGGTCGTCCAGACCAACAGTTGGAGCGACGGGGTGACGAACGCCCCACTCTTGGGCGGGTACGACGATCGCCCATCCAACATCGATGCGGCACTCATCGACAATGATGTGCTCGTGCTTCGCTCGCTCGGCAACCTAGGCGACATAAACGAGTCGAGCGTCCACGCGCGGGCCAAGAACGTGATCTCCGTTGGCGGCATCACGACGCAGGGCACACTCCGCCTCGACGATGATCGCTGGGCACCGCTCGACAACGGTGGCGCTCCATCCGAAGGACCGCCCAGCATCGATCGGGTGATGAAGCCCGAGCTCGCGAGCAGCTTCGATCGCGTACGGACCACCAGCGGGCCAACGGGCTACACCGAGTTCAGCGGGACATCGGCATCGACGCCGATTGTCGCGGGGCTTGCAGGCCTGGTCTACCAGATGTGGGATGACGAGATCTTCGGGAACACGAACGATCCGCTGTTGACGTCTTATGAGAACCGACCGGCCTACAGCACCGTGAAGGCGTTGCTTGTAAATCAGGCGATCCCGTATCCGCTCGATCCGACCTCGGCTTACGGTCTCGCGTTCTATGGCACGAGCCCGCTGGCCCACATCACTCCCGATTTCACGCGACGTCGGCAGGGATGGGGAGCGCCGAACCTACAGAAGCTCTATGAGAACAAGGACACGGTGATCGTTGTCGATGCGTCCGATCCGCTGGAGCAGGGTGAGTCCACGAGTTATACGGTTCATTTACCGGCGGATGCTCCAGAGTTCCGTGTCACCCTGGCCTATCCGGACACGGCTGTTTTCCCTACCAGCACGGCCAAGGATCTTATTAACGATCTGGATCTCAAGGTCACCAGCCCGAGTGGGGTCGTGTTCCGCGGAAACCACGGCCTCGTCAACTCCGTGGGCCAGGACTCGGTGTGGTCTCCTGGATTGATCCCCGATGATCCAACCAAGCGGGATGTCTACAACCCACTCGAAAATGTGTTCATCGAGGACCCTGAGCCCGGCACTTGGCAGGTTGAGGTTTCGGCGCCCATCGTCTGCGAAGATGCGCACCCTGCGACCGCCGGAATCAACGATGTCGCCTATTCACTCGTGACTACCGGTGGATTCACCGATCCGAACTGGACGGGTATCGCGGTTATCGATCGGCCGGACTTCACCGCGATTCCGGGACCCCAGACGATCAGTTTCCAAGTCCGTCGCGCCCCGGGCAGCAGCGGCGCTGCGCCCCAGGTCATGTACCGGTTTGGTCAGTTCACCCCCTATTTCCAGGCAACGGCGACCGGAACAGGCGGGATCTACAGCGCAACGATCCCGACCTCACTCTGCGGGAATCGCGTGGAGTTCTATATCGAGGCCGATGACACGTCGGGTACCTTCCGATCCCCCGCCCGCATCGGCGATGTCTATGCGTACACCGTGCGCCCGCGCCATCAGTTCTCGCTCTACGAGACCGACTTCGAAACCGGAACGGGCTGGACGGTCAGTCCGGCGGGCTTCGGAGGTGGTTGTGGTTTCGGCTTGACCGGCTGCTGGGAGCGGGCCGTACCACTTGACTCTGGCACGTGCTCACTCAACTTCGTGGTATGCGGCCCTGAACAGGACGCCGATGGATCCGGCTCAGCCTTCGTCACCGGCCCCACCGCGAACACACCCTTCACAACGACGATTAGTTCGAACTCGCTGATCTCACCAGACATCACGATCCCAACGGGCTTATCGCGCGTTGAGGTCAGCTACGCGGCGTGGTTCAAAACCGACAATGACTTGGCCAGATACACGGTTGACTACTGGACTGCCGAGACAAACGTGTGGCAGCCCCTTGAAACCCTCCAGATCGATAGCATGACCGATCCGTCGGCGACCTCTCAAGCAAGGTGGCAGCCGCGTCTCCACGTGATTGACGGCCTTGGGAACGCGGGCACACTCCGGGTTCGATTTACCGTCTCATTCACGGGCGGTCAGCAGACACCACTCCCGGAGCTCGAAGCGGGAGTCGACGCGTTCGCAGTCGGTGTCCCCAACTGCATCGAGCCGAGCAATCGTTTCGACCTCTCGAGCGATCTCGCAACCCCTGGGACGCTCAAGTGGGGCGTGCCGGACACCGTCGTGACCTGCGATGACCAAGCGTTCTTCTTGGACCGCTGGACGGCGTCAGACCCGATCACGGATTTCTCAACCACCGCGACGATCTCGGGCCTGCCGGGTTACGGCGAACCCGACGGCATCGTGGACGCCTATGACATCGCGTATTACTACACCGAGTTCCCGATCACCTGCCCGTAAGAGCATCGAAATGCGCCGCGGGGGCCACAGCCTCCGCGGTGCTTTACTTGATCATCGCCCAACGCTTGTAGAACGTCCGATTGATCCGGATCAGGATGACCTGGAGCACCGCAACGAGCGCGTCCATGACAGGGCGCATCGCGTTCGGACGAACGATGTCGATGAACATGCAGTAGCGGACATGATCGCTTTCGTTTCGCGACTGATGCATGAGCGTGTCGTCGAAGATATACAGCGGGGCGTCGTTCCAGTAGTGTTTCACGCCCTGGCATTCGATGAAGGCTGCGTTGTCGGGCGTAGGGCGCAGGTTGTAGAGCACGCGGAACGTGGCGCGGAGCGGGCCGTAGTGCCAGCTTGTGCTCTTGCGTTTGTTGAACACCGAAACGCCGATTGTTCGAATCGTCTTGTACTTCTTGTGGAACTCGGGCACATCGATCGAGACCCGAAGGTCCTTGCCGTACCACTTGAAAAAGATCATGCTCCGGCCATCGGTGATCTTGTCCTCGAGCTGGGCGATCAGGTCGGCGCTTCGTGCGGCATCGAGGACTTCGTTCAGCTCTCGCTGGTGGAGCTCCGGGAGGTCCTCGAGGTTGTAGATGCCCTTGTTCCAGTAGGGCAGGCTCAGCAGGTCGGTCAGAAGGTTAAACGGCGCGAGAAGCCAGGTGAGAACACCGTTGCCAAAGAAGTACCGATCGACAACCCCGTACGTGAGCGGCCGGTTGCGGAGCACATCTAGTATGCCGAAGAGCAGAAACACACCCAGCACGATGGGCACGGTGTAGATGCCATAGTACAAGCTCACGCCGCATACCGCGGCAAACACCCCGATCGCAACGATCCGTTTCAGCGCCCGCTTCGCATGCCGCTTGCGGTCCCGCTTCGCCTTCGCCGCGAGTTCTTCGGGACTGAACGACTGTGCGGGTGCTTCTGGAGCGGCGACCTCGACAGCGGGGCTGGAGTCAGTTTGCGTCATGGATCAGGCCCTCCCTTGGCCCCCCGGGACGGGAACCAGACATCTGATCTCCAGAAGGGTAACCCCGGGACCGGCCCCGCGGCTTTGGAGCCCGTAGGGTTTGAGCCTGTGCGGCAGAGGGAGCTACGGCATGTTCATGAGGATGGTCTACGACGAGAAGCTGGCGCAGGCGGCTTACCTGATCGGCTGCCCCGAGTCGGGTGAGGCGATTGTCTTCGACCCGCAGCGCGATGTCGACCGCTACATCGAACTAGCCGAGGCAAACGACATGAAACTCGTTGCGGCGGCCGAGACACACATCCATGCGGACTTCCTCTCCGGGGCGCGAGAGCTTGCGGAACGGACCGGCGCAAGGGTCTATCTCTCAGGCGAGGGCGGACCCGACTGGTCGTACAAATGGCTCGACCAGAAGACCGGGGGCGGGAGCTACGACCATGTGCTCCTGCGCGACGGCGATGAGTTCAAAGCCGGTGGCGTTGGGTTCCGCGCGGTCCACACGCCTGGGCATACACCTGAGCATCTTGCGTTTGTTGTGACCGATCACGGCTCGGGCGCAACTGAACCAATCGGCCTCGTGAGCGGCGACTTCATGTTCGTGGGCGATCTGGGCAGACCCGACTTGCTGGAGACCGCAGCGGGGTACCAGGGCGTGATGGAGGAAGCAGCGCGACAGCTCTTCGGGACGCTTCGCGCGATCGAGGGCTTGCCCGACTTCGTCCAGGTCTGGCCCGGCCACGGCGCCGGGAGCGCGTGCGGCAAGTCATTGGGCGCGGTTCCTACGACCACAGTCGGCTACGAGAGGCGGTTCAGCCCGGCGCTGCGCGCGGCATCCGACCAGCGATCATTCGTCGATTTCATACTCGCTGGCCAGCCAGAACCCCCCCTCTACTTTGCGAGCATGAAGCGGGATAACCGGGATGGGCCGGTGGTCCTCGGTGGTCCGCTTGATCCACCGAAGGTCGATGCCTCCATGCTCCGGGCACTCGATCCGCAGGCCTTTACGATCGTGGACACCAGACCCTGGGCAAACTTCCGGGACGGCCATCTTCCTTGCTCACTCTCCTTCCCTTTGCTCGATTCATTCACCACCGACATCGGTTCGTTCGTGCTGGACACGGACGACATCTACCTCATCATCAACGAAGCCGAGCGAGAAGAGGCCCTTCGCGATCTGATTCGTATCGGGCTCGACCGCGTCAAGGGATGGTGTGAGGCATCGGAGATCGACGCCTTGGATGGGTTGGACACCATCGATGAGATCGGACCCAGGGAGGCCGAAGCGCTACTCGGAGAGGTTCCGGTGCTCGATGTCCGCCGCGCAGCGGAGCACGCGGCGGGACACATCCCGGGCGCACCAAACATCTCGCACACGCGTCTTGCCGCGAGAATGGGTGAGGTTCCCGAGGGCGAACGCTTGATTGTCGTCTGCCGGACGGGGAAGCGCTCGGCGCGAGCTGCCTCATACCTCAAGCGTGCTGGACGACAACCTATCAACCTAGCTGGCGGAAACGTCGCCTGGACCGAGGCCGGGCTCCGCGTCGGGACCGCTTGACGGCGCGCTGCCACCCAGGAGCGTGGTGCAAACGCTTGTCACAACAACGACGCCAACGAGGTTCAGCACAACTCCGCGCTTTGCCATTTTTGGGATCGTGAGCTGTTTCGACCCACCGAATACGATCGCGTTGGGCGGGGTCGCAACAGGGAGCATGAACGCGCAGCTCGCCGAGAGAGCCGCGGGCACCATGTAGAGCGCTGGATCCACACCTGCCGCGGCGGCCGCGGCGGCAAGAATCGGCATGAGGAGGGTTGTCGTCGCGGTGTTGCTTGTGACCTCGGTTGTGAATGTCACCGTGAGACAGATCAGACCGATCACCACGAACGTTGGCAAGCCGGCGGATGCGTCTTGGATCCCTGCGCCGATCTGATCCGCAAGGCCAGTCGCACGGAACGCCTGCGCAATCGCCAGCCCACCGGCGAACAACAACAGGATGCCCCACGGGATGTTCCGCGCGGTCTGCCAGTCGAGCAAACGGTCGGCTGAGCCGTCCTCGCGCTGCGCTCCGCTGGGTATCAGGAACAGCGCGATAACCGCAAGCAATGCGATCGTGGCGTCGTGAGCGGCAGGCATGTCGAGCCAGATGCTCCATCCACCGAGACCAAAAGGCAGCCTCCGAGTGATCCAGAGCAACGCGGTAACCGTAATCACAACGAAGACCAACGCCTGCGCCCGGGTCCACGGGCCGAGATCTTCACGCTCTGCTCCCCCACCACCGCGAAGTCCAAGCGTAAGCAAGACGCCGCACGCCACCATCATGAGCAAGCCAACGGGCAGACCGACCCGCATCCACCTTACGAAGTCGACGTTACTCCCGGTCACATCGGCGTACACCGATGCGAAGACACCGTTCGGTGGTGTCCCTGTGAGCGTCGTAACCCCACCAATCGAAGAGCCGTACGCGACCGCTAGAAGCAGCGAAACAGCGAACTTGGGTGCGGCTTGCCTCTGCGCGATGACCGCCATCGCGACGGGCAGCATGATGAGCGCCGTAGCGGTGTTGCTGATCCACATGCTGCTCAATCCTGAAGCGAGCATGAACCCAATCACGAGGCGCCGATCGGACGATGTACCAACGAGGCGTATCACTCCATCGGCGATGCGCAGATGAGCACGCGACTTCTCCGCCGCACGGCTGATCATGAAGCCGCCCATGAACAGCAGGATGAACCTGTCGCCGTAGGCCAAGGCCAGCTGACCGTGGTCCAGCACCCCAGCCAGGGGGAACACAACGAACGGCACAAGGCTCGTCACCGGGATAGGGAGCGCCTCGCTGCACCACCAGACTGCACACAATACGGTAACCGCTGCAGTCATCGATTGATCAGCAGACATACCACCCCAGCGGCAAGCGCCGTACACCGCGATCGCAAAGACCAAGCCTACCAGCGTTCGGATGTTCGAACCCATGCGTGGCTCCGTTGTCGGGAGCGCAGGTTAGCCAGACGGCCCGGTCGTTGCCGCGTCTGGCGACCAGCCGTGCCATGCCGGATCGGCGAATGCGAGTCTGTCGGCCATCACCCGCATCGCATCGTCGCTCGCATCGATCAGCGTCGCGTCGCGGCCGTTCCTGATCGCGGCTTCGCCAGTCGTGCCCGATCCCGCGAAGAAGTCGAGCACGCGATCGCCCGGATTTGAGTGGACCCGGACGATGCGGTCGAGAATCGCGATGGGCTTCTGAGTCGGGTAGCCCGTCTTCTCTTTACCATTCGGGCTCACGATCGTCTGCCACCAGGTATCTGTGGGCGTCTTGCCTCGCTCGGCTTTTTCCTTTGTGACAAGACCAGGCGCCATGTACGGGATGCGGTCGATGTCGCCGTACCTATAGGTGTAGCTCGACGGGTCCTTGGCGTACCAGAGGATGTTGTCGTGCTTAGCGCTCCAGCGCTTCTTCGAGCGAGCGCCATAGTCGTAAGCCCAGATGATTTCATTAATGAATGAGTCGCGCCCGAAGATACCATCGAGCATGACCTTGGCGTAGTGCACCTCACGGTAGTCGAGATGCAGGAAGAACGAGCCCGTCGGAGTAAGCAGACGGCGGGCCTCGATCAGGCGAGGCTCAAGAAATGCGAGGTAATCGTCGAACGTGTCGGCGAACGCCTTAGCCCCAAGATCGATCGTTCGGTAGCGTTCCCCCTTGAACCCGGTGCGATCTCCCTCATCGTCACGCACGGTGCGTACCCGCGTTCGGCTCTGGATCCTGCCTGTATTAAATGGTGGATCCACGTAGATCAACGCGAATGAGGACTCCGACATCTCGCGCAGCAGCGGCAAGTTGTCGCCGAAGTAGATGTCCAGATGCCCGTTGGTTCCCATCGCCCGAGAGCGTACCACCTCGTTCGGGGAGCGCACGCCTCTAACGCATGAACGGCTCAAACAGGCGGGGGGCTTGGGCCTTCCCCGGCCTCGGTCGCCCGGCATTCGGATCGTTCCCACAAACATAAGAAGACGCATACAGAGACGTACGCGTCATCGGCTTGGTCCGATGGGTTGCGGAGTATGCCACCGTGATGAGTTGGCGAATGCCCACGTCGGCGGCACAAGGAGATCGGTCGTTGCGGATCCCGGCGCAGCCAAGCCAACCGCGAACACGCACCACGAAGCGACCCGGCTTCGTTGCCGTTCATACATCGGTGCTGCTAACCGGGGTCTGGCTCGCGCTGGCAATCGCTGGCTTCATCGGGCTCGGGGTCTACGCGAACACCCCTGGGCGCCCGACGACCGGGATCTTGCGGTGGCCTTCTGATTCAGGGCTCGCTCTTTGCGAGCACAGCCCGACGGTGGTTGTTTTCCTGCACCCGAGGTGCGACTGCTCCCATGCAACTCTGGCAAACCTCGCCCGCGCGCTGCCGGGATTGTCTGCCGCGCCGCGGATCATCGGCGTGCTTGGACATCCTTTGGACAAGGATCCCGAGGATTGGTGTGTGGGAAGCCTGCGCACCTCGCTGAGTCGCTTGCCCAATAGTGAGTTGCGGTTCGATCCCGAGGGTGTCGAGGCAGCTAGGTTCGGTGCAACCACGAGTGGTCATGTGATGGTATTCATGCCCACGAGCGAGCCGGTGTTCTCGGGCGGGCTGACCATCGCACGAGGACATGAAGGCAGAAACGGCGCGCTCGATATGTTCGTGCGCTTGCTCGCCGCGCATGAGGCTCCACCGCAGCTCACATGTCGCCCTGTGTTTGGCTGTGAACTCGTCCTCCCGAAGGTTTCCCGAGGCCACGAATCATGCGATGCGCTCGGAAGCTGCGGTGCCGAATCGTGAGTCATCCGCGTCACATGTCGACAGAGGAACGGAGCGATGAACTGCTTCGGAATAGCCTCGCGGAGACCCGGACGCGCACCAGCCACGTATTCCGCGTTGTACTGGCGCTTCAGGCGGCCGGGACAGTCCTCTTGAGCCTGCTTGTATCGCCCTATACCTGGATCGGAGCAACGCAACAGCTTCATATCCACGTCATGGCGAGCGCCGTGCTTGGGTTGCTGCTCGCGGTACTACCCCTCTACTTCCTGACACGACACCCGAGCGCGAAGCTGACGCGATACGCGGTAGCACTGGCTCAGATGCTCTTCAGCACCCTGCTGATTCATGTCACGGGTGGCCGGATCGAAACCCATTTTCACGTGTTCGGCTCGCTCGCGCTGCTCGCGTTCTATCGTGATCTCCGGCTCCTGCTCTTCGCGAGCGGGATCACCGCGGCCGATCACTTCCTCCGGGGCATGCTCTGGACCGAGTCGGTGTTCGGCGTGCTCCAGGTCTCGAACTTCCGCTGGCTGGAGCATGCCGCGTGGGTGTTGTTCCAGGTGACATTCCTTTCGATCTTCATCCGCCAGAATCTCGCGGGGATGCAGATCTCGGCGCGAACCGAAGCAGCACTCGAAGCCAGGGAAGCTGAGCAGGCGGTTCTCAACGCACGAACCAAGCTCGAGTTTGCCTCACTTGAGCAAGCGCTCGATGAGCACGCGATCGTATCGATGGCCGACCGACGCGGACGGATCACCTATGTCAACCCGATGTTCTGCCAGATCAGTGGATACAGCGCGGAGGAACTGATCGGCCAGGATCACCGGATCCTCAACTCAGGCTGGCACAAGAAGGAGTTCTGGGTCACCCTGTGGAAGACCATCGCTGCGGGCCAGTCATGGCGCGGCGAGGTCTGCAACCGGCGGAAAGACGGAACCCTGTACTGGGTGGATTCGACAATCGCACCGATCCTGGGCGAAGACGGAAAGCCCGACCGATACGTCTCGATCCGGTTCGATATCACGTCGCAACGCCGCGCCGAGCTCCGGCTCCAGATGGCGATGAAGGCCTCTGGCATCGGGCTGTGGGACTGGGATCTCGAGACCGGTACGGCCTATTTCAGCGAGACGTTCTATGCGATGCTGGGCTACGAGCAGGGCGAGCTGCCACCGAAGATGGAGTCCTGGAAGAACCTGGTGCACCCGGAAGATCTGCCCGATGCGCTCGATGCACTCGCGCGCCATGTGGACGGGCGTGTGCCAAACTATATGAGCGCGCACCGGGTGCGCACGAAGTCGGGCCAGTGGGTATGGATCCGGGACACGGGCGAGGTCGTCGAGTGGACAGAGGATGGTGACCCGAAACGCGTGCTGGGTGTGCTCATCGACATCGACGAAGTGAAGCGCATGCAGATCCGGCTCGAACGCGAGCGAGAGAACCTGCACGTCGCGCTCGAAACCTCGGGCGCTGGTTTTTGGGATCTCGACGTGCGCCGCCGAACATTCACCGCGACAAGCCAGTTCTTCGGGGTCATGGGTGTCGCGCCGATCGCAGCGGCGACACCGGTCAGCTTCCTCATCAAGCGGATGCACCCCGATGATGTCACGTCGTTCACCGATGCGCTCGACGCGGTCATGACCGGCACAGGCGAGACCTTCCAGGCGTCGTATCGGCTCAAGCACATCGACGAGTCATACCGCCATGTCCGGGCCTCGGGCAAGGTGGTCAGACGGGGCCCCGCCGGCGACCCCGTTGTGATCATCGGCACACAGATCGATATCGACGAGATCGCTCGCGCCCGGGCCCAGGCCGAGCACGCGAGCCAGACCAAGAGCGCATTCCTCGCGAACATGAGCCACGAGATCCGAACGCCGATGACGGCGATCCTGGGCTATGCGGACCTGCTGGGCCCCGAAGGGCAGCTCGAACCGAACGGTTCTGAGGCCGCGGATGCGTTGCGCTCGATCCGCTCGAACGCGGGTCACTTGCTGACGATCATCAATGACATTCTTGATGTCTCGAAGATCGAGGCCGGGCAGATGTCCGTGGAGCTGATCGAAACGAGCCCATCCCGTATAGCCGCAGAAGCGATCGATCTCGTCAGGCCTCGCTGCAAGGACAAGGGGCTCGGTGTTTCCGTTGAGTTCGCGACGGATGTTCCAGAACGGATCATGTCTGACCCCACGCGACTCCGGCAGATCCTGCTCAACCTTCTCGGCAACGCCATCAAGTTCACCGAAGACGGTAGCGTCACGATCCGTGTGTCTTGCAATGCGGATGCTGAGTCGTTGACATTCGCGGTGGTCGATACCGGCATCGGTATGACCCAGGAGGCACTCGCGAAGATACGCAAGTTTGAGGCGTTTTCACAGGCCGATACGAGTGTGACACGTCGGTTCGGCGGCACAGGTCTCGGGCTCCGCATCAGCTCTGCGCTGGCGGAAAAACTAGGCGGTGGGCTCAGTGTCGATTCGCAACATGGCGTTGGCAGCACATTCGGCGCCACAATCGCGACTGGACCGCTCGATGAGATCCCGTTTCTCCCAGCGGGGAGCGGGGTCGAAAGCATCGCCAATGCTGAGCAGTTGGCCCCGGCTTCGGCAAGCACCAGCGGGAATGAAAGCCTCAAGGGCGTGCGGGTCTTGGTCGCCGAGGATGGACCGGACAACCAGCGTCTGATCGCCTTCCACCTGAAGAAAGCCGGCGCTGAGTTTCAGATCTGCGAAAACGGCCTGCGCGCTGTTCAGACCATTGAAGCCATGACCACCGACGAGCTTCCAGACGTCATCCTCATGGACATGCAGATGCCCGAGCTCGATGGCTACGGCGCAACCGGGCGTTTGCGTGAGCAGGGCTGCACGATACCCGTCATCGCTCTGACCGCCCACGCGATGGACGGGGATCGGGAGCGCTGTATCGAAGCAGGATGTAACGACTACACGACAAAGCCGATCGACAAGCAGAAGCTAATTGGACTCATCCTTCACTGGGCAAACATCGACAGGAGATCGGGTGAGGCGGCGTGACCACAGGGATCACAGCCTCTGAAGGAGATCTCTTGCGCAAGCTCAGTATCTCGCGAACAAGACAGAACTCGCGCGCATACTGAAGCAGTTTCAAAGCTGGCTCAGCCTGACTGATTGGTTGGCCTAACCACACGGCTAGTTCAGACTCTACGTGAGTACCGGTCGCTGCGCGACTCACCGGGACGCTGATCGGCTATGCCGCGTACCGCGGCTTGACTGCGATTACCCCGTCTGGTTTGCACCGCTGCCGGTACGAGCCCATCGCATCGTTCACAGATCTCCTGACTTCCGGAATCGCGAGAACTAAAGGTGACGGGGCGCCCACGCATATGTCTCCTGATGTCGGCCTGACACTACTGGACGCCCCGAGTTATCGCCACGGCCATGAGGCAAGCCCAGCTGTAAGCCCATCTCAAATGGCCTGCGTTCGGCTTTTCGACCCATCCCTTGCAATCTCGCGGGCCTACAGACAGTGAATCTCGGTGCGGCAGAATGCCATGAGTATCGGCAACGAAGGGGTCTTACAATCCAGGGGCATCCCTCGCACTGGGTGTGGGATACCCGAGAGCGAGGATGCCGTTGTGTCTGAATCTGCCCGCGGTTATCTCCCTGCCGATGCTGATCTGCCAGACCGGTCACCGGCAACGCTGCTGCTGTCGCGGATCGATCACGGAGACAGGACGGCGGCTGACGAGTTGCTCCCGCTGGTCTACGCCCACCTGCGTGCGGTTGCCGGGTCGCTTCTCCGCGGGAGAAGTCAGACACTCCAACCAACGGCGCTCGTTCATGAAGCGTACATCAAGCTGGTAAACACCAGTCAAGAACACTGGGAGACCAGGGCTCACTTCTGCGCCGTGGCTGCGATCGCGATGCGCCAGATTCTAAGCGACCACGTACGCGCTGCCCGCAGCAAGAAGCGGGGTGGATACGGGAGGAATCTGCCCGCCACGCTGCTCTCGTCGGAGCATGTCGCGAGCCCTCTGGATGCAGTCGTGCTCGACGAGACGCTGAGTCAACTTGCTTCCGCCGACGAGCAGGCATCTCGCGTGTTCGAGTTGCACTTCTTTGGAGGCCTCAGCCACAAGGAGGCTGCGCTCGTCGTTGGTGTTTCCGTACCGACTATCGAACGAGCATGGCGCCGTGCCAAGGCATGGATTGCGAGCGGCATGTCTGACGCTACGGAGTGACGCGTGAACCATGAAGACGTTCAAAGAGCACTCGCCGTGTTCGATGCTGTCGTGTCGAAGTTTCCTGACGAAAGGTCCGAGCTTCTCGCTCAGCTCTGTGGCGATCATGAGGAGATCCGGGCTCGTGTTGAGCGGATGCTCGCCGAGGATGATCAGAACGGCACCGCCCAGCCAACGTTCGAGATCGGCACTGGCGCAAACCTCATTGCCGAGCTGAGTCTCGGTGTGGAAAGGCCCCCTGCACAGATCGCTGGCAACGCTGTCATCAAGGAACTGGGGCGGGGCGGGGTCGGTGTTGTCTACGAAGCAAAGCAGGAAGACCCCGCTCGCCTAATCGCGGTGAAAGTGCTGCGCAGAAACTTTGATCGGGGCGACGCGCTCAAGCGCTTCCGTCGCGAAGCACATGTGCTTGCTCGACTGAATCACCCAAACATAGCGACCGTCTACGACGCCGGGGTTGGGGAGGTCCTCTTTGACGAGGCTCCTCCGGAAACCGCCGCGTTCATCGCGATGGAGCTTGTGGACGGTGAACCCCTAGACAAGTTCCTCCGTCGCACCCGGCCTGATACGCGGGCCAAGCTTGCGCTGTTCGTGCTCATATGTGATGCCGTGGCTCACGCCCATGCCGAAGGCGTTACACACCGTGACCTCAAGCCGGACAACATCCTGATCGACGGCGAGGGTATCCCCAAGGTGCTCGACTTCGGTGTGGCTCGGATGTCCAACAATGAGGCCAGCCTGGCGACTCTCCAAACCGAAGCCGGCCAGCTCATCGGTACCACCGCGTACATGAGCCCGGAGCAAGCGTCCGGCGATCCCACGCTTGTCGGGCCAAGGTCCGATGTGTATTCACTTGGAGTCATACTTCATGAGATGCTCGCGGGAGATCCTCCACTTGATATGCGTGGTCTCTCGGTTGTCGAAGCACTACGCATGGTCACGGACACCGAGCCACCCTCGCTCGGGTCGATCGCTCCACGGTTCCGCGGGGATCTCGAAACAGTTGTTGCGAAGGCACTCAGCAAGGAGCCGCAGAATCGCTATCTGACGGCAGCAGAGATAGGCGATGATGTGCGGCGTCATCTCGAGAGCCGGCCCATCACCGCACGGCCTCGGTCAAAGGCCTACGAGTTTCGCCGATTTGTCAGGCGAAACAATGTGATCGTTTCCGGCATCGCGGCGGTCTTTGTGGCACTCGTGGCAGGAGCCACAGGAACTGCGATCAGCCTCCGCCAGGCCCTGGAAACCCAGGCACAACTCGAAGAGGCGAACGCGAGTCTCGAGCGTGTCGCGGAGTTCCAGGCGGATGTCCTTGAGGATCTGAACGCGAGTCGATTCGGCCAGAGTCTTGTTGATGCTCTTCGACAAGAGTTTCTTAGCGGAACCGACATGGGTGTAGCACCCTCGAACGACACCGCGGATGATTTATCGGCTTTCGACATTGTTGCCTCAAGAGTCAACGCGACAAACGTTTCCCGTGAGGTCATCCGGAGCAACATCCTCCAGCCCGCAGAGGACAGACTCTCGCCGGAGTTCGATAGCGAGCCACTCATCAAAGCGGAGCTCTTGACCGCGATCGGTCGCATCTACAACGAACTCGGACTGTTCGACGACGCTATACGAGTCGCGCATGATTCTCGGGCGCTGTACCACACGCACGGGGATCGCAACACGATCAACTCCGTCCGTGCGACAAGCTTGCTCGGCCGCGCGTACCAGAACTCCGGTCGACTTGTCGACGCAGAAGCATACTTTCGTGAGGCGCTAGCAGATCTGAGCCTGAGTGCACGACCGTATCGCTTACAACGCCTTCATCTGCTCAACAGGCTTGGTGACCTGCTTCGCCGCACTGGAAGACAAGACGAGGCACTGGATACCTTCGCTACGGTCATCGCCACTGCCGATCCGGATTTACGCACACATCGAAGACAGGTACTGGCGGCCCGAAACAACACCGCTGTCATCAGCATGGAACGCGGAGATTTCCAAGTTGCTCTGGACGAGTTCCTTGAGGTCCGCAGCCTGCTCATAGATGAGCCCGGTGCGCCCGGGGACAGACTCCGTGTCAACCTGAACAATCTGATGGCGGTCTACTTCCGGCTCGGCGACATTGAGAAGGCTGAGCCGTACGCACGCGAACTCGTGGACGATACCGACCGCCGACTCGGGACCGATCATCCAGATACCCTTCTCGCAAACAACAACCTCGCCCGAATCCTCATTGATACAGACCGACCCCAGGCAGCGCTAGAGATTCTTGTCCCGCTGAACGAGCGCGCCGCCGCCCATCTCCCACGACACAACGAGGTACGCCTGACCGCGGCCGCCAACCTCATTGACACGCTCATCCTGCTCGAGCGATACAGAGAAGCACGCGACGTTGCACGAGCTCTCCTTGTTCACAGGCGGGATGCTCAGCCGGTTGACGAGTTCCAGGTCTCGCAGACCCTCGAGCAGCTCGGCATCTGTCTCATCGAGTTGGGCGCGTTGGAAGAAGCGAACTCGGTGCTCACCGAGTGCGTTGAGATCCGCGAGGGGATCAATCCGGACCACTGGCTGTCATTCTGGGCCCGCCACCTCCAGGGTGTTGCGGGTCTGGGAGCCGACAACCATACCGCGGCACGTGCTGCTATCGATGAGGCCGGCTTGGGGTTGCGAGAACGCTGGTCGGACGTCACCCCGACCCGCCGCGCGTGGATCGACGGCTGGATCTACCGCTGGTCAATCCCCTAGCGGCCCCCGATCCGAGAGCCTCCGCCCGGCTGCCGACTGTGATTCGACTCGCACTAGCTCATGCGTCGGCGGTGCCCGCAGCAGAGAGGCGAGAATTTTCTCTCTCTGTGTGATGGGTAAGCCGCATCTTTTACGTGAAGAGATTGGGAGTCACCCGTTCGGCGCGGGTGTCCACAGAAGATACTGAACGGGCCACCAAAGGCTCGTCGCTCGCCCCGAAGAGGCAGGATCGAGAGACAGATGGCCTACGCGTTCCCCGGACGCGCTGCTTTGTCAGCGCTCGTTGTGTCAAGTGTTCTACTCACCACCGCGGCAACCCCAACGGAAGCGAGCGTTATCGAGCTCCGCGCGAGCATCAGCCGCGAGATCCTTTTCATCGACCCGAACAGCCCCGAGGCATCCGCGGGCTTTCAGCTCGGCGAGTCCGTCACAGTCGAGTTCTCGTTCGATACGTCGATCACAGACACTGCACCCAACTCCAACTCTGTCTTGTTTGACGATCCCGAGGCGACGTATCGCCTGATCGGGGACACATCCGGCGCCATCTTGGAGTACTCACCCGGACTTCGAATCCGGCTGTTCAACGACTTTGCCTTCAAGATTCAGAGCATCGCGAACCCTGCCGATGCATCCAATCCGCTTGTCCTCGCGGGAGCAGCGGTATGGCAGAACAACCCCACGACCACGATCTTCAACGACACCTCTGATCTCTCACGAGTTTTCGACGATCTGCTTGCGACCACCTTCGACACGGCGGATGGAATCCCGTGTTCTACTTCATACTGGGATGGAAGCCAACCGTTACTCGCGATGAACATGCGTGGTCCCCTGCCAGGTACGCGCTTCGAGCCGATCTCAAATCCCGGGCCTACGCCATGCATAGCCGATGTGACAACGACGGGTGCGACGATCGCCGGCCAGCAGGGCTTTGGGGCGCCGGACGGCGCCGCGGATCTCGACGACCTCGGCTACTTCCTGGGCTTCTGGATCAACGGCGACACTACGGTCGCCGACGTCACCACGACGGGCGCCACGATCGCCGGCCAGCCCGGCTTTGGCACTGCTGACTCCAGCGTCGATCTCGATGACCTTGGCTACTTCCTTGGCTTCTGGCTCACGGGATGCCCCTGAGCGATCTGTTGTCTCATCACGGATGCCTGATGCATCCAGCGGTGCGGCCTGACCAGTGCCAGATGAGCACTTGATCGGCGCCCCTCGCCACACTCGTATCACCGACGGGAAGACCCAATGCCCACGCTGACTCCGAACACCCCCGCAGCCCTGCTGCTCGCAGCCGCACTCACGAGCACCCTTCCAGCGCCAGCTCTGGCGCAACCGACGCTGCCACTCGGCAGTGCAAACAACCGCGACCTGCTGGTCGACTTCTCAGGGTCCGCTCGGGACTTTGTGATCCCGGACATCCCGAACGCGCCGCTGTTCTTCGTGCTCCGTGGCGGCGAGGGTGGTGATGCCGTCAGCAGCGAAGCCCGTGACTGCTTCAATTTCGGCGGCGCAGCCGCGACCGTTGAGTATCTCGTCGAGGTCGGTACCGGCCCCTCACAGCTCGCGCCGGGCGGGACACTCCGCTTCGTCGTGGGAGACCGGGGGCCGAGTTCCTTCGCTGAGCTAAGCGGCACCGCCGTCGGTGGTGGCGGCGGAGGGACCGGCCTGCTCTACCTCCCGCCCGGCGGCAATCCCAGCAGCGAACGCGATGTCTCGGACTGGACGATCCTGGCGGTCGCCGGCGGCGGCGGCGGGGCTCTGGTCAACAAGAACATCGTCGGACTCTGCAACGAGTCCAACGCCGGAAGGGACGCCAACACCGGGGAGAACGGCTCGGGCGGCGGCGGCAACAATCCAGGGAACGGCGGGAGTGGCGGCCGAGCCGGGGATAGTCCGCTGCGTGGCGGCGGCGGAGGCGGCGCGTTTGCCGACGCCGCCCGCGACCAGGGTGGCAATCAAGGATTCCCGGCAGGCGGTTCCGGCGGAACCGGTGACTGTGGAGACGACGCGATCGGTTGCGGCGGGGCCTGGGGCTTCGGCGGCGGCGGCTCCGGAAACAACTCCGATCTCGGCGGGTTCGGCGGCGGCGGTGGTGGTGGTTACTCCGGCGGCGGCGGCGGCGGCGGGAACGGACAGGGCGGCGGCGGGGGCAGCTTCGCAAACCCGGACTTCGCCTTCGACAACGGCATCTTCCCAGGCTCGTTCATCTTCGTCGGGCCCAAACTCGGCGATCTGGAGAACCGCGAGCGCGGCAGCGTTGTGTTCAGGGTCGATGCCCCGCGGAACGATGCCGCCGAAGACGCGCTGCCCTTCACCCCCGGCGATCAGGTCATCGGGACAGCCCTCGGCTCGTCAAGTCAGGGCCCAACGCCCTGTGACACCAGAAGCACGGGCGATGTCTTTTATGCCTTCACCAACAGCAGCAGCTGCACCGAACGCGTCACGGTGAGCTGGAGCATTGAAGCGGCCGTATCAGTGTCCGCCATCGTGGACGGCGCAGAACAGTGCCTCGAAGCTGTCGGGGGAAGCTTCGATGTCACCCCGGGCACGACGGCACTGCTCCGAGTCTTCTCCGACGACACGTTCTTCGAAATATCAACACTCGGCGCACCCGCCGACAGCGACAGCGACGGCATCTGTGACTCGCTCGACCCATGCCCAACCGGTGAAAACACCGACTGCAACGAGAATGGCATCACGGACTGTGTCGAAGACCTCTCGATCACGACAGTCGCACAGAGCTTCGACCAAGCCGGCATCGGCCACCCGTTCACAGCAAACGGCAACGCTGGTGCCTCGGGGGGGGCCGGCATACTCGTGGGCGTACCGCAATCCACCGGATCCATGGTCTTCGACGCGCCGACACCAGGAGAACCGGTCGGCGAATGGCAGGTCGCATTCGACTTCCGCATGGGCAATCGGAATCGCGGCATCGCACTCGCGGTGCTGCCCGAGAGGTCCTCGGACCGTGATGTCCTGATCGGAGCCAACGGCGTGGAGATCGGCGACGGTCCCGTTCTCGAACTCGAGCTGGATGCCTTCGACGACGAAGCGGAGGACTTATCCAGCAACTTCGTCTCACTCACGGGGTCAACGCAGCTCGGCGACAGTTTCGCGACGGCCACGCCCTCCTTCGACCTCAACAACAACCAGTGGCACCGGGCGGTCTTGACCTACAGCAACGACGGATCTGGGCTGACCGCAAATGTCATCCTTGAACTCACGCCGAACGGCGGCGAGCCAGAAGTACTCTTCAGTCATTCGATCACGAGCATCAACCAAACTCCGCGATTCGTGTTTGGGTCTTCGTCTCGGAATACCACGTTCGGTCAAACGAATCCGAGAGCAGCGATCGACAACGTGGTGATCACCGACCTGACGAACACTAACGATCGAGACAACGACGGAATCCCGAATGCCTGTGACGATTTCGGGCCGACCCCGCCGCAGAACGGAACGTGCGCGAACGCGATCGAGGTCTTTGCCGGGCATACCCCGATCAACACCGGATCGGGGCCAGCCTGGTTCACCTTCACACCTCGCACGGACCTGTCATGTGCGACAAGCCCTGAGTTCGTGGTCACAATCGATACAGATGACCTTTCGAGCTGCGGCGAGATCAGCACACACCCATTCTGTGGTGGCGTGACAATCCAACGCTCCGACTGCTTGAACGGTCTCTCGATGACACTCTTCGCAGTCGATCCATCCGCGCCGTTCTTCATCCGCATCCGCGGAGGCGTAGTCGGTGATCTCGTCATCGACATCGTGGGTGATAACGACGAAGACAACGATGGGGTTTGTGATGCATTCGACATCTGCCCTGGGATCGACGACTCGACGCTCGACCCGGCCGACGACATCGACGGAGACGGTATCCATGACGCGTGTGACGAGCCCTGTAGCGCCGACCTCACGACGATCGGAGCCACGCTTCCTGGGCAGCCCGGCTTCGGTTCACCCGATGGCCAGGTCGACCTCGATGATCTCGGCTTCTACCTCACAGGATGGCTGGCAAACGAGCCCCTCGCTGACCTCACGACGACGGGCGCCACACTCGCAGGACAACCAGGCTTCGGCGAGCCCGACGCGGCGGTCGACCTCGATGATCTCGGGTTCTATCTAACTATCTGGCTGGCAGGATGCCCATAGTTCGGCTCAACCCGGAGTCGCTAGCGAGCAGGACACACGAGCCGGCCCCAGGTAAATAGCGGTCTCACTCCCACGCAAGAACTGCGCTTGTCCCCGTTCTTATGCCAGGTGCACGGTTAGGGATCTGCATCATCCGGCCAGGCATGCCTGGCCGGATGATGCGGCGAACTCCTCAGGGGCCAGGCTTCCCAAGGCGCTGTGGGTCCATCCTCATTGTAATCCCGATGCCAGGTTTCGATCCTCTCCTTCGCGTCGGCCAGCGACAGGAACCAGTTCTCGTTGAGGCACTCGGCACGCAGCCGGTCGTTTAAGGCCTCGATCAGCCCATTATCCGTAGACTTTCCGGGTCGGCTGAAGTCAAGACGCACGTTGTTCAAGTACGCCCACTGATCGAGCCGCTTGCTTGTGAACTCGCTGCCGTTGCCGACGCGGATCTTCTCAGTCAGTGATGCCCGCTCATGCTTGATTCGATCCAGCACACGTACGACATCGTCACCACGCAGGCCGCTGGCGATGTCGATCGCCAGGCTCTCGCGTGTGAAGTCATCCACTATCGTCAAGAGCTGGAAACGATGCCCATCGAAGAGCTGATCGGACATGAAATCCATGCTCCAGCTCTCGTTGGCGTGAGCGGCCTTGATCACCTCGGGCCGCGTCACCGCGCTCCGATGCCGGCGCGGCTTGTGACGGCCCACGCAGAGCCCTTCTTCGCGGTAGAGCCTGTAGATCCGCTTCCGATTCACCACCCAGCCTTCTCGACGCAGCTTGATCCAGATGCGTTGGTAACCCCTACGTCACATGGACGCCCGCGATCTCCTTGATGCGTGATCTGAGCACAGCCTGATCGTCCTTCACGCTTGCATACCGCTGCGTGGCCCGGGGATGGCGGCGCACCTCGCACACACGGCGCTCGCTCACGCCGTACGCCGATTGTGTCTTCTTCACCATCTCCCGCCGACGAGCAGGCCTCAGAGCTTTCACTTGTGGGCATCCTGAAGAATGTGTTTGTCGAGACTGAGATCAGCGACCCGTTGCTTGAGCTTGCGATTCTTGTCTTCCAGCGACTTCTGCCGACGCACCTCGGCTACGCCCATCCCGGTGAACTTCTTCTTCCACCACTGGAACGTCTCCTCGCTGACGCCCATCTTCCGGCAGACATCACGGATCCGACGCACCGCCCTCGGCCTGCCGCAATGCGAACGGGATCTGCTCTTCACCGAAACGGCTCTCCTTCATCGTCCTGACCTTCGAGCAGAGGACGGATCATCTCAGAATCTCTCACCCTACGAATGGACCAGAAAATGGGTTAATGCGCAACGCTGGTCAAGTCGCGAATGAACTCAAGTCTTGTCCACGCCTATTTAGCCGACGCCAACTGTTCTTCATCGGACTCCCACCCGCCTCCTAGCGCGGCGTACAGGTCGACCAGCCTCAGAAGGGCGTCGCGCTCGGCTGCGACGCGGGATCTCTCAATGGACAGTCGCGATCGACGAGACTCGGTGACGTCGAGGAAGTCAACCTGGCCCGCGGTGTACCGGTCTGTCGAAAGATCCTCCGCATTCTTGGCAGCCGCTTCCGCAGCAACAAGGCGAGTCACGCGTTCTTCGGACCGAACCCGCCGCATGCTCGCGGTTTCAACCTCGGCCAGCGCATCCAAGACCGACGACTCCAGGCGGAGCAACGCCTGTCGCTGCTGGCTCTCCGCCTGGAGCACCCGGCTCCGAATGCGTCCGCCCTGAAACAGAGGGAGCGAGATACCCGGCCCGGCTTGCAGAACAAACGCGTCCGGATTGAAAGCGTCACCCAACTCAGGACCCTGCAGCGAGATCGAGCCGCTGACAGTAAGGCGAGGAAGACGCTCGGCCTCCGCCGCACCGATCCGGGCGGTCGCGGCAGCGAGTTCACGCTCTGCGCGCCGAAGATCGGGCCGGCGGAGAAGCAAGTCCGCAGGCACGCCGAGCGATGGAACGACATCTCGCCTAGGCAGGTCGGCGTTGCCAAGGCTGATCTCTCCCGGCGCGGCACCAACTAGGACCGCGATCCGGAACTCGGCCTCCATCCGATCGGCGCTAAGCAATGGCAGCAACGCGAGGTCTGAATCAAGATCCCGCTGCGCACGTGCGACGTCAAGCTCGTCGCCGAACCCTGCCACAGCGCGTGCCTGTGCGATCTCGACCGCGTCCTGACCTGTTTCGACCGTCGACTCAACGAGCCAGATATCACGATCGATGGCCCTGATTAGAATACATTCGCGAGCGATCTCTGCCGCGAGCGCAACCCGAGTAGCCCTGAAGTCTTCGATCGCAAACTCGATCTCAGCGTCCGCGGCCTCGACCAAGCGGCCCACACGGCCCCAGAGATCGAGCTCCCATCCCGCCACCGCACCCAGCGAGTACACATCCGCTTCGATCCCGGGCGGCGCACCACCGACGACAAGCGATTCATCACCTGTCGCCAGCCGCGAGTACGACGCCTCGGCGTCCAGCGTCGGAAGCCGATCCGCGTTCGCAATCCCGCGACGCGCTCGCGCCTCGATCACCCGCTCGCGGGCCTCGGCGAGCGTGAGACTCTCGGCGAAAGACCGCTCGATCAAGTCGGTCAGCTCTTTGTCCTCCAGAGAGCGCCACCAAGTCGTGATCGCTCCGGTGGTCCCATCCCCTGCCGACTGCGACCAAGCCTCTGGTACGAGCGTCGAGGAATCCGGCCGCTCATGATCGGGGCCGATGGCGCAGCCGATCAACCCGGCAAGCAGCAGCACGATCGCAGCCTGTCTCATGATCCGCTCCTGTCCGATTCGATGTACACGTCGAACTGCTGACCAACGCCCGGCGACCTAAATCCGGCGTCGATCTCGTACACAACTTGCAGCACGCGGGTGTCGATCAGCTCGCTCGTCCGGCCCGATAGATTCCGCTTCGGCACCACGAGCGGCTCGACCTCGACAAGCTCCAGCTCGACGCGAGACCCGCTCTCGCCCCGCGGCGACGCCCATGCACGCGCCGACTCCGAGAACCGCGGTATGTCGACCTCGTCGATCTCGACGCGGAGGTGCATCGGACCGCTCCGGCCCAGCACCACCAGGCCCTCGGACGGCACCGAGGCCGGGGCAAACTCGCCCGCCCGCGTGTTGACCTGAAGCACCGTTCCCGCCACCGGGCTGCGGATCGTGAGCAACCCCAGGTCAGCTGCGGCTTTGGCCAGCGAACGCTCGGCCTGCTCGACTCGCGCCGATGCCGCATCGAGTTCCGGTCCATTGGCGCCTGTTTCCACGTCAACGAACCGAGATAAGTCGGCCACAGACTCGGCGAGCTCAGCCTCACGCCGCGCGATCGCCGCCCGCGCGGTCGCCACCTGAGCCTCGGCTTGCTCAACAGCAAAACGCCTCCGATCAACAACCTCCCGCGAGATCGCACGCGAGTCGGTCACCCCCGTGGCGATACTCAAGAGGTTTCGCTGATCCGCAAGGCTCGACTCGGCGCTGCGGAGTTCCGCTTTCGCCGATTCGACAGCAGCTGACGCCGAGCCAACGGCCGCACGGCGTGGCGGCACCGATGCCCTCACCGATTCCAGCTCACGCTGAGCGACGCGGACCTCCGATTCCCGAAGCCCGACCTCGGCCTCGGCCCGCGAAGACTCAACAACGAACAGCGGTTGGCCGCGCTCAACGACGTCCCCGACGCGCACACGCACATCGGTCACGACGCCCGATGTGTGGGCAGCGATCGCGATCGGCTCGCCGGGCGGCTCGCTCGTTCCAAGCGCACCGATGTACACCGCGACATCGATCGAAGTCGACTCGCTCGGGGCCGTCGTTGGCTGCCTCGGCGGATCCTCCTCCGGCGTCAGCGGTCGGTTTGTCGCGACAAAGCCGGCCCCAAGCATCAGGCAGCCAGCGCCGGCAAGCGGTAGGCCCCAGGTCAGGATCTTGGATCGGTTGCTCATCAGGAATCTCCGTTCTTTCGGGACTCGGTGCGTGTGATCGTCCCGTCGGCCATGCGGCTGATGCGATCTGCAAAGTCGAAAATGCGGTTGTCGTGGGTAACGACGATTACCGATCGGTCACCCTCGAGCGCGACGTCGCGTAGCAGCTCCATCACCGTGTGACCGGATGCCGCGTCCAACGACGCGGTCGGCTCATCGCAGATCAGCAGCTTGGGCTCGTGCACCAACGCACGCGCGATCGCAACCCGCTGCTGTTGCCCGCCCGAGAGCTGCGAAGGCATCTTCTTGGTCTGCCCCTTGAGCCCAAGCCGTTCCAGAAGCTCGCGTGCAAGCCGCTCCGCCCGCTTGTTGGATACGCCCTGCGCGACCAGCGGCAGCGACGCGTTTTCCTCGGCGTTCAGCGCGGGCAGCAGGTTGAACTGCTGAAAAATGAAACCCAGGTAGTTCAGCCGAAACTCGGCGAGTTTACCGTTCCGAAGCGTACGGAGATCGTGCCCGAGCACGTCGAGCTCGCCCTCCTCGCACGAAAGAATCCCGCCTATGACCGAGATCAGCGTCGTCTTGCCGCAGCCCGAGGGTCCCACCAGGAAGTTCATCTTGCCGGACTCGGCGACAAAGTCAGTCCCTCGGAGAACACGTATGCGGGTTTCACCAGCACTGAACGACTTCTCAATGCCATTGCATCGGACCGCGAGTTGGCTGCCAGGCGAGGGTCGTTCTGGGCTTGTCGAAAGTGTTGCCGTCATGCTTTAGCCCCTAAACACCGTTGCGGGATCCACAACCAGCACGCGCCGCATGCTCAGCAGCGTTGATGCGAACACGATCACGATCGAAAGCACCGCGACGCCGACCGCCACCTCGGGCAGCAGGTAGAAACCGCGGAGTGCGTCCACATTCTTCGAAGGCCAGTTGAAGAACTGCGACGCAGCGAACAGGCCGAGCCCGTAGCCAATCACGCCCACGAACAGAGCCTGCGCCAAGGTCATCGCAAGCAGACGGCCATTGCGAACGCCGATCGCTTTGAGTGCCGCATACTGCTTGATGTTCTCGCTGATGAACTGATTGAACGTCAGGCCGACGATCGCGATGCCGATCAGCACGCCAAGGAACACCACCGTTCCGAAGCTCACGGGGATACCGGTGTTGGCAAGGATGTAGAAGATCGACATCAATCGAAAACGGTCGCTCGAAACGGCCTGCAGGCCCGTCTCTTCAGCGATCCGCGCCGCGGTCGTGTCGAGCCGGTCCGGATCCGCTGACTTGGCCAGCACAAAGCTCAGCGCGTTGCGCCCGTTGTTGGTGTACGCTATCGCTAGGCTGTATCTCGTATAGATCGTCAGATTCGCGCTAAACGCCGGCGAGGCGTCCACAATCGCCGCGATCCGAGCCCGCCGGTCGTTCAACTCGATCACCCGTCCAACATCGAGTTCCTGCCCCGGGAACAGCAGGCGGAACCCTGCCGGGTTGATAGCGATGCTGTCGGGCATGGTCAGATCATCGATCCCGCCGAGCATAAACTCATCCGGCACACCGACGAGCGACGCGTCGTCGATCCCAAGAAGGATCGCGTTCTCGAGGGTTCCCTCTCTCGTGCGCACCTGAACATTCGCGCGGAAGAACGGGACCGCCCACGCGACCCCCTCAACCCCCCGGACACGCTGCAGCGCCGTATCCCTGAGCGGGAACGGCGCGTCAACCGTCTTGACGCTCGGGTCCATCACCCAGATATCTGCCTCCCGCACGTCGTTGACAACACTCGACGCGCGGCCCAGCAGCCCGAAGAAGATCGAGACCTGTTGGCACACGAGCAGCGTGCTCAACGCAACGCCGAACACGAGCCCGAGGCACTTGGTCGCGTCTCCGAGCAGCATACGAAGGGCAGTCCGGAACATTAGCGGTCCTCCTCGGCAACAAATCCGTCCAGCCCGCTGATCGCGAAGTCGGCCATCACACCCGCCATCCGGTTGATTGCGGCGCGCGTCGTGGGCGGTGGGTGTCCCAGCTTGATCAGAATCTCGCGCGAGTGCTTCGGGTTCACGCACAGCGCGACAACCGCAAAGACCAAGTCATCGAGTGTCTTGCCCCTGGCCGGACGCCCAATGATCTTCTTCACGATCCGGGCAATTTCGTCTTTGATCGGACCGGCGCAATTCGCGACGAACACATCGAGGGCTCCGGGTGTGGGGGACACTGTCTCGTGCGCGAGCAACTGCCCGGCCCACGGGTGCTCTTCCGACTCCGTGAGCACGAGACGCATAAACCACGCGATGAATCTGCGGAGCGCCTGCCGCGGATCGTCAAAGTCCTCGACCACAGGCATCGGCTCACTGCTCACCATCTGCTTCGCGGCGAACTCCCAGACCGCGAGGTACAGGTCCGTTTTCGACCCGTAGTGGTACTTCACAGCCGAGACGTTCGCACCCGCGGCATCGACGATCGCCCGCACGCTCGCGGCCCCAAATCCCACCCGCGCAAACTCCTCCCCGGCGGCAAAGAGCAGACGTGCCTTGGTGGCGTCATGTGAATCAGATCGCTTCGACATCTAAACACCTGTTTCAGAACGGCTGTTTGACTATGACCTCCTTTCGTCGGGTTTCAAACACACGTTTCAGCTTTCCCAAAATTCATCCCAGCTGAGTTCCTGTCAGCACACGGAATCAGAAACCACTGCCAGTACTCGACTTAGCTGGTCCGTAAGTACTGGCCGCGATGCCGAAAAAGTAGGTTTGTGTTTGGAATAGGAGTCGGTCGAAAACCGGCCCTAGTGATGCCAGGAAGGCCGTTTTCCCGGAGCGCGTATGCGAATCCGTGTGTACTCGCAAAACGGAGCATGCTGAAACGCTGCTAAGTGATCTCCTCGCCGAAGTGTCGCCTGAACAGCTTCGGGCACTGATTTGTGTTGGCAGAGGCACTTCGACGGACTCTTCGGCAGTAGATCGGTTTGTATCCCTCGGGCACCTGCATGACTAAACCGCGGCACATCGTAACCAGAGGAGTCTGCGAGGGAGTCTTTCTCGCCCGTGTCGCGATTCGGCGAATCGGTCAGGTTTACGTCTCGTCGGACCGTACAGTCGAGCCATGAAGATCGCGATAATCGGCGGTTCTTACGGCGGGCTTTGCGCTGCACTTGCCCTGCGGTGTGTGGGGCACGAGGTGAAGGTCTTCGAGCGTGCAAGCGGCATCGACCGCATCGGCGGCGGAATTGTGGTCCAACCCGACTTCGCCGAGTATCTCGAAGCGTTTGGATACGCGAAGCCAGAATCGGCGGCGGTGCCTACGAGCAGACGACGCTTCCTGCGCCAGGATGGTTCGATCGCCGCGACGGGCGGGGACGCCACCTTCTACACCGCTTGGGACACGCTGCTCCGATCGCTCCGCAATGCCCTGGATCCGGCGATGCTTCAAAACGGGTGTGCGCTCGTGGATTTTCGCCAAGAATCCGCGAAGGTTATCTGTGAGTTCGAGGCCGGTGAGCACGGAGAATTCGATCTGCTGGTCGCGGCCGATGGAATCGGATCACTCATCCGCAGGCGGGTTCTGCCTTCAATCGAACCCGAGTACGCCGGCTATGTCGGCTACCGGGGACTCGTGCCGGAGAGCTCTCTCACTCGAGAGCAGCTCGACCTGATCCGCGACTGACCTGCCCCCCTCAACCCGGTCCACCCTGAGTGTTAGTCTCGGGCCGGACCATGGGAGGGCATAGATATGGGCAGGAAGCGTCACACGGCCGAGCTGTGCAGATGCTTGTGCTCGTCGATGAGTAGACACACGAATGCCTTGCGATCGATATAACACGTCGACTGATGAGCCCCGACATGCTGGAGCTTATGGCGACGCGCGGCGCCCCCGACTACAACGTGGAACGGGTGGACGGACAGAGAATAACCGAATCCTGTCTTTCGCCGATCAATAACAAAATCGAACTCTATGATCTACGGATTTCAGGTCGCCGACGAAGAACCAAGCCAGCGAGCACAACTCCCGAGAGCAGCGCAGAAGATGGGATCGGAATGATCACCCCTGAGCCGGATCCAATCGCCAAGAGCAGGCTGCCGGACGTGAAGTTGATCGCTTCTCCGAACGCAGTTGTTAGCACGGTCGTTGGGCCGAAGAAAAGCTCTGTCTCTGTACCCTCGACGGCATCGGCATCAATATCGATTTCGATCTCATATAAAACATCGTTCAACTGCTGAGTCACACCGGTCGAATCCAGCCCTTCCGCAACAGAGTTCACGAATAAGCCACCAAACCCGTTCCCCTGGGTGAGCGTGAACACACTGTCTCGATTAAGTCCGACTGTACTGAAAATGTCTCTTTCAGCCGAGAAGCCGCTGCCGCCCTGATCGATCGACGCCCCTAACTCGGAGAACCGGAGATCAAGGGAGTACCCAGCAATCTCTTCGCTCGTGGTACTTAGCATGATCTGTAGCGTGATGCTCTCGCCAGCTCGTACTGTCGCTTGCGCAAGTTCGGTGCCACCACTTGCGAAAAAAAGCCGAGGGCTCATACTCTCTGCATATACAACTTGAGACGTGCCGAGGAGTACCAATGCACCCCCGGCAACCACCGCGCGGCTTCTTATGCAACCCCAGTCGCTCATAACTCCTCCAATACCCTCACTCGACACTCGGCGGCCAGCCTGACCCTGGCGGGCGACCAATGCTCGTCAGGAACAAGCGACGATGCGAATGTATCGCAGCCCTGCTCCCTGATGATCAGGTTACAGCCAGCCACATCATGCTGGAAGCCTTGTTTTAGTTGAATCGCGAGTACCAGTATCTAGGGGAAGTGACCGCAGGCCGCTTTCGCACACACGAAGATCTATAGCAACTTGTGTGAATAAATGCACTTACGATCATCCCGATCTGATCTCGCACTATGCCGATCCGTGCAGATTGTAGATTGATGTTCATATAAAAAAAAACACAAAAACATGCTGTTTCAGCTCATGAGACATTCTCAGGACGAGTATCTTGCTTCCCGCTTGACTTGGAGGCCTTGACCATGACTCGTTCGCGCCAACTCGCTACGCTCTTCGGCATCGCAGCGGCCACCCTTACTGCGTCTGCGGCCTTTGCACAGCCACAGATCTCCTCGACTGACCTCCCGAGCGACGGCTGGTACACCGATCCGGCTGGATTCAGCACCTTCAGCGTTCGCTTCTCAGAAGATGTACTAGTTCCAGCTCACGACGCAGTCCGTGTTCGGAGCACACTGAGCGGGGAGGTTCTGGATACGAGCTATAGCTACGATGCGCTATCACGCAGTCTGCAGGTCACGGTCGATTCGAGTTCGAGCCTCTTCGTACAGCGCCTGCTGATCTCGATTGATTACTCGATCACGTCAGCGGAATCGGGGCTTGCACTCGATGGCGAGATCCAGAGCCTCCAGAATCCGGCATTTCCCAGTGGCAATGGCAAGCCTGGCGGACGCGCAGTCTTTGTACTCAACGTGCTCCCAGGCGATGCGAACAGAGACGGCCGTGTGGACATCGCGGATGAGAACGCACTCCTCGAGTCCCTAGGTACCGCATCAGGCGACCCAGGCTTTGACCCGATGGCAGACATGAACCGCGACGGGTTCGTCAATGCGATCGATGTGGTCGCAGTCATTCGCAACCAGGGGGAGTCGATCCAGCTTTCCACTACCGATGCGAACGTCGTAGAGCTCCTCCCCGACCCGGACATCCCGCTCAACGCTGATGTGAACGAAGTCCGGTTTGCCATTGCTGTGGCCGTTCAGCCGGACTCTGTCGATGCACGGGCTCTGTTCGTCACCGACCTCGACGGTGCCGTCCGCCCAGCAGACTCCGTGCAACTCAGCCCGGACAACTCGACACTGATCTTCGGATTCGACCCACCACTTGAACAGTGCTCGCAGAACACACTCGGCCTTGCGCCCTCGTTTCTTGGCAGCGCAGGCGAGCTTGCATCACCTGGAGTGACTGCGGTGCTCTCTGGCATTGAGCCCCTGGGCGATCCCATACTCGACCCGATCGAGCGATCCACGACCTCGCGGAGCGTCACGATTTCGGGCTTTGCGACGAACGCGACCACGGTAGAGATCTCAGGCCCGGGTGGCGTCTTCACGGTACAAGCAAATAACGGCAACTTCGGCGCCGATGTCGATCTTGATACAAATCGGCTCAACCGCATCTTCGTCACCCCGATCTCTTCGTGCGGCGTGCGCGGCTTGGCCCGGACCGTCGAAGTGATCCAGGACGAGACCCCGCCGAACGTCTTTATCGATCTCCCCGTTCAAGGCCAGCAGATCCAAGCACCCGCCACCGACGTCGCCGGCCGCGTGGGTGACTTGCTGAGTGGATTTGACGGCTTGACCGTGCTCGTCAACGGCATCGAAGCGGAAGTCGATATCGGCATCGGCACGAACGGCACGTTCTTCTTGCCAAGCCTCCCACTGGATCCCGATACCAACACCGAAATCACCGTCGAGGCATCGGACACCCTCGGTAACCGGCGAAGTCAATCAATCACGGTTCAGCGCATCGAGGTCCCGGAGAACGCTCCGCGATTCAGCCTCAGTGAGAACGCCGGCAACAACCAGCAGGCACCAGTGCTCACAGAACTTAGCGAACCCATCCGCGTCCGCCTCATCGATGCGAATGGCGCTCCACTCGCCGACAAACTTGTCTCGTTCACCGTTCTTCGCTCCGATGGCATGATCTCGAAGTCCGCCGGCAGCGAGAAAGAACGGATTCAGCAGGTGCGGACAGACGCGAGCGGCTTTGCCAGCGTGTACTGGACGCTCGGTAACGATGCCGGGTGTGGCAACAACCGTCTCGGTGTAACATCGACCGACGTCGCGGGCACGGTGCTCTTTTGTGCTTCGGCGCTTCCCGGACCGACCAACCAGATCAACATCGGCTCGGGAAACAATCAGCGAGGTGAACTCGGTGCGCCGCTCGCGGATGCCCTCCGGGCCTGGGTGAGCGATGCATGTAACGGCATCGAGGGAATCCCGGTCACATTCGAGATCGTCCGTGGCGACGGGCTGCTCAATGGCGATCCAGTATCAACGACCATCATCACCGGGCCAACCGGACATGCCGAGGCCGAGTTCACATTCGGCACCACTCCGGGCAACAACATCATCCGTGCCGACTACCCTGGGAACCCAACCGGCCCCGCCGAGTTCGTTGTCTTCGGGCTCGAGCGCGATCCGTCCCGGCCGACGATCTTCACAGGCGTCGTCCAGAACAACTCCAGCCAGCCGATCGCCGACGCAGAGATCGAGTTGGAACTCAACGGCGAGATAGTCGCCTTCGCCCTTTCCGATGAGGACGGGCGCTTCAGCCTCACCGGCTTCCC
>JBCCZZ010000011.1:0-147647 GCA_039186605.1 Planctomycetota bacterium | reverse complement strand
GTGACCCGCGGCCGCGCTACTTCTCAGCCGAAGAGAGGTCATCGTGGACCCGATCCTGATCGCAGCACTGAAGCAGGTCATCGCTCCGGCAGTTGGCTCGATCGTCTTTGTTCTGCTGGTCTGGCGGCCCCGATCAAAGGATGGGCCGCCCGCTCCGGCGTGGCTCGCCTCGGTCGGGCTCACGCTCGCGGTTGTTGTGGGTCAGTTCGTCGATCCCGGATGGCACGGCCTCTGGCCCACAGACACCAGCAGGCGGCTGCTTCTGATCGCCGTGGTGGCAGGATTGGTTGGCTCAACGGGCAGCTACCTGCCAGGGGGTCGTGCCACACGCTGGGGGCTCTGGGGGATTGCGTCGGCCTTCGCTGTCTTTGCGGTCACGCAGCACAGGACGCGAAGCGGCGCGTGGGAAGGCGCGGAGGCGTGGGGGTGGATCGGCGCCTGGACTCTCGTCACATTCTTCGCAGTGGCGTCGTTCGAGTGGCTGGCTCGTCAGGGACCATCTTGGAGGTCGATGCTCGGGATCTGCTTGTTAGCAAGTGCGGCTTCAGGCTTGGTGACCGGATGCGGGATCGCAACGCTCGGGCTGACGATGGGGTCATTCTGTGCGTTCACAGGGTTCTCAGCAGCGGTTGCTTTAGTCAGACCGGGCCTCTCATACGCCGGTGGTGCCGCGGGTGCTGTCGGGCTCCTGTATGGATCGTGTGTGGCGCTTTCGTATACCTCGGTGCCTGAACCTGTGCCTTACGCAGGGATCGGAGCGGTCGCTTTGGCGCCGGCGCTGCTTGCTATTGGACCGGTTGCTCGGTGGCTCGGGTCGCGCCGGAAGCCGGCGCTGATCGCGCTTGGTGCGGTTCTCGCCGCAGCGATGATCGTGATGGGCTTTTTGGACATGCTCAGGATTCACGCCCAGGAAGCGGACGAGTACGACCCGGCGGCTGAGATGTACGGGTACTGAGCTTGGGGCCGGTCTGGGATAGGATCCGTTTGATGCCCACGGCAAGCAGACCCCTAGCAACCGTCGCTTCTTGCTTGGTCCTTTGCTTGGCCGCCGGGTGCTTCCCAGGATCGGATCCTTCGTTCACTGCGGCATCGCCGGCGGACCGTGTGCGTGCTGCGGAGCGGGCGGGGGATACCGGTGATTCAACCGCAGTCCCTTATCTGATCAACCAGCTTGAATCCGATGATGCCGCGGCGAGAGCCGCGGCGGTAGATGCTCTGCGTGAACTGACCGGCGAGTCATTCGGGTACGTATGGTGGGGGCCCGAGACGGAGCGTCGCGAGGCGGCCCGCCGGTGGGCGGCGTGGTACGCTCTCGGCGCATCCGGGAGTGCCTCGGATGAAGACCCGGAGAGCACAAGCCCTGCAGACTGAGCCTCACATCCACCTGCGAGTATGCAGCGATCCGCTCTATCTGAGCGGTGTTCGCGACATGGTAGGTGCGGTCGCTCGGCGGCTTGGGTTCGATGATCTGGGCTGTAGCCAGATCGCGCTGGCCGTTGATGAGGCGCTATGCAACGTCATCAGGCATGGGTACGAGAGCGCGGCGGACAGACCGATCTGGATCTCGCTCTGGCCCGAAGCTTTGGGTGCGGAGGGTGCCTCGCCCGGCATCACGCTGTTGATCGAGGACGAGGCGAAGCAGATCGAGCCCGACCAGATCAAGGGTCGCGAGCTTGAGGACATCCGGCCCGGTGGGCTGGGCGTCCACATCATTCGAGAGGTGATGGACGAAGTGGAGTTTGCGAAGCGGGAGCGTGTCGGCATGCGCCTCCGTCTGGTTAAGCGCATCGGAGAGCGGCCGGCCGAAGAGCGGGCCGGGGCATAATGCGCACACAAGAGCGGAGCACCGGAGCAGCATGAGCCAGGAATCGGACACCATCGCGAGGGAAGATCGGGACGGGGCGGTGGTTCTGTCGCCGTCGGGCGATATCGATATGAGCCGTTCGCCCCTGCTCCGCGAGGCGATCACCAAGGCGAGGGGGGACAAGCCCGCGAGGATCGTCGTCGATCTTGTGGATGTCGGGTACATGGACAGCTCGGGGCTCGCGACGCTGGTCGAGGCTATGAAGCTTGTGCGCGGCACGGGAACCGCACTCGTTCTCTGCGCGATGAACGAGCGTGTGCGGGCGATCTTCGAGATCGCCAGGCTTGAGCAGTACTTCACCATTCGTGCGGATCTCGAAGCCGCGCTCGGCGGGGACTAAGGACCGGGTGTTGTTGGATTCGGCCAAGCGTCATCCGCTGACGGGCCCGTTCGCCTGGCTGGGGCGGTTCGCCCTCGTCGCGTTGGAACACATCGGCAGCCTTGTTGTTCTGCTCTGGCAGGCGGTTTCAATCGTCTGCATTTCGATCACACGCCAGGGCCCGCGGGTTGGACGTGCGGCGATCGCGTCACAGATCGTTCGGCTCGGCGCTCGGTCGATCGTGATCGTGAGTGTTGTGTCGTCTGCGGTCGGGCTGATCCTTGCGCTCCAGCTTGCCCCGCCCCTCGATGACTTTGGCCAACGCGAGCTGGTGCCAAACATCATCGCGATCGCTGTGCTCCGGGAGCTGGGCCCGTTGATTGGGGCGATCGTGCTCACCGGGTTCGCGGGCGCAGCGGTTGCGGCAGAGATCGGCACGATGGTTGTTGGTGAAGAGATCGAGGCGCTCGAAGCACATGCGTTGAGCCCCGTGCGTTTCTTGGTGGTGCCTCGTGTTGCGGCGACGCTTCTGAGCATGACCGTGCTGAGCGTGATTTCAAGCCTGGTGGCGATCGGCGCGGCTCTCGCGATCAGCGCCATCGTGCTCGAGATCCCCGTCGCGGTCTACATCGAAAACACACTCTTTCAGGCGAAGGTCGAGGACTTCCTGACCGGCGTTCTCAAGGGCGCCGTGTTCGGGCTGCTGATCGGTCTGATCGCTTGTGGGAACGGGCTGAAAGTCACTGGAGGCGCTGCGGGTGTTGGCAACGCGACGACCGATACGGTCGTGCAGAGCGTCGTCGGGATCATCCTGGCCGACCTGCTGTTCACGGGCATCTTCTACATGCTTGAGTGGTTCTAGCTCGGTCATCTACTGGCGTCGGAACGCCGGCGGATGCTCGATCAAGCCCAGGGCTTCGCGCAGCGCAGTGGCGCAGCCCAGCGTGACGATCGCGAGTGTGAACAGGATTGCTGCGCCCTTGTAGAGCCCGGCGCCGAAGAGCCAGGCGGCCGCGTGGAACGGGTGGAAGAGGTTTCCGTACCGCCAGAGCCGCTCGGCGGACTGGCCCTGGCGTTGCTCGCGTCTGAGCTTGAGTGCCGTGTAAACGGTGAAGATCGCGATCACGATCGTGGGGGGTAGCCAGGCCATGTGTGGTACCCAGTCCACCCAAAGGCCTGCGGAGGTCGTGGTGTCACCGTTGCGGGCCGAACTGAGTGACCAGAGCCCGATGCTTGCGGCGCCCCAGCCGAACCCGAGGGCGACCGCCGCTCGTCCGCTGATCCTCGGGACGCGGCGGCCCACCATGTGGGTCGTGAGTCCGACGGCTGTAGCACTGGTCATCACGACCCAGGTCGGCCAGAGGAACCGGAGCTCGGGATTGAAGACAAGCATGTGAACCGCGTAGATCAGCCCGAGCATCACGAGACCGATGGCGGGGACAAACCGGGCCCCCGCGTTGAACGCGAGCATGCCGAGCGCGACGACCATCGCTAGTACAACCGGTGCGGTCCCGAGGGGGAGTGCTGCGAGCACCGCGATGACGAGTGATACGCTCATTAGCGCGAGCGCGGCTTCAAGCCCGATGCCACCGCCGGCGATCGGCCTTGCGGGATGCAGGGCGCGGTCGCGCTTCGCGTCGAGCACGTCGTTAAGGCCCGCGCCGTACGCGAAGAGCCCGGCGCTGCAGATCGCGGCTAGCGTCAATCGGAGCCACAGGGGATGCTCATTGGCGGTGGGGCCCGTCGGGCCCTCGGCGTCCATTCCATCGGTCCAGAGCACGATGAACCAGGCGTTGCCGATCGCGGCCGCGCCGGTTGTCAGCCTCGTGAGGCGGACGAGGTGGCCGAGCCTGGTGCCGGTGTTTCCCGGTCGCGGCGGTGAGGTATCGGTTGGATACGGTGCCGTGGGTGCCCGGGTTGGATCGCCTTCGGCCATGTGGGTGACTGTAACCGCGCCGGGGTCGGTCTAGGATCCGCACTGCCCGTGGATCCTGCGAACAGTACCAGGCCTGACGCCCCGCCCGTGGCGATCGTTGTGAGCCGTTACAACGGCTCGGTGACATCGCGCCTCCGGGAGGGCGCCGAGGCCGCGCATGCTGCGCGGTGTCCAGGGGGTGGTTTGGACGTGATCGAGGCGCCGGGTGCGTACGAACTGATCGCGATCGGCGCGGCGGCAGCCAAGACCGGGCGGTACCGGGGCGTCGTCGCGCTCGGGTGTGTTATCAAGGGCGAGACCGACCACGATCGGTACATCAACGAGGCGGTCGCCAACTCGCTCGGGGCCGCGACCGTTGAGACTGGGGTGCCTATCGGGTTTGGTTTGGTTACGACGAACGATGTGGAGCAAGCGATGGATCGTGCGGGCGGCACGAATGGCAATAAGGGCGCCGATGCGATGGACGCCGTGCTCGACAGCATCGCGGCGATCGATGCGATACGGGGTGCTGATGAGTATGGGCTTCGAGTCACTCTGAAGAGCGATCCCAATGACAAGGCGGCGGGCTGAAGTTGGCGACGACACGGGATATCCGCCGGCTGGCCTTCCAGACGCTCTATCAGCTCGATGCCCGCGGGGCCGAGCCCGGGTCCGAAGACGCGGCTGATGTGCTCGCGTCGCTGGAGGGCGCAGAGGAGTTCAGCGGTGGCGACCGGCGGAAGGCGTTTGCGCTCGCCGAAGCGGCCTACGACTCACGGCATGCCGCGGACGCCGAGTTCGAGGGCTTGGCTCCGACCTGGCCCGCGAGCCGGCAGGCGGCCGTGGATCGGGCCGTGCTCAGGCTGGCACACCACGAGATCGTCTCTGGAACGACGCCCCCGAAGGCTGCGGTTAATGAGGCGGTCGAGCTGGCGAAGAAGTTCGGTAGCGAGAAGTCGCCCTCGTTCGTCAACGCGCTCCTCGATAAGGTTCTCAAGCGCGTGCTCCAGGACGCGGCGGGGAGCTGAAGCGCGTGGGCCTGTTCAAGTCCATCGCCGGCAAGCTCAAGAAGAGCCTCGAGAAGACCCGCGAGAGCTTCGTCGCGGGGCTTCGCACCATGCTCACCGGGCGGAAGCTTGACGAGCAACTCATCAAGGAACTCGAAGCCCGGTTGATCCAGTCCGATGTCGGTGTGCATGCGGCGCGGCGGCTGATGAAGGGCGTCAAGGAGGACTTTCACGCCGGCAAGCTCGAAAAGGGCGAGGAAGTCCTTGAATACCTCAAGCGTGAGCTGACCGCGATGTGGCCCGAGGGTGACCGGCGACTTCACTTCGCCGAGAGCGGGCCGACGGTCATCCTGGTCACCGGGATCAACGGCGTCGGGAAGACAACCAGCATCGCGAAGATGTGCAAAGCCCTGACCGACGAGGGCAAGAGCGTGCTGCTCGGGGCGTGCGACACGTTCCGCGCGGGTGCGGTTCGGCAGCTCGAGATCTGGGCCGAGCGGTTGGACGTCGAGGTCGTCAAGGGTCAGCAGGGGGGCGATCCGGCGGCGGTGGCGTTCGATGCGTGTCAGGCGGCGGTAAGCCGGGACGTGGATGTGGTGATCCTCGACACCGCGGGCCGGCTGCACACGCAGGCCGACCTGATGCAACAGCTCGAGAAGATCCGCCGTGTCGCGGGCAAGCACATCGAGGGCGCGCCACACGAGGTGTTGCTGGTGCTCGATGCGACCAGTGGTCAGAACGCGCTGCGCCAGGCCGAGGAGTTCGGCAAGGCCGCCGGCGTGACCGGGATCTTCCTGAGCAAGCTCGACGGGACGGCTCGGGGCGGGATCGTCGTCGCGATCCGAGACGCGTCGGAGATCCCGGTGAAGTTCGTCGGGGTGGGCGAGACGCCGGAGGATGTTGAGCCGTTCGATCCGGAGCGGTTCATTGAGGCGATGTTCGCTGAGGAGTAGACGCCGTTAGGCTTTTCCCGTGCGACTCCCTGTTGCCATCACGGAAGCCCGCAAGTGCGTTGTGTGTGAACCTGACCTGCCACTTGGTGCTCGGCCTCTTCTTCAGGGCAGTTCAAAATCGACAATCTTGATCATCGGCCAGGCCCCGGGCAAAGCAGCTCATGAATCGGGCATCCCGTGGAATGACCGAAGTGGTGATCGGCTACGCAACTGGTTGGGTCTGAAGCATGAGCAGTTTTATAACCCATCATTGGTGGCACTCATGCCGATGGGGTTCTGCTATCCCGGCACGGGAAAGGCGGGCGATTTGGGACCGAGGCCAGAGTGCGCACCGCTGTGGCACGAGCGCTTATTGAAGGCGTTTCGGAATGTGCATCTAACGATCTATACTGGAAAATACGCCTTCGATCGCTATCTCGGCGAGGAGTATGGTTCGATTTCTGAGGCAGCAAAGGCGTACACCGACTTGCTACCAGTTCGGCTCGCATTGCCCCATCCGTCGCCTCGGAACAACATGTGGCTCAGAAAGAACCCGTGGTTTGAGGCGGATGCCTTGCCGGAGATCAGGCGATGTATTCGTCAGTTGACTTAGTCAGTCCCGTACAACCGATCTCCCGCGTCTCCCAGCCCGGGAAGGATGAACCCGCGTTCGTCGAGCCGCTCGTCTACTGCCGCCGCGTAGACCTCCATCCCCGGATCGGCGGCACTCATGTTGCGCAGGCCAACGGGTGAGGCGACGGCGCACAGCAGCTTGATGTCGGTCGCGCCCGCTTCGCGCAGCAGCCGCGCGGCTCCGATGGCGGAGCCGCCTGTGGCGAGCATGGGATCCAGCAGCAGCACAGGCCTTGCCGCGAGTTCCAGCGGCGGGAGCTTCTGCATGTAGATCGTGGGCTTCAGTGTCGTCTCGTCGCGCGCCATACCGATGTGGCCAACGCGCACATCGGGCACGATGCGGAGCACACCTTCGAGTAGGCCCTGGCCCGCGCGCAGGATGGGGACCGCGATCACAGGGCCGGGGAGCTTCTGGACCGTCGCGGGCGAGACCGGGGTATCGATCTCGACGGGCTTGGTCGCGATGTGCCGCGTGGCCTCGGTTGTGAGCAGGCTCGCGATCGCGGCCATCGCGTCGCGGAAGTCGCCAGGGCCCGTGCGTTTATCTCGGAGGCGGGCGAGATTGGCCTCGACCAGGGGATGATCGAGGACGGTGAGGTTCGCTTCCGGCATCGGGTGGTTCTCCCTTGTGGGCCCGGCCGACCCAGGAGGTGCTTTGCGCAAGCCTAACGCGGCCGGGCCGGACGCTCTATTCTCCGCCCTTCCAGCGTGGAGGCTTGATGTCCCTCGATCTCTTCTTCGCGAATCTGTTCAGCCCGCCCATTCTGTTCTTCATCCTCGGGATCACGGCGACGCTCGTGCGGTCGGATCTCGAAGTGCCGGCGCCGCTGCCGAAGCTCTTCAGTCTGTATCTGCTTTGGGCGATCGGTTTCAAGGGCGGGGTGGCGTTGCGCGAGGCGGGGCTCACCGTTGATGCGCTGACACCTGTCGTCGCGGCGGTGCTCCTCTCGGGGGCGCTCGCCTTGCTGGGGTTTCTTGTCTTCCGAAGGCTGTTCGGCTTCGACGACGCGTGCGCGCTCGCGGCCTCGTACGGGTCGGTGAGTGTCGTCACGTTCGTGACCGCCGCGGACTTCCTCGATGGTCGCGGGATCGAGTACGGCGGTCAGATGGTCGCGGCCCTCGCCCTCATGGAGTCGCCACCGATCATCGTTGCGTTGATCCTTAAGCGGCTGATCGGGCCTGGCGGCGCGGAGGCCGAACCGATCAGCGCGATCGTGCGCGGTGCTGTGACGAGTGGCCCGGTGTTCCTGCTCATGGGCAGCTTGGTCGCGGGGCTGCTCACGCCCGAGGCGGCGCTCGAACCGCTGAAGCCTTTTACTTATGACATCTTCGCGGGTGTGCTCGTCTTCTTCTTGCTCGAGGCCGGGATGACGAGCGGGCAACGGCTGGGTGAGCTCCGGAAGCAGGGGCTGCCAACCATCGGGCTGGGGATCGCGATTCCGATTGTGAACGCCGCGATCGGGATGGGTGTTGCGTACCTCATCGGTCTCGGCAAGGGCGAGGCGTTGCTGCTCACGATCCTCGCCGGCTCGGCGTCTTACATCGCCGTCCCCGCGGCGATGAGGCTCGCGGTTCCGAACGCGAACTCTGGGCTCTACCTGCCGATGTCCCTGGGCGTGACATTCCCGTTTAACGTTTGCATCGGGATCCCGGTCTACCTGATCCTGATCCAGGCAATCTGGCCCGAGGCCGCGGCAAGCCCATAGGGCGCGGTCTAGAGCTTGGCCTCGGTCTGGTCTTGCTTGACCGAACTCTCGGTTGCTTCGACTTTTTCTTCGTCTTGTTGCTCGAGTTCGGCGGCGCCATTCATTGTGACCGGTGGTGGTACCTCGCGTCGCCACTTGGCGTCCGACGTGATCGCCTTGGCCGCGCGGCGACCCTTCGCCATCGAACGGAGTTCTTCGTGATGACCAGGCTGGCTCGGGTCCGGCGGTCCGGCTTCGCCGCGTACGAGCTGGAGCGTCTGCGTGGGGAACGCGAACTCGACGCCGAGATCCTCGGCCAGGCGGATGATGTCGAGCATGAGCCGGTGCCGTTCGCGCAGCTCGGTCCCCCAGTCGGGCGTCTCGTGAAAGACGTAGACCAGGATGTCGAGACTGTGGGGCCCGAACGAGTTCAGCCAGACGTGGAAATAGTCCTTACGCGTGTATGGGTGGTCGCGGACGAGCTGGCGGATCCCCTCGCAGAACGACTCGATCCGTGCGGGAGGTGTGTTGTAAGCGATGTTCAGATGTGTCTTGTAGCGCCTGTACTTACGGCTCCCGTAGTTGTCCACTTGTGCACGCACGAGCGTTGAGTTCGGCACGGTGATGAGCGAGTTGTAGAACGTGCGTACGCGTGTTGAGCGAAGTCCCATCTCCTCGACGGTTCCCTCGACGCCGTCCACGACGACCCAGTCGCCGACGACAAAGGGCCGATCGAGGATCACCGCGACCGAACCGAAGAAGTTCTCGATGGTGTCCTTTGCCGCGAACGCGAACGCGAGACCACCGATGCCGAGGCCCGTGAGCAAAGGCAAGATCTCGAAGCGGAACGCGTCGGCGATGTAGATCAGGCCGACCGCCGCGATGAAGACCTTGGCGGCCTTGCGGACCAGCGGGATCAGCAGGTCGTCGATCTTCGTGCTGGTCCGGGAGGCCCGGGCCGCTGCCACTGAGGCAACGAGATCCACTGCGCGGTAGGCGGCCCACACGGTGGCGAGCGTCAAGAACACACGCGCGGAGGTCAGGATCACCAGCAGCGCGGTCGCGGGCAGGCCCAGAAGCAGTACCGATCCAAACCAGGCGAGCGCGGCAGCGAGCAGGCCGAACGGCCGGACCGCGAGCTTGAGGTTCTTCCGCTCGTCGGCGTCCATCTTCCTGTGACGCCTGGCGATCTTTCGCCAGGCCTGCTGGATCAGGGTGCGGACCACCGCGTCGATCACAAATCCGACAAAGACGAAGAGCGCGAGCCCAATCCATTGCCAGGGCTCGACCGCAAGGAAGGAACTGTTCTTCAGCCGTGGCGGGACGAGCCTGCGGATGTACTCCGCAGGTGATGAGATGGTCCCCGCGATCAGTGAGGGATCGCTGACGGGCAACTCCTCGAGTGCGCGGCGGAGGTCTGGCAGGTTCTCCACGGTGGAGGAGCTGAACCGCCACTCGCCGTTCTGATCTCGCGTGAACTCGATGCGAAGGCTCCGGTCGGCGGCGTCGCGGGCATCGAGGAACCGCCCGCGTGCGCGCAGGTCGGGCGGTGAGAAGTCGGGAAACAGCACAAATGCCCCGTCATCGAGCAGGGGGCTGCTCGATTGCGGCAGCCAGCGCGGCTCGATAGGGCCGAGGCGGCTGAGCACATCCGCCATCTGGCCCGTGACCTCCCGGCCGGCGGCCTCGCTCGTCTCCGAGAGGTCGAAGCACTCTTCGGCGAGTTGACGTGCTTGCGACGCCCCGCGGCCTCTCGCGATGCGCTCCATCGCTTCAACGAAGGTCTCAAGCGTCCCGCGTGGTCCGTCCAGACGGGTGCTCGTGCGTGTTGGTTCGCCGGCGCCCTCGACGCCCTCGCTGGGTGTGGATCCCTGGGTCGCTAAGTCCTGTGCGGCCGCGGGCGAGACGGATAAGAGCGCCGTCAAAATGGCAAGGAAAGCTTTCCAAGCCAAGTACTTACGCTTTTTCTTGCTAAACACCTCTGTAGGCAAGTTTTCTATCCCCCGATCCGTAGATTGGATCTCCGAAGTGTTGCCAGCCGGCGGTGGCTGGGCCCGGCACCGGGGTGCGGGACCGTTGACCGTCATCCTTTACGGGCGGCGCTTTGGGAGAACTGTACCGATGAACGAAGACGTGATCGTTTCGGCGGTGGAGGCCGCCTCGGTTGAATCCGTGGCGGAAGCCGCCGCGATCAGTGGGGCGGACACCGCCTGGATCCTCGTGTCCACCGCGCTTGTCCTTCTGATGACACCTGCGGTAGGCCTCTTCTACGGGGGCCTGGTCCGTAAGAAGAACGTGCTCAGCACGCTGATGTACAGTTTCTTCACTGTCGCGATCGTGAGCGTCGTCTGGGTGCTCGCGGGCTACAGCCTCGCGTTTGGCTCCTCGGTAGGCGGGTTCATCGGCGGGCTCGATCACATCGGGCTGCACGGCGTCGGCACGGATCCGATTGCGGGCCAGACCATCCCGGCGTTGCTGTTCATGGCCTTCCAGATGACCTTCGCGATCATCACGCCCGCGCTGATCAGCGGTGCGTTCGTGGAACGCAAGGCGTTTGGTCCCTACATCGCGTTCACATCGCTCTGGTCGCTCGTCGTCTACGCCCCGGTGGCGCACTGGGTCTGGGGTGGGGGGTTCCTCAGCGAAGATGGCGCGCTCGATTATGCGGGTGGCACTGTTGTGCATATCACCAGCGGTGTGAGTGCTCTCGTGTGTGCCTGGGTGATCGGACGTCGTGACGGTCTCGGGAGCGAGAAGATCGAGCCGCACAACGCGACGATGACTGTGCTCGGCGCCAGCCTGCTGTGGTTCGGATGGTTCGGCTTCAACGCGGGCAGCGCACTCGCCGCAGATGGCGCGGCGGCGAACGCGCTGGTCACAACGAACTCCGCGGCCGCAATGGGCGCGATTGTTTGGCTTGCAATTGGAGCGATCCATCACAAGCGTCCCAGCGTGATCGGCGCCGCGGTCGGGGCGGTCGCTGGTCTGGTGGGCATCACCCCTGCCGCCGGATTCGTGAGCCCGATGAGCGCCCTTGCGATCGGTGCGCTGACCAGTGGCATCTGCTACGTCGTTACCGAGTTCCTCGTGAAGGGTCGGATCGATGATGCGCTCGATGTCTTCGGTGTTCACGGCGTTGGTGGCATCGTGGGCGCACTGCTCACCGGGGTGTTCGCGAGTGAAGCGATCGGTGGTACAGCGGGGGCGATCGAGGGCAACTGGATGCAGGTCCTGATCCAGGCGAAGGCGGTGCTCGCGGCGGCGATCTACGCCGGCGTGCTGACCTTCGTCATTCTGAAGGTGATCGAGTTGGTTGCCCCGATTCGGGTGAGCCCTGAGCAGGAGTCACAGGGGTTGGACCTTACCGTTCATGGGGAGCACGCCTACGACCCCGCTTAGTAGCGTTTCGTCTCATAAGGTCCTGATTGCGGCCAAACTGGGTCAAATCAATGGGAATCACCCGTATAAAGTGTTAATTTCGGTCACCTAGGGCTGTTTCCGGAAACCCTGGCCTCATGAAACGCGAATAATCTGTTTGGTATCTCTCTTCAGCGGGCCTTCGCCGTACTCCGGCGGGGGCCCGCTTTTTTTCATCGTACTCGAGGCCCATTGCAATATGTCGGAACCGTTCCGGTCGGGCAACCGATCGCTGGCGGATCACTACCAGGACCCATCGACGCGGCGTCGGGGAGCCGCGAGACAGGGGTGGGTGTGGTAGCGACCGAGGGCGTGGGCCCGGCGCAGAACCCGTTGCAGCGTTTGTTCAACCTTCGCGACGGTGAGGCCCCGACCGCGTTGCTATCGGTCTTGTTTTTCTTCCTGATCCTGTTCGGCTATTTCCTCGTGCGCCCGGTGCGTGAGGCGATGGGTGTCAACGGCGGGATGTGGGAGTTGCGTGCCCTGTTCTACGCGACGATGGTCGTGATGCTGGTGGCCAATCCGGTCATCGGAATACTGGTCGCGATGTTCAACCGGCGCGTGTTTCTACCGATCATCTACTCGTTCTTTGCGCTGAACCTCCTGGGCTTTGCTGCGTTGCTGCGCTTTGCGCCGGAGTCGATAGGTGAGAACACGGGGCGTGTGTTCTTCGTCTGGGTGAGTGTGTACAACTTCACGGTCATCTCGTTCTTCTGGGCGTTGATGGCAGACGGATTCACTCTGGAGCGCGCGAAGCGGCTCTTCCCATTCGTTGCGGTGGGGGGAACACTCGGTGCGATCGCTGGCTCGGGCCTGGTCGCGCGCATCGGTGAGTCGGTCCCGCCCGAGGGTCTCATGACAATGAGCGCCGGGTGCTTGCTCATGGCGGCGGGATGCGCGGTCGGCCTTTCGATTCTTTTTCCGCCAAGCGAGAAGACCGCCCGGCGTCGTGTCAGCGAGGCAGAGCATCGAAACCCACTCGCGGGTTTCATGCAGGTTGCACGCTCGCCCTACCTGCTGGGTGTATGTGGATACATCCTGCTGATGGCGATCGTCTCGACGTTCCTCTACTTCGCGCAGGCGCGAGTTGTCTCGGCTGCGGAGGAGGAGACGGGCGGGCGGGTGGCGGCATTTGCGAGCATTGACTTCTGGACCCAGGTCGCGACGCTCACGCTCCAGTTGAGCCTGACGGGCAAGCTGATCCGGATCGTCGGTGTTGGCATCACGCTGATCGTTCTTCCGGTTGCAGGCGGGATCGGGTGTTTGCTATTGGGGATCGGTGAGAACGTCGGGATGACCGCGGCACAATCGCTGGTTGCGATCACGGTACTCCAGGCCGGTTTCCGAGCTGGACGTTACGCGATCGCCCGCCCGGCCCGCGAGACGCTCTTCACTGTTGTCAGTCCTGATGAGAAGTACAAAGCAAAGACATTGATCGATACGTTCGTGTATCGCGCTGGAGATGCCGCCGGCGCGGGAATCGACGGGCTGCTCGCCGCGGCGGGTGTCGGTCTATTCGGGCTGATGCTCATGGTGGCGCCGACGGCTGCGATCTGGGCTGGGCTGGGGTTGTATTTGGGATATAAGCAAGGGCGTCTCGCGGCGTCTGAGGACGAAGGACCGGGCGGAGCGGAGCCGTCCGAAGCAAAGGGGGTGCCGGCATGACCGCACACAACGGAAGCGTGGATCGTCGTTCCTTCCTTCAGACCGCGGCGGGCGTCGCGGCTGCTAGCGCAGTTGCGCCGAGCGTGCTCGCGCAGCTCACCGGCAAGGCTGACCGCAAGCTCGACGTGCTCGTTCTCGGTGGGACCGGATTCCTTGGTCCTCACTTCATTCACGCGGCCCTCTCGCGTGGGCACAACGTAACGATGTTTACCCGTGGACGCACGGAACCCAAGCTCTATGTCGAGCAGTTTGAGCGTGTTGAGGCGCTCAAGGGCGATCGCACGAGTGATCTCACGGCCCTCGAGGGTGACCGAGAGTGGGACGTCGTGATCGACACGTCGGCGTATTTTCCGCGTGTGGTGGACATGTCGTGCCGCTTGCTTAGGGAACGAGTCAAGCACTACACGATCATCAGCACGATGAGCGTGTACGGAAGCCGCAACACGGTTGGCATGGACGAGACCACCGAGGTGGACACGATTGACGATCCGACGGTCGAGCAGGTCACCGGGACTACATATGGCCCGCTCAAGGCTTTGTGTGAAGAGAAGGCCGAGGAAATCATGCCCGGCCGTGTCTGCCGCATCAGGCCTGGGTTGATCGTTGGTCCCGGGGATCCGACAGATCGGTACACCTATTGGCCGGTGCGCGCGCAGCGGGGCGGCACGATTGTCGCGCCACGGACCGAGGGCGCGAAGGATTACGTGCAGTATGTTGATGTTCGTGACCTCGCGGAGTGGATGGTTCGGATCAGCGAGGCTCGGACCACGGGGATCTTCAACGCCGTAACGCCCGGCGCCCAGCGCACGATCGAGTCAACGCTATTGGCATGCTTGCGTGCCGCGCAGCTCCACGGCGGTGAGCCGGGGGAGATCGCTTACGTCGATTCGGCCTTTCTTATGGAGAAGGGCGTGCAGCCTTGGGCTCAGCTCCCCGCGTGGGTTCCGGCGACGATCGAGGGCTACGAAGGCTTTGGGCAGGCAGACACAGCACGGGCGGTCGCGGCTGGGTTGACGTGTCGAGGTGAGCTTGACACCGCCAGCGCGACACTCGAGTGGTGGCTCGGCATGCCCGAGGAGCGGGAACTCCGCGCCGGGCTCAGGTCCGAGGCGGAGCGCGAGGTGCTTCAAGCCTGGCGCGATCAAGACTCCTGAAATCAGACTCTCTGGTGATCGGTTGGGGACGCGCGGCGCGAATAGGCTGGTCTGTTCGTGGGCTCATCCGTGAGGGCGTCCCCAGCGAATCCCCCGCCGATGCCGGAGAGTCCAAAGCCCATGCCCGAATCACACACTCAGGCCGATGGACGGCCGGCGACGCTCTCGGCGCTCCGCGACTCCGGGTGGCGAAGCCGTAGCGTGAAAGCCGAGCTTGAAGAGAACCTCACTCGTTCGCTCGCAGGCGGTGACCATCTGTTCCCGGGTATCGTCGGTTACGACGACACGGTGATCCCTGAGCTTGTCAACGCGGTGCTCGCGCGGCACGACATCCTGTTCCTTGGCGAGAAGGGCCAGGGCAAGAGCCGGCTGATGCGGATGCTCGCACGGTTCCTTGATGAGTGGACGCCGTACCTCAAAATCCCGGGCGGCGCGGTGCACGAGGATCCGGAGCGCCCGATTACGGCCGCGGGCAAGCGCATGATCGCTGAGCTGCCCGCCGATGAGGTCCCAATCGCGTGGTGGCATCGCGATGACCGCTACGCCGAACGGCTCGCGCCGGGAACCAAGTTCGCGGACGTAATCGGAGAGATCGATCCGGCGGCACTGATGTCGGGCACCCGCATGGGCGCCGAGGAAGCGTTGCACTTCGGGATGATCCCGCGGATGCACCGCGGGATCTTTGCGATGAACGAGCTGCCAGACCTTGACGACTTGGTGCAGGTCGGCCTGTTCAACATCCTCGAAGAGCGAGACGTACAGATCCGTGGCTATCCGATCAGCTTCGACATTGATGTGTGTGTGCTCTTTAGCGCAAACCCTGCGACCTACAACCGTTCTGGCAAGGTGATCCCGCAGCTAAAGGACCGGATCGGATCGACCATCCGGACGCACTACCCTCGCGAGCGTGACCTTGGCATCGACATCATGGAGGCCGAAGCGGGAATTGATCTGGCTGGGACGTACCCGGTCTTGGTGCCCCGTTTCATGAAAGAGGTATGCGAGCAGACCGCGATCGCGGCGCGCAGCAGCAAGTTCATCGATCAGGACTCTGGCGTCAGCGCCAGGTTCAGCATCTCGAACTATCGCACGATGATCGCGAATGCGCGTCGTCGCGGGATCCAGTTGGGTGAGAAGCCTTCCGTTCCTCGGATCAGTGACCTCGCTCATATGCACGCATCGGCGACGGGCAAGCTTGAGCTCGATCTCATGGGCACCCACCAGATGTCCGAGCGGCAGGTGCTCGACGCGGTGCTCGCCCAGGCGGTTGGGGAGGTCTTCGAGGAGTATGTGACCCAGCACGGGCTCGTTGAGATCGCTGAGATCTTCGCGAAGGGCGTGCGGATCGAGGTGGGGGACACCGTGCCGAGCCGGGCGTACGCCGAGATATTGGAAGCGGTTCCGCCCGCCTGGGAGAAGGCATTCGAGGTGAACGCGGCCCAAGATCCCGCGGTGCGGGCGAGCTGCGTGGAGTTTGTGCTCGCTGGGCTGTGGGCGACCGACCGGGTGAGCCGGGCGGAGCGGCATGGGCGGGTCGAGTATGAGTTCTGAGCCTGCGCGACCCCCGGAAACCTTCGGCGTATCTATCCATATACACCTGCGACTTGAGACCCGGGGGGTGACGCATGTGCATGCTTGGTGGATCGAACGGATCCAAGATCGGAACCGCGGTCACTATCGGCATCTGCCTAGGGCTTGCGGCTTTGATCGTGGTGTTCATGCTCCTCGACCGCAGGGACCCCAACGGTGGCGAGGGGCTCGGCCCGGAGGTGTACCTGACCCTGCTCGGGCCTGTGGCGACCATCCCCGCGCTCTTGTCTGCAAACAACGCCCGCTCGAAACGGTGCGGGCGTGATGAGCCGGACTCCTGCGAGTAAGAGCGATCGCGGGCCACTTGGCGGCGTTGTTCATACGTACCTCGGCTACAACCCCGCCAAGTTCCCGAGTCCAACGACGCCGCCCCCCGACTTGGCGAGTGCGGCGTTTGAGCACATGCTCCGCACAGGTTCGTCACGCGAGTTGACGCCGGAAGATCTGGCGAACGCCATAGAGATCGATCCGTCTCAGATCGCGGGGCTGGGTCCGAGCATCGATGCGCTGATCGAGTCTCTCGAGGAACGCAAACGGCGGATCCTCGCGACCTATGAGACGCGGTCTGTTCTGGCGCAGGCCCGTGGCTCGTTCGACGAAGCCGCCCGCCGTGCGCGTCCCCCGAAGAAGTATCGCGACGCGTTCCACAGCGCGGTGAGCAGAAAGCAGGTGTACCTTCTGGAGCGGCTGTGGTTTGCGCTGCGCGATGATCAGTCGAGCTTCGGCGATGAGCTCATGCGGACCCTCAACCGCCTCGGAGAGCTCTACGAGGTCGAGGCGCTCGACGGTGCGTATGAGTTCACCGGAACAGAGCCCATGACAGTTCCACAGGCGCTTGAGATCAAGGAAGAGCTCGAAGCAATCGACAAGCTTCTTGAGCAGCTCCGCGAGGCGCTCAAGACCGCAAAGATCGGCATCGTTGATCTCGATGAACTCCGCCGATTCGTCTCCGACGCCGACGCCGATCAGCTCAGGGGCATGCAGGACCGGGTTCGTGAGTATCTGGAGAGGATGGCGGAGGACCAGGGCATCGACATGTCGGGCGGCTCGGTGGGTCTTGGGCCGAAGGCGATGGCGGTGTACCAGGGTGCGCTCTTACGCACGATCTTCGGAGATCTTGATGCCGCACGGTCGGGGCGGCACGAGGGACCAATTTCGGGCGAGGGAGTGGTCGAGCTGGCGAAGACCAGGAGCTACACCTTCGGGGATTCGCCGACGCATCTCGATGTGCCTCAGTCATTGTTGAACACGGCCGCACGTCAGACTGGAGAGGGCGAGCGGCCTGACCGGCTTCGGCCCAGGCCCGATGACCTGGTGATCCATGAGACGCGGAATAACCCGAAGTGTGCGACGACGGTTCTGATCGACATGTCGGGCTCAATGCGGCACGGCGGTCAGTATGTCCATTGCAAGCGGATGGCGATCGCGCTGGATGGATTGATAAGGCGGGAGTACCCGGGCGACTATCTGCGGTGCTTCGAGATGGCGACCACGTGCCGGCCCAAGCCCGTCAGCGAGCTACCCAGGCTGATGCCGATGCCGGTGACGATCCGAGACCCAGTGGTGCGTATGAGGGCGGATCTCTCTGATCCAGAGATCAGCGATTTATCACTGCCTCCACACTTCACGAATATCCAGCATGGGCTGAGCCTGAGCCGCCGTGTGCTGGGGGCTCAGGACACACCTAACCGGCAGGTACTGATCATCACCGATGGTCTGCCCACAGCGCACTTTGAGGGCGAGCAGCTCTACATGCTCTACCCGCCCGACATGCTGACCGAGCGGGCGACGATGCGTGAAGCGCAGGCGTGTGCACGCGATGGGATCACGATCAACATCTTCTTACTCCCGAGCTGGAGCCAGGACGAAGACGACATCGCGTTTGCTCACCGGCTTGCGGAGACCACCAAGGGACGCGTCTTCTTTACGGGCGGGGCCGATGTCGATCGCTTCGTGCTATGGGACTATGTGAACAACCGTCGGACGCTGATCGGCTGATCCGGACCGCCGCGCGACCGGCGCCGCCCGCACAGAGCGAGATCGGGGCAATCCAACTCTTGGTGATGTGCTTGCACTCGCCTGGGTCTGTGGCAGTCTGCACCGGGTCTCACATCAACGCATACTGGGTGGAGTGCAGCGATGAAAACCGCGAAGATGATGTTTGTGCTCGTGGGCTCGGCGGCCGGACTAGCTGGCGCGACGCCGCCCCCGGCGTTCACCGTGCAGGCGACCGTGCGTGACTTCAGTCCTGGCCAGCCCGACTTCCAGGGCACGGGTGCGACTCCCGATCATGTCATGGGCCTGGTTGAATCGGGCCTCGGCGACAACGGGCTGCCTGTGTTTACCGGGGGCGGTCAGGTCGTCGAGACCCCCTGGCTTGATGAGAATGGGAACGCGACGGCGGGCCCCTTTGGGTCTGACGTGGTCGCTGACGGCGACAAGGTCAACGACTTCGCGATCGATACCGATGGAATCGTAACGGTGAACGAAGACTTCGCCGTTCGGGTGCGTGTGCTCGGCTCGGCGATTGAGACCGGCTCGTACACGATCCCGACGACGAGCCAAGTTGCCGTTGATGGCTCGTTCTTCGAGCCCTTCGGCGCGTATGACTCCCCGACGCAGGGCAACCTGAACGATGATCCCTCGGGGACTGGTGATACCTACCGGGGCCCGTTCGAGTTTGTCGCGTCCCAGACATTTGCGGCGGGTTCGACGATCACCGTGGACGGGCGAAGCTGGATCAAGGACAGCAGCAGCTACAACGGGACCCAGGACTCGCACTGGAATGTCCACATGGACGAGTCGACCTCGACAGGGTCGCAGCAGATCTTCGTCCTCCGTGATGGGGACCCGGTTCCGAACATCACCGCGATGTACAACCAGGCGAGTGTTCGCGACTATGTCGGTGAGTTCATCGACAGCGCGACAGACACGATCACACTTGAGAGCAACGAGGTGATCTATCTCTTCGAACTCGGCACGAGCCACAGCAACTCGAACGCTGATTTCCAGGATCTCGTCGTGCTCCTCGATTTCGCAAAGAACGCGAATGCCCTCCAGCCCCAGAGCGACATCTGTGGGGTGACGCCAGAGTACACCTCGCCGGTCCTCGGACAGAGCAGCGACCAGGGGATCGCGAGCAGTGACAGCTTTGGTGGCTGGTTTGACAACCGCCCGGGCGTGAATGCCGGTGCCGTCCGGAGCCTCCGCTTTGCGGACGATGATGGAGACGGGGTATACGAGTACTGGGACAATGACTTCACCCCGATCAACGGCGCCCTGTACATGAATGATGTCAGTGGCTCGAATCGCTACTTCACGATGCAGACCAGCTTCAGCGGGACTCATACCCAGTGCGGCGGTGAGTTCATCGAGGTCACCGCAGACGCGAATGTCTGGGTGTACATCAACGGCGAGCTGGTGATCGACCTTGGCGGATCGGCGGACGGCAAGGCTCAGCGTGTCGAACTCGACCGCTTGGGGCTGACCAGCGGGGAGGCCTACACCGTCGACTTCTTCTACGCCCAGCGGACACCCGATGCTTCGGCGATCCGGATCGCAACCAACGTGACACCAAGCACGAGCCGCGAGATCATCCAGGCTCCTTCGAACCTCTGGGACTGATTCTGGAGTGGGCCGAGGGGCCCGCTGGGTTCGATAACACCGACCACCCACGCGGCGGCCGGGGCGCTTGGATGGCGTTCCGGCCGCCGTCGCGTTGATCTCATTCGCAGGCCTTACCCGTCTTGCCGGGCTTCGCCGGAACACCCACGATTCACAGTGGGGCGCTCGCACGCCGTTCCGAACATGAACGAATCGCCTCGAGCCTGCACGGATCGCAAACTTGCTGAGTCGTCAACCGGGCGACGATGCGAGCCGTGGACCCGCGGGTCCGCCCCACTGGGGGGCGGCCCGCGTTTTTCTTCTGCTCACTGGATAGGAATCGATCGCTCGCCCATGAACGACTCGATGGCCGATCGGAACGAGGCGCGGTCATCGTTCGACATGGTCCGCCCGGGTGCCCGCAGGAAGAATCGGAATGTGTAGTTGCTCGTCGTCGAGCCCTCAGGGTCGTACGCGCCGCGGAACTCGCTCCGTTCGAGCAGTTCATGCTCGAAGCTATCGAGCAAACCCGCGAGCCCCTCATAGCCCTTCTCGCGCGGCCAGACCAGCGTCAGGTCTTGCCAAGACCCTGGGAACGTTGGGATGGGCTCGCACCCCCGCTTCGGGTGAGGCTCGCCCGAGATCGCGTCTGGCAGGAGCCAGAACCAGACGGCGTGCCCAGCATCGAGCGTGGCCTTCTGTACGCTGGGTTTGAGCACGCCGATAGAGCCAATTGCTTCGGCGCCGCTCAGTATCGTCATCGCGTACCCGCCGACCGTCCAGGTCTCACAGGGATTCTGCGTGACGCGATACTCGAAAGGTGGCAAGGCCGCGGCTGTCGCGAGCGTGTCGAGGCTCGCGCGGAGCTGCTGTAGATGCTGCGGCAGGTCGAGGGACTTACTCTGGCACACGCTTACGCCCGCGAGTTGGTTCTGTTCGGTGCTTCTGCCTTCCTTGTCTGACCAGAAGACCTTTCCGAGTTCGAAGATCTTGAAGTCATCGAACTGCTTGCGATTCTGGTGGGCGAACTCGAGCAGGTTCGGGACGAGGGCGTCGCGCATCCGCGCTTTGCCTTCGGCCGAGGGGTTCTTGAGCACCAACGGGCTGACCGGCTCGTGACCGATCGTTGCCGCCCACGGATCACTGATCCATGCGTAGCTCTGGACCTCGACGAACCCGCTGCCCTGGCTGAGCACTCGGCGGATCCGGTGGTGACCGCGGACTGTGCGGTTCACATCAACGGGTGTGATGGGGGGGCCGGGCAGCTTGGGCTCGATGTGGTCGTAGCCGTAGAGCCTGGTCACTTCTTCGAGGATGTCCTCGGTGATCGCGATGTCCGCAAGGCCCCGGAATGATGGGATCTCGACATCGAGCCCTCCCTCGCCGTTCTCGCTGACGCCGAAGCCGATGCTGGTGAGGATCGAGGTCGCTCGCTGGTTGGACACCTCGACGCCCGCCCGCTTAGTGAGGTACCCGGCTGGGACAGAGATGGGCCTGCTCCGGTCGTGGAGGTCGCCAACGACTGTGAGTGAGCTGGTCGCGGTCGCCTCGACGCCAGAATCACCAAGCAGCTTGACGAACCGCTCAGACGCCTGGCGTGCGAACATGGGCGGGAGCTTCTTCTCGAAGCGCAGGCTCGCATCGGTCCGAAGCGCCAGCCTGCCAGATGTCCGGCGCACCCGAGTCGCATCGAAGTTCGCGCTCTCAAGAAGCACGCTCTTGGTGCCGGGCTGGATCTGGCTGCCCTCGCCACCCATGATGCCGGCGAGCGCCACGGCTCTGTCACCAGACCAGATCAGCAAGTCCTCGGGGATGAGCTTCCGCTCTTCGCCGTCGAGTGTGTGCATCTCCTTCAGAGAGCCCGCGTTCGCCACACGGATACCATCGCTCACGGTTGATGCGTCGAATGCGTGGTTCGGCTGCCCGATCTCCAACTGGACGTAGTTTGATAGATCGACGAGCACGTTCTTGCTCGCGATGCCGAGAGCCGTAAGTCTTCGCTGCATCCATAGCGGTGATGGCGGATTATCCGACACATCAAGCGTGATGCCGGTGTAGACCGGGCACACGGCATGATCTTCGACCTCAATCTTCAGTTTCGGAAGCCCGCCGTGTGCGCTCAGGTCGGCTCCGTCGTATGGCTTGAGCGGCACCCCGAAGATCGATGCAAGCTCCCGTGCGAAGCCATAATGACCCCACAGGTCGGGTCGGTGAGTAAGACTCTTGTTGTCAATTTCAATGAGCGTATCGGTCGCGGGGCAGTCCTCGGCGAGCCGCCGGCCCGCGGGCGTGGAGGCGGGCAGTTCGAGCAGTTGCTCATGGGCCGTGCCCAGGCCGAGCTCGCTCGGAGAACAGAGCACGCCCTCGCTCTTCTCGCCCTGGAGCTCGGTGGCTTGGATGGTCTTGCCGTTGGGCATTGTCGCGCCGACGCCCAGGAAAGCGGCCTTCAGCCCGACCCGCGCGTTGGGCGCTCCGCAAACGGTCTGGGCCTGCGAACTACCCAGCGAGAGCTTGACGACCTTGAGCCGGGGCTCTGCAGCGATCGGCTCAGCGGACAGGATCTCTGCGCAGACCGCCTGATCCGTCACCCGCCTCACGGTTTCGAGCCCCTCGACCTCTGCGGTTTTGAGGCTCAGCTGCTCGCCCACCTCCTCGGGTGAGTGGTGCGAGAGATCAACGAAGTCGTTCAGCCAGTCGTAGGAGATGAACATCGCTCGGTATCCCCTTACAGCGTCGCGGCGAACTGCTCGTAGAACCGCAGGTCACCACCGTTGAACAGACGGACATCGGGGATCCCGAACTTGATCATCGCAAGGCGGCTCAGGCCCAGCCCGAACGCGAAGCCCGAGTACTCCTCGGGGTCCACGCCGCCCTCACGGAGGACGTTGGGGTGGATCATGCCGCAGGGCATCAGCTCGATCCATTTGGTCTTGCCACCGACGACCGCACTGCGGAAGTCGAGCTCGAAACCTGGCTCGACGAACGGGAAGTAGCCGGGTCGGAGGCGCACGTCGAGATCGGTCTGAAAGACCTGGACAAGAAGCTCTTTCATAACCGCGATCAGATTCGCGACGGACACGTCCCTGTCGATGTACATGCCCTCAAGTTGGTAGAACGTGTTCTCGTGCGTCGCGTCGAGGGCCTCGGCGCGGAAGCACCGGCCCGGGAAGATCGCGCGGAGCGGCACACCCAGTTCTTGCATGGCACGGTTCTGCATGCTCGACGTGTGTGTTCGCAGCACGTCCCCGTTCTCGAGCCAGAACGTGTCCTGCATCTCGCGGGCAGGGTGGTCACCGGGAATGTTTACCGCGTCGAAGTTGTCGTACTCGCTGACGGCTTCGTTGCCCTGGAAGACGGTGAAGCCCATCGAGTGAAAGATGTCCTCGACCTGGAGCTGCGTCGCGATGAGCGGGTGGATGCAGCCTGGCCGCTCCGCGAGGCCCGGCCGGGATACGTCGAAGTCGGGCAGCCCGGCGCCGGACGCTTCGGCCGCGGCCTTCGCATCTGCAAGGGCCGATTCCATAGCCTGCTTGACGCGGTTAAAGGTCTGGCCAACCTCCTTCTTCTCCTGGCCCGAGAGCTTGGAGAAATCGATCGCGCCGCGAGCCTCGTTCAGGGCACCAGAGCGAGACAGGTACTTGACCCTGATCTCCTCAAGCCCAGCCTCGCCGTCGGCGGCGGCAAGGTCGGCCTCGAACGCCGACTGGATCTCTTCGAGTTGCATCGGCCTGGCATCCCTCCGTGGGCCCGTTCCCGCCCTCGCGGCGGTGGGGTGGCGATTGTAAGGCGGGCTCTCGCGGTTATCCGCCGCGGGCATCAATGCCTATCCCTGCTCCAAGCCAGCAGGCAGACCGCGGTCGAGGCGGCCGTACCCAGAAGCATGCGCCATCCGAACGCGGGGGGGCTCTCGGGCACAAACTGCAAACCCGCGACTACAGCCGCGCCTGTGAGAAGCGCCGCACAGACCGAAGCCGCACTCCCCCGACGAAATAGCAGTGTGGAGATGAATACGCCCAGGAGCCCGGCGTACGCGTAGACCATGACGCCGAGGGCAAACGGTATGAGTCCTTCGGCGCTCCCTGCCTCGGCGACCGCGAACGCGACCGCGCAGGCTGTCAGCAGCAGGCCGCACGCGGCATTCATGAGCCGGACTCCGCGCGCATCTCCCTTGGCTCCGCCAAGCAGATGAAGATCAATCACGAGCGAACTCGACATCCCGTTGAGCGCAGAGTCGGTGCTGCTCATCGCGGCCGCGAACAGACCTGCCACGAGCAGTCCCCGGACACCGACCGGCAGGTCGGACAAAATGAACACGAGGAACACGTCGCGCGTGTCGCCCGAGGCGGCTTCGGCCTGCGTCGTATCGCGGAGGTAGAGCAACAGACCGACCACGAGGAACAGTCCGACGAGCCCAATGCCGAGCAGGCTCGATGCGATGAGCGACCACGCGGCACGCTTGGGCGAGTCGGTGGTCAGCAGGCGTTGCGCGAGGTCCTGGTCTGTTCCGAAGGCCGCGGCGTTGAATAGTGTCAGTCCCAGCAGGATCGTCCAGATGCCAAACGGCGCGCTGAGATCAAGCCGGGCATCGATGAACCGGAGCTTCCCGGATTCAGTGAGTAGCTCGCCTGCACGAGCCGTGTCCGGCCCGAGTTCCGACCAGAGCAGCCCGATCGCGATGGCGACTGCGGCGACCACAACGACAGCCTGGAGGGTGTCTGTCCAGATAACAGCGCGGATACCTCCGTATGCGGCGTATGCCGTGGCACATATGCCGAGAACCACCGCGCTGACGGCGACCTGCCACGCCGCGGTCTCCCCGAAGACGACGAGGCTGCACGGCAGTGCAGCGATGTAGAGCCTTGAGCCACTCGCGAGCACACGGCCTGCCAGGAATGCGACGGCGCAGGCCTTCTGCGCCAGAGGCCCATGCGCCCGCCCGATGCACTCGTACACCGTGGTGGCGCCGCCCTGGAGGATTCGGGGCAGGAGAAGGATGGCAACGAGCACCGCGCCGAGCACGCTGGCAACTGATGCTGACAGGTACGTTAGGTTGCCGTCATAGGACGCTTGGGGCCCGCCGATGAACGTTGCGCCGGACGCCGAGGTCGCGACCACCGAGACCGCGATGGCCCAGACGGGCATCGCACCCCCTCCGACGAAGAGCGATTTCCTGGTGGTCGCGCCGCGGCCAGCCCACCAACCGAGCGTTAGGACGGTAAGGCCGTATCCAGCCAGGACCAACCAATCGGCCGGGGCGAGCCCGGCGTCGGGGTTCACAGAGCATCTCCGAGGCGTCCGCCCGCAGCTTCGAGCCGAGCCTCAGCGGTGGGGCGGTCACACGACTTGATATGCATGACCACCGCGGTCTTGACCCGCCCGCCTGCACGTTCGAGCAGGCTGAACGCTTCGGTGCGTGGGAGGCCGGTGAGATCCGAGATCGTGCGCGCAGCACGGTCACGGAGTTTGTCGTTGGAGGCGCTGACATCGACCATGAGACCCTTGTGGGTCTTGCCGATTCCGACCATGAGTGTTGTGGAGATCATATTGAGGGCGAGCTTTGTTGCGGTGCCTGCCTTGAGCCGTGTAGACCCTCGAATCACCTCGGGGCCCGTATCAAGGTGTATGACGTGGTCGGGGTGAGGATCATCGGGCACCAGCCCGCACGTGAGAAGTCCGGTTGTTGCGCCGATCGCTGCTGCGAACGGGATTGCGCCGAGGGCATACGGTGTTGTGCCGCCGGCTGTGACTGCGAGCAATGTGTCATTAGGAGTGAGCGAGAGGTCGGCAAGCTCGCGATGCGCACCTGTGACTTCGTCTTCGAGTGACTCGCTTGACCGTCGCAGTGCCGAATCACCCCCCGCGATGATCCCGAGGACCCGTGTTGGTTCCACGAGGAACGTCGGTGGGCATTCCGAGGCGTCCAGAACACCGAGGCGTCCGCTCGTTCCTGCACCGACGTAAATCAGACGACCACCACTGCCAAAGCCCGGGAGGGCGGCATCCACAAGGCTCGCAATCGAAGGGGTGGCTCGCTCAACAGCGGTGGATACAGCGCGGTCCTCCTCGTTCATGAAGCGGAGAAACCCCAGCGTGCCGGCGGCTTCGGCCTCGGCGGCGCGAGCGTGCGCACGTTCTGTCGGTACGTGTCCTCGGTCTGGCGGAAGCGGAGCACTCATGGCGCGCGCCCAATCCAGCAACCCTCGTTTCGCACTTCATCCGCTCGGCCTGTCACCTGGGCAAGCGTGGGCGGAACACCGTCGAGCGCGAGCAGGCCAAGGACCGCCATACAGGCGGATTCACGTTCGGAAATGCCGACGCCATGAGCTTGGGTGGTCGTAGCTTTCGCGTGCGCACACATGGCTTGGACGAGCGCACGGTTGTGGGTGCCACCCCCAGCGAGGAGGCACTCGGCATCGGGAAGCATGCTCGTCGTAACCTGACCGATGTGTGTACCAACGGTGTGCGCGGCGGTCGCGAGGAGGTCGGCGGGGCGCAACTCTGAGGCGTGGCGGACCGCCCACGCGCTGGCCTCGTCGCCAGAACCGAGAGAGAGTCCTGACTTTGTTTGCCGGTCAAGGATCGGGCGGAGTTCGCTTGCGGCTTCGGCGTTGAGGGTTCCGCGTTCGGCCATGGCGCCGTCCTTGTCGAAGTCCGCGTTAATCGCTAGGCGTGCGCAGCGATCCAGCAACTGGTTGCAGACACACACATCGAGGCCTCGGACGGTGTCTGGCGTTGCGCCGGGAGGCAGAAGCGTGGCGTTGCAGAACCCGCCCAGGTTGATTACCACGCGTGGGATCTGCGGATCGCGGAAGAGGATCCAGTCGGCGAGGGGTGTGATCGGGGCGCCCTGGCCGCCCGCGGCGATGTCGGACGACCGCAGGTCGAAGAGGACAGGGCAACTCAGCGCGTGTGCGACGGGCCAGGGGTTTACGAGTTGGAGGGATTGCGGCGGACGATGGAAGAGGGTCTGGCCTGGGATGACACACACCGCGAGATCGGGGCTCACGAGTTCGCTTGCGAGGCTGGCATGGAGCCTGCCGAGCTCGAGGGCCATCGCTGCAAGGTCCTGGGCGGTCACGGGATCGCTATTGGCCACGGCCTGTAGCCTGTCTCCGAGGTCTGGGTAGCTCGCCGACCTGGACTCAATCACGCGGCATTGGAGCGAGAGGGCCTCGCCCTCGGCCTCGATGAGAGTGGCGTCGAGGCCATCGATACTGGTGCCGGTCATAAACCCGATGGCGTGTCTCTTGGTGGTGATGCTTCTGCCTCCCGCACGGCGGTTGGGGGCCCGAAAGGCGTCCTAGCCGGGTCTATCCTTTTCGTCCAATGCAAGCCCATACGCTCCGAAAAAAGTACGCCGAGTTCTTCGCCTCCCGGGGCCACACCGAGATCGCCAGCGCCTCGCTGCTCCCGGAGAATGACCCGACGGTGCTCTTTACGACCGCTGGCATGCACCCGCTGGTGCCCTATCTGACCGGTGAGGAGCATCCGGGCGGGAACCGCCTGGTCAGCTGCCAGAAGTGTCTGCGGACGGGTGACATTGACGAGGTGGGCGATGCGAGCCACCTGACATTCTTTGAGATGCTCGGGAACTGGAGCCTCGGGGATTACTTCACAGAGGACTCGATCCGCTGGTCTTGGGAGTTCCTCACTAGCAAGGAATGGCTCGGGCTCGATCCTGACCGTCTGAGCGTGACTTGTTTCGCTGGGGATGAGGACGCCCCCAAGGATGAAGAGGCCGCGGCGATCTGGGAATCACTGGGGATGCCGCGGGAGCGGATCCACTTCTTGGGCAAGGAGGACAACTGGTGGGGGCCCGCGGGTCAGACCGGTCCGTGCGGGCCTGATACCGAGATCTTTTGGCGTACCACGGAAGAAGAGCCCCCTCCTGGCTGCACACCAGGGAGTGACAGCGGCTGCTTTGTCGAGATCTGGAACAATGTGTTCATGCAGTACACGAAGGCGGCGGACGGGACGTTTCGTCCGCTCGCTCGTAAGTGCGTGGATACTGGCATGGGCTTGGCTCGCACAGCGGCGGTGCTTCAGGGCCTGCCCAGTGTCTATGAGACCGAGCTCTACGCTCCAACGATGGCGAAGATCGCCGAGCTCGCGGGCGACAGGCTCGAGGAGCGTCACCAGCGGGTGCTCGCGGACCACCTGACCGCTTCTTGCATGATCATCTCCGACGGCGTCGTGCCCTCGAACCTTGCGGCTGGGTATGTTCTTCGTCGCCTGATCCGGAAGTCGGTCCGCGTGATGCGGAAGTTCGAGCTTGAGGACACATCGATCACGGTGGTTGCCGAGACGGTCATTGAGAACTACAAGGACGCCTACCCGGTGCTCGAGGAGCAACGCGAGCACATCATGGGTGTGCTCCGCGAGGAAGAAGAAGTCTTCGGTAAGGCGCTCGCTAAGGGGCTGCGTGAGTTCGATCGGATCGCCGAGGGAATCGAGAAGGGCCTTCAGCACGGCGGATCGAACAACTTCCCGATGAAGAAAGCCTTTGCGCTCTACGACACGCACGGGTTGCCGCCCGAGGTCACTAAGGAACTTGCCGAGGAGCGGGGCTACCTGTGGGATCAGGCGGGTTACGACGCAGCCGAGAAGAAGCATCAGGAAGTGAGCCGGGCGGACAAGGGCGTCTTTCGGGGCGGTCTCGCTGACCACTCGGAAGCCACGACAAATCTCCATACCGCGACGCACCTGCTGCACCAGGCGCTCCGCGATGTGCTGGGTGATCACGCTGCCCAGAAGGGCTCGAACATCACGCCCGAGCGGCTACGCTTCGATTTCAGTCACGATGAGAAAGTGACCCCCGAGCAGATCGCCGAGGTCGAGCGGATCGTCAACGAGAAGATCCGGGCCGATCTGCCGATCTCGAACTGTGAGATGCCGTTCGAGGAGGCGAAGAACTCCGGCGCGATCGGCTTGTTCGGAGATCGCTACGGCGAGACCGTGCGGGTCTACGACATCGGGGACTACTCGAAAGAGATCTGTGGTGGGCCTCACGCGCCGAGTACGAAGGTGTTGGGGCGATTCAAGATCGTGAAAGAGCAGGCCGCGAGCAAGGGTGTGCGACGGATCCGTGCGGTTCTGGAGTCGGCGTCTTAGGCCTGATCGGTCGGTACCGAATCATTCCTCGTTCTGGCTGCCACGGGCATCGATATTGGCTTGCAGCGATTTGATCAGCTCTTGTTGAGTCTCGCCTTGTTCGAGCAGGGATTCGACCTGGTTTTGAAGGGTATCTATTTCCTGTTCGACCGCGGCTTGTGCCTCTAGGCGCTGGATGTCTGCGTTCAGGCCGCTGTTATCGTAGAACTGTGTTAGCAGGACGATTCCGCCTGAAAGCACCGTTGTCAGCACCGATGCGATGATCGTGCTGTTTATTCTTGCCTCGTGTACCGCCTCCCGTGCCCGCTTGTCTACGGAGAGGAAGTCCGGAGAGAGTTGGCGGACTTGTTCGACCGTTGGTTCGGCGCCGGTGGAGCCGCCGCGAGCTCGGTAATCGGCTTCGGCTGATTCTGCCAGTTTGTAGAAGACGCTGGTGACGATTCGGTCTCCGACCCGGATCTCCGCCGCGTCCTCGCCCATGTTGATAATCATGAGCTTGAGTGGTCCCTGGAAGCCTGGATCGACATGCCCCGGATTGACGAGCAGCAGCCCCCGTAGGGCCTGTGATGATGGTGGGAAGTTGAGGGCCGCGATGTTGGCGGGCAGTTGAAAGTGTTGCTTGGTGGTGACGATCACCGTGCCGCCTTGATCAATGCAGCATCGCCGCCCGACCGGGATGGCTTGCCCTCGCTTGTTTTGCGGTGTGCCCGGGCGGTAGATCGCGCCGACCTGGAGGTCGATCGATGCGGCCTGGATGAGATCATCGCGGGTGCCTGTCCCTGTGTGATCGGGCATGCCCTGCAACCAGTCGGACGCACCGTTGCGAAGCTCGGCGTCTCGCAGGATCGTCACTGTGCGGACCTCCCGAACTGTGATTCGGATTGATCTGCTGACACCGTCAGCTCTGCGGGGACGAACATGCCGCATGATGCCTGCACGTCGAAGCCGATGCGGTCAATGATCTTGATCTGTGCGCTGGGCAAGTATCCGGATAGCTGCTTGACACGCTCCTCGATGATTTTGGCGGGCGGCTCGCGTCCGTGCTCAGATCCGAAGGGGTTGTAGCGAACGACGTTGATATCCGGATGCAGTCCTGCTTCGTGTACCGCGTTAGCGATCCTCTCGATGGTCGCGGCATCGTCGTTCTCTCCCTCGATGAACGCCCAGTGGAGCCGGACCGTGCCGCCCTCCCGTTGGTATTCGGCGCACTTCGCGAGGGCGAGTTGCGGGTCCAGGGTCCGCGGTAGCCAGCGTTTCCTGAATTCCGGGTCGATGCTGTAGAGCGAATAGTAGATGCGCGGACGGGCGGAACCGAAGAGCTCCGGGAGCGATCGATCACGCATCCCCCGTGGCATGATCGTCGAGATCAGGACTTCTGCTCGGAGCCCGAGTTGGTGTCCCAGCCCTTCGAGTGATCGCGTGAGCGACTCTGCGTTCCCGAGTATCAGAGGATTCGAGAGCGGCTCTCCACGAGCCATGAAGTTGAAGTGCACGCGCTCTGCCTGGGGGCAGTGGGAGGCGTACCAATCGAGCACATGGCTCGCTTGCCCGAGAAGCTCATCGACCGTCGCGTTCCTGAGGGTGGTCTGCTTGGTGGCGGTAAGGTGGCACATCCGGCAGCCCATGGCGCATCCGGACTGTGATGATAGATAGACGACGACCTTCTCTTGAGAGCGACGGACATAGCGTGATTCGAAGTAGCCTTGGTCCGGCTGATCCCAGACGAAGTTGACCGATTCATCGAGACTGCTCTGGAGCTCGACTGGCTTGTGTGGCTTCGTTTGCACCGTTGGTCGCCTCTCGCTTGCTGTAGCATAAGCTGCGCATGCGCCATAGACATGATGGTTCATGGGAATGCATGTGGTATTGAGAAAGGAGTACAGATGAGGTTTCTTCCGACTGGCGGTCGCGTTGGGCTCGCGGTGGGCCTGAGTGCCCTGCTCTTCAGCGGCGGCGGGTGTGTTTCGACGGCTGAGACGCACGAGAACCTTCACTCGACCTTGTGGGTTCAGACGAGTGCCGAGTACTTCGCGATCACAAAGCAGACCTACAACGCGGCGACCGGACGCCTGGAAGAGATCGCATTGGAGCGCGATTCCAGCACACTTGCGGTGATCCTGGATATCGACGAGACGGTGCTCGACAACTCGCCGTACCAGGCGAGGTTGGTTCGAGATGGGGCCGTGTTTGATTCGGAGACGTGGGCTGGTTGGGTCGCCGAGCGGAGCGCGAGACCGATTCCTGGTGCTCCGGAGTTTATTGCGCGGGCCCGTCAGCTCGGGTTCAACGTGCTCTACATCACAAACCGGGACGCCGCGGGCCGCGAGCACACCCTGGCGAACATGCGGGCGGTGGCTGATCCGGAAGCCCAGGACCGCCTGATCCTCTACAGCGGCGAGAACGGCTGGGGCTCGGACAAGCAGCCGCGCCGCGATGTGGTGGCTGCTCGTGCCGAGATCGTGATGATCATCGGGGATGACCTCGGGGATTTTACGTCGCCCATAGAGATTGACGATGAACTTCGGCGCAGCATCGCCACGAATGGGCCGTGGGGTGAGTCGTGGTTTATGCTTCCCAACCCGACCTATGGGAAGTGGGAGCGGAGCCTGTACAACTTTGAGCGGCTTGGGGAGCTCGAAAAGCTTGAGCGGAAGTACGGCAAGCTGCGTACAGATTGATTGTCGTTGGACCGGGGTGGGTATTCTGGTTGGCGATGAACCTCGTCCAGAAGCTTCGGAGCCTCGTCGATTCGATCGCCGCCAACAAGGTGCCTGTTCAGGTCCAGCGGGATTGGGACACGGTGGGCAGGCTTCTGCAGCGTACACCTGTGAACCAGGCCCATGCATCGGACGTCCTCGCAGCACAAGATATTGCTGGGCTGGATGCGTTGGTCCGTACGCTCGAAGCGCCAACCGACGAGGAGAAGCTCACAGTTGATCCTGAGCATTTCCCGAAAGAAGACCGCGAAGCCGCGTTGCGAGCGTTCAAGAAGCGTTTGAAGCTCGCACGGCTCAACGACGAGTCGAGGCTCGGTGGGCGATACACATCTGGCGGCAAACGCTCGGGCATCGATGCGATCCAGCCGCCCGGGGAGTATCCGCCAGAGATGTGGCACGCGCTGGTGGCCGAGGGCAAGCTGGTCGATACGGGCCAAGGCTTCTTTCGGCTCCCGGCATAAACGGGCTGTGCCTGGGAGTTATGGTCACTGGTCTTCCATTGGTGCCTCACCGGTGCGCCACTTCAGTTCGGTATCGCGGATGAACAGTTCCGCCCAGGAGGGGTTCCGCATGGGCCAGTTGTCATAGTCGAGTACCATGTCACAAAATCGCTCGACAATGGAGAGTGTCGGGGTTCGACACATCTCTCGGGCGGCATCTGTAAGTCCATCTGGCTTTCGTTCGCAGAGATCGGTCGCGTGAAGCAGCCACTTGTGGTAGGGGTACAGCTGGCGGTTTAGCGCAAGGAAGACGCGGCAGCCGTAGAGGGCTGCGCGAGCAGCGACCCATGATGCGAGGTACGGATCGCTGCGTTTGTCCGCCTGGGTCATGTACCAGCGCATCGCCTCGACCTGAGCAAGGTAGGACGCGATCCGGTCATCGACGCCCTCTTCTGGATAGCGCTGGATCTGTTCGATCATTGACTCCAACGGCGCGGGATCCTCGCGCGCCCATACGACAACGGCGCCAAGAAACGCGGCCTTCGTCGGCTCGTTCGCGCGGTCGGCGCAGTCATTGAGATAGCTCGGGTCGAGATACTTCACGTCCGCCGCGATCCACTCGATTTCGGAGAACCGTTGGTCCCAGACGGCGGTTCGGTTCTCGCTGGCTCTGAGGCGGTAGTCCTGTTCATCGACTAGCACCATGAGATCGATGTCGGACTTCTCGTTGTGCCAGCCCTTTGCAATCGAGCCACCGAAGATCACGGCTTGGAATGTTGGTTCGGTTGCGGCGTGGTCGATGAACCGGTCGAGCAACGCCCGCTGATGAGGGAACATGTCCGGGATTTTGGGCATTCAGTGACTCCTGTCCTTCGGCGCTTCCCCTTCCACCGTGAGTCTCGCAGGATGACCGAACCACTGGTTGTCGCCGTTTGGACCGGGGTAATGCTCGGCGTGAGCTCGCACTGCATCGGCCATAGACCCATCGGCGGGGGCCCAGCCGTTGTCGAGGTCGGGGAAGTCGATGGTGCAGTTCTCGCACTTCTTGTCTGAGCGGAACCGGATCGGGCACCAGAAGCTCTCCACGTTGCGCAGCATCTCGGTGCCCAGCGACCAGACACCGGTCATCCAGTCGCAGTAGAGACACCAGATCAGATCGTGCCCGACAAGTCCGTCGAACTTGTGCCGGCTGACGTTCACCCACTCGCCGGTCTTGTACTTCGGGAGCTTCACCCACCAGGTCAGCGGTGGATAGACAAGGTACTGGACGACTCGGCACAGGGCAAAGAGCGGCACCGCCCACGCGGTCCACCAGACCGCGAGATGGTTCCGCCAGGGACTGACGGCGGTGTTGATCTGTGAGACGAGCCGCGGGCCCTGGATCGCCTTGCGGTTGGCGAGTTCGTGGAGGCGGCACCAGATCAGGACGGAGGCAACCTGAGCAACGATTGATGCGGCGAGGCCCAGGAGCATGCCGAGCCAGATGGGAGGGGCTTCAAGCAGGGCGTCGGCGGGTGCTGGGGCCAGTCGGACGAGGAGCACCGGTCCGACGAAGAGTGGAAGCACGGTGAAGTAGAAGATCCAGATATCTAGCCCGGGTGCCCTAGAGAACCAGGCGGCGAGCGGGCCGAGGCCTATCTTGGGAAGTAGGTGGATCAGGCCTGCGGCAAGTAGCAGCGCGGCTGTTATTCCCCCAGTGGTACCGAGCCAGATCTGGATCATCGGTCCACGATACCGCCAGAGTTCGAAGCGTGTCTGTGGCCGATGTATCTCCGTTTGGAGTGGGTCAGCCTGGAGGTGCGCTCATCATGCCAGGTCGCAGAACTCGATATCACGCAGGTCGAGTGTCAGGGATTCAAGGTCCTCGGTATCGTCCATGAAAGAACGCTCGAGCGCGAGGATCATGCTCGCCTCGAAATGCCCGACTCGCTCGCCCGATGCATCGAAGTAGTGATCGAACTCGGGGTCGCCGAATGAAACGCTGACCCAGTCGGGAGTATCCCACGCGTCAGCGCGGTAGACGCCAAACTCCAGGCCGAGTTCAACGCTGAACGTGACAGGGCACACGAGCACCCCCTCGCCAAGCGATTCCGCTGATTCCCAGTCGACCTCCCAGTCGTTCGGTTCGCCTGTTGTCGAGACCCACGCCTCGTGATTATCTTCCGGAATCTTGTGAGATCTGACAGTTTTTCCTTGGATTGCGGTGTCGGTTACGGATGAGAGCCAGGCCGACAGGTCAAGATCTTCTTCGCGAAGTACATTCACAGTTCGACGAAAGGATCTTTCCCACCACTCCGCGAACTCCGGGTCGTCATGAAGCTGTCGCACTTTTTTGAGTTTGAGCGCCTCTGGCACGTCGCGCACGACCTCGAAGCCACTGGAAGCGGCAGCTTTCCCGAGTGGGCCATCGTGGCAGACGAAGATGGGGTCCCAGCCGTTCTCCTTTGCTTTCAGCAGGCCCGCCAGGACCATGGCATCCGGAAGGTGTTCCCTCTGCTTCGGCGCATCAAAGGGGGGCAGGCCCTGAAAATATCGATCGAGGACGAAGCGCCAGTCTTGCTGATCAAGCACGATATGGTCGAGACCGAGACTTGTGAATCGACGTCGCGCGTTGGCGGCTACCGAGTTGGTCAGTGTGTCGTAGGTTTTGCTGTCGGCGAGTTCACTTGTCTCGATACGCTCGCGCAGTGGACGAGGAATCATCTCCCAAAATCTTGCTGAGGTCACTTTGTCGAGCGTTGTGCGGAGCTGGTCGATCACTTTTCGTCCGTGATCGCCATAGAAATCGAACAGCTCTCTCGCGGCCATCTCTGGGATCGCGAGCCGTACACGCTCTTCCCGCGCGAGGTTGAGAAGGCGCCGGTAGTCCGGTCCCGGGTCCCGGGTTGTGAGCCTTCGGAGAGCGGAGGTATCGAAAACGAGACAGGGCCGCTCGGGCTTGCTGGGCGTATCGCGTTCGTTGTTACTCACGTATCGGTTGATCTCTGTTCTGGACATGCTCTTTGAAACGCAAGGTCTACATGGTCCATGAGTCTCATTCGTTGCTGAATTGTACTAGGAAAAAGGGGCCCACGCCTGGGATAGGCGGTGAGCCCCGGGGGGTGACTCTGAACGAGGAGCGTGAGTATCAGGCGCCCGCGGGCTCGGCTCCCATCGCTGCCTCGATGTCGATACCGAGCTTGTCGGCGACACGCTTGCCGTAGTCCTCATCGGCACGGAAGAAGTGACAGAGCTGACGCGTCTGGACCTCTTGTCGGGCTTGCCCGAGAACACCCGCGATCCGGGCCGCCAGTCTGTCGCGGTGGGCGTCGTCGAACATGCGGTAGAGGTTGCCCGCCTGGGTGTAGTCGTCGTGATCAACCGTGCTGTCATATCGATCGACTATCGATTGGCCCAGATCCCAAGCGGGATCCTTGAACTCGGGGGCCACATCGGGTGCGCCTTCGCGGCTGGAGGGCCAGTAGTTCGCGTGGCTGCCGTAGTCCTCGGCGGTCGCCATGGCACCGTCGCGCTGGCTGTTCATGACCGGGCACTTGGGCTTGTTGACCGGAAGCTGGTGGTAGTTGTTCCCGACCCGGTACCGGTGGGCGTCGGCGTAGCTCATGAGGCGGGCCTGAAGCATCTTGTCGGGGCTTGGCCCTATCCCCGGAACAAGTGCGCTTGGGCTGAAGCTCGATTGCTCCATCTCGGCGTGGTAGTTGGTGGGGTTGCGATTGAGCTCGAGTTGCCCAACCTCGATGAGTGGAAAGTCTGCGTGGGGCCAAACCTTGGTGAGATCGAACGGGTTCCAGCCTGTCTCTTGCTCGAAGACATCGGCTTGCGGTTGAGTCATGACCTGGATCTTCATGGTCCAGCTCGGGAACTCGCCACGCTCGATCGCTTCGAAAAGGTCCTTCTGGCTGCTCTCGCGGTCCTCGCCGATCAGGCGGTCGCCCTCGTCGTCCATGAGGTTTTTGATGCCCTGGTTGGTCTTGAAGTGGAACTTGCACCAGACCCTTTCGCCATCGTTGTTGATCAGGCTGTAGGTGTGGCTGCCGTACCCGTTGACGTGGCGGTATCCGACCGGCCTGCCGCGATCACTAAACAGGATCGTGATCTGGTGGAGGCTCTCTGGGCAAAGACTCCAGAAGTCCCACTGCATGTCCATGTCGCGGAGGTTGGTCTTTGGGTCACGCTTCTGGGTATGAATGAAGTTCGCGAACTTGTAGGGGTCGCGGACGAAGAACACGGGGGTGTTGTTGCCCACCATGTCCCAGTTGCCTTGTTCTGTGTAGAACTTGATCGCGAAGCCGCGAACGTCGCGTTCTGCGTCGGCGGCGCCGCGTTCACCCGCAACGGTGCTGAAGCGCAGGAGCACGTCGGTCTGTTTGCCGACCTGGCTCAGGAAGTCCGCCTTGGTGTGTGCTGTGACGTCATGAGTGACGGTGAATGTGCCATAGGCGCCCGAGCCCTTGGCGTGGACCACGCGCTCGGGGATGCGTTCGCGGTTGAAATGTTGCATCTGCTCAAGCAGTTGGACGTCCTGCATAAGCAGCGGGCCGCGTGGGCCGGCGGTGAGGGCCTGCTGGCTGCCGATCGGGTTCCCATCGGCGGTTGTCATGACGGGGCACTTGCCTCGTTGGTCGTTCATGCTTCCTCCATGCGTTGAGCAGTCGGTTGAAATTTACTCGAGCCGGAGCGGGTTCGCATAGCTTGAAATGCGCTTCTCGATATGCTCGCATAGGATATTCCTATGGATATTCAGCAGCTCCGCTACTTTGTTGCGGCGGCAGAGACGGGATCGATCACGGGTGCTGCGCGGCGGTGTCGGGTGGCGCAGCCATCGCTCAGTGCGCAGATCAAGAAACTTGAGGCGTATCTCGGCGTGTCGCTGTTCGACCGTCAGGGGCGCGGTGTGGTTCCGACGGCGGCCGGCGAGTTGTTGTTGCCTCGGGCCCGGGATCTGATCGAGGAACTCGGGGACATCGAGCGGAGCCTCAAGACCGATACCGATGCCGGGGTAGGGTCGCTGGCGGTCGGAGCGATCCCAACCATCGCACCGTTCGTGGTTCCTGAGATCATCGCGAGGCTCCGCAGGGTGTTGCCCGGGTGCGTCGTGTCAGTACGTGAGGACTACACGGAGCTGCTGACAGAGGCACTGGTTGAAAACTCGCTCGATCTCGCACTCCTGAGCCCGCCGCTGACGCACGAACTGCTCGAGTTGGAGGAGGTGGGCGTGGAGGACCTTCTGCTGGCTCTTCCCGAGGGCCACCCGCTGACACAAGAGGACACGGTCGGTGTACGTGCGTTGCGCCGTGAGCCCATGATCGTGCTAAGCGATGCAAACTGCCTCGGGCGCCAAGTGTCCGCGTACTGCTCGGCTCGCGACGCGGTTGGTTCTGTCGTGTGCGAAACGGCTCAGCTGGTGACCCAGCTTGAGCTCGTTCGCGCTGGGGTGGGTTCGGCGCTTGTCCCCGCGTGTGCGGCTCGGGCCTCGCATGTCGATGGCCTGGTGTACAAGCCGCTGTCGCGGGGAGGGGCCCATCGCACGATCGCGGTCGCGCGGCGGCGTGGACGATCCATGCCTGTCGCGGTCGAGCAGTTCGTCGCGCTCGCTCGCGAGGTGCTCGGGTAGCGGGGAGCGGCGTATCGTGTGGCATGACGATTTACGCGATCACGGGGATGCACTGCGGCTCGTGCGTTGAACGCATCGAGCGAGCGGTCCGTGATGTTCATGGCGTGACCGATGTCGCGGTATCACTTGAGCGAAGCGAGCTGGTTGTTATGGGAACACCTGAGCCTGATGCCGTGGTGGTCGCCCGTGCGGTGGAGAGCGCAGGCTCGTACTTGGTCAAGCCATCGACGGCCGAGGGTCCCGAAGTGAGAACATTGCGCCGGCTCTACCCGCTGCTGCTCATCGTTACTTTTATCTTGGGCACGACGATCCTGATCGCGGCCTCGACCGGGGTTTGGGATCCAGCGGTGGTCATGCGGCACTTCATGGCTGGGTTCTTCCTGGTGTTCTCGTTTTTCAAGCTCCTCGATCTTCGCGGTTTTGTGGGTTCATATCGGCGATATGACCTGCTTGCGGCTCGGCTACCGCTCTGGGGCTGGGCCTATCCGTTTGTCGAGTTGGGCTTGGGCATCGGGTACGTGTTGGGGTTTGCGCCAGAGGTTCTGAACGGGACCGTTATTTTACTTATGCTCTTCGGTGCAATCGGTGTCTTCCGGACTTTGCGAGCGGGCAAGCGGATCCGGTGTGCATGTCTCGGGACGGTACTCGATCTCCCGATGACCACGGTGACACTGGTTGAGAACCTGACGATGGTTGCGATGGCCTCAGCGATGCTGATACTCAAGTAGGGGGCAACACGGCGCGGCCTAGTCGGAGGCATCAGCCGATGTGGTGCCCTCAGAGCGGGGAACGAGTTGGTCGAACCGACAGTGGCCCGGTCGGGTTGTCCTGCGCCGGTTGATACCCCTGGATCTGGATCCGACATCGTGCTCGGTTGCGGCAAAGTGTCGCCGCATACAACGGCACGACGCCGCGAGGCTGTCCTAGGAGGTCCCGAGATGAAGCTCACGATCGGACAGAAGCTGGCGTGTGGTTTCGGCGTGATGACTGCGTTGGTCGTGCTGGTCTCTGCTGTGATCTATCTTCAGGCTGGCGTACTAAACGAGAAAACCGATGGCGCGATCGAAGAGAACGTGCCCGCGGTCGAGAATGGGCTCATAATCCAGGGAGAGATCCACCACGCGCTCTCGATGCACCGAGGCTACATGATCCTGGGGCTCCAGGCGTTGGCCGAGGAGCGCCTCGATGCATGGGACAAGATCGGAAGCGCGAGCGCTGAGATGGACCGGCTCTCGGCGACATGGACTGACCAGAGCGCGATCGATGATTGGGCGAAAGCAAAGCGGACGCTCAACGATCTGCGCAGCGCTCAGGACCGTATCGCGGCGGTCTCACACACACCCGATGACCATCCGGCGGACAAGCTTTTCTTCGATGACGCGGGGCCTTATGGCGAGGAAATGATCCGGAACCTCCAGGCGATCCTGGATCTTGAGGAGCAGGAGGCCGCGACCCCCGAGCGGAAACAGCTGGTGCGCCGGATCTCGGCTGCCGAGGGGCACCTCCTCAAGGCCCGGTACGCGATCGCGGCGTTCCTTGTCTCTGGCGATGGCCTGGATCAAGCTCGAGTCTCCGAGAGCGTGGACTCGTGCCAGGCCTCGGTCGATCGATTGATGACGATGACCGAACTGCTGACTCCAGCGCAGACGGACTACTTTGATGCGTACATCAATGCCCGCACAGAGTTCTTGACCCTCGCGAAGAAGGCGGTCGCCATCCGGGCGCAGCCCGGCTTCTGCATCAGCGAGGATATATGCCTTAACACTGTTGCGCCCCTATCCCAGGAAGCTGACCAGTTGCTCGCGGGGATCGTGCAGAGTCAGGCCAGGGCGAAAGGCTTGGCGGTTGAAGAGATCCATGCGGCTTCTGCGAGCATGGTTAGTATGGTGATATTCGCCACGCTCGGCGCTGTGCTCATCGGAACAGCGGTTGCTTTCTTCTTGAGTCGTCAGATCGTGGGTGCGCTTGGCAAGATCATTGAGTTCACCAAGGCGCTTGCGAGAAAGGACCTGACAGTAGACCCGATCGATGTTCGAACGGGTGACAATCTGCAGGATCTCGCGGGCGCGATGAACGAGATGCACACCTCGCTCCGCGGCATCATCGCGGATGTGAGCCGCACAGCGCAAGAGGTGGCTAGCACGAGCACGCAGATCTCGTCGAGCAACGAGGAGATTGCCAACGGCGTCGCGGCACAGGCGGGCCAGGTGGAGCAGATCTCCGCCGCGATCACGGAGATGACCGCCTCGGTGGGTCAGGTTGCCGAGCAGTCGGACCAGGCGTCTGAGAATGCTGAGCAGTCAACCCAACTGGCGACCGAGGGTGGTGATGTGGTCCAGGAGACCATCAGCGGCATGAACTCGATCAGAGAGGCGGTCAGCGGGTCGGCGGCCTCGGTGGGCGAACTAGGAAAGCGCAGCGAGCAGATCGGTGAGATCATCAACGTCATCAACGACATCGCCGACCAGACCAACCTGCTGGCGTTGAACGCCGCGATCGAGGCGGCCCGGGCTGGTGAACACGGGCGCGGCTTCGCGGTTGTTGCAGATGAGGTCCGAAAGCTGGCGGAGCGGACACAGGTGGCGACCGAAGAGGTCAGCGAGAGCGTTCGTGCTATCCAGAACGAGACGGCAGTCGCCGTTGAGCGGATGGAGCGGGGCACCGAGGAGGTATCGAGGGGTGTCGAACTGGCGAGCAGCGCTGGCCAGAGCCTTGGCTCGATCTATACGGGCACGCAGGGTGTCACCTCGATGATCCGCGAGATCGCGAGTGCCGCGGAAGAGCAGGCCCGGACCGCAGAGGATGTCACGCGCGGCATTACCGAGATCGGAAACGCGGCGCAGACGGCGAGCCGAGGCACGCAGGAGGCGTCCGCGGCTTCCCGTCAGCTCAGCGAGAAGGCGGAGAAACTGCGGGCGCTTGTGGAGCAGTTCAGGCTCTAGACGCTGAGATTTCTGAGCTCTTGATGCTGGCTAGCGGCATCGAGCTGGGGTTTTGCGGTGTGGGTCGGGCTGTAGTGCCAAAGAAAACGCCGCCAGGGTCCCTCCAGCCCCGGCGGCGTTTTACTTCATAAACAGCTGTAGTGTCCGGCTATGGGCAGCCGGTGAGCCAGAGGTTCAGGTAGAACCCGAGGTCATCAAGCGATACGGACCCGTCGGGGATACCGAAGCCGGGCTGACCTTCGAGCGTTGCGCCCGTCGTTGTTGTGTCAGCGAGAAGGTCACCCACGAGCCAGAAGTTGAGGTAATACCCGAGGTCGTCGAGATCGACCACGCCGTCGGGTTCACCGAAGCCCGGTTGGCCATCAACCGTTGCGCCGGTGGTGGTGATGTCCGCGGGGCCGCAGGTCGGTGGGGGTGGGTTGGTGCATGGGGCGCCGGTGACGACAAGCGCATCGAGGCCGCCTTCGACTACGTTCTGGGCCCCGATATCGCTTACGCTGAAGCGCAGCCGGCCCGCCCCAGGTGCCGAAGCCGAGAAATCAATGCCTTCGAAGAGAGTGTCCGTACGCCAAGATGCGGCGGGCGAGACATATGTTCGTACGATGGAGTACGTCGCCCCGTTGTCACTCGATACTTCAACGGTGAAGGTGTCGCCTCCGGAGATGGGCCCACCTGAGACGTCGTTGAACCAATAGGCGAACGAGACGCTGGAGTTGTTGCTGAGGTCGAGCGGTGGGCTGGTAAGAATGGTCGTGCCATCATCAACATCGGAGTTGTCGGTGAGTGCATCTATGTCGGTGAGCCAGGCTGATCCGGAGCCGTCGAAGTCGGCGGCGGGGTCGCCTCGATCGTTCGCCTGCGGAGCGCCGAGCGTCCACTGGCCATCGATCGCATCGCCCGACACGGTGTAGCCCAGATCGGTATCCCCGTTGTCGGAGAACTGCGTCACAAGACCATCGGTGATAATGGCTGTTTGTGATCCAGTCCCGGGGAGATTGATCGCACCCGAGATATCACCTGTCGCGGTGAGGAAGAACTCGGGATCGTCGCCGCACTCAAAGGCTGGAAGCGAGACCTCGTACAGCGAACCGTCGGTGGGTGTCAGGTTCACGGTGGTGAAGGTCGCATCGCCCGCAGCGCGGTACGAGATGGTTGGCGATCCGACCAGCATTTCGCCGTTCGGTTCGACTGCGATCTCAAACGTGGCCGGGACACCTGGAGTTAGTGAAGAGGGCAGCCCGGTGGGCGCAGTGACTGCGAGGCCTCTGGCTGTGATGTCGAGCTCGTAGGCGATGATCTGGTCGCCCGCGGGCATCGAGCCCGTCGCTCGGACGTAATACGTGCCGGCTGGCACGAATACCGAGGCGGTCTCGTTCCCCCCCGCGCCGGGCGCGTCGGACAAGGCAAGCACCGTGATGCCGTTGCCATCGAGAATCGCGATCGCGGGGTCGAGGAACTGGCTGGGGTCATAGGGCTGGCTCTCGGTGCAGGCGTTGGTCTGTGGGCCGGCCTGGTAGAGCGAGCCCTGGGTGCGCAGCGTTGCCTCAAGGCGTGCATCATCGATCAGTGTGACCTCATAGAAGTCAACGTCGAGTTCATCGTCGAGCGATACGGTCGTTGTCGTGTTGCTCTGGGTGAGCGTGAGCGAGCCGACCGCGCTGGCCGTCGCGGGGCTGTCGTTGGGCTCCAGTGGATCGCCGTAGTGTCGTTGGGCGTTGAGGATGTCGTCGAACTGCGGGCCGTCAAAGTTCAGGTTGATGAACGGCTCCATCAGCTTCGAGTTCGTGACCGGGCAGGTGTGGAGCTGGCCCATGCCGTGCCCGTGCTCATGCGAGAGCACGTTGCGTAGGAAGAGCGAGTTGTTGCTGAGATCGAGGAAGTTGTTGTCTGTGGTATCGATCACCATGTTGCCGACAGGCGGGAAGAAGTTGTAGCCCAGCGTGCCGCTGGTGCCATCAATTGCCTTGCCGGACATGCGGAGATCGCCGCGAACCCCCGCGATCCCGGAGTTGCCTTCGATGACCTGACCCTGACCATTTAGTACGAACAGGTCAACTCCATCGTCGTTCGGCTCGAGCACGTAGGTATTGCCGCTCAGCGCACCCCACTCGGCGAAGATCTGGTCATAGAGAGCGCGCCATGCGGCACGGCTTCCATACACACCATCGAGGTAGGCATTCAGGTCGTTCGGGCCGGCGGGCTCGCCGACACCTGACGCGATGAACGTCCCATCGGGTGGGAACGAGTACGTCAGTGTGACCGGGTCTCCCTGGCTGCTGCCGCCGGGCTGGAGCGCGGTGACGTCCCAGCGCGTGGTCTGCTCAAATGCGATCGGGTTCATTTCCTGCATCGTGCTGATGCCGTACGAGATCACGGCATCGAACGCCCCGATGAGTGCCGGGTCGCTATCGCCCGTGAAGCAGGGCATCGCGGGGATGCCGTCTGGGTCGAGGTTGCGCTCGGCGAAGTTGGCCAGCATCCGCTGGTGGATCGGGCTGAAGCTCTCGAAGTTGTCGCGGGCGACGAAGTCCTTGACGAGCAGCCAGGCGTCGTCGAACTCGGCTTCCGTCAGGGGGATAGCTTGCGACGCGAGCACATCGGGTATTGCGGGCTGGGCTGTAGCGCCAGGCATCGGCTGGCCCCGTTCTTGGAGTTCCGCCAGGATCGTGGCGCGGTGCTCGCGCGGGAGCGACCAGAAGGTCTGGGCTCGGATCAGCTCAAGGGCTGACTGGTGCGCGGACGCGTTGCATCCGGCTCCTTCGCAGCCTTTAGCTGCGCAGGCGATCCCGGGGCTCGGAGCCCGGGAGTCTTCGGCCTGCGCCGGTGCGGTTACGACGATCGAGGCGACCCCAAGGGTCGATGCCAGCCGGGTCCACGACATCCCAGACTCCTATCTCTACACCCCTGAGGAGGGTGTACCACGGTGTCTAGCGCGATGCAAATCTTTTCGTAGTCCGTTCGGAATTTATCGGCGGGGTGACCGGAGCAAGCCGTGATTCTGGGAAGGGGTAACTCTGTATCCCGCGTAATCTACGACTATCAGACTTGACTCGGTAGAGCTGTACCCAAGACGACCAGGGAAGAAGACCGGTTGGGCCGGTCATCTGGTCTTCGTGAGCACCGGTTTATTCACCACCCGGGAGCCAGCTGTCAAAGTCTGGGATCTTCTTCTGGATCACCTGCAACGACTCTGAGAGCTCTTGCTACTTAAGTTGTCCGGTCAGGAATGCTACGAGCACGAACTGACAGTCCTATGAGGATGCTCGATACGAGCGCGAGATAGCCTCCAGCATTGCCGTTGCTCATCTGTCATCGGGCGTAGGCGTGCGCGTTTCATCGTTCCGCATCACCACGAAATCGATGGTGGATGCCGATGAGGAAACGTGGGAGCGGACCCACATGGCGCCTAACTGATCATGTAATCGAAGTCCTCATCCTTCACCGATGCGACCACCTTCGAGATCTGGTCCCCGCCTTCGAGTAAGGTCTCGAGGAACGCGCGGCTGATCTGGGGCAGCATCGTCTGCGTCAGTATCGCGTCGATCATGCGGCCTCCCGACTCGATCTCGGTGCAGCGGCTCGCGATGAGCTCGACCACTTCGTCGCCGTACTCGAAGCTGGCGCCGTGGTTCTCCTGGATCCGCTTGACGATGCGGCCCAGCTGGAGGCGGATGATCAGGCGCAGGGTCTCGTCGCTGAGCGGGTAGTAGGGGATCACGGTCATGCGGCCTAGAAGAGCCGGCGGGAAGACCTTCAGCAGCGGCTCGCGCATCGCCTTGGTCAGGCCCTCGACGTCGGGCATCAGTTCCGGGTCTTTGCACATGTTCATGATGAGGTCGGTGCCGGCGTTCGACGTGAGCAGGATGATCGTGTTCTTGAAATCGATCATGCGGCCCTCGCCGTCCTCCATCACACCCTTATCGAAGACCTGGAAGAAGATCTCGTGGACATCGGGGTGGGCCTTCTCGACCTCGTCGAGCAGGACGACGGAGTAGGGCCGGCGACGGACCGCCTCGGTGAGCACGCCGCCCTCGCCGTACCCGACGTAGCCGGGGGGCGCGCCCTTGAGTGTGCTGACGGTGTGGGCCTCTTGGAACTCGCTCATGTTGATGGTGATGAGGTTCTCTTCACCGCCGTAGAGCGACTCGGCGATCGCGAGCGCGGTCTCGGTCTTGCCCACGCCCGACGGGCCGGCGAGCATGAACACGCCGATGGGCTTGCTCGGGTTATCGAGCTGGGCGCGGGCGGTCTGGATGCGTTTCGCGATGGCTTCGAGGCCGTGCCGCTGGCCCTTGACGCGTTCGTTGAGCGTGTCGGTCAGGTTCAGCACGGCGTTGATCTCATCCTTGACCATGCGGCCTACGGGGATGCCCGTCCAGTCGGCGACGACGGCCGCGAGCGCCTGCTCGCCGCAGCTCGGCAGGATGAGCGGGCTCTCGCCCTGGACCTCTGCGAGTTCTTCGGTTTTCTTGGTGAGCTCGGCGACGAGTGATTGGCGTTCATCATCGCTGAGCGTGGCTTCGCCCTCGGGCGCTGGCGCTGGGTCGCCCTCCGGGCTGGGCTCGACCTGCTCGGTGCGCTCGGGGCCCCGGAGCTTGTCGCGCAGGGTGAGGATCTCGTTGACGAGGTCGAGTTCTTTCTTCCATGCTGCGGTTCGGGTTTCGAGCGTGCCTCGGAGTTCGGCGAGCTCTGAGTCGATCTCGCCCTTGCGGGTCGCGTGATCGGCGCCTGTCTGTTCCTCGCGGGTGAGTATGTTCAGCTCGTCATCGAGAGCATCGATCGAGCGTTCGAGGTTGTCGATCTCCGCGGGCGTCGCGTGCTGACCGATGGCGACACGCGCGGCGGCGGTGTCGAGCAGGCTGACGGCCTTGTCCGGGTGCTGGCGGCCCGGGATGTAGCGGTGACCGAGGACGACGGCGGCTTCGATGGCTTCGTCGAGGACTTGCACGCCGTGGTGCTTTTCGAGCGAGCCCGCGATGCGGCGGAGCATACGGATGCAGCGCGCTTCGTCGGGCTCCTCGACCTTCACGACCTGGAAGCGGCGGGTGAGCGCCGGGTCTTTCTCGATGTGCTTCTTGTATTCGGCCCAGGTGGTCGCGGCGACGGTTCGGAGCGTGCCACGGGCGAGGGCGGGCTTGAGCAGGTTCGCGGCGTCACCCGTGCCGCTCTGGCCCCCGGCGCCGACGAGGGTGTGGGCCTCGTCAATAAACATGATGATCGGGGTGGGGGAGGCTTGGACCTCCTCGATGACCTGTTTGAGCCGGTTCTCGAACTCGCCCTTCATGCTCGCGCCGGCCTGGAGGGCGGTGACATCAAGCGCAAGGAGCTTGACGTTCTTGAGTGGTGGCGGGACATCACCCTTGACGAGCCGGTGCGCGAAGCCCTCGACTACGGCGGTCTTGCCCACGCCCGCTTCGCCTGTCAGGATCGGGTTGTTCTGGCGCCGGCGCATCAGGATGTCGATGAGCTGGCGTGTCTCGTCGTCGCGTCCGACGATCGGGTCGATCTCGCCCTTGCGGGCCTGCTCGGTCATGTCCACAGTGAACTGCGCGAGCGCTTCCTGCTTGCCCATCTGGGCGGGCGCCATGGCGCCACTGGCCTCGCCCGGTTCGGCGGATCCGTCCTGTGCGCTTTGGCCTTCTTCGGGGGAGCCAGCGACGGCATCGCCCAGTGACTCGGCGAGCTCGTCGGGTTTGATCTTGCCGAACTCGGCGCTGATCTGCTGGAGATGGTTGCGCAGCTCGCGGGTTTTGAGCGCACCGACGAGCCAGGTGCCGGTGCGGACCTTGGTATCGCCGAACATGAGCGAGGCGTAGACCCAGCCCCGCTCGACCGAGTCTTCGAGCTGGGCTGAGAGGTCGCTGATGCTTGACGCGCCGCGCGGTAGCCCATCGAGGGTTCGGGTCAGATCGGCGGCGAGTTTCGACGCGTCGAGCTCATAGTGCTTGATGATCCGGTGGAGGTCGGAGTCGGGCGACTGCAAGATCTGGTGCAGCCAGTGGGCGATCTCGACGTATGGGTTGCCTCGGAGCTTGCAGAAGACAGTGGCGCCCTCCATGGCCTTGTAGGACATGGGATTCAGCTTCCCGAACAACGCGACGCGGCTGATCTCGCTCATCGTTCTGTACTCCTCGGTCTCCGGGCCGCCCCTCTTCGGGCCCCCTCTGCTTGGCTTCCATTAGTTGGCGGCGACGGGATCCCGTGCACTGTCGATCCGTTCACTCTCAAGGACAAGGCTGTCTACGACGCCGTGCATTGGCTCGCATCGGAGCCACGTTGTCCAGCCCAGTCTTCCGCCAGCACCGAGTTGCGTGGGTGGGATCTCATCGCCCTTCACAAGAATCTGGATGTCCCAGGCGAGTTGGCGGCGTGTGTACTCGCTAACCCAGTCAGCGATCTCAGCCGCGGCGAGACCGCCCGGGAGCATTTCTGCGAGCCTGGCGTACGGTACCGGGCCGACGCGCAGACGGAATCGTCCGCCCGCGTCCGGAACGCGGCGGCCCATCGCGGCGCCGCCGCCAAGTGTGGCCCCGGGGCAGCCCAGTCTCGTGAGCTGGTCGTCGGGGAGTGGGACCCAGTCGGTTACGCACTGTTCGAGTTCGACCGGCAGTCCGAGCCGGCTCTCGATCGCGACGCGAAGGCCCTCGGCGGGCCTGGAGATCTGCGCGAGATGCGCGGCATATGCCAGCTTGTCGTGATCGCCCAGCACGGTGCGGTTGTGCAGGCTGTCGAGGCCTAGGCCGACGAGGTTCGCGACCGCGTCTGTGAAGGTGTCATCGGGTCCGTGGTCTGCGGCTGCCGCGGGCTGCCCCGCAGCCCACGCCCTGTAGAACATACCGATGACGCGGTTGTTAAACAGATCGAGGAATGACGCGAGCGATCGATCGCCTGCGTCTCGTGCGCGGTCGAGCGCATACTCCGTGAGGTGCAGCGGGAGCGGACCGTTTGGGCCGAGCAGACCCAAGAAGCTGACTTCGACGCGTGGAGGGTGCCTGTTTGTATCCACGCTCCGGACGGAGCCGGTCGCGAAGGCCATCTCCACGCGCTGGCCGAACCGGGCGGGATCCTCTGCGGGCTTCGTGGTGCGTGCGATGCCCGGGGTCGGGTCGGCTGACGCGCTCCGACGCGCGTCGGCTTCGAGCCGCCGCGCGAGGTCAAAGAAGTCGGCGCTGTTCCGCGGTGGTTCGACTGCCATCACAGCACCTCCGTCGGGCTAAGGCGCGCGGGCCAGCGGAGGATCGTGCCCTCACGACGAGTGGAGATGGTCAGCCGGGAATATCGGTTGATGGCGGAACGCGCAGCAAGCGCCCGTTCGAGCGTGGTGCCGAAGAGCCAGGCGCCGCCTTTCTCGAACGGTTCGGGATCGATCTCAACATCGAACTCCCGGCCTTTCGCGGAGACGACAGCGCCGCGGCGGTTGATCCGTGTCGTGCCGTGCTTGATACGAACGACACGGATCGCCTCGATCCAGCTCGCGTGCTGCTTGGAGCCGGCGTGTGAGGAGAGCCTCAGCAGATTTCGCAGCACCTCGGCGGCTTGCTGTGGGTCGGGAACGTCGAGCTCTGCTTGGGCTTGGCTGATTGCGCGGACCAGGATTTCGGCCGCGCCCTGCTCTGCCGGTGCCGCGTGCGGGTCGGTCGGGCCAGCGATCACACGGACAGCGCCGATTGAGCGCCCGAGTTCGTGCTCGAAATCGGTGTGCATCCTGCCCTTGGGCATCGCCAGCACAAGGTGGCGGTTTGTACAGAGTGTCTCAAAGGCGACCTCGGTGATGGACTCGGGGATCGGCCCCTTGCCGGCATCGGTGAGACTCACGTATGCGTCTCCGCCCGGGTAGCCCGTGCGGCGACCGTGCCTTCGCTCGATATTGCTGAGTGGTCGGGGCCGGCGGGAGGTCGTGAAGTACCGGCCGTTCCCGCCCGAGTAGAAGCGTTTGTAGTCTGTGCCACGGAGTGGGTTGTTCGCGTGAGCGGTAACTCGGGTGACTCGGTACACCTCGAAGTCAAGCGGCTTGCCACGGTCCGGGATCACGGGGAAGCGCGATGAACGCCCATCCGCGGGAGCACGAGCCGCACGCTTGGGGAACACATTTACCGCGGGCGTGCAAAAGAGCTTGAGCGTCGTACGATCGATCGCGGGTGCGAGTTCTTCTTCAGCCGTGTCGAGCAGAAGCACGACATCGAACTCCTCGGCATCGGATCCTGAACCAGCATCGAGGCCTCTGAGTTCAACGAACGCGGAAGCGTCGCGGCATATGAAGTGCTCGCGGAGCAAGCGGCGGTCTTCTGGGACCTCGCCCCCATCAGGGAGCAGGGCGTGGTGTGGCGCAAATCCAGGAGTGACGGGCTTCGGGAGCGCGATCGGTTCGCTCCCAGGCGCGAGCATCCAGGCGCCGATGAGGTGCTGGTCGATGGTCTCAAGGAGTTGGTACCCGCTTGAACCAACACCGCGAGCAAACAGAGGGAGTGAAGCAAGGCCCGCCCTGACGAGCGAACCGAGGTTTGTCCCGCTTTGAGCGCGGAAAACCAAACGGACGGCGGCGCGGGCGGCGTCTACGCCCGGCAGTTCGAGACCCCTCGGGGGCGAAGCGAAATAGGTGCATTCATCGAGCGCAATCGGCTGGATACGGATCTCGCGGGTTGTCAGGAAACGGCAGGGCGTCGGCGCCTCGGGCGCGGTCAGCGACTCGAGCACGCTGCCGCGTGGCGCCACCACGCCTTCGGGGGGCATGGGCCGCGAGAGGTCGGGGTTAATCTGAACCACGCACACCGATGGTGCTGGGCACGTGGACAGTGGGTCAAAGACGCCGAGCAGACCCTGGGCGAACGAGTCGCGTTGCGCATCGAGCTTCACGCCCACGCGGGCGTTCAGGTAGGCAAGCCCATCGAGAATCTGCTCGACGTACGGATCGGCGCACGGGACAGACGAGGCATCGAGCCGGCCGGCCGTGTCAGGAAATCGCTGGGCGAGCTCGCCGCCATCCCTTTCGAGTGACGCGAGGTTGCTCTCGTAGCGGTCGAGCAGGCGATCATCCATTGCCTGCGTCCGTTACGATGCATGCACCGGTTTCGAGGTCCACATCGGTGCGCACGAAGAGCGACTCGGGTGTCGGGTCGGCCCACAGATCTGCAGCGATCTCGATGCCGACATCGTTCGGGCCGCCCTTGTCTGTGGGGCCGATCTTGACTCGGACCGTTCCCGGGATGAGCCTCGGCTCATAGCGGCTTATCGATTGCATGATCCGGTCGCGGAGGATGTCGAACGAGAGCGAGGAGCCGGTGGTCCCGGTCAGGTCCGGGGCGCCATAGTTCAGGGCGGACGCGGTGGCCCGGGGGTACCGCGCTTGCTGCTCGGGGGACATCTTGTTCGCGGTGTTGAGCAGCCAGGCGAGGTCACGGAGAACCGCGCGGCGGAGCTCACGGACGGTGATCACCTTCTGGTTGCGGCTCTCCTGCTTCCGCTTCGGATCCTCATCGGTCAGGCGGTCGAGCAGCGAGGGCTGAAGCCGGTCGGATGACGCGAGCTCAGCCATCGCCTTCGCCCTGGGTCTCGCCGACGGCCAACTGCGCCTCGGCGAGACGCTGGGCTTCGTCGAAGGTATCGAAGACAACCGACCGGGCTTCGAGCAGCGGGTGCTCGCCGGAGTCTGTGACAAGCATCCGCTGGCCCAGCCCGGTGTATGTCCCGTCTGCGTGCTCGACCCACTCGGTCTTGCGCGCAAGCAAGAGCTGGCCGTCTTCCGACGATTGTGTGCCCGGATAGCGTGTCGGGATGAGGCCGACGGCGGTACCGCCGTTGACCCAGACAAACCTCGCCGGAAGGAAGACCACGTCACGTAGATCCGCCGGTGGCTCGATCTCGATCCGTGCGATGTTCTGTATCGGCACCCAGTAGTACCGGCCCTCGGTCACGATCTCTAGGATCGGGCCCAGCCGGTCGTCGCCGTCAGCCATCCATTCGAACCGGTCACCATTGAAGGTGCCGCCGATGGCGTCGGCTTCGTCTAGCGCCGCGGCACGGAGCGTTGAGGCCTGCTCGGCGGAGCCCGTGGCGAAGAGCTTAAGCGCCTCGACCATGCGGCCCGCCCAGGCTGGGGGTTCGCCCAGAAACAGTGGTGATGTTTCGCCCGCGAACACGTGCTCGCGGAATGACTCGCATTGAAGCGCGGGCCGGCAGACCTGCGCCATGAGCAGTGTGGTGGGGTCGATGTCGGCCGCGACGTTCAGCTGTGTTAGCGCCCGATCCCAGTTTCCTAGCACCGAGAGGAGCTGGAAAAGGAATACACGGGCTTTGGCGTCAGCGGGGTTTGATCTGACCTTGTCTTGGAGCGCTTGGAGCGCTCCCGTGACATCGCCCTGCTTGACGAGTTCTTCTGCGGATTGGCTCACGAGGCCCCCAAGGCGAGTGTCGAGGCGTTAGAAAGACGGTCCGCCCGCTTCCACGGGCGGACCGGGTTGGTGCGCATATGCGCCGAAACCGGCCCACTCAGAGCGGGGCGTTTTCGATGGTGCTCCAGCCAGCCTGCATCGCGGCGCCGGTCTTGCCCCCGCCCTTCGGATCGGTCGGGACATACTCCCATGCGATTTCGCCGTAGCGGAAGCCGATCTGCTCGGATGGAATGACGGCTTCCTTGTCGATATCGCCGCTCGGGCCGACGGAGCTGACGATGCACTCCTTGAGTGTGTAGGTCATGAAGACCGTCTTGTCCCCCATCGCGCGGCAGAGCTCGATCTTGATCTCGGGGATGGGCTTGGCGTCGCAGCAGTGGAGCGCGAGCGCGGGGCTGGCGCTATCCAGCTTCTTGGTGACCTTGAACTCGCCGTGATCGGCGCGTCCGCCCGAGTGGGTGCCCTGAGCGCTGCCGGCGCCGCCGCTCGGCTGCGCGATGCGGTGCTCGAAGCGCTCGATCTCGATCCACTCGCTATGGGCCTTGTCGGTGCTGTCGCCCGTGATGCCCTCGATCTGCATAAATCCGTCGAATGCCACTTGTGTTCTCCAGCAGGGAGTGTGTGTGCCCGGTCAGTAACTCACGCGGCGATCCATCGAACTCACGTGAGATCGGTCTCTCTCGCAGGCCGGCCCTTCCTGGAGTCCTTGGCCCGCGGTTGCGGATTCAGTTCTTGCCGCTCGGCAGCTTGGAGACCAAGCGGAGCGACACGGTGAGGCCCTCAAGCTGGTAGTGGGGCCTGAGGAAGAACTTGCTCGAGTAGTAGCCAGGGTTGCCCTCAACCTCGGCGACCGAGACCTCGGCGGCCGCGAGCGGGCGGCGGGCCTTGGCTTCTTCCGAGGCGTTTGCGGGGTCTGGCTCGACGTACTTTTGGATCCAGCTGTTGAGCCAGCGTTCCATGTCGGCGCGTTCCTTGAACGAGCCGATCTTGTCACGCACGATGCACTTGAGGTAGTGGGCGAAGCGGCATGTCGCGAACAGGTAGGGCAGGCGCGCGCCGAGGTTGGCGTTGGCTGTCGCGTCTGGGTCGTCGTACTCTGCCGGCTGGTGGAGGCTCTGAGCGCCGACAAACACCGCATAATCGGTGTTCTTCCAGTGGCAGAGCGGGAGCATGCCGTTCTTGCTGAGCTCGGCCTCGCGGCGGTCGGTGATCGCGATCTCGGTGGGGCACTTCATGTCCACGCCGCCGTCATCGGTCGGGAAGGTATGGCACGGGAGCGAGTCAACCATGCCGCCCGACTCGACACCGCGGATGCGGCTGCACCAGCCGAACTGCTTGAACGCGCGGGTGATGTTCGTGCCCATCGCGTAGGCCGCGTTCGACCAGACGTAGCGGTCGTGGTCCGTGCCCTCGGTGTCCTCTTCGTAGGCGAACTCCTCGACGGGCTCGGTCTTCTCGCCGTAGGGCAGGCGGCTGAGGAAGCGGGGCATCGTGAGCGAGATGTAGCGGGAGTCCTCGCTCTCGCGGAGGCTGCGCCAGGGCGCGTACTCGGCGGTCTGGAAGATCTTCGTCAGGTCGCGCGGGTTGCTGAGCTCGTTCCAGCTGTCCATGTTGAGCAGCTTGGGGGCGGCCGCCGAGATGAACGGGGCGTGGGCCGCCGCGGCGATCTGGCCGAGGCCCGAGAGCATCTCGACGTCGGGCGGGCTGTGGTCGAACTCATAGTCGCCGATGAGGCAGCCGTAGGGCTCGCCGCCGGGGGAGCCGAACTCTTCTTCGTAGAGCTTCTTGAACAGCGGGCTCTGGTCCCAGCTGGCGCCCTTGAACTTCTTGATGGTCTTGCCCACCTCCTTCTTGGAGATGTTCATGACGCGGATCTTGAGGTTCTCGTCGGTCTCGGTGTTGCTGACGAGATGATGAAGACCACGCCATGTGCCTTCGAGTTTCATGAAGTCGACGTGGTGCATGATCGCGTTGACCTGTGTGCTCAGGGTCTTATCGATCTGCGCGATCATCGCCTCGATAGACTTGATGGCGTCATCGGATACGAGCGCGGTGTCGGCGAGCGCCTGCTGCGCGAGTGTCTTGACCGCGTTCTCGATTGCTTCCTGGGCCCTGTCGTTCTTCGGCTTGAACTCTTTGGTGAGCAGCGACTCGAAGGCGCTGGTTTCCATCGTCTCGCCGGATGCCTGAGCTTCTGGGTTCATGTCGGTCATATCAGGCTTCTCCTCCCTCATCGCTCCCGCCCTCGGCGGGCGCATCCTCGGGCTTCGGCGCCGAGGTCAGGCTCTGGAGGAGTGCCGGGTCGTTGAGTGCCTTGCCGATCAGTTCCTCGGCGCCAGACTTGCCGTCCATGTAGGTCAGCAGATTGGCGAGCTGTGTCCTTGCCTCGAGCAGTTTGTTCAGCCCGTCCACTTTCTTGGCGACCGCCGCCGGTGAGAAGTCGTCGAGGCTCTCAAAGGTGAGATCGACGGCGACGTTGCCCTCGCCGGTCATGGTATTGGGCACGCTGAACGCGACGCGGGGCTTCGCTGCCTTCATCCGTTCGTCGAAGTTGTCGTTGTCTATCTCAAGGAACTTGCGGTCCGGCACGCCCGGCAGGTCGTCGGGCTGCTTGCCCGAGAGGTCCGCCATGACGCCCATCACGAAAGGCAGGTTGATCTGTTTCTCGGCGCCATAGAGCTCAAGGTCGTACTCGATCTGGACGCGTGGGGCTCTGTTGCGAGCGATGAACTTCTGGCTGCTGGCTTTGGCCATGGCCGGTCCCTTCGGGCGGGTGCGGTAGAGGGAGTCAGACACCCTCGGCGCGCGTCGCCTCAACGTATGACACGTGCCGGGCGGGCTTGCCCGGGAGCACGTACTTGCTGGCGAACCGCACCCATCGCGGCGCCGACTCCGGTTGGTGGGATCCCCCTGGCGGTGCGCAAACCAATAACGCACACATCGATGACAAGGACCCGGGACGCATCCGGCCGCCCCTCTCAACCTCGGAAAGTGTAACGAGATCCGGCAACGATCCGCAAGGTGAGGGGGACTTTCGCCCAGCCTCCCGGGTAGGCTCTCGGTCTGCGCGGGAGGGTCGCCACGTGGATCGGCGGTTGCGAGCGTATTTTGATCGCGAGTTGACCTACCTGCGGGGTGCTGCCGCGCTCTTCGCGGGCGAAAGCCCGAAGATCGCGGGCCGGTTGGGCATCGACCGTTTCGGGTGCTCGGACCCGTATGTCGAGCGTCTCTTCCAGGGGGCCGCCTTCTACTCGGCGGCTTCGCGTCTTGAGATTGACGGGCGGTTCGCGATGGTGCTCGATCGCGCCGCCCGCGAGGGCCTGCCTGCGGCTACCTCCTCGACGCCTTCGATGGGCGTCTTGCGGTTCACGCCGGACCCGAGCGATGATGCGCTGGCCGAGGGACCCGTGGTGCCGCGCGGCTCGGTTTGCCAGGCCCGCGTTCGGGGCGGCCAAGCGATCCCGTATCGTACAGCACACTCGGTTCGCCTCTGGCCCCTCGAGGTTTCAGCAGCGCAGTATGACGTCCGGAATCGCGATCGCCACGGGCGTCTCCCTGTTGGACGGACCCCGGCGGCCGTTGCACGCGTGCTTCTGCGGACCGGTCTTGAGTCGATACGCGGGCTCGGGCTCGACGCGCTTTCCATCTACTGCGGCGGTGAATCACTCGGACCCGGTTCGCTCTTCAGAGCGTTGGCATTCGGGAGCATCGGAGCCTGGGCGCGCGAGCCTGGGACAGAGGCGTTCTTCCCCCTAGAGGTTTCGGTCTCTTGCGACCAGCCCGGGCGTGCAGCGCTCCCGGGAGGTTCCGGAGCGGGCAACGCGATCCGGTATGCCTTGGAATGGGCCGCCTGCCCCGACCGGTGCCGGTTTATCGAGGTGCGGGGTTTTTCCCCTGCGGTACGCGCGTGCGTTGGTCAAGAGCTTGAGTTGCTCTTCGCCCTCCGTGAATCGGACCTGCGGCTTGAGGAGCGGCTGGTCGCCGAAGACCTCCAGCTCTTTGCTACACCGGCGGTCAATCTCTTTGAGGACGCCGGGCTACGCGTTCGTGCCACTGACGCGAGTTCACCGATCTCGATCACCGACGGCGGTGCAATCGAGCCCTACCACATCAAGGCAGTGAGCGTGCTCGTGCCGGGGCGTTCACAGACGAGAGCGTTGCCGGCGTTTGGCACCGCGAGGTCTGCGAATGCGCCGTCCTACTCGGTCTCTCGTGCACCGAGTTCGGCTTCCGGGCCCTTCAGCGGGAGCGAGTGGGCGATCTCGGTTGTATCTCCCGATGGCTCGCGTGTTCGTGCCGACAACATCGAGCTCTCGATCCATCTGCTCGCCTCGAGCAAGAAGGGCATGCTGGAGTTGCTTGATGAGCCTTCGCCGGACATCGAGGCGCCCGGCGCGGCGGCGGGGGCCACGGTGGCATTTTGCGCCAGGCCGTCGCCTCCATTTGCCGATGAGTATGAGCCGGGCTCGGAGTGGGCGTGGGCGGGGCGGCTGTCTGGGAGCGTGATGCTCTTCCAGGACACCGGCGGTGAGGCAACTCGCGAGTTGCTAAAACCTGTGGTCGCTCGGGGGGTCAAGGAATCGTCCGACGCTCTTGCATCCGTAGCGGGCGTGACTTCGCGCCGGGCGGTTACAAGGCTTCCGGGTGAGGCGGGCGTCTCGCGTGGGTTAGAGGTTGAGGTGGCCGTTGGCCAGTCCGCGGGGACGGCCGATCAGGCCGCCACGATGGCACCGGTGCTAGATTCGCTCTTTGCAGGCCTTGTGAGCCCGGAGAGTTACATACGGTTGAGCGTCGTTGATCAGGCCGGTGCGGTGATCGCCGCGTTCGAGCCCAGGCGGGGTTCGGCAATGGCGGTCTAGGTCGATCCCGTGATGCGAGGGCGAGGCTCTTCGAGCCTGCTTGATCTCTACATGGCGTGCATCCGTTTTCTGGGTATTCTGTCTCTGCTAGGGGTGGCCGGGCGTGCACGTGGGGTGAGCGATGCCGAACGAGCAAGAGGCAAGCTTCGACGATTTGTGGGCGAGCGAGCCATCGGACGACACCGATCCGAGTTCGCCGGCGGATGTCGATATCGGCGACTTCGAGGTGTTCAACACCTCGCCGAGTGATGCGGGCGACAAGGTCTTCGAACTCGTCAAGCCCGAGGCCGGAGATGACGAGCCGCCCTATGTGATCACGGAGGATGACGGCTTCGTGCCCGTAAGTATGACGGTCCAAGAGCGGCTTTGCCGGCCTTTTCGGATCGTCCTGGAGCTGACCGAACGCCAAGATGGCGACTTCTCGCTTCCCGATGAAGACCCTGTGGGCACGCAGGTATCAATCCGTATCAATCCAGCGACGCCGCCTTCCACTGGTGGATCGACGGGGTCAGATTCGGATCCGGTCAGTATCGGCCGGTGCCTGCACGGGTACGTCACGCAGTTCGCGCGTCTGGGTGAGTACAACGGTGCGACGAGGTATCGGGTCGTGGTTGGTCCGGGGATCTGGCCTCTGGGACGTACGCTGCGGACACGGATCTTCCACAATCGGTCGGTCACAGAGATTGTTCGGGCGCTATTGCGCACGGTGAATCAGCTCTACGCGATCCCAGATGATCGGGGGTACATGGTCTGGGGGACCAACGAGCAGCCGTTCCCCAGGTATGAGCAGGTGGTCCAGTACCGTGAGAGCGATCTGGACTTCATCCATCGATTGCTTGAGCAAGAAGGCCTGTGGTACCGCTTCAAGCCCGTGACGGGCACCGATAGCGAGGGCAACCAGTTTGCGATCGGGCACCGGTTGGTGCTTAATGACGAGGCGTGGCTGAGCGGTGAGCAGCCAACGGAGTCATCCCCGCTGAACACGCTATGGAGCACGCTTGTGCTTGCGGGCAACGACGCTGCTGACCTGGAACGCCTCACGTCGCTTCGAGAGACAGGCGCCGAGATGCTTCGCGGGACGGATTGGATCAGCCAGAAAGCGCTCCGCCAACACTGGCCTGAGCGGGTGCGGATCAACGCGTTTGAGTATCACAATGCCGACGGGAGCGCGAAGGATGCGGGGCTGAGAGTGCTGCCCGCGTCGACCGTGGATGGCCTCGAAAGCACCACGAGTGCGGCCGCTATCGAGCGCGGGTACGTCGGGCCGGATGGTGATGAACCCTCGGAGCCGATCGATCGTTTCGATCTGGTCGATGAGCTCACAAATGTCGCGCAAGAAGGCGGGCAAGCGGGCTACGAGACCGGTCCGGTTAGCCCTCGCGAGTACATGCAGTACCACGCGGAGATCGCTGTCCAGCGTCGGTACTGGCGCAAGCACCTGATCGAAGGCACGACGAATGCGCGCGCGGTGCGTCCCGGGGCGCTTATGCGGCTCGTCGGCACGGGCGGCGCGAGCGTGACCGACCAGGCGGTACGCGTGATCGCGTCGGAGTCGGTGTACCACCGCGAGGGCGATGATTTTTCGACGGGCGGCGGGCCGCCGGCGTGCGCGACGCGCTTCCGAGCAGTGCCACAAAGCGTTCCGTATCGCCCGACGAAGAAAGCGCCCACCCCCGAAATACCTGGCGTCGTAACCGCAACCGTGGTGACGACAAGCGCCAGTGACGGACTGGAAGTCACCGACCCAGAGAACACCCCTGTGTTCGATGAGTTTGGGCGTACTCGCGTTCAGTTCCATTGGCACGGTGACGCTGTGAAGCTCGCCCGAGGTCCGGGGCTTCGGGAGGAGTACACCGACGATTGGCCACCTGACGCGCTTGCGGAGGAGCTGCAGTGCACAGCGTGGGTGCGGGTGGCGCAGCCGCACGTGACCGCTGGGAGCAAGGGAGGCTCAACGTTTGTGCCCCGGATTGGCACCGAGGTGCTCGTCCAGTTCGTTGGGGGCAGTCCTGATCGGCCGGTGATCATCGGCTCGCTGTACAACGCCGATCAGCCTCGGTTCGAATCGCTGAATAAGAAGCGGATGGGAGAGGACGACGGAAGCGATTCGGCGAACGACCGGCCTTGGAACACAAACCACCTGACGATCCGAGACCACGCGGGCAACGAGTTCGGCATGGACGGGAACCCGGGCTCGGAGAGCATCTACCTGAGTTCGGCGCAGGGTGAGGGGCAGAGCGACTGGTGGACGAGCTACCTATGGCTCGGCAAGAACTGGACCGACCGCGGTACCGACCCAACAAACAAGGCATATAGCGGGATCGGGTTCCACACCGACGGCGACATGCTCGTCTGGACCAAGGGCAAGAAGACTGAGGTCATCAAGGGCAAGGCCGCTAAAGGGAACTGGGGAAGCGAGTTCAAGTTCTCTGGGGGCTCAAAGGGCTCCGTTTGGATCGGAGCCAAGTACGATGCTGAGCTGTCTGTAGCGGCGAAGGTCTCGCTGTCATCGTCGTTCTCGTTTGGTGCCAAGCTGATTGACGTGTCGGTGAGTTATACGGGGTACAAGGCGTCGTACAGCGGCACGGTGCTTGAGCAAAAGATTACCTCTGGCGACTACAAGCAGCAGACGTTCGGTGATGCGCTCTACCGGGCGGTTGGCGAATCAAAGTTCTACTCGTTTGGAGACACGACGATCATGGGTGGGCTTCCGGGCACTCCGCCGAACCCCTCGGACTATCGCAAGGAAGGCGCGATTGGCGCGGGCATGATCGGCGGGGCGCTCGGGATCATGGCGCTCGCGTCCGGTTCCGATGACAATGACGAAGCCTCGCTTGGTACGGGTCTCGCGGCGGTTGGCACCGCGACGTTGACGGCGATCGGGACGACCGCGGCGGCCGCGAAGAGCCAGGCCGCGGCGGCGACTGCCGTCGATGCGCTCGTGGATGCAGGTGCAAAGTTTGCCAGCCGTATCCGGCTCAAGAAATCCAAGCTGATGGTCGCCGCGGGGGACAGCCGTTTGGAGATCAAACAGAACGGCGACATCTACCTCCTCCGCGCGAAGAAGCACGGGATCCGCATTACCGCGAATGGCGTCGAGATCTTGGGACCGCTCACGGTTGGCGACTTCAAATGTAACGGCGAGATGGATGTTCCGATGTTCATCTGTACGGTTGGGAAGAAGGCGGTCGTCTTGCCGAACCCCCCGCCGCTTGACTAGCCCGGCTGGCAAGCCGAGTTGTTGCCGCCCGGCACCAGTTCTTGCGATGTACTTGTGGGCTCTCAAGAACGGGCCCGTTCACGGCGGCCCGTCTTCGGGGTAGTCTGTAGCATCGGTTAGCGTCTGCTTATGCTCGACGCGATCGATCTGATCCTGGTCAGGGCCCCAGTCGGCCAACCGGTGGAGGGGCAGCGGCTTGTCGGACTTTACGAATCATGGTTCGGCTTCCCCTTTCAGGCAGGGTGGGGGCGCTGCGGAGGCCGCGACCGTACAAGAGTTCGTCGCAACGCAGGGCGGCCCGATGACGGTGTCGCCCGAGCTTGTGTTCGAGCTCATGGATGGGACGCCGACGGGTAGCACCAACGGGCTATCGCCCGACCAGCCGCCGTACCTGATTACCGAGGAAGCCGGGTTCGTTCCGGTGAGCATGACGGTCAAGGAGCGGCTGTGCAGGCCTTTCCGCATTGTGCTCGACCTGGCGATTGACGCATCCAAGTTTGTCATGCCCGATGCGGATCTGGTTGGGTCACAGGTCTCGATCCGCATCAACCCCGCATCGAGCGACACGGATGATGTGAGCGTCGGACGCTACCTCCACGGCTACGTGAATCGGTTCGTACGCATCGGTGAGGTTAACGGCGCGACTCGGTTCCGGGCGTTTGTAGGCCCTGGCCTCTGGCCTCTCGGTCGGTCCGTCCGCACGAGGATTTTTCATAACCGATCGGTGATCGGCATTGTGAAGCAGCTGCTCGATGATGTCGGATGCCAGCCGTACGACATCTCGGACGATGCCCAGTACATGGTCTGGGATGCGGAGGCCGAGACCTTTCCGGCTTACGAGCAGGTGGTTCAGTACAAAGAGAGCGACCTCGATCTCCTCCACCGGCTGCTTGAGCAGGAAGGGCTGTGGTACCGGTTCAAGCCGATCATGGGCACGGACGCGGACGGCGTGGACATCGCGGTCGGGCACCAGTTTGTGTTGAACGAGGACAACTGGCTCGGTGTGGAAGATCCGGCGTCGGACACCGCAGCCCAGAACACATACGGGAGCACGCTCGTGCTGGCGGGCAACGACAGTCCGGGTTTGGAGAGCCTCGCCCAGCTTCAAGAGACCGGGGCCGAGCAGATGCGCGGAACCGACTGGATGGGCGAGACGCCGTTTCGCCAGCAATGGCCCGAGCGTGTCCAGCTCAATGCGTTCGAGTACAACAACGCCGATGGAAGTGATGCCATCGAGAAGGGGCTTCGCAGGCTCACTGCCTCGACGACCCCAGGGCTCGATGGAACGATCAATGCCGGGGCGATCGAGCGTGGGTACGACGATGGCGAGGGCGACGAGACCCCCTCTGAGCCCATTGACCGATTTGACCTGGATGACTCGCTGACGAATGTTGGTCAGCGGGGCGGTCAGGCTGGGTACAGCACATCTTCAAGTGTGCCAGGTGCCTATATGCAATACCACGCACATATCGCGGTCGAGCGACGCTACTGGCGCAAGCATCTCATCGAGGGCTATACCGATGCACGGGCGATCCGGCCCGGGGTGATCGCAAAGGTCGTCGGTACGGGGACGGCGACCGTCACCGAGCAGCGGATAAGAGTGATCACGTCAGAATCGGTCTACAACCGGATCGGCAACACCGCGGCCGAGACTGATAGGCCCACGGCCTGCGCGGTCCGTTTCCGCGCAATCCCTGAAGTCGTCCCGTATCGACCAACAAAGAAAGCTCCGGTCCCCGAGATCCCGGGCGTGGTGACCGCGACCGTTGTCACGGCGTCACCGAGTGGCACCAATGATGTTGACGATCCCGCCAACGACCCGGTGTTCGATGAGCTTGGTCGGACACGGGTGCGGTTCCACTGGCACCGGGCGCCGACCCGTGCCGATGCTTTGGATGACACCAGCCGGTTCGACGATGATGACGCATCATCAAACGATTGGACCGAGGATGCGCTGGCCGAAACGCTCCAGTACACCGCCTGGGTTCGTGTTGCGCAGCCTCATGTTGTCGCGTCCGATCGGGGCGGCGGGTCCACCTTCGTTCCGGCGATTGGCTCGGAGGTATTGGTCCAGTTCATCGGGGGGAGCCCCGACCGACCGGTGATCGTTGGGGCGCTGTACAACGCCGAGCACCGTGTTATCGAGGAACTCAACAGGAGGAAGGCCAGCTCGGACTCGAATAGACGGCGCGACTGGAGCCCCTGGCACACCACGATCGCCGACCAGGCGGGCAATGAAGTCGGCCTCGATGGGACCCCAGGCTCGGAGACGATCTACCTCACGACGAAGCCTGCGTCGGGGCGGTCGGGCCACGGGTTCTCTGGTACCTCCTACTTCTGGCTCGGACGGAACTGGACCGACAAGGTCGAGGATGCCCTCGGCAACGACTCCGACGAGCGCATGGACGGCGCCGGTTTTTACACCGATGGGGACATGCGGTACTGGGTCGAGGGCAAGCGGGTCGAGATCGTCAAGGGGAGCGAGATCGATGCCACGTGGGGCAATAAGTTCGAGTTCACGGGCGGCACCCAAGGCGAGGCCTGGATCGGCGCGCAGTACGGGATCTCACTGGCGGCGAAGGGTGAGGTATCCATCGGTGCCGCATTCGAGGCGAACCTCGGGGCAATGTCCATCTCGCTCGACTACACCTTCGCGAAGTACGAATGGAGCGCAGCGACCATCGAGCACACATTCCGTGCTGGGGATGCCTCAACCGAGACATTCGGTGATGCCCTCTACCGTGCTGTGGGTGAGTCAAAGTTTCACTCGTTCGGCGAGACTGAGATCCTCGGTGGTATCCCGTCACCACCAACGCCGCCAAGCGAGGGTTTCGCTGCAGGAGGTCTCGCGCTGGGGACGGCGCTGAGTGCGGGTGCCATGGCGGCGGTGGCGGCGAGCGGCGGGTCACCCGCGGGGATCGCGGGCGCAACGGCGCTTGGTGTCGCTGGGCTCGGCTCGCTCGGCACGGCCGCTACCACCACGGTGGTCGCGCAATCGCACGCGAAGAATGCTGTGGACACCGCGCTCACCGCGGCCAAGGCGACCGTGAGCCGCGTGCGTCTGAAATCCGATCAACTCCTGCTTGCATCGGGTCAGAGCCGGATCAAGATCGGCAAGGACGGCGACATCGAGATCCTCCGTGCGAAGAAGCACGGCATCAAGATCACCGCGTCGGGCGTTGAGATCATTGGTCCACTGAAAGTTGGCGACCTCAAGTTTACGGGCACCTTCAAGGAAGCGGGAACTGTTGATGTCATGCACGCCCCAGCGGTCGTGCCGCCTAACCCGCCCATTACCGAGTAGATGAGTTGAACTTCCGGAACACAACCGACTACGCGGCGCTGCCGCTGTTCACGTTCTTTGAGGGCGGCACGCTGTCCATCGTGGTAAAAGGCGCGTTCTCGATCGTCACCGATGGCGTCGCACAGTTCATCGAGGGTGGGTCGATGATTGGTGGCGATGTACCGGAACCTCCGGCGGAAGTCTCCGAGCCCGAGAGTGGAATGTCGGATATCTCGGCGGTTCCCGAGCCGACGGCTGAACTCGATCTACCAGATGTTGCGCCGCTGCGTCCAATCGACGAGTACTTCGACCCGGGTTCTCTGCCGCTGCTCAAGGCCGCGGATCTTGTACCGCTGAAGGCCTCGCCAGAGTTGCTGTTTTGTGGCGTCTGTCACCCGCCGGCGCCCGCGACACAGGCGTGCAGAGTGTCCATTTCTCTAGGAAAATGGAGCAAGGCGCTTGCGGTGTTCGGCGATCGTGTCTGGCAGAAGAAGATGCTCGGGCTCGTTCCTGTTCGGACCGATCCGGTGCCCTTCGATGCGATGCCGATCACCTGGTCGCGAGCGTTTGGGGGCAAGGGCTCCGATGCCAATCCCGCGGGGATCGGGCTGGAGCAGGTGGATCTCGCGGCCGGTGGGAGCGCGACCCCGCTCCCCAACATCGAGCACCCGGACACGCCGATCGGTGGTCCCTCTGACACGCCCGCTCCCGCCGGCTTCGGCCCGATTGCCCCGCTCTGGGAGCCCAGGCGATCACTGATGGGCGAGGCGAAACGCTTCCGGTATCCCGAGGATTGGCCGTGGTTCCCGCCCGGGTATAACGCGGCGTACTTCAACGCCTCGCCGGCTGATCAGCGTCTCGACGCTGTTGTCGGAGATGAAGAACTTGTGCTCGAACATCTCGTCGCTGGTCAGCCTCTGGTGAAGACCAGGCTGCCGGGGCGGAGGGTTCGTGCGTGGGTCAAACGCACCGCGGGCGGTGGACCAGCCGAGGTCGAGATGGTGCTGGATACCATCGCGATTGATGGGGAGTCGGGGACCGTCTCGCTGACCTGGCGGGGTCGGCTCTCGTGTGCTGATGAGGACTTTAGTGATGTTGAGGAGATCGTCGTTGCCGAGCAGGCGATCACGGGTCCTGCGGTGCCCGCTGAAGTGATCGCTCCGCCCGCGCCGGTCGAGCCGCCTCCTTTGCCCGAGGCGCCTGCAGTGCCCGACGCTGAACTCACGGATCCTGGGGATGTGTTGCCGCCCGAGTTTGAAGAGGGCATGAAAGAGGTTGAAGAGCAGATCGGGCCGCTGCCGCCTTTGGAGCCGCCGGATGAGGCCGCGCTCGCTAAGGTCGGGATCACGCCGGAGATGTTCGAGCGGTCCGGGGGGGCGCCGAGCCCGGCCCTAATCGATCGCGAAGTCAAGAGCCTCGTTGATGCGGGTGTGCCCGAGGCCGAGGCTCGGTCGGTGATCGAGCAGGTAATCGAGGCGGCGTCCACTGAGCCGCCGGTCGAACCGGTGCCGCCCGAGACCCCAGGCGCAAAGCTCGAGGCGGGGCAAGCGATGCCCGAGGCTCAACTTGCAGGTGCGGATCTGAGCGGCGCAGTTGCGCCAGAGGCTGAGCTCCCAAACGCGGACCTGAAGGGTGCAGATCTGTCTGGTGCTTCGCTTCCGGGCGCCGATTTGATCGGAGCGGATCTTACTGGCGCAAGCCTCGCGGGGGCTGATCTGACGGGTGCCGACCTGACCGGCGCGAAGCTGGCGCAGGCCGATCTCTCGGGTACGGTGTTCGACGGGGCGACACTCAAGGACGCCGATCTGTCTGGCGCGACCGCGCCCGGTGCGACATTCGTTGAAGCGGACGCTTCCGGTGCGATCTTCGATGACGCCGATCTGACGTCCGCCATTCTGAGCGGTGCGAACCTGGCATCGTCGTCGTTCCAGCGTGCGGCACTCGCAGGGGCATCGCTTCTCTCCGTGGCAGCAGCGGGCGCGAAGTTCAATGAGGCGGTTATCGACAAGCTGAGTGCGGGTCAGCAGTCGGTGTTCGACGATGCGGTCTTTGCTGGTACCGCCGGTCAAGCCCCTTCATTCGATGGCTCGTCCATGATCGGTGCTGATCTCTCCGGAGTTCGCTGGAATGCCGCGTACCTAGAACGAGCCAACCTAGACCGCGTGACCGCAACGGGTGCGAGTTTCCGCGAAGCGTTCTTCAAGCGGGCGACAGTCCGTGACGCGGATCTGTCGCGTTGCGACTTCTTCCGCGCGTTTCTCTGGTGTGCGGACATCTCGCGTTCGAATGTGGCTGGGGCAAGCCTGCACGGTGCCGAGGTATTCGGTCTTGTCCGAGATGGTGCGTATGGCGATGGTGTGGACTTCAGCAACACCAAGTTGGAGCTCGCGACATGATCCCGAGGCCTTCCCCAGAAGAGTTCGAGGCGGTGAGTGAGTCCGCGAAACGCGATACACCCGTCACGCTGACGACGCGGGAGGCGGTGCTCGCCCGAGCGAAGGCGGGGCACTCGTTTGTCGGTATGACGATCGATGGGGCGGATTTGTCGGATGCATCGCTGGCGGGCTGTGACCTCTCAGGGGTGATTGTCGAGCGGGCGTCGTTTGCCAGCGCCGATCTGTCCGGAGCGAACCTGAGCGGTGCGCTGGTTGTCGCAAGCGATCTCAGCGGGGCCAACCTGACAGAGGCAGATCTGGCTTCGGCGATGCTGCTCGGTGTCTCGCTCAAGAGCGCGGTCCTTGACCGCGCAAGACTTCTTGGCGCGATCCTTGCACCGGGCGTCCCGTCGCCGATGGTGAGATCGAGCCCGGAGTCGGGAATCCTCGATGCGATGCCGACTGAGGCCGAACGCGGAACCGTGCTCTCGGGTGCGCGCTTTGTCGGTACGGATCTGACCTCGGCGTCGCTCAAGTCCGTGGTCTGCAGCCGGACCGATTTCAGTCAATCGCTTCTCATCGCGGCCACTTTTGATAGTTGTACGCTCGATAGCGCTGTCTTCGATGGCGCGGACCTCTCCAGCGCTGTGTTGCGTGGTTGCACGCTTGCTGGAGCAGCGTTCGGAAAAGCGACCGGAGCGTCGCTTACGCTGGAAAATACAGACCCGGCCGGGGCCGCCTCGTTCCTGTCAGTGACTCCGGATCTGCGACTGGTTGGAGGAACGGCGCCCGCTCAGCCAAGCCTTGATCTGGTCGGCGCGAGTCTTACGGAATGTGATTGGTCTGGTCGAGATCTGCGCGGCGTCGATCTTTCTCATGCAACGCTCACGCGCGTTCGCCTGGAGGGTGCAGATCTGCGGGACGCCACGCTCGAGGGGACTACGCTCGATACTTGCAACCTGAGCGGCGCGAGACTCGGCGGTGCGAAACTGAGTTTCACGACCGTAACAAGCAGCGATCTGACCTCCGCAGATTTCATCGCGGCAACGATCGAGCACACGTCGTTCGTGGATTCTGACCTCAGCGGTGCGGCGCTGCGCGATTCGCAGCTCATTGATTCTTCCCTCGGCGGGTGTTCGTTGAGCCGCGCCGATCTCACTCGAGCACTGATCGAACGTACCGACCTGCAGGGCGCGAGCCTCGAAGCTGCGCGTGCGGTCCGAAGCCGTTGGGCCGCAACGACCCTGAGCGGTGCATTACTCGGGGGCGCGAATCTAGACGACGCTGTGTTCGAGGCATGCGTTGCGCACAGTGTGGACATGACGGCCACAAGTATTAGAGGCACTTCGTTCCGTTTTTGTGATATGACCGGTGCCGAGCTAACCGGAAAGGCCTGTTCGGGGATCGAGCTTACTGGTTCGAATCTGACAGGGGCTTCACTCGTCAATGCGGATCTTTCGGGTGCAGAACTGAACCGTGTGATCCTTGCGGGTGCGGATCTCACCGGTGCCCGACTCGGGGGATCCCAGTTGGAATATGGCGATCTCCAGGGAGCGTTGCTAGAACGCGCCTCGCTGGCGGGCACACAGCTGCGCGGCGCCAATCTGAGCGGTGCTCGGGGAGCGGGTGCGGATTTCAGCAGTGCAGCCATCGATGGCGCGATGTTGACCGGCGCGGTATTCACTGGAGCGCGGTTTGAGTCGGCTTCGGCGACCTACAGCGATCTCTCGCACGCTGACGTCTCGGGTGCGACATTCGCGGGCGCAGACGTCTCCTTCTCGAATCAGCACCGCATGACAGCACTCGGGTCCACTTGGTCTGGGGCGGAGCGTAAGGGTGTGCTGAAGACAAACGACGAGCGAGCCCGTGCCGAAGATTTCGGCAAGAAGGATAATGAGGGGAGCACGCGATGACTTTCGAGAGCATGGTTGAGGCTGTGCCCTTCCAGCGGGGGACCGTGATCGGGCGCAACGATCGGGCCGAGGTTCGGATCGGGCTTGATGACGGGAGCACGGTGTTCGCTCAGGTGCTCAACGGGCGATCGTATGAGGTGGGTGACCGGGTCCTCGTTGTCCAAGACGCCGAGGGTGCGATCGTTCTTGGTGCGCTTGGTGGTTCGGTCCGGCCCGAGGTGCGTGTCGGTGGGGTCGCTGCGCAGTGTGAGACCGATACAGACGGCAACACGACGCTCCGTGTGACTGACGCCGAGGGGCGGCAGCTGCTGAGCCACGATGAAGCATCGGGAGTAACGACGCTTTCGATCCACGGCGACGAGCGGTTGCGGATCACCTCTGGCCGTTCGCTGGAGCTATTCGGCGCCGAGGGTGTTCGGATCGTCTCGGGCTCTTCGGTCGGGATTGACGCCGCGTCGGCCGCTCGGCTTCGGACGGGCGATTCGAAACTCACGCTTACTTCGCAGGGGATCGCGGCGGAAGGGCGGGCAACGCTTGTTCGCACGCCTTCTTTGTTTGTAGAGGCCGAGGCCGCGGGTCTGAGTGCCGAGCGCATGCGAGTCGTGGGTTCCGATGCGGATGTGCGGCTGGAGAACACATCGGCCCGGTTCGGCACCCTGCGGATGAGGGCGGCGCAGGTCTTCCGAACGGTGAGCGGCTTGTGCCAGACCCTTGCTGAACGGGTTCGCACGGTTACGAAGGGGGCCTACCAGGTCGATTCGGGTCGAACCCGGATGGTGTCGAAGGGTGACACATCGATCGACGGGGAGCACATCCACCTCGGCTGAAGCCGTTGGTGCGATCGAGGGGAGCGGCCAATGTTCCAGATCTCGTCAACCGGCGGTGGCATGGTCAGTGTTACCGCACCCGATGTATGCAAAACACCGGCACCGCCCGCGCCACCGATCCCGATCCCGTACCCGCTAACAGCGCAGCTTGCGCAGGCGAGCATGACCTCGACCAAGGTGAAGCTCGTGAATATGAAGCCGCTGATCCAGGGTTCGAAGATACCGTCGTCGATGGGTGATCAAGCGGGTTCTGTTGGTGGGGTCGTGTCGGGGGTGTTTGGGCAAGAGTGCAAGCCCAGCGTGTTCAGCATGAAGGTGAAGTTCGAGGGCAAGCCGGTCTGTCGGATGACATCGCTCTGGCAGATGAACGGGTCGAGCGCAAACATCGTGGGCCAGCAGGCGGCGCCGAGCCAGGCGAAGGTCACCTGCAGCTAACGCGCGCTCGCATTACTCTTCGCCCGGCTCCTTGCCGCTGACCTTCTGGATCTCATCGACCGAACCAGGGCTCAGGTCGTTCATGATGTCCATGAACGACTTTCCAACGAGCCGCTTTGCTCGCTTCACGACCAGCGGCACCGGGCTCGATGGCTCGCTCTTCGCATAGAACTCGCAGATCTTATCGAAGGCCTTGAGGACGTCCGATGTGCTCGCGATCTCCCCGACCCCGGCGGGCCTGACAGTCGGGGCTGCTTTTTGGGCGGCGCTGTCTGCGGAGTGTTCGTCCTGAGTTTCACCCGCGTCGTCGGATCCGTAGCCGCGCCGCGCGAGGGCTTCTTCGAGTGCCTTGTGGACTTGCTTGATGGCCGCGTGGAACGCTGACAGATCCGGCGCCGCGCCGGCGCCGACCTTTTCGGTCAGGATCCGGTCGAGCGCTTGCGATTCCTGGACGCAGGTCTCGGCAGCTGCCATGTTCGCCTGGAGCATTTCGAGATCGGTATCGGCGAACGCGCCCTCGATCACCGATGTGCTGGGGGGTTGGTCATCGCCTTCGGGAGCGGAGAGTTCGCCGCTCGCGATCATGATGTCTCTGAGGCCAAACCGGCCCAGTTGCCGCGACTCGCAGAGCGGAGCCGCGCGGAGCCGCTCATGGACCCGCATCGAATCGCCGTCGGTATGTGCCGCGGCCGCGAGCACGCTGATGATATTGACCCGCTCAAGCGGGTCATTGTCATCATCCGGATCAAGCTGCGGATGGACCGAGTCCCAGTGACGCTCGATGGCGCCACGAAGCAGGGTGAGGCCCGATGCGAAGCCTTGGATACCCTCGGTCTCGAGCAACGCTACAGAGAGCTGCAGGATGAGCCGGAGCTCGCGGCCCTTCCCGAGTAGTTCGATGCAGCCCGACTTGATTTTGCGCCAGTCCGGATCCTCGGCAGGGATCACGGAGTCGCCGACCTGTCGCTCGGGAACGCCCTCGGCGTCTGTCATGAGCGCCACATAAGAGGCGTCGTAGCTGAGGTCCTCACCGCTCGGGTGCTCTGGTGAGAGGTCGGCAAGCAGTTGTTCGGTGTCGATGCTCACGCGTCGTCGTCCTCCGGGCTCGTCCCGATGTTGGGCACCACAGATACGGTACCAGCGGCATCGCCTGTTGTGGGCTGGCCGCTTGCCTCGATCACGGCCTGGAGCACACGTGGGTTGAGCGCCGCGCCGGGCCTGACCTCGCTGAGCAGCACCGAGCGCGCGGTCTCGTACTCGAACCCGCTGAGCCCGAGGAGGGCGAGCGAGTCGAAGAACTCGCCCATCGAGCGGATGGAGTTGGCGGCGTCGGCATGGGCGCGGCTGTCGCTCACGAACTCCCAGAACGCGTCGGGATCGAACCTGCCCGGGGTGGTGTCACCTTCATAGTCGGCGAGCGCCGTCCGGAGCTGCTCGGTGATCCGGTCCGCCCCGCTGGGCCCGATGGCGAGCCCGGTTTCGGGATCGATGTCCGCGGCCGCGAAGAGGCTTCGGTAGGCGCGAAGCGTGTCGCCAACGAGGTCGGGTGAAAGCCTGTTCACAGATACCTCAGGCAGGTTTGCCACGTTGCGGGCGTAGGCATCCTCGTAGAGAGCCCGTCCGACCAGGAACTCCACGAGTTGCTCGGGCCCGAGGTCCCTCGCGTAGATGCCGAGACGCTCAAGCTCCTCGCGCTGGGCCTGGCCCACGGCGGTGTCCTGCGGAACATCCCCGATCTGGTCGGTTCTTGGCGAGAGCGCCGCGAGTGCTTCGGCGACATTGCTGTTTGTCGCACCTTGCGATCGTAGATCGAGGGCCCGGCCGCCCGACTGGATGAACCTTGGATCAAAGTCATTGAAGAGCCGCACCGTAAAGCCGGTGGCTCCACCCCCCAGCGCGGGCTCAGACCCGGAGGCGAACGTGAAGGACTCACCAGGGCCCAGCTCGGATGTCGCCGCGGGGAGGCTGATGGTGCCCCCGGCGACGATGTCCGCCCCGAGGTCTTCATCAAGAACCGGATCCATGAGGATCGGATCTGGGAACGCTAGGACCGGGCCGGCCTCCCTGAGCAACAGCACCGCAGACCCTGTGGCGATCGTCACATTGTTCAGTGCAGAGATGTCTCCCAGTCGGGCACTTGTGCCCACGACCTCAAGCGTGCCGAGGACCGCGAACTTCTCGTTGCGACCCATCGAGAAGTCATCGACGACGGAGATCCGGAGCGTTCCCGAGTTGTTCGTCGTGAGGTTTCCGTCGAGGCCAACGATGGTGGGTACTGCGGGAATATCGATGTGCCCGTCGATGCTGCGTGACGGATCGAAGTTCAGACGGAGAAACTGGAGCTGATCCGATGCACCGACGCTCCCGCCAAGCCTGATCTCAGAGATCTCTGGGAACGTCTGGCCAGGGGCTACACCGAGCACGCCGGTCTCGGTGAGATCGGTGATAAGGGTCAGCCCGAATGGGCCCGCGCCCGCCATGCTGTCGATGGTTGACTCGAAGTCGATCGTGTCGCCCGCGAGCACAAGGGTGTCGGATGTGAGTCTTGTCGCGCCGTTGAAGATCGCGGTGCCCAGGGTAAAGATGTCGCCGCCAAGCATGATGGTGGGGGCGGTCGCTGTGAGCTGCGCGAGCTCGTCGCCTGCGGTCCCGGCGCCTCCGGAGATTGAGGCCTCCGTCGTTCCGATCAGCTCGAGTGCCCGTGCCGACCCGTCGTTCACGACACCCTGGCCGAGCGTCACTCGGTTTGCCGAGAGCATCCGATCGGCGCCCGAGAGCGTGATTGGCCCACCCAGTGTCAGATCGCCAGGCATCGTGATGTCGGTCTGAAGGAGGATGTCGCCACCGCCGATGGTCGCGAAGCTCCCGGTGAGTTGGCTTAGGTCAAGGCCGGCGAGCATGAACACGCCGCCCGGGCTGTCCAGCGTGAACGCCCCGGGGGTCACGATGCGGCCGCTTAGCCCAGTGTTACCCGCGGTTGCCGCGATGGGGCCTGTCGAGGTGATCTCGCCAGACAGATTGAGCCCACCCGGCGTGTTCAGTGTTAGCGAGGACAGTGGCGAAGTGCCACCGATGATGCCGGACAGGTCGATCGAGCCGGCGCTGATGGCAAGAGCGAACGGTCCGTTGATCGCATCGGTCTGCGTGAAAGCCGCCCCTGGGGAGAGCAGCTGGATGCTGCTATTGCCGGCGAGCGTGATGTCACCGCCCAGCGATAGCGTGCCCGCGTTCCCGATCTCGAGATCGCCCGCAAGCGTGAGCGGTCCGGCATAGTTCTGGGAACCGGTTGTGGATACCGATGCCACGGAGGTGGTCGCGGCGTCGATATCCACCGACATTGCGGTGATCATCCCACTGAACGACGCGTCGGTGCCGCTCGTCACATCCACCGCACCCCCGGCGGTCGTGGTTCCCGTGATCGCCAGCGACCCGGTCGGGGAGAACCCGATACCGTTTGCCGCGACGAGCGTGCCGAACCCGAGGTTCGAGCCTGACGCGGTGATCGAGTCCGCAGTGATGTTGCCCGCGTTGAGCGAGCCCAAGCCGATCTTCCTGAAGGCGCCGCCGGCATTCGCAGCGCCGCTGAGTGTGAGCGATGCGGACGCGTCGAAATCCATCGCCCCGGTTGTGGTCGTAGCACCAAAGGCCAGTGTCGTGCCCGAGGCGTCGATCGAGTCCGCCATAACATCGGCAACGCCGATCGTGCCAGAGCTTGTTGCTCGGAACACGCCGCCCGAATCCGCTAGACCGCTGAGTGTCAGCGAGGTCGTCGGCGTGAACACCATGTCACCGGTGGTCGTGAGTGCGCCGTAGCTCAGCGCCGAGCCGGCCGAGGCGATCGAGTCCGCCTGTAGGTTTCCGGCGTTGACAGAGCCAGCACCAGTTGTAGTGAACGCACCTCCGATGTTGGCGAGCCCGTTCAGCATCAATGATGTTGCTTGTCCGAACGCGGCGTCGCCGGCGGTTGTCAGCATTCCGTAGCTCAGGACACTGCCAGCAGAATCGATCGAATCGGCATTGAGGTCGCCCGCGCTCACTGCGCCGTTGCCCAGTGTTCTGAAAGCCCCCCCTGCAGACGATGGGGCACCGATGGTGAGAGCTCCGCCCACCTGGTTGAACTGCACATCTCCAGCCGATGCGAATCCTGCATCGAAGGTCAGGGCGTTGCCGGTCAGATCGAAGGAGCCGGCGGAGGCGAGACCCGTGAAATCGAACTCGGTCGCAGCGCTGCCACCCGACAGCTCACCGGTGATCGCGACGGATCCCACGCGGACCAAGCCAGAGCCGGGGAGGAACGTGACATCGGTTAGACCCGATGATGAGGCCCCGCCATTCACGCCCTCGATCGAGCCGAAGATCGCGCTGCCGCCAGTCGTGATGGTGGCGGTTTCGTTCCCAGCCGCCGATGTGCCAGTGAGGGCGGCGGATACGGTGAGGTCGCCGCCGATGTTGAGGACCGATGCGCCTTGGACAAGCAGGTCGCCGGTGATGCTGGCGTCCGCTGTCGTTGTGAGCGAGCTGGCAAGGTCGGTTGTTTGTGCCGCGGTCGTGAGAGACTGGATGTTTACCGTGTCGGTGAAGAGGGCTTCGGCATTGCCGACCTCGACCGTCAGCGAGGACCCGCCGGTCACTGCGCCGTCGAACGTGGCGATGGCATCTGACGTTCGGACGGTGGTCGTGGATGCGATCTCGATCGGCCCTGTTGCGGTGATCGTCCCAAGGCCCGTGGTCTCGTAGGTGCCACCCAGACCGATGCGTGTCGCCCCCGTGTACGTTTGCGCAAGCGTCGTCCGCGCATTCGTGAGCGTGATGTCGTCGCCGGAGACGGTGAGTGTTCCCAACGCGACGCTCTGACCGACATCGCCCAGGGTTATGTCCCCGGCCCCGGCGTCGAGCGATAGGTCGCTGGCCCCGTCGAATGCGCCCGCTGCGATTGCGCCACCGCTCGTCACAACGCTGAGGTTGCCGCTGAGCGTTGCGGGGCCCGTGAGCGATACGCCGCCACCCACGGTGGTGATCGATCCGCCCAGCGAGAGCACTGGGGACTCGAGCGTGACGCCTGATCCGCCCAGAAGGCTGAGGGAGCCGGATTGCGTCAGTGATCCGGCGCCGGTTGTCCGGATCAGCAGATCGTCGTTGAAGGTTGCCGACCGCAGGTCGATCGCGTGCGTGCCGGTTGATCGACCGATCGTGATCAGGCTGAATCCATCGGTGATGCTCGCGAGTTCCGCCGACGACAGGTTGAACCCGCCCACGGCGAAGTTGCCAATACCGATCGAGGTTGTGTTGAGGCTGGGCTGAAGCAACAGGGCGCCCGCGCCGCTGATCGAGCTGCCAACACCGAAAGCAAGGTCGTTTGCAGTCAGCGTCATGCCGTTCGCGCCGGAATCGAGTGATGCGTTCACGCTGAGCAAGCCGCCAGCGGCATTGATCGCCGCACCATTCGCGAGCGTGGTGTTCCCATTGAACGTCGTATCACCGGCACTGGTCGTGAGCGTGCCCCCGATCGTTGTCGGTCCCGACAGGGTTACGTTCCCGACCGAGCTACTCGCGGCATCAATCCTGAGAGCCGTCGTTGCGTTGAGCGTCGTCGTGCCACCCGAGACGAAACCCGAGTCCAGATCGATCTGATCAGCGGTAAGCGAGAAGCTTCCGGCCTGTGCGGCGCCGGTCACCGTGAGAATGTCGGCGTTCGCGCCGATGGTCCCAAAGTTGCCCGCCAACGCGAGCGAGCCCACATCAATATTCTGCGCCCCGTTGACCAGGAGCGTGGTGAGCCCGGTTGCGTCCGCGGCCCCCCCGATCTCACCAGATACAGCGCCGGCCGCGATGTTGTTTAGGGCGGCCAGCGTGAGACTCTCGCTCGCGCCGCCGGTGGTTCCAAATATGGGGCCGCTGACGCTCAAGGCGCCGCCCCCCGCGGTGAGCGTCGAGCTCGCGCCCTCGGCGAGCGCGATCGGGCCATTGATCGTGAGCCCACCGCCGGTGCTGCTGATGTCTCCAAGGAGGCTCAATCCACCGATACCACCTTCGATCGTGAGATCGCCGGCGAAGGTGAACAGACCCGCGTCGTGGAATACGCCTGCGGTTGAGGTCGAAGATCCCAGTGTCAGCGAACTGAACCCGCCGCCAATCAGCGCGAGTTCTGCAGCGCTCAGGTCGAGGTCGGTGAGCGAAGCGCCGGTGCTGTTGAGGACGAGCCGCGTGGCATTATCGCGTTGGCGGATTGTGAGGTTGCCTGCGCCATTGATTGTTCCGAGACCGGTGAGCGAGAGCTCATCTGTGGTCAACGAGACCGGGCCCGATGTGCTCGATACCACGTTGGTGATCGTGATGCCATCGGCGGTGAGCGAGATCGAGCCCGCGACGTCCGCTGATGTGAGAGCGAGCGTCCCGGCGGTCAGATCCACGCTGCCGAGCTGACCGCCCGCACCGAGGGCACCGAATCCGACCGTCGCAGCCCCGGCATCGACGGATAGCGAGTTGCTTGCGAGGGCGTCGATGGCACCGGTGGAGAGTGTCCCGCCCCCGGTACGGAGTGTCGTGTCTGCGCCGGCGCCGAGGGAGAGCGAGCCGGCGAACGTCAGGCTCTGACCGTTTGAGTCAACCGTTGTCGCTGCGCCACCGTTCAGATTGATCGTCGAGCCGGTGTAGGTTTGCTGCAGGGCGTTGTAGGTCGTTCCTGTCAGGTTTACGTCGCCAAGCGTCGATGTCACGCTCACGACGGCTCCGGCCGCCATGCCCGATGCGGAGCCCGTGCCGATGCCGCCTAGGGAGGCGTTGCCGGTCGTGGCGTTGACCGTAAGCCCCGCGAGCGCGGTCGTGCCACCGACGATGCCATCAAGCGTGACGGTGGGGGCGGTGATTGCCAGCGAGCCTGGGCCGTCGATGTCCTGGGTCAGCGTGAACGCACTGCCCGAGCTGAGCGTGTTCGTGCCGGTCAGGCTGTCGATCGAACCGCCGAAACTCAGAGCACCGGTCGCGTTGATCGTTGCCCCGGCGAGCGATGTTGTCGTTGTGTCGATCGCGAGCAACCCTGCACCGGTGACCAGCACGTTACCGAGCGTCGCGGACCCGCCGCGGAGGGTTGTGTCCACACCGAAGCCCGTATTGCCGATGCTGAAGGCGTGTGTGCCGCCCGCTCGACCGAAGGTGTACGAGCTGAACGCGCTACCAAGGTTTGTCAGCTCGGCATTATCAATCGCGAGGGAGCCAGCGGGCGGTGTCACATCGCCCAGCGCGATCGCATCACCGGCGGCGTTGGTCTGGATCGTGAGCCCGCCGAGCAGACCCGCCGTGAACGAGCCGGCGATGTTCACATCGTCAGCGGTCAGCGTGAGTGTGTTTCCGGCCGTTGAGCCCCCGCCGATGGTCAGCAGCCCGTCGGACTGCAGCTCTGTTGCGGCGGTGAGTGTTACCGCGTCGAGATCGACCACGGCGCCGTTCAGCGTGAGCGGTCCTACGCCGCTGAGTGTGAGCGGGCCATTGACGGTGAGTGTCCCACCGGCGGAAGATGAGCCTGTGACCGAAACGCTGGTCGCGCCAGTGAGCGTGGCGTTTCCTGAGGCATCGAATCCACCATTGAGCGCCACTGTACCGCTCGACACGGTTAACCCAGCGGCATCAGCGAGATTCGTGATCGTCGCCGAGGTATCAGAGGTCAACGCGAAGTCACCCGTGAGACGTGTTGACCCGAGCGCCGCGGTGCTCGCACCGGTCACCGTCACGTCCGTGAGCCCGGTCGCCGAAGCAAGACCCCCGGCGCCGCCTACATCGCCCGCGATCAACTCGCGCGACCCGCTACCGCCCGCGAGCGCCACGCCCAGGGTCTCACCGATGCCGCCGGTGGTGCCCTCGATCGAGCCGCTGACAGTGAGGTCGCCGCCGTTTGTTGTGATCGACCCCGCGAACGCCTCGGCGAGCACCAGGTTCCCGGTGAACGACACATCGCCAGCGGTCGTCACGGAATCGGCGATCGTTGTTGTCGTCGAGTTTGCTGTCAGCCCCGCAAAGCTGGTTGTGACATCGCCCTGGATGTCGATGCTCGAACCCGTCAGATTGATCTGGCCGCCGGCTCCGAGCGAGCCGACCTCAAGTGTGCCCGTTGCGGTCGCCGTGATGGTGCCAGTAGAACTGACCGAGCCGAGGGCGATGGTGCTCCCGGCGGCCGTGAGCGAGGCGACCGACGATACTGAACCCACCGTGTTGGTCGTGACTGTGCCCGTCCCCGCGTTGAGCGTCAGGTTGTTCGGTCCGCCTGCGTCGCCCGTGATGATGATCGCGCCATTGTTCGTGAGCACACTCGCGTCGGCGGTCGTCGAGAGGTTGCCGTTGACCGTGACGGCATCCGCGAGGAGTGTTCCCCCGAGTGAGGTGCTACCGGTGAGGGTTGCGTTGCCGGTTAGAATCGCGCCGGATGCGAACGCGATGCTGGAGCCCGACACCTGAAGGTCGTCGGCGCTCAGTGAGCCAAAGCTCACAGCCGAGGTATTGTTGATCGCGACGTCGCCTGTGAAGTCCAGATTCATCTGTGAGGCGGCGATGTCTGCGTTCGCAGTGAACGTCGTGCCCTCGGCCGTGAGCGTCCCTCCAGCGAGCGAGATGATCTGGTTGATCGTGATGGGATCGCGGTCGCCAGCGCCGACGGGGGCGAAGAAGGCATCGAGCACGAGGTCGAGGGTGTCGGTAACGAGCGTGTTGCCCGCTGAACTCGTCAGATCGCTGTCTGTGATCGTCCCGTTGAGGATGATCGAGCCGATCGCTTCGAGGGTCAGACTGGCCGAGTCGGAGCCGTCGAAGTCGAGATCGGTCGCGAGGGTGATGTTGCCGTCCGCGGTCGAGCCACCAGGGTCGGTCGTTCGCACGATGACGTTCCCGCCGCCGGCGAGCGCCGCCTCGATCAAATCAACGCCGACCTGAGCTTCGAAGGGAGGCACGCCGACGGTCTCGAACGTGCCCGCGGGGACCTGCTGTGCATCCACGAGCCCGTTGCCCGCGACAATCGTCAGATTGACAGGGTCGATGAGCCAGGTACCAGCTTCGCCCGCTGGCGCGGACGTGTCTGGAACGATCCCGATACGGAGTTCTCCGCCCGTGGATGTCTCGATGAACCCGCCGTCACCGCCGCCGGTGCCACCTCGCGCGCTCAGGTCACCCTGCGCGGTGGTCAGCTGGTCGGCCCAGAGGATGATCGTGCCACCATCTCCGACCCCGGTGGCGTCGGCGGTGACCGACGAAGCCGAGTCGATGTAGGTCTGCTTGGCGCGCTGCGTGCCTTCGGCGCCACTGAGGTCACCGCCGATCCGGACTGTGCCACCTCCGGAATCGCCGGAGGCGTCCACGGTTGCGCCCCAGAGTCCGACCTTGTCGCCGAGGAGATCGATGTTCCCGCCCGTATCTCCTGCGGAGGCCCGGATGGTGCCCTCTACGACCACGGCGCCGTTTGCGCCCGTCTGCGTCTCGATCGATGCTGCACGGGTGTAGGACGATCGACCCAGCGCGATGCTGTAGGTATCTCCAACGCCGAAGAGCGCTCGCCCGCCAGCCGCATCGACCGTTCCGTCTTGCGTCACCCCTCCTTCGCCGAGCCCCTCGCCTGAGACACGCGCAAACACGACGCCATTGCGTTCACCGATCAGGGCTTCATCGCCCGAGATCATCGTCACGGTGCCCTCGGGTGCCACGATGTTCCCGTAGTTCGCGACGGACTGACCCAGCAGATGGACCGCGCGGGCCTCGATTGTGCCAAGGTTCTCGACGGAGCCGGCGAGCGCGGTGAAGCGATCGATCCCGCTGAGGAAGTCCTCGTTGCTGATCGAGCCTGCGGCGGCGTAGATCGAGCCGACGTTCACGAGCGAGCCCTGCGTGAAGTAGACACCGGCCGGGTTGACAAAGTAGACCTGGCCGTTCGCGATCAGTGTGCCCTCGAAGACCGAGGGATCGCCGCCCGTCACTCGATTGAGCACCCGCGCATCGGCCCCGGGTTGGATGAACTGGACGGTCTCGTTTGCGCCGATGCCGAACGAGTGGTACTCGATGATCGCGTTATCGCTCGCCGTGATCGTCGTCAGCGAGCCTTCGGTCGCAACCGAGGCCTGGCCGGCAACGACTTCGGAGACCTGCGGCTGCGCGTGCACAGTGGCCACGGGCACCGCTGCTCCCGCGGCCATCAGCAGGCGGATCGATCGACGCACCGGGAGCATCCGGGATACCGCGGCGGCCGTGCATGCCGCCGCGCGCCGCCTCGAAGCCCTCGTCCCAACGCTGCGCGTGAAGCTCATATCCAACTGCCTTCCCGTGCCCTCGCGGGCCACCGAGTGCGTATTTCTCGCTCAGTACAGCACGGTTGCCACGAAATGGAACCGGTAATCACCCGACTCGGCCTCTGGCTCGTTCGGGAGTTCGTTGAGGACCGAGGCCCAGTCGAGCCTGAGTTGCAGATTGCGCCTGATCGAAAGCTCGACACCGAGCCCCGCACCGATCAGCGTCTCGTTGCTTTCGAACGCCTCGCGCTCGCTGCTCACGACGTACCCCGCGTCCACAAAGGCTCGGAAGATCAGGTCCCAGTCGGGGCGCCCATACACCTGCTGCGGCGCACGGCGGAAGGGCCTGCCGAAGAGCGTCGAAGGCTCGGGCTCGATATCCAGGGCTCGGGGTAGGTGGAAGCGGTACTCGGCGGTCGCGGTGATGAAGCTGTCGCCAGCGATGACAGATTCTGGGTAGCCGCGGACGGAGTAGAGGCCCCCGATGACGGCCTGCTCGGTAGGAACAAGGCGGTTGTCAAATGCATACTGGCCGCGGGCACGCAACGCGATCTCGTGCGCGAGCGTTGATGTCCCTGGCGTCGAAGGGTCATCGAACCCATCGCCAAAGAGGAGGGGCTCGAGAAAGAATGACACCGATGTCTCGCCCTTGAGAACCTCCCAGTCCTCATCTGGTCCGAGGCGACCCAGTTCCTCGAAGCCTTCGGCCGAAGCGCCGGCCACGCTGTTGATCGTCCACTCGAACGCGATTTCCGAGTTGAACTCGTAGGTGTCGCGGCGTTGGGACGCTCGGAGCCCGATCTTCGGTAGGAAGAGACCTTCCTCGCCGGTGATCTGTACCGTGTCGTTGTTGACCTCGACATTCTCGAACCGAGCGCCCGCGAACGCGTCGATGAAGAAATCCTCGTACTGGTAGATCAACGCCGAGAGCTCGCCGCCGATGCTGAAGTTGTCGCCGCTGAATGCCTCCTCGGCGGCGCCGACGTCGCTCGCCTCGAACTCGCTATAGCTGCCGAACGCCCGCACCCACCAGCGGTTCTGGCGATCGATCGGGCGGGTGTAGGAGCCTACATACGCGTTGGTATCATCGAAGGAGGCGGTGACATAGTCGAAGCTGAGGATGTCATCGACTCCGAATAGCTGGGTCTGGCTGAACCCGAACCGTTGGCGGATCTCGCTGGTCTGCTCGGTGCCCGTGTTTGAGACCTGGGCGTACAGACTAAGCGGACGGTTCTCGCGGATGAGGTAGTCGAGGACCACGCCGTCGTCACCGCCGGCGCTCGCGATCGCGACATCGACCCTGCGGCCCGGGTGGCGGTTGAGCCTAAACACATAGTCGTCAAGCTGCTGCTTTCGGAGCAGGTCGCCCTGCCCGCTATCTTCGCCCGACGGTCTGAGCGGGCTCCCGGCGGCGATCCTCTCGTGCCTCCGGTTATTGATCCGCTGCGCGGGGTCAATCCGATCGCCGGAGGCGATCGTGCGCAGCTCCGAAACAATGCCGGTCCGAACGATGAGCGTCATGTCGGGCGAGCCGGCAGGTCGTAGGTCGTCGCCGGTGAGAAGATCGAGTTCGTCCTGGCTCGGGGCGACGAACACGCCGATGATGCCTCGCCGGTTCAACTCGCGCACGAACGCCTCACTGATTGCGTTGATCGCGCTAACTCCGTAGACACGCTGCTCGGCGCCGAGTTCGACCACACTTGTTTCGAGTTTGGGCCCCGGCAGGCCCGGGCCGACAAGGCCCCCCTCGGCGATGGTGAGTGTCACTGGAATCTGCTCCAGCTCGACGATGAGCGGCTGATCCGGATGGCTCAGGCCGTAGCGAAGCTGGAACGAGCGGACCGGATAGGTGGGTTCGGTGATCGGTTGCGGCGGCGCCTCGGTATCGCCCAATGCAGGTTCAGCCAGGGCGTCCTGGTCATCTGTATCCGGCTCAACAAGTTCGCCTTGCGGCGGTGGGGTCACCGGCGGTGGCTCGTCGATGGGCTGCGCGAGGGCCGGCGAGGCAATCAGCGCGAGCTTCAGAATCACAGCGAGCCGCATGCTTCGGAGGGGCACGCGCCCGGACGGACCTTCGACTCTCACAGCGATCTACCCCCAAAGCACCAGCGGACTGGCTCGTCCTCAGGCTCTCCAGGCATTCAGCCCGGATTCCGAGATCGATCCAGATCTCTTAGCAACAGCCCGAGGCGGCACATAGGCCGAGCCTAATGAAGATATCCGAGCATCCGGGCTCGTACAACGACGTTGGCGATCCGTCGCCCACGTTCAACCGAATAGCCGTCTTGCACGGTCCAGAAACCCCTCATCGAGCGTGTATGGGACCATGCTGGTCAGCGGCGAAGCGTGCTCGTTTTTGAGCAGGCAGCTCAGCTTTGCGGCAGACGCACCACCCACGACGACGTCTACCCACCCCATCGGGACGGATCGCAGGAGGAGCAGGGGCCGTGACTCAAGGCGCCACGCGAAGAACGCATGCCAACCACACAGCGAGTCCCCCGCAGACACGCCACACGATGGGACCCGCAGATCCTGCGCCCTTTCACCGGTGTGTGTCCGCGGGCCGGAGCCCATCGCTCCGAAATCCCGATCGATCTGATAGGCAATTCGGAAGAGACCTGTACGCTCTGGACCGAGGTCCTGGTGCTGCTGGATCCCGGATGGGCTGAGGCCCTCGTTGGTTCCCGCCGTGGCCGGCACGCCCGCGGACAGAGCAGCCGCGGCGTTCGCATGGGCTTCACGCACGCCGGCAGCGTCCGTAGTCCCGCTACATGTTTGTTCAAGCTCTTGCAGCACGGGCAGCGATAGACCCGCGGCCTCCGGGACACTCAGGCCGGTCGTTTCGACGCAGCCGACAAGCGGGTAGCGTGCCCGTCCCTTCCCGTCCTGGCTGGGCCACATGCGACCAACGAAGACCCGCTGCGCGATCGTCCAGACGAACTCCCGGTGTATCGCGGGCAAACGACCGTCTTCACCAAGGTTTTCCCACGCGCCGCTATCGAGATTGCCGCCCACTCCCTCGATGTAGAGGGCTCTCTTCACACCAACCAGCGCATCGGTATCGACACCCAGATCATCGATGTGGTCGTCCCACCCTGGGTGCTTGCCGAACACGGCAAGCCGCGCAGAGGGGCCTTGCTCCTCGCGTTTCCCGCGCAACGCTCGGGTGAGCTTCTCGAGCACGCCGCCCCTCCCGCTCACCGCCCTCGCGCCGAGGGGCGCTCGGGGATTGATCTGTTGAATCGGAGACCGATCCAGTATGTTCGCGTTGCGGCACCGTCCGCGATCTCGACGGGCACCTTCCACACATCCTCGAGTCCAGGTACCCGCTCGACGCGTTCTGGGAACTCGGCTCCGAACACCTCACGGATGGAGCCCCAGGGTGACTCAAGCGATGCCGTTCCGGTGGCCTCGCCCCCCTGAACACGGCGGAAGAGGAACTCTACTGGGGCGTCTGAAGGGATGTCGATCCGGGCATCGGTCTCGAAGCGGTTGCGCGAGTCGCGCGTGCCGAGCAGCGATCGCCCGCCTTGTCGAACTTCGAGAAACGCGTACGCGCCCGCGGCCGCGGGGTCGGGCTGCTCGTTGTAGGGAAGGATCACAAGCTCAGCGGTGAGGCCGCCCCGGGCTGGGTCGAGCCAGCCCAGCACGCCGTCGATGGCGGCTATCCATGAACGTTCGGAGTTGCTGCGAATCAGATCTTCATCACGGAGGCTGCTCATCAGGTCTTCAAGCTCGCCGAAGCCGATCTCCGCGCCCTCGCCGATCAGCCTCCCGGCTTCCTCCCGCTCGATGGAGCGCAGCGCGGGTTCGAGCTCGATGACGAGATCTTGCGCTCGCTGGAACTCGTCGAGGGTCAAGGATCCGGTGCCTTCTGATGACAGCGGGAAGGCCACCGCGAGGTCGCGAAGCTCGTTCAGCGCCCGCCTCGCCCCGCCTTGCGAGCTGTCCACAAGCGCCCTCAGGCCCTGGCGGTAGAGGCTCCCAAAGAACCACACCTCGCTGTCGTCACCTTCATCGGCATAGTCCGGGATGAAATCGCGCTCGAAGTCGGCAGCACGGAGATCGAGCAGCGCCTCGCGGGCACGCTCGCTGTCATCGCCGAGCTGCACCCACTCTTCAAACGCGTCGTCCCAGTCTTGCTGCGCCCGGCGCCTGTCAAGCCTCGATCCCTCAGCGCTTGCGCGTTCAATCAAGTCCTGGGCATCGCCCGCGAAGCGCGAGCCCTCCAACAGCAGAACCGCTTCTGCCGCAATGCGGCTTGCCTCGGCCACTTCCGCAAGTGATTCGGCAAGGTCTCGGGCACGCAGCCGACGGAGGTCACCATAAAAGTCCTCCCAGTCGCTGTAGCCCTCGACGCTCGCTTCCTCGCGCACCGTGGCCGTCCAATATTCGAGGTATTCATCGATGTAGCCTTCGACCGCGGAGCGGCGTCGGCGGTAGTCTCGTTCCAGCGTTTCCGCGTCGAGCACGACGGGCGTGCCGCTCGATGCGGGGCGGCCAAGTATTCCATCTATGTTGGACCAGACCTCGAAGAGTCGTGTCGCGGCCTCCGGCAAGTAGCGAGATTCGAAGTCCCCGCCGTCGGTCGAAGTCATCGCGACGTCGGGCCGTTCGATCGGATCAAGATCGACCGCTTCATCCTCAACCGCGTCGGCGACCGAGCCCGAGGAGGAGCCGAGCGTGTCGAGCACCGATGCGAACCGGTCGTGCTTCCGCTTCCGGTCGGCCGCATCGATGGCGGCGCCACCGCTTCTCGACAGGGGCTCACGCACGGCGGCCGCCGGACCTGTCTCGGGGATCATTGCGATCACGCGCGACAGCGAAGCACGAGCATCGTCGAGTTCACGACGGAGTGCCGCGAGGGCCTCGCTCGCGGCGAGCAGCGTTTCCGAGTCGGTGACCTCGGCCCGCAGTGTTGAGTCGATCCGCTCGTATAGATCAGCCCGTGCCGCGTATAGCCGCACGCCACCAGAGGCGGGCGGCGCCGCGAGGTAGCCGTCGCGGAGCTCAGTAAGCGTCGTGACCGTCCTGCCCAGACCTTCGTTGGTCTGTTCCTGGAGGGTGGTCCACGATGATTCGAGACGCTGCGCGAGTTCGACGAGTTCGCGCATCGGCAGGTCGAGCGCCTCGAAGTCGTTCTCGCCTTGCTCGGTGGACATGTCTGGACTCACTGGGAGCTGCGCGAGCAGAGACTCGAACGCATCGCTCGCCTCGCCCAGGGTCTCATCCACCGCCTCTCCAACGAGCTCTCGTACTGGGCGTTCGATCTCGTCCCCTAACGCCTCGACCGCCTCATCGAGCGAAGCCCGTGCGGCCCGGACGGCCGTGAGCCGCTCGGCCCAGAGCGAAACTGCCGATTCGAACTCTCCAATTGAATAAGCGCGTCCGAGTCCAAGGTCCGCGAGCAACGCAAGTTCCGCGTCTCTGAAGGCCTCTGAGGAGTCGCGCAGCGCGATCAGTCGAGCCTGTTTGGGTGAGACTCGCGAGTCACCGACCCATGCCGTGATGAATCGGTCCGTACCTGCAGATGCGGCACGCCAGTTGTCGGGGCCGACTAACCCGGGGGCGGGCCAGTCATCCTCGAACGCCCACTCGACGGAATCGGCGAGGTCTTCAGCGTGTTCTCTTTGGTATTGTTCCAGTTGCGCCGGATCCGTTAGAACAACAGGCATGAGCCCGGGCAGCAGTTCCTCCGGATCTGGCCCATCCCCACGGGGCGTGGCACCGCGGCTGAGGGTCTCGAGCCTCAGCAAAGCGGCGAGCGCGGCCGCACGCTCTGGGCCTGCGGGCACGTCGTCGGCCAGCAGCTTTTCCCTCGCTGCGGTGATCGCGGGTTCGAGCGCGATCGTCTGGAGCATCCCGCGGAACGCTTCCTTACGGGCCCGGTCAAGATCGCCGCTGAACGCCGCGACTGGCCTAAAGATGAACGGGATCCGAAGCGGGCGTTGTACGCGTTCAAGGGTCGCCGGGCCGAATCCGGCAAGGGTTGATTCGACGCGTCCGACCTCAAGCTCGTTCTCGCCCCGGTACTCGTAGTCTGTAGAGCCCTGGAATCGCGGGGCGACGAGCGCCATCTCACCTGGGGATGCATCGCCGAACTCGGAGGCGACCTCCTCCCAGAACGCTCGCGGTCCGCCGACGTTTTTGCTAAACGACTGGCCACCCAGCCAGGTGAGCAGAAGGAGTAGTACGACCGCGCCGCACGCCGAGCCGAGGATCATCATCCGTCGGCGCGACTGGAGCTGGCGCGTGTTGCTCGCGTGCGTAACAAGCCCTTTTTCTTCGAAGACCTTGCGCAGGAAGAGATCTCGAAGGAAGAACGCCCGGTCCTTCTCCCAGACTCGGCCCTCGGGAAGAGATTCAACGCTCATCCCGAGCGCCTCTGCCAGGTCCGCGTCGAGCGCGGAGCCCTCGCGCATCGAGGATGTGAAGTAGATCCCCCGAAGGAACAGCGGTCTGTTCGACCATTCGCCCGGCGTGAAGACCATCTCCAAGTAACGCTTCAGACGCGGGGCGAGGGCCGCAAAGCTGTCCGGGAATGCGAACAGTGCGTCGACCTCATCCACGCGCCGTCCGTTCTGGTCTTCTCTATTAACGGGGTCAAGCAAGAGGGAGGCGCGACGTTTGCTGAGCCGATCGCCAACCTCCGCCAAGTAGCGGTCGATCTGCTCCGTCTTGAACGGGTCGTCCAGTTCTTCTGGGTTCGACCAGCCCAGGATCTGGTGCTGTAGCTGAGGGTCGCTGATGTCGTCGAAGAACTCGCGGAACCCATTGATCAGGTCACACTTGCTCACGATGACGAAGACGGGGAATCGGACGCCAAGCTCGCGTTGGATCGCGTCGAGCTGCTCGGCGATTTTGCCGCCCTTCTTCTCGAGTGACTCGGCGGTGTCCTTCACGAGGCTGTCCGCTGGTATCAGCAGGAGCATGCCGTTGATCGGGCAGTTCTTCCGGGCGCTGCGCAGCAGGCGGAGGAAGTCCTTCCACTCGCTCGTCGCTCCGGGCTCGACCTCCTCGAACATCAGGCGGCCCGCCGTGTCGAGCACGACCGCCTGATTCGTGAACCACCAGTTCATGTTGATGGTGCCGCCCACGCCCTGGAGCTGGTCCTGGAGCCCCGGCGGAAAGCCGACGTTGCAGCGCCGGATCGCCTCTGTCTTGCCCGACCCCGGCTCCCCAACGAGCAGGTACCAGGGCAGGCTGTACATGTCCTTGCCGTGCTGCTTGAACGTGCCGACGCCCTCTTCGAACTTCTTCCGGAGGTCGTCGAGCCTCGCGCGACGCGAGGCGTCGTTGAGCCCGTCGGGTGCCGCGGAGCTGTTCTCCATCAGCTGTGCCGCAAACGGATCAGACTTCTTCTTGTCGATCGCCTTGAGAATGAGCACGTAGGCGACGATCAGGAGCGCGACGAGCACGAGCCCACCCAGCACGATGAGCAGCGCCGTCGTGTCGCCCAGGAACCAAGCCATCCCAAGGAGCGAGCCAACGCTCACGATCGGGACGAACACTCTGATCGGGCCTGGGAGTTTCGCCAGCGGGCCCAGCGGGAGCATCATTGCCCATCTCCTTCATCTGTGGGCTGCTCGGCAGAAGTCGGCGCGAGTGTTCTGAGGGAGGACTCAAGCCCCCGAGCGCTGCTGCTGTAGAGGTATGCGTTCATTGTGAAGAGGAGCACGATCAGCCCGGCGAGTGCGATGACGATGCCCACCACGCTCCGCCCCGGCGGCTGGATTAGATCGCTCGTGTCGGTGTGCTGGTAGGCCTCCGGGCAGACACGTGAGCCCGGATTCTCCTCGAGCACGGAGCGGAGCCTCGTTGAGATCTCCATCATTTTCTTGCGCAGGTATTCGGGCTGGCCCGTGTAGAAGCCGGTGAAGCCGAGGCCCATGCAGGTGTAGAACACCTCGAGTCGCTCTGCAGCCTCTGGCCCGGAATCCGCTAGCGTCTCGTCGAGTAGATCAAAGAACTCCTCGTCACCCGCGAGCTTGTTGCGTTCGTGAGCGAGTTCTTTCCATTCCTTCGCGAACGACGCGTCGCTTTCCTTGATCATGAAGTCAACGAAGTAGATCAGTGGCAACTCGACCTTGTCGAACTGGTCGGTCATCCCAGGCTTGCCCGCCACCTTCGAGCGCACATCCGCCAGCCTGCCCAGCACCTCGCTGCGCGCGACAGAGGCCTCCATGTGGACACCCTTGCGTGCCGAGCGATTCAGCCGACACACATACTGAAACAGCGGCTCACAGGCCTCGGCCAGTCTCATGCCCGAACTCCTCGCTTCCCTGCAACGACCATCGCTCAGAGTCTCCCCAACTGCCGGTTCATGTCGGCACCGTCATATAGAGTGTTGCCTGATCAACCATCGCCCCGTCGATCCCTGCAAAGCGGATCGCGAGTTCCTTCTCTTCGCTGGCTCTATCCCAGGCGCGAGCGCTCTCGGCGCGCAGGAGTCTGAAGTACGTCAGCCCCACCTTGCTCGGGAGCTGGACGGGCGGGTGGCGTTCCTCGACGAGCCGCACGCCTCGAACCCGTGCCTGCGCCATGCTCTTGGGCATCAGCTTGAACTCGTCGGCGTCCTCGACCAGCTTCGCGACCTCTCGCGGATCTTGCCCGCTTTGGATCGCGAGGAAGTACTCGTTGGCTTTCTCGAGGTGCTCGTCGGTCAGCGCCGCGACGAGGAGATCGCCGTCCCGTGCGAACTCCGAGCGGAGCCAGGTCGCCATGCCGACGGGCTTGAAAACGCCGCGGACCCGCTGGGCAATCTCGAAGAACACCGGTGCCGGATCGTCGTGGTTGTACGCCGGCGCGGGGAAGCTATCGGCGTCGGGGTGGAGCGCCGCCAACTCACCAAGCAGCTCACGCAGTTCCAGATATGCCTCGAACGGATCCACTCCGCCCGGTGCGGAGACCCGAGCAGGGAAGCTGGCCGCGAACCGGTTGAACGTGCGAAGCCTCAGCAGCTGCTGCAGTTGAGCACCGCGTATGGTCTCGATGTCGAATCCGCCCCGGGATAGCTGAACCACAAGCTCCTCGCGGGTCGCCTCGATCTGATTGGCGATGTCACGAAGCAGGCCCTGCAGGACAGGCGACCCGTTGCTCGAGATACAGGGAGGCACGAACGTACGGTCGGAAGTTGGGACACCCGTGTCCTGACCCGTGCCGTGAACGATTCTGAGCACGGGAATGGTTTCGAGATCGCTTGTGTCTTCGCCCTCGATGACGAGGCGAGCGTTGATTTTTCGTGTGAGCACCGCCTGGGCGCCTTCACCGGTGTTCTCATCCGTCAGCTCGCTCTCGACAACACGGAATATCCGCCGGGCAGACTGTTCGGACGCCGCGGCTGTGGTCTCGATCGCGTTCGCACGACCCTCGTAGTAAAGGGGCACGCCCAGGAGAATCGTGAGCGATCCGCTCGATGCATCGAAGGCGTCAGAGATGTCGAGTGCGCTCAGCCAAGCGCCGCGCGGAGCGTCGACGACAACACCGCTGGGCATCACGGCGAGGAGCCTATCGAAGCGGACCCTCTTATTCTCGAGCTCGCCCGCGGACAGCTCGGCTTCAACCAGTCCGTAGGGGTAGGGGCGCTGTCGGCGGCGTTCTTCGCTCAGGGCGTCATACATGCGCCGCTGCATGAGCTGGAGGTGATGGGGCTGGAGGAACAGGCCCTCGTGCCAGTGCAACTGCGTCATCCGCTGACTCCCACGGGCTGCGCCTCGGCGCGACCCATACACAAGGTGGGTACGTGCAACACCGACCCGCTCATCTTGTCTGCCCGCCGATCAGAGACTCGGCATAGTCCGAGACCGCTTCCAGAACCCGAGCTTCGACGCTCGCTTCGTCGAGCGATCCCGCGAGTTCCTGGTACTTGCGCCAGCACGCGGTCTCCGCGCCCTCATGCCACCGCTTCTCGAGCTTGGAGAGCTGCTCGATCTTTTCCGGGCTCTGCGACTCCATCATCTGGAATACCACGGGCCCGACCTGGCTGATCGCGGAGACCAGCCCTGCGACGAGCTTGCGGAGCCGCTCGAGATCCTCATCTAGCTGGGGCTTGCTGGCACGCTGGTCGGTCGAGAGAAAGCCGCCGATGGTTTCCCGGATCGGCGCCCGCCGGCGCATCGCGCTCTTCGGAGCGATCTGTTTCCAGGTGCTCCAGCCGAGTTGATCCAGGCTGTGACATACCGCAGCGAGCGAGGCGACGGCATCGGCAACCCGGGTTGGGTCGATGCGTGCCCCTTCTGGCAGCGGGGCGGCTTGGGTGATGCGTTCCTCGGCTTCCTCGGTCCAGGGGCGATCCGAATCGAGAACCAACACCCCGGCCTTAGACAGCTGGTCCGTAAGAGCCCGTCGCTTGGCTTCGTCGAGTGTCGGCGCGACGCGTGCCAGCCGCTCGACCAGGAAAAAGGGGTCGGCCAGTTGATCGTCGTCCGCTGCGGGCTCGGTGCGGCCCTCACCCCCGCCGACGCGGTACTCCACCGCGTCCCAAGCCGGGAAGCGGTCCTTCAGTTTTTCCAGGTAGGCCGTTCGTTCTTCTGGGACCAAGGCCGCCAGCGCTGCGTCGATCTCATCGGCGAGGTAGCCGCGTCTGGTCTCCGCAGGCTCATCGGCGAGATCCACCTGCATCGCCCGCAGCCGGGCGGCCAATGCGTCGGGCGGCAGTGCCTGGCTCTTTGAACCGTTGCTCACAGCGATCCCCCCTGGCTCCTACGGGTGTCCGCGGCCTCCGCCACGAACAGAAACTTCACCCGAACCCCGCCCTTGCGCTCACGGGTCGTCCGCAAGATAAGAGAGGCGACCCAACGGGGAGGTCCCGGTGAGCCGGACCGCCCGCCCTGAACGGGTGTGCGCAACGCCCAAGGTCAGGCTAAAGAGCATATCGGAACCCGGCACCGGATGCGGCAGGCCGGGGTGCAACTGATCTGCACAGATTTCTTCGCAATGGACTCCGGCCGGGGCGTATGTCGGGGCCCGGCAGATCGGGCAAGGCCAGATCGAGCCTGATGCCGAGGATCGGGCTCATTCGCGTTTCGGAGTCACCGATCGTGTCTGTGCAAGGGAGGCTCATGATGCGTGCAAACACTCGAACTCGTCTCAGGACGCTCGCTTCAGCGATGGCTCTGATCACCCTCGGCGGATGTGCCGGCCATGCGCCGAGGACCACGGTCGTCACAGCGCAGGAAGAGGGGTTGGCGCTCGGCGCCTCGGATGCCGCAGGCCGAGCGCTGTTCATTTACAGCCAGCGTTCAACGCTCGCCCTGAGCAACACGACGCACCCGAGCGAGACCGACGGCGTCAACTGACGCGCGGCACGCGGCTCAGTTCCCACCCAGCACGTAGGGCGGCGGGTCAAGCAGTGATGCGACTTCCGCGGCGAGCGGTCGCTGGAACCGCACACCCGTCGCGTCGAAGGCCGGGCGGAGGCCCACATCGGACCAGCCGCTCGGACTCGCCCCGTCCACTGGCCTGGCGATACCTGCGTCTTCCGGCCCCCAGGGGCTCAGCGCCGAGGATCCGATCACCCCTGTCGAGCCGTCGTCCATCACCACGAACTCAGCGACGTTGCCGACGAGGTTCTTGAACACAACGCCTGGGCCCTCGCTGGCTCTTGTAAACCAGACCACGCCATCGACTGAGTCGAGGGCGGACGCACTCGCGCGGGTCGGTGCGTCGGTGTCATCGAACACGCCGCCATCGGGCCATTCCGCCTGTCGCCCCTCTCCACGACGGGAGATTGTGTAGTCGCGTTGCTGTTCCCAGGCCCTGTCGCGGAGGTTCGGTACGCCCTCGGCGCCGGTGGCCAGTTCCGCTCGTCTCGCCGCTTCCCACGTAAGCGCTGTCGGTATGTCACAACCGATCAGGGACACGAACGCCTGGGCAGCCGCGGGGCTTATCCACTGAACGGGGTGCTCGACACGGGGTGGCGGGTTTTGTGCGGGGTCAGTGCCTGGCGCGATGAGCGGGATTAGCCCGTTCGCGTCTTGCGACATCGTGGGATGCCTGAAGACCCAAGAGACATTACGCGCGAACTGAGACCCTGCCCAACGCCAAGAACGGGGCCCTGTCCACGCTGCCGATCCTCCGCCGCCTGAGCGTTGCTCCGCTAGCTCAAGCCATGTGTCGAATCCTCCCAACTCGTTCCATGCTCGCCGATCGCTCGCGACCGTACCGAGCGTCCCGACCGAGAGCTCTTGCTCGGCCAAGTACACGGGGTCCTGACCCTCCGGGAACACGACACTAAACGCCATCGATACCACGGGTGCTCGTGCTGGGAACCCATACACGACGCGCGTGTTGTCGGTCGCGGCCTCTGTGAGTGCCCAGCCCGCAGTGCCGGGGCCCAGTCGGGCCGGGTTTGCTCCGGGTCCGATGTCGCGTTCCGGATCGAGCAGTTCGCGGAGTGCGCGGGCCAGATCTGTGTCCGCCCCGGCGTCGAGCGCAGCCAGGAACGCCTCGGTCTGCTGTCGCGCAATATCGTCGTCCAACGATGCCTTGAAAGCTTCTGAAAACGCGTGCAATGTCGCGTTGTATGCGGTTGTTCGGTCGGGTGCGTCGGCGGGGTTCAGCCCGAGTGCCATGCCGCTATCGAGCATTGCAGACAGTTCGACGCTGTTTTCGGCACCAAGACAGAGCCTGCCCCAGCGCTCGCTCGTTCGGAGCTGCACCTCCGCGAATATGTCCGCACGCCTTGCCTCGTCGTCTAACCGAGCCGCAAGCTCACGACCTATCTCTGTCGCTGATGCGAACCCAGCGGCGGTGGTATCGGTTAGGCCGGCTGAGTCGAGTCGGCGCCAGGCCGCGAAACGTATGGGATCGGTAAGCTCTGAATCTTGGATCAGCGAATCAGGGGCATCGGATCGCTCCGCGGCCGCAACGCCACGATAGAGCCCGATCAGATCGGCGAAGACGGTCTCTCCCGACAGGCTTGTGAACTCAGGTCTGGTCAGCCACGATTCGATCAATCCGCCGGCTGTCCGGTTTTCAGTGTCCGGTTCATCCGTGCCTCGCAGGTCATCAAGCAACTCCTCAGCGAGTGACATGTCAGCGAGCATCTCGCGCGCCGAGTCAGCGAGAGTTTCGAAACTCAGCAGTCCCGTGGATTCCCCGTCGGCAGCGAGCGATTCTGCAAGAGCCGTTTCCCTCAGCGTCGTGAACGCTGACAAGAAACGTTCGGAGTCCAATCGTGAAGGCCGTACGGCCGCGAGCTGCGCGAGCGGCACACGATCGGACAGATCCCGGATCTCTTGCTGTGCATCGCCGATCAGGCGCAAGAACGCAAGTCGGTTCCCATCGGACTCGAACGCGAGTATCGCGGCGTCACGTCGCGCTTGCCACGCGCCGTCGAGTGTTACCGATGGCGGTGTAACGATCGAAGCTTGTGCCCGCAGTGTCTCGATATAGGCGGTCGGGTCCATTCGGGCGGCCGCTTCGAGGTCCTCGGTGTCGCGTGCGAGTGTCGCCAGTCCTTCCCGAATCGCGGTCGCGTCCGCACGCAAGGCGTCGCTAGTGCGTCTGTTCCAGGGCCTTGAGGCGAGTGTCAAGATCTCGGATTCCAGGCTGTCTGCACGGGCTTGGATCGAACGGAGTTCCGGAGCCGTGGCATCGATGCCGTCCCCCGGGGCTGCGCTGATCCTCGCCGCGAGCTCCAACCGTTGCTCAGACAGTGCGTCCGCTGGGTGTGGATCGATGGACAGATCGAAACGCGTGTAGACAGGATCGACGGCTGCGGTCAGCCAGGCCCTGAAGTCGCCCTCGTCCGGCGCATCGACTTGGTACGCCGCGATCTCTTCCCGGAGCAACGCCGCATCGATCTCAGGCAGCCTGCTTAGGCTTGTGGCTAAGAGCTCGCGTCCAAGCTGTGCGAGTTCCGCGGTCCGTTCTGCCAGACCCTCGGGGCTGTCGGTTATCGCGGCTTCGGATTCTGCGAATGCTCTGAACCGACTCAGGAGCGGGTCATCCAACGCCTCAAGATCGTTGGATACACCTGAAACCGAGGCCCAGTTGTCTTCGGTTGCAGACGAGGCTTGGTGGGCGTTCACGAGCGCATCAATCGCAGCCGCGAGCGCCGCCCCCTGCATCGGTTGTGCCGCTTCCACTCTGGCTTCGAGAGCGGAACTCGCATTGCGCCAGCCCCGCTCGCGCCACGAGCCTGCGTGTTGGATCACCCGGCTCAAGTCGGGCCAGCCCTCAGGGCTGAGGGCGGCTTCGACCGCGCGAACGATTTCGAGCGCCGTGGCGGTATTGTCGATGGCTTGTTGTGTCTGCGCTGCGGGTGGGATCGAGCCGGCCACCGCCATGGTGCGCCGATCGACCCGGTCCTCTCGGCCAGCGATCGTGCGTGGATCGAGTGGGCTGCCCGCCTCACGCGCCGAAGCGATCGGGCCGAGGACGCGAGTGTTGATATGTTCGTTGTCTACCGCTGCCGCTCCAGGAAGCTCTGTGGCAAGGCGCAGGAACCAAGCCTCGGTCTTTTCACACAGCTCGCGCCACTGCCGTTCTGCGACGGAGTTCCAGCCATCCGGGACGACGACCGCACCCTCCTTCCCCAGAATGTGGGACGCGAGATAGCCACCCGAGCCCACCGCCACCAGCGCTGCCGCACCTAGACCCCAGATCCAGCCTGACTTCTTGCGATGCTCCCGGACTTCGGGCACGGTGCGCAGCATCTCGATCGCGCGAGAAACCGAAGGTCGCTTTGAAGCGTCCGGGTTCAGTAGGTCGTTGCAGAGCCCGCGCCACGCCTCGCCCGATGAGCCGAGCGCGTCCCATGCTGCGCCGCTGGCGAGTGGCCAGGCGCCGAGCTCGCTGTACGGCGAGCGGTTGACGAGTTCGAAGATGAGCCGGCCAAGGTCCCACAGATCTGCCGCAACCGAGCCGGATTGCGAGACCTCGCTTGATGGGGCGCAAAGGCCGATCGAGGCTCGTGGTGTGATCCCACTCGTATCGAGATACACGTTCTCTGCGGCGATCGCGCCGTGCGCACGATCACGAAGGTGGATCATCTGTTCAATTGCAGACAGCCCGGCGTCCACGATCACTCGGATCGCCGCGTCGCTCGGTGCGACCGAGGCCCGGATCGCGTCGGCTACCGTGATCGGGAACCAGGCGAGTGCGACCTCCGCGCGGGCTCGGTCGATCGCTCTGACTTTGAGCAGAGACGACGCTCCAGCGTCGCTTGCGCGACGCAGTTGCACGGCCGCTTCCAAGAACTCTTCGCTTGCCGTGAGATACTGATCTCTCGTCAGTATGCTCGAAGCATCACCGAGGCCGACGATTCGCAACTCTTGACCTGCACTGTCGCGTTCGTACCGTTCGGAGCGCGTCGCGGTTCGCCAGAAGGTGCGTGAGCCGCGGGAGTCCTCAAGGGCAGCTGTCGGTGGCATCGGCCCCTCACACACACTCAGAACGAATCGGGTGCAGAAACGCGCCTAATCAACAGGCTTCAGCGGTGTCTGGCACACCACGCGGCTCGGGCGGATCTCGATTTCGAGCGTGTTGCCTGACCAGCGGTTCTTGCTGAGGGGCAAGATCAGCCTCCTCGGATCCTGATCACCTGGTAGATCCTGATCGACGCCCAACAGGTTCACCAGAACGAAGAGCTGATCGGCGTTGCGGCCGCGCCAGTCCTCCCAGATCTCGTCGTTGCGTGCCAGAATCTTGGTGCCGGATTCATCGGTTGTGAATGCGAGGGTGACTTTCGATGCATCGTTGCGAAGCTGATCGGCGCCAGAGAAATACTGGCTCAGCGGGTATGAAGTCCAGCGGGCCGATTCGGTCTCATTTACACCTACGAGATCAACTTCGAGTGAACTCACCGCACCCGATTCTGGATCAACCATGCCGGGTCCGAGTGCGACCTCGACGTTGTACTTGCCAGTCGCAGACGACGAGCCGCACCCGACCATGCTCATCGCGGCTGCCAGGCATGCCGCGCAGAAGGCCAACCGAGCCATCTTGAGAACCATGTCTTCCCCGCCTCCACTGACCGTCCTTCGGACGATTCTGCCTTTACGTCGTGGTCGTGCCGAGCCGCTCACGGATCAGCCCATGAATCTCACGAGTGTACCGCCAGTCAACCGCGAGGAGGCTCCGGGTCCTGACGCAGAGATCTTCGAACGCGCCTGCCGCGTCGGTGGGGGCCTCGTAGAGATTGGACCGCTTGCCGATGATGTCGGTCACGAACGATTCTGGCGTGAGCCCCGGGAAGAGCCGGGCGATCGTCGCGATCACCGGCCACCAGAGCGACGGGGGGAGCGCATCGAATGCGTCTTCTGGCGAGCCGGTCGGACGGAGGAGCCGCTGTGGCCCGAGTCCCGTCCGCCATCTAGGTTCGTCGCTCGCCAGCGAGGCCATCGCCTCAGCGATGGATTCGTGATCGTCCGCTTCATGCGCGGCCCGTGCCAAACCCCAGAGATCATCGATCGTCTCGGCGAGTGAGCGGTCCTCAGTTCCGAAAAGCACGCGCAGCGCGAGCACTCCTAGGGAATAGAGGTCAGCGCCGATGCCCGCATTCGGGATGGTCTCGAACGCGAGTTGGCGGATCGGGATGCCGACCACCGTGGATTTGAGCTGCGTCGCGTCTGCAGATTCGGGGATTCCCGCTCGGAACCGGACCTCGCCCGCGGATAGTGCATCATCGTTGCTTGTTTCAAGCAGGAGTTCGACCCGGTCACCCTGGCTTGGCACAAACACCCGCACAAGGCTGTTCTGCTTGAATGGCTCGTCTGTTTGGAGGGTTCCGCTCAGAACGGACCCGCCGTCGGGGAGTTCGTCCAGCGTGCGTGCACGGAGTTCGCATGTTCCAGCAACGGTGTCTGCTTCATCGCCACGATAGATGGATCGGGTTGAGCGGCCGCTGAGGAACCCCCCCGGCAGGCTCTCGATCGGCTCTGCTGAGCCCATCTCAAGCAGCGTCACGCGGCACGCCCACCAGGCAGGCATCCCGTCGGCGATGTCGGGCCTGAACACCCCGAACGACGACTCGTTGAGCTCGAGGATTGGTCGCCCGAGTGTGCGTGAGAACGAAGCCACCCGTTGGCAACATCCAAGGATCAAAGAGAGCTTGAGGTGGAGTGTCTCGAGGGTGCGACCCCACGCTCCCTCGTGTGAAAGGAAGAACCCGGTTGCCGTCTCCAGGCCCTCGCCGCCTGTTGCCGATCTGACTTCGCGAGGGATCGACAGATCCACGGACGAAGCGCCAACGCTGTCTCTCAGGTCCGACAACGCATCGGCACACTCGACAAGCATCGCCGCGGGCCGCCGCCGGACGAGGAGCCGGTCCGTAGACCCGCCGAGTTTGGGGTGGATCCCGGAGTCAGGGGCATTTCCGTTGTGCTCATCGCCTGCGGCCACCTTGCTCTTCGGGCTGTCAACCAGGGACCCTGGATCGATGGTTGCTAGGGCTCGGGCGCAGGCGGCGAGTGATGCCTCCGTCCCCTCGTCTGTTACGCACAGTTCAAGCCACTCGTGTACATGTCCGGCCCGGTCGGTCAGCGCTCCGAGGAACACTCGCGATCGCCCGTCGGACCTCAGAAGTACCGGTTCACCACCCCGGGTGACCAGTTGTGCTCCCAGCGGAGCGATCTCTTGTCCCGACCAGGCGGGCTCAGCACCTACATCCGCAGTTGGCAGTCGCATACGCAGTTTGTACCACGGGGCCGGGTGGTCCGCCCTGGTGTGGGGATCTGCTGGTCCGTGCGATGTGACAGGCTTCGTAGCCGTGGGGCGTTAGGGTCTTGCCGAACGGCCTCCAAAGGTCATCCCGGCGCACTTGGTGGTCTCCGTATACGGCGCACAGGGTGATTGCACCCGGCACAGCGATGGGGGGTGCTTCAAAGTCCGGGTTCTCGTAGTACCCGTGGGAGACATCAGAAACGGGTTGAACTAGAGCCTGTGTAACGACTGGTACCACCTGGCCTACTCGTTTTGTGGTCTTGGACCCGAAATGGCCAAAGGCGCCACATGTGCTGGCCCGATCGAGATTAGGTGGGTCTACGTACAAGCGCCTGCTCTCATCGGCATCACGTACCGAGCGCCCGGCCTCGACCAGCTTTCTCGCTCGTCGAGTTGGTGATCGTGATCGTGATAACAAGCGTGCTCGTGGCGATCGCAGTTCCGGCGTTCTCGAGTATCTCAACCCGGTCACGGTATAACTCAGCGCACTCCAGCTTCCTCAGCATCGATCGTGCGGCCAAGCTCTACCAGATCGATTGGGGCGGTCTCCCACCGAACGCAGCGGTTGGAGAGATGCCCCCTGAACTCTCGATCTATCTACAAGCCGATGTGTTTGCGAAGCCGTCGCCGTTTGGACGGGCGTGGGACTGGAATGGGCCCGGTTCGGGCATCGCCGACCACGGTCCGAACCTCTCTATTCATACCACTACTCGGGAGCATCAGGACGCAATGGAGCAGGCGTTCGATGATGGCAGCGATACAACCGGGATCTACCGGAGGCAGAGCCACTACGTGGTGTTTCCTATCACCACCCCTTGAGCGTTGGCTATCGACTATCTGAGCCAGGACGAGGCACAGAAAGCGGGCGAACGGACTCGAACCGTCAACATCCAGCTTGGAAGGCTGGCGCTCTACCATTGAGCTACGCCCGCAACTCGCGTGAGTGTAGTGGGTGTCAACGCGCCGCGCGGCCGCTCATCCCCTTCGGGGCATCCAAGGCCGCGGACCCTACCGAATACCCGCCCATGACCGAGAAACCGTCCCAGCATGAGCGTGATTTCGCGAAGCCAACTCGTCGCCGCCTTGGCCAGTGGCGCCGGCGGGTTCTCGTCGGGATCATGGGTCTCCTGTCTGTGCTGGGGATCTCTGGTGCGATGGTCAGTTGCGTCGCCACGCCCCCGAAGCAGGGCTCGATCGACGGCTTGGCCCGGCTCGACGCACTCGATCGAGACTGGCCAGGCCTCGGCCGGCCCGTCGAGATCTCGTTCGACGAGCACCTCATCCCCTCGATTACGGCCCAGTCAGACGCCGACGCGGCCTACACAATTGGTCTTGTCCACGCCCACCTGAGGCTCTCCCAGATGGAGCTCCTCCGCCGCGTCAGCCAGGGGAGACTCGCGGAGATGGGTGGGCCCCTCGCGGCGGGCATCGACGAAGCGATTCGCGCGATCGACCTTGACCGCGCTGTCGCGCAGATGGAGCAAGATCTCCCGGTCGAGACCCGGACCTGGATCACCAAGTACGTCGAGGGAGTCAACGACTACAAGCAGTCGATCCGCCGGCGGCCCGCGGATGCTTTCACCCTCGGCTTCAGCTACAACGACCCATGGACGGCCGCTGACGTCCTGACCTTCGCCCGGCTCGCGAGTGTGGACATCAACTGGGGCCGTTGGCTCTCCGTATTCGCGTACGAAGGACAGCTCGGCCACGAGGACTTCGTCGAGCGGCTCTGGGCGTTCGCCGATCGCGGAGTCCCGAGCTTCGGTCCCGAGGTCTCGCACGAACTGAGCGTGCTCACCGATATAGGCCGGACGGGCTCGAACGCGTTCGTTGTCTCCGGGGAGCGGAGCGTTTCTGGCGGTGCGTTGGTTGCCAGCGACCCGCACCTTGGGTTGCCGCAGCCGAATATCTGGTGTGTGCTGGGGTACCGCACACCGGACCGTGCTGCGGTCGGCCTGATGATCCCGACTCTTCCCTTCGTTCTTGTTGGACGCAGCGAGCAGGTCGCCTGGACAGGCACGAACATGCAGAGCTCGTCATCGGTGCTTTATCAGCTTCCCGAGGGCTGGGACACCACGATGACCCGCGAGGAGTCCATCGCCGTTCGTTTCTGGTTCGATCGGAAGGCCAGAGTCCGTGAGTCGGCATTCGGGCCCGTGATCTCTGACGCCGGGTTGCTCAAGCGCATCGGAGAAGGCGAGTATGCCATGCGTTGGCGCGGCCATTTTCCGAGCGACGAGAGTTCCGCGTTCTTCCGCGCGAGCACCGCTGGAGACTTTGAGTCATTCCGAGAGGCCTTCGCGACGTATGCAGCCGGCGGCCAGAACATCCTCTACGGAGACGCTTCGGGCAATATTGGCCAGATCATGGCGATCGAAGCAGTTCCCGCGGCTGCCGCTTCGTCTCGGATTGGCGCTGTTTCCCCTCGCGATGAGCGTTTCGCGTGGGGTCCCGGCATCCCGAGCAACGAGTTGCCCGCCTCGTACAACCCGGAGGCAGGGTTCCTGGTTAGCGCAAACAACGTTCCCGTGCGAATGACGCCGCCTCTGGTCCCCCAGGGCAACTCGAACGACCGCGTCGTGCGCATGCAGGAGCTTTTGAGCGAAGACAAGACCTACACCCTCGACGACCTCGCCGAGATACAGCGTGACACCTATTCAGGCGCGTCGTTCGAGGTCGCGCAGCGGCTTGCGTCGCGGGATGTGGAGTATCCAGAGGGCGGCCTCAAGGCCGCGATCGCGTTGTGGGACGGCCGTTACGACCGTGACTCGGTCGGCGCGGCCGCGTATCAGATCGTGCTGAGCGAGCTGATCGATCTGCTCTATACCGACCGCTATAGCGAGTCGATTGTCGGCATGATTCGAGAAGGCTCGTACGTTCACAGATTCGTTGCCGAGGATCTCCAGCTGGATGGCGGCGCTGTGATTGATCAGGCCTTTCATGCTGCGTCTGAAGTCTGGGAGCCGGGCACCACGTGGGGAGATTTCCACCGGCTTCGGCTTGAGCATCCGATCGGGTATATCCCGCTTCTGGGCCGCGCCTACCGGTTCGGTGACCTGCCGTACGACGGATCCAGTTCGACAATCTTCAAGGGCGCACACCGAGTCAGCGGGCGACAGCACAGCACAGACTTCGGCGCGAACTCCAGGCTGCTGTGCGACATGGGAACCTTGGACGACAACCGGGTCGTGCTCCTTGGGGGGCAAGACGGATGGCTCGGGAGCGATCGGCTTCTCGATCAGGTTCCGCTGTGGCAAGCGGGGCAGACGATCCCGTTACCGCTTTCAGCCGAGGGGCAATCGGCGCGTGCGGAACGCACGTTGCTGTTGGGCCGCTTAGACGAGTCGTCGAACTAGAGACGGATGCATAAAATCGGTTCCGGACTTGCCCCGGTCGGGAGAGCTCGGGGACGGGTGGGAACCATGAAGAGCCTGCGTCGTGTGGTCCCGGTCGGACTCACCGCCGGGTTAGTTTGTGTATCCGCAGCTACTGGTCTCGGTGCGTCAGTTGGGCTCTCGCCCGCGGCCTCCAGCGGGCTCGCGTTGCTTATCACCGCGGCGATCTTTTGGATGACCGAGGCGGTTCCCCTATATGTCACCAGTATCGGCACGTTGGCGCTCGCGTTGCTGTGGATTGAGCCGCAGGTCGATGTCGGCTCGGGATCGTTTACGGCGCCCTTCGCGAGCAACGTAATCTTGCTCTTCTTGGGCGGCTTCACGCTCTCGGCCGGGTTCAAGAAGCTGCGCATTGATGAGCAGGTGGCCCGTGCAGTCCTCCTGAATGCACATGGGTCGTATCCGCTTCTTGTCGCGGCAATCATGGTTGTGACCGCATTCCTGAGCATGTGGCTCAGCAACACCGCGACCGCCGCGATGATGATCGCGATCGCCGCACCGCTGCTCAAGGAGATCCCTGAAGGAGACCGCGCAAAGCGAGGGCTGATCCTGTCGATCCCGGTGGCAGCAAACATCGGTGGCATGGGCACACCCGTGGGTACGCCTCCGAACGCGATCGCTCTCCAGTCGCTGCAGCAGGCGGGTCAGGCGCCGACGTTCGGCCAGTGGATGCTGATCGGCATCCCGGTCGTCATCGTCCTGCTCATAGCCGGTTGGGGGGTGGTCATGCTGATGTATCGTGGGGCGCCGATGCGATCCAAAATCCCCGAGGCACCACGCGTTCGCCGAGACTGGCGCTGGGCACTGGTGCTGAGCACAACCGTACTGACCGTGACGCTCTGGCTTATCGGCAATCGCATCGGAGTTCAAAGCGGTACCGCAGGCCTCGTGCCTGTCATCCTGCTCTTCGCGACGGGCATTCTCGATGTACGCGACTTCCGTCATCTCCCATGGGACGTTTTGGTCCTCATGGGCGGTGGGTTGTGCCTCGGTGTGGTGATCGAGCACACGGGTCTCGCGAGCTGGATTGTGGATGGTTTGCCCGAAGGCCTTTCGCCGCTCTGGATTGGTGCAGTTCTTGGCAGCGTTGCTTGTGGCCTCAGTTGTGTGATGAGTAACACCGCTGCCGCGAATCTGCTCATGCCCATCAGCATCGGTTTGGGTGTTGGGTTCGCTCAGGAAAGCACAATGGTGATCGCCTTGTGCTGCTCCTGCGCGATGGTACTCCCGGTGAGCACGCCCCCGAACGCCATCGCCTTCAGTTCGGGTGAGCTACGGGTCCGTGACATCATCGGTGTCGGGCTTTTGATGACTGCCCTAGGGCTTGCGCTGATCTTGACACTGGGTCGTTGGCTGATGGGCGTGGTGCTCGGGGGTTGAGCGGGTAATCGGGCTCCCGAATCTGGCCGTGGGACCAGAGTGATGCGGCCGCTCTCACCCGATCCGGCTTGCGTTATTCCTGATCAGGCTCGGTCATCGACCGCGGATCGAGCAGCTTTGCGAGTTCTGCTTCCGGCATCACCTGCTGCTCAATCGCGACTTCGCGGACGGTCTTTCCCTCAGCGTAAGCGGTCTTCGCGATCGCAGCTGCCTTGTCGTAGCCGACGACGGGTGCCAGGCTCGTGCACATCGCGAGCGAGCCTTCGATCAGCTCGGCGCAACGCTCGCGGTCGGGTTCGAGCCCATCGACAAGGTTTGTCTTGAACATGTCGCACGCGTTCGCCAGCAGGTGGATCGACTCGAGAAGACTGGCCGCCATCATCGGCATCGCGACGTTCAGGTTAATCAGGCTGCCGACACCTCCAAGCCCGCCGGCTGTCACGGCATGATCGTTCCCCAGCACGCGACAGCACACCATCACCATGCTCTCGCAGATCACCGGGTTGACCTTGCCTGGCATGATGCTCGAACCGGGCTGGACCGCCGGGAGTTTCAGTTCACCCAGGCCACAGCGAGGGCCCGAGCCGAGGAGACGGATATCTCCCGCGATCTTGCTCAGACTCACAGCGATCGTGCGCAAGATGCCGGAGACCTCGACGAACCCGTCTTTGGCGCTCTGGGCTTCGAAGTGGTCGGTCGCCTCTCGGAAATGGATGCCTGTCTTCTCGGTCAGGTCGGCCGCGACGAGTGAGCCGAAGTCCTTGTGTGTGTTGATGCCTGTGCCGACTGCCGTGCCGCCGAGGGCGAGCCCGCCGAGCACGTGCAGTGCTCTGTGCAAACGGTTCTGCGCGTGCGAGGTTTGGGCGGCGTAGCCCCGGAACTCCTGGCCGAGGCGGACCGGTGTCGCGTCTTGGAGGTGGGTGCGCCCGATCTTGACGATGTCGTCCCAGGCCTTGGCCTTGTTCGTGAGCGAGCCCGTGAGCCGCTCCAACGCCGGGAGCAGGTGCGCCTTGATCGCGAGACCCGCGGAGACATGCATCGCCGTAGGGAATGTGTCATTCGAAGACTGGCCCATATTCACGTGGTCGTTGGGATGCACACCGCCCTCGGCGAGGTAATCCGCGTCCTTGCTGGAGCCGATCGGCTTGCCGCGTGCGACGCAGATGAGGTTTGCGATCACCTCATTCGCGTTCATGTTGGTGCTCGTCCCGCTGCCCGTCTGGTAGATGTCAACGGGGAAATGACGCTCAAGCCCACCCCGGTCAGTCAGGCCTTCGACGATCTGATCGCAGGCCTCGCTGATCGCTTGGGCTCGCTCTTTGTCGAGGCGACCGAGCTGGTTGTTCACACGTGCGCAGGCCGATTTGAGGAGGCCATAGGCTTTGACGAGCTCGCCGGGCACCGGGCGGTGGCTGACCGGGAAGTTGAGCACGGCACGCTGGGTGCTGGCCCCATAGAGGACATCCGCCGGGACCTCCATCTCGCCCATCGAGTCTTTTTCGATGCGGGTGCCGGAATCGGTCATACTGCCTCCAAGTTCGTCCCGGCGAGATTCGCCGGCCATTGCACTGTAAGCCGCAGATAGCCAACTTGCAGAACCGCGGCCTCTCCGGGGCGAACCAAGGATGAGGTCCGTCTGGGCGAGCCAGCCAGACGAGACCAAAAGGGGTCCGACTCATGAATATTTGGCTTCTGCCCCTCAGTCTCTTTGTGCTCGGTGGTGCTGCAAACGCGATGGCCCAGATTTCGACCGCTGCCAGCGATCCGCTGGTCGGCCAAGCATCAGCCCAACCGCCAGTAGGACCGGGAGATCCCCAGACGCCCCAGGCTTCGGAACCGGAGGCTCCCGGCGAGAGTCCATTCGTGAAGACCCGGGATCCGAGGCTTTGGCGTGTCAAAGCGTGGGCGGTGCTTCGGCCCGACTTCGGAGTACAACTGGTCCAGATCGATGGGGAGCCGGTCGAGCGGAGGCTCTATGTCGAGAATGGGCTGCTCGCCAACAGCACCACTCTGAACGGGATCGATTGGTTTGAGTGCGATGGGGATGGGATGCAGGGTGGCCCGGGGTTCTTGTACCACGAAGGCGTGCTCGCCTGGCCCATTGTCGTGACATCATCGAACGCTCAGCTTGGTGCGGATCCAGCGGGTGAGCCCGCGATCGATGCGACCGTCGAGATCGCTGATATCACGATCCCGTATCAGGCCGAGTTCATCGCTTCAGACGATGGATATGCAGAGCTGGTCTTGGATCTTGAGCCAACCATCAACGAGCGGGGCGACGTTCGGAACGCTTTCTTGCAGCGGGGTGTCGACGACCTCAACCTGCTACGGCTCAATGTCACCTGGGACCTGGTTTCGTACAACGTGTCGTTCGACGAGAGCCGCGCACGTCGAGTGTCTTGGCCCGAGGGCGATTGGCCAGCGGAAGCCGCATATGCGCTCGAGCCAGATCTTGGGATTACCTATGACGCCGAGGGCCTCTACGACGAGGAGATGGTGCGGACATTCCTCGAGGGGGCTACGTCCGGGAAGGATCCGAAGTCTGTAGCGCCTGTGGTGCTGGCAAAGTGGCTCGCGGCAAGCCTCTTCGAAACGGTCCAGGCCAATGGCACGGGTATGCGACGGTCGGTCGGCGCCGGCGCCGCGCTCAACGCGCTTTCCTCGTTCAAGACTCGCAGCCCAGGGCAGACTCTCCTTGAAGGTCGGGGCTCGAAGATGGACCTCGCGACGACACTGGTTGCGGTCTATCGCGCGGCGGGCCTCCCGGCGCGGCTTCTCGTTGTGTACGACGAGGGCGAGGCCGACCCGTCGCGAGCGGGTCGGCCATTTGAAGATGGACGAAGCAATGCTTCGGCGGTGCGCTTCCTTGTTGAGTTTGCGCTCTACGACGAGGAGAGCAACACGCTGGGATGGGTTCCTGTGGATATCGATCAGCTCGACACCCGCTACAGCCGGATCCCGCCCGGTTTCATGGACAACCCGCAGGAGTTCTTCGGAAACCTCAGCGATGGGCGTTTCCTCGTGCCGCTGAGCTTCTACTTGCACCCCGCGGGGACACCGCTCCCTGGACTCGCAGAGCCGGCACTCTGGAGCTGGTTCTTCGATACCAACGCCGCGGGGTTAGGCCGGGCATGCCACGGCGTGTGGTGGAGCGTGAGTAGCGCCCCTGTGACCGGCGACCAATAGCATCAATCAGTTCATCACACTGGAGCCATCAATGCTCGCACGCCTTGCCGTGGTCACGCTCTCTGCTCTCGTCATCGGTTTCTGCACGCCACCTGCCGAAGCTCAGAGTGCCTCTCCCGGAGCGAAGCCAAGCCCGTACATCAAAACAGGGAGCCCCCAGCGTTGGAAGCTTACATTTCGTGTCGAGCAGCCAGCAAGAACACGGGGTGCCCCGCGCCTCGCTGAGATTCATCTCCCGCTCGTTCTTCGAGCTGCTTCGTCCGAGATGGCGTTTGTAGAAGACGCAGGGGAGGACCTCCCCGATGCATCGCTCGTGGCGCAGATCGACGGTAGAGATGTGGCCTCCGATCGTGTGTTCCAGGGCAACGCGGCAACGGACGACGCCGTCATGGGCGTGTGGACACTTCCGAGCACCCCGATCACTCAGATGCTGTCGTTTGTCGCGGAGTACGAGGTCACCGCGAGCCGGCTGCAGTTTGACGAATCGCGCGCTCGCCGGGTCGAATGGGCCGCCGGAAGCTGGCCGGCTGCCGCCGAGGCAATGCTTGAGCCCCAGGAAGGTATCGAGCTCTCGGATGGTGCCCGTGTGCCAGACACAGCGCTCTCGGCTCTTCTAAGCGAAGCCACCGGTGGACGTGACCCGAAATCGATCGGCCCGGTCCAACTCGCAAAGTGGTTAGCAGGTCAGATCGCGACGAAGCTTGAGGTCTCCGGAGTTGGCGCAGTGAGCAACGATCGCGGCCAGGTTGTGGGGGCGGGGTTTAGTTCCATCGGACTCAAGACGTACGATCAGACGCTGGCCGATGGGGAGGGCAGTTCGTTCGACGTATGCAATGTGCTGGTCGCGCTCTACCGGAAAGCAGGCCTGCCTGCACGGCTCGTCATTGCTTATGACGCAGGCGCCGAGGAGCCCGGCAAGCGGAACAGGCTCTTTGAAGGGGATGAGCGAGGCGCCGCTGCGCTGAGGCCCTACGTCGAGTTTGCGCTCTACGACGAGCGGACAGATAGCCTGGGCTGGGTGCCGGTGGATATCGTCGCGCTGAGCGAGCGGCTCAGCACCATGCCGCAAGGATTCCTTCAAAGACCCCAGGAGGGGTTCGGCACGAACCGAGAGCTTGACGCGATCATCCCGCTTGCCTTCGCATACACACCCGATGGGTCCACGTCGTCTGCTAAGGCACCGGCATTCTTCGGGCTCGTGTTTCAGCCTGGCATCGATGCACCCGAAGCGCAGCGAGCGGTGGTTATCGATACGGCGACTGTCGCGAACCGAGGCAGGCGACGCCGCTGAGCCACCTCAGGCGTTGGTTGTCCCGCTGAGCGAGTTGCCGAAGTGGCTTTCCTGGATCGGCACAACGATCTCAAGAATGTGCTGCAGCACAGCACCGGGCGAGCCCATCGCTTCGACCTCGCGGATGATCGAGCTGTCGTAGTGCTCAAGTACCGGGCGTGTGTCCTGCTCATAGATGTCCCACCGACGCTGGATGACATCCTCGCGTGCATCATCAGCGCGGTTCTCCTTGAGCGCACGCCGGCGGAGACGCTTGATCATCTCGCCACGGTCATTGCACACGAGGTAGACCACGCCGAGTACCTCGCAGTACTCATCCATCAGCTCTGCTTGGTGGGCATTCCGGGGGATTCCATCGAGGATCAGAAGATCGTCGTGCGGTTTGTACAGGCTCAGGATGGTCTGAGCGTGCATGTTCTCCGCCCACATCTTCACGGTGACCTCATCGGGCACGAGCTCCCCCCGGGAGCTGTACTCATAGAAGGTCTTGCCAAGCTCCGAGTGGATGTCGAGTGTGCGGAACACCTCGCCGCAAGAGAGGTGGTAATAGCCCGGGATGTGGCCGAGGATCTTGCCCTGCGTGCCCTTGCCGGCACCGGGGGCTCCGAACAGGAGAATCGTCTGGTAGCGGTCGCTCACGGCGTGTCTCCGGTCAGTGCCCGGCAAAGTGGTCGGGCGGTGGGGCCGCACAGTCCCCAGAGGAGAAAGTTAGCGCCGGCTGAGGCGATTGCCAGCCGCGGAGGCAAGGAAACCTTTCTTCGGATCGGTCTGAATGCTCGGCGCAACAGGCCGATTCCTGGCCTTGGGCGGGGCGACCCGGTAATCCATCGTCCGACGGGTGGCTCAGTCTCACCGGCGACGGTGTCGGGCGCCAAAGCCAAGCAGGAGCAGCGGGGCCACTGCTCCTGGCGCCGGAACCAACGTCAGGGTGCTGAAGTCCAGGGCCGCGGCATTCCCTGGCAGAAGATCAAAGCTCGGTTCACTTGACAGGTTGGGGCCTGCCAGCTCGATGGTAAAAGTCGCCGAGCCATCAACCAGTTGGTGAATCGCAGATGGCGAGAGATCCACGGTGTAGATGTTGTACTCGAGCTGCCGGCCACCCCGGGTCTCAAACAACAGGTCGAGTTCGCTTGTCAGATCGACCCCGTCCATCTCGAAAAGAGCGAGCTGAGAGCCCGTCGTGGCAGAGTCGTGATCGCTGATCCCGATCCTGACCGAGGCTGAGTCGATGGTGAATGACGGTTCGAACTCGAAGGTCCACGTTGCCTCAAACGCGGATTCAGACTTGTCGCTGCCGCTCGGGCCATCGAACGGAGCTGGGTCGTCGAACGATGCCAGCGTAACTTGGCTTCCGCTCGGGAACTCGCCGTCCAAGAAATCCCGATCACCAAGCGTGATTGACAGGTCTGCTCGGGCACTCGGTAAGCCCAAGAGACTGGCAGCAGCGACCCCGAACAAAGCAATCGCCCGTCGTCTCTGCATCTGGGTACCCCTTCTCAGAGGTATATGTGTGCTCAATTTTCGGACTACGCCACAGTTCCGACAAAAACCGAGTCATATCGATCTGTGTTTGGGTCTCACTTGGGTATGGCAAAAGTGAGCAAGGCCCGGGGTTGTCCCGGGCCTTGCCTACTTGAACTCAACGAGGGATGGGCTCGATCAGCTGTTTGCGCCGATGACCTCTTCCTGGAGGTTCCGCGGCATCGGGGCGTACTTCAAGAACTCCATCGCGTTGGCCGCGCGTCCCTGGGACAGGCCGCGCAGGGTGGTCGTGTAGCCGAACATCTCACTGAGCGGGACCTCGGCGGTGATCACCTTGACCATGCCGCGTTCTTCCTGCTCGACGATCATGCCGCGACGGCTCGATAGGTCACCCGTGACGTTACCGAAGTACTCCTCCGGGGTTGTGATGACGACCTTCATGATCGGTTCGAGCAGCACGCTGCCCGCCTTGCTGACCGCCTCGCGAAGAGCGAGTCGGCCCGCCTGCTCGAAGGCGACCTGCGACGAATCGACCGGGTGGAACGAGCCGTCCACGAGCGTCGCCTTGATGTTAATCAGCGGGAAGCCTGCCGACACACCAGACACCGCGGTCTGGCGGACGCCGACCTCGACCGACGGGATGAACTCCTTCGGGATCGCGCCACCGACGATCTTGTTCTCGAAAGCAATGTTGTCCTTGAAGTCCAAGCCATCGGCCTCGGCCTGCTCGGCGGTGTAGGGCTCAAGATGGATGGTGCAGTCACCGAACTGACCACGGCCACCAGTCTGCTTGACGTACTTGCCGCGGATGTCGCTTGCCGAACCCTGGATGGCTTCGCGATAGGACACGCGGGGCTTGCCGACCTCGACACCGATCTTCATGTCGCGCGTGAGCTTGTTCTTGATGATCTCGAGGTGCAGCTCACCCATCCCCGCGATGATGGTCTGGCCGGTCTCGTCGTCGTAGTGGCTCCTGAAGCTCGGATCCTCACGCCGGATAGTGACCAACGCCTCGGAAAGCTTCCGCTTGTCATCGGCCGTGTTGGGCTCGATCGACATGCTGATGACGGGCTCGGGGAAGGTCATCCGCTCGAGGATGATCGGCTCGTCCGGGCTGCACAGTGTGTCACCGGTAATCGAGTCCTTGATGCCGACCAGCGCGACGATGTTGCCGGCGCCGACCTCGTCCAGGGCCTGGCGGTCCTTCGCGTGCATCTCGAAGATGCGGCTTGCGATCTCACGCTTGTTGTTGCCCGGGTTGAGCAACCGTTCGCCCTTCTTGAGCTTGCCCGAGTAGACGCGGATGTAGGTGAGATCGCCGTGCGTGTCGTTGACGACCTTGAAGACGAGGCCGCTGAACGGGGCGTCGTCGGAGTGGGGGCGGGTGAGTTCCTCTTCCTTGTCCTTCGGGTGGGTACCCTTCATCTCCGGAACCTCGGTCGGGTTCGGGAGGTAGTCGATGACACCCCGGATCAGACGCTGGACGCCGACGTTGCGGAGCGCCGAGCCGCAGAAGACAGGGTTGCATTCCTCGGCCAGCGTACCCTTGCGGAGCGCGGCCTTGATCTCGTCAACGGTGATCGAGTTCTCGTCTTCGAGGTACCGCTCCATAAGGTTGTCGTCGAGCGCGACGGCGCCCTCGATCAGCTCGTGGCGCCACTCGTTGACCTCATCGAGCATGTTCTCAGGGACGTCCTTCTCGGTGACGTTCTCGCCCGAATCGCCCTCGAAGTAGTACGCTTTCATGCCCAGAAGGTCGATGATGCCCTCAAGCTCGTTGCCGTGCCCGATCGGGATCTGCACCGCGATCGGGTTCGCGCCGAGACGCTTTTTGATTGAGTCGAAGCTGAACTTGAAGTCCGCGCCCATCTTGTCCATCTTGTTGATGAAGCAGAGTCGGGGCACGCCGTAACGATCGGCCTGACGCCACACGGTCTCGCTCTGGGCCTCGACGCCCTCCTTGCCGTCAAAGACCGCGACCGCACCATCGAGCACACGGAGCGAACGCTCAACCTCGATCGTGAAGTCAACGTGTCCCGGGGTATCGATCAGGTTGATCTTGTAGTCAACACCGTCCTGGTTCCAGGGGCAGGTCGTCGCGGCCGACTGGATCGTGATGCCGCGCTCCTGCTCTTCCTGGAGAAAGTCCATAGTCGCAGTGCCCTCGTGGACCTCACCGATCTTGTAGCTCTTGCCGGTGTAGAACAGGATCCGCTCGGTCACAGTGGTCTTGCCCGCGTCGATGTGTGCGGCGATTCCGATGTTGCGCACTTTGGACAGGTCAGTGGCCATCTCGTTCGTCTCCCCGCCGTTGTCTCGGGCGGATCCGTGGGTTCAAGCTCGGCTCGGGTCGGGCAACGATTCACCCTGTGTCTAAGGCCCGGCCGGCCTTGGATTTTGTTCTCCGGCTCACAGATCCGCCCGAGAAGCCTCGGGAGTCGATGGGCCGGACACGCTCGGCGACCTAAGCCGCCGTTAGAGTCTTTGTCGTCGGTCTCGTGATGTCGTTTGTCTGGCTTCGCCCGGGCGTTCCCGGTACCAGATGTTCCATCAGAACCCAGCCGATGCCCGCTGGGCCCTATCTTTGGGCCATCGACCAAGCGCAGATATCGCTTGGTCAGGGGTGGCCTAGCCGCGGTCTGTCTCGGGGTCGTCGTCCATCAAAAAATCCCTGGCGGCTTCAGATAGCGACCGCCTAACTGTAGGCCCACAAACCCGTTGTTCAAGAACCCGCAGTGCTCCCTGCCTCGGCAAGCGATGCCATCCGAGCCCGCTCGGGTTCCGTGAGCCCGGTCAGCGGATCCAGTTCATGATCTGTGTCTGCCTCTAGCGCCCGGCGGGCGAGGCCAGCAGCACCGCTCCGGTCGCCCGCGGCATATGCCAAGTCCGCGGCAAGCGTTAGTGCCGTCAGATCCCGAGGGGCCGCCCTGACCCCTCGGAGGGCGGATCTCATCGCGGCAAGCCGCCAGTCGTCCGGTCGATCGGCGTATGTCACACCCGCCTGCTGCAGCCTTGCGAGATCGATCCAGGCCGCGGCAGACTCCGGTCTGGCATCGGCGAGCCGTCGCGTCACTTCTTCAGCGGACACAAGGGTGTCTTGTCGCGTTGTATCGAGCTGGACGAGTCCGATCGCGGTACGCGAGAGCGCCGAGACGGTTGGTCGGTGTCTCGGCATGGCATCCGTCGCTGCCTGGAGGTAATCCGTCGCACGCGCGAGATCTCTTGTCTCGATACGCCTGATCGCGGAACCAACCCAATCGGGCGTCTCGATAGGGCGTTCACCGAGTGCAGAGCCCAGATCGCGGATGAACACCCTCGGGTCCTCACGACCCAAGCTCAGCCGCTGTGCACGCTCCCGGAATGATCTGGTCGGTTCGAGAGCATCGGCTGCTGCTCGGAGCCCATCTGCCCATGTCGCGACCGGTCCAAGCCCGAGCACGGCGATGATGACAAATCCGAACGCCGGTGCTGCTGGCGGGACGAGCATCCGGCGTGCTTGCTTCCGGATTGGGAGCTCATGATCGATGCTCAGTGTCGCACCGACGACCGCGAGACCCCAAAGCGCCGCGCCCTCAATCGTCAGCGTCATCTCGATCTGCGCGTGCGCAAGCAGGCACGTGAGGCCACCGATTGCGCTCAGCCGGAGTGCTTCCGTAGACATGGCGAGACGATCGAACCCGATCGCGATCCACACCCAGAGACCGAGTCCGGCAATCACCGTGAGGCTCGATTCAAGCAGCGCTGCTTCCTGTTGCGATGCCGCAGAAATGCCGACCGTGAGCGCAGCGGCGAGCGCGATCAACCTGGTTCTGGGCTGGCTCGGTTCGTTGCGTTCCCGCGTTGGTTTGCATCGGGCGTGGACAAGCAAGCCGGCGATAAGCAGTGCTCCCCAAGCGAGTCCGCCCAGTCCGAGCATGGCCCACCAATCGAGCAGCACGTTGTGCGCACTGGTGACATCCTCTGGACAGCGGGGTGGCTTGAGTCTGACGAACGCGTCGCGAAATCCGGCAGGTCCCGAGCCTACAAGCGGCTTGTCGAGCCCGATCGCCGAAGCGCCGCGGAAGTAGAACCAACGGAATAGCAGGCTGAGTTCGCCCAACCGCTCGCCGATGAGTCCTCGAAGAGCAACGACCAGTATCACGATGCCGACTCCGGCACCCGCTGCCCATCGGGTCAACTGATCACGCCCGAAGATCACGAACGCCGCCGGAGCACAGCCAAGAACAGCCGCGCCCGCGGCACCCTTCGATCCCGAGATCACGAGCGACACCAAGCCGATGGCGACGAGCACGCCCGCCACGAGCGGGAAAGGGCCGCGTGAGTCGGGCTTTGATTGCCATGCCGCGATCAGGCCCGCTGCTGCAGCGACCGCGACTGCTGCGATACTACCGAACACGTTGCTGAGTCCTATCCAGCCCGTCGCGTCATTCTGTGTGATCCGTCTCTCGTACTGGAGTGCTTGGCGCGAGTTGGCTGCCCAGCCCTGGGCCTCGAAGACGGCCTGTTTCTCGGCTTCGAACCGTTCCAGCGTGCGGGGATGCTCCACAAGTACCTGGAGCAGGCCCTTAGCGCAGAGCAACGCCGCGACACCGATCAGCAGGCCCAGCACGAGACGTCGCGTGGCGCGATCACCGCAGAGCGACCAGAGTGTGAGTGCCGAGGCGGTTGAGCTGAGCCACACAGAGCCGATGCGGAGCGTGTCGGCGTCTTGGCCGACCCCGCCCGGCAGCATGTGCCAGGCGGTGGTGAGTGCGCCCAGGAGCCATAGGCCCCAGGGCCAGAGTCTCACTTGCCGGCCGCAGAGCGCAAGTCCGCCGAGCCCAACAGCGCAAGCGAACAACGTGACGAGATCAATGGCCATCGTGCCCACCGGCCCGAACCCGACCGTTGGCGTCGCTAGCACACGCGGGTCCAGATCCCAGTACGGCATCGGGACCATCGGGGTGATCAGGCGCAAGCAGGCCAGTGAAGCGATGATCACCGCCGCGAGCCGCGTCAGCCATCCTCCGATCGCGTCGGCCTTCACCCGGAGCTCCGGTCGGCGCTCGCGTACTCAAAGACGGCCAGTACGCCAAGAAGCATGAGTACCTGGGCGCCCGCGACCACCGCTGCCCAGGGCTCAAGCGACGGCAAGATCACACCGGATAGCCCGGTGACACCTGTTGCACCCGCGAGCACAGCTGCGGCGGCCGGTTTGCTCAGCCCTCGTTTGACCAGCCGGTGCGAAAGGTGTTGGAGATCACCCACGAAGGGGCTCTTGCCCTGGCTTAGCCTCACTGCAGTCACACTGAGCAGGTCGTAAAGCGGGACAGCGAGCACGGCGAGTGGCACGAAGACGCCGTACCACGCCGGGCCCAGCGCCTGGGCTGACTCGAGCCCTTCGGGACCCGAGACCGCGAATGTGGCGCGCACGGTGAGGTAACCCAGCAGGTACCCGACGACGAGCGAGCCACCGTCACCCATAAACAGCGTTGCGGGGGGCTTGTTCCGCCAGAGGAATCCGAGCAGAGCCCCGAGCAGGAGAGCCAGCAGGCCCGCCACAAACCACTGCCCGCTCAGAAGTGTTGCGGCCAACAGGCAGGCCGACGCCACGGCGCCGGTGCCCCCGCTCACACCGTCCATGTTGTCCATGAAGTTCATCGCGTTTGCGATGAGCGCGATCCAGAGCGTGGTGATCCCAACGCTGAGCCAGATGCCGCCTGCGTGCGGGTCGAGCAGTGTGAGCAAGCGCGTTCCGCCTAGCAGTGGTGGGAGCGCTGCAGCTCCGAGCAGTACCGCGAGCTTGAGTTGCCACGCCAGCGGCTTGCGGTCATCGAGGAGTCCCAACGCGTGTACTGCGCCGAGACCTGCGAGCAACGCGACCGCTTCGACTGCTCGCGACCTCAGCCCCTCCAGGTGCTCGGAAACCGGGGACGCGATGTCAAGGATCAGGTTCGGTGCCAACCAGGCCAGCGTGAGCACAAGCCCCGCGGGGCACACAACCCCTGCGAAGATCGCGATGCCACCCGTGTTGGGCACGGTGCGGTGTTCGTCTTTGATTTGCCCCCGGATCGCTGGTGTGTCGATCGCGCCGACACGCTGGCTGAGACGCTCAAGCACTATGCAGAGCAACGCCGAGACCACGAGCCCAACCGGGATGAGTGCGAGTGTCCACCAGACCACGCAACGATGCTAACTCATTCCTCGTGCTCGGGTCCGAACTGACGCAGGAGCACACCGAAGCCCCACATCAAGGCTGCGACGCCGATGCTCAGCGGGATCAGCCGCCAGGGGTAAGGCCCGAGGAGGTTGATCGGATCGACACCCTCGGCGCCGACATACCCGAAGTTGAAGGTCTCCCCCTCGAGCGTGTTGAGCACCACCATCGCAACCACGTATCCGAAGCTCACGCCGATGGCTGCCAGGGTATCCGTCTTCGTCGGCCGATATCGCGCCGCAACGATCTCATACACCGCGGTTCCCACGATCGCGAGGTGATTGACCCAAAACATCCAGAAGATCGGTTCCGCGGGTCCCTGCCGAAGCACAGGAGTAATGAATCCCCAACTGCTCAGAAGGATGCCCCAGAAAACGATCATCGTCCTCGCCCATCGGGCCCGTGTGAGAATCGCGATGGCCGCAACCACCCCGGCGAGGTCACACAGCTGAAGCGGCAGGCTATTCGAGAGCTTGAACTGTGCAGGGAGGCACCACCAAGCCATGTGCGTCGCTTGGCTCACTACGATGACGCCGCCCCAGACTTGAAGCAGAGCGGTTTCCTTCGGAGTGGTCCTCCAACGCACTCCGAGGCTGCAAAGGCCGGCAATCAGCCCCGCTGCGATCAGCACAACCGCGAGATGAACCGGCGAGAACATCCAAAAGTCGTGCAGAGGATCCGGCGATGGCGGCGATTCATCAATCTGTACGAGCATCATCGCCATCGCACGGCCCACCAGCGGGACGCACCCCGCATTCCACGAAAAGATGAGACTAGCCCGCTGCCGACGTCTCGTGACGGAGCTGTCCACACGCGGCCGCGATGTCTCTTCCTCGGCTTGCCCGGATATGCACCCGGTGGCCCCTCGCTCTCAAAATGTCCTGGAATGCGTGAACGTCGCGATCGGTTGGCCGTTTGAACTCCAGGCCGTCTACCTCGTTGTAGCGGATCAGGTTGATATTGGCTCGCAGGCTCTTTGCAACACCGGCGAGCTCGGCGGCGTGCTCGGCCTGGTCGTTGACCCCACCCAGCATGATGTACTCCAGTGTGATCTCGCGGCCCGTCTTTTGGAACCATTTGCTGCACGCTCTAAGCAGTTCCGCGATTGTTGTGTAGCTGCTCCACGGGATCAGCCGCCTGCGGAGCTCATCGTTTGGTGCGTGGAGACTCAGGGCGAGTGTGACCGGGAGCTCAAGCTCGTCCGCGAGCTTCTCAACTGCCTTGGGAAGACCGACAGTCGAGATCGTGATCTTCCGCGCCCCGATGCCGAGGCCCCAGTCAGCGGAGATTGTCCGAACCGCCTCGACAACAGGCCGAAAGTTGCTCAGCGGCTCGCCCATCCCCATGAACACGATGTTGCTGATGCGCCCGACGCCTTCGAGCCTGCCGAGACGCCAGACCTGCTCGATGATGCGGCCCGTGCTCAGGTTGCCGTCGAGCCCGCCGAGACCCGAGGCACAGAATCTGCATCCCACAGGACAACCTACTTGGCTGCTGATGCACGCCGTGCGGCGTGGTCCCGATGGGTCCTCGTTTGGGATCATGACGCACTCGGTCTGACGCTCTGGATGGCCGCCACCGAGTATGGGAAGGGCACCGCCGCTGCCGGCATCTGGGTCATCCCACTCAACGAGCAGCTTCTGTGTGCCATCGGTCGCGACTTGGTGGGCCACTGTTGGCCCGCTGAGGAATGTCATCTCGGCGTCGAGCAGATCCCGGTCGGCCTTCGATAGGTTGCTCATCGCGGCGGGTTCGCACACGCTCTTGTCGTAGACCCACTCAAGGATCTGCTTCGCGCGAAACTTCGCCATTCCTCGCTCAATGCACCACTCCCGCAGTGTCTCGGGAGTGAAATCAAAGATATGGTGCTCGGGGTGCTTCACGTCTTTCCGACCGTGAGTGGCACGGCGCCGTACAACGCTTCGGTCACATCCGGTGGGCTGACGCGGATGCGGGCGTTGGTTGTGTCGAGTCCGCGCTCCTTCATCTCTCTACGCAACTCAATCGGCAGGTTGAAGCTTTGATTCTCTGGCGTGAGGTCCGCGATCTCGATGGTCCCACCATGGCGGGACAGGAGCTCACGGCAGAGATCTGCGACAAGATCCTCCGGCGCCGAAGCGCCGGCGGTGACGAGCACCGTTTCATTGCCCTCTGGGAACCACGCGTCGATAAGTTCCGACTTGTCATCGATCCTGTGTGCGGGTGTTCCGGCGTTCTCAGAGATCTCCGCGAGCCGGTTGCTGTTGCTGCTGTTCCGGCTGCCAACGACGAGCACCATGTCGCACCTCGGCGCAAGTTCGCGCACGGCTTGTTGCCGGTTTGTTGTTGCGTAGCAGATGTCTTCGCCGGGCGGGCCCTTGATCGCGGGGAAGGCGGCTTTGAGTGCGTCGATGATCACCGCCGCGTCGTCGGTGCTGAGTGTGGTCTGCGTGAGGTAGACGAGCTTTTCTGGATCGTCGATGTGTAGCCCTGGGATGTCTTCCGGAGACTCGACGACCTGAGTCGCGTCCGGCGCTTCCCCCCGGGTGCCGATGATCTCCTGATGATCGGCATGGCCAACCAGGAGGATCTGGTATCCGCGAGCCGCATAGCGCTGCGCTTCGTTGTGGACCTTGGTCACCAGCGGGCAGGTCGCATCAATCTGGCGCAGGCCCCGCCGCGAAGCCTGCTCGCGTACGAAAGGTGGTATTCCGTGTGCACTGAACACGACGACCGCACCTTCGGGCACATGGTCTACATCCTCGACGAACCGAACGCCGCGGTTCTTGAAGCGGTCTACGACATGGCGATTGTGCACGATGTCGTGGTACACAAAGATCGGCTCGCCATCATAGAGAGCGATCGCGCGATCCACGACCTCGATCGCCATAGCGACACCGGCACAGAAGCCTCTCGGGTTGGGGAGCACGATCCGCACGCCGGAGAACTCTAGACTGCCGGGGGCTGAACCCGGAGGTCATATGGCAAACGTGCAATCCGCTCTCGAATGGCTCGAATCGAACGAGGACGCGGCGTTCCAGCGTCTGTGTGACTGGCTCCGTATTCCGAGCGTGAGCACAGATCCCGAGTTCAATGCCGAGACCCGCCGTGCGGCCGAGTGGGCCAAGGACCATCTGGAGGCGTCAGGCCTTGATGTCCGGTTGGTCGAGACTGGCGCACCCGATGCCCCGGGCCACCCGATCGTGCTGGCCGAGAGTCCGGGGTCGGGCGATGGGCCTCACATCCTGTTCTATGGACACTATGACGTGCAGCCGCCCGACCCGATCGAGGGCTGGCGCACCGGGCCTTTCGATCCTGTGATCGAATCGGTAGAGGGTACGAGTGATCGAAAGGTCGTTGCGCGAGGCGCATGCGACGACAAGGGCCAGGTCGCGTCGTTTCTCGAGGCGCTTCGCGCTTGGAAGGAGGCCGGCGCTGAGCCCGCGGGTGGTGTGCGGTTTACCGTGCTCCTTGAGGGCGAAGAGGAGTCCGGGTCGGTCAACCTTGAACATTTCCTTGAGACCCACGCACAGAACCTGAGCAAGTGTGATGTCTGCGTGATCAGTGACACCGCGATGCTTGCGCCGGGCCGCCCCGCGATTACATACGGCGTGCGAGGCATCGCCTACACGGAGGTCACGCTTCACGCATCGGACCAAGATCTTCACTCGGGTTCCTGGGGCGGAAAGGTCCCGAATCCGATCAGCGAGTTGACCAAGGTCTTGTCCAAGCTGTGGGACGGGGATCGCAAGATCCAGATCCCGGGTTTCTACGCCGCGGTGCGAGAGATCGAGCCAGTTGAGCGTACGAACTGGGAGAACCTTGGCGTCGATGCCGCAGCTTCGCTGCGGGGCATCGGGCTCGGTCCCGAGGCGAATGTTGGCGAAGCGGGCTACAGCTTTCTCGAACGCGAATGGGGTCGCCCGACAGCGGAGATCAATGGGATCTGGGGCGGATATACAGGCGCTGGCGCGAAGACAGTGATCCCGACACACGCGAGCGCGAAAGTCAGCTTCAGGCTAGTGGCAGATCAGGACCCGGACGACATCCGCGACAAGTTCTTCGCGTGGCTCGAGTCGAACACACCAGAGGGCTGCCGCTGGGAAACGACCGATCTGCACGGTGGGCCCCCCGCGACCGTGAGCACCGACAGCGAGATGCTTAGTACAGCGGCCTCGGCGATCGAGAAAGCGGCCGGTGTCAAGCCCGAACTGATCAAGACCGGTGGGTCGATCCCGGTTGCTGGCCTCCTCAAGAGCCGGCTCGGGCTGGAGACCATTTTTATGGGCTTCGGGCTCGAGACCGACAGGGTCCACTCGCCGAATGAGGAGTTCAGGCTGAGTTGCTTCAGCCTGGGGGCTCGCTCGCACATCATGTTCATCGACGCGCTGCGCGGCTGATCAGAACAGGGCCTACTTTGACTTCGAGGGCGCCGAGTGCTGCGCGAGCTCCTCGTTCACGCTCGCGAGGCCCTGGAGGGTTTGGAGCCGCTTGAAATAGGCGCTGCGGAGCTTGGTGCACTCCACCTTCAACTCGTGGACCTTGCGCGCGTGGCCTGCCACGCTTCCCAGCATCGAGAGCATTCCCAGCACCCCGATCGTCCCCAGCCCGAGGATAACCAGCGTGGATGTGGACGAGAGATCAAAGGGCATGCCGACCCGTCCATCGGCCTGACACACCTCGGTCTGAAGCTCCCGGGCCGAGCGCACGCGCTGGGCAGCTCTCGAATACCATCGCGGCGGTCGATGCATGATCTGAACCGATTTATCTGGACCAGCCGGGCGCTCGCGGGCGTGATGCTTGTTCTGCTCGCGCTCACACCTGGCATCTCACGAGCGCAGGATGCTGGCGGCGGAGCACCCTCTGGTCCGTTCGCGTTGGGGGTCGCCGACTTCGGGCTCGGGAATCGGCTTGTTCCCGGGCGTTGGAATCCGATCAGGCTCGTGTTCTCGTGGAGCGGTGACTCGGCGATCGATGTGCTGCTCCGTGTGGCGGTCCCCGATGCGGATGGGGATGTCGCGAACTATGAGCGCGTCGTTGCGGTGACGCCAGGCTTGGAGCAGTCGGCGTGGCTCTACGCCCTCATCCCAGGAACGGTTGGCCCTGGTGATGGGCTCACGGTCTCGGCGTTTCGGGCCGAGGCTCAGGGACGGGACTACGTCCCGGGTGATCCGCTTGCAGAGCAGTTTACCGTCGCACAGCGTTTCGATTCGCGCTCAGCCGTTCGGATCGGGGTTGTTGGACGGTCCGCGATGGGGCTCGCGCGGTACACGACACCGCCGCCCACCGGTACCAGCCCGTCGGACGGTTTCAATCCACTCGGGCACGGTGCGATTGATGTGGTTACACAGCTCACGCTCGCGAACCTCCCGGATCGTGCGCACGGGTTTGATTCCATCTCGACCCTTGTGTTTGCGGGAGAGAATCCCGCAGGGCTGAGGCTCTCCCAAGCGCAGGCAATCGGAACATGGGTCCGCCGCGGTGGGCACCTGATTGTCGTGCTGCCGACCTTCGGTGAGCAATGGACCGCTCAGGCGTCGAATCCACTGTTCGATCTGATGCCGCGCGTCGCCGTTGAGCGATTGGAGGCGTTCAACTACAACCGGCTCCGCGCGATGCTCACGAAGCGCGACGCTGCGTTGCTGCCCCGCTCGGGTGTCGTGCAGACTCTCACGCCGCTCGCAAACGCCGATGCGAGCGAGGCGCGACCGGTGCTCGTGACTCCGACGGGTGACCCGATTGTTACCGCGCGGCACGTCGGCGCGGGAACAGTCACGCTGGTCGGCATTGACCTTCCCTCAAGCTCGCTCGCCTCGGCGGGGTTGCCCGATGCCGATGTGTTCTGGAACCGCGTGCTCGGGAGGCGTGGTCGTGCGGCGACAGGTGCGGAACTTGACGAGGAGAGCCGGGCGCAGGGCACGAACTACAGCCGGGCGCTCTCACTCCAACTCGATGGGGAGATCGGTGAGCTGATCGCCGAGGAGGGCACCGCAGCACAGGGCGTCTTGCTCGGGTTCGTGTTGTTTGTGATTTACTGGTTGGTCGCGGGGCCCGTCGGCTACGCGATCCTGCGCAAGATGAAGCTGGATCGGCACGCGTGGCTTGCCTTCGCCGCATCCGCGGGTCTGTTTACGGTGCTCGCGTGGGGTGGTGCTGTCTTGCTTCGCCCAGCGTCGGTTGGTGGGTCGCACTTCAGCATGCTCTCAAGGGTGGCGGGTCAGGACGAGATCCGAGTCAGGAGCTGGGTGAGCCTGCTCGTGCCCCGTTATGGCTCGGCGCGAGTGGAGGCGGTCGGAGAGCAGGCGTTGCTTGCTCCGTGGGAATCGGCTGAGGGCGCGAGCGCCTCGTTCCCCGACACACGTTCGTACTCGATGGACGCTGCCGACCCGCGTGAGGCCATCGTGCCGGTTCGGCAGACGGTCAAGCAGTTCAGAATCGATCAGGGGGGGCTGACCGGTTGGAGTGGCATGCCACGGGCGCTCCCTGATGCTGAGCCGGGGCTGACGACGCGCGTCGGTGCTGGGCCTTATGAACTCGAGGGCACACTGATCCACGAGCTGCCTGGAGCGCTCAGGGAAGTCAATGTGATCGTCTGTCGCGGGCAGGTCGCGCACGGCCGCGCGCTGGCGTCGGGACGCTCAGGCGAGTTCATCGCCAATGCCGGCGCGTTCGGGATGCCAGCGAACTTCGAGTGGCAGCCAGGCGATGCGCTTGACCTCTCGGCCGTGACCTCGGCGGTTGCTCCCGTTCCGGTGCTCTCGGAACTATTGGGTGTGTTGACGCCGCGTGGGTCGGGCAACGAGTTCGGGAATGTACCGCTCCAGGTGGATCCCACGCTAGAGAATCGGATGCTCGCGATCTTGCTTTATGGCCACCTCGACCCGCCGACGCCGCGGCGTGGCAGGCGGGCTGAGGAGATCGTCACGCTCAGGAGTGACACCGCGGGCATGGGACTAAGCCGCTGGCTGACCGAGCCCTGCGTGATCGTGTTCGGCATCCTGGATCAGGACGAGCCCGTTGAGCCCCCGGCTCTGATCGAGGTGGATGGGGAGCCGGTTCGTCTCCGGGGCCAGACCGTGGTGTCTTGGGTGTATCCTCTGCCGCCAGCGCCCCCCGGGTACCGCGAGGACCGGAGTAGAGAAGCACAGTGAGCCTTGCCCCTTGCGGATGATCGAAACCACCAATCTGACGAAGCGTTACGGAGAGCTCGAGGCGCTTAGTTCACTGAATCTCTCGATCGAAGAGGGGGATTGCTTTGGTTTCATCGGTCCCAACGGCGCGGGCAAGACGACGACGATCAAGATCCTTGCGACACTGCTCAAGCCTTCGAGCGGGCAGGCTCAGATCGCAGGGCTCACGGTCGGGTATCAGAACCGCCAGATCCGACCGCTGATCGGGTACGTCCCCGACTTCATGGGTGCCTACGAGGACATGGTGGTCACGGAATACCTCGAGTTCTTCGCGGCCGCTTACGGCATTCACGGTACGGCGCGGAAGAAGGTCGTGAGCGATGTGCTGGAGCTGACGGATCTGGGATACAAGTCCACCGCAGAAGTGAACAGCTTGAGCCGCGGGATGCAGCAGCGGTTGAGTATCGCGCGGGTGCTCTTGCACGATCCGAAGGTGCTGTTGCTCGATGAGCCGGCATCGGGGCTCGATCCACGCGCCCGCGTTGAGATCCGTGAGCTGCTGCGCGAGCTGAAGCGGATGGGTAAGACCATCATCATCAGCAGCCACATCCTCAGCGAACTTGCGGAGCTCTGCAATGTGGTCGGCATCATCGAGCGTGGAAAGATGCTGTTCAGCGGGCCGGTGTCCGAGGCGCTCCGCCGTGCGAAGGTGGGGCAGGTGTACCAGGTCGCGGTGACCGATCGGCTGCCCGATGCCGCGAAGGCGATCAGCACGCTGGCGGGGGTCAAGAAGGTCGTGCTCGTCGAGGACGGACAGGCGCCGGGGAGAACGGGCGGGAAGCCCTTCATGCGGATCACCTTCGACGGGGATTCGGGGGCATCGCCCACCGATATGCCAAACGTCCTCGTGAACCAGGGGTTCCGGATCGAAGAGTTCACCGAGGAGCCGGTGAACCTCGAAACCGCGTTTATGAGGCTCACCAAGGGCTTGGTCCAATAGGCCGCGAAGCCTCGGGGCGAGCGGGCGGTAGACTCCTGAACGCGGCGGGCGGAGGCCTGCCGTCCGCCCCAACCCCGGATTGGAGCCGGCCCGATGAACGGTCTTTGCCGAGTTGTTCCCATTGTTCCCGTGCTTCTGGCGGGCGCCGCGATCGCCCAGTCTGACGCGTGGCGTGAGTTCTCGCCCACCGACTATCCCGAGACCTTCCGGGGCTCGACGGTGGACATCTACCACGGGACCGCGGTGCCCGATCCTTACCGCTGGCTTGAGAACGCCGAGAGCCCCGAGACCGAGGCCTGGGTCGAGCGGCAGAACGAACTGAGTAGGGCGTTCATCGAGAGCGTGCCCGAGCGACAGGGGATCATCGATCGCTTGACCACGCTCTGGAACTACGAGCGATTCGGCATCCCGAACAAGGAGGGTGGGCTGTATTTCTATAGCCGCAACGACGGGCTGCAGGCGCAGAGCGTGCTCTACGTCGCCGAGAGCCTGGACGCAGAGCCTCGGGTGCTGATCGATCCAAACACGCTGAGTGAGGACGGCACCGTCGCGTTGGGCGGCACGAGCGTGAGCCCGGACGGCACCTACATCGCCTACTCGGTCGCGGACGGCGGCAGCGACTGGCGGATCTGGCGCGTGCGGAACATCGCGACCGGCGAGGATCTGACGCACGAGGTTCGTTGGAGCAAGTTCAGCGGTGCCGCATGGGCGGGCGACGAGAGCGGGTTCTACTACACCCGCTATCCCGAGCCGCCCGAGGGCGAGTTCCTGACCGCGAAGAACGAGAATCCTGCGGTTTACTTCCACGCCATAGGCACGCCTCAGGAAGAGGATCGCCTCGTTTACAGCCGACCCGACCAGCCGAACTGGTCGCTCGGTGCCGGCACCTCCGACGATGGCCGACATCTGTTCATCTACATGTCTGCGGGCACTGACGACCGCAACGGCATCGCCCACGCCAATCTCGAAACGAGGGGCGATGGCGAGATTCGTGTCCTGAAGAACCCACTCGAGGCCGAGTACGGTGTCGTCGCCACCAGCGGAGACACGGCTTGGCTCGTCACAACAGAGGACGCACCGCTGCGCCGGCTTGTGAGCACGAACCTCGCCGAGCTAAATCCGACCTGGACCGAAGTCCTGCCGGAAGTCGAGAACAAGCTCGCCGGGGTCGATTTGGTTGGCGACAAGATCATCGCCGAGTACCTCGAGAACGCGAAGGCCTCGGTCAAGCTGTTCACGCTCCAGGGGCGAGCAGCGGGCGAGGTCAACCTGCCAGGGGTTGGGTCGGCGTTCGGCTTTAGTGGCGATCTCGGCGACCCCGAGACCTTCTTCAGCTTCAGCAGCTACAACCGACCGAGCACTGTCTACCGCTACGACGTCTCCACTGGTCAGGCGACCGTGTTCCGTGCACCCGAACTCGCCTTCAATCCCGATGACTATGTAACAGAGCAGGTGTTCTACAGCTCGAAGGACGGGACCCGTGTCCCGATGTTCATCAGCCACAAGAAGGGCCTCGAACTCAACGGTGAGAACCCGACTCTGCTCTACGGGTATGGCGGCTTCAACATCAGTCTGACCCCGGGCTTCAGCCCAGCAAATCTTGCATGGATGGAGATGGGCGGAATCTACGTCGTCGCGAACCTACGGGGCGGCGGTGAGTATGGCAGCGAATGGCATGATGCGGGCCGGCTGCATAACAAGCAGAACGTGTTCGATGACTTCATCGCGGCCGCCGAGCACCTGATCCAGTACCGCTACACCCGGCCCGAGCGTCTCGGCATCTTCGGTGGATCGAACGGTGGATTGCTCGTCGGCGCCTGCCTCCAACAGCGGCCCGAGCTTTTCGGTGCGGCAATCCCCGCGGTTGGCGTGATGGACATGCTCCGCTTCGATCGGTTCACGATCGGCTACGCATGGCGCAGCGATTACGGCTGGCCAGAAAAGCACAAGGCCGACTTCGATACCAACATCGCGTTCAGTCCCTACCACAACGCCAAGTCGGGCGTCTGCTACCCACCGACGCTCGTGACCACCGCCGATCGTGACGACCGAGTCGTCCCGGCACACAGCTACAAGTTCACGGCCGCGATGCAGCACGTGCAGCGGTGCGACAACCCGATCCTGATCCGCGTGGACACGAGGGCTGGCCACGGCGCGGGCACTCCCACCAGCAAACGGATCGAGCAGGCGGCCGACCGGTGGTCGTTCTTGGTGCGGACGCTAGGCGTTGGTCAGTAAGCCGGACTGACACACTCCTTGTAATGAAAAACGGCGACGTGCGACCAGAGCACGGCGCCGTTTTCTTGTCTTGTGCTGGCGTTGTGAGATTACCGTCGTGAGCGACGGAAGGCGGCGATGCCCGCTACACCAAGGAGCGATACCGAACCGGGCATCGGGACCGTCTTGATCGTCACCGAGAAGTTGTCGGCGAGGAACGCGAACTGATCGCCAGAGTCATCGAATGTCGACGAGAGGAACCCGAAGCCGAACTTCATCGCGCCGCCGTTGACAAAGTCACGGCCGGAGAAGTCGGCGTTGGTCAGGTTCATTGCGGTGATGGTCTCGAAGCCGCCGTTGCCAGTCAGGCCAGTGAAAGCAGCGAACGAACCGCCGCTTGCGTCTTCGATAACGAAGTAGACGTCGCTGCCGGGGATCCCACCGGAGTCAACGTCGAGCGAGAACGAGACATTCAGGATCTCGCCATCGATTGCTGTGTCCCAGACAAAGTCTTCCAAGACGTGGACCGACTGGATCGTGTCGCCCTGGTCGTCGAACTCCGGATCCGAAGGATCGATCGGGTCATGGAAGTGAATCACCTCGAATCCGCCGCTCTGGAAGTCGGCATCAACGAACAGGTTCCCTCGATCACGGAACGCGAGGTAGAACGACGAGACGTTGCCGAAGACCGAGAAGTCCTCCTCAATCAGGTTCACCTCAACAGCCCCAAACGATGTGGTCGCGGTGGCCACTAGGGCGGCGGCGCCAATCAGTCCACTCTTCATACATATCCCCTCTCACCTGTGCAAGGCGTGTGACCTCGGGCTGGGACGCCCGACATCACTCCTTGGCAGAGTGCGCCAACTTCTGAAGAAAACCAGAAAAAACACCGGCCTTATTCGCCGTTAGGTGTCTGTTGGAAAGCCAGGAAACTTCGCTGGAAGCGGACTCATCGGCCCAGATCTTGAAGCGATCGATTATCAAGTAAGTGCCGTTGGTGAACGCCGCGATTGACTCAAGGTGACCCAGAGTTGTCACCGCTCATGACCAACCACTATCAGCATCACCTAGATCTGGCGACGGCGGGACCTGAAGCAGATGTTTCTATCCGCAAAGCAGGCGTGGCAAAAAACATAACCGGCCGCCGGGAGCTGCAGCGAGCGCTCCCTCCAGGCGCTCGCCGCGGTGCTGGCACCGGCGGCCGGTAGAAGGCTGACCAGCCGTGGTCCAAGCCGTAAGGCAGATCGGACACGGATTGTCACGCGGGTCTGGTCTTCAGACACGGGCCCTGCGCAGGCCGGCAAACTCACGACCTCATACCCCGTTCGCTTGATCGATCCCGGGTTGCCCAGCAATCACGGGTTTTTCGACCAGACAAACGAGCGTCGGCCCACCGCCAGGGGCTCGTCTGTGAGCGTCCGGACGGTTCCCAAAAGGTACCGATTCACCCGCTCGACTGCAAGGCCGTTCACTGTTCATCCGGGAAGTTTCCACAAAGCAGATCGGCCGGGATGAGGCCAATTCCGGCTCAAGTCATACCGAGGTCGGGGGGATGAATGCCCAGCGGAGGGTGGGCATTTGCCCAGACTGACAAGGGTTCACCCCCATAAGCCTGAATACAGCAAGGCTCAGCTCAGCCAGTCCTCCGCGGCCAGCCGCTCGGGTACGTATGTCTCGGTGACGTAGCTGATGTCCTTGGTGATGAGAGATTCGACCTCCATCTTGAAGCCGTTGTCCATCATCTTCTTGATCTCCTTCTGCCACTGGCGGTTCTCTTTGAACCAGGGGTAGTCGGCGATCTGCTTTGCGCGGGTCTTGTCGCGGTCATTGAGTTCGATCTGCACGTCATCGGTCAGATCGCACCGCTCGTAGTCGATCGCGCGGATGCCCATGAACTTGGCGTCTGGGATCGCGAGGCGCTCGCTCTCGAAGGCCAGGCTGATCGACCCCTGCTTGATCACGCTGTAGATGTAGTGCCCCCAGGGGTCGCAGTCGAGCAGGCAATACACCGGGAGCTTGAACTCTTTGTGGAGCCGGTGGAGCATGCGTCGCACGCCCCGGGTCGGCTGGCCCGAGCCCTCGGTCAGGATGCAGTTGTGGGTTTCCCAGAACCGGTCCTCGTTGAAGCGTTGCCAGACCGTGTCCTTCTCGACGTGCAGGATGAAGTCGGCCTCGACCTTCTTGAACTGGATCACGTCCGGCTCGCAGATCGATGGGATCGCGTAGCCGCCCGAGCCCATGCGCCGGCAGTCGATCTCGTCGCCCGAATCGATCAGCGTGACGTTGCCGACCATGGTGCCGCGCTTCTTGGCGAAGATGTGCAGCTCTTCGCGGAGCGAGCCAACGGTCACCTCGAGATCTTCGAGGATTGTGTCGCTCTCGGTCTGGTCGTTGAACGTCTTCTCCTTGGTGCCCTTGATGGTGTGCAAGCCCTTGTAGAACATGCCGCGGAGGCTCGACGTCTTGCCCTGATCGATCAGGTCGCGGATGCCCTCGGAGTGCAGCAGCGTCTGCATGAACTTCCGGGCCTGGCCCATGTTGAAGAGCTGGCGTTCCTGGGTCGCGCTGCCCATCTGGAGGATGCCGCGGGACTTGTTCCACTTGGTGTTGGCGCTCGACCTCGTCGGCACCTCTACCTTCGGTTCGCGGCCCGCCATCGCGGATTTGACCACGCCCTGGGCGAGGCCGGTCAGGGCCTTGGCGGTGGCGCGGTCGCGTTCGACCTTGGAGGCCGAGGGTTTCCGTGCCGCGGCTTTCGCGACTTTTTTGGCAGTCTTCTTCGCGGCGGCCTTCTTGCGGCCGGGCGTCTTTTTGCTGGTTTTCTTTGCCATGACACCCGTCTAGCTGAAGAGGCCGGCGTCGGCGGCCTTTTTCTTTCGGACTTTCTTCTTGGCGACCTTCTTCTTGGACTTGGTCTTGCCGCCGCTCTTGGGCGTTGGCTTGGGCTCGGGTTCGGGAGTAGCAGAAGGTGCCGCAGACCCCGGCTCGTCCCGGTTCACGATGAGCACGCCCTCATCTTTCTCCAGGCTGTCGGCCGCACGTTCGCCCTTGAAGCCAATGACCTTGCCGTCCTCATCGAGGATCGCGTCGGCCATCTCCGTCCGCCGCTCGGCTTGTTTCTTGAGCGCCGCGTAGACGTCGCCTGCGTCCGATCCGGTCAGCGCCTCGCAGCTCTTGGCGATCTCGCCGATGTACCGCTCGAAGATGTCACGCCGCTCGCCCTCGCGCTTCATCTTCTGGCGCCGGCGGACGTACTTGCCGAGCTTCCGGCCGCACTCTTGGAGCGCGAGCACCATCTCCTTGCGGATCTCGTCGTAGTCCGCGATTGCTTCTTTGCTCTCGCTGGTGAAGGGCACCCACACGCTGGCCATGTGGATCATGATGATCAGTGGCCCCACCGGGGCAGCGCCACGGGGCTGCTGGAGCCCGTAGTTCTTCCAGCCGGTCTCGATCACGCTCTTGTACGCACAGCAGGCCGACTGCTGATACAGCAATGGGACCCGGTTGGCGAAGCGGATCACCCGCGCCGGCTCATCGCCCGGCAGATCGCCGCCGAAGCCGATCGCGGCCTCGATCTGGAACGGGTTGCCCCGATACACCGCCGGCGCCCTCGTGCTCGCGGCGTAGAACTCCGCCCTCGTGCCCTTGAGCATGCCGGCAAGCATCGTCCTCACGCCGATCGGCGCGAGGCAGTCGGTGGGGGGGCTGCGGAGTTTGGCGTCCTGGAGCGCCCGGTAGAGCTTCTCAGCGGTGTCGTGGTCGATGTTCTTGATCCACGTCTGCCCGCTGAGGGTCTTTTTCTTGTCGCTCGCGGCCTTGGTCACCGCTGTAGTCGTTGCGGGTGTGATGCGGCAGAACGCGTTCTTGAAGAAGCCGCCGAGCTGCTTCTCGTCGGTCTGCTTCAGGAGTTGGAGGAACGTGCCGAGTTCGACGCCGTAAGGGTGCGGCTTGATCTCGGTGGTCTCTGGCGGGTTCTCATCCACGCCGCGTGGGTACACAATGCGGTCTGCGAGCTCAGTGGTCTCGATGGGATCGCTGTCGGTCGTTTCATCGAGGGTGGCGTCTTCGTCGGCTTTGTCGGGCGGTATGAAGGTGATCCTCGCATGCGGGTTCGCGATCGCGGTCTGCTCAAGGTACGCCTCGACGCTCGACTTCCCACGGACGTACTTGCCTTCGAGGACGATCGCGACGCGCGTGCCTGTCCCCGTGCTGGTCTCCGGGAAGTCATCGGTCTCGACATCGACGGTCACCTCGGGCTTGTTGCGCGTGGTGTCCATCGCGAGCTCGATGTGGTGGGCAGCCTTGCGTTTGCCGGGCTTGGTGTTGATGCACATGGGCTTGCCCGTGGTCATCAACCCGTACATACCCGCAGCGGAGATGCCGATGCCCTGCTGGCCGCGCGACATCTTGAGGCGGTGGAACTTCGAGCCGTAAAGCAGACGCCCGAAGATGTTCTCGACCTGACGCCTGACGATGCCCGGCCCGTTGTCGCCAACGGTGATGCGATAGACACCGGATTTGCTCGGGCTCGGGGGAGCCGTGATCTCCTCGATTTTGACCTCGATATCGGGCAGGATGCCAGCTTCTTCGCAGGCGTCGAGGGCGTTGTCGACCGCCTCCTTGACGGTCGTCAGAAGGGCCTTTCGGGGGTTGTCGAAGCCCAGTAGGTGACGGTTCTTGGCGAAGAACTCACTGACGGAGATATCGCGCTGCTTGGCCGCCATCGTCTCGGCGGTGACAGCTTTCTTGGGTTGGTTCTTCTTTGTCGTCTTCTTGGCCAAGCGGGGGTTCCGTCCCTCGGTGGTGGTCGCGCCGGAAACCGGCCCTGTCCGTCCGTGGATCGGGCGAGTGGCAGGCAATATAGCCGTTTCTGAGCACACAGGACGCCGCGGGCATTTCGCCCTACGCTTGCGGCCCGACTTCAAACGAGACCAGATACCCGGAGACGAGTGCCATGGAGACGACCCTCATCATCCTGAAGCCCGACGCCGTGCAGCGTGGGCTCATGGGCCGCATCATCAGCCGTTTCGAGGACAAGGGCCTTCAGATCGTCGGTGCGAAGCTGATGAGGATCAGCAATGACCTCGCGGCGACGCACTACGCGGACCATAAGGAGAAGCCCTTCTATCCAGGGCTCGTGACGTTCATGACCTCATCTCCCGTACTTGTTATGGCGATCCGCGGCAACAGCGCGATCACGATCTGCCGTGGCATGATGGGCGCGACGTTCGGGAGCAAGGCCGATGCCGGCACCATCCGCGGGGACTTCGGCGTCAGCAACAGCTTTAACCTGATTCACGGCTCGGATAGCCCCGAGGCCGCGGAACGTGAGTTGGGTTTGTTCTTCAGCGACGGTGAGGTACTGGAGTTCAGCCGCCACATCGAGCCGTGGGTGTACGACATGAGCAGCGGCACCCCAGAGTGAGACCCGGGTGACGGATAGGCTTGGATTGTTCGCTTAGGTGGCAGCGGCGGTGGGCTTGATCTCACCCGCGATATCCGCGACCTCGCTCAGTATCTGCTCAGCGATTTCACGGCGGTGGATATCCACATCACGCGGAAAGTCGAAGGCAACCCGCACCCGGTCGCCCTTCACCGATGCGATGCGCACGACCCCGATAGGGTTGCGCGGATCGCCGATGACGACCTCCTCGCCCTCGCGCCTTGTAATGACCAGCATCCTGCTTCTCCGGTCTCGATCGAACCCGCTTACACCACACAAGAGCGTACCGTGCCAAGGCTTGCGGCAAAAGCGCTGCTCCGCGCCAAATGTGCGCTGGGGTGGGTTCAGGACCCGGAAGATGGGTAGTTTGCCCCTGTTGGGAAGAAGACGGTGTCCGGTCCCTCAATCGATCGCTCGGACTTCGGTTACCTCGGGGACGTGCTCCTGGAGGTTCCGACGGATCCCTTCTTGAAGGGTGAGGCTGCTCGATGGGCATCCGACGCACGCACCATGGAGGCGGACGGTCACCACACCCGCTGCATCAACCCCAACTAGCTCCAGATCTCCACCGTCGTCCTGGACCGACGGTCGGATGAGGTTGATGACCCGGCGGACTCGGTCAACCACAGGTGTGCCACCCGATGGGCTGGGGCTGGTTGTGATCGGCTGACTCACAGGCGGTTCCTTCCGCGGCGGGCATCCTGCCCGGAGTTTATGGTATGTCGGCCCGATGGGGACAGAATCCCAATCGTTCGAGAGGCAAGGAGGAGGCGCATGCTCGCAGGTGGCGGACGGATAGCGGCAGCGGCCCTCGGTTTGTTTGTGTGTATCTGGGCGGTTGGCGGCTGCGCAGGGGGCAACGCGCCGCTGTCTGACCCGATCGGGGTGCTGCGAGATCCTGATGAGAACTCGAGGCTTCGTTCTCGGGCTGCGGGTCAGATTTGGGACCAGGTGGAGGCCGGCCAGGTGGATCCGGCGGGTGCCAGAGTGGCACTGAAATCGGTGACCTGGGCCAACGCAAATCCCGGGAACCTGCGGCTCGCGGCGTTCGAGGCGATTCTGCGTGATCGGCGGCCAGAGGCGTTGAGCGACACACAGCAGATGGTTGGCCTGATGCTGATGCGCGAACGTGATCCGGAAATGGTTGAACGTCTCAGCCGCGCCGCGGTCGATGAGGGCTGGCGTGATGTCACGCCCTATCTGGTCCGGAGCCTCGCGAGACCTCTTGAACTGGCCGAGTTCGAGGAACGGCCCGAACTGCTCGCGATCCGGTCGCTTAATCCCGATCTGTCGCTCGCTGAGGTGACCTTCAGGGTCTTTCTCGATCCCGGTGTCGATCCGGGGCCCTACAGCGTGCGATATGACCTGCGGGCGAGGGCTGACGCGTGGGAGATTCTGGCGCGGATCGATCCGGATCAATCGTTACGCCGACAGTTGCTGGTGTCCGCGTCTGCAGATCGTGCGGCGACGGACGTTGAGGTCCTCCGTGGGATGCGGCGAGGGCTGCTCGACCTAGGCGTCGTAGCCTCGACCGGTGACGAGATGCGTTGGCTATTGCGGCTCCGTGAGCAGGGTGACCAGCTCAACGCCGAGTGGTGGCGACGCAGTGCGCGGGCGGTGCGGGGGCTGGAAGATGATCGCGGTGCGGGGCTTGAGCTCAGGCATATCGAAGCGATCCGTTGGGCGGCGGCGAACCGGAGTGATTGGCTGGTCGCACGGCGGGCCGAGTTGCTTGCTGAACTAGCGGAGCGGCTTGCGGATCGCCGCGTGATCCGTCGCTCAGAGAACGATTTTTCCGCTGGTAAGCAGCCGCGCGAGGATCTCGCTTCCAACGCCGATGATCTCAGATGGGCGGATCTCATCACGTTTCTTGTGATCGATGAGTCGGTCCAGACACCGCGTGTTGTCCGGGAGTTGTTCCGTTTTGCGGATCTGGATCGGGCGGATCGCACCACGGAGTACGGGGGGTTGATCGAGGCGACGGAGCTTGGGCCCGAACCCTTTCAGGCGGTTGTGTATCCCCCTCGGGCTCGTGCGCGATCGGGAGATGATCGCTTTGTTGCGAGCGATGATCTGATTGAGGCGAGCGATCGGGCGCTAGCGCATTTTCACCTCCAGGTGCAGCAGCCGAACAACCGTCGGTTCGCCGGCCCGAGCCTTGGGGACATTATCTACGCGGCTCGATCGGGGCGGACGGCCCTGGTGTTTACGAGCATCGATGAGGACACATTGAACGTGGATGCGTATCAGCCAGACGGCCTTGTGCTGGATCTGGGATTGCTGCGCAGGCCTTTGGACTAGGCCCGAACACGATGCCGAACCTGCTGCTGATTGCCGCGTGTCTGAGCCTTGGACTTCGCGACATGGTTGGCATGCCCGCGGGGTACGGGGCGCTCGGTCCCTGGGGTGCCGCGGGTATGACGCTCGGTGCGATGTTTGCGCCGGCACTCTGGGGTCGTCACCGATTCAGGCAGATGTTGATGAAGGGCGCCAGCACGGGTCGTGCGCAGTTGATCGTGGCGGGCGAGCGGCGGCTCCGCTCTGCACAGTCGGCCGCGTGCGTGGTTTTTATTGGTGGTGTGCTCATCGCGGGTTGGCTCGACTCGCTACGGCGCGTCATTGGTGACCCAGTGTTGATCGACGAGCTGGTGGCGCTTGTGCCACTGCTGTGTGTCAGGTGGTGGCTCCACTCGGCGCAGCACCGGTCGGAGCGGCTGTTACATGGCGCACAGATCCTTGGCAAAATCGACCGCGGAGAGCCTGTGTATCCGCTTGGGCGGACCTCGACATTCGCGCTCGGCGCGGCGAGGCAAGAGCTGGCGCTCGCGGTGCTGCCCGTGCTCGCCTTGCTCGGCTGGGGCGAGACGGTGGCGTGGCTCATCCCAAGACTGGCACCTGATATGCCTGTTGGGATCGCTGAGTTGCTGCAGCTTCTCGGCGCGGTCGTGCTGCTCGCGGTGTCGCCCCCGTTTCTGGCTTGGGTGCTCGGTACAACGCGGCTTGCGGCTGGCGAACTGCGTGAGCGTCTTGAAGGCATCGCGGCTCGGGCGCGAGTGGGCCTCCGCGATATTCGCGTGTGGCGTACACGGGGCTTGCTGAGCAACGCTGCTATGACGGGATTGCTCGGCCCACTGCGAGTCGTGCTGATTACCGATGGGCTGCTCGACCGCTTGACGCTCCCGCAACTCGAGGCAGTCATGGCGCATGAGGTGGGTCACGCAAAGCTGGCACACCTGCCCTGGCTCGCGGGATCGCTCGTCGGCCCGGTGCTCATCGTGGCGTCGGCTGGGTCGTGGATGCTCGCGGAGATGGGGTCGCGTTCGGCACGCTGGGCTGAGGTATCTGAGGCCTGGGGTTCCGGTGTTATCGCCGCGGGGGGGCTGCTCGTTGGGTTCTTCGTATTCGGGGTGGTGAGCAGGGCGTTTGAGCGTGAGGCCGACGCCTTTGCGGCGGGGTCTCTCTCGGATCAGGGGCTTGTCAGCGCAGACGCGAGCGAGGCGCTGTCTTCAGCGTTGCTCGCCGTGACTGCGGCCAATCGTGGTGACCCGTCGCGGTTCAGCTTTCGGCACGGCACGGTTACGGGCCGCGTCGCCTCGCTTCGGGAACTGGTTGGAGCGCGATGGCGGGATTCGAGGGCACGTCGTGCCGGGAAGTGGGCTCGTGGGTGCACCGCTTTGTTGGTGGTGCTTGGGATCGTCGGTACGATCGTGGTTGGCTAGACTGGGTTTGAGCGCTCCTGCTGGGCCCGTTGTGGGTGCGGCGAGCGCGGTCCGGCGTCGTCTGGTGAGTCCAGTCGGGCTGGCCGAGCGTTCACTTCGAACTCAAGTGGGGGCTGCGTGACCGAGCGCGGCACAAGCGGGCTGACCGCGCAGGAGCGGTCGCTGTGCGAGCGGATCGCCGAGCGACGTGATGCGCTGCTCGATGACCTGAGGCTGCATGTTGAGACACCGACCGGTGGTTTCAACTGGGTCGCAATCGATGAGACCCGTGACCGGTTCCGCGATCGGCTGGAGAAACTTGGCGCCAAGACCACGCTTGTCCCGGGCGATAGCAAGCCCGAGTGGCTGGGTGGTGCGACTGGTGATCAGGTCCCACCGACGGCCGTGTGTGATCGATCAGAAAGACATGGGCTCAAACGGGTCCTGATTGCTGGGCATCTCGACACCGTGCATGACCCGGAGGGCTCCTTCCGCGAGCTCTCTATCGCTCCTGATGGGAAGACGGCGACGGGTCCCGGTTGTGTCGATATGAAGGGTGGGCTGGTGATCGCGGTGGCCGCCCTCGAGGCGTTGGAGGACTGCGGCATCAATGCCTCGTGGGCGTTCAGCCTCAACGCCGATGAGGAGACCGGGACCTACCACTCGGAGCGGGCGCTCCGCGAAGCGGCCAAGGCCTACGACTTCGGGATCGCGCTGGAGCCCGCGCTTGCGGGGGGCGAACTCGCAGTAGAACGGGTTGGTAGCGGCCAGTTCATGGTTGAATGCTTCGGCAAGTCCGCTCATGTTGGGCGGGCCTTTGCTGAGGGCGTGAGCGCGGTGACCACGCTTGCAGAGTGCTTGGTCGAGTTGAGCCAGACGCCCGAGCCCGAACGAGGGAAGATCCTGAGCATCGGGCCTCTATCGGGCGGGAACGCGACGAATGCCGTGCCCGATCACGCTGCGGCATGGGGGAATGTGCGGTTTAGGGACGCGATGGTCGAGCGCGAGCTTGCGGAGGCGATCGATCGGTTGGCGACCGATGCGGGGGCGATGCCGCGGGTTGATGTCCATAGGAGCTTCAATCGGCCTGCGAAACCGCTGATTCCTGAGACGGAGTCGCTTGCGCTTGCTGCGCGGGCGGTCGCAGAGGACCTTGGCCAATCGCTGCCGTTCGCGGCGACAGGCGGGGTTTGTGACGGCAACATCCTGCAGGACGCGGGGCTTCCGACCATCGATACGCTGGGCGTGCGCGGTGGGGGTCTGCACACGCCCGATGAGTGGATCGAGCTCGACAGCCTGGTTGAGCGGTGTCAGCTGCTGGCGGTGCTGGTCGCGCGGCTTTGCAGGCACGGGACCGATAAAGAATGACCAAACACTGCGGCCCATTGCAAGGGTCAAGGGCCGCTCGCCGATAGCGAGCGCAGCCGAAGAGGAGGCGTGCGATGACCACCGAGACCGCGACTAATCAGACCGTCGGCGCGGCGCTCCGAGAGAGCCCCGCGTTGAACGCCGCGATCGAGACGATCGTTGATGAGGTCACGCAGGCCAGCTCGCGTATCACCGATGTCCGGGGTCCGATCGATGGGCAGGGTTCGAGCTACGAGGCGTTGATGGCGCGTGCAGCGGAGGTCAAGGGCCGCCCGCTGCTCTATCCCTACCTGGGCAGTGGTGCTGGGAACGGCGGGCTGGTTGAGCTTGAGGACGGCAGTGTTAAGTGGGACATGATCGGCGGAATCGGTGTCCATTTTTTCGGTCACGCTGATCCGGGACTCGTTCGCGCGGCTGTGAGATCCTCGACCGAAGACGTTGTTAAGCACGGCAATCTCCAGAGCGGGTTCGGCGCGTACGAGTTCGGTGAAACACTGCTGAAGTACGCCCGCAAGAACAGCAGTCTGAACCAGTGCTTCGTCACGACGAGTGGTGCTGTGGCGAACGAGAGTGCGCTCAAGGTGTGCTACCAGAAGCATGCACCGGCAAGCCGTGTGCTGGCCTTCAAGCACTGCTTTATGGGCCGAACAATCACGATGGCACAGATCGGTGACTCGGCGGGTGGTCGCGTGGGGATTCCGCTGACGACGCAGGTCGATTACATGCCGTTCTGGAACGCAGAAGCCGCCGAGAGGGTTGGGGGCAAGGATGCGTTCATTGAGCACGCGGTTTGGCGCCTCCGTCAGTATGCCGAGCGGTATCCGAAGCAGCACGCGTGCTTCATCTTCGAGTTGATCCAGGGAGAGGGCGGCTTCAACACGGCGCCGCGTGAGTTCTTCGTGGCGCTCATGGACGAGTGCAAAAAGCTGGGGATCGCGGTCTGGGATGACGAGATCCAGAGCTTCGGGCGGACGGAGGGCCTCTTCGCATACGAGATGTATGACCTGGGTGATTACGTCGATGTGTTCTGTGTCGGGAAGATGACGCAGGCATGTGCGACGCTCTTCACCGATGAGTATGCACCGAAGCCGGGCCTCTTGAGTGGGACTTTCACCGGGGCTGGCGTCGAGTTCGCGACCGGCACGCAGATCATCGAGCGGCTCGGCTCCGAGACCGAGCGGTACGGCCCCGATGGAATCCACGCGAAGCACCACGCGGAGTTTGTGCGTCTTACACGGGCGCTCGCGGACAAGCATCCCGGCTGGTTCCCGAAAGCGCCGTTCGTGGAAGACATCGCGGGAGGCGCGGGCGGCATGATGCGGATGACGCCGTTCGGTGGGGATAAGGCCAAGATCTGGGCCGCGTGCAAGCACGCGTTCGACGAGGGTGTGATCACGTTTTACTGCGGGCACGGGCCCTTCCACCTTCGGATGCTCCCGCCGCTGGGTGTGATGAAGCTTGAGGACTGGCCGCGGGTCTTCGAGTGCTTGGAGCGGGCGCTCGCGAAGGCGGCGAACGGCTGATGTTCATTGTCCGTCGAGCGAAGGTTGAGGACTCGGACACGTTGCACAAGCTTGCGCGGATGGTGCACTTCATCAACCTGCCGCCCGACCGGGACATCATCCACGAGAAGATCATCCATAGCCGGCGATCCTTCATGCGGGTGGGGAAGAACGACAAGCCCAAGCGTCTTGTGGCGGGGCGTGTGCGGGGTGGGCCTGGGCTTGCGGCGACCCTGCTCGCGAGTGATCTGTTCATGTTTGTTCTTGAGGATACGGAGCACAACGCCCCGATCGGATCGAGCCAGTTGGTCGCGCGGATGGGCGGGCCTGATCGGCCGAACATTCGGTTCAGGGTTGAGCGGCGCGAGATGTTCAGTCAGGACTTGCAGACCGGTACGAGCCACGCGGTTGCGAAGCTAGATCTGGACTACTCGAGTCCGACCGAGATCGGTGGGCTGATCCTGCAGCCCAGCTTCCGCGGGCACAAGCTGAAGCTCGGTCGTTTTTTGGGGCTGGTGCGGTTCCACTTCATTGGTCTGCACCGGAAGCTGTTCTCGGATCGCGTGCTCGCGGAGATGATGGCGAATATCAGCCCGGAGGGGCACAACACGTTCTGGGATTACCTCGGGCGGCGGTTCATCCCCCTGAGCTATGACGAGGCGGACAGGTTCTGCCAGCACAGCCATGAGTTCATGCTGAGTCTGCTCCCGACCGAGCCGCTGTACTTGTCGCTCTTGCCGCCGATTGCACGGGCCGGGGTTGGGCAGGTCGGACCAGAGACGGTTCCGGCGCGTCGGATGCTTGAGAAGCTCGGCTTCGAGTATCGAGACTTCATCGACCCGTTCGATGGCGGGCCGCATCTTGATTGTGCGACCGATGACATCAGTGTTGTTCGGGACACACGCTGGGGCACGCTCGGCAAGCCCGCGGCGAAGAAGGCCTGCACACACCATGGGATTGTGAGCGTGCTCGACACGGATGGTGAGTTCAGGGCGATCAATGACCACTTTGCGCTGGCTGAAGATGGCAGTGTCTCGCTGCCATCAGACGTCCACGAGGTGCTGGGGGCCGAGCCCGGGGCGAAGGTTGGTTACACACCGATGGATGGGCCTGAGGTGCCTCGCCCACGCGATCGGAAGAAGACCACTCGTAAGAAGGCCGCGACCGCATGAGCACGCACGCATCGCTGAAGCATGGCCCATCGGATCTGATCGGGGGCGAGTGGGTGCGCCTCTCAGAAGGGGGAGTCCGCAGCGAGAATCCCGCAAAGCCGGATGAAACCGTCTGGGAGGGCTCCTCCGAGGTTGGGCATGTTGACCGCGCTGTTTCTGCCGCCCGTTCAGCCCTTCGGGCTTGGGGGGCGATGGGGATCGAGAGACGCGCCGAGATCCTGCGCCGCTTCGCGGAGATCTGCAAGGCCCGCGTGGACGACGCCGCGGCCCTGATCCGCGATGAGACCGGTAAGGTCCAATGGGATGCCAAGGGTGAAGCGGGCATTCTCGCGGGCAAGGTCGATATCACCCTCGATGACTCCCAGTACTCTGGCCGTCGGCGTATGGCCGGTTTTCGCTTCGATATGGGCGAGAGCAAGGAGGCCCGGTGCTGGTTCAGGCCTCACGGCGTGATGGCGGTGCTGGGGCCTTTCAACTTCCCGATGCATCTCCCCAATGGCCACATCGTGCCGGCTCTCTTAATGGGCAACACCGTTGTCTTCAAGCCCAGCGACAAGACCCCGGCATGCGGTCAGATGCTGGTGGAGATGTACGATGAAGCTCTGCGCGAAGCGGGAGCGCCCGCGGGCGTCGTGAACCTCGTCCAGGGGGCGGCGGACGTTGCGGTGAGCCTGGTCGGGCACGACGGCATCGATGGGCTGCTGTTCACTGGGTCGTGGCCGGTCGGGCGACGGATCCTTGAAGCGAATCTTGATCGGCCCGGAAGGATCGTTGCGCTTGAGATGGGTGGGAACAACCCGGCGGTCGTGATGCCCGACGCGGATCTGAAGCAGGCGGCTATGGAGGTCGCGCGGTGCGCGTTCATCACGACGGGTCAGCGATGCACGTGCACACGGCGGCTGGTCATCCACGAGGCTGTTGCGGACCAGGTGATCGGTGCGGTCGCGAAGATCGCGAGTAACTTGGTCGTTGGGCAGCCCGATGCCGAGCACCCTGTGTTCATGGGGCCATTGATCAACAGTATGAGCCTGGACGGTGTATTGGCCGCCCAGCAGGCGCAAGCCAAGAATGGTGGAGAGGTCATTCTTCAGTGCTCGGCGCCGGATATTCCGGGCGGTGGTGCGTATGCCACACCCGGCATTACGCGGGTGAACCGTTTTACGGCCACCGATGGTGACGACGCGGGGTGCGATGTCGAGACATTCGGGCCCTTGCTCCGTGTATGTATGGTGAGCAGTCTCGATGAAGCGATCGAGCAGGCCAACGCGACCCGGTTTGGGCTCGCGGCGTCGATCTTTACGCAAGAGGATGACGCGATCACGCGGTTTCTCGGCGAAGCCAACGCGGGCTGTGTAAATGTTAACTGCGGCACCGCGGGGGCGAGCAGCAAGCTGCCGTTCGGGGGGTTGGGCTTCAGCGGAAACCACCGGCCGGCGGGGTCGTTCAGCCTGGACTATTGCGCTTACCCAACCGCGGGCATGATCGAGTCTTCGGGCGCAGCGCCATTGCCGGCGGGGATGGCGTTTGAAGACTCGTGGCTTGGCTGAGGTACATTGATGAGGACCAAGCTTCCATCAGGGCGTGAGCAACCCCGTTTCGCCGGCATCTGCACCTTTGGCCGCTATCCGCGGATCGAGGACGTGACGCATGAGGTGGACTGGGCTGTCTTTGGAGCGCCCTTTGACTCGGCGGTGACCCATCGTCCCGGTGCCCGGTTTGGGCCGCGGGCAATCCGGGAGGCCTCTCAGTACCTCAAGCCCTACTCGATTGCGCATGACATCAACGTGTGCGAGGTATTGAGCCTGGCTGATGCCGGCGATGTGCCTGTGCGGCCCTTTTCCAGCGAGGAGACCCGTGACTCGGTGATCGAGCACGCGGGCGTGATTGGCGATCCAACACATACAAAGCTCCTCATGCTCGGGGGCGATCATTCATTGGCCTATGCAGGGCTGCAGTCCGCATGGACACGTGTCGGTGAGCCAGCCGGTGGGCTCGCGATGCTGCACTTCGATAGTCATGTGGACACAGTGGATGAAGTCTGGGGCAGCAGATGGTCCCACGCTTCTCCCTTCATCCGCGCGGTAGAGGACGGCATCCTCGATCCGAAGCGGATGATCTCGATTGGTATCAAGGGCCCGCTGAACACCTCGACAGATCTTGACTATGCGCGTGATCACGGTGTCGAGATGGTGACCTACGACGGTTGGCAGGCCGATGGTCCGGCGAGGCTTGCGGCATTTTTGGATCGCTTAGGAGATGATCCGGCTTACCTAAGCTTTGACATAGATGTCGTCGATCCGGTCTATGCGCCGGGCACTGGCACGCCAAGTATCGGTGGCTTTACGAGCGCAGAGATTCTCACGATCTTGCGATCGTGCAAGGGTATCAGCCTTTGTGGTGCAGATGTTGTCGAGGTGTTGCCCGACAGAGACGTTGCAGGCAATACCGCGCTGCTCGCGGCTCATGTTGCCTTTGAGGTGCTTTGCCTCGACGCGATCACGCGGACCTGAGAACAAAGGTGCTCTAGGCGCTGCGGAGTGCCAGGATCAGTTCCACCTGCCCGGTGGGCTGGTTGGTTGCCTGTGCGATCTCGACACTCGACTTGCCCTGATCGGCGAGTTGGTAGATCCGGCGCCGGAGCGGATCGGTGCTCTGCGCTGGTGCTGACTTAGCGGCTTGATCTTTGTGGAGCGTGGATCCCTGTGCTGCGTGATCGAGGGTCTGGGGTTGCGGTTCGGGCGAGCGGCTTTCTGCGGCCTCCAACTTCGCGAGCCGATCGTCGGCATCGGCGATGAGTTTCTCGAGCAGCGCTGCCTTCGTGTCTACATGGGCCGCGAGACGCTGGGCGAGCTGTTCGGACTCTGCGAGCACGGCCTGGAGCGACTCTTTGCCGCGAGCCGCGGCCTGAATCGCCTCGGCACGGGCGCGGGCGTCGGTCGGTTGCTCGGGCTGCTTGGACTTGGCCTTCTGTCGCCTGAGGTAAGAGTTCATCAGCAGCAACGCGGCGACGAGCATCATCGCGGCGGGGAGTAGGTCGCCCATCGAGAAGCCACCCGACTCCTGCGGTGCGGGTAGAGAGGTGACGAGATCGAACGTGATCTTAGTCTCCGGGAACATCCGTGCACGCTCCTGTGCGGGCCGTCCGGGGCCCGAGAGGCACCGAGAATACCATCACATTGTGTCTGATGCCTGGACAGAGCCACCGATCTCACGCCGTCACCCGATCGCGGCCCGGGTGATTTTCGCATGGCGGCAACTCACCGATGGAGGGCTGCCAACGGTGCTCGCATGCTCGGGTGGTGTTGACTCATCTGCGTTGGTGCTTGCACTCGCCGGGGTCCCCGGCGCGGTGGAGTTGTTCAAGGTCATCCACGTACGGCATGACCTCCGCCCGGCGCCGGAGGCGGATGCTGATGCTGAGCTCGCGGCCAGGCTGGCGGCTCGTTGCGGTCTTGGCTTCAGCCAGATCTCAGTACAGGTCGCATCGCTGCCCGGGAATGACGAAGCGAACGCCCGGCGGGCTCGTTATGACGCGCTTGGACGCGTTGCGCGTTCGAACGACAGCGAGTTTGTCGCGACAGCTCATCAGGGGCATGACCAGCTCGAAACGCTGCTCATGAGGTTGGCGCGTGGTGCGGGGCCGCGCGGGATGGCCGGCATCCGCGAGCGACGATCGCTGGGTGAGGCCGTGTGCGTTGTCCGGCCCATGCTGGGTCTTGGTCGCAACGAGTGTGAGGCGCTGTGCGCCGAGGCGGGGCATGTTCCGGCTCACGACCGTACCAACAAGGATCTTTCGAGGACGAGGGCCGCAATCCGTGCGCGGGTCGTGCCTGCTCTCGAGGCGATAGCGCCAGCTATCCGGGGGCGTTCACTCGACACGGCACGGGCGATGGCGGACAGTGACGCGCTGATCAGGCGTCTTGCGAGGGACCTGGCGGGCGATGCTGAGTCATGGAGTCGGGATGACCTTCGGAAGACCAGCCCCGCGTTGGTTTCTGAGCTGATCCGGTCCGCCGGTACGGCCAGCGGCACATCGCGCGAGCTGCGTAAGGCGCTCCGGATGATCCGCGATGACTCGACAGAGCCGCGGGAGATCCGCGTGGGTGATGTTTGTATCAAGGTTACGGCGCGAGAGGTGTCGATTACACAACGAACGGGGTAGTCTCGTGCAATGAGCGAGACGGCGAAGCACGTGGCTCTGGTTGGGCATTGTGGCCCCGATTCATTCGCACTCAGGGACGCGATCGGCAGCGCGGTGCCGGGTGCCGAGATTCGGATGGTCAACGACGAGGCGTCGCTCCGGGTTGCTCTTCCGGAAGTAGGTCTGCTATTAGTGAATCGATTGCTGGATGGGTCGTTTCCGACGCAGAGCGGAATCGAGTTGATCCGGACCATGATCGCTTCGGGGACAGCCCCTCCGGCAATCCTCGTGAGCAACTTCCCCGATGCTCAGCAAGAGGCCGAGGAGGCGGGGGCGCTGCCCGGATTCGGGAAGCGAGACCTATATACGGCGGAGACGGGCCAGCGGATCCGCGCGGCCCTGGCCACGGAGGACCGATGACGGCACCGATCAGGACCGATGAGTTCATGGCGCGACGCAAGAAAGTGCTTCGCGCTTTGGGCAAGCAGATCGCAGTCGTATTTGCAGGCGAACAGACCGACCCGCTCCACGGCGCGTTCGTGTGCGACAAGGACTTTGCGTATCTCACTGGTTTGACAGATGAGCCCGGCGCAATGCTGGTGCTCGATCCCACCCAGCCAGTCTCGTCGTGGCGCGACACGCTTGTTCTGCGGCCACTTGATCCCGAACTCGAGCAGTGGGACGGGCGGCGCGATCCGATCAGTGGAGCTCTCAAGGCGCGGCTGGGATTCAAGCGGGTTGTTCGATCGAACCGACTCGGGCGAGTGCTTCGCGAAACGCTCCAGCGCGGCAAGTCGCTGGCGTGCCTCCATGCGTTTGCGGATTTTGACCAGCCTGTCGGGCCAGATCTGTCGCTCTACCGCCAGATCGCGGAACGTGTACCCGGGGTCGCGATCGATGACTCGACCAACGTCCTGCCGGCTCTGCGTTCCGTGAAGAGCACAGCCGAGGTCAGGTGCATCGCGGGCGCGATCAACGCGACGATGGAGGGGCATCGGAAGCTGCTTTCGGCGCTCGAGCCGGGTGTTGAGGAGCATGCTTTACAGGCGGAACTCGAGCATGGGTTTGCTCTTGGCGGTGGGCGGGGCCATGCGTTCAGGCCCATCGTGGGCTCAGGTAAGAACGCGACGGTCCTTCACTACGTGACAAACCACGATGTCGCTGGCGATGGCGAACTGCTGCTGCTCGATTGTGGCACCACTGTGAACGGGTACTGCTCGGACATCACGAGATGTTTTCCGGTCTCGGGCAAGTTCAGCAAGCGGCAGCGCGAGATCTACGGGATCGTGCTTAGGGCGCTCAAGGCGGCGACCACGGCGGTGGCGCCGGGTGTGACGATGGCTCAGGTCGATGCCGTGGCCAGGAAGATCATCGACGCCGCGGGGTTCGGTGACAACTTCATGCACGGGATCGGTCACCACCTTGGGCTCGATGTCCACGACTCGAACCCTGGCGGAAAACTCGCGCCGGGTAACGTCGTCACGATCGAGCCCGGGATCTATCTTGAGGACGAGGGGATCGGTGTGCGGATTGAGGACGACATCCTCGTGACCAAGTCGGGCCGGCGCAACCTCTCGTCGAAGATCCCGCGTGAGATCTCCGATGTCGAAGCGTTCATCCGCGAGGCGAGGCGGGGCTAGTTTGCGCGTCAGTCCCGGCGCGACTCTTCGACAGCGAAGATGCCGCGTAGGCGTTGCTGGAGTTCGTCGATCTCCCCTGGGATCGTGTAGAGGTACCTTCCGAGCACCTGACGATCTGGGCCGATCAGCACCATCGCGGATGGATGGCTTATGTTATTCATCGTCGACCCATCGGCGAGCGTGATGATGTTTGCGGCGTTGGTGTCGGGTGAGATATCGAAGCTCAGGCCTTCCATCGCGAGGCGATGTACTTCCTCGGCATCTCCCGTCAGGAAGCGCCAACGCTCGGGATCGGCGTTGTAGCGGGCGGCGTATTCGGTCAGCACCTGCGGTGAGTCGCGCTGTGGATCGACACTGATCGACAGGAAACGAGTCGGCGTGCCTTCCATGGCGGCGTGTAACGCCGCGGTCTCACCTGTGAGCTGAGGGCATACGAGGACGCAGTTTGTGAAGACAAACGTCAGGACCGTGTAGTGGCCGTCGAGCAACGACGCATTTGCGGGCGCACCATCCTGATCTACGAGCGAGAACTCAGGGATCCGGAAGCCCTCGAAGCCGGGTTTTGGGGCGAAGAGTTCGTCGACCGCAGAAGGGGTCGTGCCTCTGCTGCTCGACAGTGCGAGGGTAACGACGACAGAGACTATGCCCAGCAACAGGAGGTTTGCGATCAAGACAATAAGGAGGCGTGGTGGCGGTTTCATCTCTGCGGTGGGCTCGGACATCGGGGCTGCTCCTTCGGTTGGGCTCAGTGCCCGAGGAGCGTCCTGACTAAGGCCTCACCCACCATCGCCAAGAGGAGCACAGGCAAATGGATAATGGAGGCGAAAAAAACAAGGCGTGCATCATGGCGGCTCCTCGACCCCACGAGCTTGATTGCAAGCGCGATGTACGCGAGGCCTGTCAGAGCCGCGATCGCGATATATGCAAGACCAAGCAGCTTGGGCATCGCCCAGGCAGGGAACAGGGTGAGCGGGAGCAGCAAGACGGCTGTTACAAGGATGGTGAGTGCACTGACGCGGCCCGTGGGATCAATTATGGGCAGCATGCGATAGCCGCCCTTGGCGTAGTCATCTCGGTAGAGCCAGGCAATCGCAAAGAAATGCGGCAGTTGCCAGACGAACATCAGTCCGAAAAGGCTCAATCCCCCGGCCTCGGTAACCGCTTGAAGGCCTTCAGCTTCCGTTGCCGCTGCCCAGCCGATCAGTGGGGGCAATGCGCCGGGGATCGCCCCCGCGAGCGTCGAGAGTGGTGAGACGGTCTTGAGCGGTGTGTAGATTGCGAGGTATGAGACCACGCACGCGAGTGAGATAAGCGCGGGCATCGGTCCGCATATCAGCAGCAGAATCAGCGTTCCACCGAAGCAGAGTCCTAGCCCCCACGCAAGCACGGTGCTGGATTCGAGCGTGCTCTTGGGCAGAGGTCGCGACTTCGTCCGGTCCATGAGCTTGTCGCGATCGCGTTCCATCCATTCGTTCAACGCGTTCGCGCCGCCCGCGGATAGAAATGTGCCAATGACGCACCCGAGAAGTGCGGTCACGAACTCGCTTGTGGACCAGGACCGGCCCAGTCCGGCCATCGCGAAGCCGACTGTAGTTGTGATCGTGACCAGCCGGGTAATACCGGGCTTGATAGTCTCAAATAGGGCGGCCGCCGTCCCTGCGAACGCACGTTCCCCGGGGGAAGAAGCGACACGGCTGGTCGTTGTGCTCGTGGTCGTTCGGCTCACGCGTCCCTGCCGGAAAATCGATCGATCTGAGTCGGGCCTGCCGCGATCAAGAGCCTAACCCGCTTGCACCCGAGGTACGGACCCCTGTCAGCCGGGAACCGTTCTCGTTGAACAAGAGTTCATGATAGTCGGAGTGGGCTACTCGGGCCGTTCGACAACTGCCAGGGCTCTCGAATCGTGGTCACATACCGAGCTTTCGGCGCGGGCTGAGTTCTTCAGCCTCCGGCGGCCCACCAAGCCACCGTGGTGCAGGAGTAGCATTGGTCAACCGGTCCCGGTAGCTCAGTTGGATAGAGCAGCGGACTTCTAATCCGCCGGTCGCAGGTTCGAATCCTGCCCGGGATGTTTGTAGATGGGGCTCTTGGGGCTCTGTGGGCCCTTTCGGTTCGCGTCGCGTTTGCACTGAGCGGCACCCAGATGCACAGTTTTGCACTGCCGTTGCTGGATCTACTGCTGGAACCTTTGGTAGCTTCGAAACTGTCTGATGGGCTTCATCGGGCAGCAGGTGGCCGTACGTATCGAGCGTCAAGCTGATTGTGGAATGTCGCATGAAGGTCTGGATTGCCTTTGGGCTCGCGCCGCCCATTGCGAGCCAAGCCCCGCTGGTGTGACGCAAGGCGTGGAAGTCCAGATGTCGCCCATCCGTGGATACGGGTCGGAGGAAGTCTGATGCATTTCGGCGGGCGAACTCCTCCCTGTTTGCTGCTGCATCCCCGAGCCAGGCTTCGCGTGCTTCGGCGAGGTCGCGTCGAAGCATTGCGGCGGTCTCTGTTGATGGAGGCAGGCAGAATAGCCTGGCGCCTGGGGTGGCCACGAGCAAGTGTTGCTTGAGTGGGTTGACCAGCGAGTCGCGGAGGTACTGCCTCGCCGGACGGCGGTTCTTCGTCTCGCTCGGGTCTAGCTGGATGTGAGGGCTCTTGCCTTCAAGGCGCAAGTGTCCAGGTGTGAGGCAGCTGATCTCTCCTGCACGCAGTCCAGTTTCGAGCGCAAGTTCGTACACCAATGCGCGGTCAGCACCCTGTAGCCCGTATCGAGTCTCTGCATCCGCTGTCGTGGCTCGCAGCCACGCCCACTCTTCGGGCAGCAGTATTCGGCGTTCTCGCTGTCGGTGGGCGGCGGGCTTCTTGAGCCTGGCGAGTGGGTCGCTTTCGAGCCTTCCATCAGCAACGCACCACCGCAGGAACGTCCGCCAGGCCGCGACGCACTTTCCGGCGGTCCTTGGTGTCCACCCGTTTGTTGCACTGCCCTGTCGCTCGGCGATGTGCCGTTCGAGCTGGTCGGGGCGGAGGTCGGCGAGCTTGGTCCAGCCGCACGCCGCTGCCGATGCCTCGATGATCTGGGCTGTGCCGGCGATGTGCTTCGCGCTCCGGCCCTCGGCAACTTTCGATGCCCGGAACGCAGTAAGGTGCTCACCAAGTGGGAGCACTGCAGCCTGGCTGAGCTCCGTCCCACCCTCCGGCGCCACCAGGCCTTCTGTCTCCAGCACCGACCGCTCGACCCACTTCCGCATGATGCGTTCTGCGTCGGATCTCGACCGTGTACGGGTGCTGCGTTCCTTCCGCTTGCCGTCTGCTCCGTACCAGCTGGCGTACCAGGGGCCGCCCTGGCTTCGCTGATACAAGCTGCCCTCACCGTTGCCACGCTTCCTAGCCATGTTGTTCCCCCGGTACATGGTCATCTTGGGCACCTTGGCCAGAGAGTGTGTGAGTCGAAGGTGAGCAAGATGAGTACTCCTTGGGGAGTGACCAGGACCACCCGCCGCTAACACTGATCTTGCTGCTTTGCACCCCGATGGACTCTTTGGCCCGTCTCAGTGCCGCGGACTTGATCCCTCTGGCCGCAGCAATCGCTTCGATCTCGTTCACAGGTTTCTCACCATCTGCAAGGACCTCTCTGAGCAGGTCTGCAGCCTCGGCCTCCCTGGGTGCCCGCCTCCTGCTGGCATTGGCCTGCACGGTGCTGAGGTATTCATCCGCATCCATGTGTACTTCGCCGAGCCAGCGAATACCAGGGCCATTGATGGTGAACGCGTACCCGCCGTGATCGTGACCGATGTTGCTTTTCACAGGCAGCAGCAAACGCTTGCTGGAGTCGCTTGTGTCCTTGACGACATGCCAGACAGTCCGGCTTGCAGCGGGGAGGCCGATGCTCCCCATCGTGCGGCGGAGGGCATTGCCTTCCTGTGACTTGTTGAGGTGGGAGACGACCAGGACTGCGCTCGACGTCTCCTGTGCCATGCTGGCGAGCCACCGCATGATCTCCCGGATGTCGCTGTTCCTGTGCTCGTTCGCACCTTGAAGGTACGCGGAAAACGGATCGATGACCACGAGGCCGATGTCCCAGTCAGTTACTTGTGTCCGGAGGCTGTCCAGGCCGGACTGCAGCCCAAAGGCCCCGGAGTTTGTGTCTACCACCAGCACGCGTTCAAGGTCGGCATTGGCTGCCTCAAGCCGTGGTCGGATCGTGTCACCCGCGTCGTCTTCCGAGCTGATCAGGAGCGTCTTGACGGGCTCGTCGCTTGATGCGCCACCGGGGAGCCAAGCACCCACCGACAACCGGCCTGCGATCTCCGCGGTCAGGGTGGACTTACCGACACCCGGGTCGCCGGCGATGAGACACACCTTGCCTTTCGCGAGCAGGCCTGGCCAGAGCCAGTCGATGCTCTGCCGGGGGATCTCGGACATGGGCTGGAGCTGGAGAGCGGCAGGGCGACCGTTCTTCTTGGCTTGGTTCTTTTCACGGAGGTAGCCACGGGGACGAGGGTCCTTCGTCTTGGTTGCGGCTTCGCTGACCTTGCGTCGAAGGTCTTCCTCGTCCCACGGCGGATCACAGCGGGGGTTGTATCGATCGCGGAGGAGTCTCACAGTCTCCGTCTCGGAGAGCCCCCAGCCGTGCCAGAGGCCCTTCGCCACAGCAAACGTCTGGTCGTGTCCGTGCTCGCCTGCCCTTGCCACGGGTTGCTCGTCGAGCCAGGTCTCGGCAGAACAGGACTGACGCTGCAGATTATCATCGGTCTTGTCGGGCTGGTAGCCCGCCGCCGCGGCGAGGCTGTGCAGGGCAGCCATGAACGGACCTGGCTCGATCTCGGTGGGTGTGCCTTCGAGGTGAGCGTATCTGTCTCCTTCTGGATGCACGCTCGGACCTACGAGTGTCTGCTGGCCGGTCGCTCGGAGTTCGATGGCTCCGTCAGGTACGGACCACTTGCGATACGCCGCTTCCTTCACGATGTACCAGCGGTGTGACCCGGGTCGCGTCTCGCGCCCGGATACCAGTTCCGTCTGTGGGAGGTGTTTGTCCGCCAGCTGCACAGCGAGTTCCGAGTCCAGATCGACATCGACAAGCCAGCCCGATGGGTCACCGGTCAGTACACCGATGTTGTCGTCCTGTCTGAACTCAAGTTCGGCCTCGGCCTGCGTCAAGCGCCGGTCTTGCCAGCCCTTGAGGCGGGGCGCCTTCGTACCACTCCGCACGGGTGTTACCGCGTAACCAGCATCGATCAGTCGGTGTGCCTCAGCGACGACATCATGGTCTGTTATGCCGCACCACCCTTCGCCTGGCGACGGATGGTCGCGGCGGCTCCCGGAGTGGTGGGGCAGCCCGCGGCAACCCAGGCGGAGACGAGATCCATCCGGTACCGAACACTGCGGCCGATGTGTTCGACCGGGATCGCCTCGATCTGGGTGAGTTCCCAGAGCCGCCTCGTGCTGATTTCGAGCAACCGAGCCGTTGCTGCCGACCGAAGCAGAAGTGGTGTCGGTCCTCCGTGTGCGTCTCCGATGCGTCGTGGCTTCATGCGAGCCCCTCCGTGGGTGTGGCCGAGGGACAGCGAGACACCGCGCGGGTGTGTTCGGGGCCATCCGGGCC
>JBCCZZ010000010.1:0-162221 GCA_039186605.1 Planctomycetota bacterium | reverse complement strand
GCGATCATGCCAGAGGGCTGCTCCGCTACGCTCCGCAGCCCTCTGGATGAGCTGGGAATGAGCCTTCGAGTAACATAGTCACTGGCACAAACAATGGGGGCAGGTCACAACAGCCCGCATTGACGAAGAACTCGCACTGATCTCGTCCCGCTGGGCAGACCTTCCCCTGAGCATGCGCGACACGATTCTCAACCTCATCAGGTCAGCCTGCGAGGCTCAGCAGCTTCCGCCGAAGCTGACTCACCAGCACGGCGATGTTCCCAGCTGGTCTGAGGACACACACTAAGGCGGAGGCCGGCGAACCACTTGCTGTGCCGCCCAGGGCCCTGACGCCTCGAGAAGTTCCAGATCGAGTCGGTCATAGCGACGTACCTCACCAGTCTTGGAATCGAGAATCAGGAGCGGCCCGTTCGCCTCGGAGAATTGAAACCTAGCGGTCTGGCTCTGGATCCATGCCGCTGCCACGATACCGGCTGCGATCAGAATGCCCGCCCACATCAGTGACCCGCACGCGGTTCCCTTTGGCCCAGACGCTCCTCCTGGATGATGTGTTCGTTGCATCAGCCCACCTCATGTCGCTTGTCGGACAACGACTGTGACCCAAGATCTTGAGCAGTATATGTGACGAATAGTCTGTAGACGATTCGTCGGCAACAGATCACGCTCTAGGGGTGTCCAGAGGTCCATTCATCCAGGATTTCGGAAAGCGTGTCAGGGAGCTGCGGGAGGCAGCCAGACTCTCCCAAGAGGACCTCGCGTTTGAAGCAGGGCTTCATCGGACTGCGATCTCGCACATCGAGCAGGCAACCCGCTCTTCGACCCTTGAGACAGTCGAGAAGCTGGCGAGGGCGTTGAACGTGCAGCCATCCGAACTGATACCGAAAATAAAGCGAGCCAAGAAGTAGCCTGCATCAGCGGCTTACGTGCCGTCGACGGTTACCGTCGCATTGATCTCTCGGCAACAGGTAACCCTGTCTGCGAACTTCTCGACCTCCTCGGGCGCATGCGTGACAAGAACCGTTGCCACTCCAGCGCGGCGAAGCAGACCCAGCATCTCTTCTCGCAGCTCGCAACGGAGGCACGGATCGAGACTGCAGAATGGCTCGTCAAGGAGCATGACGCTTGGCTTCGTCGCGAACGCCCTGGCGATCGCCACACGCTGCTGCTGCCCGCCACTGAGCGAATGGGGCATCCGATCCGCCAGATGATCCATCTGCACCTGCCGGAGCAGATCCATCGCCGCCTCCCGCCGCGTCGCTCTCCGCAGGTGGTGCATCCCGAACGTCACGTTCCCGAGCACCGTCCGGTTGGGAAAAAGCGCAAGATCCTGAAAGACGATGGCGACCGACCGCCGCTCGGGCCGAACATGGCGCTTGGCCGAAGCGATCTCTTGCCCATCGACTCGGATCGTTCCTCTCTGCAACCGCTCAAGCCCGGCGATCAGCCGCAGCACGGTGGTCTTTCCAGCGCCGGATGGTCCTTCGACGCAGTGCACCTCACCCGCCGCGACCGTCATATCGAAGCCGCTAAGGACTTCTGAATGGCCTGGATACGCGAACGAGACATCACGCACTTCGAGCCGATGCACGACGGCCACTTCTGCTGTCTCAGTTGCTAAAGCGGTCACTTCGCTCCTCCGGGACGTCGATCGATCTGGGTCGCGAGCACCGCTGCCGGGATCAGACCGACCAGCACGAGCAGCAGGCTGCCCGAGGCGGCCGCTTCAAGACGTTCTTCACTTGCGAGCTGGTACACGCGAACGGCAAGGGTATCGAAGTTGAACGGCCGGAGCATCAGGGTCATGGGCAGTTCCTTCACGGCATCTACGAAAACGAGCGCAGCGGCCGCAAGGATGCCGCCCCGTAGCAGCGGCAAATGGACTCTGGCGAGGAGCCAAAACCGGCTTGACCCGAGCGTGTGGGCAGCATCATCAATCCGGTCGTTGATACGCTCGTACGCCGCTCCGACGAACCCGATCGCGACCGACAGAAAGCGGGCCTGGTACCCGATCAGCAGCGCTGCAAGCGTGCCCCCGATCAGCACAACACCTCCGAAGCGGGCGTCGAGCCAAGAGATCGTTACCAGCACACCGATCGCGATGACCGGGCCGGGCAACCCATATCCGGCCCGACAAATATGGACGACCGACCGACTCAGCCAGGTCCGATGCGCTCGGTGGGCAAAGAGGCATATCAGTGCCGACGCAACCGCAACGGCAGCGGCCAGCCCCCCGATCAACGCTGAGTTTGCCCCGTACTTAAGCAGGACCTCCCCTGCCCGGGGATCGCCGTACTGCCAGGCAAGAACAACAAGCCAAGCCGCGGGGGCCGCGAAGCCCAGCAGGATCGGTGCTGTGCACGAAACCGCTGCAATCACTCCACCGATGCGCCCGAGACCGCTGGACGCCCGAGAGCCCCCACGGATCGATGTGTGGTGAAACCGGCGATGGCCACGATTGATGACTTCCAGCATGAATACAAAACCGACAACACCGAGGAGCAGCGTTGAGAGCTGCGCTGCGGCGTTCTGCGAATCCAAGCCGAACCAGGTTCTGTACACGCCCGTTGCGAGCGTATCCACCGCGCAGTACTCAACAGCACCGAAGTCCGCGACGGTCTCCATGAGCACGAGCAGGAGCGCCGCGATGAGCGCTGGGCGCGCCATCGGTATCCCAACGGTCAAGAAGGTCGCGACAGGCCCACGGCCCAGGCTCCGGCTCGCTTCGAGGGCGCTCCTCGGTTGGCTCGCGAACGCGACGCGAGCGGCGAAGTACACATACGGATAGAGCGAGAGCCCAAGCACGACCGCGGCACCCGGCAGCGAGCGCACCTCGGGGAACCATGTGGGCGCCGGCCCGATCTGACCAAAGAGACAAGACTGGATCGGCCCGCTCCGCTGGAGCAGGTCCGTGAGCGAGTACGCGGCGATGTAGGCCGGCATCGCGATCGGCAAGAGCAGCGCCCAACTGAGGATGCCGCGACCTGGGAACCGGTACATCGTGACCAACCAGGCAGTCGGCACACCGAGCACCGCCGCAATCATCGGTACCGAGATCGCAAGCAGCAGAGTGTTTATCAGGTAGTCAGAAAGCCGTGTCTCGGCCAGATGAGCCCAGGCGCCTCCCGAGTCGCGAAAGACGCTGGAAACTACAACCAGCACCGGCACAAATACCACCAACGAGATGAGCATCGCCGCGGCAGACCAGACCGAGATGAGCGAGCAAACTCTCCGGATCACACGTCGAGCCGAAGCAGATTCGCAGCATCGATGAGCGTGTCACGGAAACGCAGGCTCGCATCCGCCATCCGCCGACGCTCGGACATGCCGATACGGCTGTACGGTGTCCCGGCGGCCCCATCACCGAAGTGCGGCTTGAGAAGACTGAGCGCGGCCGCCCCGGCCTCGGAGACCTTGTTCGCCGCCCCGGCCTGTGTCCGCTCGACCAAGTCCCGGAATGGCTCGAACTGGCTGTAAATCCCGATCCAGTTGTGCCGGAAGATCAGCAGGGTTTGGTCCGACCAGGTCTCTTCTTCGCTGGAGATCTTCTTGGACGAAACCTCGTTCGCCAGTGCGATCATCCCGCCAAACTGCCCCGCGGCGTCGAAGCGGTTGGGCTCTGCCAGTTCCGTGGCAAGCCTGCGGATGCTCGCGGTGAGCATGGACGCATACGGGGCCGCGGCCGCGACATCTTCATGCCCGAACAGCAGCACCTCGATCTTGTGGAATCCGCGGAACTCACGATCGGTTTCGCCGCCATCGAAAGCGTACGGGCGGGCGTCGATATCCCGATCGCTGTCTTCGAATGCATAAGCCAGTGTCTCGATCTCCTCATACGGGGGCCGAGAATCGATGTACGCACGCTGGGCAGCTGCGAGTTCCCTTGAATCGATCGCTCGTTCGAGGTCTTCACAAAGCGTCAGCTGGTCACGGCAGCGCTTCGCGAAATAGCTCACGCCGCCACGCACCGCCGAGGCCAACTCGGGTGAGTCCTCTTGGGCCAACGTGGAATGAGATGCTTTCGCAATTCCAGAGAGCGTGGGCACGGTGATCCCTGCGGCGATAGCGCCGGCGAGCACCTGACGACGGTTGAACTGAGTCTTTCCGTGGACTTGCATTACCGCCACCCCGCCCGATCAAAGACCCTGACAGCCTCAGCGTTGTTTGCGCCGAGACTCGCAGCGTTGACACTATCCGACTTGAAACCGCCCCACTCTTCTAGTAGTGGCAGCGGCGACACAGACGGAACAACCGGGTACTCATGCGTGCCCGATACAAGCGTCTGCTGAGCGAAATCGCTCGTGAGATACTCGATGAAGCGGACCGCATTCTCACGGTTTGGGGCGCCCCTGAGCACGCCGGCGCCCGAGATGTTCACATGCGTGCCGCGACCATCTTGGTTCGGAAAGACAACGCGGACCTGCGCGGCGGCCCGCTGGTCTGCCTCTGTACCAAGGTGCATCTGCGCCAGGTAGTAGTGATTGACAACGGCCACATCCCCTTCGCCCGCTGCGACAGCGCGGATCTGATCCCGATCCCCGCCCTGCGGCCGCCTAGCGAAGTTCGCCACGACGCCGCGGCACCATTCCTCTGCGGCTTCGGTCCCAGCAGAGGCTATCAGCGACGCGAGAAGCGATTGGTTGTAGATGTTTGACGAGCTGCGAATCAGCACTCGCTCGCGCCACTCGTCGTTGGCGAGATCCTCGTAGTCGAGCTGCAGATTCAGAGCGACGCGATCACGGGATGCCACGATGATCCGAGCCCGCTTGGTAAGCCCGAACCACAAGCCGTCCGGATGCCGGAGCGAATCTGGGACGCGCGCCTCAAGCAACTCTGATCGCACAGGCTCGAAGAGGTCCCGCTCTTCAGCCCGGAACAACCTGCCCGCGTCCACGGTGATGAATACATCGGCCGGGCTCCGAGAGCCCTCTTGCTCGAGCCGCGCGATCAGCTCATCCGATCGCCCTTCGAGCAGGTTGACCTTGATCCCGGTCTCCTTAGTAAACCGCTCGTACAGCTCGTCGTCGGTGTCATAGTGACGCGCCGAGTAGACGTTCACGACCCCCGCATCCTGGCCCGCAGCCGAGGCCGCGAACGCTGCGATGAAGGTCCAGGCGAGACAGAAGAGCATGGTGGATCTGAGCACGAGCAGGTCTCCAATCGAGAGCTATTGAGACAAGGTCTCAACGAGGTGCTAGGCTAGCGACCCCTGAGGGCCTGGGCAACGCCTGCCCGCCCGTTTCCGCCAGCTCGAATCGATGGGAAGAAGCCCGATGAGCCGAACCACCGCGACCGCAATTGCCGCGACCGCCCTTCTGGCTGCCGCAGCCTCCCAGGCCCAGCACTTTGCGAAGCCCGATCCGATCAACCCGGCCACGGTCGGCCGGATCGGAGAGCCCTTGTTCACAATCCCCCGCCCCACCACCAGCTTCGGCTCCGCCGTCTCTGGCGGATGGTTGTATGTCCTTGGTGGATACACGGGACGACCGCACGACTACTACGGCGAGGCTCAGTCGAGCGATTTCTACCGCATCAATCTTCTCGACCACACCCACCACGAGGCGTTGCCCAACCTCGGCGGTATCCAGAGCTGCCCGTTAGAAGCCTGGGATGGCGGCATCGTTCGCACCGGCGGCATGGTCGCGCTCAACACCCAGGGCGAAGACGAACGACTCTCTTCCCTCAACACGGTCGCGTGGTACGACAGTGTCGCACGCGAATGGAACGATCTTCCGGCGCTTCCGAAGGGTCGGTCTTCGCACGACACCGCAGTTGTCGGAACAACACTCTTCGTGCTCGGCGGATGGTCGATGGATGCTGAATCCGGCGACAGAACCTGGTTCAGTACAGTCGAGACTCTGGATCTGGCTTCAGAGAACCCTGCGTGGCAGTCGTTTGATGCCCCGTTCGAACGTCGAGCGCTAACAACAGTCGCACTCGGCGATCAGATCGTCGCAATCGGTGGGATCACGCCTGCAGGAAGGACAAGCAAGCAGGTCGATATCTTCAACATCACGACCGGGCAATGGACAACCGGCCCCGACTTCCCGGACAGCGCGTTCGGCGCTGCCGCCGAAGTATCGATGGGCCGGGTCTTCGCGTCGGGATCGGCTGGACGGGTGCACAGCTGGGCGCCGGGCGAATCAGAGTGGTCATACGAGGGCACGCTGACCTTCCCCCGCTTCTTCCACCAGATCGCGGCGGATCACGATGGCGACCTGCTCTTCGCTGGCGGTATCTCCCAGGGAGTCAGACCGGTTCATGTCGAACGGATGATGCTCAGTACGGAGCACCGGGCCGCGATGGTGCAGCACTGGACCCTGCCCTCCCCGGCCTCGAGCAAGAACCGCCAAGGGATGTTTATCGAGAACGGCTGGCTGGCGCTCTTCGGTGGCAACAACAGCACCGGGCAGCACGACTTTGAGCCCGACAACTTCCTCACCGAAGGCCACATGCTCTCCCTGGCGGGCATGACATGGAAGCCGATGACGGATCTCCCGCGCCCACGACAGACAATCCAGACCGTGGCTCGACCCGATGGCTCCGGCGTGTTTGCATTCGGCGGCTTCGCCCATGATGGTGATGTCGCACGAGGTTGGAGCGACGGCTTTGTCTACGACTACAGATCCGGCGACTGGACCTCGGTCGGTGAGGTCCTCCCTGCGCCGCGGAGCCAGTTCCAACTCGCCTCGCACGGCGATCGCTACTGGATCTTCGGTGGCCTCGACTACGACCCAAAGCGCGAGCAGGGCGATCAGTTCCGACATCTGCTCCCAGTACTTTCAGCGGACGCGACATCAGACACGCCCGTCTTCGAACCGACCGGAATCGATCTCCCGCGCAAGCGCCGGGCCGCTGGCGGCGTGGTCTTCGACGACCGGTTCTACCTCGTGGGCGGCATGACCGACAACTTCCAGATCGTCGATGCCTGCGACGTCTTCGACTTCGAGACCGGATCGTTCTCCACGATCCCCGCCCCGGCCCGGCCCCGACTGTCACCGACGCTCGTCGAACTCGGCGGGAAGCTGTACCTCGCGGGCGGCTCCTCACCGAAGCCCGACGGCTCGGGGTTCGAGGCGAATCCTTCGATCGAGGTCTTCGACCCCAAAGCCGAGACTTGGTCCACCCTGGTGGGAGAAATCCCGGTCACGCCACGGCATCTACGCGTGACCACGTTTAGAGGCCGTCTGCTGCTCGTCTCCACGCACGAAGACAGGGCCGATCTCATCCACCTCGTGCTGATCGATCCAAGGCTTGCCCCCGGTGCCGAGACGCCGATTGCTGCAGCAGCTCACCTGGATCAGTAGAAGCACGCTTCAACGGGAGGGCATAGGTCATGAGCAAGCCGGCCTCTGAGATGACCCAGGCCGAGATCAACGACTTCTGCCGAGCCGCCTCCGCGGCCTACTACACGATCGTTCGGCAGCACGCCTGCCGGACCGGGGTGCCCGCGATGCTGCCGGAGCACCTGTGTCCGAAAGACCGGCCGCCCTCGCCCTACGACTACACCCAGCAGCAGATCCAGGAGGCCGAGGAGTTCCTGTATCGCCTCGGCGTGATCGGTGTGCTCTGAACTTGCGTTGCGTTACCAGCCGCCCCAGCCCGGAGGGGCATAGGACTCACCGGTCAGGTGGCGCATGATGACGAAGAAGATCCCGTTGGCAGGGTCTTCGTAGTTCGGGCTGCTGTAGAGGTTCGTCAGTACAACAACGGTTAGGTCACGCTCTGGGTCGTGCGTCGCGGATACCTGGTAGCCCGGCACGTGTCCGTTGTGTCCGATCGTGCCCATGTAGTTGATGAGGCCCAGCCCGTAGCTGTAGTCCACCGGGTATCCGGAGTCCCGCCAGACAAACTGCTCGCGGTGCATCTCTTCGCTTACCAGTTCACCGTCCGCAACCGCGTCGATGAATCGGCGTACGTCATCGAGTGTCGAGACGACCGCTCCGGCACCGTGCCACATCGAGGGAGACGCATCTGTTAGGTCATAGGGGATCGTGCCCGAGCCCGCCCAGAAGATCGGGCCGGACTCGTCGCCGTACTGATACCCGGTCGCGTGTGGTGTCGGCATCGAGGTGTCAACGCTGTAGAAGGTCGCATCCATGCCGAGCGGCTCGCAGATGCGCTCGTCGATCACCTCGGCAAGGGGCTTGCCTTCCACCTTTTCGATCAGCATCCCGAGAAGGATGTAGTTCGTGTTCGAGTACATCCAGCCGTTCGCCGAGGGTTTAAAGTGAGGTCCCGCCTCGTAGGCGAATGCGAGCAGCTCCTCTTGTGACCAGTACCGCTCGGGTTCGGCCGCGAACGCGTCCTTGACCTCCGGAAGCGCGATGTAGTTTCGGAGCCCGCTCGTGTGCTGGGCGAGCATGCGGAGCGTGATCTCGTCGCCCGTCGGCACGCCTTCAAGGTAGTCCGCGACCGGGTCATCGAGCCCGACGCGCCCCTCGTCTACAAGCTGAAGCAGCACCGTCGCAACGAACGGCTTCGCCAGGCTCGCTACGCGGAAGCGATGGTCGGTAGTCAAGGGCTCGCCGGTCTCAAGCGATGCCACGCCGTAGGCGCCGTCGATCAACGCCTCATCACCCTGGTAGACCGCAACAGCGGCGCCGGGCAGCGCGAGATGCTCGCGGGTGATCTCGATCTTCTTGCCGAGCGTTGCCGTCTCCGGGAACTGCGGCGGCCGGCTTGAAGAGCAACCAAGAAGCTGGGAAGCGAGAGCCGCCAACACAGCGATACCAAGCGATCCGACCTTCGTTCGATTCATCGTGCGTCCCATTCCTCGTTGCTCGGACCGTTCCCGGGCGTCCGGTCCACCGTCCCAAGCCCAAGGCCTCGGGCGACATCGCCCGCGTACCCAAATTGAACTTCTTCACCCGCCGCGTGCCCGTCGGCCCAGAGGACGTTCGCGCGCGTGCCCCCATCATGCCGGGCGTGCACCGTGCTGCCCCCGAAGACGCGCCCAACCTCGTCCTTCGCGGGCGGCTGCAGCTCCCACTGCGGCCAGACTGCGAGCGATGCGTCAGGCTTGAGCGATGTGCTGGGCTGGCCGCTATCGGTGAACAGCAGCGTCCCTGCGGGCTGGCTGAGCCTCGAGACTCGGTACGGCGCCCACCGTCCGCCTCCGAGGTTGTCGCCCAGCATCCGCCCGTTGTAGCCGTAGTGGACCACCAGAGGCAACGCGTAGGCGTTCAGGAACGGTGCGGTCGCACCCCAGTCGATCGCGCCTTCAGGCGTCGTCCAAGAAGGACAGCCGGCGATCGCGGTCATGTCACCGAGGTAACGGGAGAGGCTGCCGTTCCGAAACGCGAACTCCGGGTCGCCCGCGATCTGCGCCCAGCACCAAGAGACGTTGGCGCCCTGCCCAGGGAAGTTCGGATCGCTTAGCGCGTCATCGATCGTGTTGTGCGGGATAAGCGAGTCGTCGAAGTCGTTCGCGTACATCTGCATCGCCAGACCGATCTGACGGAGATTCGAGGAGCACTGCATCGAGCGAGCTGACTCGCGGGCAGCGCCGAGACTCGGGAGCAGGATGCCGATCAGGACCGCGATGATCGCAATCGAGACGAGCAACTCAATGAGCGTGAAACCACGGCTGCCGATCAGCAAATCTGGATGCCTGATCTGATTCGCTGCGTGTTGAATGGCGAGCCCCCGTGACTATCCAGGAACCAGCTTGCTAGGGGCAACCAGCGAGCCAGAGTCCAAGAAAGAAACCAAGATCATCGAGATCAACAACACCATCCGCTTCGCCGAATCCGATCTGGCCGGGCAGCGTTGCGCCCGTCGAGGTGAAGTCGGCGATCAGATCACCACCCAGCCAGAAGCCCAGGAAATAACCCAGATCATCAAGGTCCACAATGCCGTCTGCTTCGCCGAATCCGAGCTGTCCCGCCAGTGTTGCACCGGTCGTCGTCAAGTCTGCCGGCGAGCAACCACCCCCAGCAGCCAGCGACTCGATCGTGCCGGCACGGTTGACCACAACCCGGGTATCCGTGAGCGCCCCGAGCGGAGACGCGTTGTCCTGCGTGACATCGATGTCGAAAGCGAAGGTGTTGCCCGACAGCGTGAGGGACCCGTCGTAGGTGCTAGGGAACGCCGCGGTGTCGAATCCTCCGAATCGGATCGTCAGCGACACATCCGCGACCAGATCGAAGGAAACAGGCGCCCCGTCTACCAGCGTGAGCCCTCCCCCACTCAGCGGCGTAGCCTCCACGACATAGTCCCAGCCCGCGTTGCCGAGCCCGCTGCCAGCGTTTCGGCTGGAATTGAGCGGCGAGAACGAAGCGCCATCGATCTCGATCGTGAGCGACCCCGGCGGGATGGTCTCCATCCCAACCCCCGAGATCACCGAATCGTCATAGAGAACCCGCCCGCTGCTGCGCGTCGCGAAATCCGTATCACCGTCATCGGGACCACCGGTGTTCAGCACGGTCCGGCCCGCATACACCGAGTAGTCCGAGTCCGGCGAGATCGGCTCTGCAACCAGGCTCGTCCACACCCCTTGGCCCCCAAATGCCTCTGGCTTCTCGAAGTACGGATATCCGGGCAGGCCCTGGAGCGCGAAAGCCTCCGAGCCCCAGTTCTTCACACAGGTGGTCGCGAAGTACCCGGTGTGGTCGTCACCGGCCAGCTCGACTGACTGCTGAGCCGCGGAGACGCTCCCACAGATACCGGCGATACACGCGACGGCAGCAGCGGCGGTTCTCATCGGTACGCTCCATTCACCGGCGACGCCGAAGGGCCCCGCCACAGAGCGCGAGTCCCAACAGGCCCGTTCCAGGCGCCGGGATCGCGCTGACGGTCCCGCTGATATCGATCCGCAGCCGCGACTCGGGGAAGACGCCGAAATCCGTCTGCACATCCGATAGCGTCTCATCGATCAGCAGCGAGAACTGATCGCCCACGATCGAGAACGTACCGTTGAACACCGTCGGCCCAGCGGTCGAGCTGAGGAACAGGCTGAACGACGCATCGATCTCAAGGTTGACCGAGTCGATGGCGCCGTCGACGAAGGTCACCGTGTCGCTCGCATCGAGCGGCCCAAAGGTGAAGAACGCAGGCGCGCTGAAGAAGAAGTCGGACAATGCGACCGCCGAAATGTCGGTCGATGACGATCCCGGCGCCCAGAGCGCGCTGAGGTCGATCGCCGTCGCCGCGACGGTCTCGGTCCCGGAACCCGAGATTCCCGAGTCATCGAAGCTGAGCGATCCGACACCGAAGCTGGTCTCGTTCGGGAAGATGTCCAGGTTGGTGCCCAGGGGCCCCGCTTCGGACCCGATGAGGTAGGCGCCGTCCGCGTCACCGGGGCTGCCGTCACCAAAGTCAATCTGGGCAAAGGCTCCCGTGAGGTTGAACTCTGAAATCCGGCTACTGCCGTTGGCGGTCCCCTCGAGGCTGACCATACCAGCGTGCGAGACACCGGCCATACAAAGGGCCAGAACGAGCCCTGAAGCTAGATCTCTCATCCCACTCTCCCATATCTAAATGAAGCAACCGGGGCATCCGCACCCGAGCATCAGCTGAGACTCAGTCTCACTGTAATCAGACAACGTTGTCCGGTCCATCGAATGGATGGCGTCGACCAAACGAAAAGCCCCGGTGGCGGGGTACAGAACGGCTATCGACAAGACAGGCCGCCCGACGCGATCCCCACCACCGGAGAAGTGATCCTCACCGCCGGCGACGGCCGACGCAGAGCAGGCCCACCCCACCGAGCAGACCCAGCCCCGGAGCCGGGACTACGGTGATCCGCGCTGTAAATGCATCGCCGATCCCCGAGAACGAAGAGTTCACGAACGCCACCGCTGCGCCGCCCTCCGGATCGAGCAGCGCACTTGTGGCGATCGTGTACGAGAAGTTCGTGTCACCGTTCGCGATCCACTCGTTCACAAGACTCGTGATATCCCAAGAGAAGATCCCGAACCCATCCACAGTCGTCGTGGACACGATGCTCGATGTGGTCACCTGCGAGTCGCGAAAGTCGAGCCATGAGCCGGTACCCGATCCGAGGCTCTGATCGACCGCCGCGAGCGGATCGGCCGTCAGGCTGTGGAGCGAGATCTCGGCAGGGTTCACCGCGCTGACATCAGGGAAGAACCCCGTGGCGACGGTCTCAACCTGAAAAAACGCCTCGGTCACCGGGCCGGAAAATACGGTTGGGTCGAAGTCGAACTCGAAGTACGTGGTCTCACCTGTGACACCGAAGATCTCCGGCGAAGTCACGCGGTTGGTCGCGCGACCACTCGGGGCCTCTTCACCCCGCAAGAAGTCACTCCCGAAGAAACCCGACGACATGTAGTCACGGGCGACCGGGATATCGAACACCTGGGCCGAAGCGGCACCGGCGCCTGCAGTCAGCGCGATAGCAATTGCGGTCTTCATGTCTTATCTCTCCAAAAACAAGCCGAGCAGAGCTGCTCGGTGATCTATGCGGGCAAGTTGCTACGACGACGCGAGCGTGACGCGAGCGGACCGGCGGCGAGCAGAATCACAGCAGCGCCCGGGGCCGGGACCGCAACCTGGAGCTCGACGGAACCCACGCCGTCGTGCGAGGTAGCGATGAACGTTGATCCAACACGTGTTCCAAGCGTTGAGCCGGTCACCGCGAGGTGGTACTCGCCAGATGCGAGCGAAGAGAACGAGAGGAGACTCGTGAAGTCACCCGCGCCAGGCGCGTCGTCGTTACTCGCAACGAGCACACCGGAAGAGTCGAACAGCGCAATCAGCGTGTCATCCGTCTGGATCGCACCGTCAAGCTCGGATATCGAACTACCCGCGGTCGAGAACTCGACCGCTCCCCCGAGGTGGTCAATGGTGTACCAGAGGATCTGCCCCTCGGTGATACCTGCCGCGAGCGAAGTGCCGATGCTCACTGACGCCGCGGCCGGGAACAGCGCCGCGTTGAAGTTGAACGACGCGGAATCGACCGTCCAATCTGTCGAACCCGGGAACGTGTTCTCCGTATAGGCCTCGAACCGCCAGTCACCATTGACCGACGCGGGCGTAAAACCGGAGCTCCAACCGCTAAACGGCGTCGAACCCAAGACAATGCCCTGCCCGCCAGCGATCGGCCCGGTGTAACCAAGCCCATTCGGGCCCTCGATCGAAGCAAACACGTCCTCTTCGAAGAAAAACGCGTTCGGAACACTGGTCAGTACCCCGGACCACGTCAGGCTCCGCGCCATGAACGACTCGGCAAATGTCCCAGTCGAGACACTGTTGCCGGGATCACCCAGCCCCCCCGCTGCGGCGGCCCCGCTCACACCGATTCCGACAGTCTGCGCTCTGACCGTACCACCCAACGCGAGGCCAGCGATCACGGCAAGCGCCCCAACTCTCGTATATCTCATTTCGTATCTTTCTGCAGATGCTCGATCTGTCCGGGGCTGGCCGAGCATGTCCGAGATCGCGCAGAACAACATCCGCAGGGAGCACCTACGTTCCAGTCATGTGAGATCTCGATCCATCTCAATGGGCCGATCAGCCCGGCTATCTCATGCTGCGTCAATCTCCCCTCGCCGGTGGGATTGCTCTCCGACCACCGAGGAAATCACGCCGAAACATCGTCGAGTGCCAGGGTCCGTACCCGGCGCTTTGCGCCGGACCGCGTCGGGCCCCGTGACCTCTTTGGGAACTCGGCTCGTCCCTTATTGAGACCGTGTCTCAATACGGGACGAGCATAGCGACCTGTATCAACCCGATCCAGTCAGCGCCATCAAAAACAAATCAACAGAGCTAGACTCGCTTGCAAAGATAGATGATGTCACTTTAAGTCAAAAACAAAGAAGGCCCTTGGCAACTGCCAAGGGCCTTTTCGAAGCGAGGCGGACGGGACTCGAACCCGCAACCACCGGATCGACAGTCCGGTACTCTAACCAATTGAGCTACCGCCCCAGATTTTCTTCCAGACCGGCCGGTTTCCTGACCAATCTGGCGGGGTGAAAGATAGGCCGTTTTCACCCGGAGTCAAGCATTGCGAGGCCTCGTGACGCCATCCCTTATCAGGATGTACCGGTGTGCACACCCATGACGCAGGTATTCGGCTATCGGCCCGAAGGTAGGCTGATCCGCTCGCCGGGAAGCTGCGGCGTCATCGGGTTGCCATCCTTGCTCACCTTCGTCGCTTGTAGGCCGACAAACGCGCAGGCGCCGAGCAGCGCGACGCACGCGCCGAACATGAGTACCGTGTAGATGTCGGGGGCCGGGCCGCGGCTGCTGCGACCACCTGGAAGCGTCATGCCGACCTGGTTCATCTCGGTGCTCCTTACCATCCAGGCCGGAAATCGGCCGGGATAAAGCGGTCAGTCAGTTGGTCGAGGTCGAAACGCGATCGCCGCGGCGGATCGATCCACCGTTCGAAAGCGTGACCGAAGCAACCGAGGTGTTCAGATCGGTTTCAAGAACAACGAGGTTCGCGATGAACTGGTTCCCGCGAGACACCATGAGCTTCATATTCTCGCGGATGTTGTCGCTGCTGCCGAGATCAACCCGCACCAGCGGACGACCGTTCACGTCATCGAGCACCTCGGACACACTTCCGGAAACCGGGGGCCCGCTGTAGGCGATGCCTTGTGTCAGGTCCGCGGTCTCGGCGGCTGTCCCGCCCGACTGGACCGCGATCAGCTGCTCGCGCACCGCCCGGAACCGCTGATCGAGCACAGCGTTCTGACTCAGCAGATCAGCGATCTGATCCTCGAGTTCGAGCTTCTCGCGGCGGTAGCGGAGCTCATTATCCCAGAGCTCACCGTTCTGCGTCCGGTAGTTGTCGATAATGTCAGCAAACTTGTCGTTCGACACGCTCAGCTGAACGATGTTCGACTCGAGCGACGCGCGGCTCGCCTCTGCGTCGCGGCTCGCCAGCCGAAGCTCGACGTTCTGAGTCTGAAGCCTGGCGACCTCATTCTCACGCTCGTTGAGATCGTTCCGCAGCTGCTGAAGCTGATCCTCAAGCTCCGTCACTCGGATGTTTGCCGTCTCGCCCTCGGCACGCAGCTCTGCCTCCGCGGTCGCCCGACGCGTCTGCTCATCGCGGAACTGCCTGACGATCTCATCGGCGCTGCTGGCGTAGCTCACGGTCAGGGCGCTCAAGACAAAGGCGAAAATCGCCGCCATGATCGCGAGGAACTTGGTCAGGAAATGCACGGGCGACTCCTCGGTAACTGTCGTGTCAACTGCGGGCGTCGGGCTGATGTCGTCGGCGGCCGGGCCGGACTGCACCGGCGCGTCTGCGCACTCGGTCTTCGAGCGGATAAATCACGCGGCCCGCGGCGCCGGTCCTCGGCGGCCTGGTCCGTCTGCGTGATGATCGCTCGCGGGTCCCGGGGGGGTTGCCCTGGGCCGCTCAGTATTGGGGAGGAAGGGCCTTCCTGTCAACACGGGCCCCCATTCCGCCAGGCTCCGATTCGTGCCGAAACGACCGGGGGATCCCCTGACCTAGCCCAGGACGCTACTGCTCCCCGGCCAGAAGCCTCGCAACTCCGGCCGCAGCCGCGACCCGGACCTGGGGTGACAGGTCCGAGAGCCCTTGCTCAAGCGCCCCCGCCCAGCCAGCACGCCCGGCGTCCCCCACGACCACGCAGGCGAGCGCCTGGATCCTGGGATCGGGGTCATCAAGGAACGCCGCCGCGAACTCGGCCGATCCGGGGACGTCCAGCTTCGCAAGCGAGCCCGCCGCGGCCAATCGGATCTCCGCAGGTAACGGCACGCTGGACTCATCCCGACGCTCGGTCAGGTAGATCAGTTCGTCGATCGAGCCCCGATCGCCCACTTCGCCCATTGAGGTCGCCGCCAGTGCCGTCCCCTCGAGATCTTCAGGACGCGAGGGGTAGAGCGCGGCCCGCAGGACTTGGAGCTGATCATCCTCACCCAACCGAACGAGCGCCTCCGCAACCTGGAGCCGAAACAAGCCGCTCTCCTGGTCAGCAACTCGGGCGGGCATTACTTGGAGGGCCTCGCGCAGAGGACCCGCTGCCGACCGCTCGCCCAGGAGACCCAATAGCAGAGCCGAATGCGAACGCACCCGTGGAGACGGGTCCGACAACAGCCCGGCGATCAGAGCCGAGCGTGTGGTTGGCAGCCCGTTTGCCGCGCGAGCAAACGCCGCCGAGGCACGAACAAATGGCGACTCGTCTCGTTCGCCCGAGGCGCGCGCGAGATCTGCCAGTCCCGCACGCCCGATGGCGACATACGCCACTGATCGAACGCCTTCGTTCTCATCATCGATTAGCGCTGTCGCGACTGGACGTAGCCGCGCGGGCCAGGCCGACAGCGCTTCGCATGCATTCGCCCGAATAAGCGGCTCTGGGTGTGCGGCAAGTTCAACAAGCACAGCGAACGCCTGCTCACGCAGACCGGTTCGTTCGGTGATCGGAATCTCACCAAGCCCCGCTTGCTCCGGCGCCGCGGGCTCACCCGCAATGTGGCAACCCCCAGCGATCGCACAGATCAGCCCGGCGGCGACCGCCTGGGCAACAGACACCCGACCACAGCGCCCAGCAAGCAAAGCCATCTGAACCACCACCCTCCGGCGAGATACAGTGTCGATCTGGTCCACATCGGCACGTCGGCCAGGACTGTGCCAGATTCACGAACGGCCCCCGCCTGGACAACACGCCCGCCCGCGTCTACGGCCGCACTCGGGCCTGTGTTCGCGGCACGGACCAGGGGCGTGCCAGTTTCAAGCGCGCGCCACCGAGCACATAACTGGTGAGTCAGGCGCCCAACATCGACATCCATAAACCAGCCATCGTTCGTCAGCTGCGCGATGAGGTCCGCTCGGCGGTCGGTTGCACTCACGAGCCGCCGGACATGCCCGGACATCGTCGCCTCGAAACAGATAGGCGTAACCACACGGATCTCGCCCTCGCTGGTCAGCACCCGGAACCCATCAAACCGCTTACCGACACCAAGATCGAAGCTCATACCCTGCGCGCCGATCGCGAGGAGTTGGCGCTCCAGCCAGGGCCAAGCGGATATGTACGGCATGACCTCGCCGAATGGCGTAAGCCTGACCTTGTCGTATCTGGGTTGCGAGCCCGCTCCATAAATGAACGCGCTGTTGTACCTGGTGGTCCAGTCCGTGCCGTTGTCGGTGAGACGGAAGCCCTCGAACGCAGGCGATCCGATCAAGACCGGCGTGTCCAGATCGCGTATGAGTTCAGCGGTCACCGCCTCTATCGCAGCGATATCAACAAGCCCCCGCCCACCCGGGCCGACATCGAGGACCGCCTCGATGCCGCTGCCATCGAGCATCGAAGCGACCTCCGCAGTCTCTGTCACCTCGAGCGGGAACCCGAGCACCCCACCAAAGACAACGTTCACCTCCGGCTGCAAACCAACACCTGGGAACATCGTCTCTGGCCACACGATGAGCTTGGCCCCCTGCATCGCCAGCTCGCGCGTTGCGGCGTGGAGCTCAACCAGCGTGCGCACACGCTCGACAGGTGGCCACCCGCCCCGGACCGATTGCGGCACGTTTGTCGTTACGAGCCCGACACGGAGGGTGGGCACCTCCGCATCCGCTCTGGGCATACCAAGTAGACCACACCCGATCCAGACCGCAGCGACCACCGCGCCCGCAACCCTTGCACGGGCCACCGATCCCAGCATCGCTTCACCGACCGCACCAGCTGCGCTCGATACCAAGAACGACACGCCATATGCGCCGATCACCGCGCCTGCCGCACCGAGCAGCGACGCATCGATCAGCGGATGCCCGACGAGGTACCAGGGATACCCATCCCAAACAATCTCGCCGCGCACAACCTCTGCAGCGGTCCAACCGAGCCCGGCTGCGAGCGGGAGCGGCAGCCTCCCACGAGCCAGGAACGCCATCAGCCACACGCCGAGCGACGTCGTGAGCGCGAGGTACACCAACAGGGGCACACCGCCCGCTGCTGATACATCAAAGGCCCAGCGGTGGGTTAGCCCCCAGAACGCCATCGCCCCAAGCCCAAACCAGAGCGAGGTGCGCTTTGGGCGTCGGCCCGCAGACCTTGCGGCCAGGGCTGCTGGCAATACCGCCGCAAGCGCCGCCCCCCAGAACCCCAGCGGCGGGAACGCGAGGACCATCAGCACGCTGTGCAGCAATCCCAGACCGACCGCCGCGGGCGAACTGAGTCCTGGCGACTTAGATCCTTCTTCAGCCACTTGCTCGGTCACGCGCCGGCGTAATCAATGAGACGAGCGATCTCGGTCCTCAACTCGCTTCGCGGTGCAACCCGGTCAACGAGCCCGCACTTGAGCAGGAACTCGCTCCGCTGGAATCCTTCGGGAAGGTCCTGACGGATCGTCTGCCGGATCACTCGGGGGCCGGCGAACCCGATCAGTGCCGCAGGCTCCGCGATGATCACATCACCCAGCATTGCAAAGCTTGCCGTCACGCCGCCAGTCGTCGGATCGGTCAGCACACTGATGAAAAGCCCGCCCGCGTCGTCAAGCCTGGCAAGCGCGGCACTGGTCTTCGCCATCTGCATCAGGCTCAGACCCGACTCTTGCATCCGCGCGCCGCCCGAGCCCGAGACGATCACGACCGGCAACTTCTCGCTGATCGCATGCTCGATCGCGCGGGTGATGGTCTCCCCGACCACGCTACCCATCGAGCCCATCATGAAGCTCAGGTCGAGCACACACAGCATCGCGGGACGACCCGCGATGAAGCAGGGCCCCGCGTGGATCGCGTCGGATTGGCCCGTCTTGATCTGCTCGGCGAGCAGACGATCGGGGTAGCTCTTGAGGTCCTTGAACCGCAGCGGATCCGCTGGCGCAAGCTCGGTGAACATCGGCGTGAACGTGCCAGGGTCAGAGAGCTGTCTGACGCGCTCTGTGCCGCCGATCCGGAAGTGGTGCTGGCATTCCGGACAGACATGGAGGTTGGCCTCCATCTGACGCCGGTAGATCATCTGCCCGCAGCGCGGGCAGCGGAGCCAGAGACCCTCTGGGATCGCCGCGCGGCGCTCCGGACGGATCTCGGACCAGGTCCGATTCTGGCTGGTGTTGGCCTTCTTCTTGCCTTCAGTGGCAGTGTCGCTCATGGGTCTTCCGTGGTTCTGATCTCGAGCGTCTGGCACGCGGAGCTAGACCGCGGCGCGGAGTTGGCCCAGCGCAGCCTTCAGGACCGCCCGGCTCGCCATTGCCTTCCGCACGTCCGGTCCGTTGCAGATCTGCTCCCAACTCTCACCCGCCGCCGAGGGGTCAACCGCCGCGAGCACGAGCGAGAACGCCATCGGGCGGAGCACAACGACGACCGCGTTGGTCCCATCGCACTTGGCCTTGTCGAGCCCCCGGAGCAACGCGTTGATAAGCCTGTCCTGCGCCTCGGGCACCGGTTCGCCCTCGGGCACACGTACGCCAGCGGGGTTCGCGAGCCACTGCTTGCTCACCCTCGGATAGCGTTCTTCGAGATCCTCAGGACGAAGGCCTTCCCAAAGACCGAGCCCCACCTCGCACAGGTCGTCAATCACACGGACCTTGACGCCGAGCCTGGCACCCGCGAGATCCGCTGTGGCCTGGCTGGCCTCGTCGGGGCCAGAGATCACCGACGCGATCTGCTCGGTTCCCTCCAGTCCGGCAACCAGTGACTCGGTCCGCTCGATGCCGGCGGCTGAGAGGGGCAGGTCTGCCCCTCCGCCGAGGCGGCCGGCCTCGTCCCACTCGGTAGGGCCCGAGCAGAGCAGGATAAGCCGTGCGTCGTCAGGCTTCGCCATGAAGAGGTATCCCGTCCCAGCACCGGTCCCATCCCGCCACCTATATGGTGCCGAGCATGTCACAGGGGATACGCCCGACCGCACGTCGAGCCACCGGTGCCCCGCCTGAATCCCGGGCCGACCGGGGGCGGAGTCGAAGGGCAAAGTGTACACATCGGTCGCTTCTGTCCGCGAGCAACCAAACCGATTGAGCAGAACGAATCTGTTTGGATTATGAACGGGTATTTTTGAGCATCTGGATCGCTTTTATCCACTGTTCTCGGGGCTTATTAAAAACCGCCGATCCTGCCACAAGGGTGTCACAGCCAGCCGCGATGCATTGGGGGGCCGTTTCCTCGGCAATACCGCCATCCATCTCCAAACGCTGGTGGGTGCGAAGGCGCGAAGAGATCTCGCGGACCTTGTCCAACACCTCGGGCATAAAGGCCTGCCCACCGAACCCGGGGACAACGCTCATCACGAGGAGCAAGTCCGCCGTCTCGATCGCGTCCGTCGCCTCTTCAAGAGGCGTCGCGGGGTTTATCGAGACACCAGCGCTACAGCCCAGCGCGTGGGTCTGCTCAATGAGTTCGCCCAGAGTCGGGGTCTGACCCCGACCCGCGACCTCGGCATGGAATGTGATGTGATCGGCGCCCGCCGTTGCAAATGGCTCAAGGAACATCTGTGGGTCGGTCACCATGAGATGGACGTCAAGAAACGCGTCGGGGAGATGCCGGCGCAGGTCGCGGCACAGGTCCGGACCCATCGTCAGGTTCGGAACAAAGTGCCCGTCCATCACGTCGAGATGGAGTCCGTCGGCACCAGCCGTAAGCACGGCACGAGCCTCGTCCGCCATCTGCGCGAAGTCGGCCGCGAGGATGCTCGGAAGCACGAGCGGCGCCTCTGGCGGTCGGTTGAATAGGTTCTCAGGTCCTTGAGCCATCCCGATGCGAGGGTAGGTGCAGGTACGATGCGAGCGACAGCTCATGTGCGCACCGAAGGGACGATCGATGACCGCCACCGCCGACCTCGCTTCTCGCCTCGCGGCAGCCGGCCAGGACCACCTGCTCCGGTTCGAAGCCGAACTCACCGACACTCAGCGCGAGGCGCTGCACACACAGCTTGGATCGATCGACTTCGGCCGCGTTCCAGGGTGGGTGGAAAACTACGTCACAACGAAGCCTGAGGACGCGATGCCCTCGCACCTGGAACCCGCCCCCTACTACCCGGCGGACCCAGCCTCGGCGGTTAGGCGTTGGGACAGGTCAAACGCGCGGGCCGCGGGTGAGGCGCTCATCCGTGCGGGCAAGGTCGCGGCTTTCGTTGTTGCGGGCGGGCAAGGCAGCCGGCTGGGCTACGACGGGCCCAAGGGCTGCTACCCCGCGGGGGCGATTACGGGCGCACCACTCTTCAAGTTCTTCGCCGACTCGCTCTTGGGTGTACAGGACCGGTACGGCGTCGTCGTTCCCTGGTACATCATGACGAGCCCGCTGAACCATCCGGCAACGGTCGCGTTCTTTGAGGAGCACAAGCACTTCGGGCTCGACCCCGAGAGCGTGATGTTCTTCAGCCAGGGCGTGATGCCCAGTTTCGATGCAGAAACCGGCAAAGTCCTGCTCGCCGAGAAGCACAGGGTCGCGACGAACCCCGACGGACACGGCGGATCGATCACCGCCCTGCACACGGGCGGCGCGCTCGAGGACATGGCCAAGCGCGGCGTGGACCACCTCAGCTACTTCCAGGTGGACAACCCGATGGTGCGCGTAATCGATCCGATCTTCATCGGACTCCACGCATCGGCGGAAGACTCGTCAGGCGAGGCATCAAGCAAGATGCTGCCTAAGGCGAGGCCCGAAGAGAAGGTCGGTGTGTTCGTACGCGCTGACGATCGGCTCCGCGTTATCGAATACTCGGATCTACCCAGCAGCTACGCGAACGAGCGGACCGATGACGGCCGGCTCCGTTTTCTCTCGGGCAGCCCAGCTATCCACATGTTCTCTCGATCTTTCCTGGAGCGAATCACGTCCGAGCCCGACTTTGAGCTGCCCTTCCACCGTGCGGACAAGAAGGTGCCGCACGTGGATCTCGAGACTGGCGATCTGATCGAGCCTTCGTCACCAAACGGCGTGAAACTCGAAAAGTTCGTCTTCGATGCCCTCCCACTCGCAACCGAATCAATTGTGATGGAGACGGCGCGTGAGGAAGAGTTCGGCCCCATCAAGAACGCCGAGGGCATCGATAGCGCCGTGTCGAGTCGGGAGCTCCAGACGGCCCGCGCAGCTCGCTGGCTCGCAGCCGCAGGGGTGAGCGTGCCGCTCGACGGCGATGGGAAGCCCGACTGCGTGATCGAGCTCTCGCCCCGCACCGCGAGTGAAGCCCAGGATCTCAAGGGTGCGAGCGGGCTGCCAAGCGAGATCAAGGCGGGCGAACGGGTGGCGCTTTGAGCGAGTTTCCCTCGGGCGATCTTCCGGACCGGTTCGCGCAGCTCCCGTCTTCGCTTCACGAGCACGCCAAGTCGGTGAGGCTGGGCAACGCCGTGCCCGCGTTACTTGTTCACCCGAACTGGGAGCAACCCGCACCGACCGTGTTCTGGATGCACGGGCGCACGGTGCACAAGGAGCTGGACCCGGGGCGCTACCTTCGCTGGATGCGTGCAGGGATCGCGGCTTGCGCGATCGACCTGCCCGGGCATGGGGAGCGCCTGGAAGCCGGACGGACCGAGCCCACCGCCTCGCCCGGCGTGATCGCGGAGGCGCTCTCCGAGATCGATGGCGTGATCGAGTCACTTGACGGCGTCGTCTTCGACAAGGATCGTATGGGAATAGGTGGGATGAGCCTGGGTGGCATGATCGCCCTCCGGCGGCTGTGCGACCCGCACCGGTTTAAGGCTGCGGCGGTCGAGGGCACAACGGGCGATCTCTCGCGGCTCTACTCGGCACGCGACTTCGGGACCGACGGGCCGGCGCCGATCCCACACGACGACGCTGTTGTCGAACCGGTTGATGCCGCGCGCCATTTGACGGGATTCAAACCCATCCCGCTGCTTGCGCTGCACTCGGAAACGGATCGAACGGTTCCCTGGGCGGTGCAAGCTGGGTTCCTCGCGATGGTTCGCGAGCGGTATCAGTCGGCCGGCGCCGACCCTTCTCTCATCGAGGTCAAGACGTGGCCCGAGACCGGTGCGCCATACGAACACGCGGGGTTTGGGCGGTTCAGCAACGATGCGAAGAACGCGCAGACCGAGTTCTTCCGACGCACACTTCGCTAGCCGTCAGACTCCTCAGGCTTTGGCTCGTCCTGGGTAACGACACCGGCGTCATCCGCTGTAGGTGGGATCGAGTCGGCCGCTGTCTCAGAGTCGGCATCGGCGATGACCTCCGGCTCGGTCGCGTCGAGGGCCGCCTGCAGGGTCACAATCACCTCGTTACCAAACTCCGGTCGCTCGACGAGCGACCGAAGATCCCCAAGCCGTGCCTCTGTGACCAGCCTGCCCGCGATCGCACGAGCGGCTGCGTTCGCGATATCGGCCTCAGGGTGGATCAGCATCGGCTCGACAGAGGCGAGCCAGGCGCCATCGGCACTGAAAACCGTCAGCGCAACGGTCTCGGTTGTGAGCGCACCGAAGCCCTTGGTTGCGAGTGTCGCCCGGACGCGTTCCAGATCGGCCTCTCCAAGCAGACCGGCTCTCCCGTGCGCCAGGACCGAAACCGCTGCGGCCGGCAGCGTCACATCGGCACGCTCGAACCAGATCAGGCTGGGACCGGCCGTCGAAGCGTCGGGCCGGCGTGCCGCGGCACGGAGCACGGCATCCGCAACCGTCGGTTCGGTCTCGACCTCGAGTCTTGTTCGCAACGCCGCGATCGCGTCGTCGCGGCCCGAGGCGTCGAGGAGTGATGCGAAACGAACGCGGATTGCAGGATCAGCCGCATCGAGCGATCGGATCGCAATCGCCGCGGCGCCGTCACCGATCGGGCGGGCCTCCGCCAGCTCGCGGCTCGCGAGATCGAGCCCGAGCGTGCGCACACGCGGAAGGGGTGAGGCCAGCAGTTCGGCGAGGAGTTCTGGACGGCGCGCGGGTTCGGAGGCTACGAACAACCTCCGGGAGGCCTCCGCCGCAAGTCGCTCGGCTTGCTCAGCGCGGGACCACTCGCGTGATGCGGCAGCGAGCGCACGCTCAATACGGATTTCTTCCCAGCGTTCCGCAGGCCAAGCCCTCGCCTCGCCGAGCCACTCGGCCCAGGCTTCGGCATCACGGGCGAGTTCGGGTCGCCCAGAGAGCAGGGCCAACGCCTCGTAGGCCGCACCGGCAAGGGTTGGGTCGGTCTCAGGATCAACAGCAAGCCCAAAGAGACGCTCGGCCTCGGGCAACGAGCCAATCCTGCCAGCCGCGAGCGCTCCGGCGACCCTTGTCGCGAGGTCACCGGTTGGATCGAATGCCCGGGAGAGAACTGCCTCACGTTCCTGTGCGGTCAGTGGCTGCCAGGCCGCACTGAGTTCGAGCAGGGTCGGGGCGGGATCCGCGGGGGCAGCGGGTTCGGGCTGATCGGGCGGCGGGGTTGGCTGCTGACACAGGGCCACCGAAACGGCAAGGGCGGCAGCGAAGGGCGTCAGGCTGGTGATCACGTGCTCCGATCCCCTACGAAGGCGTCGTGAGGGGCCCAGTTCTGGGACCCAGAGATGCGTTCGGCTCGTTTGCTCGCGGGGCCGTAGAAGATTACGATTCCGCAAGCTGTTCAGCCACCGGTGCATAGCCGGCGGAGGAGCGTTTGGTTCGAACCGCGGGGTACGGAAGCGAGGCCGCTTGAACGATTGGTTCGACGCAGAGCGGCTGGTTGAGAAGGCCCACGAGGCCTTCGATGCCGGACGTTGGGCCGAGGCGGAGACCGCCTTGCGTGACGCCCTAGCGCTCAATCCGTTCCAGGCGGAGTGGCACTTCAATCTTGGGCTGACTCTGGAGGCCGCCGGACGGGACCCAGAGGCGGCTGATGCGTTTGCCGAGGCGGCAAAGCTCACACCCGAGGATGCCCAGGCCGCTCTAATGGCGGGCTCTTCTGCGAGGCGAGCGGGCCGCCCAACCGAGGCGCTCGACTGGCTCGCGAAGGCCGAGAAGCTCGACGGAACGAACGCGGGCGTTCTGGTCCACCGGATCGAGGCGCTCGCGGATCTAGGGCGGCACGAGGAAGCCGAGACTGTCTTCTACGTGGCTCAGGAGCTCGACCCGCAGAACGCCGAGGTGTTCGTCGCGATGGCGTGCAGCCTCCTCGATCGCAGCAAGCACGACAAAGCGGTGTGGTGCCTCCGCGAGGCCGCAAGACTCAGTCCGGATCTTCCCGGAATCAACGCACGTCTGGCCGAGGCGTACGCCGCGAGTGGGCGTCAAGAGCGGGCGCGGCAGCTGTACCTACGCGAGCTGCGCAACGATCCTGGCGACATCGAGACCCTGCTCGACATCGGCGACCTGCTGGTCGATATGGGTCGGTTGCAGGACGCCGGTGAGAAGTTCCGCCGCGTGCTGGAGTTGGAGCCCGACAACCCGGATGCTCACTTCGCGCTGGGCGGGCTCGCTCGTGAGGCGGGTGATGACACCGGGGCCCTTGCGCAGTACGACCTGGTCCATCGGCTCGATTCGTCGTACCCGGGCGTTCGGCCAGCCCTCGCTGAACTGCTCATCGGCGCTGGCAACCAGGAGAAGTTCCGCCGGGCGAGGCAGCTGCTCCGTGAGGAATCACGCGAGTACGAGCCGGATGAGGAACTCAAAAACGGCCGTGAGGGCGCACGCGAGCTCGCGGGGCTATTGCTCGATGGGGATCTGCCTCAGCAAGCGATCCACCTGCTTGAGCGGATGACCAAGATGTGGTCGCAGGACTGGGAGCTTTTCCACGAACTCGCGGTCGCCCGCTACCAGTCGGGCGAGCTGGCCCTGGGCATCGAATCGGGCCGGGAGGCCGTGCGGCTCAACCCGCGGGCGACGGTCGCGATGTACAACCTGGCGCTCGCGAACCTCCGGCTCGGGCGTCTGACCCGTGCTCGCTACTGGGTGAGCCAAGCGAGTCGCGTGAGCCCGGACGACGCGGACGTGCGGCGTCTGCGAGCGAGGCTCTGGATGCGATCGGTGGTCGCGGTCGCGCGGTGGTGCAAACGGAAGCTGATGGGCTGATCGGAAGGGACGCAGGGACAGAGGGACGGTGGCACGGCGTTGCCCCCTCACGGTCCCCCTGCGTGCCTCGGCCACTTTGTCGCTCGATCGCTCATCCGCCTCACTTCGCGTGCGACTGCCCGTTGCTCGCCGCGACAGCGTCCGGCGCGAAGTGGTACTGGCGCCAGTTCTCCGGGCTCGCCGGTCGTCGATGGCCTGGGATCCGCCTCATGGCTTGCCGCGGCGGCCGGCTCACCCGGCCAGGAACACGATCCTGATCCGGCGCGTCTCGGTCGAGGTGTTGCCGGCATCGCCGAACTCCTCGGACGTCTCTATGAGCGCAGGGACCGAGAGCCCGAGCCCGGGGAACGGCTGGGTCCTGAGTAGACGCTCGCTCCGCTCCCAGGCTTCGTAAGTCCCGGTCAGGTCGCCGCTGATCGAGCAGGCCCGAAGCAGCGGAGGATCGGCATCGAAATGCACGCGGATGACCTGTTCGGCCAGCTTGATCTCCGGCTGGCGTGTGCCCTTCGCCCCTCCCGGGAAGTCCCAGGCGAGGCCTGCCGACGGGTCGCGCCGGACGAGGAAGGCCGGGCCGTCGGATTCCGCGGGTTCCACACGCTCGATCTGCGTTGACTCGATCCACCGCGACGGGCCGCTGAGGCCCGGCTTGAACGCGAGCGAGGTGATGGTCCAGCGCGGCTCCGGGATCTCCGCCCGCCGGGCGGCGGAGAACCGCTCCCCGTTGTAGCCGACGATCCGCCAGGCTCCGTCCTGGAAGACGAGGTACTCGTTTTCCGGGAACTCTTCGAGCCGCTGGGCCCAGCGATCGGCCTCGGAGGCGAAGCGTTCGACATCGATGCTCGGGGGCCCGGTCGCCTCGCTGCGCTGCGTGTAGGCACGGTAGCTCATGACCGAGCCCGCCCCGCCGGCGATCTCGACATGACGCAAGAACACTGGGACCTCGATCCCGTCGGCGAACTGGGTCTCCAGGATGAGCGCACGATACCCGTGCGCTGTGATCTGTTCCGCGAGGCGCTCGCCCGCTTCCCAGTGGGTGCGCGCCTCGATGACGATCGGATCGGTACTTGCGCTGTCCGCACCTGCGGCCTCGGCGGATGGCGCCGGGTCGGGTTGTTCCCGACCGCAGCCGGGGGTGACGAACAGCGCAGCACACACGAGGCCAGCAACACTACAGGACACCGACCTCGCAGCGATTCGCACGTCGTCCTCCCAGGGTCTAAAGCACTGACAAGATGGCAAGTGTGCTACTTTGCGTGCGACTGCCCGTTGCTCGCCGCGACTGCCTCCGGCGCGAAGTGGTCCTGGCGCCAGCTCTCCGGGTACTCCGGGTCGTCGATGCCCATCGCGGCCTTCGTCGGATACATGGGCTTGAACGTGTCGCACATCACCGCGAGTTCGTCGGTGTAGGTCTTGCCGAGGCTGGCCTCGACGGTGCCAGGGTGCGGGCCGTGCGGGATGCCCTGCGGGTGAACGCTGATCGAGCCACTCTCGATGCCGCGACGCGCCTTGTAGTTGCCCTCGACGTAGTACATGATCTCGTCGGAATCAAGGTTCGAGTGGTTGTAGGGCACGGGGATCGCTTCCGGATGGAAGTCGAGTGCTCGGGGGCAGAAGCTGCAGATCACGAAGTTGTGGCCCTCGAATGTCTGATGGATCGGGGGCGGCATGTGCAGCTTGCCGGTGATCGGCGCGAAGTCGTCCACATTAAAGGCGTAGGGGTAGTAGCAGCCGTCCCATCCCACGACGTCGAGCGGGTGGTACGGGTAGTCGTAGCTGTGCACCGTGTCGCGTGCCTTGATGCGCACCTCGTACTCACCTGAATGGTCGTACTCGAGCGGCATCTCGGGGACGCGCAGGTCACGCTCGCAATACGGCGCGTGCTCTAGGAACTGGCTTGTCTGCTTGGAGAGGTACCGTGGCGGCGGCAGGATGTGGCTCGCGTTGCAGGTCTCGAAGCCGATGAACTTGCCGAAGGGCATCTCGTCCTTCGTGACGCCCTCGGGGCGGTCCTCATCGGCGAGTTCGTTGAACTCCATCTGGTAGATCACGCCCTTGGGGATCACCAGGTAGTCCTTGGGGCCGAACGCAAGCGTGCCCATCATGGTGCGGAGGGTGCCCGAGCCGTAGTGGATGAAGAGGCACTCATCGCCCTGGCCGTTCTTGAAGTGGTAGGACATCTGCTCTTCGGGCTGGCAGACAAACATCTCGACATCGGAGTTCCCGAAGAGAACAACACGTCCGGTGATGGGGTCGCCCTTCTTTTGATGCGCCTGGGTCTTCAGGTGGCGCATCCGCATCGTTTCTGTCTCGACGTACTCGGGCTTGGTTCCGTAGAGCGCCTTCCACCCAGTCACCTGGGTGGGCGGGTGTATGTGGTACATCGTGCTGGTTGGACCGACGAAGCCCTCGGTACCGAACAGCTCTTCGGAGTAGAGCCTGCCATCGGGCCTGCGGAACTGGACGTGACGCTTCTTCGGCAGCTTGCCGAGCTTCATGTAATAGGGCATCGCGAGCGAGACCTCGTTCTTCCCCGCGCGGGTAGCCGGACGGCTGATGGCCCGGGCCGCTGGGGAGGGCGTTCGGTGAGATTCTACCGCCGCAGGCAGATCGACCCAACCGGTCTCTTATCGCTAATCCGGCTGTGATACCGTGTAGGTCACAAGCGCCGACCGAAGAAACGAGCCGCTCCAAGATGGCGAGACATTGGCGACCAGTACGTAGTCCGCTGCAACAGGATTGACGACAGGATTTGTGAAGGTATCCATCGTCATACTCCGGACAGCATCAACGCCGCTCACAGAGCTGGATACAGAGCCGATCACGCTGAGGCTTGTCTCGGCCGTGGGCCCTCGGGTTCCCAGCACGCACGTCATAGTGCGCCCTGCCAGCGGCATGTAGTAATCGAACTCGATACTCTGGATATTGGCTCCGAGCGGGAGCATCAGCGGTGCTCGCGCCTCGCCCTGGCCCTGGATGCTCATACCGATGCCGCCGTAGATCGCGCTGACGAGGCCGTCATCTGCGATGAATCCCTCGGCCGGGATACGGAGAAATCGAATGTTCTGCTGGCTGTACTGGACGGTTTGAGCCCTCAGCATCCCGGCCACGCGGACATCGCCGTCGGATTCGATCACGACGTGCTCGTCGTTCTGGTTGAAAATGCGTAGTTCGCCGGTTGGGCCGTGAAGATAGGCATATGCCACGCCGCCTCCGCTCGGGTTGCTTAGCCCGTAGAACGGGAATGCATCTGCGGTAGCGCCGGTGACGTATACGCCGCCAAAGCCGTTGTCGCCCGCGGGCGTGTCAACCGTGAGATAGCTGAATGCGTTGAACGGAGTTGTCCCGTTGATTGTGAGCCGCGAAGCGCCGTCGCCCGCAGCGAGCCCGTCCGGCGTGGTCGCCCAGGGCTCGAGTCTGTGATCGATGGCGCTTGGCGCCGGCCGGACGGGCTGCCGGGGCTGGAGCGTGGAGTACGAGCGACCACCGTTGTTGCGGACCTGTATCTCGAGCCACCGATCGCCTTCAAACACCTGATCACCGAAATCGAGGTCGGTGGTCAGCAAACCATCGGATAGCTGCACCCCAACTTGCTCGACGGACGCCACGGCAACACCGCCCGAGGCAACATCGTATAGGGTGAAAATAAGGTCGTAGGAACCATCAGCAGGTTGGCCGTTGTCCGCCAGCCTGCCCTGATAAGTGATCGGTTCGGCGAAGGCTGGACAGGCGACCATTATCATGCCCAGCACTAGCGATCGAGTAGTCAGCTTCATTGATTCACCCTCAAGAGTCTGGTTCAGCGTACTGGTATCCTAAAAGAAACTCGCCGAGATCCAGCCAGCTTTGCCAGCGATACGCTCTGCGCATGTTCTAGGTTTGAACGTGTGCTATACCCGAACTCGAGCATTCAACTCGGCAAGACCACGCTACCCAATCGACCGGCAGACGATCGCTTGCGTGTCGTCGCCTAGCAGAGGAAGGCGATCCACAAGAGTGCCGCAAGCCCTGCATGGTGCCAGTTGTCCTCAGTCTGGCTGAATAACGGAGTAGCCGATCTTCACAGCGATCACACGCTGCAGCGAGTCCCAATCCGTCGAGCTCACGGTCAAAAAGTACTGATTGACCTCATTGTCAATGGAAACTGGAATCGCTGGCACATCAGTAACAGAGCGTGGCATTGGAGTGGCTTCCGCGATCTCTGTGGCCGCCAAGAGTTGAGTCGCTAGGTTGCCGGCAAGAAGATTGTTGCTTCCCAGTGTGCAGGTCATTGCGGCCTGATCGTTGTCATCAATGTAGAAGAACTCCATCCGGCGAACGAGGGCGCGATCGGGGAGCATGACCGGAGCAACAAGCGTCGAGGATCCTGCGTTAGCCCGGATCGTGGACGACCGCCCATTCGTCTCGTATTCGGCCCCGCTCAGAGTGGGCCGAAACGCGACCGCGGGAACGGTCAGCGTACGGAAGCTCATTTCATCATAAGAGAAATCCGAAGCTGTGACCGTGCCCGGGACGCCAAGATCACCCGGGGGCGAATAGGTGAGATCGTTGGCGTTATCGAGCGTGAGGCGCCATTCGCCGGTGGATGGCTGGATGTAGCTGAAGCCAAGCGGCTGTCCGTTCGCGGCGTAGCCGTAGAACGGGAGCCCGTTCGTATCGCTTGCCTCGATGTACATGCCACCAAAGGATCCCGCGGGCGCCGGGGCACGGACCGTGAACCAGTCGAAACCATTGATTGCGAAGCTCCGATTGATGTACAGACGCTGGGCCGGGTTTTCGTTCGTGAGCACGTCTCCGACCGCTCGCCATTGATCCTGCAGTTCGCTCGCCGCAGCCGGCGCCGCGGTCACCCGCTGGCGTGGGACCAGTGTCTCGAAGCCGGTTCCGCCGAGTTCTTCCGGGAGTGCCACCCGTATCTCGAGCCACTCGTTTCCGGTGTACTCGATCGGGCCAAAGTTGAGTTCGATGCTGAAGAGGCCATCGACAACCTCGGTATCCATCGAAACTGTGCCGAGGGGTGTACCTCCGACCTCGGTAGCGTAAAGCTCGAAGATGAAATCGTACCGCCCGTCGGCCGGGCCTTGGGCTGTGTCGAGCCGTCCCTGGTAGACAAAGCTCTGGGCAGCCAGCGGTGCTGAAGATGCACAGAAAAGAACCAACGCTACGAGCGTACGGGAAGCCCTAAGCAACATCGCGATCTCCATCCCTCTTCGATCTCTCTTGTGTTCCCACATGGATTCGTATTCGAATCAAAGCAGAGCATATCTTTCAGAGGGGAGCGGTTACAGCGCTTTCTCGATACCCTCAACAACGGTGTGAAGGATCAGCATGTGCAGTTCCTGGATTCGATCGCTGGTCTCACCGGGGACGACCCACTCGTGATCACAGGTGCCCCCCAGGGCCCCACCGCCTTTACCAAGCAACGCAACAGTCGCCGCCCCCGCTGCATTTGCAGCGTCGCGGGCCAGCAGCATGTTCTCCGAGTTACCACTGGTCGAGAGGAGAAAAACCACGTCGCGATCGGTCGCCAAGCCTTTTACCCAGCGCGAGAAGACGTGTTGGAAGCCGTAGTCGTTGGCGGTGCAGGTGATGTGGCCCGGGTCGCTGCAGGCGATCGCGGCGATCGGTGGCCGGTCGTCCCGGAACCGGCCCGTGAGTTCTTCGCAGAAATGGCTCGCGTCGCAGCACGAGCCCCCGTTACCGACCGCAAGGATCTTGCCACCCTCCCTAAGCCGTTCGGCACAGAGGGCGGAGACCTCACCGATCCGCGCCACAGAGGCTTCATCACTGCTGAACTCGGTTAGGACACGGAGGGCTTCATCGATCGAGGCTCGCATAGGGCCATTATGGCGCTGCGGGGACCGAGCCGTCCGGGGGCTCCAAGGGCTCTTCTCCGAGGATCCACTCCTCTCCCGTCGCCCGCTCTCGTACACGCCAGGATGAGACCTGTTCAAACGGCAGGACGATCACCCGGCCCGAGGCCGCGTCGATGGCGCCGCGGTATCGCTCAAGACGGCGTTCCTCGGCGGTGAGGCGTGACGCATCAATCTTCGCCCGCGCCGAGGCCTCGGCGATGTTCCTGGGCTCGCAGATCTGCTGGTAGGCCAGGGCGCCGGCGAAGATCCCGGCTCCTCCAACGGCAATCAGCACCACGACACGCAAGCGGTCGAGCCGGCACGCGAGACAGAAACGGATCTGGCGAAGGCGGATCGTCTGTCCGCACTCGCACCGGTAGCTCCGGATCCGCTCTTTGGACCAGCCAAGCACAACAGCCCTCCACCCGGCCCTGAGGGCCGGCGCGGCGGAGGAGGGGTCGCGTCTGGGTTACTGCGTGGGCCGCCCGTCTGGGGGGCATTCGCTTGAGTCCAGCGGCCCTCCCTTGGCCGCGTTCCACCCTTGAGCATTCGGTGCAGAACGTGTTTGGGCGCACAATCGCGCCGAGATCGCGTGGTTCTCCGCCCGTACAGGCCGTCAGCCCGGAGCCTTCGTAAGCCACTCTGCAAGTTGCCAGATCGAGTTTGTTGGCGTCGGGGTGAAAGGCGGCAATACCAACCCACAATCACATCCGATAGGACGCTCCGCGTCCCGAGCGATCACACCGAAACCATCAGAGGGGATGAACTCATGGACCATCAGTCACACCGCTCTCGCCGCATGTCTCGCCGTCTCGCCCGCCGAGCTGTGCTGTTTCCACTCTTCGCGTTCGCCTTCGCAGCGGTGGGCGCGATCGGGCTCACCCAGAATGCGACGGCGGCTTCCGCCCAGCAGGACATGGGGCGAATGCTCGTCAATGGACTTAAGGCGACAGACGGGTGCATCGGGGTTGAGACGGGAAGCACCGACTCGGGCCACCAAATGATCATGGCCTGGTTCGAGAACAAAGCCGCGGCCCTGCGCTGGTACAACAGCGCGGCCCACCAGCAGGTCATGGGCATGGTCGGCGGCGATCAGGAATATCGCAAGCCCATGACGCACGTCCCGGATGATGTGGCGATCATGGTCATCGCGGCCATCACGCCAAGCGACCGCCCCGAGATCCCAGACATGCCGCTGCCGATCAGCCAGATCTCGATCGAGATGTACACACCGCTCCCGGGCGGCGCGTACTTCGGTGGTCGCGTTGCGCCAGAGGGGCTGAACGTCCCGCACATGACCAACTATGGTGGATAAAGCCGACTTGGCCCAGATCTGGGTCAGGTCAGTTCATGACGGTTTCGACAGGTTGGTCGCGATCATCATCCGGTGACCGTCCACGGTCCGGAGCGCCATCTCCCGCATGCCCCATGCCTCATCGGTCGGCGCCTTCATGATGTCGGCTCCGGCCGCTTTCGCATGCTCGTGGTACGCATCGACATCATCTACCACGAGGTATGCGAAGTAGGAATGGTCACCGAGGTCGTGCGGATCGACCGCTTCCGGGCACCGACCCAGCATGAAGGACACGTCCCCCGTTCGCATGAAGACCCAGTTGCCCGGATCAACCTCATCGGCCTCGCAACCGAGAACACACTGATACCACTCACGGCTACGGTCGAGATCGTGAACGGCAAGCACATAGTGGTTTCTGATGATCGGCATACCCAGGTATACCACACGGGGCATTGCACACCTAAACGGGATCTGAACACCGTAAGACGAGCCAGATCGCTACCTATCCTTGCTGCTTCAAGCGTTGGTCGGAGCAACCAGACCTCTTACGGGAGATACCATGCTGAATATGACCAGCAAGGCGGCCGCGGCCGCTGGGCTCGCGTCTCTGGCCGCGCCCGCAGCGGTCGGCCAGATCAAAATCGAGTTCCTGAGCCGTTACGAGACGGGCCTGTTCGATGCCGGCGGCGCCGAGATCGTCGCGTACGACGGGACCACGCAGCGCCTGTTCGTGACCCGAAGCGGAGGCAGAGCGATTGATGCTGTCTGCATCAGCGACCCGTCCAATCCGGTGCTTGACTTCCAGATCGATATAGGCGGGATCGGCAGCGGTGACATCACCAGTGTTGCGGTGAGCAAGGACGGAATCGTGGCGGCCGCGATCGAGGGCGGAGACCAGCTCCCGGGCTTCGCCGCATTCTTCAACGCCGATGGTGAGCTCTATGGCGTTGTCCAGGTTGGCCATCTCCCTGACATGATCACCTTCACACCCGACGGCGCCTTCGCGCTAACGGCCAACGAGGGCGAGCCCAACAACGACTACACCCTGGACCCGCAGGGCTCGGTCAGCATCATCAACGTCCCCAGGCGCAACCCGTACGCGTTTGGGGAACCCTGGGCCGACCGCATGGTCCGCACCGTGAGCCTGCATGTGCTCAATGACAAAGTGCTGGATGAGAGCGTCCGTGTGTTCGGCCCGGACGCGAGCGTGGCGCAAGACCTTGAGCCTGAGTTCATCGCGGTGGGCCCCGACAGCGAGATCGCATATGTCTCATGCCAGGAGAACAACTGCCTGCTCGTGATCGACATCTCGCGAGCGAAGCTCACGGACGTGATCGCCCTCGGTTTTAAAGACCACAGTCTCCCGGGTAATGGGCTCGATGCCTCGGACCGCGATAACGCGATCAACATCACCAACTGGCCGGTCTTCGGGATGTACCAGCCCGACTCGATCGCGACCTTCAAATCCGGTGGCCAGACCTATCTCGTCACTGCGAACGAGGGGGATGCTCGCGAGTACGAGGGTGACCCAGGCTTCGTGGAGGTCGAGCGGATCGGAGACATCCTGCTGGACACCGCCGCGTTCCCCGATGCCGCGACACTCCAGCTCGACGAAAACCTGGGCCGCCTCGAAGTGACCAACACCTTGGGCGACCCCGATGCGGACGGCGACTTCGACAGCCTGTTCAGCTTCGGCGCCCGCTCGTTCAGCGTCCACACCGCTGACGGCGCGCGAATCTTCGACAGCGGCGACGCGCTCGCCAAAATCACCGTGGCCTATAGACCCAAAAACTTCAACAGCAATGGCGACGAGAACGACGGTTTCGATGGCCGCTCCGATGATGCTGGGCCGGAACCCGAAGCGATCACCACAGGCATAATCAACGGTGTGCCGCACATCTTCGTTGGGCTCGAGCGTTTCGGTGGTGTTGCGGTCTATGAGGCAAGCGATCCGAGCAATCCGACCTTTGTGGACTACATCAACACCAGGAACTTCGATGAGCCGGCCGCGTCCGGAAGCGGAGGGGATCTCTCGCCAGAAGGCATCGTCTTCATCGGCGCCGAGCAGAGTCCGACGCGTCACCCGCTGATCGCTGTCGCGTACGAGATCAGCGGCACGACCAGCATTTACGCCATCCGCGGCTCCGATCACACCGATCCGGCGAATCGCAACATGACGGGCACGAGTTCTGAGCCCGACTCCGGATCCTCTTCCCCCGCTGTGTGTGATTCGATCGCCCCCCGATGAGCTTCGTTACAAGCATAAAAACACCCCGGCCGGGTACGCCCCGGCCGGGGTGTCTTGTTGTTCCGCGGGTGCTGTCCTACCCGCGGGTGGGGCCATCGGAATGCGCACGCATTGAGAGAAGATGCCCGCCCACACGACCCATCGGGCGGAATCGGGCGGGCCGAATCCGGTGCGCGTTGCCGGCTAGCAGCCTCGGATCCAAGCCCTGAAGAAGAGGAAGAAGTCGCGGAGATCAATCTCACCGCTGTTATCAATGTCCGCGGCGGGATCCCATGCGAACCAGAGGTCGAGGAACGTGTGGAGATCAGCGAAAGTGCGAGCGCCGTCTCGGTCCGCGTCCGCGATGCAGGGTGGGGTTGGGCCGGCGGCGATGATCACAGTGTCGCCAGAAGCCGCGGAGAGCGCAAAGTCGGGCCCTCCGTCGCCCGTCACATCGCCGATGCCCACGGCATCGAAGCCCATCTGCGCGTTCTCGACGGTATATGTGAAGTTGACGAGTTCGGATCCGTCTGCGCCGCTGTAGACAGTGACCTTGCCGGCGTTCGGCGCGCCCTCACTCGATGTGTAGTGGCCGATGATGAGATCCTCACGCCCATCATCGTCCACATCGCCCGCATTGCGCCCAGGGCCGAGACCGCTTGTCGGGGTTGGACCGACGATCTGGCGGATCAGTGAGAAATCGGCGCCGGAGTAGATGTAACCGGCTCCAGGCCCCAAGAACGTCATCGGGTCGGGCTGATAGGCGTAGTCACCCACGAAGATGTCGCGCACGCCATCAGCGTTGAGGTCCTTTAGTCCATCGGTGAAGAACTGCCCGTACGCGCCCGAGTCGGGGGGGCCCTCGAAGACGTGCAGCAGGTCACCGGTTGCACCGCTGAAGAGGTACACCTTGAATGCGAACGGGGCACCGATGAGATGGTCGTCGGCACCATCGCCATCGATATCGCCGGCATTGGCCGCGGCCCATCCGAAGGCTTCATTCGGGACATCGGGCGCATAGGTGCGCAGCAGAGACCCATCAGCACCGCTGAAGATGTAGGCCTTGTCCTCACCGACGAAGAAGGCCGCATCGGGTGCACCGACCAGGATGTCGGACAGCCCATCGTGGTCGAGGTCGCCAGCGCTCGCGACCGCGGCACCAAAGAATGTGCCGAGTGTCACTGGCGGCTCGATGGTCAGAAGGAGTTCGCCCGTTGCGCCCGAGTAGACGTCTGCAGCGCCGAACAGGACCGTCGCAACGCCTCCGGGCATACCAAGCCTGTACGGCGCACCGCCCAGTATGTCTTCGGTGCCATCGCCATCGACATCACCCGCAGATGAGATCGCATAGCCCAGGCGGCCCCCATTCTCCGGGACGAACTCATACAGGACCCCGCCAGTTGCCCCCGAGAGCACGGTGACGCGACCGGAGGGGAACGCGTCGTCTGGGCTGACGAAATAGAGGTTCTCGCCACTGATCAGATCGGGAGCGCCATCGCCGTTGAGGTCGCCGATGTCGGCAAGGGCCCAGCCATAGTTCGCGCCGGGCTGATCGCCGATGAGCGTTGCAACAACGTCAACGGGTTCGAGAAACTGTGCGCTCGCGACGGCGGGGGCGAGCAGAACTGGGAGCGCGAGCCCGGTGGCCCGCGGCATGAATCGTGTGATCCGCATCGGTGTCTCCATGCGCGTTGACGCCGCGATGCCCCGGCCGCGACGCATGTGATGGAGGCACTTTCCGGGATCCTGGGATCTCGCTCTATCAGATCTTTGCTTGTTTGTCGGGGCGGGCCGCTCGCCAGCGGGAGGGGGTGATCCCGTACACCTTGCCGAACGCCTGCGTGAAGTGGCTATGGCTGCTGAACCCGACATCCAGAGCGGTCCCGGTGAGATCGGCCCCGGCTTCTAACCGATCGAGCGCCGCGGCGAGCCGGATCCGCGTCAGGTACTCGTGCACAGTGCGCCCTGCGTGAACATGGAACACGCGCGCGAGATGGAACGGCGACGCAAAGACCTGGCTCGCGACCATGCCCAGCGTCAGCGGTTCGTCGTACCGCGTCGCGAGCACGTGCTTGGCGTGCTGGGTCAGCTCGCGATGAGCCCGAGCGGTGGATCGGCGGCGGCCCGATGTTCGGGGTGTGGGACGCGAGCCGGCGATCATCCGGGAAAACAGCTCCCCCACCCACTCTTCGGCCTCGATACCCTCGATCATGCCGCACACCAGCGAGTGCGAGATCCGCCGCTGCTGTTGGTAGAGCGCCGATGGACAGAGGACGTGCATGCCCGAACCGAACGGCTCATCGGCGTTGCACATCGATACGCCGGCGGCCTGCGCGATCTCGTCGATCACGCCGGGATCAGCCTCAAACCATTCACAGCGGTCGCCGCGGGGCCCGAGGGCCTGGCGCGTGTAAGGGCGCTGGCGGTCGTAGCACATGACAATGTTCGGATCGCTGACGACTGGGTCCGACCCGTCCTGGGTGATCTGAACCGGCTCACGTGGGAAGACGACGGTCGGGCTGCCGATCGAGCCGAGTTCAGCGAAGCCCGGGTGCTCGACCGCCAATCTGAAACGGCCGTGGCGAAACGGCCCGATCTGTGCGACAAACTCGTTTACACCGTGATCTGGTTCGACCGCCATACCAGCCCCTTGCTCCGGCGATCTCTTCGGAGCAAGGGGCTGGTTGGTTCCGGTTGGTTATAAGGGAGATCGTCCAGAGGGCCCGGGTAGCTAGCAGCCCGGGTTGTAGAAGAACTTGGCCTCGACGATCTTGCCGTCAGCAACGCGGTACTTGCACATCTCTTTCCACTCCATGCGCTGACCGGCCATCGGGCCAGTCTTTGAAGTGCAGTCAATCGACATGAAGCAGATGAACTCGTCGCCATTGGGGTAAGGATCGCCCGTCTCGGCACCGTGCACCTCGGTGTTCTCTGCCCAGGCTTCGCCCCCACGCAGGATCTCGGCTTTGCCCTCGCACACGCGCTTGAAATCGCCCTCGGGGCTGTCCATCACCTCGATCTGCGTTGCATGATCGGCGTACAGCTCCTGGACCGCTTCTTGGTACTGGCCGACGCGGCACATCTCCACAAGGCGCTGGCCCACTGCAAGTGTGGACTTGGTGAGCTCGATGTGTGCTTCCGTAGTCGTCATCTGTTCATCCCCTCGGGGTTGCGCCCGTGTGGTACACGGATCTAGGTGGTCTTCCGCGACGTCTTCTTGGTGGCCGACTTCTTTGTGGCCTTCTTTGAGGTGGTTTTCTTGTTCGCCTTCTTGGCTGCTTTCTTCGAGGCTGTTCCTGAGCTCTTCTTTGAGCCCTTCTTGTAGGTCGCCCGGTTCGCACGCTCGCCTAGGCCAGCCTCGTAGGACGCGATGAACTTTTTGACCGGGATCCGCTTGATCGCGCGTCCGATGACCTGGAGCGGCACATCCTCGAGTGTCTTGAAGCGGACACAGCTCTTGCCCATATCCAGCTTCTTACCCGTCGCCTTCCACTCCTCGACGAACCGCGCGAGCTCTCCCTCGTCGGTGTAGAGACAGAACATGTAGAGCGCCATGTGATTCTTCTGATTCGCCAGGGATAGGAACGGCACCGGCTCGCTCGGGTTGCAGTGATAGCCCGCCGGGTAGATCCCGTGCGGGACGCCGTACCCGATCATGCCGTACTGGACAGTCTCGGCATAGCCCTTGGGAAGGTTCTTGAGAACGACCTCGCGAACCGCCTCCAGCGTCTCGCGGCGATCAGCGGGTAGACCCTTCAGATACGCGTCGATCGAACTCTGCTTCGATGGCATCGGTGCTCCCTCGGTTTGGATATCGGCCAGCCGCCAAACCCGAACAAAACCCATCCTAACCATACACCACGCGCTTGCAAGGGCTCAGAGGCCGGATTCCGCAGAATCTACATATTCCAACGCATCTCGGGTGCGGGCAACAAGCCGGAATGCTGCTGGCAGGCCCGCTGCTGCCCGAAACTCCGGCTCGCGGCCTATCGCATCTCGAGCTCGTCGTAGCGAACCAACTCACCCTGATCCGGCCGCTCGAAGAGCTTCGACCAGGCCACCAGATCCGCCTCCGAGACCTGGAAGGAGTCGGCTGACCGGGACGCGGTCTCGTTCCGGTCCTTTAGTCGTGCCAACAGCACCTCCAATGGTGGATCGAGCAGGATGAGCCGCGTCTCAGCACCGAGGCGGTGTGCCGACTCAACCAGTTCGAGCCGCTCGGCTCGTGACCAGAAACCATTCTCAAGAATCACGTTTATGTTTCGCGCGAGCAGATCGAACGCGTGCCGCCTCTGAACACGTTCGACAGGGTCACGTAGCCGGTCGAGCTCGGAACGAACATCACCTCTGAACTCTGGAGGACCGGTCAAAATCGCCTTGATCCACTCATCGGGACACAAGCGTACGGCTCCGGTCTCTTCCTCAATACGTTTGGCGACCGTGGTCTTGCCCGCCCCGGGCAAACCGCACATGAGCGTCAACGTGGACATTGGTTAGAGCCTAACGCACGCGAAGTGGACAGCTGGCATACTGAGCGTGGTCGAGCTTGATGAGAAGGAAACGGCATGCGCTTGGAACTCTATCTAGTGGTGGCAACGCTCATCGTGAGTACGAGCACAGTAGTTGGCCAACCGGCAGACGCCATCGACGATGCCTTCCCCAATCCCATCCCGTTTGGCACGGCACGAGCAACTCTCGCGCCCTTCGCAACCATCCCACTCAGCGACGGCGCGCAGCCCCGGATGACCCAGCTCCGCCCGGCATACGACGGCTCGGGGCGACTCTTCCTGAATGACCAACGGGGCCCGCTCTACGTGATCACTCCGGACGGGGCATCGATCACGCTCTACCTTGACGTGCGGAACGTTGAGCCGATGATCACGGGCGGGTTCAGCGGCGGGTTCCACAACTTCGCGTTCCATCCCGAGTTCGCGACGAACGGCAAGCTCTACACATTCCACGGGAGCAACGATGTCAGCCAACCTCTGACATACGCGAACGCCAACGAGGTCGGCTACCCAGGGAGCGTCCATGGTGTTCTGCTGGAATGGACCGCCGACGATCCCACGAGCGATGTGTTCCAGGGCCCCGCGCCACGGACTGTGCTCCGGGTCGAGCAGCAGCTCAACGGCCACTCGGGTGGCGGGCTTTCCTTCGACTACAGCGCAGCACAGGAAGATCCCGAGTACGGCATCCTCTACATGACCTTCGGTGACGGCACGCTGGGGGAGGATCTGGACGACGCAGCACAGAACCCGCGGATCGCTAACGGCAAGTGTCTGCGGCTCGACCCGGTGGCTTACACAGATCCGACAACGCAAGATTTCAGGCCGTTTCGGATTCCGAATGACAATCCGTTCATTGATGATGCAGGTGTACTCGACATCATCTACGCGATGGGCCTACGAAACACCCAGCGTGTGAGCTTTGACCCGGCTGGGATATTCCGCACACCGATCCTTGCCGACATCGGCCAGGGGGTGATCGAGGAGATCAACCTGGGCGTGAGCGGTGCGAACTACGGCTGGGTCCGCCGCGAGGGCACATTCGAATACGTGCAAGATCGCCTCGTGCGCTCGAGCCCGACACCACCCGAGTTCACAGATCCAGTTGCTGAGTACGACCACACCGAGGGCATACCGAACAGTAGCACCGCGGCGATCACGCCCGGAACGATACTGAGAGGACCAAGCGCGGGCGCACTCGAGGGGGCGTTCATCTTTGGCGACATCGCGGGTGGCCGTATCTTCTACATACGAGACTTTGAGACCTATACACAGACCGCAACGGGTGGGCAGGATGCAATCAGGGAACTCAGGCTCTTGGATGAGTCCGGCCAGCAGGTGGACCTGCGGACCGATGTGCTCAACAGCCCACGCGCCGACCTTCGCTTTGGCGTTGCTCCTGACGGCGCCGTGTTCATCTTGAACAAGCGCGACGGTGTCCTGCGCACGCTGACGATTAGCAAAGCGTGCGGGCCTGCAGACCTGTCGAGCACGGGGGCGACGCTGCCGAATCAGGCCGGCTTCGCATTGCCCGACGGGCGCATTGACCTCGACGACCTCGGATATTTCCTCGGCCGGTGGTTAGCCTCAGCTCAGGAGGCAGATCTCACAACGACAGGTGCAACCCTTGAAGGCACCACGGGCTTCGGAGTTCCCGATGGAGTTGTAGACCTCGACGACCTTGGGTGGTTCATCTCGGTGTGGCTTTCGGGCTGCTCGTAAACTGCTCCTCAGATCACGAGCGCCCGCTCGTGCTCGAGCACGTGTGTCCGCGGCTCGGCGAACGGGCCGCACCGACCAGTGCGTGCGAAACCGAGACGGTCATAGAGATTCACAGCTGGGGTGTTGTGGTCAATGACCTCAAGGATCACCCGCTTGCGTCCCTCGGCGCGGGCCCACTCCACGACGACACCCACCAGCGCGACCGCGATCCCACAACGACGATGCGAAGGCGCAACCCACATCGAGAGGAGCCAGGCGTCGATACCATTCGGATCGAGCTTGCCTCGGACCATGCCCACATCGGTGCTGCAATCAGTTGAGACCCAGGTCGGCAGCGCCAGGAGTTGTTCATCCCAGTCGCGATCGGTAAACGCTGTCGCTTCGCCATAGGTGGTGCAATACACCCCGGGGGACTCTTTGAGTGCGCGCAGACGGATATCCCTGAGCCGATCGCGTTCAGAAATGGAAAGCCGCTCGATCAACGATCCAAACCCCAAGCCCAGGATTTAACGCCGCTCACCAACAAATCGCCGCAACACAGTGAGATCTGTGTGACGACTGTCCTTCACTATCGAATCACGGGTTCACAGTTCGCCTCGGCAGGTGCAAAAAGATTCGGACGGGGCAAACTACACAGACCTGTGATCCCAAGACGACAAACTCCTCATCAAAACGCCATCTCGCCCGCATCTCTCTAACCAGGGAGAGTTTGTGCCATTAGACCGATGCGAGAACAGGGAGATTCTTCACATGATCAACCTCAAGCCCCAAACGAGCCTTCGCAAGGGCGTGCGTGGAGGTTGCTGCGATCAGCCCATAGGCCGAGGTGGGCAGAACCCGCGTGGTCTGTATCAAGCCCTGGACTAGGGCGAGAGCCGAGGGGCGAAGCCCTCGACTTGGTACCATGAACGCCACAACAGGGGCCTCCGGACGTTTCTTCGGCACCTCTGCACTCGTCTGCAGCGCCAAAGACCACCACGGTTAGAGCACCAAAGTCAACCTCGGGAACCCGCTACCGAGAATCGATCGGTAGAGTGCTGCATGCCGATCGACATGTCGAACCAACCGATCAACCTCGCCTCGAAGCTCGCGTCGTTTCGCGAGACATGGACTCCCAAAATCATCGCCGAACTCAACGGGCAGCACGTTAAGCTCGCAAAGCTTGAGGGCCAGTTTGTCTGGCATGATCATGCGAATGAGGACGAACTCTTCCTGGTGCTCGAAGGCGAACTCACGATGCAGATGCGCGATCGTGAGGTGAAGCTCGCGGCTGGTGATTTGTATGTTGTGCCGCGCGGTGTCGAGCACAACCCCGTCGCGGGGGCAGAGGGGTGCAGCGTGTTGCTCTTCGAGCCAGCACAGACGCGACACACCGGCTCGGTCGAGCACGAACGAACTGTGCCAATCGATAGGCAAGAGCGGATCTAATCGAGGTCGATCAACTCACGGAGCTCCTGCCATAGATCATCTGTAGCCGCGGAGGCTGGAGGTCGCGATGGCTCCACTCGCGCACCGCGTGAAGCGGATCGAGGGCGTGATCTCATTCTCGCAGGATCTCAAGAGATCGAGCGCTCATGTCATTGATCCTACCAGGATCAAGCTCCACCAACTGGAATGGGCATATGTGCCGCGGCTGCAGGTGATCGGAGTGATGGAGTTTGACGGCGATCGTTAGCGTCGCCGACGCGTCGCGAGCAGTCCGGCGCCCGCCAGGACAGCCAGCGAACCAGGCGTCGGGATCGCAAGGAAGATGAAGTCCTGTGTTCCCGATGAGTCTGCACCAGCCGGATCAAAGGTCACCCAGCCGCGACCAACGAACGGATCGAGCGAAGCAACCGAAGGGAAGCCGCCGAGCCGGTGCTCGTCACGGAGGAACGAGAACGGTGCGAGGCTGCCCGAGAGTTGCTGATAGAAACGCCAGCTCGTGCCCGCCGCCACATCGGCATTGCCCTGCGCGGTGATCGTCCCCTGGCTGGCGACACTGCCCGGATCCGCGACCCAGCCGCCATCGGCGCCGAGCACCTCGGTAACATCAACGATGTAGCGGAAGTCGAGGTCGTACAGACCTTCACCGAAGCCATACGCGCTGCCCGTATCGACACCGCCGTACACCGTACCGCTGATGTTGATCTCTAGGTTGCCGCCAATGTCGAACACCTCAAGGAGGACATTCCCACCGTCGGCGGGATCGAACGAGAACGTGGTCACGCCGCCGACGCCAGACGCGAGTCCACCGACTTCGGCGGTCTGGAGGAAGAGATCGTCCAGACGCAGCCCGTAAGGCGGCGGGTTCTGGTTCGCGTCCGGGTGGTTCGCGAGGTTGATGCTGAAGATCTGTGCGTCAGCGGACGTCGCGCTAAGCGCGGCAATCGATACCGCCGCGAGGATCGCGTGTGTACGTGCCATCGGACTCTCCCTCACCGTAGCCAGAAGGCCGACGGTCATTCTCCGACACAGCTATCCCCCCAACGGATTGCTGCTTGTTGGATGATAATGGACATGCCCGGTTAGTGGATGGCTACTTTCGGACATGCAATCAGATCTTCAGAATTTTCGCCCCTTATCCAAGAGCTTTCCCCTGGAACACCTAGTCGCTAGCCGACGCACGGCGGTCCACATACCGCATCGCGTCGAGCTCCGATCCCGGGCTTTGGCAGCATGTGGGTTCCGCGCCTGGATCTGTCGAACAGCCTGGCGCTGTCGTACACAAACGTTGTCCGGGATCTAGAGCAGACGCCGTTATGCGAGCGTGGAGCGTTCGGTCTCGTGGGTCGACCGCTGTTGCGGCGTGTCCGATGAGGTGCGTCCAGGCTTGGAAATACGCCATCGCACGATCGTGCCCAATCACTGAGCAACTTGGGGCACTTGTGGTCGTCTTGAACAGTATCGAAAACACAAACCTCGTCACGATCAGCACGTTCGCGCGCAATCAAACGCTCAAAGCCCCGCGTTGAACGATACCGAAGGAAGTCATCAGGCAAGTATCGTTACCGCACACCTTTGGCGCAGCCTTGAAACTGGGAGTCATTGTCGCTTTGGTATTCATTGGGCTGTGAGGACTGGCCTGGCTTGACACCGCCCCGCTGTTCTTCAAAGGCAACCAGTCATGCCAACCGCGATCGACGAGCGAACCGTTAACCCACTCAAAACTGCATGCCGAGGCGCCTGTGCCAACGCCAACGAAGCCAGGGTTCGGACAGAACCTCATGAACAACTCTGATTCTCTCCGAGTTCAGCTCGCGGGTCGATTGGATCGCGCTATGGCACAAGAGGAACTCCACATATTCATCTCCGTTTATAAAAGGCGGACCGCACGATCCACATTTTGACTGCATGAACTAATCGCCCTAGTGTGATGGCCCTTAAGGTGTCGATAGGCATCAGGAACGCGTGTTCCTGGACTTGGGCACGCAGAAAGTTTGTTCATAATAAAAGGACAAAATATGATGACTCGCAGGAACAACGTCGTAGGACTCGCAGTCGCGGCGGCGGCGTCACCATTTCTTCTCGGCGGCTGCGCCAACAGCCAGACTACCGACGGTTCGTCAGAGCACGGCATGCTGACGCAGCGCGATGTTGTTGCAGCGCAACGCGAATGGGGCCAGGGCATCGTCGATATCTCGCGTGTTCACGCCAACGGCGGCGACTACAGGGCTCGCGCGGAGCGCCACATCAACACCCTCTACGCTTATGGCGAAACGGATGTGATGTTCAAGCCCACACTCGCGTCCGACGATCAGTTCCGCGAGACCTTCCGCGAAGCCTTGAACTACTTCATCGGCCGCACTGGGACGGAAGACGGTGGTTTCGCGATCTCGGGTTGGACCAACGTCCGCTGGGACAACAACGGCATCTACACCGACGGCAACACCGCGATGGCGATGGGCAACTACTACTTCACCGGACCTGACGGTTCGGAGACGAAGGTTGAGTACACCTTCGGCTATGTCCGAGGCGACGATGGACGCCTGAGGATCAACCTGCACCACTCGTCGCTTCCGTACTCGCCGTAAGCAGATTTAGCGGGGTGCTGCCCGCCAACTTGAACCTCTTGCTCATTGAGCAGCGGCTGCCTTTCTCTCAAAGGGCAGCCGTTTCACGTTTTGAGCCTGGTTCGTATGCAGCGTTATCCAAGTAGCAGCGTCTGCGGTTCGAGATTACCGAAGCGGAGCAAGAAGCAAAGACCAACGCGACGGGGTATACCGAAACAACAGGGATCAGAAGTTGCTTCGCGAAGGCAGAATGGCTCAGGAACTGGCACTGAGTCGCACACGCGTGTCTGCTGGGACCTCTCGTCGCCCGCTCACACTGGGCGATTACCGCACAATCTCAACTGGCCCATGATCGTCGCAGTGGTCACCGTGCGGGTGATGCAGGTGAGCCGTGCCGTCGGCGTGGTACACGATGTAGTCGATGTGATCGCCGTGCGGCACCGCCTCGTGGCCGCAGCCAGGCCTGTGGACATGACCGTCTTCGTGGCAGCCACAAGGCTTGCACACTTCGGGGTTCGTTTTGCTGACCGCGATCGTGTGCTCGTGGACGGTATCGCCATCCTGGTGGTGTAGATGGCCATCATGGACGTAGTCGATGTGGTCGCCGTGGCGGATGGCGGTGTGCCCGCAGCCCGGTCCGTGCTGATGGTCGTGGTCGCCTTGGTGTGTGTGGCCAGTCATGCGGCTTGCCTTTCGATACGGAGTTGTTGCACTCCCCTACGAGCGGAATCAGCCACGGATCCTACCGGCTTTGTCACCTGATTGTTTTTGCGTTTTGTCTTTGATATTGCATTCTCAATATCGCGGTTCTCAACCCGTCATGGACTCGACGCGCTACGCACACCCCACCAGCCAGAAGCTCAGGAAATAGCCCAAGTCGTCGATATCAACCATGCCATCTGGGAGTCCAAAGTCGGGCTGGCCAGGTATCGTTGCGCCAGCGGTCGTCCGGTCACTCTCTGCGCCACCAGCAATCCAATCCGTCAGGTAGTAACCAAGATCGTCCAGATCCGATAGCCCATCGGGCTCGCCATACCCAGCCTGGCCAACGATCGTCGCGCCGGTTGTCGTGATGTCGGCGGGCGAGCAGCCTCGCGGCGTGTTCTCATTGATCAGATCAAGCGCCAAGAGCACGAACTGTTGCCCTTCCGGAACGAGCGGCAAGCCGCTCTGCTCACTGCCATACAGGATCGTTGGAACGCCGACATTGCGGCATACCTCGTTCGCGTCCCGCGCGTTGTCTGGATGGTGCCCATCCGTGTCCGGTGCAGAGATCGTATAGAACGCATTGGGCTGATCGCCGGCGTCATACAGCGCTGTGATCTCTTGGGCGTCGTTGGGGTACTGGATCGTCAGGGTGCCAGTAAGGCCGAGGTCCATGTTGTAGTTCAAGACCTGGCTGATGACCGAACCTGCGGAGGATCCGGCGGTCAGGAAACGCGACGTGTCGAGGTTGTACTGGACTGAGTTTGCGTGCAAGAAGAACACGACCTCTGCGCAGGCGTCGAAGATGGGTTGGAGCTGCTCCAAGTCGGTCGCCGGCGGGCTGGCTCCGACATCGGGGAGGAATGGGTACTCGCAGCTGACCAAGGCGATGCCCAGCGCAGGCAGCGCCTTGAACTCCTCCTCCAGCTTTATGTTCTCCTTCGAGCCCGCAACGAAGGCCCCACCATGGAAGTAGATCACTGTCTGCGCAGGTGGACCATCCTGCGGTGGCAGCCAGATGTCAAGCAGGCACCGGTCGTAGCTGTCGCTATACCGGACATCAACAAGATCTGGGAGTGGCGACTCCTGGGCAGATGCTTGGCTTGCAAGCAATGCGACAGCAATCACGATCAACGGCCTATGCGGCATGGTGCTCCTCCCTCGTGAGTACGAGTTCAGGAGCGGAACGCCGCGGCACTGGGCCTATTGCAAATCCTGCCTGGGCCTGAAGACCTTGCCCTCAAGGGCAGCCGGCGAGCCAGGCATTCAGGAAGAAACCGAGGTCATCAAGGTCCACGACACCGTCCGGGATACCAAAGCCCGGTTGCCCACCGAGGGTGCCAGCACTCGTGGTCAGATCCGCGACCGTGAGATCGATGGCCAACCAAGCATTCAGGTAGAAACCGAGATCGTCGAGATCCGCCAGGCCGTCGGGGACACCAAAGCCAGGCTGACCGGCGATTGTCGCTCCGGCCGTCGTCAGGTCACCGATGCACGGCGGGGCATCCGTCCGCTCGATTACCAGCACGGCTACATGCGGCGTTGCCGCGAACGGGACCGTGCTGGCGAAGTCCGTGATCGGCTGTCTTGGCTGCGTGTCAGCATCGCCCGACAAGAAGTCCACACCGCTATCGGTACCAGCGTCGTAGGCGTGCAACTCGATGTCCAAGCGATCAACCCAAACGCCACCCGGCCGGAGATCCAGACCATGGACCCCGACAAACCAGTCCGGGCTCGGAGCGATCATGCTCACGACAGTCAGCAGTGGATGGGTGTCCTGGGCCGTAAAGGTGTCACCGCCTGACTCTCCAGCGAACAGGAACGGCCCACGGAGAAGGTCAGTCGCTTGACCAAGGTTGCGAGCGCCCGCGATTTCGATTGCGAGGAAGGTCGTTGCGCCGTCCTCGGCCATGTCTTCGATACCGTCACTCGCGATCTCGCCGGGACCCCACATTGAGTAGCTCGCATCGTGCACCGCGCCGATGAAGGGCGAGAAGTGCGCGTCGGGTGGGAAAGCATCGGGGTGAGAGGTGGCGCTCCAGGTGGCATCCAGTGTCACGCGGTACTCAGCAGCTTGCTGCGCGGATGCAGCGGCCACTGGGACGCAGATCGCGACGAGGATTCTCTGGAGGATGGGAACAATACGGATCTGGTTCATCTCGGGCCCCTCGTGGTGCGCATTCCCCAGAGAGAAACCAGAGGCGTGGCGAACTATTCCGCTGCTGGCGATGCGGGCACCGCTATGAGCCGGCACGCTCGGTCGCGACGTGGTAGTGCGGGTCTTCGCTGATGTTGACCTCAACGAGCTCGCCGGCGCGGTCGAGCAGTCGGCGGCAGTCCGCGCTGAGGTGCCGCAGGTGGAGCCGCTTGCCGAGCTTCTGGTAGCGGTCCGCCAGCGCGTTGATCGCCTCCAGGCCAGACTGGTCATATACGCGGCTGAAGTAGAAATCGATCACCACGTCGTCCGGGTCATCGGCGGGTGTGAAGAGGTCACGGAAACGGGTGACGCTTCCGAAGAAGAGCATCCCGTGGAGCTGATAGATCTTGCTGCCCTCGTCGTTGTAGCTGATGTCGGCGATCAGATGCTTGCTCTTGTTCCATGCGAACACGAGTGCCGAAACCGCTACACCGATGATCACCGCGGTCGCCAGGTCGTGCATGAGGACCGTGTAGCCGGCGACGATCATCATCACGAGCACGTCGGCCCGCGGGACGCGCCGCCAGGTCTGGAGCGTGGTCCACTCGAACGTGCCGATCACGACCATGAACATAACGCCCACGAGCGCTGCCATCGGCACCGCCTCGATCAGCGGCGCCAGGAACAGGATGAACATCAGCAGCGCGACCGCCGCGGTGATGCCCGAGAGCCTGCCACGCCCACCGGCCTTCACGTTGATCAGCGATTGGCCGATCATCGCGCAGCCGCCCATGCCGCCGAAGAATCCGCAGGTCACGTTCGCGACACCCTGGCCCAGGCACTCGCGGTTGCTCCGGCCTCGGGTCTCGGTCAGCTCATCGACGAGCGTCAGCGTCATCAGCGACTCGATGAGGCCCACCCCGGCGAGGATGAGTGAATAGGGCAGGATAATCCAGAGCGTCGCCCAGGCAAACGGTGGCATGGTGAAGTCGAGCCACGCCGGGCGGGGCAGCCCGCCGGCGATGCCCGTCGTCTCCGCATCGACCGACGCGATCGCGGCGTCGATCTCGCCCTGTGAGAGCGGCGCGATGGGCCCCGTCTCCGATGCGATGGGCCGGACGCCCGCTGGCATCGACTCGCTGGCGGCTTCGAGCAGGGATCGATCCTTCTCGCGCTGGGCGGTGGTCACCGCGGCGGCACGGGTGCTGTCGAGCAGCATGTCCCCCACAGTCAGCAGGGGCCTGGGGGGCGGCTCGCCCGCGCCATCGGTGTCAGACGCCGAGCTGTTGATGACGACCGCAGCGACGGACACGGCAACGATCGCCGCCAGTGAGGCAGGGACCGCGCGGGTGATCTTGGGCAGGAAGGCGATGATCGCCATCGTCAGGACGACAAAGCCCAGCATCATCCAGAGGCGCGAGCCCTCAAGAAGCGTCATCGCACCGTCGCCGCCCAGGGTCTTGAAGCTGCCGAACTGCGCAAGCAGGATCACGATCGCCAGCCCGTTAACGAATCCGAGCATGACCGGGTGCGGCACGATCCGTATGAACCGCCCGAGCTTGAACAGCCCCACCAGGATCTGGAGAAGGCCGCACAGCACGACCGCTGGGAACAGGTAGCCGATGCCATGATCGGCAACGAGCGAGACAACGACCACACCCATCGCGCCGGTCGCGCCGGAGATCATCCCTGGCCTGCCACCGAGCACCGCTGTGATCAGGCACATGATGAACGCGGCGTACAGCCCAACAAGCGGCGGCACACCTGCAAGGAACGCGAACGCGACGGCCTCGGGCACGAGCGCGAGCGCGACCGTGAGCCCCGAGAGGATGTCGGACTTCGGCGAGCCACTGAGCCCGGAGCGCAGGTCGATGACAGGGCTGCCCAGGCGGAAAAACCTGGGAAGTCGGATGGTGATCTCAGACATGGGCTTCCAGAAAAGGGGGCGGAGTGTAGGCCCGAGCGGTCCCGATGACCCCCGGGCCAGTTCCCGCCAGCACTCCGGGCGCCGGGCCCGGGCTAGAGCCTAATCGGGCTCGCTCACCCTCTCGTTCTCAGCGGTCCGCCCGTCGGAGTACATGCCGATGACCTTGGTCGCCACCCCACCGTCGATCACGAAGCGGAGGCGGAACCAGTCGAGCTCTTCGAGCGCGTACGTGGTGCCGAGCATCCAGCGGAGGCTGTAGCGGTTCCCTTGGCCCGGCTGGAACAGCAGCGCACCATCCTCAGTGAACACGCGCCATGTCCCGTAGGTCCCTTCCAGAGCGGACGAGGCATGCTCTGGCTCGGAGCCAGCGTTCCGCGCAGCCTCGGCTTCATCCACGAGCCAGGCAAGCTGCGCGGCCACCACTGAGCTCAAATTCTCATCAGCGAGCGTCTGAGCATCTCGGAGCGTCTGGATCGCTGCTTCGAAGTCGCCCATCTCCTTGAGCGACCGTGCACGGTCGAGGTACAGATCGACGTTGTCTGGCGCTCGCTCGATCCGCCATGCCAGCAGCCTCGCGCGCCCCTCGTGAACCCCACGGTTGTCGAGCACCCACGTCAGATACCGAGCCAGGTTGTCCAAGTCGAGATCCGGATTACGCTCGCCGTAACCGATCAGCGTCTGCATGCCGAGTTCGTCGTCCCCCTCGACGAAGGCGCGCAGCGTGTCGCGGCGCGCGAGCCTGCGCGGCGCATCCCACTCGTCGTATCCAAGCCATTCGACCGCCGGCGACTCGCCCGGGATCAGTCGCTCGGCCATCTCCCCCGCGATCGACAGGCCAGAAGTACTGCCCGTGAAGTACACGATCGCGCGACCTTGCTCAGTGGACCCGATCGTGAAGCACTTGGCGGCGCCGTCATCGCCGTAATGCCAGAACGTACCGCGGGCCGGCTCGAGACCCCAGCCGATGCCCCACGCCACGGCGCCATCGGTCTCGGGCACGTCGATCTGGGGCGTAAGCATCGCGTCACGAGATAAATCGGTCAGCCCATCGCCACCGAGCATCGCATTGAGGAACCGGCCGTAATCCCCGGTGCTGGTCACCATGCTCGCCGCGGCGTTCGCCGGCTGCTCCGGGTCGCGGTCGCGTTGGAACGCGTCGCCGAGGATGCGGTGCCTCGTCGCGATGCGCGGCAGCAGGTCTTCGCGAAAGACCAGCGAGCTGCTCGTCATGCCCAGCGGCACAAAGACCTCGCGTTGGGCGATCGCCTCGAGCGTGTCGCCTTCGAGATCCTCGATGATTCGCTGGACGAGCCTGTACCCGGCGGGGTAGTAGCTAAACGTCTCGCCCGGCTCGCTCACGAACCGGAGTTCCGCGTTGTCCGGGCCTTCCAGGCCCGTTGAGTGCGCGAGCGCCATGCGGATGGTCACCCGCCCGCTGCGCGGATCGCCCTCGGGGAGGGGAAGGGAAGGGAGCAGTTCGATGAGCGAGTCATCTAGCCCGAGGCGACCCTGATCAACGAGCCGCATCACGAGATAGGCGACGACAGGCTTCGTGAGCGACGCCGCCTCGAAGACCGTGTCCTCGGTGACGCACGCGATCGGATACTCGGCGTAGCCGTACACCGAGACATCAATATCGTCGCGGGTGACTTCGGCGAGTCCGATGCCACGGATGTCGGCTCGAGTCACAAACTCTGGCGCCGGGCAGATCGGCTGCTGCGCAAAGACACTTGTTGTACCAGAGAAGATGATGAAGAGAAACGCCACGGATACGGCTCTGAAAATGGTCATGCAGACTCCTTCGGTCTAATCGAGCCGATCGATGCAGGCTCCACGACCAGTCGCAGATGAGCGGAACAAACGCTGTACACGATGCGGAATTCGCGACTCGCCCATGCTACCGAGCTAGCCGTGCTCGCTGCCGATGCACCGCACCTCGGAGGCGATCTCCTCCATTTGGGCGCGGGCGAGGCGCTGGCCGATCTTCGAGATCAGCAGCAGCCCGCCGGCGGAAACGATCGCGGCACCCATCAGCAAGAGCGCGGTCGGCGGCTTCTCGATCAGATGCTGCGCGAGCCCGCCCATGGCCGCGAAGATCGCGAGTGTGAAAAGCGCGATGTGCGTGAGCATAAAGCCCGTCCAGATGCTCGGGGCTGGGCTGAAGCGACAGAAGATGTCTGTCGTGTCCATGTCCGACTCGTTGGGCGTGAACTCCATATTGAGCCAGGGAGACCAGAAGTGCCGGCGGTCTGCGGTGACCGTGAACGTGATGTGATCCCCCACGGCCTGGCCCTGGTACCGCCCGCCCTGGTCGGTCAGGAGTGATCGGAACATCGCGATCGCCCGCTCGCGCGGCACGGCAACGCTGAGGCGAAACGTTGGGCGGAACGGGTCGCGTCCAGGGAGCACGGCACACGAGTCTACATGCGCTCACAAGAAGGCAACTGGTCTCTCTGCCACAAGATCTCGGGATTACCGCAAGCCTGTCTAGTTCCTGCTGCTGAGCGATTCTTCAAGTGTCTTGAGGACATCTTCTGCCGAGCGGCCGCGCCCGTCGGGGTGCGTGCGATCTATCACGCTGCCGTCCGGGCGGACGAGGTACACGATCGGCATGAGGCGGCCCTCGCGTGTGCGAGCGTCGGCCGCGGCGTAGAGCTTGTCGTATTCGACGATCGCGAAGGGGTAGTCACGCTCTCGCATGTGGCGTTCAAAGGCCGCCGGAGACCGATCCTCGCTCAGGAACACGACCTCGAAGTTCCCGTACCGGTCTTTCAGCTTGCCGTACGCCCTCTTGAGCTTGGGCGAAAAGCGGCCACAGCGTGAGCAGTCTCCGGACCCGCGGTAGAGCAGGATGTAATCCGCGTCGGCGAGGTCACTCGGCGCATCCGTGCTCAGCGTCGACTCGACGGACCTGACGAAATGCGGACGACGATCTGCCTCGTCGCCGTGCAGCAGCTCGCGGCCGCGTCGCACGAAGTCGGTATCTGTGGCCGCAACGGTCAGGATCGTGCCAACGCTCGCCGAGTAGAGCTCGAGCTCGGAACCCTGAACGGCGCGGAGCGGCAACTCAGTACCCGGCTCGATGCGGGCACCGTTGCTGAACTCCATACCGGAAGCGAGCGCGACCGCGGTGGGCCAGAGCGTGCTGTCCCGGAGCGCGGCATCGAGCGTCAGTGCCCGCTGCTCCGGCGTAAGGGTTGCGATGTAGATGCCGGCTCGCTCGAGCAGATCTGTCTCCTCGGGCTTGCAGACGAACAGAAAACGCCCGGTGTCCACGGTGAGGCCCTCGGCATTGAGGCCGACGACACGAAGCGTGGCACCCTCGGCGATGTCATCCCCACCACCAAAGCGGAACTGCTTGCGCGCCGTGACCTCTCGAGGCAGCAGGTCCGGGCGATCGATCAGCTCCCCTACTTCGACTTCGACCGGCTCCGCGGGTGGGTTGGGCGAGTCATCATTGGGCTCAGAAATCTGGAGCAGGAGCGCGAGGACGAGGATGGTCAGCATGATCTCTCTCCGGTCTTGCGGCTTCGCGTTGGAAGGAGTGTATCTCGGGCGGCGGGCGTTGACCCCGGTGGCCTATGAGCTCGCACAGCAATCCAGCAAACCTCATGGATTTACAGCAACCACTGCTGCACAGCAGGGCGAGTCCGGGCGGCCTAGACACGAAGACCACACGGAACCCGTCGCGGCACCTGCGCTCGCTCAAACCCGGCGGCTCGTACGCGACCGTGGGCGGGCTATCGGGCAAGCTGTTTCGGACGCTGCTGTTCTCATTGGTGTGCAAGAGGCTTACGGGCAAGCACGTGAAGGTCCTCGGGCTTGATCCGAACCGGGGCCTTGAGGACCTCGATGCGGTTATGGAGAACCGGAAGCTGGAGCTGCTCATCGACGGGCCGTACTCGCTGGAGGAGACGCCGAGCGCGATCCAGCGGCTCGGGGATGGGCGGCACACGGGGAAGGTGGTTGTGCGCGTTGGCGAGGAGGGAGCCGCTGCTCCGATTCGTTCGCCCGAGCCCCGTGCCACGGTCTAGCGAAGCTAGGCCGTGTCTTCGCATACCTACGCCCCCGATGACAAGCACGGCCTAGCAGAGCTAGACCGTGCCACAGTCCAGTGGGTTAGCCGTGCCACCCGCCAATCAAAGAGAAGTCGTAGCGCTTGTCACACCCATTCCTACAGGAATCGACTAGCTCGGAATGGATGCAGGCAGAAGAACGAACTCTCTTCATAAGTGTCCGAAGGCAGCACGTAGTTGGCTACATAGACACCAGGGAGATCTGAATCGAACTGATCGGCTGAGAGGTCGATGACCTTCTCGCCGGCAACACACCAATAGTGTGAGTCACTCGCCCCGCCGTGCCGGCATACGCCCTGGCAAAGCTGTATGAAGATATCGATGTCAGCACAGGCAAGCACTAACGCAGTGGCGAGCTCTTTGCAGTAGCCTTGGCTCCGAACGCCGAGATTGTCAAAGTTCTCTCGAATGCTCCGAGCACGAGCCAAGACCACACGAAACTGTTCGCTCGTGGCCTCATCGCTCACAGATTCCCCCGTCGCTCCTGCTCGATCTCCAGCGCCTCAAACAGCGCCTTGAAGTTGCCCTTGCCGAAGCTCTGGCTTCCTCGGCGTGAGATGATCTCGAAGAACAGCGTCGGGCGGTCCTGGAGGGGCTTGGTGAACAGCTGGAGGAGGTAGCCCTCGTCGTCGGCGTCCACCAGGATGCCGAGATCCTTCACACGTTGGTGATCTTCCTTGACCGCCTCGTGCCCGTGGTCGGTCAGGGTCTTGTTGACCCGGTCCCAGACCGCCTCGTAATAGGTGTCGGGCAGGGCGAGGAAATCCACGCCGCGGTTGCGCAGCGCGGCCACCGAGTGCAGCTCGTCGTCTGTGCGCAGAGCGAGATGCTGGACGCCCGGGGTCATGTCGTGCCACTCCAGGTACTCCTGGATCTGGCTCTTCTTCTTGCCCTCGGCGGGCTCGTTGATGGGCATCTTGATCAGGTGGTTGCCGCTGGCCATCACCTTGCTCATGAGCGCGCTGTACTCGGTCGAGATGTCCGCATCGTCGAAGTGCTTGAACATCTTGAACTCGAGGACGTCCTCGTAGAAGCCCACCCAGTGGTTCATCTTGCCCTCTTCGACGTTGCCCACGCAGTGGTCCACGTACTTGAGGCCGCACGGGTTGTCCTCGTTGAACTTGTTGAGGGGCGTGTCGGTCTTTTTGAAGACGGGCATGAACTGCGCGCCATCGGTTTTAATCGAGGGCAGGGCGTATTTGCCGGTGCGGCTCACGAAGGTGTGGATCACGCGTCCGTACGTCTTGATGCTGGCGACGGTGACCGTGCCGTTCTCATCCGAGATCTCGCGGGGCGGACCTGCGCACTCGGCGCCGTTCTTGATGGCACGGTCGTAGGCCTTCTCGGCATCATGGACAGTGAAGGCGATGTCCTTGATGCCGTCGCCGAAACGCTTGATCTCCTCGGCCGCCGGGTGGTCCTTGGTCAGCGGGGTGGTGAGCAGGAGGCGGATGTTGCCCTGTGTGAGCAGGTAGTCGGCCTCATCGCGGCTGCCCGTGGTCAGGTCGGCGACCTGATCGATGCGGAAGCCGAAGGTGTTGGCGTAGAAGAAGGCGGCCTGTTTCGCGTTGCTCACGTAGAAGCGGACGTGGTCCACGTCGATGAGCGACAGCGGGTCCGTCGCCGTCGCCGGCGCGGTGGTCGTGGCAGTCGTCATCCCGATGTCTCCGAATCTTGGGCGGTGCGGCGATCGCCGGCGACGGCCGACGCTTTTTAGGCGGGTGGGAGCCCAGGTCCCGTGGTTTACATGATATCCGTGAGGCGGGCTCACCCGCAGGATCGGGGCGCAGCAGGGAGCTCAGATTGCCCAGGTTCTCATCCGGGGTTGCGGCATTTGCTGGATAGTCCTGCTTCTGACAAAAAAACCCCTTGCGAAGCCACAATTCGCCAACGTGATCGGGGTGCTGACCCTTGCGGGAACAAGTAATAAGGATATAGTTCGGGTGAGAGAGCTGTGGGCTCAGCGAGCGGATGTGGGTCTCGCGTGGTTCCGCAGTATTGCACTTGGGGAGATATCACTATGCGGATTACCGCTCTCGTCGTGGCTGTGGCCGCAGGTGTGACCTGCTCGTCCACCGCGCTTGCCGATGTGCTGAAGGCCGACACACCGTTCGGTTTCCAGATCACCGCCATCGAGAAGGACGGCGATCGTTTCACCGCCGCGCACGGCACCACCACGACCGCCGGTGGGCGGTACGACTCGACCAACGATTACCTGTTCGGTGACGTCAAGTTCACCTTTGAGCAGACGTCGGGCGCCGAGTACCACCACCTGAAGATCACCGCGAAAGCGAAGGGCGGCGAGTTCCTGAAGCGCGACCGCCACTACAACGAGTTCAGCGGCCTGGAGTTCAACTTCGGCGATGTCGATGGCAAGCCGGGACTTCCGTTCGAGGACAACTTCGAACTCGTCAGCGGCGAGGTCTCGGTGTTCTCGGGCAGCGATCTGCTCGCGCTGGGTGATCAGGGCATTGGCATGGACATGGACGGCACCAAGTTCATCCTGACGCTCGTCAGCGAGAGCAGCAAGCACTACTCGCTTACCGACTTCTGGATCAACAAGCTGGTCTGGGACTTCAAGTTCAAGAAGACCACGCCGCCACCGCCCCCGGGCAACATCATCCCGCTTCCGAGCGCGGCGATGCTCGGAATGGTCGGCCTCGGCTTCGTCGGCGCCCGCCGCCGTCGCGCCTGAAGCACACGACACAATCGATAACCCAACGGGGCGGCCACACATCGGCCGCCCCGTTGTGTTTTTGTTTGTTACCTCGGAGCCGGGGCCAGGCCCTGCTGATTCCGAGAACCGTGGGACTCTGGGCTCGCTTTGCGGAATGTCGGGCTTTACAGGACGTGCACAGATTGTTTGTCGGAACACAGAACTGGTGTTCGAGCGTGGTCGTATCACAATGGCATCAATGCCCAACTCGGGCAGATGACAGCACGGCAGATCGCCGCACGACTCGCACTTGGGAAGCGCGTGCTGTGTCGCGAGCAGACCTTGGGGCATGTGGATATGAGGACCCTCACAGCTATCGGTGCGCTTGCTGCGATGCCCGCGTTCGCGTTCGCTGGCCGGCTTGAAGCGAACGATGTGTTCGACTTCCACGTCGGTTCGCAGACACAGGCCGGACTGACCGCGAGCATCGCCGCCGGGCAGGTCGAGGAATCGAGCCTGTTCAGCTCGAACAACAGCGCTTACTTCAGCGACCTGATGTTCACAGTGGCCGAACAGCACTTCGACAGCTTCAGCCGGCTGACGATTCATGTCGAAGGTGAGCCAGATGCGTTCGTGATGCACGATCTGAGCGATAGCAATAAGTTCACCACGCTTCGGTTCAACATCGGTCTCGGCACCGCGATCGATGGGCTCGACTTCGACGGCTTCGATGTCATCTCGAGCACGGTCGCGAGCCATGCCGGTGATCGTCTGGTCTCGGGTGGAAACCAAGGGATCGTCCGCAACGGCAACGGCGATTGGGGATTCCTGACACACTTCACTGCGACCCCAGGCCGCAGTGTCGTTGATCTTGGGATCGACTCGATCCTCTGGACGTTTGACTACGTTCCATCGGGCACCCAGGATATGTATGACAACGGCGGCAGCCCAACCATGGTTCCGATGCCAACGGCCGCCGGGCTCGGGCTGCTGGGCCTCGCCGGGGTGAGCGCACGCCGCCGCCGATAAGCAGCTCGTAGAGCCACAAGACAACAGAAACCACCCGCCCTGACGGCGCCGCTTCCCCTTGGCGGCGCCGTCTTCTCTGCGCGGACTACGCTCGTGGCATGAGTGAGCATCACGAGCCGGATAACGAAACCCATCCCGAGGCCTCAGCCGCACCGGCGCCAGCCACGATGGCCGTGCCCGACGAGTCGGGCCGCTTCGGAAACTTCGGTGGGGTCTACGTTCCCGAGACCCTCGTCGCGGCTTTGAACGAACTCGAAGAGGTCTATCACACCCAGGCGAGCAAGGACCACTTTTGGTCGGACCTGTCCGCATTGCTCCGGACATATGTCGGCCGGCCAACAGCGTTGTACGAAGCCAAACGCTTGAGCCTCCATGCCCGCCGCATTGCGCAGGATCTCGATCCAAAGAAGAAAGATTGTGCGACCGTGTGGCTCAAGCGCGAGGATCTTGCGCACACCGGTGCGCACAAGATCAACAACACGCTCGGCCAGGCGCTGCTCACGAAGAAAATGGGCAAGAAGCGGATCATTGCCGAGACCGGCGCGGGACAGCACGGCGTCGCTAGCGCAACAGCAGCGGCTCACTTCGGGCTCCAATGTGATGTGTACATGGGTGCCGAGGATGTCCGGCGTCAGGCGCTCAACGTTGTGCGCATCGAGATGCTTGGCGCCCGCGTGATCCCGGTCGAGTCGGGATCACGCACGCTGAAGGACGCGACGAACGAGGCGATGCGCGACTGGATGGGCTCGGTCGAGGGTACCCACTACATCATCGGCTCGGTCGTGGGCCCCCACCCCTTCCCGATGATCGTCCGCGACTTCCAGAGCGTCATCGGCCGGGAGACCAAGGCACAGAGCCTCCGCGCGTTCGGCAAGCTGCCCGACGCGGTCGTCGCGTGTGTTGGCGGCGGCTCCAACGCCGCCGGGATCTTCTACCACTTTGTCGAGGACAGGGGCGTGAAGCTCATTGGTGTAGAGGCGGGTGGTTTCAACCCGACGCCCGGTCAGCACGCCGCGCCACTCACACACGGCTCGCCCGGCATTCTGCATGGCAGCATGAGCTATGTGCTTCAGGACGCCCACGGCCAGACCAGCGATGTCCACTCGTGCAGCGCCGGTCTCGACTATCCGGGCGTGGGCCCGGAGCACAGCTACTGGAAGGATACAAGCCGCGTGGACTACACCGCGGTGAGCGATGATGATGCGCTCGACGCGTTCCTGCTCAGTGCCCGAGCCGAGGGCATCATCCCGGCGCTCGAGACGGCGCATGCGATCGCCGAAGGTGTCCGCCTCGCGGCTCGAATGGATAAGGACCAGCACGTGGTCATCAACTGCTCAGGCCGCGGTGATAAGGACGTGAGCGAGGTGGACCGGCTGCTCAAGGCACGAACGGAACGCGACGGGGAAGAGACGCGGGCGAAAGCGAGCGATCTGCTGCCGCGTGCGAGTCGATCACGTCGGTAAGCGACAACATGAGTAGAGGCCCTCTTGCTTCGCGCGGCTTTAGCGCTAGAGGCTTGACTGTCCTACACGCTCGTCTCTAATCCCTGGTGCGGACCCGATCGACCATGGTCCACTGATAGTTCGGGAGTTGTAGAGATGTACGCCATGCAGGCATTCGTATTCGCCACGGCCACCGCCGGAATCGCGGTCGCTGAAACGTCGATCGTTGAGCACATCGACGTGATCCTCGGGCTCACCGCGTACGACGTGTCCGCGGATGGCCTCGTTGTGGTCGGTGCGACCGATCGCCACACGTGCTTTGGCCGAGGCGGCAGCGCGGCGAAGTGGACCGCAGGAGACGGGCTGCAACTCCTCGACAGCGGCACAGGCGCCGGCGTCGCCCGCGCTGTTAACGCCGATGGGACCGTCATCGTCGGGACCTCCGCGGCCGACGGACCCGGTTGCTGTGACGACGACTTCCGCGTCGCCACCGCATGGACCGGCTCGGGCCGCTCGTTCACGCCGCTCGCGTCATCCTTCTACGACGTAGACAACAGCGGGACGCTTGGCGTCGCAAACGAGTTCTACGCCGAGGCCTGGGACCAGAACACGTTTCGACAGCCGACGGGCTTCTTGACCATCGGAGCCAATGGCGCCGTGAGCAAGGGCAACGTCTTCGAGAGCAGCAACTTCCTTCGTACACACCAAGGGCTTGAGATCAGTGGTGATGGCTCCGTCGCGATCGGGTCCATCACCTTTGAGTCGTTTAGCGGCCTACAGAACGGCTTCCGCCGCTACGGCGCGAGCGGAACGGTCTTGGGCACCGGCTATGAGTACTGGGGTGGCGGGATCGAATGTGAATACGGCGGGCGGATGTCGGATGATGGCTCGGTAGTCGTGCTCGATGGCGCTGTTCCGATCGGCGCGACCGATTCACCGGCGCCGCGAAGTGTCATCTTTCGGGACGGTTTCGTGCCGAGCGAGTTCCAGAACTCTGCGGGATGGGTGCTCACAGCGGTCAGCGGGGATGGCCGCGTGATTGGTGGCAGACTCAACGGAGCGCCGGTCATCCTTCGATGGAACGGTTCAGGATACGAACAGTTCTTGATCGGGCCTGATTTGAACGCGATCGACGGGTCGGTGTTGCCGTTCGGTACGGTGCGGGCTCTGAATGGCGATGGCACCGTGGCGGTCGTGAACTACAACCCCGACTCGTTCTCGACCGCAAGCGTCCGGGTCGTGCTCTCCGCCGATGTACCATGCTCCGCGGATCTGACCACGACGGGCGCAACACTCCTGGGACAAGTCGGATTCGGCACGCCCGACGGCGCCGTCGATCTCGACGACCTCGGGTACTTCCTCAACCTCTGGCTTCCCAGCGACTTGGGCGCGGACTTCACGACAACCGGCGCAACGATCGAAGGCCAACCCGGCTTCGGTGTGCCTGACGGCACAGTCGATCTCGACGATCTCGGTTTCTTTCTAAACGTGTGGCTCGCCGGCTGCCCGTAGACGTACGCCAACGGACACTCTGAGCGCCCCGACCAGTCCACCGGTCCGCCAGGACTTTTTCTTGCACCTGTGCTGAGGGTTAGCAGGCCTGGACCGTGCTTTCCTAGCGGGGATATCACCGCAGCCGTGCGGCTCCCCGAATGTGTGGACAACCCACAGATGAGGGAAGACATGCGACAGCTACTGATCGGAACGGCGGGAGCCGCGCTCGCGGGTATTGGTGCGAGTTTTGCATTCGGACAGCCAACGGTCCCGGCTGGTCTCCAGGCGAGGCTGATCGCGCCGCTCCCCGACGGGCTCAAGCCTCAGATCGAGGCGATCGATGACCCGAACTACGGGACGGGCCTTCTCAGCGCTGTGGGTTCTGGCGGCGTGATCACGGTCCGCTTGATCCGGAACTCCGGCGCGATCGAGGTCATCGGGACGGTCATCGAGCCGAGCCCGGGGGCGTCGTTCGGCAGCAACGGCGTGCTCATCGACCCGCTCGGCGACTACGGAGGCCTGCTGCATGTGATGTACCAGGCGGGGCCGACGGCGGGCAACAGGTCGGTGCTGGCCACCCTCACGCCCAACGGTGTCTCGAGCGTGGTCTACCAATCCTCACCGAACAATCAGAATCTCAAGTTCACGTTCTTCGAGGGCGCGCCGGGCTCGGCGCGGGGGATCGTCCTGCTCGACGGTGACGCCGGCGGCGGGACGCGTCTGGACTACCTCGATGCCAGCTACCAGTTGATCCCACGCAGCCCGAACTCGGTCCCGCCGGGCCGCACGGATACCGATGTTGCACGGATCCGCGCCGACGTCACCGGGCTCTACGGGAGCGGGTTGCTGTTCACCGACTTTGACAACAACGACGCCCTGACGGGTATCTACACGCTCACCGATATCGACTCCGGCGGGACCTACGGGAATCTTGTCGGCCCGATCCCGTGGACACAGAAGGGCTATAACGGGCTCGATCTCGTCGCGGCTGGCGCACTCGGTGGACGCGTGTTCGCAACAGACTTCATCGCGGATGTAATCGAGGAGATCGATCCCAATGGCACTGTCTCGGTCTGGGCATCCGGATTCCAAGGACTCGGACAGATCTCGCTGGCTCCGGATGGCGAGTCGATGTACGCCGTCGATGACCTGGGCATCTGGCTCATCGGCCCCGCGGGCGATCAACCGGGCCCCGTCGTGCTCACGACCGATCCATCCACACCGGCGGGCTCAAGGCTGACAGGGAACCCAGTCGCCGCACTGCGGATCCTCTTTGATGAGCCCGTCACGTTCACCACCAATGACATCATGATCACAGACGCTGATGGACAGATCATCGGTTTCGATGCGACCGGATCCGGAACCAACTTCATGCTGCTCGGGCTTGCGACACCGCTCGATTCGAACACCTGCACCGTCATAATCGCGGACACTGTTATCTCGGTCGCTACCGGCGCTCAGCTCGATGGCGATGACGACGGAAACGCCGGTGGCGATGTGTCACTGCGGTTCACCCACCATTGCCCTGCCGATGTCACGACAACTGGCGCAACGCTGCCCCGCCAGACCGGATTTGGAGAACCAGACAGCACCATTGACCTCGACGACCTGGGTTATTTCCTCGGGTTCTGGCTCGCTGGATGCCCGTGACAAGGATCCTCACGTCCGATCGATACACTTGCAGCTTGTTGTCGCCCTCTCGTCGGCGAACTTCCATGCCTCACGGTAGCGGGCCTTGACCTCCTCCGCCTCGGCCGCACGCCCCTGCTCTTCAAGGGCGCGCATCAAGCCAAACAGGGACCACCCGTTCTCTTTCCACTTCGCGAGGTCATCGCGGTAGACGCGCTCGGCTTTCGCAGGCTCATCAATCGAGAGATACAGGGCGCCGAGCGTGTGCCGCGTAGGCTGGAGCCACTGCGGGGGCTCACCGTAGCCAAGCCTGTCTTCGGCTTCGATGGCTTCCTCGAGCAGCTCGATGGCCTGGCTGTTGCGGCCTTCCTGCAAAGCGATCTCACCCCGGATGAACAAGTCGCTGACTGCGAGCATATCGTCCGCGCCGAACTCGCCAAAGCGGCGTTCTTCAGGAAGAGCCTCACGGGCGGCACGGAAGAGTCCGAGCTCGGCGCGAGCGTTGTCAAACTCGTGCTTCGCGGCGTACGCCACGGCGCGGTGGGCGTGGTACACCGCGAGCGTGATTGGCAAGCCCTCAGGCGGCATGGGTTCACCCAGCAGATCGTCCCATCGACCGAACCGCTTCTGAACGTCGTACACCGAGCACATCCACTGGTCGATGAAGGGCCCGATCATTGGGATCATCTCCATCGGCACCAGTTCCCACTGTGCTTTCGCCGCGGCCATCGCTTCCCACTCGCGACCAGACATCATCGCGGCGAACGCGAGCATGTGGGCGTTGTGGATGCGGTAACCGGTCTGGATGCCCTGCAGCGGCTGCATCGCGGTGTAGGTCCGGTCGGCCTGCATCGCCTTCTGGTTCGAGATGATGGCCTTGGCCCAGTCTCCCGACTGCACATAAATGTGGCTCGGCATGTGCTGCATGTGGCCGCTGCTCGGCATCATGCCCATCAGGCGATCCGCGGCGAATAGAGCATGCTCGGGCCGCTTGCTCGGTTCGATCGCATGGATGTAGAGATGCAACGCTCCGGGATGGTTGGGATCAAGCTCGAGCACTTCGTCGAGCATCGCGACGATCTCGCTTGTATTCCCCTTGGGCTCGCGCGTAACTTCGTCGTATAGCTTCCAGGGCCGTAGGTTCATTCGCGCTTCGGCGGCCAGGGCACCGACGTCCGGGTCATCCGGAAACCGCTCCCACACCCGGCCCATCGCATCGGCGTACAGCTGATCGAGCCCGCCGCGAGGGTCTTCGGCTTCGACGTTCACCGATGGATCGAAGTAGCGTGCAGCGAGCGCGCCAATCAGGGCCTTCTCAACGGGGGATGCACGATCCGCGTGTCGCTGAGCCTCGGTGATCGCGGCCCAAGCGGCGATGTTCCTCGCGTCGTCCATCATCGGGTCGTTATAGTTGGGCCCATGCGCGAAGGCGATGCCCCACCACGCCATCGCGCACTCCGGATCGAGCTCGGTTGCTTTCGTAAACGCGCGGATTGCTTCGTCGTGATTGAAACCGTGAAGCCACGCAAAGCCTTGGTCAAACCAGAGCTGGGCTTCATACGAGTCGGTTGTAACCCTGCGCGAGTGGGTACCGAGATCATCGAACTTCTGTGCTAGCTCGCCGCTGTGAAAGCCGGATGGCATGCCTGTGGGCGTGCTTGAGCACGCGACCAGAAACGATACCGACAAGGCGAACCCGCACGAACCCATCAACCGATGCATATTTCGAATCATGTGTGCTTCCCCTTGCTGTTTAACCTGACACTCAAACCAAGGCGCCTAGCTGGTGCAGCTAGCGAATTGTAATCAGAGCGCGACTTTGAGGGATTGCAGCCGTGGCCCCCCCGAAATCAGCCCTCTAACACCCAGCGCCCGCTCAATCACCGCGGATTCTTCAACGGGACCAGCTAGGTTCACCGATCTAATTCCTGTTCTTGCGCTATCGCTCGAGTCACGAAGGAGATGAGGATGCGCTCAATATCGCTCTGGCTGGTTCTCGTCGCCTGCCCGGTCGTTATCAAGCCGGTTGCCGTTGCCGGTGATACTGAAGCCCAAACCTCAAGCCCTCCGCCAGTCGAGATCGTGGTGCTTGAGTTTCTTCAGAGTTATGGCAGCAGGATTTCGATTAACCATGATGGACGCAGGGTCTCAGGACAGGCCGTATCCATCGACGAGTTCTACAGGTACGACTCCTTCCCCGCGGTATGGGAGATCAGTGATTCGCTGACTTCCATTCATCCTCTGGCAATCGGCCCGGCATCGACGGATCTGCTCGAACTGAAGTATCTCGTCGGCATGAGCGACGACGGTGCAGTCTTCGCGGCGTCCGACTCCGCAGGCTGTGTTGCCGACGAGGCAGAGTTTGAGCTCGCCAGCCGCGCGCTGCGGCTGAGCACAACACAACCCGCAATTGTGCTCGAACCATGTGTTGATCCCACCACGGAAAGCTGGGCCTCAACAATCTCCGGGAACGGCAAGGTGATCGGTGGCGTTACGAGGCCAGTGTGGAAAATCGGCGATGAGTTGAACGGCGCCAACGGCAATCAGCCGACGCTCTGGAACGTCGAGGCTGCTGACAGAACCATACTTCCAACGCTTGGGCCCCCGCTCGACCACGGATACGTATCGCTCCTGAGCCATGATGGCTCGATCGTGATCGGCTTGCTCGGCGATTGGTTAGACGCGGCACTCGTCCGATGGATCGACGGTGAGCCCGAAGTCATCCCGTCCCCCGGTTTCGCGGAAGTCTGGGGCTCCCCTGCCGCTACCCCAGACTGCTCGAGCATGGTGATTTCGGGCAGGCTAAGCGGGCAAGCATTCGGAGCCGCACGCTGGTCAGGCAGTGCTTCGGATGGAGAGTTCGAGGTCATCGGCACAAGTGCCGACCCGGGCCCCTCGCTCTATCTCGCCATCGATGCCAACGATACGCTGACCACGATGATCGGTACTGGTATCTTCCCGACCGGGTGGGAAGGTCTCCGACGAGCACGCGATTCTGTATGGACCGAGGAAAAGGGCGCCATCCCGCTCGACACGATCATGCGAAGCATCGATCTCCCAGAGACGATGAGTTCGGGTTCGTGGCATTCGATGGCGATTTCCGGCGATGGTCGCTCCATAGTCGTGCGAAACGGCAGTCAGGATCTTTCGCTGCTGCTCCGATTCGGCGGCCAGTTGCACATGTACTACGAGCCGTACGAGATCCAACCCAGCGCACAGTGCTACATCGCCGACTTTGCGGGCGAACGAGGATCAGAGCAGGCGGGTTGGATCGTGGACCTGGAGGACCTGTCTGGCTTTGTCTCAACCTGGCTCAGCAATAGGTATCACGCCGATATCACAACGACTGGTGCGACCTTCGGAGGGCAACCAGGATTCGGCGAGCATGATGGCGTTATCGATCTCGATGACCTGGCGTTCTTCATCCGTGCCTGGATGAGTTGCCAATAGCAGCGAGAGCTGTGACGAATGCGGGCAACCAGTCCGTGTAATAGCTCTCTTCTCTGGCAGTCACCGTATTACCCAACGCGTGGGAAGTGTTCAGCCAAGTGCGCCCGGTACTTGACCAGGTCGTTCTCAACGTCCGGGTTTTTCATCACGTCGTAGCAGACGAAGGTCGGCAGCGGCTCCATATCGAAGAACCTGAAGTTCAGGTGCATGGGCAAAAAAAGATCGTCTGGTGATATTCCCCCAAAGAACGTCTGCTTCGGATCGCTGAACGAGTCGCTCGGGGCGTTGAACGTCAGCGACATCATGTACTTCGTGCCGGTAAGTGTGCCCCCAGTGCCGTACTGCTTGCCCGGCTCTGAGCGGGATCGCCCATCACCCGCGCAGAGGCGACCGTCCATGCCGAACGAGTAGACGTGATCCATGTACCTCTTGAAGGTCCAGGGCACACCCATCCAGTTGACAGGGGTCTGGAGCAGAACGATGTCGGCCCAAACATGATTGGCGATCTCGGCCTCGGCGTCCCATTCGTCTTTCATGGTCGTGAGGCGGGTGTCGTAGCCCGATGAGGTGAGGTGCTCGAGTGCAATTTCGGTCAGGGTCGCGTTGAGCGTGCCTTTCGAAAACTCGTACTCTTGATGGGCGTTGATTACGAAGACGTTCGGCATTTCATACTCCGCTGATGATTCTCCGTGGTGGCACGACTGACGCCAAGCCTTGACGGCAGAGCGTACGCGATGACGCGGAGGATAATCTGAGCCATATCTGGGATCTGCTGAGCACATCCCGCCCGAGGCATCTTTCGAGTGCGATTGATCTCGAAGACCTTCGCTTCTTCCTCAACGCTTGGCTGGCGGGATGGCCGTAAGTGTGGAAAAGCGATGTTCAGAGTTGGACATCACTCAGCGCTCTGCCAAAGCCCGGAGCCGTTCCAGCACAGGGTGATCTCTGAACTGCTCGTTCATCTCGGCGTAGTCAAACGCGTTATTGTTCTCAATACTCAGGACCGTCGGATCGGCACCACGATCAAGTAGTAAGTCAACCATCTCGGGCGAGGATCCCCGGCATGCCATGCCGAGCGGCGTTGTCTTGAACGGCTCAAAACCGTCGTTGACATCGCAGCCCGCATCGAGCATCGCACGCACAAACGTCACGCTCTTCTTGGCAGTCAGCGCTTCCATCAGTAGCGGCGTCTCGGCTTCGCTCTTGCGCTTCAGATCCGCGCCTCGCTCGCTGAGCAACGCCCAGACCGCAGGGTCGCGGCCGTACTTGGCGTACAAACGGGCAGGGGTTGCGCCAGGCGTCGATCGCGACTTGGATTCAACCCGCTCGTCCACCGGAGCGCCGGCGTCCAGGATCAGTGCGAAAACGGACGCGTCCCGACCACCGAGCGCAGCCGCGTGCGTGACAGTCGCACCGTTGGTGTTCGTTGCCCGAGGGTCAGCGCCATTCTCAAGCAATCGCCGCGCAACCTGCGAGTCAGCATTTTGCAGCACCGCCCAGATCAGCGGCGGCGTGCCGAGGCTGTCCGGCGTGTTCACATCGAATCCCTGCCGGAGCAACTCGACCACGACCGCTGGCTCGTTGTCCCGGGCCGCCAGGTGCAGCAGCGTCAGCCCGTCGCCGGTGTAGGTCTCGCTCAGGTCCGCCCCTCGCTCGGCAAAGAATGTCCACAGCCGCGGATCGTTCGCGTTCATTGCGGCATATGACAGCGCCGAGTTTCCATCCACATCCCTCCTGCTCAGATCCGGGTGCGCCTCTGGGTCAGAAACTGCACTCATCGCATCGATGACGTACCGAACCGAAGGCAACCGACCGTTCGCCTTCATGAGGTGCATCAGCACATCGGTTCCCGACGCGTCCGCGGTGTTCAGATTATCCCCGCGGGCGATGAAGTCCCTGAATACCCCCATCGAAACCTCGGAGGGTCGGTCGTAGGCCGGGTCGTGCTCTGGGACGATACGGCTGTGGGCTTGGTTGTAGGCCGCGTGATGCATCGCGCTCATGCCGTTGTTGTCGGTTTGGGTCTGTTTGATCCAGCTCCCGAGCAGCACGGTGTGAAGATCACGGCACTGAGATGAGCGATACGCGTGCATCAGCAGCGTCATCCCATTCTCATCCTTCTGCCCGATCGCCGAGATGCCTCCATAGAACCCTGCGTCCAGGTGCAGCATGGTCCGTGCCAGACGGACCACCCGAGCCTCATTCTCTGCGTTGCATGCCTCGATCAGCCGCAGCACACTTGCATAGTCCTTCTCAAGGTCATTGGTGATGACGAGACCCTCGAACGGGTCATTGCGCTCAGGAGTGGCTTCCTGCGCAGTCGCCACCGAGCTGCAGAGGAGGAAACACAAAGCCGATACGCACGTCTTGGGCATGGTCATACTCCCGTTGTACTGAGCTCATCCTACAGGCGGGCGTCTTGAGCAACAGTTCCCTATAGCCCCACTGCTCGGCACCCCTTCCGGGCGGTCCGACTCCTTGGCCACCTGCTCGCCATGCATGACGCCCACACGCGCTACGCAGGCAAGGGCGATGCGGCCGCGCGATGACGCTGTCGATGGGCTCCGAATCAACACCCAAGCGTTTCAGCATGGTTCGCCGCAGAGAAACTATTTTTGCCTGCCCTGATGGTTTGGCCGCAGCAAACTCGCGGTCTCTTGCGGACCCGCCCGGCTTCTTCGCCAAGCCTTGCCGAAGGAGAATCCGCTATGCAGCCCCAGAATATCGCCTGCACACTAACCGTCATCCTGTTCGCCTCCGCCCCAGCGACCGCGAATGGGCAGGTCATCAGGCTCATGCCTGAGCTGCCGGGGGCACTGATCCAGCCGTTCCCGAACTCGGTCAGCGACGACGGGCGATATGTGTCGGCGACGGGCTTCGTCGCCAGCGGGCGCCGCGCGGCGATCCGCTGGGACACACAAACTGGCCAGCTTCTCGACCTCGCGGCGACTCCGATCCCGGGGTCGGTCGGCCTCGACACGTACGCGATCAGTGCCGACGGAAGTGTGATCGTGGGCCGAAGCTACACCGGCGGCCCGGACTCCCAGCCGTTCCACTGGAGCGAATCCAGCGGGATGACACTGATCCCGGGACTTCCCGGCGGGGGCTTCAGCACCGCCATCGCGGTCAGCGCAGACGGGAATGTCGTCGCCTGCGAGAGCAACGACGCGATCGGCCAGACCGGCTTCCGGTGGACGCCCGGTGGCGCTGGCGGAGCCGAACAGCTAATCAGAGAAGCGCCGGACTCAATTGACGAGGTCTGGGGCATCTCGCGTGACGGCAACGTCATCCTCGGGCGGAGCAGCTCGTCGCTTGCAGGAACCCGCAACGGGGCCGGGTGGGTCGGCTCGCCTCCGGATCCCGTAATCATTTCAAACCCGGACGATGCGCGGAGCGTGGTCTTCACCGATGGCAGCCAGGACGCCGAAGGCGTTGTCGGCTTTGCCGAGTTCCCCGCGGGCTACTCCCAGGCCTTGCTGTTTTTCGACGGGGATTTCATGTTTCTGGACGACCCGGGTGCCGGCGAGGCAGGCACGCGTGCGGTCGCCTGCGACGCCAACGCGTCGGTCATCATCGGGCATCGTGTCGAGACCCAAACCAACTTCCCCGACTCGCTCGTGTGGATCGACGCCGCCCCGGCCCAGACGCTACGCGAGCTGCTCGACGCGCGGGGCGTGAAGCTCCCTTCCGAGTACATGCTCTACGGAGCGCGTGGTATCAGCGGGGACGGGCGCTTCATCACCGCGGGACTCGAGACGTTGAGCGGCGCGTTCGCCGGCGTGCTGATTGATCTCAGCGCGACGGTGTGCTCCCCCGCCGATGTCACAAGCACCGGCGCAACGCTCTCGGGCCAGCGCGGCTACGGCATCCCCGACAACACCGTGGACCTCGACGACCTCGGGTACTTCCTCAACGCCTGGCTTGGCGGCGATGTGACCATCGCGGACTTCACCACCACAGGCGCCACGCTCGAAGGCCAACCAGGATTCGGCACATCCGATGGCGATGTCGATCTCGATGACCTGGGTTACTTCCTGAACTTCTGGCTCACCGGCTGCCCCTGAGCTGCCGCCTGCCATCCACTTTGACCCCCGAGCAGCGCGGAGTGGCGCTGCCCGGGGATTTTTTTCCCGCGGGTGATGGCCCGGGCGCGCGAATCTCGCGGTCTTTGACAGAGGGCCCGACCGAGGCCCGACCCCATAAACACCCGCTTGGGAGCCACGCCATGCATCGCAGAACCCGCAACCTGATCGCCGCCGCCACTGCCGCGTTGTCCGCCCTCGCCCCTGTCTGTCTCGGGCAGGCCTACGACCTCGAGATCCTCTTGCGCACCGGCGACACCTTCGGTGGGCACACCCTGCAGGCGATCGGCGGCCTCTCGATCAATGACAGCGGCTCGGTCGCGGTCGCCGGGGGCAGCGACAACAGCATCTCGATGGTCATCGTCGACGGTGTGCTCATCGCCGAAGAGGGTGGCGTCTACGGCGTCGATGCCCCGGACGGGACCGCCACCGGGACGGGCATGGTCCTCGACGATTTCAACTGGAACAGCGTGAAGATAAACAACCCGGGAGACGTGGCGGTCGTTACGTTCGCGAGCGAGTTGGTTCGCTTCAACGCGGGCGCTGGGGATGTCAACCTCCTCGCCGAGCAGGGCATCACGCTTCCCGGTGGGCCTCACACTTCGCTTTCTAGCGTTACGCTTGCAAGCATCACCTCCGCTGTGCAGCTGCGCGATGACGGCTCAGCGTTCTTCCACGGTCGCTACGAAAGCCCCGACGGCGAGAAGGACGGCGTGTTCTCGAACTCTGAAGTGATCGTCGGCGCTCCCGACTCGATCGGCGGCTATCCGATTGAGGACCTGGACTCCAGCCCGAGCGCGCTGGCCGTCGACGACAACGGCACGCTCTATTTCATGCCACGCCCAAGGAACGGCGGGCGCGCGCTGCTCACGCCGACTTCTGTGCTCTACGAAGATGGGGGGCTATTTGGCTCCGAACAGATCCGGCGCCTCAGCGATTCCGCGGAGATCGTGGTCAATGCGTCGGGCCTGCTCGCGTTCAAGGTCCGCTTTGATAGCATCATCGAACCGCTACGAATCGTGACCAGCGACGGACGCATCATTGCCTCCGAAGGCGACAGCATCGACGGCGTGACCGTCTCCCTGATCGATGACCTCGCGATCAATGACCGGGGCGAGTTCGCGTTCACAACCACAGAGGGCCAGGTATTCGGCCCGCTCGGGGTCGTCGCCGAAGCCGGCACGCTGATCGAAGATATCGTCCTGCAGTTCTTGCGCGCCGACCAGTTCGAGCTCGGTCAGGACGGCACGATCTACTTCAATGCCGAGGCCACCTCGCCGCTCGGCTACTCGGGCGTGGTCACCGTGAAGGCGACCCCGCGCAGCACACCGTGCATTGCTGACCTGACGACATCGGGCGCCACACTGCCCGGTCAGTCGGGCTACGACGAACCCGATGGTAAGGTCGATCTCGACGACCTGGGGTTCTACCTCAACGACTGGCTGGCCAGCGCACCGGCCGCGGACTTCACGACCACCGGCGCGACGCTCGAGGGCCAGCCCGGCTTCGGCGATCCCGACAGCGTGGTGGATCTCGATGACCTGGGCTATTTCTTGGGATTCTGGCTCGCCGGCTGCCCCTGAGTTCAACCAGCGCTTCCGACCCGCCCCTGGGTGTCGCAACTCGGCGGCGCCTGGGGGCATTTTTCTTCATCTTACGTGATGGCCAGACCGCTCGGATCTCGCAGTCGATTCTGTAGCCCGCGACTCGCGAGGGCCGCATGAAGGAGACCAGGCCATGCCTTGTGAGCACAAGCAAGTTCTGTCCACCCTGCACACCCTGCCTCACGCAACCGCCGCGGCGGTCGCGCTGCTCGCGGGATCCACCGCTGATGCGCAGCTGCTGCGATTGCTGCCCGATCTACCCGGTGGGATCGTGAACGGGGCGCCCACCCAAGTGAGCGACGACGGACGCTACCTCTGCGGCATCAGCAACGGGGTCCAAGGCGACCGCCCGGTGCGCTGGGACGCCCGAACGGGTGAGGTGCTCGAACTCAGCGGCGGAGTGCTGGACAACGGCATCATCTTCAGTGCCAACGCAATCAACGGCGATGGCAGCGTCATCGTGGGCCAGGTCATCAACACCTCGACCTCCGAAGCCTTCCGCTGGGTCGAAGGCACAGGAACCCAGAGCTTGGGTGATCTCCCAGGGGGGCCGGTCAACAGCACCGCAGTCGGAGTCAGTGCAGACGGGACAAACGTTGCCTGCCGCGGCTCTGACGATCTCGGACTCGCCGGGTTTGTGTGGTCGGAGTCCGAGGGCATCCAGGTTCTGCCCCGCTTTGCTTCCGACTCATTAGATCTCCCGAGCGCGATCAGTTCAGACGGGTTCGTCGTCGTTGGGTCGTCGTTGTCACCCTTCCTCGACCAGAGCTTCGGGGTGCTCTGGCCGGACGTCCAAGCACCTGTACTGCTTGACGGCGTAAGCCTCGGAGCGGTCTTTCCGACAGATGCGACGCCGAGTCCGATGGACCTGGTCGGATTCGTCGTGGATCAGAGCGGCCGGGATCGCGCATTCGTCATCGCGGGCGGCAAGCTCTCGTTGCTCGAACTCGCAGGAGCAGCGACCGACGGATCGATCGCGAACGCGTGCAGCGATGACGTTTCGGTCATCGTCGGGACGCAGATCCAACCCGACTTCAGTACCTTGGGCGTGATCTGGCGCAACGGCGGACCCGGCGAGAAGATCGCCGACCTGCTGCTCCAAGGGGGTCACCGGGTCCCAACGGGAGTCGAGTTCGCCGACGCCTCGGCCGTCAGCAGCGACGGAAGGTTCGTCGTCGGGACTTCGGTGAACCTGAACAGCTTCGAAGTCCGCCCATACATCCTCGACTTGGCGCAGCTCAACGCCTGCTCTCTCGCCGATGTGACCGCCACCGGCGCAACGCTCCCGGGTCAGCCAGGATTCGGAGAGCCCGACGGGGATGTCGACCTCGACGACCTCGGCTACTACCTCGACTTCTGGCTCCAGGGCTTGCCCCGCGCCGACGTCACTACCACCGGCGCGACGCTCAAGGGTCAGCTCGGTTTCGGCGTTCCCGACAGCAACATCGACCTCGACGACCTGGGCTACTTCCTGGGTTTCTGGCTCGCCGGGTGCCCGTGAGCATCAGCGTTCTTTCCAGGCCAGACCCCCGGCGCCGCGTGCAGCGCGGCGCCGGGGGATTTTTCTTTCCCGCGGGTGATGGCCCGGGCCCTCGGATCTCGCGGTCCCTCCCAGAGGGCCGGTGAAGGCCCGAGCCCCAAACACCCAACCGGGAGCATCACCATGCATCACGCACGCACGAACGGAGCCGCACGCTCGGCCACCTCCACCGCGGCAATGGCCGGCCTCACCATCGCTCTCGCGGCGGGGATGGCCTCGGCGCAGTCCCAAATGGTCACCAGCGGCACACAGAACCTGGGCTACATCGGGCATCAGGTCCAGGACTACTGGATCCCAGACATCCCCGGCGCCACGGTCCTCCTGACGGTCCGTGGTGGCGACGGCGGCGATGCTGTCTTCGGACGGAACAACACGCAGGGCGGAGAGGGCGCGACGGTCACACTGCTCGTGACCATCGGCAACGGTGTGAACCAACTCCGCCCCGGCGGTCGGCTCCGCTTCGTCGTCGGTGAACACGGCGGGCTCAAGCGCGGCAACGCCGACGGCGGCGGTGGCGGTGGTGGCGGCGGCACCGGCGTCATCTACGAAGCCGACGCGACCGGTGACGACTGGACCGTCCTCGCGGTTGCCGGCGGAGGCGGCGGAGGCTTCCGTGGCTCGGGCATCAGCCGCGTCGGCAAGAACGCCCCGCTCGGGTTCAACGGTGACCCAGGCGACAACGGCGGCGGCAAGAACGGAGGCGGTGGCCTGAACGGTCTCGGCGGCGGGAGCGGGACCAACACGCAGGACTCAGCGATCTCGGGCGGCGGTGGCGGCATCCTCGGCGACGGAGTGGTCGCCGGTGCCGGCGTGATCGAACCAAACAACGGGACCTTCCCGGGCTTGAAGGGCCTGCCCGCGGGAGGCCGTGGCGGTTTGGACCAGGGCTCCGGCACCTACGGCGGCTGGGGCATGGGCGGCGGCGGCTCGGGCCACGACGCCGGCGCATTCCGCTCGGGCGGCGGCGGCGGAGGCGGCTATTCGGGCGGTGGCGGCGGCGCCCAGGGTCGCCCGGGCGGCGGCGGCGGGTCGTACGGCAACCCTGCCTATGGAGCCGTCGGTGCCGCGTCGGGCAATGCCGGTGAGCACGGCTCGGCGGCCTACCAGTTCACCTTCATCCCACCCCCGCCAACCCCACCAGCGAACCCGACCAACCTCTACGGCGTCAGCATCGACCCGAGCGTGAACATCAACGCCGACGGTTCGTTCGTGGACGCCGTCATCGGGGTCTACAACACAAGCGGCGATCTGCTGGCGACCAACGAGGATCAGTTTGGTTTCACGTCGAGCCAGATCGATGCGAGCCTGCAGCCCGGCGTCTACTACGCCTCGGTCACGAGCTGGCCGAATTCGGCCCTCCACGGCTTCGAGGTCGAGACCTTCCAGGCCACGGGAGGTCCGTACAACATCAACATCGGCGGCGCGCAGCAGAGCGGGTTCCTGCCCACAGGCGGCGTCGCGTGGTACCGCTTCGAGGTCAGCCAGGCGCCGAGCAACGCTATCGACGCGGGCGTTGCCAACGCCTCGGGCGTCTTCAACGACACCACTCTGCAGATCGACCGCACGGCCTCCAACATGGTGCTCGGCCTCTACGACGCCGACGGGCAGTTGCTCGCGGTGAACGATGATGACGACGATTTCGACATCGAGAGCCGCATCGTGCAGAATCTGGAACCGGGCAGCTACTACCTGTCGGTCACCGAGTTCGGTGACACTCCCAAACCGTTCTTCACCTTCGAGAACTCGGACACCGTCCGGACCAGCCCAATCGAACCCGTGAAGGTTGGATCGCAGACGGTGTCGGTCCCGGTTCCCGCGAACACGGTCGGCTGGGTCCGCTTTGATGTCACGGGCGCCCGCTCCTCGGACATCACAGATCTCGGCGTGTTGCACGCTCCGGGTCTGACGATCATCAACTCAATCGGTACGTCATTCATCAACCCGACGCTGACCCTGCTCACGCCGGAAGGCCAGGTCCTCGGCAATGCCGGGATCAACAGCCCATTGGCGCAACCACAGATCGTGACCAGCCTCGCATCGGGCAGTTACTACGCAGCCGTCGCGATCTACCCCGAGCATGTGAGCGACAACTTCGCGTTTGTCCCCGGCGGTGGCGCCAGCGGCTTCGGGACGCTCTTTGGCAGCATCTCCGGCATCGGGGCTAGCGCGTCCTTCTCAGACCCGATCATCGCCGGCCAGGCTCGGTACTACCGCTTCGAACTCGAAACACCGCCGCCGCCCCCGGCGTGCGTCGGAGATATGACCACAACCGGTGCCACACTCGTGGGCCAGCCCGGCTTCGGTGTCCCGGACGGCACCATCGATCTGGATGACCTCGGCTACTACCTCAACGCGTGGATCGCGCGCGACACGACCATCGCGGACTTCACCACCACCGGCGCCACACTCGAAGGCCAGCCCGGCTTCGGCACGCCAGATGGCACCGTTGACCTTGACGATCTGGGCTTCTTCTTGAACGCCTGGTTAGCCGGCTGCCCGTAGGAACCGATCGCGAGCACGGCCTGCACCTACACAGACTTCTCACTACTGCCCCCCCAGCGCCTCGGTGCTGGGCGGGGTTCTTTGGATGAACCTTTCAATCGCGTGGCGGACTCACGACCCTTGTCACGCGTGAGAAGATGGAGACCGCGGGCCCTCCCACGCCGCGTCTTCTCGTATAACCGGTGCAATCCTCCCCAAACAGCCTGGCTTTAGGCAATCTGAACGGGTCATCGCCCTGGATGATCTGGGATACTTGTTGAGCTTCCGGCTGCAGGGCTGCGCCTAAGTCCACACGAGCATGAGGCTTGAGTCCCACGGAGCAGTTCCAATGCACACCCGAACACAGCCGGCGCTGGCCATCACCACCGCCATCGGTCTTGCGACGGCCGCGCAAGGCCAGACCGTCTCACCCGCCGCACCAATCGCGGCGCAGCCCGTCACCATCGACTTCACGGGCACTGAAATCTTCGACGAGTTGGACACGATGCCGAGCCCGTTCCTCGACCGGCGTCTGCAGGTCATATTCACCGCGCCGTCTGGGGCGATGTTCGACGTCCCAGGATACTTCTTTGGCAACGGGCTCGACGTCGCCGCAGCCCCGCCAACGCTGACCGGGACGGGCAGCGCGTGGCGCGTTCGTTTCACGCCGACCGAGCCCGGGATGTGGACATGGCAAGCCTCGTTCACCGGAGGTGGCGATGTCGCGATCGACCGGACCGCCATCGGCATACCCCTCGACTTCGATGGCGCCTCGGGCTCGTTCGATGTTGATCCGATCGATCCGTCAGCGCCCGGCTTCTTCGCCAAGGGCAAGCTGCTCCACAACGACACCCACTACCTGACCTTTACCAACGGTGATCGGTACATCAAAGGCGGCGTGGACAGCCCCGAAAACTGGCTGGGCTACAGCGGATTCGACAACACCTTCGATGGAGGTGGCGCGGACGTTAATACACCGGATGACCTCCACGCGTTCCCGACCCACATCATGGACTGGAACCCGGGGGATCCGGACTGGGACTCTCCCGACACACCACAGCCCAACGACGGCCGCGGCATCATCGGCGCCATCAACTATCTTGCCTCCACCGGTGTCAACAGCATCTACTTCCTCCCTATGAACATAGGAGGCGATGCCCAGGACACCTGGCCCTACGGCGACCCCGCGATCGACGGCGGTGGCAACATCAATAACAACAACTTCGCCTTCGACATCACCAAGCTGGCTCAATGGGAAATCGTCTTCAACCACGCGCAGGCCAAGGGCCTGCTGCTTCACTTCGTTCTCAACGAGGCGGAAGCTCCCAACAAACAAGAACTCGACGACGCGACGCTCGGCCCCGAGCGCAGGCTGTTCTACCGGGAAATGATCGCTCGCTTTGGCTATCTGCCCGCGATCCAGTGGAACATCAGCGAGGAGTACAACCTCAACCTAAACCTCGGCGCCGCCACCGTGCTCGAGTTCGCGGCAGAGCTTAAGGCCGTCGATCCCTACAGCACGCCCGTCGCGGTGCACAATGCCGGCAGTGCCCAGCCGACGGGGGCTCTTGAGCCTTTCATCGGTCAGGCCGATATCGATCTGCCCTCGATCCAGCAGGCGCGCAAGACCAACGGCTGGGGCGAGGTCGTCGAGAACTGGCGGAACGCGACGGCAGCGGCTGGCAAACCACTGCCCGTGATGGTTGATGAGCCCGGCTCACCCACACGCGACTTCGGAGATGACTTCGATCAGTTCCGCAAGCAGGTGATCTGGCCCATCCTGGCCTCGGGTGGCGGAGGCGAGTGGTTCATCAACAACCGCGACCAGTCGCTTGAGGACTTCCGCGAGTTCGACAAGATCTGGCGTGAGACGGGCCACGCCGTGCGCTTCTTCGAGAGCAACGTACCGTTCTGGCTCATGGCGCCCGCTGACTCGCTCGTGAGCGGGGCGAGCGCCGCGGAGGCTGGCAGTCTCGACGGCGTCGAAGTGCTCGCACGCTCGGGCTTCGAATATGTCATCTATTACCCTGACGCGTCGGACACGGGCACACTCGACCTGACCGGCGTCATGGGCACCGCGACCGCACGCTGGTACAACCCGCGCAGCGGAGCCTTCGAGGCGGGCTCGTCTCCGCTGAGCGGGGGGAGCAACGTGAGCCTGCCGGCTGCGCCATCGCCCGCGAGCGATGACTGGACACTGCTGGTGCTCGTCGATGATCCGATGCAGCCCGAGCAGTTCACACTCACGGTCGAGAACGGCACTGGCGACGGCGACTACACCGCGGGACAGGTCGTCGGAATCGCCGCAACAATCCCCCCGGGAATGGGCTTCGATCAATGGATCGGCCTGCCGGTCGCGAACCCATTCTCAGCGACCACCACACTCGTCATGCCCGCGATGGACGCCACGGTGACCGCGACGTTCGACGACATGCCCGACGGCCCCGCGGTCATCGGGCTCACACTGATCGACCCCGCAATCGATGCGCCGATCACTTCACTCGATGCGTTCCCGGTCATCTACCGATCCGACCTTACCAACCCTCAGGAACTCAACATCCGTGCTGAGGTCACGCCTGAAACAAGCTCGGTCTCATTCGCAATCGACGGCACGACCGCCGGCACCGAGAACGTTGCGCCGTTCGCGCTGTTCGGCGACTCCTCTGGCGACTTCAACGCCGGGAACCTCGCCAACGGAACTCGTACCATCACGGCGACCGCGGGTGGTGGCGCGGCCTTCTCGCTGGACGTGCTGGTCGCCGATGAACCCTGCCAGGCCGATCTGACCACGACCGGCGCCACGCTTCCAGGCGATGACCGTTCCGGCATCCCGGATGGCATCGCGGACCTCGATGATCTGGGCTTCTTCCTGAACCACTGGCTCGCGGGTCAGCCCAGTGCGGATATGACCACGAGCGGCGCAACGCTGAACGGGCAGCCTGGTTTCGCGACCGCGGATGGAGTCGTGGATCTCGATGATCTGGGCTACTTCCTAGGTCTCTGGCTGGGTGGATGCCCGTGATTCCTCGCCCAGCTGGCCTGGGGTATCTGCTGTAAACCCATGTATATTCAAGGCTTGACTTCCGGCCAAGCGATCCGATCTCGAACTAAGTGCAGCAGCGATTGATCCGCACGTGCCCACGGGTCGAGGTGCCATCCGTCGCTTGCAAGCACTGGTGTTTCATGTGGCCCCGTCCGGCACCCGCGGCCGGGCGGGGCTGCGGTGTGCTTGAACACATCGGCCCCGCCTCATCTTGGGCGATCTAAAGTCCCACATGCAGATCACCCTCAACGGCGAGCCCCACGAGATTGACACCGGCGCGACCGTTGCCGCGCTGATCGAGGCCCGAGGCCTCGCGGACAAGGCGTGCGCCGCAGAGGTCAACGGGGCGCTCGTCCCAAAGGCGCAGCACGGGGAGACGGTGATCGGTGAGGGTGATCGGGTGGAGTTGGTGACGCTGGTTGGTGGCGGGTGATATGCATCATCCGCCCACATTGACGCCAGAACATATCTACCAAAGAACGGAACATCTCGGTCGCACGATTCCAGGAGCTGTCCCTATCGCCTGATAGCGCCCCAACACCACCCCCTCCAGCAACAAGATCCCACCCACGGGAACTTCGTTTGTGTACCCGCCGCCAATACGGCGGCTGACCACAAACCGCCCGCATCGGGCACAAGACACTGGAGGACAGTCATGCGTCAGATTCTCGCTCTCGCCGCGCTCGCGGCCGTCGGCACCGCTGGTTCGGCCGCCGCACAGGATGTCACGATCACCTTTGAGAACCTGCAAGCCGGCGGTGGGTTTTTCTTTACTCCGGTCTGGGTCGGTGTCCACGACGGCTCGTTCGACTCCTACGACGGCGGCACCCTTGCATCGATGTGGCCCGGCCTGACCGAGCTCGCCGAAGAGGGTGCCACCGGCCCGATCAGTGCCCAGTTCAACTCGGTTACGGGCGGCGTCGGCGTGGATGGCACGATCGTCGGCTCGACCGGTCACCCGACCCTCGCGCCTGGTGAGTCGGGCTCGATTAGCTTCAATGTCGGCGATTCCACCGTCAACCGCTACTTCAGCTACGCGTCGATGATCATCCCGAGCAACGACCTGTTCATCGCGAATGGCAATCCGCTGGCCCATCAGATCTTCGATGCCTCGGGCAACTTCATCGGTCCGGTGACCATCGACATCTACGGACGTGACGTAAATGACAATGGGACCGAGGTGAACAGCGCGACCGCCGGCGCCGCCTTCAGCGCCCTGGGCGGCGTTGGCATCGACGAGAACAACCTGATCCGCAACTTCTTCGAGGGCCCGAACCTTGCTGGCGATGCCCAGTACCTCGCGTCGTTCATCGGCACGAACACCGCCACCGGCGAGCTCATTACCCACGCGTTCGGCCCTGACAAGCTGATCGGGCGGATCACCGTCGTGCCGACTCCCGCGACGACGGGCCTGCTCGCGATGGCCGGGCTGTGCGCTGCCCGCCGTCGTCGCACCAGTTGATCCCCCCGAACCGCAACCCAGGACGAGACGTCCGGAGGTGAGTGAGGCCCGGCAGCGGCGGTTCACCCCGCCCTGCCGGGTTCTTTCATGTTGGCCTCCGTAGGTACGACCGCGCCGCACGAGGCGTAGGCGTCCTTGATGAAGCCACTCAGCTCGCGCGACACCGCCGACTGCGGACGGTGGCGGTTGCGAAGCAGGTAGACGGGCCTTGACGGTGGGTTGTCCTTGACAACACGGATGTTCAGCCCGCTCAGGTCATGACCCGCGAGCAGTGTCGAGGGCAGCAGCGATACCCCCACATCGCATCGAACGAGCTCGATGAGCGTCGCGATCTGCCCCGAGTCGATCCGGATGAGCCGGTCCACATCCTGCGTTGCGCAGAACTCAGAGACCTGATCACCGAGGCAGTGAAGCTCACCGAGCGAGATCACACCGGCCTCCTGGAGATCGTCCGCGCACAGGTAGGGCAAGCCCGCCCACTTGGAGTTGCTGGCCATCGCGATGTGCAGCGGCTCGTTGCCCAGATGCTCGATCACAAAGCCATCGAGGCCTTGCTCGGGCAACGACGCGGCCACCCCGACATCAGTCTGCCCGGTCGCGAGTGCGTGAAAAAGAGCGTCGGTGGTGAGCTCGCAGATCTCTATGTGGATCTCGGCATGCTCCCGCCTCAGCATCTGCACGGAACGGGGTAGCAAGAACGGCGCCATCGTCGGAATCGCCGACACGCTGATCGAGGCCCTCTTCTCCAGCGAACGGGCGCGGACCTGCTCGCTGGTGTCGGTGAGCAGCCCGAGGATGGTCTGCGCTCGCTCGTACAGCAGCTCGCCGGCTTTTGTCAGCTCAACCCCGTCAGGGCGACGGTCGAACACGGTAACACCTAGCTGATCCTCGAGCCGCGCGATCTGCTGGCTCAGCGAGGGCTGGCTGATCCCGAGCACGCGTGACGCGTTGCGAAAGCCGCCTTCTTGAACAACAGCGACGAGCGCCTTGAGATGCCGTGGTTCCATAGCGAAAACACCATAGGCGATGACCAGGCAAGCGCCTGCACGCCGACCGCAATCAACGGATCAGACCGCTATATACAGGAGAACCCCGCCACGCCGCCGGTACTGAACCGGCCCGGGGGCGTGGCGGGGATGAGAGAAGCCAATCAGAGACCGGGAGCGTCACGCGCGGCGGCGGCGCAGGCTCACGGCGCCCGCGATGGGCAGCAACGCGATCGCACCCGGTGTTGGGACGATCGTGACCCGCGCGATGGCCGTGCTCGAGGTGAATGTCGAAGCGATGTCGAAGCCCGGCGCGGTCGTTCGACCGATCAGCGAGTCGAGATAGCTCGACGCGTTCGGATCATCAAAGAACAATGCGATCGAGCCGTTCTGAGGAGTGCCGAGCCCCCCGTCGATGCCTTGGAGGAACGCGGCACCGTCGTCGGCGTTGTTCACCTCGGTGCCCGCGTCCCACACCTGTGAGCCAAGAATCTCGAACGTGATCGGCCCGTTGAAGTTGCCGCCTGCATCGAAGACCTCGATGGCATTGGGCGTGCCGATGAAAAGGTCGTTGGTCGGCACGATCATCGAGGCGAAGCTCAGGAAGCGGTTGACGGTTGCGTCACCCGCATTCAGATCAACCGTCGCCGACTGCCCACCGAGGATCGGACCACCAGGGCCAAAGCCGGTATCCGCGACGCCGCTGGGGCTCGCGAGCTGAAACTCGCTGATGAGTGTGCCGGTCTGGCCAACCTCGGCGACAAGCTCGAGGCCCGCCGAGGCATTGCCCCCCGGATTGAACAAGTTGAACGTGCCGTCATCAAGCCCGACGAACACGGGCGTCAGCGCGGTACCACCCGAGGGAAGCAGGTTCTCGAACGTGATCGAAATTGTCTGGGCATGCGACATTGACGCGAGCGCAGCGATAGCGCACGCGGTGAGCGTGGTACGGTTCAGCATCTCAAGTTCCTTTCGAGGTCCCATCCAGCGCGATGGCGAGTGAATCATGTGTCCCCACGAGGAGAGGACAGCCGCCGCGCATCCGCGTTGCTAAACCCACCCGAGAGCGCGACCTATTCCGCGCATTGCGATCGCTTCTCCGGAAACTCAACATCCAGGGAATGCCACCGCTGGTCCGAGATTTTCTTCGCTAAAGCTTGCTGACATCGGTTCGGTCTCATCGGCCAGAGCCGAAGCAACGAGTGGACTTGAACACGTGGCCCACATCCGGTGAACTCTGCTTGTCTGTTGCAACCAGCCTTTGAGGATCCCACACATGCGACCCGTCATCATGCCTGTGCTTCTCGCGGCGCTCACCACAATCGCCCAGGCAGCCACCGGGCAGTCCACGCAAACAACTCTCACGTACCAGGGCAGACTCGACAAGGACGGGGCGCCCTACTCGGGGACCGTTGATCTGTCGTTCTCGGTCTGGAATGCGCCCGGCATGGGCTTTGAGCTGCGCGCTCCGCTGACTGTTCCGGGCGTCACCGTGACCGACGGGCTATTCACGACCGAGTTCGGCGTAGACACCCTTGACCTCCCGGTCGATGGGTTCTGGATCGAGGTCACCGTCGATGACGGCATGAGCGGTCCCCAGACGCTCTCACCCCGTCAGCGTTACCACGCGGCTCCCGCGGCGGTCCAAGCCAAGGGCGCCATGATCGGCGCCAGCGACTCGGTGATCTTTGCGCGGGGCGAAGGCGGCAACATCGACGCCAGCAACAGCAGCTCGAACACGTCGAGCAGTGAGACCTCGATCTGGCAATCGTTCTTGCCAACCGAAGACGGACGCATCGGCCAGCTGCTCGTGTCGTCAAATGTGCTCGCGGGCGCGGGCACCAAGCTCGGCCGATTCCGTCTCTACGAGGGCGAAGGCGTCAGAGGGACCCAGCTCTACGAAGAGTTCTTCGAGCCTGACATCAACATCGGGGTGATTTTTCTTGTGCCGGCAACCGAGCTGCAAGTCAGTGCGGGTGTGCAATACACGTTCGAACTCCAGTTCACCGAGCTGCCAACGCTGGATGTCGTGCCGCAGATCTACTCACTCTCGAACTCCGACCCCTATCGCGATGGGCGTGCAAGCACCGGCCCCAACGACGATCTAACGTTCGAGTTACCCATCATCACTTCGGGTGGCGCGAGCGCAGTCGTCACGGGTGGTGACTCGCTCACACTCGACGGAAGGCTCGTCGTCCAGGGATTCATCTCCGGCGGTCTGGATCCTGTGCAACTTCCGGGCGGTTCGATCGAGGCCGTGGAGATCGAGGATGAGTCCGGCATCAGCAGCCCGGCTCAATCATCCGTGTTGCTCCCATCGGTCAACTACAGCCCGATCGCACAGGCCGCGATCAACGTGCCCGCGCCCGGATACGTCGTCGCCCAGTATCAGGGCGACATCAACTTCGGGCACGTTAACGGAACAGCATCCAGCTACGATATTGCGACATCGCTGGATCCAAACAACGCCGCGCAGAGCACGACCTCCATCTTCCTGATTTCTGCGTCCTTGCCAAGCGCCGGGAGGGTTGAGCCGCTCTCGGCGATCGGTGTGTATGCGGTGCCCGAGGCAGCTACTTATGATTTTTATGCCGTGGGCCGCAAGAGGCTCTCCAGCTCACCAACCCCGACCATGGAGCGAGGCAGGCTCATCCTGACCTATCACGCAACGAACTACGCCGTCCCGCTGAGCGGCACCAGCGTGGACGGCACCGCGACTCCGAGATAATGCCCTTGGGACCGACAAGCCCCGGGGGTAAGCTGCATGATCGTGGGTGTGCCCGGTGCGGAAGGGCGCGAGGGGAGTCATCACGCATGGGACAGTACCCGCTATTGGGTGGCATATTCGCCATCGGTGCGAGCGCGGTGTGCGCCTTCGGTCAGCCCGAGATTCGCGTGGTTGCGTTGTCGAACACGCAGGCTCCAGGGCTGGACCCGGGCGTTCTGATGTCGGGTTTTGACTTCGAGAACATCAGGCTCAACAACGCGGGGCAGGCTGCCTTCGGCGCTCTTCTTTCCGGCACAGGCGTGGTCGTTGACAACAACCGCGCGGTGTTCAGCGAGGGCGGCGGCGCGGGATTGGATCTCGTCGTACGCAGCGGCGTAGAGCTCCCATCCACCCCGACCGGTGTCTTTCTCTCGAGCGCGGATCTCATCCAGCTCAACAACAGCGGAGAGATCGCGTTCTTCGCGCTTCTCAATGGCGCCACGATCACATCCTCGAACAACGAGGCGGTTTTCAGCAGTGGTGATCGTCCGCAGCTCACGATGATCGCCCGCGAGGGCGAGCCAGCCTCGGGGGTCACCGGTGCGGTGGACTACGGAAGCTTCATCAGTTCGAGCCTGATCGAGAGCGGCGCGCTCCAACTCACCGACCTTGGCCGCACGGCCTTCCGTGCCCGCCTGGTCGGAGCCGGCGTTGGATTCGATAGTGATATCGCGACCTTCGCCGAGGTCGGCGTGCCGGGGCCATCGGCGTTCGCACGCGAAGGCAACTCGGTCCCCGGGCTCGACCCGAGCGTTGTCTACGAGAACCTGTCAGACTTCCGCATCAACAACTCAAGCGAGCTCGCGATCATCTCCAGCCTCGATGCCCCGATCGCGCAGTTCAACAACAAGACAGCTGTCTTCGAAGAGGGGGCGGGTCCAACGCTCGATCTGATCGCGCTCGAAGACGCCCAGGCCGACAACACCGACCCTGGCGTCACGTACGCTTCGTTCGCGGCCACCACGCTCCGACGAAACGACTCCGGGCGTGTCGCGTTCGGCGCGAGCCTGAGCGGCCCGGGCTTTGACACGTCGAACAACCAGGTCATCCTCCAGCAAAACAACCTTGGCGAGCTCGCAATCGCCGCTCGCGAGGGCGACCAGGCCCCTGGGGTGGTGGTGGGAAGGCAGTTCGATTCCTTTTTTTACCTGCGTCAAAACAACGCTGACGATCTCGCGTTCCTCGCAAGGATCAAAGCCGACGGGGGCGGTGTCGTGTCAAACGCGATCTTCAGCGACTCCGGTGGCTCCGGGCTGGCGCTGCTTGCTCAATCGGGTGACCCGATCCCCGAGCAACCGGCGGGCACAACGTTCGGCGGAATCGACTTCCAGTTCATCGAACAGAACAACGCGGGAGACGTCGCGTTCCTCGGCAACGTGCTGATCGACTCACCGTTCTCGTTCTTCCGTGCCATCTTCACCTCGAGCGACGCGGATCCTGCAACGCTTCTCATCGCGGTCGGCGATTCGATCGATGTGGCTCCGGATCCTGTCACCGAGGATCTGCGCGAGATCGCATCGTTCAGCGGGTTCATCGATCTCAACGATAACGGCGAGCTGCTCTTCGGCGCCGTCTTCGTAGACGGCACGAGCGGCTTGTTTGTGATCGATGCGATCGCCGGCCCGGTCGCCTGCAGCCCGGCGGACCTCACGACCACCGGCGCCACCCTCATGGGCCAGCCCGGCTTCGGTGTCCCGGACGGCGAGGCCGACCTCGATGACCTCGGCTACTTCGTCGGACGATTCCTCGCCAACGACCCAGCCGCCGACCTGACGACCACGGGCGCAACGCTGATGGGCCAGCCGGGCTTCGGGGTCCCCGATGGTGTGATCGACCTCGATGATCTGGGCTATTTCTTGGGTGTGTGGCTCGAAGGGTGCATCTGATTCGGCACGCCGAACGGCGCAGCCGATCTGGGCTACTTCATCTTTGTATGGCTTTGTGGCTAGCCGTAGCAAGCTGGATCCAGCCCACTTTGTTGCAACAAGTGGGCCATTCGCTATGATGCACTGCACGCTCCAAGCGAGTGGGGAGAGGTGAAACCCGTGCGCTCTATGTTCTTTGACCGAGCCATCGTTGCGGCGTCATCTGTAGCTCTCGTAGCATCCTTCGCAACCGCGGCGCCGGTTCTTATTACCGCCTCAACAACGGTTGCGCCGGGAGACACCACGATCACACCGACCGCCGGCGGTGTAGCAGTCCCACTTACCAGTGCAGAGATCACGGTCGTCGGCGCAACGCTCACGATTGATGGTGTCCACAGCATCGCTTCACTCGTGCTCGACACGGGTTCGGTGCTTACACATTCCGCAAACGCCACCTTCGATATGGGAACCGGCGTTCTCGTACGAGGACTCGAGTTGTCCGTGGCGGGCGCGGTCGAGATCCGGCAAGGTGCTTCCATCGACCTCGATGGGAAGGGGTATCCAGCCGAGCAAGGTCCAGGCCCAGGTTTCTTCGGCGAGTGCGGGTTCCCGGGTGCATTCGTTGCTAGCGGAGGCAGCCACGGCGGGCGCGGTGCAAACCGCAGCAACGCGGAACTCTGCGGGTTCTCGCGACCGACGAGTGGCTCCTACGAGTTCCCCGATGAGTTCGGGAGCGGCGGCGGGAACGTGACACTCGGTGGCGCGGGGGGCGGCCGCATCAAGATCGACTCGCTCACATCGATCCTGGTCGATGGCGAGGTGACCGCCGCGGGCGAGAACGCGACCGGCTCGACAAGCAATGCTGGGGGCGGCGGCGCTGGCGGGAGCATCTGGCTTGAAGCTCCCGTCCTTTCCGGGGCCGGCTCAATCCTCGCCAACGCGGGCACAGGTGTGCAGGCGGTGCAGGCCACTTCTTCGTCGGGTGGCGGTGGTCGGGTACGCCTGGCTGCAGAGACGATTGCGCTAACCGGGCAGGTACTCGCTGGCTCTCCACAGACCGCCGGCTCACAGCGTCTCACCGGCGGCGCAGGAACGGTGCTGTTTGTTGAGGCCGGGCATCGAACGCTCGTGATCAGCAATGGCGGAGTACCGGGGTTTGCGACCGCAGCGTGCGAACCGATCGAGGTCGAAGAACTCATCGTCCGGGATGAAGGGGTGCTCGCTCCGTGCTTCGAGATGCTCTTAGATATAACAGTATCTGGTGACGTCACGATCGAGAGTGATGGCCGGATCGGGCAGGGGCGGACTGCATGGGTCAATACGCCGGGTTTGATTGTTGAAGGCAACGGCTTCAGTGGGGTTGATGCAAGTTTCACAGGCGATGGGCCTGGTGGCGGCAGAGAGAATCCCTGCGGGTTCCCCGGCGCATTCGCAGCCGGAGGCGCCGGGCACGGCGGCCGTGGTGGCGGCGATTGTTCCACCGCGGGCTTTATTTATGGCGATCCTGACTTTCCGGATACCTTCGGCAGCGCCGGAGGTGGTGATCGCGGCTTCGGCGGCGGAGCCATCCGTCTCTCGGTAGGCGGAACGCTGACAGTCGATGGAGCCATTGAAGCGGACGGGGGGCCAGCACTCTTCTTTGGCGGTGCGAGCCGCGGAGGTGGCGGCGCAGGCGGGAGCATCCTGATCTTCGCGTCGTCGCTGACAGGTACCGGTTCGATACACGCAGACGGTGGGAACGGTCGTGCCGATCGCTTCTTCACTGGTGGTGGCGGGGGCGGCGGCCGAATCGCTATCTATTCCTGTGATTCACAGTTCAACACAGACTCGATCACCGCGTTCGGCGGCGCCGCTGAAGGCGGGTCATTCGCTGGCTTCCAAGGTTCGATCGTGCTTGGCGGCGCTGCGTTCGATGTTACCGAAACGTCACTGATCGGCCCACTGACATCCTCGGTAACTGCAGAAGCGGTGATCGCTGGTGGCTCACTCATTTCGTCGTCATGGACCAAGAACGGACAGCCCATCGCGATAGGCCCGACAGGCACCGGCTCCACGGTTGCAACAGCCGATAGCAGTCTCAGGATTGACTCGCTTCAGGCCGACGATGCCGGGATCTACCAACGAGTCGGCGAGTCGACCTGCGGGACGATCGCGTCACAGCCGGTGATCATCGATGTCCTCTGCGACGGGAGCATGGGCCCGGAGGTCTTCGCATGGGCGTTCACCGACACCCCGACAACTTTCGCGAGTACCGGTGACTCGGTAACCCTGCGCACGATTACCGGCGGTGTTGGTGGCCCGTTTAGTTATGTGTGGTCACTCGACGGTGTCCCGATCGACCCTGTGTCGAATCCCAGTGCCACGGAGGCCGAACTCGTGATCGCCTCTGTTACAAGCGCAGACTTCGGAAACTACTCATGCCGTGTGACAGGGGCGAACGCGTGCAACTTCGCCAACGTCGATGCCCTGCTCTCAACGGCCTGCCCTGCTGATGTAAGCACCACCGGGGCGACCCTGGCGGGTCAGACCGGCTTCGGAGTGCCGGATGGCACCGTCGATCTCGATGACCTCGGCTACTACCTCACCATCTGGCTAGCGAGCGACCTTGCATCGGATCTCACCACCACTGGGGCGACCCTCATGGGACAGGCCGGATTCGGCGTACCCGATGGGGCAGTTGACCTCGATGACCTCGGCTTCTTCCTCGCGGTCTGGCTGACTGGCTGTCCCTGAATAGCCGTTCCACTACGGGTTATTACCGCCTGATCAGGTATTCCAGGGACAGTTTCCGGTACACTCCGAGCGACATTGTCACAAGACCCACCCGGGGGTGCACCATCGAGTTTCAGAAAGATCGACGTTCAGCCTCCCGCATCGCGACTCTTGCCGCTGGCTTGATTGCCGCACCGGTGACGGCGGGACCCGTCATCGCCCCGGGCTGGGGTGCACCGGTATTCGAGGAGAACTTCGACGGGAACAGCATCGACTGGGGTGTATGGCAGGTCGCCGACTGGGCCGCGTCGAACAACGGGGAATCTCAGTACTACCACCCCAACCAGGTCTCGGTGTACGACGGCAAGCTGCATCTGCGCGCCGATCGTGACCCGTTCTGGAGCTATGGGCGCGAGTTCAACTCCGGGCTCGTACGCAGCTGGCAGGAGTGGAGCTACGGCCGGTTCGAAGTCCGCGCGAAGCTCCCGTACGGTCAGGGTTTCTGGCCCGCGATCTGGCTGCTGCCGCGCACCGCGCCGTGGCCCGCGGGCGGCGAGATCGACATCATGGAGGCCCGAGGCGATCGGCCCTGGGGCGTGAGCAGCGCGCTGCACTGGGGCTGGGACGAAGCAAACCACCAGTACGTGCACAACTGGTACGAGAGCGGTGCCAACTTCCAAGAGGGGTACCACGACTACGCCGTCGAGTGGGACGTTGGCACCGTGGGCTTCTTCGTCGATGGCGTTGAGCACTACCGCGTGTATGAGCCCGCGGTCGGCATCCCCGGCACGCCCAAAAGCATCGTGCTGAACCTCGCTGTTGGTGGGAACTTCTCGGGCTACCCCGACCACACAACGCCCTTCCCGTCCGAGTTCGACATCGAGTACGTGCGGGTGTGGCAACGCTCGGCGCCGACTCCCCCACCATCATCGCTCGTGCTCGACCCGGGCTTCGAGGACGACGGCGGCAGTCTCGCCAACTGGCCGACTTTCGGCAACACGATCGACAACGTGACATCGGACTGGGGCACCCCCCTCGACGGTGAACGCTCGCTCAAGCTTTACGGCCAGTTCGATGGCCAAGAGAACTACTCGGGTGTCCTCCAGAACCACGCGATCAGCGGCGGCGAGCTGCTCACCGCTAGCGCCCACACACTGATCCGATCAGAAGACTCGATCGTCGGCACCGGCAACACGGCCTTCCTCAAGCTCGAGTTTTACAGCGAGGCCGGCGCTGAGTACGGTTCCGCGTCATTCCTTGGCGAGTCGTCGGTGGTGATCGCCGACGGCAACTCACCCGAGGATATCTGGTCGTACGCACAGCTGGAGGCCGTGGCCCCCGCGACCGCGGCCGAGGCCCGCCTGTCGATCCTGTTCCTGCAGCCCCAGGCGAACCCGGGCGGCGCGGTATTCGTCGATAGCGTCACCCTCAGTGCGGCCGCGCCGCCTTGTGTCGCCGACCTCACGACAACGGGCGCCACCCTCGTTGGGCAGTCGGGCTTCGGCACCCCGGACGGCGTCGCCGACTTGGACGATCTTGGATTCTTCCTGAACTACTGGATTACGGGTGACCCCAGCGTGGACTTCACGACCTCCGGCGCCACGCTCCCGGGCCAGCCCGGCTTCGAGGTGCCCGATGGTGTCACTGACCTCGACGATCTGGGCTACTTCCTGAACGTCTGGCTCGCCGGCTGCCCGTAGACCGCACCGTCCGGCTTGATCCGCCGCCCCTGCTGTGGTGAACTCTTGTGCGTCTGTTTGCACGCACGAGGGGACGCTCCAATGCGATCGAATCCGTTCCGTACCCGCACGCTCCTGGGCGCCGTCGCCGCGCTGGCTCTTACCGGACCCACCTCGGTCCTCGCCCAGGACTCGGGCGCGAACCTCAACTATCAGGGCCGGCTCGATGAAAACGGCGCTCCGTTCTCCGGAACTGTGGACATCACCGTCGCGGCCTTCACCGCCGCCATCGGCGGCGTTAAGGCGATCCCGAACACCACGCTCGCTGACGTTGTCATCACCGACGGGCTGTTCTCAATCGAGGTTCCCATTGACTCGGCGGTCGTGCTCCCGCAGGGCATCTTCTTGGAGCTAACGATCGATAAAGGCACGGGCCCAGTAACGCTCACACCCCGGCAGAAGTACACGCCGGTCCCCGCAGCCGTGCAGGCCTCTGGCGCCCGAATCGCGAGCAACGACAACGTCACGTTCACGAGCTACACGTCGGTTCCGTTCACCGCGAACAACCAGGGAACGAACACAGTCATTCAGGCGGGGTCTGTAACTCAAACGTTCACCGCAGCAGTTGGTGGCAAGCTCGCTTCCGTGAGTGTCGAGGTCGGGTTCGACAACCCACCAGCGCCGTCCGATCTGCTACTCACGATCTACGAGGGCCCGGAGGCCGTGGGCACGCCGCTCTTCGGCCCGGCGACGCTCAATCAGGGCCCGGGCGGCGCATCGCTTGGCGTGACCGACGGACCAGCACTCGGGCTCGGTGCCGTGTACACACTCGTGATCAGCCCCTTCGAGTCAGGGGGCGGTCCGATCAACACCGCCCTTTACGGTGCAAGCACCGGCGATCGGTACCCGGAAGGCGCCTCAAGCCTCGGAGGCTCGATCGACCTTGGGTTCTCTGTCCTCGTCGAGACCCCTGACCTTCCCGGCATCTACACAATCGATACCGGAAGCATGGTTGTGACCGGCGCGCTCACCGTCGTGGGCGCCACGAACCCGTTCAGCGACAGCGTTGACCTGCCGCCCAGCTCAATCGAGGCAAGCGAGATCCGCGATGAGCCGGGTGTCTCGCGCAACGCCCCGGACTCTGGGATCATCACCAGCACCTCATACGGCCAGCTCGCCGACACCGCGATCGCCGCGCCGGGCCCGGGATATGTGCTCGCTCTCTACACCGCCGACTTCAGCGTCAGCCACACCACTGGGACCCCTTCGAGCTACGACATCGATATCTCGTCTCAGCCGAACAATGGATCGAACAGCGGCTCTCAGATCTACCTGATCAGTTCAGAGCTTCCAACCGCCGGTTATGTCCAGCCCTTCACGATCTCACGGCTCTTCCGCGTCAGAACGTACGACTTCTTCGCCGTCGGCCGGAAACGCCTGGGCACGTCTCCGACCGCCAATCTCGAGCGGGGCCGACTCACGCTCCAGTACTTCCCGACGGAGTACACCTTCGGTGGGACGCCGGACGTGGACGGCGTGGTGGACCCGAACTGATCTCGCGGCTGGTCCTCGGAGCCCAGCGAGTTTCCACCCGACACCCGCAACGCCCCCTCCGCGGGCGGACCTCTGGACCTGTCAGGCACATCCGGGCCGCACGGGGCAAGTGGAAACAGCCACATTTCAGACCAGACCACGCCGGAGACGGGCGATCCCCGAGGGGACCTCGCGCCCGCAACGCTCCCGCCCGGAGTCCGTCATGACCCAGCAGCTATACATCGCGCTCTCGATCGCCATCGGCCTCGCGTACCTGATCGCGGCGACCCAGGGCTGGCTCGCCGGCTGACCGGCCACCCGGACTCTGCACCGCCGGACCGACGACCATCGGCGGCTCCGACGATTCTGTGGACCTGGGCAGGCGGGTCCACCACTCGCCGCTCCGGGGCGCTGGCGGCGGGCAGCGCCTGCGGCCCCCACGCACGGCGCCAGAATCGGGCTGGGCCGCCGGAGTCGGCGGTGGACTCCCAGCCTGTCTTCTGGGACACTGTTCCCCGGGCCCGGACGCCGTCTGTCGTCCGGCTCATGGGGACTCAGATGTATCGCAACGCACACGCGCTCGTCTTCGCCGCGGGATGCGCCCTCGCGCACACGCCGGCCGCGGGCAACATCTACGGCAAGTTCAACGGCGTCAACGACATGACCTGGTGGGTCACGGGGCTGACCGACTTCGATCAGGTCCGCGACTTCCGCCCGGTGGACATCCCGTTTGCGCCGCTGCCCGCCTCGCCGGGCTTGCCCGGCGACGGCGCCATGTACTGCGTGCCCACCGCAACGCTGAACATGTACGCGTACGCCGCGCGGCACGGCTACCCGGGACTGCTCCCGGGCGACCGGAGCTACGGGGCGTGGCAGGACCAGTCGTACGCGGCGCCGGGGTACGACGCCGCGACGGACGCGATAAGCACACTCGGCCAGCTGATGAGCACGAGCGCGACCACGGGCACGAACTCCCTCGGGTTCTACGCGGCCGCGCTCCTGACCGCGGTCCCGCAGGGTCTCGATGTCACGGTGTTCAAGCCATCGACGTTCTGGTCGCCCCGCGTGAAGGTCGCGGGCATGTTCGGGCACACGACCGGCGGCGTGGTATCCGTCTGCTTCGGGCGATACACGTGGTCGGAGTTCGGTGGCCCGGACAACCTCCCGCTGCTGATCAGCCGCGACAGCGGGCACTGCGTCACGGTGCAGCGGATCGAGGTGGACAACGGGATCAAGAGCAGGATCTGGATCAACGATCCCGGGGGCAGCGACGACCCCTGGGCCCAGGCGCAGTTCGCGTCGAGTGAGATCGAAGTGACCGACCGGGAGGTCTTCAGGCTGAACCTCACGAGCCAGACGATGAGCCAGATGAATGTTGGCAGCGATGGTCGGGCCCGCATCATCGACAGCGTGTACCTCATCGCGCCCCAGCAGGCGTTCATCCAGAACGAGTTCGACTTCTCGGCGCTGGACCTGGGAAAGCGGAAGGGCGCTCCGCAGCAGACCGGCCCCAAGCTGTTCGCGCCCCCGCCCGGTGCCACGTGGGAGCACGTCGAGACCTGCCCGCTGCGATCCCATTTCGTGGGCTTGTCGTCGGAGACCGATCCGCTGACCGGGCGAGACGTTCGGCACGTCGGCCCGATGTTCTCGGGCGGTGTCGTGCCCATGGGCAACGCACGCGTCGAGGTAGCGTCAAATACCTCCGAACTGCTCTACGGCGTGGACATGAACCTCTTCGCGATGGGCCCGACAGGCATCGACGTGCTCCGCCCCGACGAGGACTTCAACTACCGCTCCGTGGGCTCGCTCCCGCTCCCGACGGGCTTCGTGCCCGGCGCGATGGCGTTCGATGAGGATGACTTTCAGCTCTTCGTGGTCGACCGCAACACCGGGACGCCGGTCATCTACCCGCCGTACGCGGGGTGGGGTGGGGACGCGACGCCGACGACCGGGCGCGTGCTCCCCGCCGCAACCCCGATCGGCGCCCCGGTCATGTGCTGGGCCCACGCCGGTGATGGGTATGAGTTCATCCTGGGCGACACCGACTCAGAACTGGTACGCCTGTACGAGCGGAGCAACCCGACCACGCTTGTTGAGGTCGACAACTTCCGCCTACCCGCGGGCGTGTCTCCCCGGGCCTTCAGCCCGACCAACGAGGGCGAGATCTACATCACGACGCAGAACAACGACGTCTGGTGCTACAGCAACACGACGGGCACATGGACCCGCGACGAGAGCGCGCCATGGGACGGGCGCACGGGCCAGCGCTTCCAGGTGAGCCGCAGTCGGTCCAACGTCGATCCCAGTCTCGAGGCTCCCTTCACCAACATCCCGGCCAGCGAGCTCATCGGCTTCCCGTCGGTCACTGCTTGTGGGCCGGCGGACGTGACGACCACCGGCGCAACGCTGCCGGGCCAGGAGCGGTACAGCGTCCCCGACGGCTCGGTAGATCTCGATGACCTGGGGTATTTCATCATCGTCTGGCTTGCGCGCGATCCTGTTGCCGACCTCACCTCGGCGGCCGCGACACTCGAAGGCCAGGACGGGTTGGGCATCGCCGACGGCGTCGTGGACCTCGACGATCTCGGGTACTTCATCGGCGTCTGGCTCGCCGGCTGCCCGTAGCCAAGACGCCGCGACCGCGCCGCACCAGAATCCCGCCCCACCACCGGTGACCGCCCGGTGGCGGGGTTCTTTTTTGATGGGACGTGTTAGATTCCTACGCGGACTCCCAGAGAGAAGGGTGAGGACAGCACATCGCTCGGGCGTTCCGGGCGGGCAGGAGCCAGAAAGAACCACAGAAAGGAACGAGCCGGGATCGGCGGAACCCCTGTGAGACCCCGAGCGAGAACGGAGGCAGCCAATGCACACCACGAACCACAGCCCGGCCCACGTCAAGCGCTCGGCCGGAGCATTCGAAGCGGTGCGTGCCTCCGTTCTCGCCCTGGGCCTCGCGGTCCCCCTGCTGACCAGCCTTGCGCCGGCTTCTGAACACCGTTCGCCGTCAGGAGCACCAGAAAGCAAGTTGCTGACCGATGTGGATCACCTCGACACGGGATTTTTGGAGCACTGAGGCCCGATCCCAGACAGACAGACGCCTCTCTTCTCTCAGCATCTCTCTCTTCCGATGACCGCCCCGAGCGTTGCCGAACGCCTGGGGCGGTTGTCGTTCGTGGGTTGATTCTCGGACGCACAGACGCCGCCTAACCCAACTTGCCCACGCGGCAGGCGCGAGCGTGCGAGCGGCGAAACGCGGTGAAACGCCGTGCCGGTTGGCGGCTCGTTTGGGACGGTCATGGTGCACACCATGTCCCCGGAGAATCGACGATGAACGCACGCACGAACCGTCTCGCTCGCTACGCCGGCACCGCGCTGGCCGTCTGTTCGCTCGCTTCAGTCTCCGTGGCCAGCGGAGCGTTCACGCTCCGGACGACCGTGCGGGACTTCTCCCCCAGCCACCCAGACTTCCAGGGCACGGGGGTAACCGGCGAGCATGTCGCGGGCCTGTTTGGTTCGACGCTCGACGCTTCGGGCCTCCCGGTCGCGACGCTGGCCGGCACCGAGATCGTCAACCCGTGGAGCGACGCCCAGGGCAACTCGGTGATGGCTCCGTTCGGGAATAGCGATATGGGCAGCGCCCTCGAGATCACCGACTTCGCGATCGATAACGGCGAGGTCACGGTCAACTCAGACTTCGCGGTGAACGTCAAGATCCTTGGCTCGGCGATCTACAGCGGCTCGTACCACCGCCCCACCACCGTCCGCCTCGAGATCGGTGGGCAAACGATCGACCCATTCGGCGACTACAACGCGCCCGTCACGACGAACCTGAACGACGACCCCTCTGCCACTGGCAAGACCCACGCGGGTCCCTACGACTACACAATCAACCAGATTTTCCCCGCTGGCTCGACGCTGAACGTCACGGGACGCAGCTGGAAGAAGAAGAGCAGCGCGTACAGCGGGCTGAACAACTCGCATTGGGAAACCCGCCGCGTCGCCGACACCGAGAGCGGCAGTCAGCAGGTCTTCGTGCTCCGTGACGGCGACCCCGTCCCGAACATCCAGGGCGTGTATAACCAGGCCTCGGTCGAGGATTTCGTTGAGGACTACGTCGACTACGACAACAACGTGATGGATCTCGCCGACAACGAGGTGATCTACCTCTACGAGCTGGGCACGACCTACAACAGCTCCAGCGCTGACTTCCAAGACCTCGTAGTTCTCGTCAGTCTCTCGTCCGAGCCCGTCGCGCCGGCGCTCAGCACCGATCCCATGGTGTGCGGCAGCAGTATGACGTACACCCCGCCCACGTTCGGCAGCGCCGATACCCAGGGCATGACCTCGGCTTCGAACGCCGCGAGCTGGTTCGCGGATGCTCCGGGCATGAACGCCAGCGCAAACCGATCGATCCGGTTCAACGACGACGACGGCGATAGTGTCTACGAGTTCAACGCGCCAGACTTCACGCCCATCGATAGCCAGCTGTACGGCAATGACGACGGGAACCACAACCGCTCGTTCACGATGTCCACCGAGTTCACCGCGACCTACACCGCATGCGCGGGCAACTTCCTCGAGCTCGCGAGCGATGCCGGCGCGTGGGTGTACATCAACGGACAGCTCGTGATCGACCTGGGCGGCGAGGCGAGCGGCAAGACCCAGCGCATCGATCTCGATCGCCTGAGCCTGACCGATGGCGATAGCTACTCCGTCCAGATGTTCTACGCTCAGCGCGGCACGGGCTCATCTGGCCTGACCATCCGCACGAACATCAGCCCCGACCCCCAAGACCTCTCGGCCGCATCACTCAACGCCTTCTACGACTGATCGCTTGAGACCGATGCCAGACACAGCCTCGCAGCCCCGCGCATCCACGATGCGCGGGGCTGTTTTAGTAACCCCGTGCGCCCCCCCTATCCGCTCGCTTGGCCGCGCGGACGCCTGCGGTCTCGCTCACTCGAAGCGTCAGCAATAACCCACCAACAAAGAATGCCGTGAGCAGCAGCAGAGCCGCGGTGTTCGCGTTTCCAAACGGCAACAACCCCTGCCCCCGGCTTTTGACGACGCCGAAGCTCACAACGCCAACGACGGCCGCGGATTTGTACGCCAGACCCCAGAGCCCAAAGAACTCAGCAGTACGCCCCTTCGGGCTGAACCGCCCGACCACGGTGCGGCTTGCGGTCCCAATACCACCCAGGCCGATACCGATGCCGTTTCCGATCACCCAGAAGAGCCACTGCGGCGGATCGTTCGGGATCAGAATCGTGATCGCGGCCATGCCCAGGCAGCTCGCGATCCAAACGGCGAGGTAGATCAGGACCGTGTTGCGTGCTCCGATGCCGTCCTGGAACTTCGCTGTAAGCGCAGCGGTGATGCCGGCGGTGATCGTCAGCTGGGCAACGAAGAGCACGAGCATGCTGCCCTCGATGCCGAAGTCAGCCGCGAGGATGCTGCTAAATGCGACCATCACCTGCACACCCAGACCGAACACGAAGAACGCGATGAGGAAACGAACCAGCTGTTTGAAGTGGCTCGCCTGCTCGATGGTCCGCTTCATGCGTGTGAGTGCTGCACCAACGGTCGAGCCCGAGTCGCTGGGGAGCGGCGAGCGAGACGGCTCATCCAGGATCAACGCCGTCGGGATGATCCCGAGCAGGAACCAGATACCCGCCAACAGGAAGAACGGGCGCCACATCGACGTGTCTTGCCAACCGAACGCGAACATACAACCGAGGGTGATGATCAGCAGCAGCAATGCGCCCACGTACCCGCTGGCCCAGCCGATCGCGCTGATTCGCCCGGTGTTCTTCTCACCCGCAACGTGCGGCAAGAAACTCGCGAGGAAGTTCTCGCCGAGTTGGTACGCGACGTTCGCCGGCACAAAGAGCAGGAACGCCAACCAGATCGCGTCGGGCTCCAGAAAGAAGAGCCCAAGGGTCAAGATTGCACAACCGATCCCCAGTGAGATCAGCAGCCGCTTCTTGAGGCCCCGGCAATCCGCCAGCGCCCCGAGTACCGGACCTGTGAGCACAACGATGCCCTGACTGATGCCCACCGCGAGCGACCACAAGAAATCGCCCCGGCTCGGATCCCCCACTACCTGCTCCTTGAAGTAGAGGGGGAACAGCAGCGTGATAATGAGCAGCGTGAAGCTCTGGTTCGCGAGGTCGTACATCGACCACGCCCAGACCGTCTTGCCGTTGTCGAGCGATCGGAATGGCGGGAGCTTCCACAGCACGCGGGCGGAGGATAGCAGGGACTAGCTTGGGCTGCGCTCATCATGTTTTCTGCCCTGGCCTGCAACGGCAGCCGGTCAGCGGGACCTTTGCCACGGGCTATGCGCATCGATGGTCGATCCGGTGCGCCGCCGAAACAAGCGACCGTGGTGTGCCCGAGGCCGTCGGTCCATCCGGTGCGAGCCTCTGCCCCGCTCGCGGGATGAGCACGAGCGGCGGTCGAGCCCCCGGCACACCCGGACCGGCGCCTCTGCACTGAGGCGTCGGTCTTTTTAATATCAGTGGCTGCCAGGTCCTGCGATAAGCTGAAGCCGCATATATTGGGCGGCACAGGGGACCACACATGAACATCCGGATTTGTACCGCCGCCGCGAGTGTGGCGACGGCCGTGTCGAGCGCTGCAATCGCCGACTTCACGCTCCTGACGATGACCGGCGAAGCGACCGCTCGGGGCTCAACCGTCCCGGCCTTGCTCGAGATCGTGCTCGACCAGGACGCTGCGCCCGACATGCCAAACTCCTTTACCGCGGAATGGACGAGCCTTGCGATGAAGGAGGCGATCGTCGCGGCACGGTTCGAAGGCCTTGGGATTACGGGGCCCTTTGATGTGCGGACGAACTTCTCTTTAGGCCGCACAACAACCGTCAGACTCAAGAACGACGAGACGATCCCCGGCACTGGCACGTTCGACTCGGCGCTGATCGAGATCGTCGCGAAAACTGGTGATATCGAATCGATCACCTGGTCGGCGCAGCTCGCCTGCTTCACCCCGCCCTGCAACAGCGACGCCGACGACCTGGACCTCGATTTCGCGGACGGCTTGAGCCAGCTCGGCTCCAACTTCAGCAGCCTGTTCGTGCTCGAAACTCCAGCCGGCGAACTCTTCGAGTTCGAAGTCGATACTTTCATCGCCGAGACCGTGCGAACCCCACCCTTCGGGATCGACGACTCGCCGGCGGATCTGACAACAACAGGGGCAACGCTTCCAGGCGCCACCGGCTACGGCGTCCCCGATGGCGTGGTCGATCTCGATGACCTTGGATATTTCATCTTTATCTGGCTTGGGAACTGAAATGCAAACGCACTGCTCTTCCGTCTTCTGCATACTCACCAGTCTGTCTACTGCTATCACCGCACTGCCAACGGCTTCGCTCGCGGCCCAGCTCAGTGTTCCTGCCCAATACCCAACGATCACCGATGCAATCAACGCATCCAGCGCGGGCGATTCAATCCTTGTTGCTCCCGGGACCTATGCCGAAGCGATCGTCTTCCCGACCCACGAGTTGACCATCATGTCAACCAGCGGCGCCGTATCCACGATCATCGACGCGCCGCTCGGCAGCGGGCTGATCCCGACGCCCAACGCGGCGGTCACGTTCCCGGCGGGATCCAACGGCACAGTCCAGGGCTTCACAATCACAGGTGGCACCGGCAACCCGGATGGGCTCGGCTCCAAGCTGAGCTTCGGTGGCGGTGTCCACGTGCTCGGCAGTGCCCGCATCCTCGATTGTTCGATTATCAACAATACCGCGACCGACGGCGCCGGCATCTACATCGATCAGACGGCGCTCGCCGCGGAGATCGATGGCTGCACGGTTCGGGGCAACGATGCCAGAAACGACGGTGGCGGCATCGCTGTGGACTTCAACTTGGGCTCCGGTATCAGCGTGAACAACACGCGCATCCTGAGCAACTCCGCCGACAATGTCGGGGGAGGCCTTTATCTGGAGTGCGACAGTGTCTCGGTGACAGACTCGCTCATCCAACTCAACGAAGCGCAGCGCGGAGCGGGCGCGTACGTGATCGACCCTGTTGAGTCCGGATTTCCAGGTGCCATCCGCTTCGACCGCTGCACCTTCCTGGACAACACCGCCTCGGTGAACGGTTCAGCCATTCTCGTGTCCGCATCCGCCCAGGAGATCTTCGCGGATGGCTGCCGATTCATCGAGAACACAGCGCTCAACCGCGGCACGGTCTACGCCTTCGAGGCCGATCTCATCGTGTCCAACTCGATCATTGCCGGCAACACCGCCGAGGAGTTCGTGGCGGCGTTCCACACCGACAACACCCAATCGACGAGCATCGCACTCGACCACACCCTGATCTACGCCAATCAGAACACGATCTTCACCGCGCTCGCCGATGGCGAGGTCTTCGCATCGAACTCGATGTACTTCGAGAACGGGCTGCTTAGCTCGAGCGGGCTCGCAGGCGGCTCGGTCATCCTGCCCGCCGACACGCTGGCGCAGCTGGAGCTGTTCTTCGGACCGATCTTCGCCGACCTGACCGGCCCCGACGGCGTGCTCGGCACCACCGATGACGATCCAACACTGATTCCGGGCTCGTTCGCGATCGACGCGGGCGACACCTCCGTCGGAACGTACCTCGGCACAACCGACCTGCTCGGGAATCCCCGTCTGGTCGATGACCCATCGACCGTGAACACCGGGCTGTCCGTGTACGGCGTCACCGTTGACATCGGCCCCGCAGAGTATCAGCCCCCGGCATCGCCTCCGTCGGCTGATCTGACCACTACCGGCGCGACTCTCCAGGGCCAACCCGGGTTCGGCATCCCCGATGGCACCGTCGATCTCGATGATCTCGGTTTCTTCCTTTCGATCTGGCTCGGGATCTGAGCATGCAGGTTCGCAACCACGCCATCGCTCTCGCGATCATCCTCTGGCCCACGCTCGCCGGCGCGCAACCGATCACAATCATGGGCGACATCGCGGGCGGCGCGACCGACTGCGAGCCCCTTGCGATCAGCAACGACGGCCGCTACGTGTGCGGCCGTGGCAGTGGTCCCTTCGGAGATCGCGCCTTCCGCTGGGATGCAACCACAGGCCTGTTCACCGAGATTTCTCCGTTCATCAACTCACCCCTTGGCCCTGGCAGCGCCACCACGATGAGCGCCGACGGCTCCATTGTCGCCGGCACCATGGCCGGCTCGTCCGGCACACAACCATTCTGGTGGACCGCCCCCGACAACACGCGAGTGATCGGCGAACTGACAACCGGTGTCTCGGGTGTAACCCCGACAGATATCAGCGACGATGGGTCAATCATCATCGGCCTTGCAAGCGCGCCAAGCGGCGACGCCGCATGGCTGGCCGGTGGGGCGTTCGAGAAGCTCGAGTTCCTCCAGAGCGATGCCACGTTCAGCACGCTGCTCTCAGCGAACGCGATCAGCGGTGATGGGTCCGCGGTCTTCGGTCTGTCTTCCTTGCTCTCGGACCCGGCCATAGGTATCGGTGTGCGCTGGCTCATCCCGATACCGCCGGAAAATCTCGGGCCGCTGCTTCCTGGTGACGGGGCTTTCCTGTTCGCGACAGACACGAATGGCACAATCGCGGTCGGTCGCTCGCAAACAGATGTTGAAGCGCTGTTCTGGCGCGAGCACACTGGGATGGTCAAACTCGGCAAAGATCCGCTGCACGGGGGCAACACTGTCGCGGAAGACGTCAGCGACAACGGGACCATTATCGTCGGGCGATCCGCGGATGCTGGCGGCGAGAACGCACTCATCTGGCTCGACTTCGGCCCACCACAGCGGCTCTCGCAGTTACTCCTGAGCCGGGGGGTGACTATTCCGACTGGCTACACGCTCCGGACCGCAGACCTGGTCACACCAGACAGCAGATTCGTCTGCGGCACCGCCGACGACGGCGCCGGCGGAGTCGTGGGGTACATCGCAGATCTCACGGGCACCGGCACCGCCAACCCCGCAGACCTCACCACAACGGGTGCAACGCTCCCGGGGCAGACGGGCTTCGGCCTGCCAGACGGCAAAGTCGATCTCGACGATCTCGGATACTTCCTGACGATCTGGCTGATTGGTACGCCGTAGCTGTCGTCACGAAACCGGCCCCGATTAAGAAGGCGCTGAGACCTTTGTCCTGGCGCTATGCTGATGTACTCTCAGAATCCCCGCGGTCCACGGGTATCTTGTGAGGAGCCACAGCCTTGTATCAGCACCGAGCAATCCGCATCGGAGGGGTACTTGTTCCTGTGGTTAGCTTCGGCGCGGGGCCGTGCAACGCCCAGATCGACCCGCTCGCGAGCCCGTTTCCGGCAACCTTCGACACCTCGATCATCGATCCGAAGTTCGAGATCGCGCCATTCTACGGCTCACTACTCAATGAGCCGCTTCCGCCCGCACGATCGACCCAGATCATGGGCGACGTCAGCGGCGACGGCATCCCCGACCTGATCACGCCGGAGGGTGTCCGGTATGGGCCAGTCTCCGCCGACGTGCTGCCGTTTGTGCTTGAGTACTCCGAGCCCGCGCAGACCTTCATCGAGGGATTCGAGATCGCCGGCACATTGCCGGGTGGAGTCCCCACAAGTCCGTTCGTTCTCGTCGGGTATTCAGCCGCATTTATCGGCGATGTCAGCGGCGATGGCATTGGTGACTTCGCGATCACAAACGGGTCCAGCACGACCAGCGACGGCGCATGGATAATCTTTGGGCGCGAACGGAACATCGGTGATCTCCAACCCGCGTTATTCGACCTCTCCACCCTGGACGGCACGAACGGCTTCGCCTTCATTCCGACCAATACCGGCGACGACCGGATCGGTCTCGGTGCCGCAGAACTGGGTGATTTCAACGGCGATGGCATCGGCGATCTCGCAATCGCCAGCCAAGCGGACTTTGGGCCTCCCGGCAACAGCCAGCGCGGCCGGGCGTTTGTGATCTTCGGACGCGATGTGCAGGGTGGGAACCCGTTCCCGGCCACGATAGATGTCCCGGATTTCGACGGCACGCTCGGGTTCGTCATTCGCGCAGCGGCCGACTTCGATGATATCGGAGAGACCGTTGCCGGGATCGATCTGAATCAGGACGGGCTGGGCGACATCGCCGTGGGATCATCGACCGAAGGCTTCGGCGACAAGTACATCGTGTACGGCCGCAATGCCTCAGTGAACCCGTTCCCGGCGGTCTTCGATGTCGGAACGCTCGACGGGACCAACGGCTTCATGATCAATGGCCGCGGCGGGGTCGCGAATCTCGGCGACCTCAACGGCGATGGGTACGACGAACTGCTCACATCGTTCGGTGGCAGCGCCTTCCGCTGTCTCTTCGGACGCCCCGGGAGTTCGCCTTGGCCCGCGTTGTACGACGACTCGCACTTCGCGGCCGACCAGAACACCGGGCTGGCCTTCGAGTACATCTTCCCCATCAACGACCAGCGGAACTACTCATTGCCAGATGTCCACCCGGCGGGCGACGTCAATGCCGACGGGATAGAGGACCTGATCGTCGGGACCAGGGTCCTCTATGGCCGGGACTTCGAGACTCAGGGCTCCTTTCCGACGCTGCTCGAGGACGTCTACTTCGATGGCACAAATGGGTTCGAGACGAATGAACTGCTGTACGGCGGCGCGGACTTCAACTCCGATGGAGCATCTGATCTGTTTGCGGAGGGCAAGATCATCTTCGGGCGCCGCGGCGGCCCGCCGCCGAGGCTCATCGTCCAACACGAGCCGGTGACCTATGAGCCGGCTGGCCGGTTCCTTCTGCTGGCAACCTGGGACCGGGGCGTAAACATGACCGACGCGGATGTGACCGTGCTATCAGAGAACACCGGGCAGCCCTTGGGTTTCGCGGTAGCCGGCACCGAAGAGCCTGTGACCGGCGTATTCCTGCTGACGCCACTTATCGGTGACGCTGCGGTCGTGACCATCCGCGACACCGCGACCAGCACGGCTGGGACACCGATCGATGGTGATGGGGACGGGATGCCTGGTGGAGACCTGATCCTTCGCTATGAACACGCTCGCGCATCTGTCGGTGACATCACGACGACCGGCGCAACGCTTCCCGGCCAGACCGGCTTCGGCATGCCCGACGGCAAGGTCGATCTCGATGACCTCGGCTACTACCTGACGTTCTGGCTGACGGGTATCCCCTAGGGCCAGCAGGACCAAACGCTGATACGATGCCCCTCGAGAGTTCAAGGGGACAGCGTGGGAAGCACAGAAACAATAACCAGCGCCACCGCGACGGGTGTCGCCGTGCGCGCGACCGGCCTGATCAAGCACTATGCCGATGTGAAGGCCGTTGACGGGATCGACCTCGAAGCTCGTGTCGGCGAGTGCCTCGGAGTTCTGGGTCCCAACGGTGCCGGCAAGACGACCACCATTGAGATGCTTGAGGGCCTCAAGACGCCCGATGCGGGTGAGATCGAGGTGCTCGGGCTGACCTGGGCAAAGGATCGTCGTGAGATCCAGCAGCGCATCGGCGTGCAACTCCAAGAGACCGACCTTCAGGACAAGATCAAGGTCTTCGAGATACTCCGCCTTTTCGGCAGCTTCTACCCGGGCGAGGCCAACATCGAAGAAGTCCTCGAGATCATCGGGCTGACCGAGAAGCGTGACGCATTTATCAAGTCACTCAGCGGCGGCCAGCGCCAGCGAGTGAGCATCGGCTGCGCCCTGCTCCACTCTCCGGATGTGCTCTTTCTCGACGAGCCAACCACCGGCCTCGACCCGCAGGCCCGCCGGATGGTGTGGGAGGTCGTCGAGCGTTTTAAGGCCAAGGGCGGCACCGTGCTCCTCACGACGCACTACATGGAAGAGGCCGAGCGCCTCGCCGACGATCTTCTCATCGTCGATCATGGCAAGGTCATCGCGAAAGGCTCACCCGCCGAGATCATCTCGACGCTGGATGCCGAGAGCTTCGTGCGGTTCATGCTCGGCACCGAGGATGGCGGAGACCACGGGATCAGCGATGACACGCTGCTCGCTTTCGAGGGTGTCAACGCGGTTCGCCGCGAGGGCACCGACTTCGTCCTGTCGGTGACAGACACTCAGCGAGTGATCTCAGCCCTCTTCGATCTCGCGCGCGAGCATGGGCTACGGATCGACGACCTGCGTACACACCGACCGACCCTCGAAGATGTGTTCGTCCACATGACCGGCAAGCAGCTCAGGGACGCATGAAAGGGGGCATGGCATGAGCGGATTCAAAGAGCTGCGCGAGCTGACACGCATCCGGATCCTGTCGTTCCTGCGCGAGCCGGAGGCGGTCTTCTGGGTGTTCGCCTTCCCAGTGGTGCTGGCGGCCGTGCTCGGGTTCGCGTTCAGGTCCGCAGCGCCGGAGCCGGTGCGCGTCGGGGTCATCGAGGGCGACAGCGCTACGGAACTCGTCGAAGCATTCGAGGCCGATGAGTACCTTGAGACCGAGACGTTCGAGACCTACGACGAGGCGTTTGTGCAGCTGCGAAAAGCTGCAGTTGATGTGCTCGTCTCGCCGCCGACCCAGCCCGACGCGCCCCCAAAGCTGTCGCTTGATCCGACCAGAACCCAGGGCGAGACCGCGAAGCTCCGCGTGCTCCGTGCGATCAGGCTTGCCCGCGCCAACGGCGATGGGTCACAGGCCGACCCCGAACACGAAATCGAACCGATCACCGAGCGAGGCAGCCGCTACGTGGACTTTCTCTACCCGGGCCTCATCGGCATGAACCTGATGGGCACGGGAATGTGGGGCATCGGCTTTGCGATCGCCGACTTCCGCCGCAGGAAGTTCCTCAAGCGTCTGCTCGTCACCCCGATGAATAAGGGCAACTTCCTCGCGTCGTTCATGATGTCGAGACTGGTCTTCCTCGCGCTCGAACTGGGTGTGCTCATCGTGTTCGGCCTGCTCGTTCTGAGCGTGCCTCTCCGTGGCGATCTCGTCTCGTTTGCGTTGATCTCGATCATCGGCGCAACCATGTTCGCCGGCATCGGCCTGTTGACCGCCGCCAGAGCACAGACGATCGAGGGGGTCAGCGGGCTCATGAACCTGGTGATGGTCCCGATGTGGTTGGGCTCGGGCGTCTTCTTTAGCTACGAACGCTTCCCGGACTGGCTCCACCCGATGCTCCAGCTCCTGCCGCTCACCGCACTCAACGATGCGCTCCGCGCCTCGATGATCGACGGCGCCAGCGTGCTCGACCTGGGCAAAGAACTGGGCGTGATGGCCGCGTGGACCGCGATCGCATTCGGAGTGGCACTCAGGATCTTCCGATGGAACTGACGGCCCCAGCCTTCCCTGCGGGGCCGATCCCGACCGATCCCGGTGACATCGTGTCGAACATTGATCGGATCGCCAACGCGCCCGCCCAGCTGCGTGCCGTGGTCTCGGATCTGAACGAGTCTCAACTCGATACCCGCTACAAGAACTGGACGCTCCGTCAGATCGTCCACCACGTCGCCGACTCGCACATCAACGCGTATACGCGGACCATGCTCGTCCTGACGGAACCCACTCCGCAGATCAGGCCCTATGACGAAGGGGCATGGGCCCAAGTCGAGCATGTTCGCACCGCAGACATCGAACCATCACTCGCGTTGCTCGATGCTGTCCACGCTCGATGGACAGAGCTGTTTCGCTCGCTCAAACCCGGGCAGTTCGCGATGGCCTATGACCATCCCGAGACGAACGAGCGTGTACCGCTTTCAACGATGACGGCGCTCTACGCCTGGCACGGCGAGCACCACACCGCCCAGATACTGTGGCGGCGCGAGGCCGAGGGCTGGCGTTAGCTATTCCCGCTCGGCGAGCCCCTGCTCGATGCGCAGTAATGAATCGCGAATCTCGATGAGAACCGACGCATCGCCAGACGAAGCCGTCGCTTTGTCGGAGTTTGCGCCATCGTCCACAACTCCGGCCCCCACGTTCTCACGCTGCGCCATGACGCGCTTCTTGAACCCGTGAGCATCGACGATGCCGATCAGCGTGACGAGCGACCCACCCGTCGGGCCCGACTGACCCGCGGTTTCCACCTTAAACCCGTGGAGCCCGAGCATCCGCATGATCGGGCCCTGGAACATCTGCAGATCGGTGATCCGTTCGAGCGGGATTGTGCTCTCGACCTTGTTGAAGAGGCCTTTGCGGACATCGAGTGTCCGGGTCGTGAGCGTGCAGCTCATCGCGTCGAGGTACTTTCCATTGAAAAACAACGCGAGCGGGACCACGATGATCAAGAACGGGATCCCGACAACAGTGAACACACAGAGCGCGACCGCGCTCAGCAGCCAGTAGGTCTGGACCTTACGGTCGAACTCAGCCTCGGCAACGACCGGGTGTTCGCCATCACTCATCGCCATCCCCCACTCGATCCCCGGGCTCACTCGCCGGGGATGTAGCTGATCGCGCCCTCGAACGGGCTCGATGCACTCGCGTAACGCTTCTTCTCGATGCGTCCCGCAAGGTAACTCTGGCGCCCTGCCTCGCACGCTTTGCGCATCGCGTGCGCCATCATCACAGGATCCCGGGCGTGCGCGACTGCGGTGTTGAGTAGCACGCCGTCGGCGCCGAGCTCCATCGCGATGCCGACGTCACTCGCCGAGCCAACGCCGGCATCAACGATCACCGGGTAGCTCGGGTTGCCCTCCTTGAGCAACTCAAGACACAGAACGATGTTGTTCGGGTTCACAACACCCTGGCCCGAACCGATGGGGCTGCCCGCCGGCATCACGCTTGTCGCGCCGGCATCCTGCAGCCGCTTGGCCGCGATCGGGTCGTCACTCGAGTAGCACAGCACCTCGAACCCGTCCTTGACGAGTTCCTGACACGCGAGCAATGTACCCGTGGGATCGGGAAGCAGTGTCTTCTTGTCACCCAGGACCTCGAGCTTCACCCACCCGGCCCCGCCGTTCCCGAGCTGGGTCAGCAGTTCGCGGCCCAGCCGCGCGACGCGAACCGCATCATCGGCGCTAAAGCAACCTGCTGTGTTCGGAAGAATCGTGTACCGATCCGTATCGAGATAGTCGAGCAGGCTCTCGCCCTTCTCGTTGTAGAGCCGCTCGCGCCGCACCGCAACGGTGACGACCTCACAGCCCGAGGCGTCGAGCGCTCGCTGCATCGTCTCGAAGTCTCGGTACTTGCCGGTCCCGGTCACCAATCGGGAGTTGAACTCGTGCTGACCGATGGGCAGCGGTGACAGCCCCGGTTCGTTCTGGCTCACGGTCGTCATAGGACAAGTCTACGCGTCATGCCGTGTGGTCTATTGGCGGTTCTCAGGCCTCAGCCGATCGATCAGCCCACTTGTGCCGGCCCCACCCGTGCGGCCAATACGTGGCTCAAATGTGAATCCGAAACTTGTCTGCCCGGTGATGTTGTTAAACCGCAGAGACCCAAGGACAACGACATTCGGGAACGACCGCTCCAGTACGCCCGAGAGGCTCTGAAAATCTTCCTCGTCAGCATCGAACGTGGCCGTGCCCCTGGCTCGGTACTTATCGCCCAGCCCGTAGAGCGTGCCGAGCACGAGCCGGGTGGAATCGATCGGCTCGATCCTCCGAAGGTCAGCGGTCCAACTGAGGAGTGGAGACTGATCCAGCTGGAGCCCGATACCGCTCACAATGTCCCTGTTCTCGTCGTAGTCGAGCACGCTCTCGCCGACGATCGTTACCGCGTTTGTTGGCCTGTACCGGAGGCGGTTCGTCAGGGCGTTGCCGGGATTGCTGAGCTCTGGCCGCGCCTCATAAAACCTCGGAATCGGGCTCTCGCGGTCGGCGTCCTCGCTGGCCCAGCTCAGCTCGGTGCGCAAAGCGAGGATCTCTTCGCTCCGCCAACGCCCGGGCCCACCGCGCTTAGTCTCGAAAGACTGATCGATCGACGCGTTGATAAGCGTGCCCTCAGCAAGGCCCTCGACATCATCGTCATAGATGGGCAGGTTCTCGCTGGGCAGGGAGCTACCGCTGAAGAACACCGTCGCGCTGGGCTCGACCACGTGCCGCAGACGGTGGAGCCCGAAGAGCCGGCTCTCGACGCCGTCGTACACCCGCTGGACCGCGGTCGCCGCACGGACACCGAGCGCGCCGTACAGCCGCTGCTGCCCATCTTCTTCCGGCGAGAACTCGCCGAAGTCGGTGTCATAGGCCGTAAAGCGGCCCGTCGCGAAGGGCGTCACCCTGATATCGCCTGCTTCGAGCTGGGCCGTCACGTCGTGCCTGGTATCGAAGCGCGTCACCGGCTCCTCGCTGAACCCCTGAGCCCGCAGTCCGTCGGCGAGTGACTCTTCCGGATCCACACCGAACGCGGCCTGCGCGCTTGTGGCAGTCGTAAATCCGAAGTCCTCGGCCTTGGGGTCAACGAACCGGAGCCTCATCTGGCTGATCGTCGTCTCGCCGCTGTATGCGAGCAGCCCCGGAGCTCGATCGGGAAGCAGGTCAAACCCGACGCGCCCGATCGACACCTCGGGGTACTTATCCACCGTGTAGCCCTGGCTCTGGAGCAGATACTCGTTGGGCGTGAAATCTCCTGCACGGACGTTCAGCTCGACGGTCGCAAAGTCGTTCTCCGCCGAGCGTGTGAACAGCACCCTGTTCGTTACCTCGCGGCCCGTCTGCGCCACCTCGCGGAACAGGGCCTGCGCTAGCCGCTCATCGGAGACGTAGCCCGCTTCGAGCTGCACCCGCCAATCGGACCCGATCCGCCCCTGCTTCGACGCCAGCAGCAGCCCGCGGCTGTCGCCGTTGGCATCAAGCTCAACACCGCGCGGCGTGATGTCAACGCCGTCGTCGTTGGGCAGCCAGTACGCGAGCAGGTCGCCCTCGCCCAAGTCGGTTGTCCAGTCCAGGCGTTGCCCAAGACCCAAACCGCGGCGCTCGTAGTAGTCAACCAACGTCTCGGCATCGAATCCATCGCCAGAACTGAAACCCAGCAGAGTCTCGGTGTTCCAGCTCGTCCGGATCCCAGCGCCAGAGCCCTGGCCCGACGCGAACGAAAAGTCTCGGAGCGGGAAACGCTCGGGATCGCCCCGATAGATCGGCCAATACGCGAACGGGAAGCCCCCAGCCTGCAGCGTCAAACCGCGCGCATCGACGAGCGTCCGGGTACCCACAGGCACGCGCACCTCGTCGGGCGTGGGCGTACTCGGCTCGTCGTCATTAACCGTCACCGTGACGTTGTCCACGCCCAGCCTGAAGTGAGGCTTGAAGAACGACGTGTTCGCCACCATCGCCTCGTCGGCCTCGAACCGACGCGCCGATCGCTGACGGATCGCTTCGGCACGAAGATATAAGGGCATCGCCCGGCGCCGGTCATACGTCCAGAAAACGGAATCGAGCAACAATGCCCGATTTTCCTGCACGTCGTAGTACACCTTTGGACTGCGCACCGTGTAAGAGCCATCGCTCGCTACCACGCCGCCCTCGAGGTACACACCCAGAACATCCCTGGCTACAAACCGGGCTCCATCGGCAATCCGCCCAGGCTCGACGAACACCACAGCCCGCTGCGCCGTTAGATCGAGCTGCTCACCATCGATCGGGTTCCAGTACTGCAGCGTCACGCCGCCGGATGCGATAACCGCTGACCCACTCTGCGCTCCCGTGAAAACCAGATCCTGGGCGTCGAGCGCGATCGTGCCCTCCGGGCTGAAGATCGGCGCCTCGGGATCTCCCAGACGGCGGCCGAGCCCCTCGATGATCGCGCGCCGAGTCTCCTCATCGAGTTCAGGCTGCTCAGGCTCGGGCACCGGCCCCGGATCGATGTCACCCGCATCCTCCCCTTCGAGCAGAAGCCGCGCACGCGTCGCCCATCCCGGCGCCCCGGATCTGGCACGAAGTACCGCCGCAAACGCGCGTTCTCCCTCGGCAACGAAACCCGACACCGGCCGGCCCCGCTCTATGCCATCAACGCGAAGTACAACCCCATTCGTTGCGCGGACCACTCCCTCAACGGGCAGGCGATCTGCTTCAACACCCACAGCCGCGTCCGCACGAGGGTCACCGACCTCGCCGAGGTACGCAAACACGCGATAGGTCTCGCCTTGCTCACCGGCGACCCGCTGAAGCCAGAGTGCCGCGCGGCGGCACCTGAACCGCGAGTCACCCAGGATCAGTTCAACATCGCCGACCAGCAACACCCGCCGCACCGGACCGTCAGGCGATTGATCGTCCCAGACCCGGGCCTCGCGTGCGAATAGCTCGATCTGCCCAGACCGGGCGGCCTCATCCAGGGGGAGCCCAGCAAAGTCCCGACCCGAGATCTGGAGCGGGTCAGGAGCAATCTCGGCCCCTGCGGGCCATGACAGTCCAGCAGCAAGGGCCACCGCGGCCGCGGAACGGGTCAAACGGAGCCCCCGCCGAGATCCTCCTCGTCGTGGGAAAACACTGGGCATCTGAGTCGCGCCATCCATGCGAAGCGGCGATGCTACCGCGTTCTGCCCCGCTGGGTCGGGAAGTGTCCCAGATACCCAAACTCGCGGAATAGGGCTTTGATCGGGTTGACACCGATCTTGCCGGCCTCGACCAGTTGTGGCCGATATCATTCAAGCTGTGCTCGGTGCTCCAGGAGGGGGCCCGAGTGCGGATGACAGTCCGCGGGAAGAGAGCACTGACGCAGGGTTGCGACCGGATCAGGATCTTGATCTGGCGGGCCTACGCACAGGATTGGTCCATTGCAAAGCCATCCGAAGATCCCCAACAACACAGTGACCGGGAGCGCCGTGCAGGATGCCAGCGTGACCGATGAGTCCACACTTGTCCTCGGGCGGTATCGCCTGCTGCGAAAGCTGCGCCCCGGCACCGTCGGCGAGCGTTGGCTCGCGCTGCACACCGCCGACCAGACCAGTCACACGCTGCACAAGCTGGGCCCTTTTCACGGCCAGGCCGAGCGTCGCCGCTTCAGCCTCGCGCTCGAGCCCGTGGTCGGCGTGAAGGTATCCCACTGCCTGCCCGTTGAGCGGTTCTGTCTTGACCACGCCGGCTTCGGGTGGATCGTCACGCCCTATACCGGCGCACAAACAGGTCTGGTCCACCTGGGTGACATCCTCGCCAGCAAGGGCGGGCGCATGACGCCCCACGAGACCGACCGCAGCCTGCGCCAGATCCTCGACGCCTATACCGCGGCCGCCCAGCGCAAGCTGAATCACGGCCCGGTCACCGCCGAGCAGGTCCTCGTAGATACACGCGGCTCGCAGATGATCGAGCTCTTCGGCCTAGACCGGCGCCTCCAGGGCATGACGGTCGGTAACGAGGAACTCGTCCGCGATGAGGTCCGCTCGGTTGCCGAGCTGGGCTACCGCATGCTCACCGGCATCGATGCCGACGAGCCGCTGATCGCCCCGACCAAGCTGGTCCGCCGCCTCGACCGCGCGTGGGACGCGTGGTTCGAGACCGCCCTCGACCCGACCGGCGGGTTCGTCAGCGCCGCCCAGGCTCTGGCCGAACTGCCCTCGACCAGGGCCGCCGAGGGCGAGGCCCCGACGACGGTCACGGTCATCGACCGGATCCGTGGGGCGATCGGGCAGGCGTAGTGACACTAGTCCGCGGCCTGGTGGATTGGACTCCAGTGCTAGTGCCGTGCACAATCAAAGCTAATTTCCGAACAAGGGCTTTAGGACCCGCTGAGCGCCTGTTCGCCGTTCTCTATCCATGCGCCAAAGAGACAGCACACCCTCATCGGCACCAGAAAGCAGTCGTGCAAGTGCTTCGCCGGAGGCATTCCGTAGCTCAAGGATCCCGTTTTCTTCTTGAGCGATCATGCGGACAAGTTCGTTACCCTCTTGGCTGCGCAACCAAACACCTCCGTCGCCATTAATCGACCTCCCGACCGAGGCAATCTGTATCGCTTTGGCCCCATCTGGGCTACTTTTGCGGCCATACAGGCGAAGAGACCCCCCGCCACTATCGCCGCTTGATAGCTTGACAGCTTGGGTCGGCGAACCGCGATCCTCACCAGCCGAGTTGTAGATCGATAGCGTGCCTGCAGGACCTTGGGCGACCATGCGAACAAGTTCGTTACCCTCTTGGTTGCGCAGCCAAATACCTCCGTCGTCATTAATCGATCCACCAACTGCTACAAGACGCTGCGCTTGCACACCATCTTCCCGAGTCGCGCGATGGAAAAGACGGAGCTGACCATTTCCATCGGAAGCATACAGACGTACTGACCGCGTCGGCGCCCCTTCGTCTCCCCCACTCGCGTCGTATAGCGAGAACTCGCCCTGCTCATTATTTGCCGAGACGGATGCAAGTGCCAGACCATGAGGATCAGACAACACCAACCCTGCCTCGTTGCCAGCCATGAGCGCCGCCCGCTCGACACCGCCCTGAAATAACGAAAGCCGGTTCTCCCCAGATGCCCTCGTCACGAGAGAGAACCCGGGCTGGCCATTGCTGAACATATCGAATCGAGCGTCGCCCGCGGAGGTCGCCGCGAGCAATACAGAGGGTTGGTTGCCCGGCGTCCCTGAGATCCGCAGTTCTCGGCACTCGATACTGTCAAATCCTCGGCCGGTCTTAAGGAGCCGTACATCCTCGACGAGCGACGCGAGGGCCTCACGGGGATCGTCTACCGACAAATAGTCATTGAACGAACCGAGGCGTTCGAGCCAGGTTGCCAGCCTCGCTCCAGTGGCCTCACCAATCTGTTCATCGAGCTCGTCAATGCTGGTAATGGTGTCTTCCAGCCTACTCCATGCAGCGGCATACTGGCTATCGAGCCCAGCGATTTGGCCGGCAAACGAGCTGAGGTTCCCGCTCACTTCTCTGATACCCAGCTCTGCAGACTCAAGACTCGCGAGGAGATCGCCAAGGGACGCTTCTGCCGTATTAGCATCGGCCTCGATCTGCACGATTCGCTTAACCGTTTCGCTTGATTCCGTCTGCAAGTTACTGAACTGAGCCTGGATGGCATCGACCTGGCCGCGGGTTTCTCCTAGCAGAGCATCGATCTGCGCCTTCGCGAGTGTCTGGACGTAGGTCTCGGCGGCTGCTTCTCCTGCCGCTGTTGCTTGCCGATCTATGAAACTCGTTGCTGCTGTTGCGACAAAGACAAGACCACTCATACCAACAAACGCAATCACTGCACTTGCCGGTCTCCAGAGTTTCTTGCGCTGGGCTCTTCGGTGTGCCGTTACGCTGTCATTAACCAAAGAGTAGATCGCAGATTGCAACCGACTCGCGAACTCGGCGGCCTCGGTCTCAGAGGCCTGCCGCCGAGCTTCTCGTCCTTCGTGAGTCTTGCCTTGCTCCACATACGACTCAACCATGTCAAGTACAACAGTAACGAGGCGTCGGCTCGCGTCCTGGTTGGTCATCGGAGTATCACCCTATCTAGCCTTGGACGTACCAGCAGCATCGCCGCTGGCAGACCGGACCCTTAATTGCAACTACGCGCATGGACACGAGGGCAGGATTGTAACCTTGGTTCTTGGCCAAAGTGCAAAGCAGGATCCAGCAGTAGGGCCGGCCCGGAGTATCCGATGCACTAGGCTGTGTTCCGAGCGGCTAGCAACCCCTTCGCGAGCCCAGCGAAATACAGTGTAACTGCTAGCCCAATAGCTTACGGATGAGGGGGATATAAAGTGCCCGCGGCACCCCTCCGCTGGACCGTCCCCCCAACCACCATCGCCGCCGCGATGATCAGCAGGTTCTTCACGATGTACTGACCCTCCATCGTGAGCCCGTATGGGATCTTGCCTTCCTGAAACGTCACCGACGGCAGGATCACCAGCGGCATGAACGTGCCAACCATCTGCATCGCGAGCAGGCCGATCGCGATGCGCAGGGTCGGGCGGTAGAGGAAGCCGACGCCGATCACAACCTCCCACCAGCCGATGATCGACACCCAGGTCCCGGCGCCAAATAGCGGCATCCAGTCCACGGTCTGTCGTACGAGCGGCGCGGCGGGCGAGATACCGAGCGGCTTGAGCAGCCCGAACCACACGAAGATCACCGCCAGCGAGTACCGCAGCGCCCCGTGCCCATGACGCTGCATGAATCCGCTGATCAGCCCGTCGATCCGTGAGAGCTTCATCGCGCGATTCTAGGTTCGCCCGGGTGCAGACCGGGCGACAGCGATCACTCGTCAGCCCAGCGCTGGTACCACTCCCGCACCACACCGAAGACCAACTTCCGGACACCATCCTCGGACACCAAACCCTTCCGGTTGTACCAGTCCTGTACCCCGCCAAGTGGGCGACGCGGTGAGCGGAAGTCCTTCAAGATCCAAGGCGACAGCCCTTGCAGCATCCCCGCGCGCCGGAGTTCATCGCACCAACCAAGCTGGTCGCGGTAGAACCGAACGCCGAAGTCCTCGGTCCAGACCTCGTTGTCAGGGCCCCGCAGGCCCTGCTTCACGCCCGCGCCGAACTCGCTGAAGAGCAGCGGCTTCTCCCAGGCGGTCTCGACCGGCACGCCCGCGAGTTCATCCGTGGAGCCGCCGTACCAACCGATGTACTCGTTGATCGCGAGCACATCGGCGAACTCACCGAAGGGATCCCGTACAGAGAGGCGCGTGAGCCTGCGATCCTCGTCGCGCGTTACACGCACGAAGCACGCCGCACTGATCAGCCGTGATGGATCGAGCCGCTTGGCATGCAACGCGAGATCGCGCCGGAGCGCCGTCTGCTGCGCGTTGGCCTCGTTCTCGTTGCCGACCGACCAGATGATCACACTTGCCCTGTTGCGGTCGCGTTCGATCATCTCGGTCAGATGTGTCCTCGCGTAAGCCTGCGTCACCGGGTTCTCGAAATCGAGCACCCAATAGACCGGAATCTCAGCCCAGACCATGAGCCCGAGCTCGTCGGCGATACGAACCATCTCCTGATTGTGCGTGTAGTGCGCGAGGCGGACATAGTTACAGCTCAACTCTTTGGCCCATCCCAACAGCTTCCGAGCGTCGGCTTCGCTCCACGCCCGTCCAGGCCTGTCGGGCGCTTCCTCGTGGATGCAGATCCCACGGAGAAATACAGGCTCCCCGTTGAGCAAGATGTCGCGGCCGCGTGTCTCGATCGTGCGGAAACCGACGCGATCCGACGACAGATCTCCCTCCTCAGTCACGATCTCAATGTCGTAGAGCTCCGGTGACTCCGGAGACCAGAGTGTGCCGCGTTCTGGCCAGGGAGCGATGCCTCGTGCAACGCCGGCCGCATCGGTTGTGAGCTTGAACTCCAGCCCAAGCCGCGGAATCCGCGCAACGATTGGCTTGCTCGAAGCGGCGGGCCCATCCATCGTGACGCTCACGACGATGTTCTCGCCGGCGCGATCCAACCGGACCTCCCAGGACCGGGCAAAAGTTTCCGGTGTCTCCAACAACGCGACCGCGCGCGTAAGCCCGCCATAGTTCCACCAGTCGGTCCGCATCCCGGGCACGTCCTCGGATCGCCGCCGATTGTCCACGCGCACGACCACACTGTTCTCGCCCGAGCGGACCTTCCCGGTTGTCTCGAATGCGAAGGGGGTAAACCCGACATGGTGAGACCCGAGGTGCTCGCCATTGAGCCAAACATCCGCGTGGCGGTTGGCGGCGCCAAACCAGAGGAAGGTCCGCCGGCCCTCGGTCGGCTCGAACTTGAAGACCTTCCTATACCACAGCGTTCCCTCGTAGAAGAAGAGGTCATCACGTTGACTGTTCCAATCACCCGGAACGCTGATGGTCTCCGCAGTATCGAAGCTGTACTCAATCCGATGCTCCGGGCCGCGGCGGGCTTCGTCTCGCCAGAAGCCATTCCTCATGGGCCTGCTGAGGTAGTCGATCGAGCCGTTGTCGAAAGGGTCGGGCATGAACCGCCAGTCACCGCTCAGGTCGAGCACCCGGCGCGTGAGAGGCGAGGTGATCGGCGGCGCGAGTCCCGTCCCTTCGGGGCTGGCAGGTGTCTCACCGGGCGGGATCGGCTCCGCGTGGCTGACGCACGTCAGGCCAACGACCATCACGAGTGCGACGAATATGGAGCGGAGGACGACCGAGCTGGCAATAAGGCACTTCATTATCGCGCAGCATACATGCGCATTGACTGCACATCGATCAATAGAAATCACAGCGGCTTGCAACGCCCCCACCGCGTGCGGACCTCTGTAAGCGGGCAGCACGATCGGACCGAGTGGCTCCGATCTGGCTCACCAGCAGCGGAGCCCTGAGGGGGCATCCCACTCCATCCAGGTTCTGGGAGGCCGGGCACTCGCCGGTCTCGGCGGTCGGTGCGCGCTTGCGCGGCCGCATCCAGGTAACGCCCGAACGGGCGGAAGTAGAGAAGAAGCGATGACTACGCGCTCAGTGATCTCGTGTGCACTCCTCGCGGCCTGCGCCACAGGCGTGCACGCCCAGACCGTCCGATCGGGCTCGGCAGCCGACGCCGCCGGCCTCCAGGCAATCGTTGATCAGTTCCGAGATGACCTCGGCCAGCTCAATGCACCGGAGCCCGGCTCACAAGGCACGGGCCGTCGTCAGATCAACTGGGACGCCGCACCCGATGCGGTGTCCGCACCCAACAACCTTCCGGGCGACTTCTTCAACGCGAACTTCGCGCCTCGTGCCCGCGGTGTCGTGTTTTCTACCCCGGGCAGCGGATTCCAGCTCTCAGCCACCGCCGCGAGCGGCGTCGGCGTTCGGTTCGGCAATATCAACAGCGCCTACGAAAACCAGTTCTCGACCTTCAGCGATGAACGTCTCTTCACCGCGCTCGACAGCAACATCGTCGATGTGGACTTCCGGGTCCCGGGCAGCGATGAACAGGGCCTGAGCCGCGGCTTCGGCGCCGTATTCAGCGATGTGGACATCTGGGGATCGACGTTCATCGACTACTACGACGTCAACGGCGACAAGCTCGGCTCCTACACCGTCGAGACCGGCCCGACCGAGGACGGCTCCCTCTCGTTCCTAGGTGTTTCGTTCGATGACGTGATCGTTGCTTCTGTCCGCATCTATTCGGGCAATCAAGCCCTGGGCGGCCTTGAGTACGGCGGCATCGACCTCGTCGTGATGGACGACTTCATCTTCGGTGAACCCGTCGCCGTGCCGGCCCCGGGTGTGCTGGCACTTGCCTCAGCAGGCTTGCTCGTGACCCGCCGGCGCCGCCGCGGCTAGCACCGATCGCACAACAACGCACCCCCCCAGGGGCCCACGCTGCTCGTTGCGGCGTGGGCTTCTTGGCGCGCGCGAGGCAACGCAGATCTCGCGATCCGGCGATCCGACAGAGATTCTTCGGGACTTAACCGGTGTGCTGCAACGCGGTCGGACCAGCCGGACCTCTCAGAGCGAGCAGCCGTCGGCGTCCTGGGCAGGGCGACCCTTCGGAACACACTGCTCGGGGCAAACTGGAAAATATGGACGCCGCGACGCACACCCTTGCGTGAGCGGTCTCTTCCACAGAACGTGATAAGGCTGCCATATCAATGACACGCAGCCATCGGCAGGACTCACCATGAACCGCACACACATCACATCCGTGGCCCTCTTGGCATACGCCAGCCTCGCACAAGGCCAGCTCATCCCCTTCAACGACCAGTCCGCGTGGGAAGCCGAGCTCGCGGTACGCGGCGTGACGCCCATGACAGAGACCTTCGACGGCATCGAATCGGGCGACCTGAACCCCGGGGATCCGCCGTTCGCGCTCAGCGATTTCACCATCACCGTCGAAGGCCGGCAGGGGAACGCCCAAGACGCCTTCATCTCCGGCGGAAGGTGGAACGGCGAACTCTTCCCGCAAACAAGACACACCGCGTACGTCCACACGTTCGACCGGCCGGTGTTCGGTTTCGGACAGAACTTCGTTGGAGCCGCATCCGGCCTGGGTATCCAGATCGAGACCACCGAGGGGACCGTGGACATCCTCGCCGACGGTGGCTACTCGGGCGGCGAGGATGGCTTCTTCGGGTTCATCTCAGATCAACCGATCCGGGAAGTCCGCATCGTTGGCTCGACTGGGAGCGGCGTCGGCGAGATCTACGACGCGCTGGACGTGGTGTACGCCTTCAGTGCCACCATCCTCACAAACCTCACCGACGCACGGGCGTTTACGCTTCGCGGCCCGCTCGGTCTCGACACCACATCCGGCGACGACAACAGGGGGGCTGTCGGCTTCACCACGGGTGCGCGACCACTGAGGATCACTGAGATCGAAGTGCAAGTTTCCAAGAAAAGAAGCCAGGTTGCAAACGTGTTCGGCGGCCTGCATCTGAGCAGCGGCGGAAACCCCGGATCACAGGTTGCCTCATTCTCGCCGGTGGTGGTTCGAAGCCTTGATGCATCCCTGACCTCCCTGCAAATCGAAGATCCCGACTTCACGCTCGACGCGAACACGAGCTACTGGATGGTCCTGGATGCAGACGACAACCCTGATTCCGTCTTCTGGTCCGATGTCAACGTGACACCTGTTGGTTTGAACGGGGTGACGTTCGATGGCTACCGAGCGTCAGCGAATGGCGGGACAAGCTGGGTGGTCCTACCCGAGGCCACGTATGCAGTGCGGATCAACGCGGTTGCAGCCGGCCCGGCGTGCGTCCCGGATGTCACCACGACCGGCGCCACGCTGGCGGGGCAACCGGGGTTTGGTGTACCCGATGGCGCCGTGGATCTGGATGACCTCGGATTCTTCCTGAGTCTTTGGCTCGGATTCGAGCCAGACGCTGACGTGACAACCACCGGCGCCACGCTGGCCGGCCAGCCGGGCTTCGGTCAGCCCGATGGCGTCATCGACCTCGATGATCTCGGCTTCTTCATCAGCTCATGGCTGGAAGGCTGCTCCTGAGCGGCGACCCGCCGAACGCGAGACCGTCAGAAGATGCACTTGGCACCGGAGGTGCCTCAGCCGAGCTGGGGCGCCTTCGGTGCTTTGGGGTTGGTCAGACAGCCACCCAGGGCCAAGCAACTCGATCTGCACGCGGAACTCAAGGCTCTACCGAGCGCCAGCCTCACGGAGCAACGGCACATCACGCCCCTCCGCACCATGGCTCAGCCGCATCCAGAGCATCCATTCCGCGCTCCGCGCCGCCCACTCGCGGATCGTGCGACGATCACCCCGCAGCTTGAATCGGCGAACATCCGTCTCCGCGTCTTTCGACGCGAGCGCTACCCAAACGGTGCCCACCGGCTTCTCGTCCGAGCCCCCGCCGGGACCGGCGACGCCAGTGATCGCCAATGCATGCTCGACGCCCGGCACCGGGCGGCCGTCGTCAAGCTCGTGCGTCGCCGCGATGAGTCCCCCCTCGGCCATCGCCGTCGCAACCTCAGCACTGACCGCCCCCATCGACGCCAACGCCTGCGGGTTCACGCCAACTTGCGCGGCCTTCATCGCGTTGGTGTACGTGATCCACCCACCAGTGAACACATCGCTCGAACCGGGCACATCAGTGAACATCGAGCCCAGCAGGCCTCCCGTGCAACTCTCCACCACAACAAGCCGCTCGCCACGCTCGCGCAGAAGGTCCACAAGCACCGACTCAAGCGTGTCATCGCCGGTGCCGAAGCAATACGGCCCCAACTCGGCGCGCACCAACCGCTCTGAGTCATCAAGCAACGCCTCCGCATCCTGGCCCGAGCCCTCACCTTCGAAACGCATCCGGACCGACACGACCCCGAGCGACGCGGTCGTTCCAATCAGCGGTTGACGCTCGCGCGAGAGCAGATCACCCAAACGATCCGCGACATCGCTCTCTCCGATGCCGCACGTGCGAAGCACGCGCGTCCGAACCACCTGCCCTTCCGGAAGTGACAACGCGGGCAGCACGTGGGCCTCGAACATCGGCCTCATCTCCCGCGGCGGGCCTGGGAGACAGAAGAGATCAGAAAGGCCCATGGCGCCTCGGATCCAGAGCCCCGGCGCGGTGCCGTTTGGGTTGGAGAGCGGCGTCGCGCTCACAGGCCGAAGCGCCTGAACGCGGTTCGCCTCAGGCATCGCTCGCTCGCGTCCGGCATACCACGCCCGAATCTCGGCGAGCATGGCGCCGTCCTCAACAAGTTGATCTCCAACTGCGTCCGCCGCAGCCCGGCGCGTCAGGTCGTCCGGAGTCGGTCCGAGCCCACCGGTCGCGATGACGATGTCCGACGAATCCCGTAGCCGCGCGAACACCCCAACCATCGCAGCGATGTCGTCAGCAACCGTGACGTGCTCAATGATGCGTAATCCACGCTCGACGAGCGCTTCGCTGAGCCACTTGGAGTTGGTGTCGAGCGTCTGGCCGAGGATCAGCTCGTCACCGATGCTGACGATCGATGCGGTCCGGTGCATAGCCGGACTCTACCTCACCGGTCATGCGAGCGAAAGCCCGTAGACGGATCGCCGATCACAAGTGTCGCGATCGTGTTCACCGCCCGCGGGTTGCCAAGCGGCTTGCCGGCCGCGAGCACGACGAGGTCCCCGGGCTTGACCCAGTTACGCTCGAGCAGATCGTGTTCAACCTCGTCTGTCCAGTCGCTGAGACGGCCCGACTCTGGCGGCTCGCGGCGGATGGGCGAGACATTGCTGAGCAGCGCCATCCGGCGCGTCCAGATGCGGCTCGACGAATACGCGACGATCGGCACCGGCATCCGGTTCTGGCTCAGGAACCGCGCAATCCGCCCCACCTCGCTCCAGCACACCACCAGCTTCGCATCGAGATCTCGCGCTACGTGCCACACACCGTGCGCGATCGCGGCCTCCACGTTCTTTGAACGCACAAGCTGGATCGAGGGGCTCGACTCGTCGATCTCGCTCCAGGTCGCGTCCTCCGCCTCCTGCGCAATATGCCGCATCGTGTCCACGACCAGCGCGGGGTGTGCCCCAACCGCGGTCTCGCCCGAGAGCATCACCGCGTCGGCACGGTCAAAGATCGCGTTGGCAACATCGCTGGCCTCCGCCCTCGTCGGGCTTGAGTTCTCGATCATGGTCTCGAGCATCTGTGTCGCGATGATGCAAGGCTTTCCATAGTCGCGGCATACCTGAACGATCCGCTTCTGTATCACTGGTGTGCGCGCGATGTCCATCTCGACACCCAGATCGCCCCGTGCAACCATGACGGCATCGGAGGCCTCGACGATCGACTCGATGTTCTCGACCGCCTGGGGCTTCTCGATCTTGCTGATGACCGGGATGTAGGCACCGCCCGCCTCACGACCGAACTCCGGGCGAACGGCGCACATGCCCTTAAGCCGCTCCTTGAGTTCCAGCACCTCGTCGGCCTTCCGGACAAACGAGAGCGCAAGGAAGTCCATCTGCTGCGCCACCGCAAACTCGACACACGCCCAGTCACGATCGGTGATCGCAGGCGCCTTGATCACGCTCTCGGGAAGGTTTATGCCCTTACCGCTCGTGACCAACCCACCGACCGTGACACGCATGCGCAGTTCCCCGTGCGCTTTGGCCGCATCGCACTCGAGCGCGAGCATGCGAATCGCCCCGTCGTTGACCAGCACTCGCTGGCCCGGCACCACCTCGTTCATCATGTCTTCGTACGTCACCCCGAACACCGCGACGCCGTCGTGCGCAACGAACGCCTCTTTGACACCCCTGCGGAAGATCACATCTTGTCCGGGTGTCAGCTCTACGCCCTTGTCGCTGTCGCCCTGGGGGACCACCCTGCCGATGCGGATCTTCGGGCCTTGAAGGTCACCGAGCGCCGCGGTCGGCGTGCCGAGCCGCGCCGACACCTCACGAACGGTGTTGAGCCGCTTGGCCTGCTCCTCAAGCGTGCCGTGGCTGAAGTTGAAGCGGAACACATTCACACCAGACTGGATCAGCCGCTCGACCATCTCGGGCGAGTCGCTGGCGGGCCCGAGCGTTGCAACGATGCGGGTGCGGATCGGTGACTCGGTATGGACGTAGTCGGTACTTGGGCTTGCGGATGACACAGCGGCGGCCTCGATCAGGGACATCGGGATCTCTCCGGCGAACCAAAGCTCCCCCGCTACCGGGGGTCTACCGCCCTGGCCCGTAGAGTACATCGGGCCCCCGCACACCACGACACCAGCACGCAGCCACCCATAGGAGCTTCGCACATGGAACAACCCGCACCGGCAGCCATCATCACCGGCGGAGGATCCGGGATCGGGCTTGAGACCGCAAGACTGCTCGTTGCCGATGGGTACCGCGTGATGCTCGTCGGACGTCGCGCCGATGTTCTGGAAACCGCCACGGCCGAACTCGGCGATGCGGCCTTGAGCCTCAGCGCAGACCTCAGCGACCCAGCGGCCCCGGAACGCATCGCCGCCGAATCCCGGAAACGTTTCGGGCGTCTCGACGCCCTCGTGAACAACGCCGGCTGGTCACCCCTCACGCCGCTCGTGGAACTCATGCCAGAGACCATCGAGGCCATCTATCGCGTCAACGTCATCGGACCAACACTGCTCGCTCGGGCGTGCTGGGCCAACCTTGCCAGCGCGACACGGATTACCGGGAGGCCCGGGCCCTGCATCGTCGGTGTCTCAAGCTACGCGACTGTTGATCCTTTCGCCGGGCTCGGTGTATACGCGTGCGCCAAAGCTGGAATCAACCTGCTCGCCAAGGCCTGCCGAAACGAGGGCGCCGAGTTTGAGCTTCGCGCGTTCAGCGTAGCGCCCGGGGCCGTTGAAACCGAACTGCTCCGGTCAATCGCTGATGAGTCAACGGTGCCGCAAGACAAGACGCTCGCGCCGATTGATGTTGCACAGGTCATCGCTGCATGCATCCGAGGCGACCACGACGAACGCAACGGCGAAACAATCCTGCTGCCCAGCCCAGATTAGAAACTTCGCTCAGAGCGGCTCGGCAAGGGAGGCTTGGAATACTGTGACCGCAGATCCTGACAGCAGCGTGCGATCACCACGGTCGGTGACGCGAAAAACGCCAAGCCTCGGATGGATCTGGTGCGCAAGCATCTCGGATTTTCCGAGGCGCGCCGCCCAATAGGGTGCCAGGATGCAGTGCGCCGAACCGGTTGCCGGATCCTCGGGCACACCCGCCGCGGGCGCGAAGAAACGAGATACAAAGTCGGGGCCATCACCGCCCGGCCCGGGCGCTGTAGCAATGACGCCGAACAGCCCTGTGTCGACGAGCGCCGCCATGTCCGGAACGAGCGACCTCACTTCCGCTTCATCGTTATATATCGCGAGCGCCGCCCAAGCCGAACGGATCTCCTGGGGAGCGAGACCCATAGGGACAGCAAGATCGATTCCGGGAGCAGGCTCGGGGCTCGCCGATGGAAAATCGAGCGTGTACCCATCATCCTGCTGGAACTCGACCGGCAAGGGGCCGCTGCGGCTATCAAATACCACCCGCTGACCCACCCAGTCGAGATGTCGCCTGAGCACGTGTGCCGATGCGAGCGTCGCGTGCCCGCACAGATCGACCTCAACAGTCGGCGTGAACCAACGAATAAGAAAGTCGCACCCCAGACTGCTTGGAGGCCCGATGAAAGCGGTCTCGGCGAGGTTGTTCTCTTGCGCAAGCGACTGCATCACGTCGTCGCTCGGCCACTCCTCGAGCGCTACGACCGCAGCGGGGTTGCCACCGAAACGGCGATCCGTGAACGCGTCAATCTGATATAGGCGGATCATGGAGGATTGCTTGGTCACAATGCCATGAGCCTAGACCCAAGAGCCTGTACGAAGTACAGAGCTCAGGCCACCAGTGACTCGCCCCAACACGTTCAATTGTCATGCACAAGAACCCCCGCCGGGAACCGCCCGATGCCCGGCGGGGGATTCGTTCTGTGCATCAATGCCATGCCATCCCAACGCTCACCAGGAGCGAGGCGGCAGATCCTCAGTGGCGAGACGACGACGGAACGCCAGGCCGCCCGCGGCGAGCACGAGAGCCGCACCCGGAGCAGGGATGACCTCGAACGTCGCGTTGCCACTGGCCAAGTCCCAGGCGCTCAGTGTGAAGTCGAAGCCGACACTGATGTCGTCAACATTGCCCGAGATGGTGGTGAACGTGGTACCACCAATCGGGGTCGCATCGGTCAGAGTTTGGCTTCCACCCGGGGCGACACCGAAGTCGCTTCCAAGGAAGAACTCGTCGTAGAGCGTGCCACTTCCGAAGCCACCATTGTAGACGTTGCTCAGAATATGGCCGCTTGCGTGCTCACCAGTGATGGACACGCCAGCCGAACCGATCACGCCGTCGATGAAGAAATCGGTGGCGGTGATCGAGCCAGTCGCCCTGGCTGACGGATTGGTCAGCGTCGGGAAGGTCAGCGGGCCCGAGGTGATCGTAAAACGAGTATCGGCGCCGATGGCCTGAACCGAGAAGTTCGTGGTCACAACGGGATCAGCGATGTACTCGACGCTGAGGCCGTTGATCTCAGCGATCACCATGCCGGTGTTCGGATCGACCATCTCCCAGGAACTGAGGTTCTGGTCCTCAAGCCACTGATCGATGTCCCAGGTCAGGTTGCCAAGCGGATCAACCTTTGCCGAGTTCAGCGACTCGATACCACCGACGACGACCTCGAACGATGAAATGCCATTCGAGTTCTGTGCAGTGACAGTCAGAACGGTTGGCGGGATCCCGGCGTTCGCGGTAGCAGCGGTCAGGGTGACTGCGGCAAGCGCCGCGCCCCCCCACAGGGCGGTGCTAGTCATGCTTCTCTCCTCTGTCCCGAGGTGTCTCACGCCTCGGTCCCGAATAGGGCTACGACCCCAAGACGGGTTGTCTTGTCTTATACGAGTATAACCGGACCAAGAGAGAATCCATCACAATGCAAGCGAATCTGAGGATTTTTCTGATGTATTGGCGGATTGACGGCACGACCGACTGTGGCCGCCAACCCATCAATCACCGCGATCCAGAGACGCATAAAAAAAAGCCCGGGCAACGCCCCGGGCTCTCGATCAATCATTCCGAAAATGACCCGATACCGGGCCGATTGGACTCAGCGGCGGCGACGGCCGGTGAGCACCCCACCGGCAAGCAAGACACCAGCAACGCCAGGGGCGGGCACGATCACATAGGTCGTGGTGCCACTGGCCTGATCACCCGCACCAACAGTGAAGGAATAGGTCAGCGAAGCCGAGCTCACCGAGAAGCCCGTTGCGGTCTCAGGAAAGTTCTCGTCATCGCCTGCGGAGTTGAGCCCGGCGACCGAATCATCACCCAGCAGTTGCGCGAAGACCGTGCCAGTCGAGGGGGTGCCGTTGAGGTATGCCTCGTAGCCAAACCCACCCGGAAGACCTGCTGTGATGAAGGCGCCGTCGCCAGAGCCGCTGTCGGTGGACGCGTAGCTGGCACTTGTGCGAGCGGCAGCGTTTGAAGCGTCAATCGTCGCGAAGTCCAGCAGGCCGCTTGTGATCGTGAAGGTCGTATCCGACGCACCAGCGATCAGCGCAAACGTGATGTTGATCGCGTTGGAGTCACCCTCGGCATACGTGCCGGTAAGGCTCGTGATCGTCGCGACCAAAGCGCTCGTGTTCGTGTCGAGGATCTGAGCCCCGAAGCCACCAGCAAATGCGGTGACCCCAGGAGCCGCGGGAATGCCAGCAGAGAGATCGATGACGAACTCGCCCGTGCCGGACGCGTTCGTGGCTTCGACCTTCACAAGGTGGTTGCTAATCCCAGCGTCGGCGGTTGCCGCGAGAAACGCGGTCATCGCCGCGGCGGTCGCGGCTGCGAAGGCGGGCTTCATACCAGTATCTCCTCAACTCCAGCCGAGACCCCTGGACCCGGCTACAGGAGCATACTTCGCTCAACGTCCAGGAAAAAGGCGGAAAAATCGATTCCTGGCCAAATTCACCCGGACTTCGCGCGGGTCCGGGAACAAATAACCCCCGGGTTACCCCTCTTTATCGGGGGCGACCGAGCGAACATACAGCTCCCTCAGCTGAGCCTCATCGACAGCATTCGGGGCCTCAGTCATAAGATCGGCACCTGTTTGGGTCTTCGGGAACGCGATCACATCCCTAATGCTGTCGGTCCCCGCCAGGTGCATCACCAGGCGATCGAGCCCGAATGCGACGCCGCCGTGCGGTGGCGCGCCGAACCGGAGGGCTTCGAGCAGGAAGCTGAACTTGCCGTCGGCCTCCGCCTTGCTCATGCCGAGCAGGTCGAAGACCTTCTCCTGCACGTCCTGGCGATGGATACGGATCGAGCCCCCACCGATCTCGCTGCCGTTGCAGATGATGTCGTAGCCGGCGCTGACGATGCCCTCGACAGCATCGATGTCGCGTTTGTCTACAGCCAGAAACGCCTCGACCTGGTCGGGGTTCGGCGCAGTAAAGGGGTGGTGGAGTGCGTAGTACCGATCGGTCTCGGCGTCGTGCTCGAACATCGGGAAGTCCTGGACCCACAAGAAATCCCACTTGTTCTCATCGATCAGGTCGAGGTCGCTGGCGACCTTCAGACGTAGTTCGCCCAGCGCCTTGGTGCACGTCGCATAGCTATCAGCACCAAACAGCACCGTGTCGCCCTTTTCAAGGCCCATTCGCTCGACCAGCGCCGGCGCGATCGACGAGATGAACTTGGCGATACCCGCTTCAAATCCACCGTTGTCTGCCCCACCGGTGTATTTCGATACGGGCACACCGCCCGCGCCGAACTGTTTGACAAACTCGGTGTAGCCATCAGTCAGCTTGCGTGTGAGTTTGTCGGCGCCGCCCGGTACGCGGATGGCCTTAACGACCCCCCGCCGCTTCTCGAGTGCGCCCTCGAAGACCTTGAAACCGCACCCCGCGGCGATGTCGCTGATGTCTATCAGTTCCAAGCCGAAACGTCTGTCGGGGCGGTCGATGCCGAAGCGGTCCATCGCTTCCTTGTAAGTGATACGGTCGAGCGCGGGCACGTCGACCCCGAGGATCTCCTTCCAGAGGACCCGGACGAAGCCCTCCATGATCTCCATCACGTCCTCGCGATCGACAAACGACATCTCGAGATCGATCTGGCTGAACTCCGCCTGGCGATCGGCCCGGGGGTCCTCATCGCGGAAGCACCGACAGATCTGGAGGTAGCGATCGCATCCAGCGACCATCAACAGCTGCTTGAACAGCTGGGGACTCTGGGGCAGCGCGTACCAGCCGCCCGGCTGGTGACGGCTCGGCACCAAGAAATCACGGGCGCCTTCGGGGGTTGAGCGGCACAAAACCGGTGTCTCAACCTCGAGGAACCCGTGTTCGTCGAAGTAGTCACGGGTGAGCTTGGTGACGCGATGGCGCGTCCTGAGGATCCGCTGCATGCTGGGCCTGCGCAGATCGATGTAGCGGTGCCGGAGGCGGAGTTCCTCGTTGGGAAGCTCCGTGGTGTCATCCGGTTGGAAGGGAGGCGTCGCAGTCTTGCTGAGCACCTCAAGCTCAGCACCGACCAGCTCGACCTCGCCTGTCTCCAGCTTCGGGTTCGGACCACCCTCACGCATGCGGAGACAGCCCTTGACGGCGATCACGTCCTCGTTGCGAAGCTTGTCCGCCGCCGCGAGGAGTTCTTCGCTGGCGTCTTCTTTGTCGAAGACGACCTGACACAAACCAGTTCGGTCGCGGAGATCGATGAACACCAGACCCGTCCCGTGGTCTCGGTAGCTGTTGACCCAGCCCGACAGGACGATCTCTGAACCCGCGTGCTCAGCGCGCGGCTCGCCGCACATGGTCGTTCGCTTCAGCATCATGCCTCTTCCCGGCGCTCTCGGCCCGGTCACTCGATCTCGATACCCACCCAAACCACCGGACAGGGCGCCGATTATAGAAACAGCGAAGCCGCGACGGGCTCCAACCTTGGGCCCATCGCGGCATCGCGCTCTCTTCATCTGATGTCGCTCAGGCCGCTTGCTCGCCCTGGCCCGACACCGACAGATCGAGTACCTCGACAACCTCCACAAAGGCAGCGATCAGCTGATCATCGAGCGATACACCGGCCTCACGGGCCCTCTGCGCGATGTGGTCAGCGAGCAGTTCCCGAGCAACGCCGTGGAATGCCTCGACGAAGGGCGATGGCACACCCACCGCGGTATAGCTCTTCATCAGCGGCTCGACCCGGTCGAGCAGATCCGCGTTGTACACCAGCAGCGAGAGCAACGAGCCGATCGACCTTGCTTTACGCGCCATGTCGATCCCCGCGGCCTCAGCTGGGATGCGGCCTGCTCGGATCTGCTCTTTCATAAAGTCTGCAACGAAGGACGTCGGATCGGGGCTGATGGTCGAGAAGACCCGCTTGAGTCGCTCGGCGGTTGCTTCGTTCATATCTGGCTTTCTCCGGGGCCGCGCGGCCGATATTCAGCAGTCGGCATCGGCACCTGACTGCGGGCCGTCCAGCCCGAGCGTGCGGAATACCAAGTAATCCACCGCGCTCTGGGGATCGCTAGTACGGCATCAAGCTGCCGTCGAAATCCAGCATCCGCCCGTTGGTCTCGGGAGCAAGCCCCTGCGCAATGGTCGCGAGCGCGCGCGCCGAATCCGCGACCTCGACCCGGGCGTCCGGCCCGCCCATGTCGGTCTTGACCCAACCCGGATGAGCGCTCGCGACGCTGAAGCCCTCGGGACCCAGCTCGTTCGCGATTACCTTGGTGGCCATGTTCAGTGCGGCCTTGCTGCATCGGTAGCCGAACTCGCCCGCGCCCTGGGCCCGCTCGATCGAGCCCATCTGGCTGCTGATCATGAGGATCCGCTTCTGCGAGCCGAGCATGAGATGGGGCCTGAATGCACTGCAGACAGAGATAGGCCCGGCCACGTTCACCGACATGGTGTCGAGGAAGGCATCCCGGCGAAAGCCTGCGAGCGCCGGCTCGCGATGGAACACACCGGCATTACAAATCAGCAGATCGCAAGGTCCCTCGATCGCCGCAGCCGCATCCTCGATCGATCTGTCATCGGCGACGTCGGCCCGAACAACCCGAGCCGCGGGCGAGTCGCTGGGCATGCGCGAGGGGTCTCGAACAAGGGCGATCACTTCCATGCCCGCGGATGCAAGCTCATGGACGAGTTGAAGCCCGATCCCTCGATTGGCTCCGGTGACGATCGCGATCGGCATGCTCTTTCTCCCCTTTTCTGCTGATGATTGGACGACGGCGTACCGTAGCCCATGGCGCAACGAATACCGGGCAAGGACGACGGCTGGGGACTCGTCGGGGGCAAACTCAGTGAAGAGGAGGGTGGTCACCCGCTGGTCGCACGTGTGCGCACGCACGTAGACCCGGAGTGGGCCGCGTTGCCATACCGGCTCACGCTGTCTGTGAAGATCAAGAATCCGGCGCCGAACGGACTTCCGAACCTTGAGGAGATGCGTTCACTCGACGAACTCGAGAACCGCATCACGACTCACATCGAACCCGACGCGGGTGCCGAACTGGTGCTCCTCGTCAGCGCCGGGGGCGAACGATCGATCATCCTGCACGTCGAGGACGAAACATGGCACGCCCGCCAACCCGCGGCGTTCGCCGATGCCTTCGGTGAGTACGAAGCAGAGGTGCTCGTGCACCACGACCCGGAGTGGACCGTGCACTCGGCGTTTGCGGCCAAGGCCGACTGACACCAGGGCCCGATACCCATCGCGAACGCTGGTTGACCAGGACTCGTCGCCACGATGCTACGGAGATCGTGGTTGCGCTGGTAGCATCTGGGCGTCCCGAACCGAGGTAGATCCACGATGAAGTTTCGCTCTTCCGCCCGCTCCACACAGATACGAGCCTTTGTAGCTATAGCACCCCTGTTCCTCGCTGGGATCGCCCGGGTTGCCAGCGCCCAAGAGATCCCGCTCACACCCCGCATTGCGGAACTGCTCCGACAGTGGGAAGTGCTCGCTGATGGTTCTGCAGAGCCGACCGCCGATCAGATCGAAACCCAGAAGCTCGGTGAGATCTTCAGCGAGATCGCCATTGATAGCGTTGAGACGACGACCGAAACCCCATACAACGTGCGAGTCCCGATCGAACTCCGATTTGCAAATCCGGCAGCAATGATCGAGGAGATCCAGGGCAACACACTCGGCGGTGACCCCGCCGACTGGGTCGAGTTCAGGCGTAGCTTGCTCCTTGAAGACGGCCGCCAAGCGCTCATCGATTCGCTCGATGCGTTGCTCGAAACACTGGAAGCAGAATTCGAGCAACAACAGATCGCGGAGGCGGAAACGATCGCCGATCGCTCGTTCCGAATTGGCGAGACCGCTGACGGCAAGCTGACCCTCCAGTATCGCTACGGGGCTGGAACAGTCGTTCCGCGGCTCTGCGACATCGACCAGTCAACCTCATACTCCTTCCAGTTCGAGGCGAGGTTCCCGGCACAGATGGCCCTGGATCCGCCCGAGGAGGTGCAGTTGATCTGCAACTACCACGCCGACTTCACGGGGACGATCGGTCCCGACGTGTCGGTGTCGCAGTTCTGCTCGCTCGCGGTTTTTCCGCCCGATGACGACACATTCCTGGAGGGCTACAACGGCTTCCGTCTCGACAACTTCAGCCCATTCGGTGCAAGCTTCGTGAACTTCGGCATCGGCGACATGACCGCCCCGTTCATCGAGCAGCCAGAACCCGGCCGGTACAACTACAACGCCACTGCGTCGATCCCTGTCACGATCCCACTCCATCCCGATGGGGTGGGCGGCATGTCACGGGTGATCGACCTGGTGTTCTTCCAGTCACTCGGCGCGGACAACCTGCCGGATGGACTCACCATGGACGATGGCGCCGGCCCCGTGGTCGTTGATGGCAGCCAAACGTTCGTCTTGGAGATGATCATCGAAACGCCTGGGATCGAGGTCGCCGCGATCGCCCCACCCGCACCGTGCCCGGCCGATCTCACCACGACCGGCGCAACGCTCCCGGGCTCATTCGGCTACGGCGTGCCCGACGGCGAAGTTGATCTTGATGACCTCGGATACATGATCTTTGTCTGGCTCAACAACGAGCCCGCGGCAGACCTTACGACCACCGGAGCGACACTGCCTGGCGCGACAGGCTTTGGCACGCCCGACGGCATAATCGACCTCGACGATCTCGGCTACTTCATCGGTGTATGGCTCGCGGGGTGCCCCTGAGTTGGGGCAGGGCGCTAGGCCACACTCCCGCCCGGTTTCAGCACAGCACGCCGTACCGCTGGCGAGCGGAGAAAGATGCCGATCCAGGCCGCGACACCGATGACCACCGGCATGATGAACGCTTCTTCGAGCCGAACATGGACCGCGGTCGCGCCACCGAGATAGCCAACGGTCAGGATTGCACCAACGACAGATGTCTTTGGGAACAACAGAAGCGCCACGCAAGCGAGTTCAGCGATGCCGATCGGCGTGGCCGTCGAACGCGGGAAGCCCAGACGATCGAACTCTTCGAAGACCTGCTCCGCCCCGCTGAGCTTCATGACACCGCTCATGATGAGCATGCCCGACACCAACGCCGAAACCACCCAGCCAACAATCGTGAGTCCTTTGGTCTGCTTCAAATCTGCACCTCCACTCGTGCGAGGTGAGTTAGCATACCGTAGCGTTGCACGTGCTGTTGCTAAGCCGCCGATCTATTGTCTCGCTCCGCAAGTTCGCGTTCGAGCAGACCAATGGAGCGACGGAGTTCAAGGATCTCCGAAGCGATGACCGCGTGCGCGCGCAGCGCGTCGAGTTGATCGCCTGTCAGATTCCGAGGAGCCCAATCGATCACGCACAGCGCCCCGACCCGCTCGCCCCGATTGAGTTCGAGAGGAGCACCGGCGTAGAAGCGGATGTGTGGATCGCCCGTTACCAGCGGGTGGTCGCGGAAGGTGCCGCTCTCATGCGTATCGGGAACGACCATCAGCTCGGGATATAAGATCACGTGACCGCAGAACGCCAGCTCGCGCGGCATCTCCGTGTCATCAAGACCCAACCTCGACTTGAACCACTGCCGCTCGCGGTCGACCAGGGACACCAACGCAACAGGGGTGTTGCAGACTTGCGAGATCGATCGAGTCAGCCCGTCGAATGCAGCCTCGGCATCCGTATCAAGAATGTTGCAATCGAGCAACGCGCGGATGCGTGCCCCTTCATCAGCCGGAAACGGTGCTTGGTGTGACATGCTGGGTATCCCCCGATGTTCAGGCAAGAAGTGCATCGGCGCCGAACAGGGCGAATCCGTACGATTCACTTCCCAACAGCCAACACCATGTACATATGGGCGACAACGCCGCCCAACAGAGCGGTCAACGGGGGGCTAGGACCCTGGGTATCCAATGGCTTTCTCTTGATCGATCTCGGGGAAGCGATCACACTACTGGCATGCGAGGAACAACCCATACCCTGCTGGCAGTGGCGTCAGGCGTGATCACTGCATTCTCTGCGGATGCTCAGCTATCCAACCCGATTCCGGCCCCCCTCACAAAGGGCACGACCACCGTCGAGCTCGTTGAAGTCGCTTCGGGACTGGTTGCACCGAACCTGCTCATCCACGCCGGCGACGGGTCGGGGCGGAGGTTCATCGTTGATCAGTCGGGCGAGGTCTGGGTGCTCACCGCACACGGGGCCCCGCTAGGCGGTCCATTCATCGACGTGTCGGAAGACATCCCGTTCCTCAGCAGCTTCGACGAGCGAGGCTTATTGGGCCTCGCGTTCCACCCGGGCTTCGCCGACCTCACCAGCCCGGGGTACAGATGCGTCTATACCTACCACTCGGAGCCTTTCGGGCCGGAGTCCGCCGACTTCGGACCCTCGGTCTCATCGGGCACGAATCACCGATCGGTGATCACCGAGTGGAAGGTCGCCCAGCTCGCCGACAACACGGTTGATACGGGCTCACGCCGCGTCGTCATGCGGATCGATCAGCCCCAATCGAACCACAACGCGGGCATGATCGCGTTTGATACGAGCGGCATGCTGCTGATCGCGCTTGGCGATGGTGGCAGCGCCGGGGACAGCGGCGGTGGCCACACCCCGGGCACGGGCAACGGGCAAGACGCCACGACTGTGCTCGGCTCGTTCCTGCGTATCGACCCCACCGGCACGAGCGGCTCAACCTCAACCAACGGCCAGTACTCGATCCCCGCCGACAACTACTGGGTCGTCAACCCCGAAGTTGGCGTGCCTGACGAAACCTTTGCGATCGGTTTCCGCAACCCGTTCCGATTCTCGGTGGACACGCTGACCGGCGACATCATCGCCGGAGATGTGGGCCAGGGTGACATCGAAGAGGTCAGCATCGTGACCTCGGGCGGGAACTACGGCTGGCGCCTCAAGGAAGGCTCGTTCATCTATGTCCCGAGCCTCGGCGGCGTGGTTGAGGACACCAACCCCGACCCGAATCTGATCGACCCGGTCATCGAGTACGACCACGACGAGGGCAACTCGGTTATCGGTGGGTTCGTGTATCGAGGCGTGCGGAATCCAACACTCGCAGGCCGCTATGTGTTCGGCGATTACGGCGGTAACGGAGCGCAGTCACGCGGCCGCCTCTTCGCTGGTGACCTTGCCACTGGCGCGATCGAAGAGCTCACGATCACGTCCGAAGACCTCGATGTGCCGGTCTATGTGAAGGGGTTTGGCCGGGACGCTGAGGGCGAACTCTATCTGCTCGGCAGTGAGAGCCTGTTCTTTGGTGGCTCATCGGGTCGAGTGTTCAGGATCGCCTCGCCGTGCGAGCCGGACCTCACCACCACCGGCGCAACGCTCGAGGGCCAGCCCGGGTTCGGTGAGCCAGACGGCGCTGTGGACCTCGATGACCTCGGGTACTTCCTCGGCTTCTTCCTGGTGTCGGATCCGGAGGCCGATGTCACAACGACCGGCGCGACACTGAGCGGACAGCCAGGCTTCGGCGTATCGGACGGGGTCGTGGATCTCGATGACCTGGGCTACTTCCTCGGTGTGTGGCTCACTGGTTGTGCGTAACACAACGAAACAAGCAAGCTGTTCGCGCCACGTTCGGTGATGTGTTCGCTTCGGGGCAACCAAGGCCCTTGGTACGGTTGACCTGTTCCAGTAATATTCAGCCTCGTCCTTCGTGGGGGATACACGCTGGGACCGCGAATGACCCGCTCCTTATGCTGCGCCATTGTTGCAACCGTGCTGGTTGGCTCTCCAACCACGCTCGCACAGTTCGTCACCTGGGACGGGCAGATCGGCTTCGGATGGTCCAGCATGGACCCGGGGCCGCCGTTGTCCACCAACTGGAGCCCGGAGGTCTTGCCCGGCGCGACTTCGACCGCTTTTTTTAGCGCAGATGCAATGCGCAACACCGTCGATCTCGCGGGGGCCGCGATCGAGGTGAGCGACATCGTCTTCGACGGCGCAACGCCATACACACTGATGAACGGCGAGCTCACGCTCGGGCTGAGCACGGTCAGCATGACGGGCTCTGGGCAGCACCGAATCGCAACGGACCTCGTACTCCCATCAGCCGGCCTGTTCGCGGTTCGCGATGGCATGCTCACGATCGATGGCAACATCACGAGCCCGTTCGCGCTGACAAAGAACCGCAACGGCACGCTCTTGCTGACCGGTACAAACGATGTGCAGGGTGTCCGTGTCGAGAGCGGAACGCTTGGAATCTCCTCGCTATCGGCCATCGGCGGCCCCTCAACATCCGCGACGCTCCTCAACGGCACAACACTCAAGCTGGCCAACGAATACCACGGGACGGACGCTCGGGACCTGTTTGTCGAGGGCTTTGTCACACTCGAAGTTCCTGAGGCGACCTCATTCCGTTGGAACGGTGATCTGCTTGGAACGGGCAGACTGACCAAGAAAGGAAACGGCCACCTAAGTCTTCAAGGAATCGGTCAGCAAACCTCCACAACGGTTGAAGCTGGGAGCATCGGGATCGCAAGCGGAGCGAGTCTCGGCCCACCCGGCGCCTTGCTCGTTATTGAATCTGGTGCCCTACAACTTGACTCGGTATCTGCCACGTTGGGACCAGAGCGAGAAATCGAGATCAACGGCCAGGGGATCGAGCTCCGCCCAAACGGCGGGAGCCTAACGATCGATGACGCGCTGTCCCTGAATGGATCGTTTCATATCTCTGGCGGAGGCACGCTGGCCTTGCGGGGCACAGACCAGATCTGGCCGGATGAACGCATCAGCATAGACGGTACACGGCTCGTCCTCACGAGCGACTTCGATGCGTGGCTTCGAACGGGTGCTGATCTATCGAACGATGCCGAACTCCACGTCCACGGTGGTATTCTTGCCGGCTCAGTTCATACCGAGAACGGGGGCTCCGTGAGCCTTACCGGAGGTCAGATCAGCGGGTTTGTAAGCGTCGATATCCTTCCAGGTTCCTCGTTGTCACTGTCTGGGGGTAGGTTCTCGGATTCGGTAATCTCCTACGGCCCCTCCGGCCCCTGCGAGCACGGGATCATCGAGGACTTCATGATCATAACGGGCGGAGAAGTTGCCGGGATGCTCGGGACCGGATCACCCTGTGCCGGAGTCCGCATGTCGGGCGGCCTTATTGGCTTAGGTGCTTTCTTTGCGGGCGAGTCACGCTTCGAGATCTCTGGCGGGGTGATCAATGGGGATCTGGCAAGTGATGGTGGCGGACTTGATGTCACGATGAGCGGCGGGACCATTCTGGGTCGGCTGCGCCTTGACGAGCAGAGCACGCTGCGCATCATCGGCTCACGCTTCATATTGGGAGGCCGCGATATCACTGATGAGCTCGCGCTCGGTGTCGAGACCATCAGAACCGAGCGCGGCTTGGCTCTCGAAGTGATCCTCGCGGACGGCACACGCTTCGTCACCGACCTGAACCCTGACAGCGTCTCCGGGATCGACTGGATCGCTCCCAGTACGGACCTGATCCTCGTGCGCGTCGAGGGGACGATCCCGTGCGCGGCAGATGTCACGAGCACCGGCGCGACCATCCCAGGAACAGCCGGCTTCGGGATACCAGATGGCATCGCCAACCTCGACGACTTGGGGTACTACCTCAACCTGTGGCTGGAAGGATCGTTGCTGGCCGACACAACGACCACCGGGGGCACACTGCCGGGCCAAGTCGGGTTCGGCAGTCCCGACGGCATCGCAAACCTTGATGACCTCGGCTACTTCCTGGGTGCGTGGCTCGTGGGCTGTGTCGGACCGACAACTTCGTGACCTAGTTCCTGCTTGGCCCCAGCGTTAGGGAGGCAGATTTTCAGGAGATAGAACCCCCGGTCCTGCCAGATGATCGCCGAACACCCAAGACCAGACCGTCTTCATGAATGCGGGCGGCGAGCTTCAAGGCGCAGATCTCGGGTACGATTCAGGTCTGTGGCCAGCGGGTAGACCGCAGAGGCCAAATGCCGGCCGACAGTCGGCACTAACATATAGGTTTTGTAAAGCCGTAGGTATCACTTTTTCACTGAAGCACGTTAGTCAGTTTTTCCTTTTGATTTGTCTGACAATCAGCTAGATTAATCTGGTTGGGAGGTCGAATGCGCGAGTCCGTTGCTCCTGAAGTGCTAGCCATGGTCGGCAAGTTGCTGGTTGCACCAACACTCCCGAAACAGCAGCTTGCAGCGTTAAGTGTGCTCGTATCGGGACCGAAGTCCGCGAGAGAGGTTGTGAGGACAGCGACCAGAGATCTCGGCCATCACATCGCCGAGTCTGGCGCATATGTGCTAATGCACCGACTTGAAGGAAAGGGGTTCGTCGAGGCATCGATGGAAGAGAAGCCGAGGCCGAAACCGGGCGGGCGTCGCAGGAGGGTTTATCGGCTAACTGCAGAGGGCAGAAGTGCCCTTGAGCAAGCAACAATCGAGTATCGCATGAGCGCGAAAGGATTGGCGTACCATGCCTAGTACCAAGGCGCTGGCGAGTCCGCAACTCCCGGCGCACCTCGAACAGTATGTGTTTTGCAACATGTTGTGCATTCGCGTCAAACACACGAATGTAGATGCGGAATACACGGTGCGCATCCAAGGTGGCGCAACATGGCCCGTGGGTCGGGTTCGAGAGTTCCTCGACCTGTTCGTTGGCCGCTTTCTCTCCGCACCAAGCGGCGTTATCGATCCTTACTTGCCCGGCAGTGATCGTTCCTGGCAAGCAACCTGGGAGTTGGCACTCAAAGATGCGGCCGAGTACGCAGCAGAGGCGTCACTTGAGTTCAGACGCCGTCAACATGACGACGTTCGACAGCCTCGCTGCATTAGCAGTGGTCTATTTCCCTCGGCCGAAGGAACCGGGAATCTAGCAACCACAATCTGCGACTGCATTGAGCGCGCACTTCCTGGCCAGACAGGTCTGGAATTGGCATCAGATTTCGAGGAAGATTGCTACGATGCCTTGAATAGCTGCACTTCAGAAATAGCATACACAATTCATATCTTGCGAGCAGCAGCCCGTGCAACTAGACAGGTAGTCTGGTTTAGAACTTTCGGAGATCCGGCAGTGCGGCAACGCCGCCGTCTCTGACAATAATCCCGAATCCCTCTGTAACTATAGAGATAGCAAGTACTTATACCGCCTCGACCACCATCGCCACGCTGTTCCCACCGCCAAGGCACAGGCCGGTAAGCCCGCGCTTCGCGCCGGTGCGCTGCATGCCATGCAGCAGCGTCGTGAGCACGCGGGCGCCCGAGGCGCCGATGGGGTGACCGAGGGCGATGCCCCCGCCGGCGACGTTGAGGCGATCCTCGGGGATCTTCAGTTCCTTGATGTTGCACAGGACCTGAGCCGCGAAGGCCTCGTTGATCTCGAAGAGATCGATGTCGTCCACGCCCAGACCCGCCTTCTCCAGACACTGCGCGACGCCCGTGATGGGCGCCGCGAAGATGTCCTTGGGCGCTACGCCGCTGGTGGCGTATGCAAGGATCTTCGCCATGGGCTTCACGCCCAGTTCCTCTGCCTTAGTGTGGCTCATGACCGCCACCGCGGCCGCGCCGTCGTTGATCTGGCTGGCGTTCCCAGCGGTAACCGTGCCTTCCTTGCTGAACGCGGGGCGGAGCTTTGCGAGCGTGTCCTGGCTTGAGCCAGGCCGGATGCCCTCGTCTGTGTTCACGCCGCCCTCAGGGCCCGGCACCTTGCGGTTGCCGACCTGTTCGCCAGTGAGCGCCGAGATCTCGTTGGCGAACCAGCCGTCCGCTGTCGCCTTCTCGGCACGGTTGTGGCTCTGCGCCGCGAAGCGATCCTGCTCCTCGCGGCTGATGCCGTACTTCTCCGCGATATGGTCGGCGGCGTTGCCCATCGCCCAGTGTTCGAACGCGCAGGTCAAGCCATCGGCCTGCATGTGATCCTCGAACTTGGCCTCACCGAACTTCGCGCCCTGACGGATGTGCGCGAAGTGCGGCGCCATCGTCATGTTCTCGAGCCCGCCGGCGATCACAACGTCGTTGTCCCCGGCCTTGATGCTCTGGGCCGCCATCATCGCGGCCTCAAGACCTGATCCACAGACCTTGTTGATGGTCTTCGCACTGAGCGTGTCCGGAAGCCCCGCGCCGAGGCCCGCTTGGCGCGCAGGGTTCTGGCCGAGTCCCGCCTGAAGCACACAGCCCATGACACATTCATCGACATGGCCCTTGATTGCCGGGACGTCTTCTAGGAGCGAGCTGATCGCGTGGGCGCCGAGCGTCGTAGCGCCTGTCCGGCTGAAGCCGCCAAGGAACTTGCCGATCGGGGTGCGCTTTGCGCCGACGAGGACGGGGGTCGGGGTCATGTTCGGGACTCCTGAATCACGCCCGGGGCGGCCCCGGGTAGGTGTGCTGCTCTGCGAACCGCGTACGTGCTGGAAAGATTTCCTGCACTCTAGCGCCCCGCAGAGCGCGGCTACCGTGGCACCGGATGACCGATCTCCAGGACAGCCCGAGAGACGCCGCTGCGCCGATGGCTGGTGCAAGACGCATTGCGCGGCTCATCGAGATGTCCATCCTGTTCCTGATCGTCCCGGTGCTCTTCGCGTGGTGGCGGGCGACGGGCGACGCCTTCCAGAACTGGCTCTTGGAAGTCGGCGCCAGCGAGGGGCTCGCCGGGGCGTTTAAGCCCCAACGCATCATGTTCCCGACGCTGTACGCGTTTGTGATCGTGAGCCTGCTCCTGCTGCTCGCCGACCGCACGTTTGCAAACGGGCAGCTCTGGCGGATGCGCGAGCTGAAACCAAATCTGCGCTTGATTCTGCTCCCCTGGCCCGTCGCGCTGCTGTTTATAGCCGGATTCGTTCTGCTGCTGCGGCCCGACTCGCTGTTCGAGCTCCCTCGCGAACGCCCACTGATCTGGCTGATCATTGTGGTGTTCTATCCGTGGGTGAGTGTCTACCCGCAGGGTGTGCTCTACCGCAGCTTCTTCTTCCACCGCTACGAACGGGCTCTACCAGGCGGGCGATGGACGCTCATCGCAGCAGCCGCATTCGCGTTCGGTTGGATGCACATCGTCTTCCTCAACTGGGTGGCGCCGCTGCTGTGCCTCATCGCAGGGCTGAAGTTCGCGCACACCTACGAACGCACGCGTTCCGGCGCGGCCGCTTGGTTCGAGCACGCTATCTATGGGTGCTCCGTCTTTACCGTCGGGCTTGGCTGGTACTTCTTCGGCGGGCGTTCACCCGCCAGCTAGCGACGGCTCCGGTTGTACCGATCCCAGTCCGTGTCATCGATGTGCAGCCTGAGAATCCGCCGGATCTCACGGACCGCGAGCGGGTGCTCGTGAGCGTTGTGCGGAGCCGGCACGACGAGCTCGCTCATCGCCCCCTCCAGCCTGGCGCTCGAAACATCAACGACGCCATCGCTCGGGTTACGAGCGTCGGGCTTGCCGTTATTGCCGATGATTGAGTGGTACGGGACCGTCAGGGTTGGTCCACGCTGCTCGAGCACTTTCACGATCGGATCGTCCGGGCTGAGCGTATCGATGCTTGTTGGCACCCCACCACCCCAGCGGTTGCCGTACCGCCCCTGGTACACACCCTTCCCGTGCGCATCCAGCAGTTCCTTGCCGATCGCTTCGAGTTCATCGGGCTTGTCCACCAGAAAGGAACCGAGCCGCCCGACAAAGTCGAGCGACATGTCGCTCCCACGATGAGGCGACGCGACGAAGACCGCGCGACCGATGCCCTCCACAGGCTCCCAGTACATGATGTTCTCGAGCCATGCCCTGCTTGTGTCGCTGATCTCCAACTCGTCTGGCTGGAGCGTGAACACCGCGTTCCACAGGTCTTCGCCAACATCGCTCACGACGAGCCGCGAGATCACCCCCCCCATGCTGTGGCCCACCAGCACCTTGTGCTTGAGCCCCTCACCAAGCCCGTAGGGGTCGTAGGCATCCTCCACATCCTGCAACGCCTGCCGGAACGTCGCGGCACTCGTTGGGATAGGAAGCCCCGTTGGATAGACGAACATCCACACCTGGTACCGATCCCGAAGCAACGGATCTCCTCGGATGTCGTTCACAACATCGCGCCAGGTCAGCGGGCTTGAGAGAAGCCCATGCACCAGGATCACCGGGATGCGGTCCGGGTCGAAGGGATCGAGCAGATACAGCCCTGGCTCGTAGTTGTAGTCGTCCGCGTTGAGCAGCCCGAGCTGGCCCGAACGCCCCAGATCGGTCTTGCCGTCCAGCATCGCCTGCGGCGCACTGAAGTCCGCACACAATGAGACTCGGCGATTCCCGATCTGCACGCTCTCGATCTCAACAGGATCGCTCAATACAAGCGTCACATCGCGCGGCGTCCCCGGATCGCGCGGGGGCTCGCCAAATCGCAGCCGCGCGGTGACCGGGTACATGATGCCCTCATTAGGCTTGAATGGTTCAGCGATCGCCCGCTCTGGGCTGTTGGCGCGGTACCCGACCATGGGCGCGCCGAGCCCGCCCCGCCGATGGCGATGTCGCAAGCCTCGGATGCGCAGCGCATCGGCATAATCAATCCGGTCGAAGTACTCCGGGCCCCACATCAGCTCCGCGGTGCCACGCTCAAGCGCGACCCGATAGTTGCCGAACGAGCCGGCCACGTCGATCGGTGCCAACGGATCGGCGGGGTCGGCCCCGAACGTCAGGTCGTAGTGCAGCCGTTGCGCGAGCTCGCCAACGGCCCGGTTGTAGATGCCAAGCCCGAGCGGCACGCCCTGACCGAGCGGCAGATCCGCATCGCCAACCAGCCTCAGCAAGCCGTCATGCGCAAGCGCTGCAGTTAGCAACAACTGAGCACGCCGCTCGCCTGTGCCTGGACCGAAGCCCAATGCAATCTCGAGCGAAAGCTCGGCGGCCGCGATGAACGCCATGGTCTGACCGTGCCTGGCGTCCGCTTTCAACCCCACAAGCGCTTCATCGACTCCGGTCCGAAACTCACCCTCGAGCTCGTAGCCGAGAAACCGGCTGGTGCGCTTCGTCCACTCGCTCGGGCCATCCCCCGTCAGCACGCTGTTCATCTGCCGGCCATAGGTCGTTTCGGGCCTGATGGCGTCTACACCGATACCGCCGGCGCAACCAGACAGAAGAAGAGCCAGCACGGGCGTGAAGAGCAAACAAGTCCGGATCATTCGAGGGCCTCCACCAGGACTAGGTTACTCCCCCCGGGCCTCACCGCTCCCGGCATCCCTATCCTCTCGACCCCCCACTGCCTTCCCCTGGATTGAGAGGTCCCGAATGAGCGAGATGGTCACCCTCAAGGCCGATTCCAACCAGGCCCTCGGTATCGCCGAGTACGCCATCCGGTTCATGAAAGATGGCGCGCCCAGCCAGGCCGTGCTCGATCGGACCGACCTCTTCCACACCGACGCGGTGATCTGCGGGCTCTCGGCACTCGCGTGCCAGACCAACGCCCCGCACGTGCTCCGCAACGAGGCCCATCAATACGCGACCCCGGAAACGACCGGCAAGCCCCTCGGGATCTGCAAGCACCACGGCGCGACCTGCTTCGGCTCGGATGTCAGCGTCAAGAGTGAGAAGGCGATCGTCGCCAACAGCTCTGCTGTCCGCGAGTGGGACAGCAACGGCACCAACTTCGGCTTCAACCCAGAGCTGGGTCACACCGCTGGCGAGTTCGGGCACAACGACTTCTACCCCGTGCCACTCGCGGCCGCGCAGATGCTCGGGGCCGACGGCGCGACGGCGCTCAAGGGCATGGTGCTGGTCGATGAGATCCGGGGCCGCCTCGCCGAGGTCTTCAGCCTCAAGAGCTACAAGGTGGACCACGTTGTCCACGGAGCGATCGCGAGCGCAGCCACCTTTGGCGCGATGGTCGGGGCGACCGCCGAGCAGATCGAGAGCGCGATCGGCATGGTCGTCGCCCACGCGATCCCGTTCCGCGCCATCCGCGCGGGCAAGCAACTCAGCGACTCGAAGGGTGCGAGCGCCGCGATCAGTACCGAGTTCGCGATCTTGAGTGTCAAGCGTTCGATGGCGGGCTTCGTCGGGCCCAAGGACATCTTCCGCAACCCCGAGGCGATCTTCCGCCTATTCGAGGGCCCTGGCCAGATGCTGCAGAAGGTGGGTGGGCCTGCGAACACCGAACCGGGCGATGCATCCCCCTTCGATCTCGTGCTGGGCTTCGGGGGCGATGACTTCGCCATCATGGGTATGCACTTCAAGCTGGGCCTCTACGAGCACCAGTCGGCGGGCGCGACGCAGGCGGTCATCGACCTAGTCCGCAAGAGCCCGGACCTGCTCGCTGATGACGGCGCGAACATCAAAAACATCAAGATCGTCGCCTACGAGCCCGCTTTCGGGATCATCGGCGATCCCGCGAAACGCTCCCCCACCACGCGCCAGAGCGCTGACCACAGCATGGTGTTCATCGTCAGCCGCCTGCTCAAGAAGGCCATCGAGAAGGGCGCGGCGGGCTCCAACGACGACGTTTGGAAGAGCCTCATGCTCGAGCCGGCTGACTACGGCCAGGACGCGATCAGGGACGACTTCACCAAGTCACTCATGAACAAGATCGAGTTCGCGCACGGCGGTAAGGAGTATGACGACCGCTATCCCGATGGCATCCCAACAAGCGTCGTTATCACCGACGCCTCGGGCACCGAGCACGACAGCGGGCTGGTGATGTACCCGGCGGGCCACGCCCGGAACACCGAGGCGGACCTGGAAGGCATCCTCGCCCACAAGTTCCGCCTGCTCGGAGCACTGGCCAGCGATGACCCGGACCCGATCGTCGCGCGATACCGCGACCTGGGTTCGAAGGATGCCGCGGCGGTAAGAATCATCAACGAGTACGAAATCGCGACGCGAGACTCGGTTGACTGATCCCGACTACTCCACGAAGTAGACTCACCCGCATCGCCACACTAAGCGGTGCGGGGGTGAGATCGCATGACCCAGACAGCTGACGCGGCCGCCGAGCGGAGAGCCTCGCTCAACCGCCACCGCAAGCGCTACAACGCCGCGATGAAACTGGTGCGCCGCGTCCACATGTACTCGGGCCTGATCCTCGCACCGTTCATGCTCATGTACGCGGTGACGGGGATCTTCTTCAACCACCCGGACCTGCTCAGCCCGCGTTCAAGCGCTCCGCCCGATCAGGAACTCACCGAGGGCCTTTCGTTCGATCCAGCGAGCGACATCGCAGCCGAGGTCGTGAGGCTGATCAACGAACAGCTTGAGCAACCCGCTACGCTCTTGTCCGACCACCAGCCCAAGATCGTCGGCCCACTCATTCTTGAGACGATCACAGACACCGAGCGGGCGCGATATGTGTTCAACGCTGACCTGAGCGGTAGGCGCTCGGTTACGCCGCTCGTTGAAGGCATCCCCTCAGAGCCGTCTCTGCCGGCATCACTAGAGCCGCAAGGAACGCAAACACTCGACGAACTGATCAACCGCATCGGTACGGCCGACGGCGTGCAGGGGGTCAGCATCCGCAGCGTGCCCGATGTCGAGTTCGTTGCGACGATCGACGGCGAAGACTGGCTCATCGGTTCCGACCTGCGCACCGGTGCGGTTTCCAGCCGCCGCATCGGCTCGCCCTCGACGCCCTACACCATCCGGGACTATTTGTTGCAGTTGCACCTCGCCCGGGGCTATTGGGGTGGGATATCGCTCGAATCCGCGTGGGCCCTGTTCGTCGATCTGACGGCCGCGCTGATGATCTTCTGGGTGCTCTCGGGCTTCATCATGTGGTGGCAGATGAAGCCGACGAGGCGAGCAGGAGTGGTGGCAACCGCCGCGGGGATCGGCCTCTCATTGCTGATCGGTTTCGCGATGCTCAGGATGTTGTACTACTGAGACCGCTATGCCCATATCCGTTGGGTTGGTATGCTCCATCCATGCCCGCCGGATACTCAGGAACTCCGCTCGCCAAGAAACTCGGCATCAAGCCGGGCTACCTCGCCGTGCTCGTCAACGCACCAGATGGCTTCGAGGATGAACTCGAAGGCCTGCCCGATGACGCCACCGTCAAGCACGGGCTCCGTGGCTCGGCGCCGATCGATCTGGCTGTTCTCTTTGCAGACAGCAAGAAGACCCTGGATGCCAAGTTCCCGAAGCTGCGCGAGCGGCTCGCCGAACACGGGGGCATCTGGATCGCCTGGCCCAAGAAGAGCTCGGGCATGCCGACCGACCTGAGCGACGCTGAGGTGCGCAAGTTCGGGCTGGATTCTGGACTTGTGGACAACAAGACATGCGCTGTGACCGAGGTCTGGAGCGGGCTGAGGTTCGTAATCAGGCTCAAGGACCGCAAGACTTAGCGGACGAATACCCAGATGACCGGGCCCGCGTAGCCTGATACTGGAATGCCAACGAACTCAACACCCTCAGTGATCGTCCGACCGGGCAGCGGCTCGGGCATGCTCGACTACCTCCGCACGCGGCGCTCGCCGCGGCTCCGGATGCTCGCCGAGCCCGCGCCCGAACCGAGTGACATCGAGCAGATCCTCACGATCGCCTCACGTGTCCCCGACCACGGGAAACTTGTCCCCTGGCGATTCATCGTGATCAAGGGCAACCGCCGCGCGGCTCTCAGCGCCAAGATCGGCGAGTTCTACCGCACCGATCATCCAGACGCCGAAGCGATCGTCTGCGACGAGGCCAGCCGACGACTCACCCATGCTCCGCTAGTCATCGCCGTGGTCTCTTCCCCGAAGCCTCACCCGAAGGTGCCCGAATGGGAGCAGGTACTGTGCGCGGGGGCCGTGTGCATGAACATGCTCCACGCGATAAGTGCCCGTGGCTTCGATGGCGTCTGGCTGACCGAGTGGTACGCGTTCGATGCACGTTTCTGCGCAGAGCTTGGTTTGACCGAGGGAGAGAAGATCGCCGGACTCATGCACATCGGTACTTGCGTGGAGCCGCGCACCGAACGGGACAGGCCGGCAATGGACACGATCGTTCAGCAGTATTGATCCGGACTAGTCACCGACCGTTTCGCTACGGACAGGCTCAACCTTTAAAGCGATCGGCGAACCTCGCGTACAGAACGCCCCCGCCGATCGTTGTCAATCCGACCGAGATCGATGCGATGATCCGCGCCGCGTCCGACAGCACCTGCGTGTCGACCAACAGCACTTTGCCCATAACAAACGCCATGAGGGTGAGGCCCGCGTATCGCAGTGCGGCACCCAGCCGGAAACCCATCGCGATCGATGTAATCCCGAAGAGACCACACCAGATCGACAGAGCCGCGCCCATCGCAGACTCGGCTGCCATCGCTTGACCAGCGGCCCGCTGGATCTCGATCGAGCTGCCCACGAGCGAAACGAGCCACACCAGCACCATCGCTGCGTTGCGCATCAGACGCCGTCCATCCGTGGCGAACAAGTCGGCATCATCGGCCAAGCCGCGTGAGGTGACACTCCGCGCAAACCAAGCGAGCACGACAACCAGCGATACCACAGTTAGGAAGGCCTGATTCCACACGGGCATGCCATCCAGAGCGCGACCACCTGTACTGATACGCTCGATGGCCCATCCGATCAGTACCGCAGTCATCGGGATCGCCGAGAGGCTGGTCACTCCCCAACGCCAGAGCCAGCGCCCACCAACAACCAACGCGAAGGCATACGCCAAGCCCGCAAGGAGCGCATCGGGGAGGCCGCGCGATTGCACGACGCTAGAAACAGCGAATGTCCCAAGCACCACGGACATCGCGGCGGCCCCGATGCGTTGTTCAAGGGTGAGGCGGCCCAGTGCAGCGATCGCTACCCAACCGAGTGCGGACAACGCCAGAGAGAGCGCATCAATTCGCGGCTGGTCACTTGTGAACATGAAGTCTGTCACAACGAACGAGCCAAGGACGGCAACCCCGGCCCCGACTGCCGCGACGCAGATAGCATTCGACCGAAGTGTGCGCGTCTTCAGGAACGATGACAGCCATGCCACGAGCACACCCAGCCAGACCATCGCTGGTCCGAGCGAGGCCGCTTCGGTAGCAGGATGGAACAACGAACACGCCGATAGCCAGAGTGCCATGCACGCGGCCAATTCCTTCTCTTTCACATAGCTTGACCGGATAGCGACCGCGGCAGCCGCGAGCGCGACCAATGCGAGCTGAGCGGACCAAGGGGTGAACGCGAAACCCAACACGCTGAGTGCCGGCTGTCCGCCCAGGTGCCATTGAGAATCGGTCACCACAAGCCTCACCAGCGCCACGACCAGCAGGAGCAAACCGAACACACCGACAGCACGGAAACGAACGCGCCGCGATGTCTCGACCGCCGCGAATCCCAGTGCACACCAGGTGACGACCTGTGCCCACCCGCCAAGCCCCATGAGCACCGCCGCAACAACAAGCATCGCCGCATCGAGAACAAGTGCTGAAATCAGCGCCGATCGAGGCGTGGGATCCGTAGGCCAAAGCGAACCGGGCCCGCCCATGCGCTGCACGACGATCGCGACGGCCATCCCCATGAGTGCCAGAGCCATCGGCGCGATGTACTCCAACCCCGGTGCGACCTCGCGGATCAGCAGTGCCCCCGCCACTGCCGCCCACGCTGTCGCGCCGAACACCGAGTTCAGCCATCGCGCCTCCGGGCTCAGGAGGGACACGATTTCGAACCGGATCTCATCGCCATCCCGGCGGAAGCCGGCACTTGAGTTCTTTGGCCAAGCGGTGCGATCACGCAACCTGCCAAAGAACCGAGCCGACACAAACAGCTCGATCACCGTTGCGAGCCAGACCAAACCCACGAACACGAGACCGTACGCCGGCGCAGCGTTGTAGATGGTCACCAGCCAGCCGGTACCCATCAGTGTCGTACCCCACCAGGCCAGCCTGCGAACCCGCGAATAGGCCCCACCTTTCCAGCCGGCCAGCACGAGACCAAGCACCAACAAGGCGAAGAGATAGAGCGGCAATGCGACCAGCGATGGTCCCTCGGGCTGGAGCATCAGCGGCGTCAAGAACGCGCCGGCAAGTGACAGCAGAGCGAGCATGACGCGTCCCGACAGAGCGCCGAGGAACACACCCAGCACAGTCACCGCCGCCAGCAGCCCGAACGTTGTGACGCCATCGAGGAGCCCGAACACACGGGATGCCGCGAGCACCCCGGCGTACATCACCGCCAGCCCTGTGCCCGACACCCCCGACGACGCCAAAGGGTTCACGCGTCGGCGGAGTACTTCACCGATGACAAGCAACACCGCACCGAATGCGCCTGCGCCTGCACAGCGCATCGCCGGCGAGATCGCGGCCAGCCAGCCGCTGTCGTAAGCCAACTTCAGGAACATCCCGATGCCGACCACGACGATCACCATGCCCGCGGCAGCAAGCCCCCGAGCGCCGAGCAGCCACTCCAGATCCACGCCCCCACCAGCCTTTGGCACTGGGATCTGCCTCAGCTCTATCGACGGATCCTGCCGTCTCTTGTCGGCGTCTTCATACCAAGCGCCAGCCTTCGCTGGCTGGCCTTCAACCGGGAATCGTGCGGGCTTCGGCAGCCCGACGAGCGGGGCCGGGACCGGTTCGACCGGTGCGTGTAGAACCGGCGCCGGCACCACGGGCTTGGCTGGCGCAACCGACACACCGCGGGACTCAAGTCGCACAAGGCGTTCGGTCAGTTCATCAACACGCCCGGTGAGCTCGTGCACACGGCGTTCGAGATCGCCGTCCGGTCTGAGTGCGTCTACAGACATACCACCCTCCGCAAGGCGGACGCACGCCTGAAGAATGCCTCCAGCGTGGATCGAGACCGCCTGCGGAGAATAGTTTGTGTTTACTAACTTGTGATTTCAAACCCGGTGCCAGATTTTTCGAACACAAGCTGGAGCCCTCAGTTCTCCTCCTCATCCTCGGGGATCTCGAACTCAGGCACCTCTTCCGGATCACCACCCGACAGCACCCAGAGGTGCTCAAGCCCAGGCTCCCAATCCGAACCCAACCCGATCGCGTAGTCCACGGTGTCTATTGGGCTCAGCCCGTCGCGCTGACCCACATAGGCCGCGTAGACCAGTTGCGCCCGCCCACCCGAGCCGCAATGGACCACCAGCGGCTGGCCCGTCCGCATCGCTCGGTGCTCGTCGAGCAACTCGCCGAACCGATCAACGTCATCCGCGGTGAACGACTTGCCGCTCAGGGGGATCCGCTCATATCGCAGCCCCGCGGCCTCCATGAACTTCGCTTCATCGAAGCCAACGCCCATCTCATGCTCCCGATCCCGGCGCAGGTCAACGACCATCTCCCCACCGGCCTGTTTGTAGCGGAGCAGCCCGGTCGGGTCGGGCTGGCCCACCAGAACCACGTCGTTCACCGGCTCCAGCTCATCAACCGAGGTCCAGCCCCGGTACGCGGGTTTCGGCTCGGACCCAGCGCAGCCACCAAGGAGAACCCCGGCCGCGCACAACAAAGCAACACGCTTCAACATTTGAATAACCCTCCGAGTGGAGGGCGGTACCGCTGATGCGATACCGCGTTGCTCTCTACCTCGGCCAGCAGCGCCCTACGCTGTCCTATGGGTACCCAAGAGAAAAACGTCACCGTCTACTGCGGCTCCCGCGCCGGCAACGACCCCGCCTTCATCGAGGCCGCCAAGCTTGTGGGCGACGGCATCGGCCGCGCCGGCTTCGCGATGGTCTTCGGCGGCGGCAAAAACGGCATGATGGGCGCTTCTGCCCAGGCCTGCATCGACGCTGGTGGTCACGTGATCGGCGTCTTGCCGACCGTGCTCGTTGAAATCGAGCGAGCACACCCGAACATCCAGGAACTCCACAAGGTCAACGACATGCACGAGCGCAAGGCCATGATGCATGACCTCGCCGATGCTTTCATCATCCTGCCCGGGGGGGTCGGCACCCTTGACGAGTTCTTCGAGGTCGCCACCTGGAACCAGCTGGAGATCCACCAGAAACCGATCGTCATCGTGAACATCAATGGCGTCTGGGACAGCCTACTCGGGCTCCTGCGAGGCCTCGAATCCACCGGCTTCATCCCTGATTCGACGATGGCCTGGATCCACGAGGTCAAGACCGCAGCAGATGCGATCAACCTTGTCTCAAGCCTGCTTGGCGCCGCCGCAACACCCTGAGCAAGCCATAGCATGGCGCGATGAGTCACCACAAAACCGAATCGAATGGCGCTCGCCTCCGCAACCTGATGGATGCCGGATGCGTCGCCGCACCCGGCGCCTTTAACGGCCTCGTCGCCAGAGCCGTGAAGCAAGCCGGCTTCGATGCCTGCTATGTCTCAGGGGGGGCCACGAGCACCGCGATGGGGATGCCGGACGTCGGGCTTCAGACCCTTGAGGAGTTCTGCCGCGCGATCCGTGACGTTTCACTCGCCTCTGGCCTGCCCGTACTCGCCGACGCCGACACCGGCTTCGGCGAGGCCGAGACCGCACGCCGCACAGTGATCGAGTACCACCGCGCCGGCGCATCAGGCCTTCACCTCGAGGATCAGGTCTTCCCCAAGCGGTGTGGCCATCTGGGGGGCAAGACACTCGTACCCATCGATCACATGGTCGAGAAGGTCCAGTGGGCCTCGAAGGCCGCACGCGATACAGGAGACGGAACGTTCATTGTCTGCGCACGCACCGATGCATTCAGCGTCGATGGGATAGCCGCATCGATCGAACGTGCCAAGGCCTACGTCCACGCCGGCGCCGACATGATCTTCCCCGAAGGCCTTGGCACAGCGGAAGACTTCAAAGCGTTTGCGCAGGCCATGGAGAGCATGGGGGAAGCCAAGCCCTACTTGCTCGCGAATATGACCGAGTTCGGCACAACCGACATGATCCCCCTGAACACTTTCGCAGAGATGGGTTACTCGATCGTGATCTATCCTGTCACCACTCTCAGGATCGCGATGAAGGCGGTCACCGATGCCCTCGCGCAACTCAAAGAATCCGGCACCGCCGAGGGACTGCTGAGCTCAATGCAGACACGCGACGAGTTGTACGAGCTCCTGGGCTACACCCCCGGCACGCCCTGGGAAGTGCCGACCGCCAACCGCTGAGAAACGGTCTAAGCCCGACCGATCCCCCCTCCTACAATCGTCCCCGGGGAGCTTTCTCACCGGTGTGCGGCAGGACCGACGCGCGATGCGCGGCCGGAGCGAAAGGGATCCCACAATGTCCAAGGGCGGACTCGAAGGCGTCACCGCGGGCAGCACCAGCATCTGCTCGGTCGAGCAGGGCGGGCTCATCTACCGCGGGTACGAGATCCACGACCTCGCGGAGAACGCGACCTTCGAAGAGGTGGCCTATCTCTTGCTTGAGGGCGAGAAGCCCAGCGCCGCCGATCTGGACCGCTTCAACAAGGAACTCGTCGCCGAGCGCCCCTTGCCCGCCGAGGTCCACGATTTCGTCAAGCTCACCAAGCCCATGCTCGAGCGCGGGAGCGCTGTGCCCATGGACGTGGTTCGCACCGCGGTCAGCCTGCTCGGCAACCTCGACCCGGAGAGCCAGGACAACGGCCTCGATGCAACACTGCGCAAGTCCAAGCGGATCCTCGCCAAAGTCCCGAGCATCATCGGCGTGATGCAACGCACACTCGACGGGCACGACGCAGTTGAACCAGAGACGGGCGGCAATCCGAGCCTCAGTCACGCCGCCAACATGCTCTACCTGATGACGGGTGAGAAGCCGACCGCCGAGGCCGAGAAGGTCATGGATGTGTCGCTCATCCTGTACGCCGAGCACGACTACAACGCGAGCACATTCACCGCTCGAGTCATCAGCGCGACCCTGAGCGATCTGCACGGCGCCATGACCGGCGCCATCGCGGCACTCAAGGGCCCGCTCCACGGGGGCGCGAACGAGGCCGCGATGGACATGCTCCAGGACATCCGCAAGGACGTCGGCGACGACAACGACCCGTCAAAGATCGAGGCCTGGATGCACAAGGCGTTCGAGGAAAAGCGGAAGCTCATGGGCTTCGGCCACCGCGTCTACAAGAACGGCGACCACCGCGCCCCGATCCTCCACGCCCTGGGCCGCGCGGCCGCAGACAAGGCGGGCGGCGAGTTCCCGGGCTGGTTCGAACTGGGCGAGAAGGTCCAGCAGATCATGCTGGATGAGAAGAACATCCACCCGAACGTGGACTTCCCCTGCGGGCTGACTTACTTCACGCTGGGCATCCCCGTGCCGCAGTACACCCCGATCTTCGTCGCCAGCCGCGTCTCGGGCTGGGCCGCCCACGTGCTGGAGCAGCACGCGAACAACCGGCTGATCCGGCCTGTGGCGGAGTACGACGGGCCGGATACGCGGAAGTGGAACGGCTAATCCGGCGCAGCGCGGACTGCTTCACGAATGATAAAGTCCCATCAGGAACAACCCGCGTCGAAGACTCCGAGATAGGTGATCACGTCGAAGAAGTCGAGCTGACCGCTGCCGTCGAGGTCGGCGCTCGTCTTACCAAGCTGGACCGCGTCAAGAAACTCCATGACATCGACGGAATCGAGAATCTCGAACGGCTTCTCCAGGTCCGCCACGTTGCACGGCGGGATGGGCTCTTCGATCACCGCGAAGATCCGCTCCTGACCGTCCAGATTTACCCACTCCCCGGGACGGAATGACGAAGCCGGATCGATGGCGACGAAGTCGCCATCGCCGCTCGGCTCACTTGAAGCCCAGAACTCGAAGTTGCTCCCCTCTCCGGTGACCCACCCAAAGTTCCCTTCTTGGAACGTATCGGTGTAGCCAATCCAGAAGAGTGGACCAAACGGCAGCCCGCGATTGACCAGGACCTGTTCAAACTCGTCGGTGATGGTCACCAGGTGAGCACTAGCACCAAAGTTGCTCTCGATGAAATCAACGGTCTCGAACACCGTGCGGCGTTCCAGCGTGTAGTAATACCGACTTTCATCGGATTCTTCGTAGAATATAAACTCCGGCTGAGACGCCGCGATGATGAAGGCTGCAACGCCTATGTTGAGTACCAACATGCCGATCTCCGTTCACAGGTCGAACTGTGATCGCCCGTCGATCAATAGTCAGAATACCGCATGTTCCGTCATATGGAAGCTCCATCTGCCCAGGCATTGATGGGGTCTGGCGCAAGGCGGACCACGAGCGGAGTCATCGCTCCTCTGGAGAGCCGAACGCGGGATTCTCATAAGAAGTTATTCAGCGGACCCGGTTGGCGTGCGCTTCGCAGACGGAGGTGGTTGGGTGCAATGGGCCACGATACAGATCGGACCCGCACCACTACGATAACGATCGACTGAATGCCGGTGTCACAGAGGGCCCGGCCGTACCCAGGAGACACGCCGTGTCCGAGCAGTTCAACGCCCGCACCGCCCATGAGTGCACCGCGCCGCCCGCTAAGTACGACGACCTGAACGTCCTCTTCTTCAACTGCACGCTCAACCGCACGCCGGTGCTCAGCCACACCGAGAAGCTCATCGGCGTGGCACAGAAGGTCTTCGAGGCCAACGGCGTCACCACCAAGGTCATCCGACCGGTCGATTACGTGCTCGCGGCCGGGCTGGGCCAGGACATGTCGCAGACCCCCGAGTGGGAACGCGACGACTGGCCCCAGCTCCAAGCCGAAGTCGACGCCTGCGACATCCTGGTCCTGTGCACCAGCGTCTGGCTGGGCGAGAAGTCCAGCGTGTGCAACCGCGTGCTCGAACGCATGTACGGCTACACCCACAGCTTCAACGACAAGGGCCAGTACCGCGACTACGGCAAGGTCGGCGCAACGCTCATCACCGGAAACGAGGACGGCGTCAAGCACTGCGCGATGAACATCCTGTTCTCACTCAGCCACATCGGGTACACCATCCCGCCCCAGGCCGACGCCGGATGGATGGGCGAAGCCGGCCCCGGTCCGTCGTACGCCGACCCGGGCTCGGGCGGGCCGGAGAACGATTTCACCAACCGCAACACGACCTTCCTCGCGTGGAACTGCATGCACCTGGCCCGCATGCTCAAGGACCAGGGCGGCATCCCCGCTCATGGCAACCTGCCAGACGCCTGGGACGCGGGCTGCAAGACCGACTTCGCCAGCCCGGAGCACAAGCGCTAGTCGGCTCACCCGGCGTTGGATCGCTATGCCACGTCGATAATCGGAAGTCTCCAACATCCAGACCGCATCCTCCACCAATCAAGGGACTGAATGCGGTTGAGTAGCTCTACAACTACCCATTCCATGAATGAGATGGTCCCTACGCGGCAGAAGCCTTCGGGAGCTGTGAATCATCCAGGTTCGCTCTGACTTTGCAGAGCTCAGCTTCGACCGCAAGGAACGCCCGAACCAGCTCTGGATCAAAGTGTGAACCCGAGGATTCGACAATGATCGCCCTGACTTTGTCGATCGGCATCGCGGGCTTATAAACTCTGTTGGACATCAGCGCGTCGAACACATCCGCGATCGCGGTGATCCGTGCGGCAAGCGGGATCTGATCCCCGGCAATGCCGGTGGGATAGCCACTGCCATCCCATCGCTCGTGATGGAACAGCGAGATCTCGATCGCCATCTTGATAAGCGGATCGTCCTCGATCTCGTGATGCACCTTGATGAGGGTGTCCGCACCGAAGCTCGGGTGCGAGCGGATTGCGGCGAACTCTTGCTCGGTTAGCTTTCCGGGCTTTCTCAGGACGGCGTCGGGTACCCCGACCTTGCCGATGTCATGCAGCATCGATGCGAGCCGGAGGCGTTCGATCCAGCGATCGTCGATCTCGTCGTATTGATGACGCACATACCGCGCAATGACGACCGTGTACTCACTGATTCGGATCACGTGCCGCCCAGTCTCGTTGTCACGATAATCGGCAAGCGTCGCGAGCGCGGTCACAATCGCACGGCGCGATTTCTCGAGCTGGACCGTCCTGTGCTCGACCTTGGTTTCAAGCTCGCTGTTCCAGCGCCGGAGCGCTTTGGAGTGACCACGGATAAAGACAACACCAACTGTAACCGTCAGCATGAGGACCGGCGTCGCCGCCACGGCCATCTGAAGCAGCAACCCGGACGTCACCTGCTCCGATGCCGTAGTCAACCCCGAGACCGGCTGGTGAACGAGAAGTCGTGCACCAGACTCGCTGACGGTCTGGGTCGCTACGTAGTGCTTGCCGTTGATCGCAAAATCCGCGATCCCGACCTCGACGCCATCGGTCCCGCTCTCTGCGATCGGAACCGGAACATCCGTACCGGGCAGCGTGAAAACATGCTCACCCAGGTTGACCCCTCGAAGCGATGGGTCCGCGTTGATATCCGGATGACACGCGATCGCGCCGTTTTCGTCGAGAATGCAAGCAAACCCACCCGCGCCAAGCTGCACGCTCTCAATCAACTTCTGGGCCCGCTGCCAGCCCTGGTCTTCGGCATCGAAGTTGTCCGGAAGCTCGCCGATGGCCTCCACGAGGCTCTGCGCAACCCGCCGGTTGTTGTCGATGATGACTTCATCAACGCTTGCAGCAATCCGTTCGTGGGTCGCGTTGTAGACAAAGAACCAGCCGACCGCCAACGCGAAAGCCTGGGCGAGAACGAAGCCCACGATGGTCGCCATGGACCGCCGACCCCTGCGATACCTCATGTCTCTGAACTCGGCCAGACCTCATCCTCGATCCATCCACCAGATCTTGGGCAACAGAGCCGGTGTTACAACAGCACGGGCCTGCGCTGCACAAGCCGCACACCCCGGCCCGTACGCGGCTTATGGGTCTTTCAACACGGTACCAAATGGTGCAAGCAGGTGATCTCCAGAGGACAAAGCGAGCCCGAGTATGCTTTAAAGCCTTCCAAGCTGACCCCCACAAGGCTCTTGCGCGGAACCGTTCCAGAATGCCACAGGCCCAAGCGTCGCACGCTCGCTTTCCTCATGCCCGCCGTAGTTGCGCTCGCTCCGGCCGCGATACCAGCTAGCGCTCAGCCACTCGACGACTTCCTGGGCCAGATCGACACCCAGATGTAACACCCGACCGAACTGCCCAACGGCGAGACGGCCGATTACGGCCTCGGCTGAGTAAACGCCGAACACAACGGATTGCGCTTCGCCTTCCACTGGGCGGCATCAATGGATGGCGTTCGTATCTCGTCTCGCTCCCCGAGAGCCGCGTCTTCGTCACACTGCTCTCGCACCGAGGGGAAGCCCGCACCCCGGACGGGAATCTCGGGATGATGATCGCTGCTCGTCTAGCCATCCTCGACTGAGCCGCCAGACGCGCAGGTTCTGCCAGGGACAACCCCTTGCGTTGATACCGCAGATCTTGTAATATTCGAACAGGAGAGAGACAGGCCTTTTCCTTGTTTCGGAGGAGGACCCGCCCTGGCGGCCCCAGGAGGCCTGTCATGGTGCGAAGCTCAATCCTTATCTGTGTCGGGATGTTCACGGCTGCGCCATCATGCGCGCACGCTGCAGCCTTCGACGTGTTCCAGGAGTTCCGCGAAGTCGGCTTCGAGACCACAGGGCGCAAGCTGTTCCTGTTCGCGAGGGTGGACTCCAGCGGTGTCGCTTGCATCGGCCAGATCGTCTACGGCACCACGTCTTTCAACAGCAAGTTCAACCTGTTCTCGACGCGGACGGAGATTGTGCCGGCACCCGGGACCGCGGCGTTCCTCGCAGGCGGGTGCTCATCGGGAGCAGGCGTCGGCGTGACTGAACAGTGATTCAACTTCATCTAGGTGTGCACAAACGGTTGTGAGTAGCGGCGACCCAACGTCTCGGGGTATCGCTGCATCTTCAGATACCACAGACACGATCGCCTGCGCCATCGCTTCGCTCTCCCCGCCGGGCACCAACCACCCGTTAACACCGTCTCTAACCCACTCGGGCACGCCACCCAGCCGGCTCGCGATCACCGGCCGCCCGCCGTGCAGGTGCTCGAGCATCACGATCGGTGAGTTCTCGAACCACACGTGGGGCAGGACACCGACGTCGTAATCGGCCGCCATGCCGATCAGGTCGATTGGGTCGTACCCACCCAGCATCGATACCTCCGGCAGGTGCGCGAGCCGCCTCCGATACGGCGCATCGTGTCCGAACGCCCGGATGATGAACCGGCATTTCGATCGCGTCACGTCATCGAGCGACTCGATCGCACGCACAAACACCTCGAGCCCCTTGTTGGACCGCACCGTTCCAAGGAACGCGATCCGCAGCGGGCGACCGCAGCCCGGCGCCCAAGGCGGCGCCTCAGCGAACGGCGATGCCTTCGCGGCCGCGCTGATCCGATCAAGGTGAGGCAACCCAAGCCGGACCACCTTCAGCTTCGAGCGATCCAAACCCATCTTCACGTACACCTCACCGAGGAACGCACTGGGCGGTGTAACAAGCGACGCCCGGTTCAGCGCAGCGACGCCAGCCGCACGCCGCCTTCCATAAGGCGACCTATCGAGCACCTTCAGATGCACATCGCTCGCAAGAAAACGCTCGTTCGCATCGAGCAATTGGGTTTCGGCGTTCGAGAACTCATCTCCCTCGACCGGCTCAAAGCGACCGCCTTCCCCCACCGCCCAGGGCTCGAATGGCTCAGGGTCACCCGTCCCGCCCTTGAGTTGCGCGAACACCCACTTGCCGTATCGAGCCGTCGTCTCGCCCACTGCCAACTCGACGGCCTGCTCGATGCCGCGCTTGAGTTTGGCCCGGCCGGGCTGCGGTGCCTCGATGCACCCCTCGCACTGTGCGCCGCCCTCGAAATCGTGGCATATCGCACCCTCACCTCGCAGCAGGTCAACCTGCGGGCACACAAAGAAGTAGTTGTGCGGCGTCACAATTGCGCGCACGCCGGCATCCTCTAGGGCTCCGATCAGATCGAAACCGAACCCCTCCAAGCTGTGGATCAGCGCGGCGTGAGCCCGTTCCCCGTGGAACAGATCCGTCGCCGCGCGCACGATCGAGTCGGTGTGCTCGGGCGCAGCAAACTCGGCCTCAACATTCCGGAAGTTGCTCCCCGCCGGTGATAGGTTCGGGCTGTTGACGCTGTCATAGCACCGGACGCCGCGCCAGGTCTCGCGATACCGCACGCGCGGACCCGGCGGGAACGCGTAGTCCATTCCGCTTCGGATGTAGACGACCTGATGACCGCGTGCGGCCAGCCCGGCGGCCTGCTCGCTCGCGACTAAGTTGTACCCGCTGCCCTCGCGGGCCTGGTTCCGCAAACGCGCCCAACCAAGAACCAAGATCCGCTTGCTCACACGTTACCCTTGAGCCTGCTCGGCGCTGCGATCGCGAGCATGCCGAACAGCGATGCACGAACGAACGCCGCGAGGAGTGCCTTGCGCTCCTGTGACGGAAGGTCGACGAGCTTCCCGCCGCGCCCCCGCGCGGCATCCTCAGCGGCGCGAAGCAGCATCGCTGAACGATCCCGGTCTCGTGCCCGGACCGACACGACCGCATCCCGGAGCAACGCAAGCAGACGCCTCGCAACGAGCAGTCGCGGTGATCCAACACCGTTTGCGATGAGCCAGATCTGGTTCCGCTGAGCGTAATACGACCGCGTGGGTGTGAGCTTCTCGAACCAGGGCGTGTGATAGACCACAGCATCGAGATTGAGCACAACGCCGTACCCGGCCCGCGCCGTGCGCACGCACCAGTCGGCATCGTCACAATAGAGAAAGAACCGGTCGTCCCAGAAGCCGACGCGTTCTACGGCCGGCCATCTTGCGAGCATGCTGCAGGCGCTGACGACATCGACGTCACGAAGACCGGTCATGCGGTCCGATCTGCGCCACACACGATGTGCGTCCGCTCGTGGGTCGCTGTCGTCCGGATCAGGCCCCATGAGCCCATCGCTCAGCCGCAGGAAGATCGTGGTCTCGATCGTGGTTGCACGATCACGCTTGTCCACGGTCCGCGACCCGAAGAGCGCAGCGTCCGGCCGGTCTTCAGCCGACTCCAGCAGCCTCGCGAGCGCTACATTCGGCAGGTCGATGTCATCGTCGAGCAGCCAGACATAGTCAGGCCTGTGCCGCGCCGCGGCGTAGCGCATGCCAGTGTTGAACCCCCCACACCCGCCCATGTTTTCCTGGTTGAGCACGACGGTGATCGAGGCGACCCGTCCGTTGCGAGCGTTTCTGTCCGGCGTTCGCGCGAAGTCCGGCTTTCGCGGATCGGACGAGCGGTTAGCAACTACGGCATCGGGCGAGACAAGCTCGAGCAGCCGTGCCCGGTGCTCGGGCTTGCTCGCGTTATCCACGATCACGAGATCGACCACCGCGCCGCAACCCTCCTGCCTCGCGACGGCGCCGGCGACAAGGGCAGCGTCCTCGGGCTTGTTCCAGGTCGTAATCACAGTGGTCACGCGGGCCACCTCTGGCGGTGTTCCGGGATCGCTCCGGCCTGACGCAAGGCCGGCGGTATGGGGACGGATCGGGGCGGTCGTCATGTGGCGTTCGGGTTCCGGTCCATGGTCCGAGCCGGGCGGCCCGCACGCGCGGCCGCCGCTTCGGGAAGGGTACCGACTCCCAGTGCGCGGAAGCGGGCGCGGCGGATCCCGAAGAAGACGACCGGAAGTACCCTGAAAGCCAATGCCTGACGAACGAGACAACTTCGAGCACACCGAGACCCCCGAGCACACCCCGGAGCCAGCCCAGGATGACGCAGCTTCCCCGGCTGCGGAGTCCAGCCAGCCGGCGCCGCGAAACGCCGACGAACCCGACCGCGCGGTTGAGGCGGGCTATCCGCCAGATTCGGGTCCCGAGCAGCCGGTACTCACAGTCCACGAGGCGATGTTCCGGGCGAGACCCGGCGTGTTTCTCCTGGACGTGGCGGCCATGCTTGCGTCGCTCTACGGCGTGTTCTGGTTCCGATGGGGCAAAGAAGAACCCTGGGCGTGGGCGAGTTGGACCTGTCTTGGAGCGATCGCCGTAGTTGGTCTCGGACTGGGCTTCTGGAAGCTCAAGTCGATGACCAAACGCCTTGAGATCACGAACAAGCGGACCGTGCGCCAGGTCGGGCTGTTCAGCCGCGACTCCAGCGAGGTGCTCCACGACAACATCCGTAACGTCACGATCCAGCAGAGCTTGTGGGAGCGGATCTGGGGCGTCGGTCGAGTTGGCATCGCCAGTTCTGGCTCAGACGAGATCGAGATCGATATGGAGCGGGTCCCTACCCCCCGGAAGGTCCAGAAAATCATCGATCTATACCGCCCACTCGGGTGAGTTCATGGATCTTCATCCAAGCGTTTCGATCTTGGCCAACCTGCGCGGCCGATGATCCGTACTATGCCGCGGATGCCCCAGGATCAGCAGCCTCAAACCGAGACGCCCAAGGCCGAGGAGACGATCCGGCGTTTGCTGGACCGGCTGCCGGTCCCGCTGCCCGAACAGCTCACCGCCCGCGCCACAATGGAGTTGAGCCAGCGGCTCCGCTGGCTTCACGGCGTGAGACTCCGCGTATTCGGGGTTGCGGTTGCCGCGGGCATCGCGGGGGTTGCGGCCGTGTCCTTTGCTGCGGCACCGGTGATCATCGTGACAGGGGTCGCGATTACCGCGGTCGCGGTCGCGGTAAACACGCTTGGAGGCAGGCTGAGCGCCCCGGTCTGCATGTCGTGCGGCGAGAGCGTCGAGGGCGAGCCCGCCGGACCCCACGGTGTGATCTGCCCGAAGTGTGGCGCGATCAGCCCGGCTGACACCGCCAAGAACGCTTAGCCCGCAGTCTCCGCCGGCTGATCCGGCCCCTCAGCATCCTGTCCCGACCGGCTATCAAGCCGCGTCACCAGCAGGCCCATAACCACAAGCGCGACACCGATCAGCCGGACCGGTGAGACGGGCCGCTTGTCGAAGCCCACGAGCCCGTACTGATCAGCGATGACAGAGCCGATGACCTGACCCGCGACGAGCGCGAGTACGAGGACAACGGCCCCAAGCCTCGGGGCCGCGATCAGCGCGAACCCGACCAGCAACGCGCCGCACACCCCGCCGAGCCATGCCCACCAAGGAGCGGCCATCAGCTTTGAAGGCTGAGGGATCGGCGCCCTGGTGAAGATCGCGAAGGCAAAGAGCAGGATCAGACCAACGAAGAAGTTCACGATCGCCGCGGTCCAGGGGCTGCCGGCCGCCGTACCCATCCGCGCGTTCATGCCAGGCTGGAGAGCACTGAGCGCCCCCACCACGACGATGATCCCGATGAGCAACCAACCAGGCATCGCGAGGTCTCCTAGAGGCGAGCGCCGCACCGCTTGCAGAACTCGGCGTCCGGGTCATGGCCCCCCAGGCTGCAGTCGGCACACGCCTTGGTGCTGATCTTCTTCGTCCGATCGGCGCGGCCGATCTCGGCGGTCACGATGCCGGTGGGCACGGCGAGCACGCCGTAGCCGATGATCATGACGATCGAGGCAAGGGTCTTGCCAAGCGGCGTCGCTGGTGCGAGATCGCCGTAGCCCACTGTGCTCATGGTGACGATCGCCCAATAGACGCTCTGCGGAATGCTCGTGAATCCGTTCTCCGGGCCCTCGACGAGGTACATGATCGTTCCGACGATGATCACGGTCGTGAGCACGGCAACAAGGAACACACTGACCTTCGGGAGGCTGTTCTTCACGGCGAGCAGGAGCTGGCCCCCCTCGCTGACGAACCGCGCGAGCTTCAGGATGCGGAACACACGGATGAGCCGCAGTGCACGCACGACCAGGAGCGTCTGTGCACCCGGGATGAAGGCGGCCAGATACGTCGGGAGGAAGCTCAGCAGATCCACAACGCCGAAGAAGCTGCGAGCGTACTCGCCCGGCTTACGCACGCTGATGAGCCTCAGCACGTACTCGATGGTGAAGAGGATCGTGAAGACCCACTCGACGATCCGAAGCTCTCGGCCGTAATCAGCCGCGACCGACTCGACGGTCTCGAACGCGACAGCGAAGACACTCGCGATGATCGCGAGCATCAGGATCAGATCGAAGGTTTTCCCCAGGGGGGTGTCGGCCTCGAAGATGATGACGCGGAGCGTCTCACGCCAGCCGTGCCGTTCGCCATTGTGTTCGCTCTGCTCAGAGTTCACCTGATGGGAGGTATCGGGATTTGGGCCCGTGTACCGCCAGTGGGGTCATCTGTCCCACGAAACACAAAGAAAGCACGCCGACGCATAGGGCGCCGGCGTGCTCGAAAAGATTCGTTCGATGAAGGTGGCTTACCAGCCGCCGTCGTCGCGGCCTCCACCGCCGCCGTAGTCGCCGCCACGACCGCCGCGGCCACCGCCGCCGCCGCCGCCCCAGCCACCACCGCCGCCGCGGCCTCCGCCGCCGCCGCCGTAGCCGCCACGACCACCGCCGCCGCCACGACCGCCGCCGTAGCCGCCGCCGCCGCCGCCGGCCTGGCGCTCGCGGGCCTCGTTGACGACGAGGGAACGCCCGTCGAAGTCCTTGCCGTTGAGCTCGTTCATCGCGGTCTGAGCGTCGGAGTCGCTCATCTCGACGAAGCCGAAGCCGCGGCTGCGGCCGGTCTCACGGTCCATGATGATCTTGACGTCGGTGACGGAACCGTGCTCTTCGAAGAGAGACTTGAGGCCGGACTCG